>JBDXGW010000015.1:0-142595 GCA_039989915.1 Gillisia sp.
GAACAGAGAAGTTAAGCCCGTTAGCGCAGATGGTACTGCTGTATTGTGGGAGAGTATGTCGTCGCCTTGTTTTTGAAACCCTTCATCATTTATTTGATGAAGGGTTTTTTTGTGGAATAAAGTGAAGTACTACTGTATTGTGAGAGCCCAGAGAACTAGCGGGGGTCGTCGCCCGTACCGTTCGGGCGGGCCCGCCTTCCGGCTGGCAGGCTTGTTTTTTAAAAACATTTACTGAAAAGTAAAGGTCTTTTTTGTTTTATACTTTTTGGTAAGGCCGCGGCACGGATTGTAAATCCGCGCCAACCCGTGTCTTCCTTACTTTGGGATTGCAATCTATAAAAAATGAAAAAAGCTCCTTCCCTTATTTCAAGCCCCGATAATAATGCCGGGGGGTGGATTGGGGGGAACACTCTCATTTTTAAAAATTTAAGTTTCCTTCCCTCAGGACGGAAGGGTTAATCTGGGAATAAGTGAAAGGATGCACTATAATAATGTGAGGGAAGAGGGGTGGGCAAAGAAATGGCTCTCCTGGTTAGCGCGGATTTGTAATCCGTGCTCATCCGCCAACTTCGGTTCTATAAAATGAGTTAGCCCGGATTTGCGATCCGGGCTATATGTTTTACTGTAAATAGAAATTACAGATTATTCAAAAAGCGATTTCACCAGGGTCATAATACCTTTAAACATAAAATACATCGCGGCTGCGCAGGCAAGAATTCCAAATATTAGAACGGCCAGATACCAGGGATGATCCTGGTTGTTAAAAGCACTGTACAGCACAACAGGACCTATACCGGAAAGAGGAATGGCAGCAGCCAGATATTTCAGGCCTTTACCTAATAAAGCTCTGTTAGTATGTTTCATTTCCATATTTCAATCTTTATTGTACAGTATAATTTAAACTATCGGTTTCAGAAACCCGAAAATAACCAAGAGCGAAATTCTGCGGATTGGTAAGATTAATTAGATTACCTCTCACCGTGGTAGGCTGAGTTTGAAATGGACCACCGCCCGTACCAGCCTGTGATCTAAGAATAAACATATACTCGTAAAATCTTCGGCTTATTCCCTGTACTTCAAACCGCACCTCATCACCACTCTTAATATCTTCATCGCTAAAATACGCAAATGTTCTGTTTCCATTGGTGAATTCGTCTTCATAAATTTGTATGGAAAGGTCTTCATGAATAAACCTGAACAAATAATAATCCTTAGTTTCAGAGGGATCTGTATAATATACCTTTAATTCAATCTCATCTCCCGCAAATCCGCCACCGGTACTCTGTTCTACATCCTCAAGACTGGTTACCGGCACGAGGGTTTCGGTAGCTGTGTACATTTCTCCCTCATATAGAATTTCCAGGTAATAGGTTGTATTAAACTTCAGGTATAAATTGTTATTTCTATAATATCCCGATTCTATTTCCTCAAAAACATATTCCCTTCCGGAAGATTCTCTTACCAGAACAACAGCGCCCTGTGCAGGATTAACCCTATCATTAAAAAAGGGTGATGTTGTTGTTAACCTTATTGTTTGGATCGAAGAAGGGTTATCCTTGTCCAGTAATAATGCGGCATCAACCACCAATCTTGGCTCGCTTTCTTCCAGGTCTACCTGAACAACCTCCTCACAACCCGCCAAACCTATAATCATTAATAATCCAAAAATTTTAAATATTTTTTTCATGGCTAAAATTTAAAATTATAGGTTACAGATGGAATAATACCAAACAAACTTAACCTCACCGCTTCATTAAAGCCGCTATCCTGATTTTTTCGGAAGGTATAAGATACTGCGTTTTTCCTGTTATAAACATTGTAAATGCCAAAGTTCCAGGAAGAGCTGAAAGATTTTTTTGTTCCTGCTTTGGGGTTATATGTTGCTGAAATATCCAACCTGTGATAGGCGGGAAGCCTGTTGCTGTTCCGAAGAGAATAAACGGGTATGGTTAGATTTTCGAACACATACTGGCCGGTTGGAAAGGTAGTAGGTAAGCCTGTTTGATAGGCGAAATTAGCATTAAATTCCCACTTTTGACTCAATTCATAACTTGCGGTAAGGGAAATGTCATGTGGTTTATCATAATTGGTGTTATACCATCCCCCATTATTTATCCCGGTTTCCACGGGGGTTCTTCCAGCAGTTTTTTGTTCTGTTTTTGACAGGGTATAAGCCAACCATCCTGTAAATTTTCCGGAAGTTTTTCTGAAAAGAACCTCTAGGCCATATGCCCTTGCTTCTCCCGATAAAAGGACCTGTTCAATAGCATTATTGGCTATAAGATTTGCTCCATCTATATAATCAAGTCTGTTCTGAATTACTTTATAAAAGGATTCAACCTCCAAACTATAGGGTTTTCCTTCAAAATTTTGAAAATACCCTATTGCAACCTGGTCCAGTAACTGGGGTTCAATATATTTACCACTCGGTGCCCATACATCCAGTGGAGTAGGAGAGCTGGTATTTGTGATAAGATGCAGATATTGGCTCATCCTGTTATAACTTGCCTTTACAGATTGGTAATCATTAAAAGAATAGGAAAGAGCAACCCGGGGTTCTAAATTCCCGAAAGTTCGTTCAACTTTACCTTTGGACAGGCTTGTAACTCCAATTGGATCTGCTTCTTCATAAATCCCAAAGGATTCATTGAACACTACAGGCTGATCATTTTCATATACATTCAGCTCTTTTTGACCAAGCCTGAAAAAGCTACTGTAACGCAAGCCATATTCCGCCGAAAGTCTTGGAGAGAGGGTATGTTCCATAGAAAAATACAAGGCATTCTCTACGGCATACTTCTTTGTTAGTTCAAAATAATTGATTCCCGAACCGGGGTTACTGGGTTCAATTTCCCCTGGATTGAATTCATAATAGGTATTCTGTATCCCGTAGTCCATGCTTATATTCTCATTTAGGTAATGATTGAAATCATACTTCATATTGAGGTTTTTGATTCCGCTGTTCCAGTTGAATTCAACAAAATCCAGGGTAAGTCCATAATAATAATCGCTGTAAATGACAGACAGGTTGGTGAAGATATTATTGGTTAAAACATGGTTCCAGCGTAAATTAAATACTGCATTTCCATAGGTGTTTTTAAAGCTTTCGTTCAGGTTAAAAACATCTCTTCCAAAATAACCGGAGAATAACAGGGTGTTATTATCATTTAATCTATAACTCAATTTTGTGTTTAGATCATAGAAGTAAGCCACGTTTTGATTGTCTGTAAGCTTTAGAAATAAATGGGCATAAGAGCCTCTTCCACCTACCAGAAAAGAACCTTTATCCTGGACTATTGGTCCCTGCATAAGAAGCCTGCTCGAGATAAGTCCAATCCCGCCATTGGCTTCAAATTTTTTGCTGTTACCATCTTTCTGAAAAATTTCCAGTACAGAGGAAACCCTTCCTCCATATTTAGCCGGGATTCCCCCTTTATAAAGTTTTAGATTCTTAATGGCATCGGGATTAAAGACTGAAAACAATCCAAATAAGTGGGAAGAATTATAGATGGTGGCTTCATCAAGCAAAATTAAATTTTGATCTACTGCCCCTCCTCGCACATTGAATCCCGAAGAACCCTCCCCGGCATTGGACACTCCGGGAAGAAGCAACAGGGATTTTACAATATCAACTTCCCCAAAAACAACAGGGATCTTTTGAATGGTGTTAATGTCAAGTTTATTCACGCTCATCTCCGGCGAAAATATATCCAGTCTCTCACTGTTCTGGCTAATAACAACTTCTTCCAAAGCTTCAGAGGATTCAACCAGATCTATATTACGCGTAACGTTGGAATTCATATCTACCTCCAGTTCAATTTCCTGAAACCCAATATAGGATATAAGCATTCTGTGTTTTCCGGGAGGCAATTTTATAGCGTAAAAGCCGTATTCATTGCTGGTGGTGCCGGTATTTAGATCAGGAAAAACTATGGTTACCCCGTAAAGGGTTTCATTATTTGCTAAGTCTTTAATAACCCCATTAAGGGAATATCGTTCCTGTGCCTGAGCAGTGGTAAGTATAAATATGAATATGGCAAACAGAATATTTTTCAAGCTGATTTTTTAGGTAAAGATAAAATTTGGAATGCATTCAACCTTAGGAATTTCGTTATTTGAGCTTCTAAATTCGGAATACACTATTGGAAAAATCTATTGACTTGCTTTAGATGTAAAATTTTTTAATAAAACAAAAAGCCCTGTCATATGAGACCGGGCTTTTGTAACTGAAATAATCAAACGGGTTTATAGCCCTATAATTTTATTGAAGATTTCACTTGGACGCATAGCATCACTTACCAAATCTTCTGTGGGATAATAATAGCCCCCAATATTCTGTGGTTCTCCCTGTGCATCTATTAGGTCTTGCAAAATCTTTTCCTGGTTCTTATCCAATTCATTTGCAATCTTTGAGAATTGTTCCTTCAGCTCTTTATCCTTCTCCTGTTTTGACAGGGCCTGGGCCCAATACAAAGCCAGGTAAAAGTGACTACCGCGATTATCGAGCTCATTGACTTTCCTGGAAGGTGATTTATCATTCTTAAGGAATAGTTCTGTTGCCTGGTCAAGAGTTTCTGAAAGGATCAATGCCTTTTTATTTCCAGTTGTTTCACCCAGGTGTTCCAGAGAAACTGCAAGCGCAAGGAATTCTCCAAGAGAATCCCATCGTAAATGGCCTTCCTCCAGGAATTGTTGAATATGTTTAGGAGCAGACCCGCCAGCCCCTGTTTCAAAAAGACCCCCGCCGTTCATTAAAGGAACAATGGAAAGCATCTTGGCACTGGTGCCCAATTCAAGAATAGGGAAAAGATCTGTTAAATAATCGCGGAGTACATTCCCGGTTACCGAAATTGTATCCTTCCCCTCTTTTACGCGTGTCAAAGTATATTCAGTAGCTTTTTCAGGAGAGAGGATCTTGATCTCAAGACCTGCAGTATCATGATCCTCTAAATATTTTTTCACTTTTTTAATAACTTCAGCATCATGCGCGCGATTTTCATCCAGCCAGAATATGGTTGGTAATCCTGTTGCTTTCGCCCGTTTTACTGCGAGTTTTACCCAATCCTGAACGGGTGCATCTTTGGTTTGGCACATTCTCCAAATATCCCCTTCTTCAACTGTATGTTCAAGAAGTGTTTCCCCCCTTGAATCTACAACCTTCACTTTCCCGGCAGATTTCATTTCAAAGGTCTTGTCATGAGAACCATATTCTTCAGCTTGTTGTGCCATTAATCCAACATTGGGAACAGTACCCATTGTGGTAGGATCAAACGCTCCATGCTTTTTGCAAAAGTCTATTGTCACCTGGTAAATACCGGCATAACTGCTATCCGGGATTACCGCTTTGGTGTCCTGCATTTTTCCATGTTTATCCCACATCTTACCAGAAGTTCTTATCATAGCGGGCATAGAGGCATCAATAATTACATCGCTTGGTACATGGAGGTTGGTGATACCTTTATCTGAATCTACCATGGCAATAGCAGGACCATCCTCAAAAGCCGCTTTAAGGTCGGCCTCAATTTCAGCCTTTTGATCCATTTCAAGATCCGATAGCGCTTTAACAAGATCTCCAAGCCCACTATTTGCATTTACACCCAATTTCTCTAAGGTCTTCCCGTGTTTTTTGAAAATATCTTTAAAGAAGACCTCCACCGCATGTCCAAAAATAATAGGATCTGAAATTTTCATCATGGTCGCTTTCATGTGCAGGGAGAAAAGAACATCTTTCTTTTTGGCATCTTTCACCTGTTCTTCCAGAAATTTTAAAAGGGACTTTTTGCTCATCATAGTGGCGTCTATGATCTCACCCTTTATAAGTTTTAAATTTTCTTTTAAAACCTGCTCTTTTCCTGAAGTATCTTCCAGGACTATTTTTATAGTGGTTTCTTTATCCAGGGTTAAAGATTTTTCATTGGAATAAAAATCCCCTTCCTTCATGGTTGCAACATGAGTTTTGGAATCTGAGGACCAATCTCCCATAGAGTGCGGATTCTCTTTTGCATAATTTTTCACCGCTCTAGGTGCGCGGCGATCTGAATTTCCTTCCCTAAGCACCGGATTAACAGCACTTCCTTTTACCTGGTCATATTTTTTCTTAGTGTTCTTTTCTTCTTCATTTTTAGGAGAAGAAGGATAGTCGGGCAGGGCATAGCCCTTTTCCTGAAGTTCTTTAATTGCAGCTTCCAGTTGGGGTTCAGAAGCACTAATATTTGGAAGTTTAATTATGTTGGCATCTGGTTGGTTCACTAATTCACCCAACATTTTCAAGGAATCGGGGACGCGTTGATCTGTATTCAAATTATCATTAAATTGAGATAGGATCCTTGCGGCAAGGGAGATATCTGTGGGTTCAATTTCAATATTTGAAGTAGCGGTAAAACTTTTTACAATAGGTAAAAATGAAAAAGTCGCCAACATAGGCGCTTCATCTGTTTTGGTATAATAAATTTTGGAAAGTTTGGTCATGAGTTAAAATTATTAATCACTTTATACACAGGATCTTTGAAAAGATCTTATATAATATAAAGATTGAAATTATATTGAAAAATTTGTAGGAAGTATTTAGTAATAAGGATACTTCGCCTCGCGAAGATAACATTTTTAAGCCTTTATTCATAATATGTACAACGGGAAGTAGTGCCGATTAAGAAAACTTTACAATAAAAAAGCCATTTCAAGATACCTCGTAAATTGAAATGGCTTCTAACGAAATAATGCGTTACCGCAGGATTCTTGAAATCACTTGTAAGTCAATTACCACAACTTACTGCGTGCATTATTTCACTTGATAACAGATGCTCACGAACGTTTACATATATTATCAAAGGTGCTTTCATCTTTCAAACTGAATTTGCCTCGCAAATTTGATGTTATATAGAAGATAAAAACATATGTAAAGAACTTTTACTTTACCGTATCAAATACCCGGAAATCCTTTTGTCATTCTATCAGGTGATCTAATACATTACAATATAATATAAAAAACATCTTTAAAAATCTGTTTTAACTTATTACTTTTCAACAAGTTAGATTGTTAAAAGTATTAACATGAGTGCGGAGCAACTTAGAATTTAAAGGACATTTAAACCCATTAAAAGTCTGGACTCTCATGCAAAATGTGAAATGGCAAACATTATCAACAAAAAAAGCCCCGAATAGGGGCTTTTGAAAATTATAAAAAGAAATTTTTATTCGGTTACAGCGCGGTAAGCATTGATTCTTCCTTTTCCGAAGTATAAGCTTTGCCCGTTTCCATCAACTTTATCTGCGGTATTGATTAACTGTGCTTCCACATCCCGAGGATCCATTTTACTACCATTTTTGGCAATAATCAAGGCAGCAACACCAGCTGCATGAGGTGCGGCCATACTGGTACCTGCATTGAAATTGAATGCGTTTACACCACTTGCAACACTATATACCATGTCATATTGTGCAACATCAAAGTCTCCGCCGGGTGCTGCAAGATCAATTAAAGATCTACCATAGGTGGTATAACTTGCAGGAACATCAAAATTTGCATTTGGGTTGGGATACCAGCCTTCAGGAGCAGTTGCAGAAATTGTAATTACATTATTTAATCCTCCAGGAAGTTTTACAAAAGAAGTATTTCCATCATAATTTGTATAATCATTTCCAGCAGAGGCAATAATTGTAGATCCCTTTGAATGTGCATAATCAATTGCACGTTGCTGAGCCTGAATCAAGGCGGCTACCGCTTTAGGCGAGTTTCTGTATTCATTTCCTTGTGCATCAACCATAAAGCCATTTTTGCTTAAAGTTGCCCCTAAACTCATATTAATAACATCAGCTCCATTATTGGCAGCATGTACAATCCCAGCGTTTATCCAGCTAAAAGCACCACTTCCGGAATATTCAGAAAGAACTTTAACTGCTACTAATTCAGCTTCATAAGCTACTCCTATTACTCCAAAATTATTCTTATTTGCACCTATAGTTCCTGCCACGTGCGTTCCATGGTTAGTAAACCTTCCAGGACGGGTCCAGTATGGTTCGTTAGTAACAAATGAAGCGGAAAGATCTTTATTAAGAGTTTGAGCAAATTCAACATTCTCCCTGTCTATGCCTGAATCAAGAACGAATACACTTGCCCCTTTCCCAGTAAATCCTGCGTTCCAGGCTTTAGAAGCACTAATTGCTTCCATACCCCATAAAACAAAATATGCACCTTCCGTAGAACCCGCACTTGGGGTCAGCGTTGTTGTAGAAGCATCCATTGAGGTTAAACCATTTTCCTCCATTGGTATCCATGCAATCTCATAATCGGGAACCACAGATTCCACATCCTTGTTCTTTAAAGTGTTATTGATAAAATTGGCATCTTTGGAACTTACAATTGAAATTCCAATCTCAGGAATAGAGCTCACAATTTCTCCACCTCCGGTTTTTAAAAAATTCTCAACACTTTTGGTAAGCTCACCGCTTGTGGCAATTACCATGTAATTTGTAAATGGAGCTTCCTCCAGTTGAATTGCATCAACTTCTGTTGATTCATTAATTTCATCTTTTTCACAGGATGTGAATAAGAATCCCGCGGCTAACAGGGATAAAGCCAGACTTTGTAATTTGTTCTTTTTCATCAAGTTAAATTTTAGAACCGTGAATATAGTTTTAAATACGCTTGATTAACAAATTTTTAAGACTCAACAAAAGTTAAAGTATTAAATGGAATACAAGTGGTGCCGAAAACGGTAAAAGCCAAAAACAAAAAAAAGCCCCGAATAGGGGCTTTCAATTTTTGTGATAAAGAGATTTTAGTATCTTCTTTCTTCTTTAATACGGGCTTTTTTACCTGTAAGACCTCTGAAATAATAGATACGGGCTCTTCTAACTTTACCTCTCTTGTTCATTTCAATTTTTTGAAGAGCAGGTAAGTTTATTGGGAAGATACGTTCTACACCCACGGTACCACTCATTTTACGAATGGTAAAGGTTTTTGATGAACCTGTTCCTTTAACCTGGATTACAACCCCTCTAAAAAACTGAGTACGGGTTTTAGCCCCTTCCTTAATTTCATAGTACACAGTGATAGTATCACCTGCAGAAAATTCCGGAAAATCTTTTTTTGTAACGAACTCGTCCTGAACGAATTTAATTAACGATTCCATATATATTATTTTGATATAGTCTAAAGCAACATTCACGATTTTCGCCAGAGGTTGGTTTAGAAACGAGTGCAAAATTAATAAATTTAATTACACCTGCAACATTTAAATTATCTAATCCTCTTTTAAAAGATCGGGCCTTAATTGTTTGGTTCTCAAATACGACTGTTCTTCACGCCAGCTTTCTATTTTAGGAAAATTACCCGAAGTTAATATTTCCGGCACCTTCCAGCCTTTATAGTCCGCCGGTCTTGTATATACCGGTGGAGCGAGAAGATCATCCTGAAAGGAATCTGTAAGTGCTGATGTTTCATTGCCCAGAACCCCGGGTATCAATCTAATGACCGCATCGCAAAGAACTGCGGCAGCGAGTTCGCCACCGGATAGAACATAGTCTCCAATGGAAATTTCTCTGGTTATAAAATGATCGCGAACTCTTTGGTCTACACCTTTATAGTGCCCACACAGGATTATAATATTTTCCTTTAGGGAAAGGGTATTTACTGTTTTTTGATTCAGGGTTTTCCCATCGGGAGTCATATAGATAATTTCATCATATTCCCTCTCAGCTTTTAATCCTGAAATACATTTATCAATGGGTTCAATCATCATTACCATTCCGGCCCCGCCCCCAAATTGATAATCATCAATTTGTTTGTAATTATCTGTAACGTAATCCCGTAAATTGTGGAGGTGAATTTCAACAAGACCTTTTTCAATTGCTCTTTTAAGTATAGAAACATCAAAAGGGCTGGTAAGAATATCGGGAACTACGGTTATTATATCTATTCGCATTTTGAGTAAAAAATTAGGGAACTGCAAAGATGGTGAAATATACTAACATTTATTTCCCTGCCGGCATTGCTTATTTATCGCTGGCCTTGTTCCGCTCATCCTGTAGAAGGCGACCCAGACGCTGCTCCTTTTCAAGGGCTTTTTCCCTGTAAACGTCAAATTCTTTTTCTGTGGAATGTAGTTTATTTCTGGCTTCAACCGTATGCGTATGGCTTTGTCTATATCTAAAAATAAAGAACAATAATGCAAGAACCAGTAATCCAACAATTCCCCACATTAAAGCCATATAACTTCCTTTGCTAAAAGGCATACCCAGAAAGGTAATAGCATCCTTTTCCTCGTTAACCTTTTGAAGGTCCTGCTGGGTAGCTTCCAGATCTTCCTTTAACCGGTTTATTTCCTGTTGCTGCTGGTCTATGGTGTTTTTCTGAGTAATGATCTCCTCATTAAGGGTAGAGAAATACTGCCCTGTTTTGTTCTTTAAGTTTATTAATTCGTTATAATCAACAACTTTATAACCCTGGTAATCATTTGATCTTTCAATAAGGTTTGTGAAATCCTCTTCTACGGGATTTAATCCTGAATTAGTGTCTTGCGCTAGACTGTTTCCAGTAAGTCCAATACTCAAAATACCTAATAATAATACTTTCTTCATGGGGTAATTTTTGCTTTAATTATGTACACAACGCCTCAGGAAAAAACTTATTGCCAAAATTGTTTTTTCTGTATAAAATTAATCTCTCTTTGCCTTTACAGCATCTTCAAAATCAATTTTTTCATCCACATCTCCGGAAAAGGCACTAATCCATGCGTTTTTGAAAATATTGAAAACAGTTGGAAGGGTTTTGGCGTCAACATTATTGAGATCCCCTTCCAGCGGTACCTGGGTGGCCAAAGTATCTGTACCCTGATTTTTTAAAAGAAATTTAAATACACCAACAAAACCTTCCCACAATTTCTTGAAAAAACCTCCTTCATCCTCCTTTCCAAGGAGCCTGGTGTTAATGAACATAGGTTTTAAATACCCTTTAAGATACCCATCTGCAATCGCCACTTCGCTGTAAAGTTCAAAGGTACCACTTTCAAAATCCACGCCCGCATATCTTAAGCTTAGATCATTCAGTGCTGTAACATCTGCCTGTTTTAAAGCAAACTCCATATCAAGATCGGGGATCTTTTTAAGAAGATTTAAATTTCCCTCCAGGGTTACATCCCCGCCACCCATTGAAATTGCAGTCGCATTAAGTGTTGAAGGCAGGATCTTCTCTTTGTTTACCACATTACTAAGGTTGGTTGCTTCCAGATTTATATTCTCAAGAAACATGCTTATATCAGGGTCTGAGGAAAGTTCTACAAAATTTGCAGTTCCGTTATGAACGGTAAAATGATTGATGTCAATGGGCACCAGATCTTTAAGCGCCTGGGTCCAGTCATCAACATCTGCCTCCCCTTCAGCAGGTTCCTGTTCCTGGTCCTCAAAAATGTAATTAAACTTAGGATTATGAAGTTCAATTTCACTAACGATCTTTCCCTTAAAGAGCGATTTCCATTCAATTGAAATGTCAGACCTTTCAAAGTCCAGCATAGGAGTATCTGTTTCAGCTCCTAATTTTTTCAATACCAATCCTTCTATAACATAGGCTCCCCTAAGTAAGGCTACGTCTATGTCTTTGACATACCCTTCATGTCCGGGTATTTCATTTAAGGTGCGGTTTACATATTTTTCCAAATAATATGGCAGTAGCAGCCTTGCTATAATAAGGAGCACAACAATAATGATTGGTATCGTATACCTTTTATAAAAGATCCTTATTTTTTTAGCAGTCTCTTCCATAACTGTGATTTATACAAAATTGAATATAAGTATTTGACTTTTAGGTTAATGAACTCCCAAAAGACAAAGCCCACCGCTAGGGTGGGCTTTGGATATCAATTAAATACGCTTCTACTAGTAATAGGTATAGCGTCTTACTTTGGCAATATATTTGGCAAGACGAATAACCTGCTGGCTGTACCCATATTCATTATCATACCAAACATATAACACAATGTTTTTCCCATCTTCAGTTACAATGGTAGCTTTGCTGTCATAAATAGAAGGTTGTGCAGACCCTATGATATCTGAAGAAACCAGTTCATTATCAATAGAATATTTTATTTGCTCTACCAATTCTCCTTCCAGGGCAAATTTCTTCATTATATTATTAACATCATCTAAGGAAGTTGCTTTTTGAACTTCAAGATTAAGAATTGCAAGGGAACCATTTGGAACAGGCACCCGAATTGCATTTGAGGTAAGCTTTCCTTCAAGCATTGGCAAAGCCTTCGCAACTGCTTTTCCGGCACCGGTTTCGGTGATAACCATGTTTAATCCCGCTGCGCGTCCTCTTCGGTATTTACTATGAAAGTTGTCTACCAGGTTTTGATCATTGGTATAAGCGTGAATGGTTTCAATATGACCATGAACAATTCCCAGGGTATCTTCCATTGCTTTTAGAACAGGTACTATTGCATTGGTGGTACAGGAGGCAGCTGAAAAAATATCATATTCATCTGGGCTGTATTCTTTGTGGTTTACCCCGTGTACAATATTTGGAATTCCTTTTCCCGGAGCGGTTAACAATACTTTTGAGGCCCCTTTGCTTGCAAGTAAACGGCTTAGTTCTTCTTTATCCCGGAAGGCCCCTGTGTTATCAATTACCAGCGCGTCTTCTATCCCATAGGCAGTATAGTCAATATCTTCAGGGTTATTTGCTGAAATAATATGAACGGTGGTTCCGTTTACAATTAATGCCGAATTCTTTTCATCAATAGTTACAGTTCCTGAAAAATCACCGTGTACTGAATCACTTTTTAAAAGGGAAGCTCTTTTTTCAAGCACTGTTCTGTCAATCTTACCCCGGGTTACTATAGCCCGCAGCCTTAACTGGCTCCCTTTACCGGTACGGGTCATAAGTTCCCGCGCCAGGAGTCTTCCAATTCTTCCAAAACCATAAAGCACCACATCCTTTGGGGTAACTTCCTGGTAATCTTTGGCGTTTTTTAATTTCCCCGAGATAAAAGATTTCGCATTCTGGTAATCTACATCTTCAAGATGGTATTCATAGGTAAGTTTTCCAATATCCAGTTTTGCCGGCGGAAGATCCAGGTCTTTAATTGCCTGGGCAATTTCTACCGAATCAAAAATTGAAATTGGTTTTTGAACAAATTCTCCTGCGTATTCGTGTAAATTTAAGATATCGCTCACGTTGCGGTTAATCAATTGATTTCTGAATAAAACAAGTTCAATTGATTTATCATACCAAAGATCGCTAACAATCTTAATAAATTCAACCGATGCCCTTCTACGGTCGGCTTGAAATGCAAGTTCCTTTTCGTAAACTTCGTTAAATCCCATTTTTGTGGTGCGTTTAAGTTGTGTGTTTAAAACGGTGCAAAAGTATAGATTTCAAACGTTTTCGTGAAACATTTATCAAAAAAATAACCCGCCCTGTTATGGAGCGGGTTGATAATTAATTTTTCAGGTTTTTAACGCCAGATATAAGTTTGTTCCTGGCCCTCCCGGTTCACAAAAGTGACACTTATGGGTTCTGCGGGATCTTTTGAATCCATTATTTTTTGCACATCTGCAATGCTGGACACAGCCTGATTATCAATTTTTGTAATTATAATACCTATCAAAGCCTGGGATTGTTTGTCACCTTTAAGAGCCCTGCTTATTTTTACGCCATTTGCTATTTTATTCTGTCTAAGATCTTCTTTTGAAGCATTTGTTACTTCCAGCCCAATTGGGGTAATAGCGAAGGTCTCATATTTGGAGATCTTCACATCAAAGTTTCTTTCCCGGTCATCCCGAAGGACTTTTACCCGAACAATATCTCCCGGTCTTTTTGAGCCAATATATCCTGTGAGGTCTGCCATCCTGCGTACTTCAATATTATCTATTTGCCTTATTACATCATTAGGCTTTATACCGGCAAGTGCGGCACCGCTGCCAGAATCTACATCACTTACTACAACTCCCTGGGAAACTGTAAGCTCCATTTGCTGGGAGATAGCAGCGTTAACATCCATACCTCTTATCCCCAATATGCCTTGCTGTACATTGCCATATTCCATAATATCCTCAACAATTTTACGGGCATTATTGGATGGAACTGCAAAACCATAACCTACATAGCTTCCGGTTTGTGAAGAAATTGCAGTATTGATACCTATAAGCTCCCCATTAATATTTACAAGTGCTCCCCCGCTGTTTCCGGGGTTTATGGCTGCATCGGTTTGGATGAAGGATTGTGGTGTGCCGTCGGTTATACCAAGATCCCTGGCCTTGGCACTTATTATACCTGCGGTGACGGTAGAGGTGAGATTAAATGGATTTCCTACTGCTAGAACCCATTCCCCCAGTTTTACATTGTTTGAATTTCCAAAAGGAAGGTATTTCAAATCTTTCGCATCAATCTTAATAAGGGCAATATCTGCACGGGAATCGGTTCCAATAAGCTCGGCTTTATAGGTTTTATTATTGTTTAGCGTAACTTCGATCTCACTGGCTCCGTCAATTACATGATTATTAGTTACAATATAACCATCGGGGGTAATAATAACTCCAGAGCCTGCACCTCGCAACGCTTTTCCTGTTGTTCCACCACGGGAATAATATTCCCAAAGAGTGGTAGGTTGTCTAAATTCTGCAACGTTTTTAACGTGAACCACCCCGTGCACTGTTTTTTCCGCAGCTTCGGTAAAATCGGCATTGGTCCCATAAATATTTTCCCAGGAAACGGGAAGGATGCTTGAAGATGGAGTTTCTATGGGAGTATCAAACGGAGAAGGTTCCTCTTCCAAAAAAAGTTTATAGGAACCCAAAGTGATGGCACCTCCTAAAACAGAAACCATTAATAGTTGAGATATCTTTTTCATTTGGATTAAATTTTTAAGTAATATTTCCAAAGGGAATAAACTTTTCATTTACTTCCCTGTATTGGTTATGAACGAAAAATTGTAGCATATTGTTGTACCTTTGTGCTTATCAATACTATGTCAATGCTAATAGTTTTCTATAAATTTCACGGCACCGGAAATGATTTTATAATGGTGGATAACCGTGACTCTATTTTCCCCAAAAATGATACCAATCTTATTAATAAATTATGCCACAGAAGATTTGGCATAGGGGCAGATGGGTTGATTTTACTGGAGCAGGGTGATGATAATGAGGACAATTTTAAGATGGTCTATTTCAATGCAGATGGGAACCAAAGCTCTATGTGCGGTAACGGAGGCAGATGCATTGTAGCCTTTGCTAAATTTTTAGATATCATTGAAGATTCTGCCATTTTTACAGCCATAGACGGCAAGCATTCTTCAGTTATAAAAAACGGGGAGGTGAGTTTAAAAATGCAGGACGTAGATGCATCAGATCTTAATGATGAGGCTCTTTTTCTGGATACCGGCTCTCCCCATTATATTGAGTTTACAAATGAGTTGGGAGATATAGATGTGAAGAAGGAGGGGGCTAAGATCAGGTACTCCTCCCAATATGAAAATGAGGGAGGGACCAATGTCAATTATGTGCAGCAGGAAGGCGATCACGATTTTTTGGTGCGCACTTATGAGAGAGGGGTAGAAGATGAAACCTATTCCTGTGGTACAGGTGTTACCGCGGTTGCCCTGGCAGTACATGCATTGGGGAAAACTGCAGCTCATGAGATCAATTTAAAAACCCGGGGAGGGGACCTCAAAGTTTCTTTTGAAGAAAAAGAAGAGCAATATTCCAATATATGGCTTACCGGCCCTGCAGAATTTGTTTTTAAAGGTGAAATAGAATGTTAACATTAAAAGGAGATAAGGTTTATCTAAGGGCTTTAGAGCCCGAGGATCTCGATTTTGTTCAGGAGGTTGAAAACACTGAAGAATTTTGGGAGGTAAGCGCTACCCGCGTGCCTTATTCCCGTTATTTAATAAAAAAATATATTCAAAACTCCCACCGCGATATTTATGAAGTAAAACAACTTCGGCTTATGATTTGTGATCATCGGGATATCCGGTTAGGAATGATTGATGTTTTTGATCTTGAGCCAAGAGATCGCAGGGCAGCGTTGGGGATCCTTATTGTAAATAGTGAAAATAGGGAAAAAGGATATGGCACCGAAGTTTTATCACTTATCACGCAATATTGTTTTACCCACCTGGGACTTCATCAGGTTTATGCCAATGTATTGGCAGATAATTTGGCAAGTATAAAACTATTTGAAAAGAGTAATTTTGAAAAAATTGGTGTCAAGAAAGACTGGGTACTAATAAAAGGAAAATTTAAGGACGAGATATTATATCAGCTTATCAATGTATATTAAAAAACTTCTCATTATCATAGCCGTTATTGGCCTTGCGGTACTCGGTTATTTCAGCTATAAAATTTATAACAGTATATTTTCTTCCAACACCACTTTTTCAGGTGATAGTGTAACAGTATATATTCCCACCGGGGCAACTTATGCCCAGGTACGCGATAGCCTGAGACCTCATTTAAAAGACCTGGAGGGTTTTGATGCCGTTGCACAAAAAAAGGGGTACACCACAACGGTGAAACCAGGCAAATATGTCATAGAAAAAAACGCCCATAATCACCGGATCACAGATATTTTAAGAATTGGGAACAAACCTGTACAGGTTGTTTTCAATAATCAGGAAAGGCTTGAAAATCTTGCCGGCAGAATTGCATCTCAAATTGAAGCCGACAGTGTTTCCCTTCTTAACACAATGAGGGATCCGGAATTTCTGGAAATAAATGAATTTACAAAGGAAAATGCTTTGGCCATGTACATTCCCAATCAATATGAGTTTTTCTGGAATACTTCTGCGGAAGAGTTTCGCAACCGGATGAAGAAGGAGTATACCCGTTTCTGGACGGCCGAAAGATTGAAAAAAGCCGAAGATATTGGATTGACACCCAATGAGGTCACTACCGTGGCTGCAATAGTACAAAAGGAAACAGCTAAGGTAGATGAACGCCCGCGGGTGGCAGGGGTTTATTTGAACCGTTTGAAAAATGGATGGAAGCTGGATGCAGATCCCACTGTTATCTATGCACTAAAACTTAAAAACAACAATTTTGATACCATCATAAAACGGGTTTTTTATAATGACCTCACAATAGATTCTCCATACAACACCTATCTATATAAGGAACTACCTCCGGGTCCAATCGCCATGCCCGATATTTCCTCTATAGACGCGGTTCTTAATTATGAGGAGCATAAATATTTCTTTTTTGTAGCCGACGTTGAAAATTTTGGATACCATAAATTTGCTGAAAATATTGAACAGCATAATCGAAATAAGCAGGCATATGTTCGCTGGATCAATGCCCAGGGGGTCAACCGGTAGGATTTCAACGGTATAAGAATTTACATTTGGGAATTGATTAACACTCTGTAAATCAGATTATTAAATTTTATCGTATCTTTGCGCGGTGAAATTGAAAGGGGCACCGTTTTTGCCACTAACCTTTCAGAATAAAAATTTATGAGAAAGAAAGTTGTAAAATTTTCAATCCTACCCCTTATTGCAGGTTTTGTTTTTTTTAGTTTTTCTACCAAAGACGCTGCAAACCTGGAAATGTTTTCCACTGAAATGTTGGATAATTTAGAGTATACCGTAATCTCTTCTGAAGATTACACGCCTGAAGAAGAAGAGGCACCAAGAATGATCCCTGTTCTGGGAAGATCCTATACCGGCTTTAAAGAAGCCCTTGCCTTCAAGGAATCCCGCGGAAATTACAAAGTCATTAATGAATTTGGGTATATGGGTAAATACCAGTTTGGTAAAGGTACCCTAAACCTTATTGGAATTAAGGATACAAATCTCTTTTTAAATTCGCCGGAGTTGCAGGAAGCCGCCTTTTATGCCAATGCAGCCCGAAACAAATGGATCCTTATTCGCGATATTAAGAAATATGAAGGCAAAGTAATTAACGGGATTGAAATTACCGAATCCGGAATTCTGGCTGCAGCTCATCTTGCCGGACCGGGAAGCGTTAAAAAATATCTTAGAAGTTGGGGCGCTAATGGATTTAGTGATGGATTTGGCACCAGCATTGGTTTTTATATAAAGAAATTCGCAGGTTATGATACCTCTTTTATAGAACCTGATAAAAATGCAAGAGCGATTGCCTTCCAGGGTTAATTTTCTTTTTGCAGAATAAATATAGTAGGCCTTTTATGAAGGTCTACTTTTGTTTTACCCCAGTCTGAAACCGTTTTGGTTATTATATACTCAGTAGCAAGGGTAATATCGCAGGCAATGCATAGTCTTGTGGCCGGACTTAATGTTTGCTTCATATCTTCCAGGAAATTGTTGTTCCTGTAGGGAGTCTCAATAAACATCTGGGCCTGGTTTCTTTCCTGGGATATTCTTTCCAGATTCTTTAGTTCATGTTTGCGTTCTTTTTTATCGATGGGTAAATATCCATGAAAGGTAAAGCTCTGCCCGTTCATTCCGCTACCCATCATAGCCAGCAGGATTGAAGATGGTCCTACCAAAGGAACCACCTGGATTCCCATTTCGTGCGCAAGTTTAACCACTTCAGCTCCGGGATCGGCTATTCCGGGACATCCTGCTTCACTTAACAATCCAACATCCAATCCTTCCTTACAGGGATCAAGATAGGAGGGAAGGCTTCCGCTTTCGGTGAATTTGTTTAAAAGGCTTAAGTGAAGAGAGGGTTGTTTTTTAGTGGGGACAACCAGTTTGATAGATTTCCTGGCAGTTTTCTCATTCTCGACAATATAATGGTCTATCTTTTCTATAATTTTTTTAATAGAGTAAGGAAGCACATCAATAGGATTGGAATCTCCCAATGTTGTTGGAATAAGATATAATTTTCCTGAAAATTTAAAGGGAGACTGCGCCATGAAAAGTTTTTTAAGAGTAAAAGGTAAAGTTACTCTTTGTTGAGCTTTGATGCAATTATCTCACAGGCTTCATCCAGCATTTGAAATACGTTTTCAAAGCCATGTTCTCCCCCGTGGTAAGGATCTGGTACATCCACCTTTTCTCCAGGGAAGATCTCATCCAGGATGAGTTGAACTTTGTTTTTGTCCTCCTCATTTCTGGCCTGGGCGATCACGTCTTCATAATTGCTGGTGTCCATTACATAAATATGATCAAAGCGGTCAAAATCTGCCGGTTCAAACTGTCTGCCTCGCTGTCCTGTAATATCTACCCCGTAGCGTTTTCCCACAGAAATAGATCGTGGATCTGGCAAATGATCTACATGCCAGGAGCCGGTACCTGCAGAATCTATTGAAACTTTTTTGGGGTCAACTTTGGATTTTAGAATTCCTTCGGCCAGGGGAGATCGGCATATATTGCCGAGGCACACCATTAACACGCGGGTTTTCATAAAAGAGGGATTTTAAAGGGTAAGCTTTTTATTCAGGTCTTCAACAAATTTTTTGAACTGTTTGTCGGTCGCGGCAAGGTTGTCAACAGTTTTACAGGCGTGTAGCACAGTTGCGTGATCGCGTTTTCCAATCTGGCTTCCAATGCTGGCAAGGGAAGCTTTGGTGAATTTTTTGGCAAAGAACATTGCAAGTTGTCTTGCCTGAACTATGTGGCGTTTTCTGGTTTTTGACTGCAATGTTTCTACATCCATCTGGAAATAATCGCTTACAATCTTCTGGATGTAATCTATTGATACTTCGCGTTTGGTATTCTTTACGTAGTTGTCAACGATCTTTTTTGCCAGTTCCAGCGTTATATCTTTCTTGTTGAAAGAGGAGTGAGCAATTAAGGAGATTATTGCACCTTCAAGCTCCCTGATGTTGGTTTTGATATTGTTTGCAAGAAACTCGATAATATCTTCGGGCATTTCAACCCCATCCCGGTATAACTTGTTCTTAATGATGGAAACCCTTGTTTCAAAATCAGGATGCTGCAGCTCGGCTGAAAGTCCCCATTTAAATCTTGATAACAGGCGTTGTTCAATATCCTGCATATCTACCGGAGCCTTATCACTGGTAAGGATCACCTGTTTCCCATTCTGGTGAAGGTGGTTGAAAATATGGAAGAAAACATCCTGGGTTCCGGCTTTGCCAGATAATAACTGGATATCATCAACAATAAGAACATCTATGATCTGGTAGAAATGAATAAAATCATTTCTGTTATTCTTTTTTACCGATTCTATGTATTGCTGTGTAAATTTTTCAGCAGAGATATAGAGAACTGTTTTTTCGGGATATTTATCTTTAATGTCAACCCCAATAGCGTGGGCAAGGTGTGTTTTTCCTAAACCTACTCCTCCAAATATAAGCAGGGGATTAAATGATGTTCCTCCCGGTTTATTGGACACAGCCAGCCCTGCAGATCTTGCCAACCTGTTGGAATCTCCCTCCAGGAAATTCTCAAAATTATAATTCGGGTTCAACTGTGACTCTATTTTCACATTTCTAATACCGGGTATTATAAAAGGATTCCTTAATTCAGGATTGCGATTTTTAACGGGGACATCCACTTCCTGGGAAGCCATATTGCTACGTTGGGTGCTTGGAATACGTTCAGTAAATGGGAGTTTATTACCATAGGTGTTTTCCATTTTAATAACGTACACCAGTTTTGCTTTTTCTCCAAGCTCTTTTGTAAGAGAGACCTTTAATAATTTTACATAATGCTCTTCAAGCCACTCATAGAAAAATTTGGAGGGAACTTGAATGCTTAAAGCACAATCGGTAAGTTTTACTGCTTGTATCGGCTCGAACCATGTTTTGTAGGCTTGAGGGGTTATATTATCTTTGATAAAAGCTAGACAGCTATTCCAAACTGATTGCGCAGTTTTTGACATGCTTTTTGTTAGATTATTTTAGGTTAGTAGTTGGTTGTAAATTGAACAGAGAAAATATCCTGCTAATCTTTTTGGTGAAACAAATATGTGAACAAAATATGTGAAAAAAAAATCCTTTTACTATTGAATTTTAAGAAAATTTTATGCATACTAGCTCTAGGCTATGAAAGTACAAAACCTAAATAAATAATCCCTCATTTTTTCTATGAAAACTCATTACACTTATGTTAAAGTGCGTTATGCCGAAACCGATCAAATGGGGGTGGTTCACCATGGAAATTACGCCCAATATCTCGAAATGGCTCGCATTGACTGGCTTGGGCAATTTGCCATCTCCTATAAAAAAATGGAAGCCGAGGGAATTATGCTTCCGGTGTATTCAATGCAATTTAAATTTATTAAACCTGCAACCTTTGATGATATTCTTAAAATTGAGACCCGATTAAAGAAAATTCCGCAGGTAAAAATTGAATTTGACTATACTATTTTTAATGGTGAACACGAGATAATTACAACCGCTTCCACGGTCCTGGTTTTTATGGATGCAGTTTCCCGAAAACCCATAAAATGTCCTGATTTTATCCTTGAAAAATTTTAGTATTAAATCTCACTTTCAGTGATACTAACTTTATAAACCGAATCAAATTTCCCAAAAATCTCCTCGGCATCCTTTTTTCTCACACTTATATAAATTGTGCAGTCAAGCTGGAGTTCCTGTTTGAGGATTTCTAGGTTGTTTTCCTTTATAAGTCGCATCACAATATTCATTTCAGGATAATCGAATTTAATTATGAATGTTCTATTCACCGTTCGTTCAACGATCCTGCTATTTTCCAGCGCCATTTGGGCGGCGGTCTTATATGCCTGGATCAATCCGCCCACTCCCAGTTTAACTCCGCCAAAATATCGTACCACCACTACCAGGATATCTGTAACCTCAAAAGATTGAATTTGGCCATAAATAGGCATTCCTGCCGAGTTTGAAGGTTCCCCGTCATCATTTGCCCTGAAATGTAAATCATTTTCCTCTTTTCCTGTTTGCCACGCATAACACCAGTGCCTGGCCTGATGATGTTTCTTTTTGAGCTCATCAATTTGGATTTTTGCCTCCTCCTCTGTGGTAACGGGAAAAGCATATCCAAAGAACTTGGAATTCTTTTCCTTGAATAAAACTTCTTCAGAAGGTTTGGATATGGTTTTGTACGTGTCTTTCAATTCAAATCTTTCAGCTTGTGGCGACAAGTAATATACTTATAATTGCGAGCAGGATCCCTATCCAATTTTTCTTTATAAGGTGTTCCTTGAAGAGTAGTATCCCCAAAAGGGTTGAAAACAGGACTATGGCGACGTTGTTAATTGTAAATACAGTGGAACTTTCAAAGCCTTCGGTTCTTAATGCCATCACCAAAAAATAGATCGAGAAATAATTGGGTACCCCCAGGATTATACCTCCCAGAATGTTCTTTCCCGTAATGCGCAGTTTGCCCGTAGCTGCCTGCCCAATTAATATTACAATTCCAATCATTCCCGCTATTGCAAAAATGGAAGTTGAGAACAATGCCACTTCATCTTCAGCAACATAAGTTGTTTCAAGGTATTTGATGGTGGTATCAATTATTCCGCTGCCTAAAAATACCAGTAAGGGGAAAATGAGATTTTCTTTTTTGATCTTTATTCCGGTGGTGGTTTTGATAGATGTGAGATAAACGGCTACCAGTGCCAAAAGAATACCTGTCAATTTGATGATCCCGGTACTTTCATTATAAAGAAAAATTCCGAAGAAAACAGGGATGGCTACACTCATTTTTGTTGCAACAGATACTACTGAAAGTCCGCTTTTTTGCGTGGTAATTGCCGCCAGGTTAAATACTGAAATAAAAAGCGCACCTAATATAAGGGTTCCCGGAAACCACAATTTAGATGGAACCATTGTAAGATCACTTCCCTGTATGTATCCAAAATATCCCACCAGGCAGGCAAAAAAATAGTTTATGATAATTGCCTGTAAAGTATTGACCTTGTATTTCTGAAACATTTTAAATATCACAAAAATAACACTGGAAGACAGAATGCTTAGTAGTAGATAGATCAAAACAGCTCCTTTTTCGCGGTGAAAAGATCTATGATGTCCTCCTTGCCGGGTTCCAGATTCCAAATGTGAATTCCCAAGGATGCAGCAGCATCGGTATTTTCCTTGGTGTCATCTATAAAAAGACTTTCTTCCGGATTAAGATCGTGGGTGTCAAGTACAAATTTATAAATAGCGGCATCGGGTTTTCTAAAATGGATCTCATGGGACAGGTAAAAGGCTTCAAAACATTTTTTAAAATCTTCAAAAAAAGACACATTTTCCTTAATCCAATCAATGTGGATCTCGTTGGTATTGCTTAGAAGAAACAAGCGGTATTTTTTATTTTCTGAAAGTTTTTTGATGAAATCAAAGCGGTACTCAGGGAAATCTATTAGGATTGAATTCCAGGATTGTACAATATGGTTCCTCTCCAGGTTAAATTCTGAACTATAGGCGTTCAAAAAATCTGCGGAAGAGATCAAACCTTTTTCATAATCCATATTTTTTTGCTGAATTACCTCTGAAACCTCCCTTATGTTATGTTTTTCCAGCTCGCGCAGAGTGGCCGGTTTATCCAGATTCACAAATATATCTCCGAAATCAAATAGTATATTTTTAATCATTGCAATATATCATCAAAGTGTCCTCTCCTGTTTTACGCTCCTCCACAAATTTTCCCTGAAAAACCGGTATTCGCACGCCGGACTTAAAATCAACGTTTCCGGTAAATATTCGCGCTTCATCCCAGAGACCGGCCTGTATAAAAGTTTGAAGGGTTTGGGTGCCCCCTTCAATAATTACCGACTGGATCCCGTGTTTGTATAGCACTTCACAAATTTGCCGGGCAATTTCTTTTTCAAAATCAATTTCAGCGAAGATCGTTTCGTTTTCCCCGGATTTTCCAGGCAAGGAATTTACGGGAGGTTTTTCGCAAATGAAAATGGTCTTTACACTGCGGTCATGTACGTTTGAACCCGCAGGGGTTCGTAATTTTCGGTCAATAATAATTCGTGTAGGATGAGCTCCGGTCCATAACCTGGTATTTAACCTGGGGTCATCGTCTACCGCGGTGTTGGTCCCTATTAAAATTCCGTTTTCCTCGCTGCGCCATTTGTGCACCAGTTGATTGGATAAAGATCCTGTGATCCAAACAGGTTTTCTTTCTTCCCGGCTTTCGGGGGCAATAAAACCGTCGCGGGTCTGGGCCCACTTCAGAATAATAAAGGGTCTTTGTTTTTGGTGAAAAGTAAAAAACCGCCGGTTTAAAAAGCGGCATTCTTCATCAAGAACCCCAATGATAACTTCACAACCGGCATCCATTAATTTTTTAACTCCTTTTCCGGCCACCTCTGCAAAAGAATCTATGGTTCCAATTACTACCTTTTTTATACCGCTGGCAATTATAAGGTCGCTGCAAGGCGGGGTTTTACCATAATGACTGCAGGGCTCCAGGCTTACATAAATTGTTGATTTTTTCAGGAGGGTTTTATCCTTTACAGCCCTTATTGCCATAACCTCTGCATGAGGTTCTCCTGCAGCATGGTGCCAACCCTCCCCAATGATTTTTCCCTTATACACCAGAACACTACCTACCATTGGGTTGGGGTAGGTTGTGCCCAGGCCGTTTTGGGCAAGTTGAATGCACCTTTTTATATAATTTTCGTGTATCTTCACCTCACAAAAATAGGATTTAAAAGTAACAATGAATAGTTTTAAGATACGTGAAATAGAACCGCGTGATAACGCTGAAGTTGCCACAGTTATAAGAAAAGTTTTAGTGGAAATGGGAGTTCCAAAAGTGGGAACCGCCTATGAGGATAAGTCTCTGGACGATATGCACGACACCTATCAAAATTCCGGGATGAAATATTTTGTGGTAGAGGAAGATGGGAAACTTATTGGAGGGTGTGGTATAGCTCCGTTAACGGGAACAGATGAAAATATTTGCGAGCTGCAAAAAATGTATTTTTTACCGGAAGCCCGTGGCCGTGGAATTGGTGCTGAAATGATGCAGATATGTCTGGACTTTGCAAAAGCGGCAGGTTATAAACAATGTTATCTTGAAACCCTTCCTTATATGGAACACGCCCGCAAGCTATATGCTCGTAAAGGTTTCAGGTCTCTGGATAAACCAATGGGAGATACAGGGCATTATAACTGTACTATGTGGATGTTGCTGGATCTTTAATTTCAAAAATTGCTGATTAATCAATTTAAAATACAATTTCAGGATCAGTTAAAAAATGAATATCCCTTGGAGGAAATAAATTCCTTTTTTCATCTTTTAACCGAAGCTTTTCTGGGCCTCACCCGGCTGGATCTTGCACTGGATCCTTCCGCTGAAATTCCCGGTAGAATGAAGCCAAAATTTGAGGACGCATTAAAGCGCCTATCCCGTCACGAACCTATTCAATACATCCTTGGTAAAACCGAATTTTTTGCACTTCCATTTCTGGTTGATCCCAATGTTTTGATCCCCCGGCCCGAGACTGAAGAGTTGGTGGAATGGATCCTGGAAGATTTAAAAAATTCCGGAAAGCCTGATGTATCTATCCTGGATATTGGAACAGGGAGCGGTTGTATTGCAATTAGCCTCGCGAAAAATCTTCCACAGGCACGAGTCACTGCTATTGACGTTTCACCGGCTGCTTTAAAAATGGCCGAAGATAACGCCCGCATTAATAAAGTCCGGGTAGATTTTTTACAAATGGATATTCTTCAATGTGAAATTTTACCTGAAAAATTTGATGTGATAGTGTCCAATCCGCCCTATGTAAGGGAACTGGAAAAGCTTGAAATGCATCGTAATGTGCTGGAGCATGAACCCCATTTGGCCCTTTATGTTAAAGATGAAGATCCCCTTATTTTTTATAGAAAAATCACGAAATTAGCCAAAACGGGCCTTTTTAAAAGCGGAAGCTTATATTTTGAGATCAATCAATATCTGGGAGTGGAAACCAAGGGATTGCTTGAAAATTCCGGTTTTAAAACCGAATTAAAAAAGGATCTGTTTGAAAATTATCGAATGCTTAAAGGAATTAAACAGGATTAAACCTCCAAACCCAAAATATGGAAGTTCAACAAACAATACACAGTCTTGCCGTTTTTTGCGCCAGCAGTGATGGCGTGGATAAAATAATTTATGAGGAGGCTTATGAAGTGGGTGTCTTCCTTGCTCATAATAAAATTGAACTCATTTACGGCGGAAGCAAACTGGGCCTCATGGGCCAGGTTTCCCGTGGGGTGCTGGATAATAACGGGAGTGTCACCGGAGTGATCCCAGATTTTCTAAAGACCAAGGAAGTGGTGCATACAGGACTTACCAATTTAATTACCACCCGGGATATGCACCAGCGAAAATTAAAGATGCACGATCTAAGTGACGGCTTCATTGCCCTTCCCGGTGGTTTTGGTACTCTTGAAGAACTATTTGAGATCCTTACCTGGGCGCAACTTGGCTTGCATAAAAAACCAATTGGTATCCTTAACAGCAACGGCTATTATGATGACCTCCTGGAAATGATGGAAAAAATGGTGCGCAAAGGTTTGCTTAAAGAAGAATATATGAACCTGGTATTGGTATCCAATAACATTCAGGAGCTTTTTGAAAAAATGCTGAGGTTTAAACCTATGCCGGTTCCAAAATGGATGAATAAAGATCAAACCTAAAAGATGAAGATCAACAGGCTGGAAATATTTACGGGCAACCTGAAAGCTCAGCTCAAATTTTATAGGGACCTGCTTGGGCTTGGAATAAAAGGTGAGAACGAGAATTCTTTTGAGGTTGAAATAGGTTTTTCAATTCTGAAATTTACCTCTTCCACGAGTTTCACCCCGTATCATATAGCAATTCATATCCCCGATAAGCAGGAGGAAAATGCACTAACATGGCTTAAATCCCGGGTAGATATTCTTAAAAATGGAGACGAGGAAATAGTTGACTTTAGTGCGTGGAATGCACGATCTGTATATTTCTATGACGCCGACCATAATATTATGGAATTTATTTCCAGGCGGGATTTCTTTAAAAATGGAAACGGTGAATTTTCTGAAAAAAGTTTGCTTGGAATTGCCGAAATAGGTCTGCCTACATCCGATATCCGTGGGAAATTCGACCTTCTGAACAAACATTTTAACCTTGAAAAATTTGATGGAGATTTTAACGTGTTTTGTGCGATAGGGGATGACCTGGGTTTGCTAATCACCATAGATAAAAATAAAAAAGATTGGTTCCCCACCCATGACAAAGCCTTTTCATCCAATTTTAAAATAGAATTTACCTATCAAAATCTTGAATATAGTTTTAATTTTCAGGATGATTCCCTTGAAATCCTAAACTGAACAAAATTATTTCCCGAATGGACATTGAAGAAAGAATAAATAACCTGAGAGAGGAACTTCATCAGCATAATTACAACTATTATGTGCTTGACAAACCGGTAATTTCCGACTTTGATTTTGATAAAGAACTGAAGGAATTACAGGAACTGGAAGACCAGTATCCCGAATTTGCAGATCCCAATTCTCCTACTCAGCGGGTTGGGGGCGAGGTTACCAAATTTTTTGAAACTGTTGTTCATGACCATCCTATGTATTCGCTTTCAAATTCCTATTCCCGGGAGGAGCTGGAAGATTGGGAAAAAAGGGTAAAGAAGCTGGTTGATGGAAAGGTAGAATATGTGTGCGAATTAAAATATGATGGGGCATCTATAAGTCTTACCTATGAGAACGGTACTTTAACCAGGGCCATCACCCGGGGAGATGGTGTGAAGGGAGATAACGTAACCAGTAATGTGAAAACCATTCTTTCTATTCCGCTGCATTTAAGGGGAGATTTTCCTGCTAAATTTGACATTCGCGGGGAGATCGTGTTGCCGTATGAGGGATTTTCAAAAATGAATGCTGAAAGGATCGAGGCAGGCGAGGAGCCATATTCCAATCCGCGCAATACAGCTTCCGGCAGTTTAAAGTTGCAGGACAGTGCTGAGGTTGCCCGTAGGCCACTTGATTGTCTTTTATACAATATAGTCGGGGAAAAACTTAGGTTAAAATCGCAGTATGAAAGCCTGGAAAAAGCCAGGGAATGGGGTTTTAAAGTTCCTAAAGAAGCAAAACTGGTTAATAATGTAGATGAGATCCTGGAATTTGTAAATCATTGGGAAAAGCACCGGCATGACCTTCCTTATGAGATCGATGGGGTAGTGGTAAAAGTCAATGATTTTCACCAGCAGGACGAGCTTGGATTTACCGCCAAATCCCCGCGTTGGGCAATAGCCTATAAATTCAAAGCAGAACAGGAATCTTCAATTTTGAAAAAGATAACCTACCAGGTAGGGCGTACAGGAGCCATAACCCCAGTTGCAAATCTTAAACCGGTCCAACTGGCGGGAACAATTGTTAAAAGGGCATCCCTCCATAATGCAGATCAAATTGAAAAACTGGATATTAGGGAAGGGGATACTGTTTTCGTTGAAAAAGGAGGAGAGATCATTCCTAAAATCGTGGGGGTAGACTTCACTAAACGCGACCCAAATTCTCAACCTACACAATATATTACCCATTGCCCTGAGTGTAATACACCCCTGGTTCGCAATGAGGGAGAGGCGCAGCATTATTGCCCTAATTTAGGCGGATGTCCTCCCCAGATTATTGGCCGTATTCAGCATTATATTTCCAGGAAGGCGATGGATATAGAAGGCCTTGGAGGGGAAACTGTAGCATTGCTGGTAAATGAGGGACTCATAGAGAATTATGCAGATCTGTATGACCTTAATAAAGAACAGATCCTGCCTCTTGAACGAATGGCAGAAAAATCTGCCGATAATTTGATACAGGGAATTGCAAAGTCCAGGGAAATTCCTTTTGAAAGGGTGTTGTTTGCATTGGGAATACGATATGTTGGAGAAACAGTGGCTAAAAAACTGGCCAGGCATTATAAAAGTATCGCTGCCCTGGCAGAAGCTACAGAGGAAGAACTTATACGGGTTGACGAAATTGGGGTGCGCATAGCCCAAAGCATCAGGGCCTTTTTCTCCCTGGAGGAAAACAGGATCCTGGTGCACCGATTAAAGGAAAAAGGGGTGCAAATGGAAATAGCTGCTGAAGATTTTGCGCATCATACCAAAAAACTAAACGGAGATACCTATGTGATCTCAGGAGTTTTTTCCCGGGTTTCCAGGGATGAACTGAAAAAATTAATTGAAGAGAACGGAGGGAAAGTTTCAAGTTCAATCTCCTCCAAAACCAATTTTCTGGTTGCTGGGGAGAATATGGGACCAAGTAAACTTGCCAAAGCGGAAAAACTGGGGACTAAGATCCTTAGTGAGGATGAATTTCTGGAAATGGTAAAAGACTAGGTTTATTCAGGGTTTAAAAGGCCAATGAAATATAGGTGGACAATTATACCGTAATTTGAACTCCTTCGGCGGCAAGTTCACTGCCCTCATTCAGGTAAAAATCAATTCTTCCCAGGTAAAGTCCGAAGCACCCAACCTGGTTGATGAGAACTTTTTCGCCCACTTTATTGTGGACTACTGTTGGTTTTTCAAGAAAAGTATGCGTGTGTCCTCCAATGATCAAATCAATGTCTTTGGTAGCTTTTGCCAGTTGAACATCTGAAATTTTATTGCTGTCATACTCATATCCCAAATGAGACAAACAAATAACCAGATCGCATTTCTTTTCTTGCTTTAATATCCTTGCCATATCTGTAGCGATCTCTATTGGGTCAAGATATTTTGTTTCTTTGAACAAGTGGTCGTTTACCAAACCATTTAATTCTATACCCAAACCAAAAATCCCAATCTTAACCCCATCCTTTGTAAATATTCGATGAGGGTGGGTATGGCCGTCCATGACAGTATTTTTGAAATCATAATTGGATGATAT
Source organism: Gillisia sp. (assembly GCA_039989915.1). Classification (GTDB taxonomy): domain Bacteria; phylum Bacteroidota; class Bacteroidia; order Flavobacteriales; family Flavobacteriaceae; genus Gillisia. Next base: position 29,729 of record JBDXGW010000015.1, read on the forward strand.
AAAATCAAAACTGGCGTGAGGAAGCTGGGCATATAAACCATCTATTCCATTATCAAAATCATGATTACCAATGGTGGCGGCATCATATTTTAATTTGCTCATTAATTTAAATTCCAGTTCGCCCCCATAAAAATTAAAAAAGGGAGTTCCCTGAAAAATATCCCCCGCATCCAATAGCAGGGTGTTGGGATTTTCATTCCTTATTTTTTCCACCAGGGTGGCTCTTCGGGCTATTCCTCCCATATTTGGATTACGAGGATCATTAGGGCCAAAGGGTTCAATATGGCTGTGAACATCATTGGTGTGGAGAATGGTAATATGTTTGCGAGCGGGTTTGGCAAAAGAAAGACTTAATCCTCCCAATCCTATATATGCACCGGTGGCTGCTGTTTGCTGTAAAAAATCTCTCCTTTTCATTTACTCAATTTTAATGTACCGGTCATCGCGGGCAGTTTTCAGGGTGTCAACTTTGTTGAAATAATCAATAATTGCATTCCTTATTTTATAATCAACTCTATGAAAGTTAACCGGGTCTTTAAAAAAGTTCATATTATCACCGCCCTGCTGAAGATAATCTGAGGTTGCTACAAAATAGGTTTTTCCGGGATCAATTTCCTGCCCACCAATGCTTGCATTGGTGATCTTGTAATTCCTGTTCATTGCGATCTTTATTCCGCTTAAAGGATGGGCGGTGCGGTTCTTTTCAAGATAAGTGAGCATTTCCAGGATCTTACTTCCTGTAATTTCAACTACCACAATTTCATTTTCAAAAGGCATTAGACTGTATGCTGTCCGGGCCGTAACGCTCCCTTTTCCTACGGTAGACCTTATTCCGCCATGATTTAAAAGCACCATATCAATATCATTTCCGGTGCGGCTTTTAAAAACCGGTGCTGCCTGTTCCATCACAATATCGGCCATGAGATTTCCAAGAGCGGTGTTAAGCTCGCCGTCGCTTTTGTTAAGGTCCTGTGGGTTATAGGCAACAACGCTGTCCAGGGTCTTATTTATATGTTCAGAAAAAGGCCTGATGAATTCCTCAATTTCCTTATTGGCTTCCAGAGATTCATCTATGGGGATTCTTTCTGCAGAAATTTCGGCCGTTTTCAGGGCTTCATGTTTACAGGAAATAAGGAAAAATATTAATATACCCGAAAAAAGAGATCTGTAGATCATTACTATAACTTAGGGCGGTAAAGATAAAAGTTTTTGCACGAGAAAATAAGATCAATTTTAAATGTTAAGAAAAATATAAAATTTTAGCCAAAACCTTCAGTTCTTTATATATATTTACAGCCGTTTAACCTACTTTATGAATATTAAGACCTTTGGTTGGGCCATCTTGATATTGCTCATTCTCATTAATATATGGGCAAAATTCACGGAAATGTATTGGGTTGAAAATACCACCTACATTTTTTACTTTCTTGCAGTTGTCCTTTTGGTACAGGATAAATACAAAAAGTTCAAACGGCCTATGTACCTGTTTTTAGGGTTTACCATTTTATCATATTTAACCCGGTCTTTTGATGGGGCGGGATATTCTTTTGAAATTTCCCTGGTATTGCTTACTACCGCCAATATTATTCTTATAAAAGTTGCATCCAAACACATTGAAGTTAAAAACGCCAGTACTTTAATGCTGCTTTATTTTATACTTATTGTTGGTATTAATGCGTCCCTGCTTGGATATCATGTTTGGGAGATAAAGGAATACATAGATAATACTGCCGTATTTTCTGTTTATATATTGTATTACATCAATCTTTTAATATTAGGAATTGTTGCTTTTATCTATTATCTCAATTCCTATTCCCGTAAGTCGATGTATTTTATTTCCCTTGCCCTGGGAATAATTTTCGCCGATATTTTAAGGGATATGGGCGTTTTCTTTCCTAAAGATATAAGTGTTGAAGTGGCCGAAAGCATCATTAGGCTTGGCAGCGCTGTTTTTGCTGTATTTTTCTTTGTCACTACAGAGAAACAACTACGCTTACTAAATATGATTTAGAAAACACTTTAAAAGTGAACTTTTCGTTATCTTCAAATATTTGCTATTTTCATCCAAATAAAATTATTCTATGATCTTTAACAGTGCCAGGATTTCTTCTGCAAGAAAAAAAATTGCCCGTTTGGTTGAAGAACAAACTCCAAAATCGTTCCCGGGATCCCCGAAATCTTTAGGCATAATTATAGATGCAAAAAATAAGGAAGCCCTCAATATTTTAAGCGAATTAAAAAAACAATTAAAGATCCCCGCTGCCGGTTTTAAGGTAATTTATGTGTCTCCCAATAAGGTAAAACCGGAAGATCTGGAAGCTACCGTTTTTAACCTTCAGGATTTTGATGCAAAGGGGGAAATAATCAATAAGGAATTAGAAGAAATAACTTCACAGGGAGTTGATTTACTTCTTACTTTTGCCGCAGAAAATAATACAACCGCCCATTTGCTTACTGCTTATTTTAAAGCAGGATTAAAAGTGGGTAGATATCAGCAAAACGCTGCCTTGTATGATCTGATCTTGCAAACCGAGGAAGATCCCGAGTTGTTTGTTGAGGAATTATTGAAGTATTTAAAACACGTAACAAAGAAAAGTAATGAATAAATTTATAGGAACCGGTGTTGCCCTTATCACCCCTTTTAAAAGTGATCTTTCAATAGATGTGGAAGCCTTGGAAAACCTGGTGGAAGATCAAATCGCCAATGGGATAGATTACCTGGTGGTATTAGGTACCACGGCCGAGAGTGCTACCCTGAATAATGAGGAAAAGCAGATGGTTATTGATACAATTGTTCAGGCAAACAAAGAACGGCTTCCGCTGGTTCTGGGGATAGGTGGAAATAATACAGCCGCGCTGGTTGAGGAATTAAAATCTACAGATCTTACTGCCTTTGACGCGGTACTTTCAGTTTCTCCATATTACAACAAGCCTACGCAGGAAGGGATTTTTCAACATTATAAAGCACTGGCAGCAGTTTCGCCTAAACCTCTCATAATTTACAATGTGCCCGGAAGAACATCTTCCAATATTTTACCTGCCACCGTTCAAAGATTGGCCAAAGAAGTTCCAAACATTATTGGAATAAAGGAAGCTGCGGGAGATATGGTACAGGCAATGAAATTGATTTCTCTTGTGCCTAAGGAATTCCTGGTAATTTCTGGTGATGATATGATCACTTTGCCCATGATTCTTGCAGGTGGCCACGGGGTGATCTCTGTAATTGCGCAGGGATTCCCTGAAGAATTTTCAAATATGGTACGTTTAGGTCTTGAGGGTAAAGTAATAGAAGCCTATAAACTTCATTATAAGGTTGCACCTTCCATTGATATGATCTTTGCCGAAGGAAATCCCGCGGGAATTAAATCTCTTTTAAATTCCAAAAATATGGTGGAAAGCGTATTGCGACTGCCTCTTGTCCCGGCTTCTGAAAAATTGAAGGCCGAGATCAACACCTTTGTACGAGAATTTTAGGGGGTGATTAAAGGGACTTTTTTGGTCCCCGATGAAAGTTTTTATTATAACATGGAAAAGAGTACTTTTGCCAGATGTTTTTACCAAAAATGAAAAAAGGATTATTGTTATTGGGAATGTTTGTTATGCTGGTTTCCTGCAGTGAATACCAAAAGGTATTGAAAAATGCAGAACCCGGTGAGAAATATGCCCTGGCCGAAAAGCTTTATAACGAAGCACAGGAAGAGAATAGTAAATCAAAGTATCGCAAAGCCTTACGTTTGTTTGAACAAATTGTTCCTCAATATCGCGGGAAGCCTCAGGGTGAGAAACTTACCTTTCTTTTTGCAGATACTTATTACCAGTTGAACGACCATTACCTGGCAGGATATCAATTTGAGAGATTTACTCAGGCATATCCAAACAGCGAACGTGTTGAAGAGGCCGCTTTTAAAAGTGCAAAAAGCTATTACGAATTATCACCAAGATATGACCTTGATCAAACCGAAACTGTAAAGGCTATAGAGGAACTGCAAAAGTATATTGTCGCCTATCCCGATAGTGAGAATATTCCGGAAGCAAATCAACTGGCCACAGAGTTACGGGTGAAGCTTGAGAAAAAGGCATATGAAATTGCTAAACAATATCACCATACCGAAAATTATAAGTCGGCAATTGTGGCGTTTACCAATTTTATAAACGAATACCCGGGGTCGCCCTTCAGGGAAGCCGCTTTTTACCACAGGTTTGATTCAGCATACCAGCTGGCAATAAACAGTTACGAATATCTACAGGAAGAAAGACTTACCGAAGCTAAAGGATTCTATAACAATTATGCAAGATTTTATCCTGAAGGAAGCCCGTATTACAATCAAATACAAGCCTCATTCCTGGACCTTGAAACCAGATTACAAAATTTTTAATTACGATGAAGATGGATTTAAAAAAGAGCAGTGCACCAATCAACACAACTACCATTGATAAGAATCAGGTAGATGCACCAACAAACAATATTTATGAAGCTATTTCGATAATTTCAAAAAGAGCTACTCAAATCAATTCTGAGATCAAGAAAGAGCTTTTGGAGAAATTGGATGAATTTGCAACATATAATGACAGTTTGGACGAAATTTTTGAAAACAAAGAACAAATTGAAGTTTCAAAATATTACGAAAAATTACCAAAGCCACATTCTCTTGCAGTACAAGAGTGGTTAGAGGATAAGATTTACTACAGGAATACCAAAGAAACCGGGGATAAATAATTGTAGATGATTATACTGGAGGGCAAAAAGGTACTTTTGGGCGTCACCGCCGGAATTGCTGCCTATAAAACGGCTCCTCTGGTAAGGTTATTTATAAAAGCCGGAGCGCAGGTTAGAGTTATTATGACTCCTGCGGCTAAGGATTTTGTAACCCCGCTTACACTTTCAACCCTTTCAAAAAATGAGGTGCTCTCCTCTTTCACCAATGAAGAAGATGAGAACGCCAAATGGAATAACCACGTTGAGATCGGCCTATGGGCCGATCTTATGGTTATAGCTCCTGCCACCGCAAATACACTTTCAAAAATGGCATCGGGCGAAAGCGATAATTTTCTGCTTGCCACTTATCTTTCGGCTAAATGCCCGGTTTATTTTGCTCCGGCAATGGACCTTGACATGTACCAGCACCCGGCTACAAAAAGAAGCCTGGAACTGCTTCAGTCCTATAATAATATTATGATCCCCGCAGAAACCGGAGAACTTGCCAGTGGTTTGCACGGGGAGGGAAGAATGGCAGAGCCTGAAAATATTATTTCCTTTATTACCAGTAGCCTTCTGCAAAAAATGCCCCTTCAGAATAAAAAGATCCTTATCACTGCCGGGCCCACATACGAAGCTATAGACCCTGTGCGTTTTATAGGGAACCACTCCAGCGGAAAAATGGGTTTTGAGCTTGCCAATGAAGCAGCTAAATTAGGCGCTGAGGTTGTGTTGATCTCAGGCCCCACCCATTTAAAACCAGGGAATGAAAGCATCCGGTTAATAAGGGTGGTAAGTGCAGGAGAGATGTATGATGCAGTTCACGGGGAGTATAAGGATTCCAATGTAGTTATTGCAGCAGCTGCAGTGGCAGATTATAAACCCAAGATTGTAGCAGCCCAAAAAATTAAAAAAAAGGAGAATAGCCTGAATATAGAACTGGAACCAACCCGGGACATTCTCGCTTCTCTTGGAACTTTGAAACAACACCAGAAACTGGTGGGCTTTGCCCTGGAGACGAATAATGAACTGGAAAACGCAAAGGATAAATTAAAAAGGAAGAACCTGGATTTTATTGTTCTAAATTCTCTTAATGATGTGGGTGCCGGTTTTAAAAGCGATACAAATAAAATAAGTATTGTTACCTTAGATGAGGTGAAACGGTTTGATCTTAAAACAAAGACCGAAGTTGCCAGGGATATATTAAATGAAGTAATTTTACTGCTGGATGAAAAAAATTAAACTTCTTTTTGCATTATTTTTTACGGTGGGTCTTGTGCAGGCACAGGAACTCAATTGCGATGTTATTGTGAATTCTGAACAAACGGGAAGGACCAATTTGCCTGTTTTCAGGACCCTGCAGCGCTCCATTTCAGAGTTTGTAAACCAGACCACCTGGACCACCCAGGATTTTGACAGTAATGAAAGGATCAATTGCAGTATTTTCATCAATATCATTAGTTTTGACAATGATTCCTTCTCGGGAACCATTCAGGTGCAATCTTCAAGACCTGTTTTTGGGTCTTCACTAATAACCCCGGTATTCAACTTTAACGACACCCAGCTTTCTTTTAACTACAGGGAATTTGAACCCCTTAATTATAGTCCGGCAACTTATTCTTCAAACCTGGTTTCAGTTATCTCATATTATGTTTTTACCATTCTGGGCCTTGATGCAGATACTTTCCAGCAGGGTGGAGGAACACCTTATTTTGAAGAAGCAAACCGTATTGTGACTACCGCCCAGCAGGGAAACATGGCAGGGTGGCGGGGATCTGACGGGAACAGCTCAAGATACCGCCTTAATGCAGACCTTTTATCCAATGCATTTTTGGGTTATCGCACCGCATTATATCAATATCACAGGCAGGGACTGGATCTAATGCATAAAGATCCGGCAGCCGGAAAACAAGGCATTGCGAAGGCAATAGAAAGCCTGGGGGCTCTTAATCAAAGCAGACCAAATTCGCTTCCTGTAAGGGTGTTCTTTGATGCCAAAGCCCAGGAAATTGAACAGATCTTTACTGCAGGGCCCAATGTTCCCCTAAGGGATATGGTAGACGTGTTAAACCGCGCTGCCCCTATGTACTCAGAAAACTGGCGCAAGATCCAATTCTAATTCATCACGGCTTTGATAGAGAAGATTTTCTCATGTATCTTTAGCTTCCAAATTGATACCCATTGCTTACAGTATTATCCATAAAAAATTACGCCTTAATAGAAGATATTAAAATTGATCTCAAGAAAGGCTTTACAATAATTACAGGGGAGACCGGTGCAGGTAAATCTATCATGCTGGGAGCCCTTGGATTGCTTTTGGGCAAAAGAGCTGACTACAGCGTAATTAGAAATACAGGAAACAAATGTGTAATTGAAGGCACTTTTGATATTACCAACTACAATCTTTCCGGTTTTTTCACGGCAGAAGATCTTGACTTTGAAGAGCAAACCATAATTAGGCGCGAGATCCTAACTTCAGGGAAATCCCGTGCCTTTATAAATGATACTCCGGTAACTTTACCGGTATTGGCAAAGCTGGGGGATCTTTTAATTGATATCCACGGGCAACACCAAACCCTTAGTTTGGGAGAAAACCAATATCAATTCCAGGTAATAGATATTCTTGCGGAAACAGGGGAAGTTTTAAAAGATTACCGCAGAGAGATTAGATCCCTTAAAAAACTGGAACAAAAACTTACCGGATTAAAAGAAGAACAGGCAATTGCTATAAAAGAACACGATTATAACCTTTATTTATTAAAGGAACTTCTGGAGGCACGGTTAAAGGAAGGTCAACAGGAGGAACTGGAAGAGCGCAGTGAGGAACTTAGTAATGTAGAGCTGCTTACAGGAAATCTTGGAAACGCCGTAGGCCTTATCCAGCAGGAAGAAATAGGGACACTTGCTAACCTAAAAGAGGTAAAAGCAAACCTTTCAAAAATAGCAGGATTCTCTGTGAGTTATTCCGGTTTACACGAGCGCGTACAGAGTGTTATCATAGAAATAGATGATATTGCCCGCGAACTGGAGAATTTACTGGAGCGGGTAGAAGCCAACCCCGGGGAATTGGAGGAAGTAGACGCCAGGCTTCAGGTGATATATAATTTACAAAAAAAGCATGCCGCTTCAACTGTTGAGGAGCTGCTGGAAATTATGAAAAATCTTCAGCAAAAAGTTGACCTCACAGAAAATGCAGAGGCAGATCTTTCCAATTTGCAAAAGGAAATCAAGGAGAAAAAAGATCAACTTTCAGCAATTGCCAAAAACATTCATGATAAACGGGCAAAGGCCATCCCTGGTTTTGTAAAAAATGTTGAGAATATCATTGCAGATCTTGGAATGCCCAATGCTCGAATAAAAATAGATCTTAATTTACAAAAGGAATTTTTCTCAAATGGGCAGGATGAGCTTAACTGGTATCTTTCGGCCAACAAGGGGGGTGATTTCAATGACATTAAAAAAGCAGCTTCAGGTGGGGAACTTTCCAGGATCATGCTCGCCATTAAAAGTATCCTCTCTACACAAAGCAAACTGCCAACTATTATTTTTGATGAAATAGATACAGGAGTCTCCGGTGATATTGCTCAGAAAATGGGAGATATCTTGCAAAGAATGGGCGGGAGCATGCAAGTGATCGCCATTACCCATTTACCTCAAATAGCAGGCAAGGGTAGCAGTCATTTTAAGATTTTTAAGGAAGATGTAGATGAAACTACAGTAACCCGAATAAGGGAACTTGAAACCGGGGAGCGTATTGAGGAACTGGCAATGATGCTGGGAGGTAACACTTTGAGCGCATCGGCAATGGCACATGCAAAGGCCTTACTTAATTAAACCAAGTTTGTTATATTTACACGCTTAAACAACCAATTAAAAAATAACACATGTCATACAATCTACTAAAAGGAAAAAGAGGAATAATTTTCGGTGCTTTGGATGAGAATTCCATAGCCTGGAAAACCGCAGAAAGAGTTCATGAAGAAGGTGGAAAATTTGTTCTTACAAATGCTCCTATCGCCCTAAGAATGGGAACTCTTAACGCCCTTGGTGAAAAAACCAATTCCCAGATAATTCCTGCAGATGCCACCAGCGTGGAGGATCTTGAAAATCTAGTAGAAAAAGCACAGGAAATCTTAGGAGGTAAACTTGATTTTGTTTTGCACTCCATTGGAATGTCTGTGAACGTTCGTAAAGGCAATCATTACACCAATATGAACTATGATTTCACCACGAAAGGATGGGATATTTCAGCGGTATCATTCCATAAGACCATGCAGGTTTTGTATAAAAAAGATGCGATGAATGAGTGGGGTAGTATTGTAGCTTTAACCTATATGGCGGCTCAACGCGTTTTTCCCGATTATAACGACATGGCCGATAATAAAGCATACCTGGAATCTATAGCGCGTAGTTTTGGATATTTCTTCGGAACAGAGAAAAAAGTACGGGTAAATACAATATCGCAATCCCCAACTCCAACAACCGCAGGGCAGGGAGTGAAAGGTTTTGACGGATTTATTGCTTATGCAGATAAGATGTCACCTCTTGGAAATGCAACTGCATTGGAATGTGCCGACTATACCATTACGCTATTTTCCGATCTTACAAAAAAAGTAACCCTTCAGAATTTATTCCATGATGGTGGGTTCTCCAATATGGGGGTAAGCCAGATGGTAATGGAAACCTTTATGAAGGACCAGGAATAATAATGAAATAAACTAAGTTGAAATTTTGCCCCGAACCCTCGGGGCTTTATTTTAGTGTAAATTTTCAATTTTGAAAGATCTATAATGCAGTTAAAATATTCTTTTATTATTCCGGTTTTCAACAGGCCGGGCGAGATCAGGGAACTTCTGCAAAGTATGACCGAACTGGTTTTTGACCGGGATTATGAAATCGTAATTATAGAAGACGGTTCTGCCATAACCTGTGAAAAGGAGGTAGAGCAATTTAAAGACAAGCTAAGCATCAGCTATTTTCAAAAACCCAACTCCGGTCCCGGCGATTCCCGCAATTTCGGGATGGAAAAGGCAATAGGGAATTATTTTCTTATTCTTGATTCAGATGTTATCCTTCCGCCGGAATATTTAAAGGAAGTGGATTCCTTTTTATCTGTAAATTATTTTGATTGTTTTGGTGGCCCTGATGCGGCCGATCAAAGTTTTACAAATCTTCAGAAAGCAATAAATTATGCAATGACCTCTCTTTTAACCACCGGTGGAATAAGGGGCAAAAAAAATGCAGTAGGAAAATTTCAGCCAAGGAGTTTTAATATGGGACTTTCCCTTCAGGCCTTTAAAGCTTCAGAAGGCTTTGGTTTTATTCACCCCGGCGAAGACCCAGATCTTTCATTAAGGCTCGAGGCTCTTGGATTTAAAACCACACTTATTCCCAATGCAGTAGTATATCACAAACGAAGAATAAGCTGGAAGAAATTCCAAACCCAGGTGAACAAATTTGGTAAAGTAAGGCCAATTTTAAATCACTGGCATCCCGGCTCGGGAAAGATCACCTACTGGTTCCCTGCACTGTTTATTATTGGTCTCTCAATTGCGGTAGTTTTATTATTGGCAGGAAAACCGTTTTTAATTTTTATTTATCTATTCTATTTTGGAATAATAGGTTTGGATGCTGCCATTAAAAATAAAAGTTTTAATATTGGTTTAGCAGCGATCCTTGCAACATTCATCCAGTTTTGGGGTTATGGTACAGGGTTCTTAATTTCGGTTTGGAAATTACATTTTCTAAAGCTGGATCCCGAAATTGCATTTCCAGAATTATTTTTTAATGATATCAAAAAAGATTAAACAGAAAAAACCCTGGATCAAACGCGGCCCACTGAAGACCTTTTTGTTCTTCCTGGGATTCTCAACCGTGATATGGGTTTTTGTGCAGTTTTCAAAACAATATACCGTGGCGGTAGAATTGCCGCTTAGTTATATAAATATTCCCAAGGATAAACTTCTGGTAGACAAAAATCCTTCGACCTTAACCTTGAGAGTTCGCGATTATGGATTTAATATTGCCCGGTATAAACTATTTCCCCCGGTTTTAAATATAGATGTAAGTGAATCCAGGGAAGAGGGAAGGCAACTGGTATATAACCTGGAACAGCAAAAACCCTCAATTACTACACAACTCAACCTGAATTTTGAAGATGTTACATTCCTGCAAAACAATCTTCGCATAAATTATGAGCAAAAGGCGGTGAAAACCGTTACGATTGTGCCCAATTTAGAACTGGGTTTTTCCGTAGGATATTCGGCCCTGGAAGAAATTAAACTCCACCCCGATACCTTGCGCATTAGTGGCCCTCAAAGTATTCTTGACACGCTGGAAGAGGTAAGTACTGTTCAGCTAAAGATCAATAATATAAGCAAAGACCTCCAGGGGAGCATCAAACTTGATAAGGGGGGGCTGGAAAAGGTAACCTTCTTTCAGGAGGAAGTTAATTATTCTCTTCGCACCGATAAATTTACTGAAGGCAGGGTTGAAATTCCCATTGAGCTTCAAAATGTTCCTGAAGGGCATAACATTGTTATTTTTCCAAAGGAGGTAGTGGTTTTTTACCAGGTAAGCCTTAATGACTTTGAAAAGATCAAACCCACCGCTTTCAAGGTGGTGGTAGATTTCAGAAATGAGTTACCCAGGGAAGGTTTCCTGTTAGCCCAGGTAATTCAAAAACCCAGCCTTGTGAATAATGTGAGGCTGAGTGAGAAAAAAGTACAATTTGTTGCCAAGCGATGAAAGTTATAGGTCTTACAGGAGGTATTGGAAGCGGGAAAACAACCGTAGCAGGTTTTTTTAATGAGTTGGGTGTTCCTGTTTATATTGCCGACGATGCAGGCAGGAATTTAATGGCCACTTCCGCAGAGGTCAAAACTCGCATAATTCAATTACTGGGTCCCCTTGCGTATGAAGATGCGGAACCCAACAGAAAATTTATTGCCTCCCGGGTATTTGGAGATCCATTAAAGCTTGAAGCCCTAAACAGGATCATTCATCCTGCGGTGGCAAATGATTTTGAGCAATGGAAAATAAAACAAAATGCCCCTTATATTATTTATGAAGCTGCCATACTCTTTGAAAGTGGCGGTTATAAAAAATGCGATGCTGTAATTCTTGTTACGGCTCCATTGGAGAAAAGATTTGATCGGCTTCAGGAAAGAGATCAAAGTTCAGTAGAAGAAATAGAGGCCAGAATGGGTCATCAATGGAGTGATGATAAAAAGCGAAAATTGGCAAATTTTGAAATAATTAATTCAGAATTATCTTTTACAAAAGAACAAGTGAAAAATCTTCATGAATTTCTCTTAAAAGCTGGTAAAAATTAAGGTTTGTTATGTTAACATTTGGTTAAATGGATTATCCTCTAAATGTTAAAATCTTACTTTTGAAGCATGAATAAAAAATTATTCCTCTTTCTCGTGGTACTTATGAGTCTCTCGCTAATAGGGATAATTTTCGTTCAGGGATATTGGATAAAAACCACTGTAGATGATAAGGAAGAACAATTTTCCTATAATGCAAAACAGGTCTTAATAAATGTTTCCAAGGAACTTCAAAATGAAGAGCTTGAAAATTTTTGGTTTGAATTCAACAGGGGTGACAGTGCTACGGTTGCGTTGAATGAGGTGACGATGTTAAGGCATTTTCAGGTTGAGAGCAGAAAATTTGGCAGCACAGAGGATGTAATGTCTGAAGGGATCGTAGAAGAGGATTATAAGGTGTCCTCAGAATTTTTGGTGTCGGCCCGGGATAGTACAGAGTTTAGAAAGGCTCTGAATGAAAGTATCACCAGTATGTTTGAAAAGGGCGATTCCCAGGCTGATGAACTTTCTACTGAAGAGAAGATCGAGCAGCTTATGGGAATGAGTGAGGTACAGAGAAATATGTTACGTTCCTATATTTCTGAATTTACATCACAAATACCTATTCACCGTAGACTATCTCAAAGTAAAATAAGGAGTCTGGTGTCTCGGGAGTTAAAAAATTATAATCTGGAGACAGATTTTGAATTTGCAGTTTACAGCAATTCTTTGGCAACAAAGGTGAATTCAGAAAATTTCACGGTAGATCATCCTGCAACCTACTCGGTCCCATTATTTGTAGATGCGATGGGAAACAGTAATTATCAATTGCTGGTGAATTTTACCGGAAAGAAGAAAGTAGTGTTGTCATCTGTAACGCTTATGGCGGCTCTGTCTATAATATTTACACTTATAATTGTAATAGCGTATTCCAGCGCCTTGTCTCAATTGATCAAACAGCGCCAGATATCGCAGATCAAGACAGATTTTATAAACAATATGACGCATGAGTTTAAAACCCCCATTGCAACCATAAACCTGGCTCTTGATGCCATTAAGAACCCCAAGATCATCAACGATCAGGAAAAGGTGAACCGGTATTTGCAAATGATAAGGGATGAGAACAAAAGAATGAATGCGCAGGTTGAGAATGTGCTTCAAATTTCCAAACTCGATAAGAACGAGTTGGACCTAAAAAAGGAACGTTTGCATTTGCATGAGGTGGTAGAGGAAGCTATAAGCCACGTGCAGCTGATAGTAGAAGATCGTAACGGTTATATACAAACCCATTTTGGGGCGTTAAAATCATCTGTACTGGCAAATGAAGATCACTTAACAAATGTGGTGATCAATATACTGGACAATGCTGTAAAATATTCTCCGGAAGAACCCAAGATAGATATCTTCACTGAAAATGTAAGGAATTATATAGTGATGAAGGTAAGAGATCAGGGCTCGGGAATGAGCAGGGCAGTGCAAAAAAAGATATTTGAAAAGTTCTACCGTGAGCACACGGGAGACATACATAATGTGAAGGGTCATGGCCTTGGCCTGGCTTACGCAAAACGAATCCTGGACGACCATCACGGCACTATTACAGTGGAAAGTGAAAAAGGAAAGGGAAGTATATTTATAATTAAATTACCATTAATAACGTAGAAAATATGGAAACTGAAAGCAAGAAAATTTTACTAGTAGAAGACGATCCAAATTTTGGAACCGTCTTAAAAGATTATTTGGCGATGAATGACTATGAGGTTACTCATGCCAAGAACGGAATGGAAGGTTTTGAAAAGTTTAAAAAAGACGATTTTGACCTTTGTATCCTGGATGTTATGATGCCTTATAAGGACGGGTTTACCCTGGCCAAAGAGATACGTGATAAGAATGAGGAAATTCCTATTATTTTCCTTACTGCAAAAGCAATGAAGGAAGATGTTTTAAAAGGATACAAGGTAGGGGCAGATGATTACCTTAATAAACCATTTGACAGCGAAGTATTGCTTATGAAGATAAAGGCTATTATGCAGCGCAAAGCAACAGATAGCGTGGCTGATAGCAAGCAATTTGAATTTGTAATTGGAGGTTTTCACCTGAATTCTAAATTGAGATTCCTTACTTTCAAGAATGAGGAGCCTACAAAACTTTCTCCAAAAGAAAATGAGTTGTTGCGACTTCTTGCCTTGCATGAGAATGATCTTATGCCAAGGGAACTTGCCTTAACCAAGATATGGAGAGATGACAACTATTTTACATCCAGGAGTATGGACGTTTACATAGCAAAGCTGCGTAAATACCTTAAAAAGGATGAGAATGTTGAAATTTTGAACATTCACGGTGAAGGTTTCAGGTTAGTGGTAAAGAATAAAGAAACCACAGAAGCTTAAAAAGAATAAAATTTTCAGTTTCTACAGGTAGGGCTGTATAGGGAGCAGTAATATATTTTTGGCGCAATTTTTTCATTGAAAAGAAAAATATCGCGTTAAAAATCAATATGTTATTGAGCTTTATACAGCTCTTTTGTGTTTAAATGTTAACAGTTGCGGGGCAATATTTAAATGGAAACTACATTATATTTGCTCCCTTAACCCCAATTGGATGAGCGGTACCATTACCGGTAAAACATATTCAAAAACACCTTTCTTCAATTTTTTTGGACAGGCCTCTCTATGGGTTATTTTCATCTTTTCCTTTTTAATTACCTCCTTGGAGGTGAGGGGGCAGGATCCGAATTATACTCATGACCCAACAGAATCAGAAAATCTGGATTATTTTACGGTTACAACTGCGGACGCATTTAATATTGCAGCCAAAACTAATAGATTAATCATTGCGGTAGATACAGATCCTAATGGAGTCCCCTATGTTTTAACCTTTGGTAATGGAATTAAAAAAATTGGAGTTAATGGAGGCTTGATAGATTTTATTCCTAATCAGAGTGACAGGCTTAGCAATGTAATGGATTTTGCTATTAATAGTGAAGGAAAGTTTTTTGTGGCTACAAATGAAAGTAATAGGAGATTTATTAGAGTTTATTCTCCTCAAGGAGTTTATTTACCTAATGAAACCCTTGGAGATGGGGCATACGGAAATGGAGGAAATAGATTTAGAGGTCCGGTTGGATTAACTTTTGATAAAAATGATAATCTATTTGTGGCGGATCATTATATAGGAACTGCCAATCCCCCACCCACTAATCCAAGTTTCATCAAAATATACAGAAAAGATGCTTTAGGAAATTATAAAAACAATTTGATAAAAGAGTTTGATAATATTCAAGGAACCTTATTAAACTTTCCATACCGCTTAGCCGTTAATAGCTTGGGCCAACTTTATATGGCAGAATTGGGTCAAAATGGAAATGCCAGTGTAAAGATCATACAATTTGATGCTAATTTTAATCCTACTAAAATTGGAGAAATTTCTGGTGCCTCTTCTCAAATAGGATCTCCCGGTAGTATAATAATAGATAAATTTGATAATATTTTTATAGCAGATTTTGGAAATGATCTTAATCTTACAAATGTATTAGAAGCTACTGGAGATATTGATGCTTTTCTAAATGTATTTGAAGTTATTAGAGATGGAATTAAACAGAATGTTTTTAATATAAATATTTATAATCCTGATAATAGTTTTAGAGCCAAAATTTCTTCCGAGATAGATTTTGTAGTTGATTTGGCAATTTCAAACTGTGGAACTTTATTTGTCGATAATTCCATTTTTGATGGCACTATTAGAAATATTTTTGGTCTCAGAGTTCCTGATATCACTGTGGATTTTGATCTTGAGGTGTATAAACGTTCATCGGGATATGATACCGAAGCTCCCGAAATAGCTAATTGTTCTCCGGATATTACAGTTACAGCTCCCGCAGGTCAAAATTTTGCTGTCGTTCAATTTGATACACCAACGGCAGTTGACAATTGCTCTGGAGTATCTATCGTACAAACTCTGGGGCCATCGAGTGGAAGTCAGTTTACTGCAGGTACAACAACTACAATTGAATTCACTGCAACCGATTCGGGTGGGCTAACGGCTAAATGTACTTTTACAATTACCGTCACCGGAGAAGTTCCGCCGGCACCAACAGTTTTTGAAAATTGCCCCGGTAATATATCAGTATCGACTGAACAGGGGAGTTGTGGCGCACCCGTCACCTTTTCTACTCCCATTGCTTCAGATGGGAATGGACCTGTACAAGTGGTATTAACATCTGATATTGAATCAGGAGAGAGATTTCCTGTAGGTGAGAGTACCGTTATTTTTGAAGCTACCGGTGAAGATGGCATTGCTGTAAAATGTAGTTTTAAGGTCACAGTAATTGATAATATAAAACCAACTATTTCCTGTCCCCCAAACACTTCCGAAAATGCAGATTCGAACGGAAACTTCACTCTACCCAATTATACGGGAAGTGCAACTGCCTCAGATAACTGCGGTGTGGTAAGTGTCACTCAATTGCCCTTACCCGGAGCCAGCATAAATGAAGACACAGAGATCATTCTTACTGCTACAGATGAAGTTGGAAATCAAAGTATATGCACTTTCACTATTTCATTAACCCAACAGCCTGCTCCAAAGGCAGAATGTCTTAATATAACTATAGACCTTGATAACACAGGTAAAGCTGTAATTACACCAGGCCAGGTCTATGATGGTGATGCTGTTCAGGATGGAGTAACTTTAACCTTAAATAAAGAAAATTTCACCTGTGAAGATTTGGGAGCAAATCAGGTGATTTTAACCGTTACAGGAAGTAATGGAGTGTCCTCCAGTTGCCCAGCTACTGTAACGGTGAGAGATAACACTCCTCCTACGGTCCAATGTCCTTCTTCAAATTACATAATACAGTACGAAGGCGAAAAAGAGGTTGTAATCCCCGATTTTTCAGCCCAATTTAACCCTTCAGATAATTGTATACAAGATCTGATAATTACGCAAGATCCACAACCGGGAACAATAGTGACCCAAGATACCTGGATACGATTCACCGTGGAAGATGAAGCCGGAGCACAAAGCGGATGTGCTTTTTGGGTAATCCTGGAGGACAGCAGGCAACTAAATATAACCTGTCCTGAAGATAAAATTTATACAGCAGAAGCAAATTGCGGAACCACTATGCCGGATTTCACCGGTGAGGTTACTGCCAATATCCCGGGAGCCCGTATCACCCAGCATCCGGAACCCGGATTTCCCATTAATGGATCTATAAATGTATCTTTCACGGCCGTTTATGAGGATCAAAGAGTTTCATGTGCTATAAAATATGATCTGCAGGATACCACTTTTCCGGTTTTGAATTGTGTAACAAATCAAACCGAAACTGTTCAAGCCGGAGAAGGATTTACCTTACCAAATTATATATTACAATTAGATGCTTCAGATAATTGCTGGATTGCTGGTTTTAAGCAGGTACCTGAGGTAGGAACTATTGTATATGATACTACAGAAATCACGCTTTCCGCCACAGATGGATCAGGAAATACCTCTGAATGTACTTTCACACTAACCATTGAGGAGGAAACCAACCCGGATCCTCCAAAATTTGATTGTTTGATAGGTGAAATTATTTTACCCACTGATGAAAGTTGTGAATTTATTGTAAGAGACTATAGGGAGGAAGGTGTTTCCAATTTTCAGAATTTTACCAATGCGTCTGTGGTACAAAATATTGCTCCCGGAACCCAAATTTATGAAGACACCCTAATTATTCTCAATGTTCTGGATGATGGGATTAGCGTTGGGACCTGTGAATTTTGGGTTCGGGTGGGAGATATTATTCCCCCCGGCATTACCTGCCCGGGAACTCAAACCGAATTCTATAACCCGGAAGAAGGATTTACCCTCCCCAATTACACTAACCTTGCAGAAGTAACAGGGGATTGCGGAGTTGCGGAAATAACCCAATCTCCCCCGCCCGGGACGGTGATATTTTCTAATACTCAGGTGCAAATTGTAGTTAGGACTATCGGTAATCTTGTGGCACATTGTGAGTTTATGGTTAACCTTAGTGAAGAGGAGGTTTTGGAGATCAGCTGTATCGAGGATCAGGAGGAGGAATTAAATGAAAATTGTCAACTGGCTGTGCCCGATTATACTTCCAGGGCAAGTGTCAATTTTGAAGGTGCCACCGTAACCCAATCTCCGCCAGCAGGAACCCTGGTGAGCGGGGAGACAGTGATTAAATTAACTGCTACTCTGAATGGGGAAACCGATGTATGTTCCTTTGTGTTGCTTCCGAAGGATTCTACTCCCCCGGTTGCAGTTTGTGTTACAGGTTATGAAATCTGGCTTAATGAAAATGGAACGGCTACCCTAAACGCCTCTGAAATAAACTTGCAGTCTACAGACAATTGTGGGATTTCAGAAATGAACATAAACAAAACAACTTTTACAACTGCCGATATAGGGGAGAATGAGATTATCCTAATAGTTACCGATGGGGCAGGAAATACCAATACCTGTACCACGACCATAATGGTAAATGCTTATGACGGTGGCACGCCTGATTTCGCCTGTCGTACTGAAGTGACCCTACCCCTTGACGCTTCTGGAAATGCTATGCTGCAAGTTTCCAATCTTTATACCGGCGATGCAGCCGGAAGAACTTTTTCATTGAGCAGGAATAGTTTTAACTGTTCCAATATTGGCAATAATGAGGTAACCCTATCCTGGACAAGCAGTGAGGGCTCCGGGTCCTGTACAGTGGATGTGGTGGTAAAAGACGAAACCCCGCCGGTTGTGCGCACTAAAAATATCACCATGTTCCTTAGCCAAACGGGCCAGGTACAGTTAAGTGCTTTCCTTTTTGACAATGGATCATCTGATAATTGCGGACCTGTAACTCTTAGCATTGATAAAACCTCGCTGAGCTGTAAGGATGTTGGCCAAAATGTAGTTACCATCACCGCAACCGATTCCAGTGGAAATACCGCTACGGGAACAGCAACGGTCACCCTCACGGGCGATTGTGAGGAGCCCGAAGAACCGGGGGACCCAAATGATTTCATTTATATCTATCCTAACCCTACTACCGGACCCATAACTTTCCGTACGCCTTCAAGGATCAAAATTGAAAAGGTAGAAGTTTATGATTACCGCGGCAGGTTCATAATGGCACAGGATTTTCCTGAATCGGTCATTAGATATCAAATGGACCTTACCGGGCTGCAACAGTCTGTTTATATACTCAATGTAATTACTACAGACGGAACCAGGATTCTTCGGGTAATTATCAAATAGGGGCACTTCCAGTATTGAGCTCGTTTTCTATAAATGAAATGATCTGAGATGGGGGAGTGGTATAATCAAACCAGTGGATGTCTTCTTCTTTCCTGAACCAGGTGAGCTGCCTTTTTGCAAAACGGCGGGTATTCATTTTTATCGCCTCAACCGCTTCCTCCAGGGTGGATTTTCCTTCAAAATGATCGAAAAGTTCCTTGTAACCTACTGTGTTTAGCGCATTAAGATCCTTGTAAGGGAAAAGTGCACGGGCTTCTTCCACTAAACCCTCCCTTATCATGGTATCTACTCTTTGATTTATACGATCATAGATCACCTCCCTGGGAGCCAGTAGCCCAATTTTTATCACATTGAATTCGCGGGAGGCTTTATTTCGGTTTAAAAAAGAGGAGTAGGGTTGCCCGGTGCCCAAACAAATCTCCAGGGCGCGTATTACCCGGTGAGGATTCTCAATATCAATTTTTTTAAATGAATCGGGATCCAGATCTTGCAGTTGTTCCTGTAAAGGTTTCAGGCCGCTTTGCTTTACCTGTTCATTGAGACTGGATCGTATCGAAGGGTCTATATTGGGGAAGTCGTCCAGGCCTTCCAGGATGCTTTTAACATAGAGTCCGCTGCCGCCCACCAGGATTACTACCTCGTGCTTTTTAAAAAGCGTTTCTATTTTTTCAAGGGCTTCCCGTTCAAAATCCCCTACTGAATAATTTTCCTGTATTGACCTGTGCCGGATAAAATGGTGGGGAGCTGCTGAGAGTTCTTCGGCTGTGGGAGCTGCGGTTCCAATTTGCATTTCCCTAAAGAATTGCCTGGAATCTGCTGAAAGTATCTCGGTTTTAAAAGCCCGGGCCAGCTGTATGCTTAAAGATGTTTTTCCAATAGCGGTAGGCCCAACAATACTTATGAGGTAATGTTTACTCATTTAGTTTATTTCCGCAGTTATGGCAAAATTCCGCATCATCCAGATGTTTGGTTTCATTGCAATGTGGGCACACCTGGGTATTTGTAGGAATTGGTTTATTTAAATATCGGGTATATTCGGCGCTTACAATTCCGGTTGGAACCGCTATGATCCCGTAACCGGTAACCATGAGAAAAGAGGCAATAAACCTGCCCAGGGGTGTGATAGGCGCAATATCTCCAAAACCTACAGTGGTTAAGGTAACGATAGACCAGTAAATTCCAAGGGGGATATTATCAAAACCACCGGCTTCCCCTTCAACCAGATACATTAAGGTTCCCATAATTATACAAATAATAACTACGGCATAAAGAAATATAAAGATCTTGGCCCTGCTGTTGCGCATTGCCAACATAAGTCGGTTAGATTCCCCAATATATCTGGTGATCTTGAGGATCCTGAAAACCCTTAATAGACGAAACGCCCTTATAGCAAACAGCATATTATGCCCTCCTACGATAAAGGAAACATAGGTAGGAATTGTTGAAAGAAGATCAACCATCCCGTAAAAGCTGAAAATATATTTCCTTTTTTTATTGATGGAAATGATACGCAAAATGTATTCTATTGTAAAGAAGAAGGTGATCAACCATTCTGCTATATAAAATTGCCAGTAATATCTTTCATTAAGCGACGCAATACTTTCCAGCATTACCAGGGCAATACTTAGTACAATTACCAGTAGCAGGACAATATCAAAAAGTTTACCCATTGGGGTATCTGCCTCATAAATGATTTCATGAAGCCTTACTTTCCATCTTGGAGTACCTTTTTTCAAAAAAGAAGATTATTGGGATAAAGTTAAATAATTTCCCCGATAAACTATGGGGTTACCACTGAAAGGGAGCCAATATCTAAAAAATTTACCTCAGGAGGAATAAAATTCCAGATTATTTCCCGCTGGTAGAATCTCGCGAAAATCTAACTTTATCCAGAACACTTTGAAACGCAGGGGTAATTGGGGTAATTTTGGTAGAATTGAAAAGCGGATTTTTATAAAAACCTATTCGGAAGTTGAGAACTGGACGATCTTTAATCTTTTATTTTTTCTCAGGTAACTCTCAATAATATGCCTTGCGTCCCGGTCATTTTTCATGGGAGTAATAATAGAACGCACAATAT
Organism: Gillisia sp.; assembly: GCA_039989915.1. Taxonomy (GTDB): domain Bacteria; phylum Bacteroidota; class Bacteroidia; order Flavobacteriales; family Flavobacteriaceae; genus Gillisia. The sequence goes on from JBDXGW010000015.1 coordinate 51,060, forward strand.
CGAGATTGTTTAACTGATGGTTCAAATTGAAGTACCCAATACCTTTAAATTCTCCCTCTTCTACTAAAAGTGCGCTTTTTTCACCAATTTCCCTTCCCCGGTCTATTACCAGCATATTTTGATCGCTAATGCTGTAACTGGTGATCATTTCCCGCACCCGTTCATTGTAATCTTCGGCTGTTTCGGCTTCAATGCAGGCCCCGTTACAGGATTTAATGGAATAACTAAAACAGCTTCCATTACCCGAATGTAGTCCCGTTAAACTCTGGCATAATCTATAGGTCTCAATTATTTGCTGTAAAACTGTATTTGCCTGTTGCAAACCATTAAAGGTGGCGATATTTTCCTTGCGTTTATCTGCCCTTCCTATTTTTAGATTGATATATCCGTTCTCATCAATAAATTGATACAGGGCGTAATTAAAAATAGATTTGGTTACGGCTTTATTGTATTTGGGTTTGTTGTGTTTGATCTCTTCATTTTCCTTTAAATGCGCTATAAGTTCATTTCCGGTGGCTTCAAAACTCACAGAAGCTACCTCTTTTTGAACCTCCTTGGATTTATGATGATCTGTAGTGAAATGTTGATTTACTCTTTTGCGAATATTCCTGCTCTTGCCAATATATATGATCTCCCCTTCTTCATTATGAAGGTAATACACTCCTGTTATTGAAGGCAGACCATCAAGGATTTGAACCAATCTTGTGTCCAGAAGAAGGTTTGGTTCTGTGCGCACAAATTCCTTCAGGATACTTTTATCTATATCCTTTACCAGCAACATTTTAAAAAGCTGAACGGTAGCCAGGGCATCGCCGGTGGCTCTGTGCCTGTCGCTCAGGGGAATTCCAAGGGCCCTTACCAGTTTCCCAAGACTATAAGACAACTGGCCCGGAATTAATTTCTGAGCAAGCTCAACCGTACACAGGGTCTTTCTGTCAAACTCGTAACCAAGTCTGCGAAATTCCAGGCTAAGTATACGGTGATCAAATTTTGCATTATGGGCAACCACAATACAACCTTCAGTAATTTCAACTATACGTTTTGCTACCTCGTAAAATTTGGGAGCAGATCGCAGCATTTCATTGTTAATTCCGGTGAGGCCAATTACAAAGGGTTGAATTGGCTGTTCAGGGTTAATGAGGCTTATAAACTGGTCTACAACTTTATGGCCGTCAAATTTATAAATGGCAATTTCTGTGATCCCCTCTTCATTATATTTTCCTCCTGTTGTCTCTATATCTAAAATTGCATACATAAGCCTACTGTTCCCTAACCCGGTATTTTTCAATTATTTCAATCATCCTGTTTTTTCATCACTTCCATTTCAGAGTGAAATTTGTCACATTGTTTTGGCACTTTAGCGTTCTCCAAATATTGCGCTTCCTATTCTTACCATATTACTCCCACTCTCAACCGCGATCTTATAATCTGCACTCATTCCCATTGAAAGTATTTCAAGATTGGGATAATCATTTTTAAGAGCATCAAAATTTTCTTTTAAATATTGGAACTCTTTCTTAACCTGATCCATATCATTTGTAAAAGTTGCCATTCCCATAAGTCCGGTCACTTTTACGTGATCCAGTGCCGCGAATTCCCGGGATGCCAGGATCTTTCCCGCGTCTTCAATACTTATTCCAAATTTTGAATCTTCTTCTGCAATTTTTATTTGCAAAAGGCAATTAATGGTTCGTTTGTTTTTTTTGGCTTCCTTATCTATTTCTTTGAGAAGTTTCAGGCTGTCTACCGCATGCACCAAACTCACAAATGGTGCCATATATTTCACCTTGTTGGTTTGTACGTGGCCTACCATATGCCATTCTATATCTTTGGGCAGCTCCTCCCATTTTTCTGCCATTTCCTGGATCTTGTTCTCTCCAAAGATCTTTTGGTCGGCCTTATATGCTTCAAGAATTTCGCTGGAAGGTTTTGTTTTTGAGATGGCAACCAGGGTAACATTGGATCCCAGCTCTGCCTTGTAATGATTGATAATTTCAGAAATATTCATTCTGCAAATTTATGAAAAACTCATCGAAATGAGGACAATTAAATGCGTATCAATTAATTACTGATTTTCCGGAAATGCTTAAAATTCATAAATAGTTAATCCGCTGCGTAGTTTTGGCTCTATATACGTGCTTTTAGGAGGCATGGTAAGACCTTCATCTGCCACTTGTTTTATTTCCTCAACGGTAATGGGAAGCATTCCGAAGCCCACGGCAAATTTTCCCTGGTCTACCAGGGTCTTTATTTCTACAAGATCATTTTTGCTGTGCACATAAGAAATTCGGCTGTCATTGCGCAGGTCAACTATCCCCAGAATTGGTTTCAGGATCTTTTCATAGAGAATGTAAGTGTCCAGGCTGCTTAGGGAATCTGTGAATTCATAATTTGTGCGTCGCAGGTATAGCGAATAGAATTCCCCCTCCAGATACATGTTGAAATGATGTTTTTTGGATGGGTAATACACTTCATGGCCGCGGTTCTCTATACGAAACCATTCATCCAACTGAACCAGGAATTCTTCCTTACTCAAACCGTTGAGATCTTTTACGAGTCGGCTGAATTCGTGTATTTGCAATTCGCTTTCCGGAATCAAAAAACTCATGAAGAAATTATAGGGTTCCTCTCCAGTGTGGGCGGGATTTGCAGCTTTAGATTCTTTGGCCAGCAGGAAAGAAGAGGCACAGCGGTGATGGCCATCGGCAATGTAAACCTGCGGCATCCTTTCAAATTCGACTTTTATCCTTTCAATAACCGCAGGGGAATCGATCTTCCAAAGGTAATGCAGTTCCTTGTTATAGGTAGAGAATTCATATTCAGGACGTTTTTTTACTTCACTGGCTATTACTTCATCTATTACTTTAGAATCGGGGTAAGTGAGCAGTACCGGTTCTGTATTAAAACCAACAACCTTGAGATAGTCCTTGAAGAGATTTTCTCTTAAAGATAAAGTATCCTCGTGCCTTTTGATCCTGTTTTGCTCGTAATCCTCAACACTGGTGGCGGCTATAATTCCGCAAAAAGATTTATTCCGGGAAATGATTTTATAAATATAATAGCAGGGAGTTTCATCTTTAATAAATATTTGGTCTTCCTTAAATTCCAGAAAACGGTTCTTTACCAATTGAAACCTTTTTTCTCCGGTAGTTGTATGTTGAAACTTATATCCTGGATTGATTATATGTAAAAAAGAAAAGGGATTGTACTCCAGTTGTGCGGTAAGTTCGCCCGGGGCATAATCCTCATACGGCCTTGATGCCACTAACCCGGCTTTGTCCCGGGTGGGCCTTACTGCTTTGAATGGAATGATCTTGGTCACGAAGGTTGTTGAAAGTAAAAAATATAAGTTAAAAAGTTGAAAAGTTGAAAGAGTAATTGAGTTAAAAAGGAAAGACCCCAGGCAATGAAATATCTAATTACACCAAACTCCTAACTCCTAACTCCTAACTCCTAACACCTAACCCCTAACTCTTTTTAGAAAACTGTTTTGAAATCACTTCTGCCTTTTTATTTTCTGAATAGTCATAAAAACCTTCTCCAGATTTTACTCCAAGTTTCCCGGCCATAACCATATTGGTAAGCAGGGGAGAGGGCGCGTATTTCGGATTTTTAAAGCCGTTGTACATAACCTCCAGGATAGAGTGACAAACATCAAGCCCTATAAAATCTGCCAGTTGCAATGGTCCCATTGGATGCGCCATTCCCAGTTTCATCACGGTATCAATCTCATAAACACCTGCAACCCCATTATAAAGGGTTTCAATAGCTTCATTGATCATTGGCATAAGGATCCTGTTGGCAACAAACCCCGGATAATCATTCACCTCAACCGGAACTTTTTCCAGTTTTTCAGACAGGTCCATAATGGTTTTTGTAACCTTATCTGATGTATTATAACCTCTTATGATCTCTACCAGTTTCATCACCGGTACGGGGTTCATAAAATGCATTCCTATAACCCTTTCCGGATGTGAAACCTCAGCGGCAATCTGTGTAATAGAAATTGAAGAGGTGTTGGTAGCCAGGATGGTTGTGGCAGAACACATGGAATCAAGTTGGCTAAAGATCTGTAATTTCAATTTTACATTCTCTGTGGCGGCTTCTACTACCAGCCCTACATTTTTAACCCCGGAAGGGATATCTATATGGGTGGTAATATTGCTTAAAGTTTCTTTTTTGTCGGCTTCGGTGATCTTTTCCTTGGCCACCATTCGGTCCAGGTTCCTGGAAATTGTATCCATTCCCCTTTGTAAACTTTCTTTAGAAATATCAATAAGGTTTACCTTATATCCAAATTGGGCAAAAGTATGGGCAATCCCGTTGCCCATGGTACCTGCACCTATAATTGCAATTTTCTTCATTTTTAAGTAAGATTTATTCCCGCAGTTAAAAGCAGGACTGTTTTTTATTTGGTTTTAAAACTTTCAATGATCTGGTTGGCCACTTTTAATGCAAGCGCTCCCTGCTCAAGGGTTACGGTAGGAGTGGTGTTGTTTTCAATGGCAAAGGCAAACGATTCCAGTTCATCAAGAATAGCATTATTGGAATCTACCTTTGGGTTGTCAAAATAGATCTGTTTTTTCACTCCTTCGGCATTTTGCAGGATCATAGCAAAATCATCGGGATTTTCCGGTACATCTTTCATTTTCACCACCTCACATTTTTTCTCCAGAAAATCTACAGAGATGTAGGCATCTTTCTGAAAAAATCTGGCTTTCCGCATATTTTTCAGGGAGATCCGGCTTGCCGTTAAATTTGCAACACACCCATTCTCAAATTCTATGCGGGCGTTCGCAATATCTGGTGTCTCGCTTATTACCGAAACTCCGCTGGCATAGATATTCTTCACTTTGCTGTCTACCACGCTTAAAATAACATCTATATCGTGTATCATAAGATCCAGCACTACCGGAACATCTGTTCCCCGGGGGTTGAATTCAGCAAGCCTGTGAGCCTCAATGAACATAGGGAATTCGATCTTATCTGCAACCGCAGTAAAAGCAGGATTAAATCGCTCTACATGGCCAACCTGTCCCTTTACGTTATGTTGACGCGCAAGACCTATAAGTTCTTCGGCTTCGGCATAAGTGGTAGTAATGGGTTTTTCAATAAAGAGATGCCTTCCGGCGGTAAGTGCTTTTTTTCCAATCTCAAAATGGGAGAAAGTTGGGGTCACAACATCAATCATATCAACAGCCTGTATAAGCTCTTCTGCAGATTGAAACCGTTTATAACCAAATTCTTTTTCAACATTCCTGGCTACTTCTTCGTTCCCGTCATAAAAACCTACAAGTTCATATTTTGAGGATTGTTGCAGAAGTTTTAAATGGATCTTCCCAAGATGTCCGGCACCAATTACACCAGCTTTTAGCATGTTTTATTGTGTTTTAAACAAAAATAGTACTTATTGAGTAAAGGCCAAGTGGATTTTAATGGTTAATATCCTAATTTCAAAAGAAATGTTTATTAAAAGCCGGCAGTCTAATTTGTCCGGAATATTTTTTCTTAAGGCTGGCAACCAATTTAATCAGGGCTAAAATTTGTTGATTTTTAAGGAGTTGTAAAACGCAGGGAAAGTATTTTAAATTTTAATTAACACTTCGCTTGAAGCCCTTAATTTGTTTCATTAATTTTATAGGCTCTAAGAAATTTCAACGTGCTTAAGGATTCATTTAAACATAAAGGAAAAAGATTACAGTTGGCCGCTATAGTGGAGGCGAAAGGGGTGAAGGACAAAAAAGTGCTCGAAGCCATCAAAACCATTCCGCGCCACTTGTTCATGGACAGCAGTTTTGAAGATCACGCATACCAGGATAAAGCATTTCCCATTGCGGCAGATCAAACAATTTCCCAACCTTATACCGTTGCTTATCAAACTGAATTGCTTGAGATAAAAAAAGGAGACTCGGTCCTGGAAATAGGAACAGGTAGTGGTTACCAGACCGCGGTGTTGTGTGAACTGGGAGCAAAGGTGTATAGTATAGAACGGCAGCAGGAACTTTTTAAAAAAACCAAGATCTTCCTTTCCAAACTGGGGTACAGGCCTAAATATTTAAGTTTTGGAGACGGATATAAGGGCCTTCCGGAATATGCTCCTTTTGACAAGATAATAGTCACCGCAGGGGCACCTTTTGTTCCCAAAGCTTTGCTGGCCCAGCTAAAAGTAGGAGGAAGGCTTGTGATTCCTGTGGGCGAAAATGTGCAGGTAATGACGCTTTATGTACGCACTGCTGAAAAGAATTTCGATAAAAAGGAGTTTGGGGATTTTCGCTTTGTGCCGTTGCTGGAAGATAAGAATTAATGGGAAAAAGTTCCCCTGAATTAATCCAGTAAATTCAGGAATTTGAGTCCGAAAATGAACGCCCCGTCTCTATTTCCTTCAAATTCTGAAACTACATAATCGAGGCGAAGCAGCCTGTATTTTCCAAAACCGAGATTGTCGATACCCACAGAATATTCTGAATATGGGGTATTGTTTACGGTAGAAAGAAAATGGGCACCTATTACAAGATTATAATTCAATAGATTTAAACCCGGAATTTTTCCCAGGATCCAACCCTTAAAATCATGTTCAAAATGCATTTCTGCGTACCTGTCATTGGTGCTTAATGCGTAATAAGGAAGCAAGTTGAATTTGTCTATATAATTACCGGTTCCCACCCGGGTTTGATTCCCATTAAAATGCTGGTAATCCAGATAGGCAATATTTTCGCCCTTCAAAAATGTTCCGCCTTTCAGGTTATAACTTAAAGTGCCTTTATTTGCAAGGCTTATGTCCTGCCGCAGGGTAGTGGTGAACTTGTCAAAATCATAGCCTTCCACACTTGCACCAAAGCCTTTTTCATAGCCCAGGAAAAGCGTGGGATATTTGTTGTTGGTCATATTATACTTCCCGTCTGGGTAGCTCATGTAATTCTGCGCAAAATTGATCCTGGCATTGAGGTTGAGCTTAAATATATTGTGCGATTCAAATGGCCTGGACTCAAAATTATCTGGTTGTAACGGGTCATTGGAGGAATATTCAATTCCCGCCCGGTCTTTCCAAAGCTGGGTTGAAGTATTAAAAAGCGGGTTGCGCTGCTGGTAACTAAAATTTGAAAACATAGTAAAGCCGTTGAACAATTCCTGCTGGAAGGCAGCCTCAACAAATTGTCTTTCGTATAACTTGAGGTAGTTACGCTCAAAAAACAGACTGGTTATGGTGTTGACCCTTTCTGAAATAGGAAAGCGGTTGTTTATCTGTGCGGTTTCTACTCCCCCGGAAAGGCTTAGAATGGGCCGTGAAAAATTATTGAATTTCTTCTGAAAAAGTGCCGTGTACCGCAATTGCTCCTCTGCAAATCCATAATTCATTGCCCCTGAAATTCTCCAGTATTTCCCGAAACTGTCATCCAGATTCTGCCTGAAACTTAGGTTTAATGAAGTGTTCCATCCTTGAACGGTATTAAAGTTTGTGCCAAGTAAAGGGGAGGAAATATTGAAATTATTCTTCCTGTAAGAATTGCTGTAGTTATAGCCAAAAAGTAGATTGCTAACGCTGAATTTGTTTCTTACACCATCTACAGAATCCAAATAAGTTCTGGAATTTCTCACAACCTGAATACTGTCTTTTTTAATATAATCTGAGAGTTCTTCAGAGGTAAGAGGTACGGGTCGCACGGTTTGCCAATAAAGGGAATCCTTTTTGTTGGCTGCCTGGGCAAAAGCCATTACCTCCCGTGAAAAAGTGCTGTTGTCTATTTGAGGTTCAAAATTGTGATTGCTGTAAACGGCCGTGAACCTGCCGTCGCCGGAAATTCCAAACATAGCGAAACTAAAATCGACGGTCTGGGAGATCTTGATCCAGAATTTATTTTCTTCTGAATATTTAAAATTCTGGGTGAAGGTTAGAATTTCTATAGCCTCAAATTGAATTGCCTTTCCCGTCACATTAAGTTCCAGCCCATAGAGCTGCCAGGAGTCTTCCACAATGTAAATACTTCCGTAGAAAACACGGTCCTGCGGCCTTTTGGGCGTAACCGAAATTTTATTGATCAACTGGCCGGAATCATCATAAAAAACTCCTTCCAGTTTGTAGGTGTAGTAATTAAATGCATAATCGGCAATTGGAGATACAATTTTTGAATTGATATCTACAGTATTCTCATAGAATGAAAATTCAGATTCCCGGGCAGAATTCAAACTAAAACCATTGTCGTTGCCGCTTACTTTGGAAGCAATTATCTTTTCCTTGAAATCATCTGGCGCGCGGTAGGTAATTTCAGAGATGGTTTCGCTTAGATAAACAATTCCGCTGCGGGTAGAATCCAGCCCTCCTCCAAGGTCGCCAATATCCTGGCCAAGTATTCTTTCAGGAGCATTTTTAATACGCCATAGCCCGCGGGAATAATAATCGGCAGTATATTTTTGAATTTTGGCCAGGTTTAATTTCCTGTTATCAATGGCAAGCCGTATGATCTTATTGGCAGGATTTTCATTGGAATTTATGGTTACCGCATCCAGACTCGTGGTAGTAGGTTTTAGTCGGGCATTTTGTTCAAAGGGGAACTTTTCAATGTTAATGGTAAAACGCAGGGTTTCATACCCCAAATATTGAAATATCAGGGTGTGTGATCCTGAGGTATTAAGTTTAAGGCTGTAATCCCCATCTTCGTTTGTGGTTGTTCCTGCCTTACCATCTCCTGTATAAATATTTACATAGGGGAGGGGTTGCCCGGCGGTATCTGTAACTTTTCCGGTAACCTGGGAAACTGCAGAATTATATAGAAAAAGAAAGAGGAGCAGGAGCTGAAGTTTTCCAATCATAAAACTTAATGTAAGCGGGTGTTAACTTCAGGGAATATAACTGATTTTTTAAAAAATTAAACGGCTTACTTGTACTCTTTTTTAATACGGTCCAGGTTGCGTTTGTTGTCGCGATCTTTAATGGTCTCACGTTTATCATATAGTTTTTTTCCTCGGGCAAGGGCTATTTGAAGTTTTGCAAGCCCACGGTCATTAATAAACAAACGTAGCGGAACAATGGTAAGCCCCGAATTTTTCACTTCCTTTTCCAGCTTTTTTAGTTCCCGCCTTTTCATCAAAAGCTTTCGGGCGCTTTTGGGATCGTGATTAAAATGGGTGGCATGGGAATATTCTTCAACCGTCATATTGATCACAAACAGCTCATTGTTCTGGAATTCGCAAAAACTTTCAGCTATAGAAGCCTTCCCCTGGCGTATGGCTTTTATTTCGGTGCCCGCCAGTTTGATCCCTGCAATGAATTTTTCAAGGATCTCAAATTCAAAGGTCGCTTTGCGGTTTTTTATATTTATGGTATTTGCAATCATGTTTTGTTTCGGTAAAATGGGAAAATTGTATGCAGAAAATATGAATGTACTTCTGAAAATTCTCCCAACTGCACAAAAATAGGAAGGTTTCTTCAGAATAAGCCATAATGTAATTGTAATTTTACTCCATCCTCTTATCCGGGTTTATCTTCAGAAAAATATAAGTCTAACCAGGGAAGTTATCAAGGATTTCCTTAATTAAACTTTTTAACCAGCATTTATTTATATTTGACACTTATTAAATTTTGTATGAAATACCTTATAATTCTTTTGGCGATCGTAGTAACGTTTTCATGCCAGGGGAAAAAAGAAGAGCTAACGGCACAGGACATTATAAACAAGACTATTGAAAATGCCGGGGGAGATAAATATAAGAGGGCCAAAATTGTTTTCAATTTTCGCGATCACAACTATAAAAGCACCCGTAAAGGAGGAGAGTTCCAGCTGGAACGCCTAAAAACAGATTCTACAGGAAATTACCGGGATGTAATAAACAATACCGGCTTCCAAAGATTTCTTAATGATTCACTGGTCACCGTGCCGGATACAATGGTAGTTCGTTACTCCAGCAGTATTAATTCTGTGCATTATTTTGCGCATTTACCTTATGGGCTCAATGACCGTGCAGTGAATAAAAAACTGGTGGGAGAAACAACTTTAAAGGGGGAGCCCTATTACAAATTAAATATCACTTTCCAGCAGGAAGGGGGTGGAGCAGATCATCACGATGAATTCATGTACTGGATACATAAGGAAAATTTCACGGTTGATTACCTGGCTTATAAATTTCTGGTAAATGATGGGGGAATACGCTTTAGAGCGGCCTTTAATCCAAGGATCATAGAAGGAATAAGGTTTGTAGATTATATGAACTACACCATAACCGACTTTAATACAAAACTAGAAGATCTGGATAAGTTGTACGAAGAAGGAAAACTTGAAATGCTTTCAACCATTAAAACCGAAGTGATAAGTGTAGAAGTAAGGGATTGATCTTTTGAAGTTTTTAAATCCATAAAAAATATAAACCTGAACCCGCACATGTCTATTGCGGGTTCAGGCTTTTACCATTGGAATTTAAGTAATATCCTTTTTTTTAAGTCATTTCCTACTGAAGGAAATTTTTAAAAAAAACTTTTAATCATGAGAGGGCATAGGGAGATCTGAATTTATAATATCCCGAAACATTTTCCAGGTGCCATCTTCCTTTTTCCAGACCACGATTGCTTTTCCACGATCTACTTCAGTTCCGTCTTCCAGAAAAATTTGCCAGGAGTCCTCTGTAATCAACATTTTCTCATCTCCCCATATTTCAAGGTTTTGAAGCTCAACCTTGGCGATCCCACTGTTAATATAATTTTGAAAAGTAGCCTGAATAGCATCTCTTCCCTTTGAAGTAGTCATGTTGGCACCCATAAATTGCCCATCATTGGTATAAAGTTGAGCCAAGCCTTCAGCATCTTTCTTTGAAATCAGTTCCATGAATTTTCTGTTATTTTCATCAATTTTCGCTTTTGCAGCTTTAAGATCGAAGGTTGTAGAGGCACCGTTTTTTAATTCTACCTGAATGAGCTCCATTGGAGCAGTACCTATATTTGCCGGTTGATGTTTTTCGCCATCGCTCCATCTCACCTGACCTTTATTTCCACCAATTGGCACTTCTTCACCGGATGGTAAGGTAAATTGAACGTTGTAATCTGTTAAAAATATCGCTACACCTTTTGGATGTTCGTGCAATACAGATTTTTCTCCTGGTCCATAAGTGATCCTGAGGACCCGTACAAATTCGTTTTCCATCTCAACTTTGTAATGTTCAGGGTCGGCTTTAACCGCATCCTGGGCACAAATTACCCCGGTGGAAAGCAGGAGTGCTGAAATTGAAAAAAGGATGAAGGTTGGATTTTTTTTCATATTTAAATATTTAGATAGTTATTGTTTTTAATGGTAATAGGCAATTCGCATATCCCTGTTTGCCAGCAGGCAGGTTAAATGGTGTTTGCAACGCGTTTCCATTTAATTGTGTGTTGATAAAAAGTATAGTCTAGTTCCTGGGTTGATATCCAAGGTCGGGCCTTATATATCCCCGAATGACTTCAATTCTTGAAACGGTTTGTAAGAGTTTATCAACCAAGGATTCCCCTTCCTGCCCAAATAATTGCCGGTTATCCTCCCGCATGCGTTCAAAATCCTCTGGGCTTTCAGCGGCCGTTACCACCCAGAAAAAGGAACCCATAATACCAAAGCCGCTTCTGTAGAGGCGATAATCCATCTGGGAATTCTTTTTGGTGTAAAGATCCAGGAACCTTTCTGCCAGATCCTCGGCTTTTTCAGCATTGGCAGGGGTGTAATGATACATTGTAATATGCCTGTAGTTTTTCCCCACCGGCGTGGTATTGATCCCTCCCGGTTGATAGGAAAGTTTTTTATCCAGAATCAGGATATAATCACCGTGCTCTTCATAAGTATCGTTAAATTTATCAAAGATCTTTTTAGTTTCCCTTTGACCTATTTTTTCGCTTAGACTGGCAAATGGATCTTTGTCCAGATCGGCCATTTTATCAAGAGGAGAAATGTATATATAGCGGAAATCCTCGGTGACCAATGTGATCCAGCTAAAATCATTGATCTCATTTTGTCTCATTGCACCAATAAGCTCTTTGTCAATGGTTTCATGCTTTTTGGCCATGGCCGGTTTGGTTCTGTCTTCATGAACCAGGAACATTTGCATATCCTGTTCTTCCTGTGCCAGTAATCCCATAAATGACATAAGGAACAGAAGGATGGATCCTGTAATCTTTTTTGTTTTCATAATTGTTGATTTTTAGTGGTTCATCTTTACCTAGTTAATTAATTGAAAATTTCTGTAGGTTAAACTTGTTGCATTTGCAGCAGCCATTGAGAAACAGGGCTTGTAAAGTAGGTTTAGAATAAGCCAGAAAAACCGGGCATTATAAATAACTTAAGGTGTTTCAATAATTTCGAGGGGAATTTTCAGGATAATGGAGGGTGACTGCTCTTTAGTAAAAGAGCCCATTAAATTACTTTAAATTATTGAAATATAATGCATTAGGAGTAAGTTTTAATAAATCTCATTAAGAAAATTAATTTTCAGTACCCTTTGTTATAAAACCCAACCGTACGTAGAATACGGCTGGTTTATAACTTAAATGAATCAATGTAGATGTGGTTCTTTAGCTCATATTTTAACCTATGGGCGAGGATAGAAGCCTCAGGTCCTCCTTATTTTCAAGAAAAGGAAAATGACCTCTCAGGCTTGGCCAGGCATCATTTAAGGAAAATAAATATCCTTGTAATGGTTGGGACCACCATGCAGTCCTCTTCACCATACAATAGGGAACCTAAACCTGGATGGAGAACCAATACTTTAAAGTCCTTTTTAAAGTGGATTTAATTCTTCAGCAATACCAACTTTGCTGCTGCGTTTTTCAAGGAGCAGGCTGTCCCTCCAAATGTGATTCAATTTTCCAATTTTCTCCCTTTTCCCAATAATTCTAAAGCCTGCTTTTACATGCAGTTGGACACTAGGAATATTTTCAGGAAAGATCCCTGCCTGCAGGGTCCATATTCCATTCTCTTCGCTTAAGGTTACGAGATGTTCCATCAATTTCTTTCCAATTCCCAGTCCACGGGCACCCTCTGCCACATAGAGGCTTACTTCAGCCACCCCACCGTATACGCAACGGCCGGAAACAGGACTTAGGGCCGCCCAGCCCACTATATCTTTATTTACCAGCGCAATAAGACGGGCAAATTTTAGATGATCCCGGTCCCATATTTCCCAATTGGGAGCCGTGGTTTCAAAAGTAGCATGGCCGGTTGCAATTCCATTTTCATAGATCGCTTTTACCCGCGGCCAGTGGGAAGATCCCATGTTTTTAATTTTTATAGCTTCCATAGCAGGTGGTGAATCGTATTTTATAACAGTTGAAGAGATATTGAACAAGGCCTTTGAGAAACCTGTATTTTCGCCGGGGTTTTTCACTTTGAGTTGTGGGTGAAATCTTTTCATTTTAAATGTGTTTAAAAGGTATACACATTCAGGACGAACCAGGGCGTAAAAAGACGCAAAAATTATTGAGAAATATCTTTTTTTATTTTTTGAAGAGGGGTACAGGAGTTTTTTATGCTAAAGGAGAGCAGGTTCCCTGCGGTATCCTTTTCAAAATCACAACAGGTTATAAACTCTGCCATAAGGAGTTGCCTCCCTCTTTGAATACGGGATTTGGTAGCAGGCAGGGAAAGCCCAAGCTTTTGTGCAATAGCAGATTGTCGCATGCCTTCTATATCGGCCATTTTCAAGGGTTCAGAATATTCGGGAGGAAGAAAATTTAAAATTGGTGTGATAAAATTAAGAGCTTCCTGAAAAGCCAGATTTTCATTTTCTTCTATTTTTTCCGGTACTTCCCGGTCCCTGAATTTGGATTGTTTGCGGTAATGGTCAATAATAGTATTTTGTGCGATCTGGAATAACCAGCTTCTCACATTGCGTACCCCGCTTTTGTTCATGCAAAAATTATAAACCTTTAGCAGGACTTCCTGGTGAATTTCATTGGCAACATCCCGGTCTTTGACCCGCTTTAAAATAAAATTTTTAAGCTCCTTTTGATGTTCTTTCCACAATTCAGGAACATCGCAATTGGTGTTAGTTGATTCCATTGAAAAAAGCGTGAGAAATATAACCCTCCTTATTTCAAATTTAATTCTTTTTCTGTTTCCAATTTTTTTTCAGAAAAAAAAGCCAAAAAAAAAGACCATCCCGGTTTCCCGGGACAGCCTTGGATTGTTAACTGAAAGATAGTTAACCTATGACTATATTCTCTTATAATTTATTCTGAAGGCTGGTCCATGCACCGCCATTATATACCTCTGTATATCCCTGAGCTATCAGGATGTTTTTTGCAGAAGAACTTCGCATTCCTGAAGCGCAGCAGGTAATTACCGGGGTGTTTTTTTTAATTTTACCCAGGTTTTGTTGCAGCGATCCCAGCGGAATGTTTTTAGACCCTTTTATATGCCCATTTCCATATTCCGGCTTGGTACGAACATCTAATATGGTGGCACCATTTTTTACCAGGGTAGCGTAATCGACCTTAGGGCCTAATCCGAAAAGATTTTTTAGACTATTTAGCATAATTATACATATTGAGATTGTACATAATTAACCTCTAGCCATGAGCCACCATTCACACATTCAATTCCCTGTTGAGACAGGATCTGTGTTGCCATCCCACTTCGGTTACCCGAGGCACAGCAAAGAATTAAAGGCGATTGAAGTCCTTTAAGCTCTTCTAGCCGACTATTGATCTCCTGTAACGGGATGTTCACCGAACCGGCCACGTGACCACCCATGAATTCCGGTGCTGTACGTACATCTACGATAGTTCCTTTATTCTCTTTAATTAAATCCTCTGTATTCATATGTGTATATTTATTGTTTTTTATCTGTCATATGTAATTCGCATATCCTCATTGGTGTTTATACCAAGTTTCCCTTATGCTCATTTCATATTACATCCTTTTTAGTTCTTTCCTTTTGAAAGGTATTGAAAAGCAATCCTCCCATGAACGCGCCATAAATTGTACTGTTCACAGGTTGGGAAGTTATTGCGCAGCCACCGGTGTAGCAACCAATAAAATGGTAATATAAATAACCGCCAATTGCGCCTGCCAAAACCCCAAGAAAAGTGAGTTTATATTTATTTAAAAAATTCATATTGAATTATAATTTCAAAGGCAAAAATACATTCATACAAAGGCTAACACAGTTACAATTGTTACATTGAAAATATTTTTGAAAAGAATTTTCAGGAATAAAAAAATCCGGATAAGCCTTGTTATTGAAGACCTATCCGGATATTGAATTAAGGTTGCTTAAAGACTGTCTATTGCCCTTTTTAACCCTTCTCTCACTTGTTGCGCCACCGCACCCAACTGGTCATTTTTTACCGCACTCATTGAAGCCACCGGGTCTACCGCGGTTACTTCAACCTGCCCGTTTTCCAGTTCCTGTACAATTACGTTACAGGGCAGCATGGTGCCAATTCTACTTTCAACGGTAATGGCCTGGTGAGCCATTTTTGGATTACAGGCCCCAAGGATCCTGTACTTCCTAAAATCCATATCCAGTTTCTTTTTAAAAGTTTCCTTAACATCAATTTCAGTGAGTATCCCAAAACCCTCTTTTTTTAGTTCCCCTGTTACCTTCTCAATGGCATCCTCAAAATTTTGATCAACTGTTTTTGAAAAATAATAACTCATGGTTTTAAATTTTAATTTGTAATTACATTTTCTTAAAAATAGGAATTTTAAAGACCATCAGCGATAACATTCATCATATAGAATTCATAATTTTACCTTATTTATCGATTTTTCACTTAAAAAATAAATCAGCCCGCTGTCTTTAGTAGTTCTTCCAGGTCCAGGGGCCTTGTGTACATTTCAAGGCTGCCATCTTGTTTTTGGGGCCATTTCTCTTTGGGGAGGTCCCAATATAATTCTACCCCGTTTCCATCGGGATCATCAAGGTATAAAGCATGGGAAACCCCATGGTCGGCTGCCCCGGTTAGAGGATATTTTGCTTCCATTATTCTTTTCAGGATCCTGGCCAGATCGCTGCGCGTGGGATAAAGAATGGCAGTGTGAAATAAACCCACTCCGTTTTTGGGAGCGGGTGGAGCACCCTGGCTATTCCAGGTATTTAGCCCAATATGATGGTGGTAACCACCGGCTGAAATAAATGCAGCCTGGTCGCCGTAATACGTAGTCACTTCAAACCCCAGGAGGTCCCGGTAAAATGCCAGGGAACGGTTCAGGTCGGCAACTTTTAAGTGTACATGACCAATGCGTGTTTGGGAAGGAATCTTATAATTTTCCATAATTTAAAATAGTATTGTTATTTTTTTATTTGGTTTTCCATAATTAGAGAACCTACTGCACGGCTATATCTTTCATTGATGATAATGGCAATAATTATAAAAGATACTAAAAAAACATTCCCAATATCAAAAACTAATAGGTAAGTCTACCAGGTACAAATAGGAAAATACCTTTAGAATTTCGGGACAAGCCTCTGGGAATTTTGAACAGGGAGAGTAGAATCTTTCTTTCATCTATAACACCCAGGTATTCCTGATTTAATTTTCTTCAGCGTAAATACCAAGGAATCAGTTTTTTATCTACATTAGTATCAGGTATTAACTAACCATTATTATTTATGAAATTTAAAATTTTATTTTTTGCGCTTTTGCTCCCCCTGGTTTCCTGTAAAAAAGAGGAGGAAAAAAAGGAAGAGAAAAGAGAAATTGCTACGTACACTATTGAACAGTTCATGGATAATGAGTCTGTTTTTGGCGGAAGCTTTTCACCAGATAATTCGAAGTTGCTGGTTACCAGCAACCGCTCCGGGATTTTTAATATGTACACCGTACCATCAACCGGGGGAGATTTTACAGCCCTCACCAGTTCAGACAGCGCCTCGGTTTTCGCAATTTCCTATTTCCCTGAAGATGAAAGGATCCTCTTCAGGATGGATGATAACGGCGATGAGATCTATAAACTGTTTGTAATGGATGGAGACAGCATAAGCCGTATTACTCCTGCAAAAGATGCCAGGGCTTTATTTTATGGATGGAGTCAGGATGGCAAAAGTTTCTATTATGGAAGCAATCAAAGGGACAGCAGGTATACCGATGTTTACAAGATGAATACCATGACCTTTACGCCAGAGCTTATCTATGAAAATTCTGATGCCTATGAATTTGGGGGAATTTCACCCGATGGGAATTTTATTGCCCTGGGCAAAGCACTAAATACAAATGACTCCGACCTGTTCCTTTACAATTTCAGGGATAAAAGTCTAACGCAGGTGAACACGTCCCAAAGTGGAAATTATCCGCAGGACTTTTCCAAAGACAATAAATTCCTGTATTACACCACAGATGCTGCAGGAGAATTTCATGCTCTTATGAAATATGATATAGAGAATAAAACTTCAGAAGAAGTAATGAAAAAGAAATGGGACATTGTGGGTATGGGCTTTAGTGATAAAGGAACTTATAGGGTTACCTATGTAAATGAAGATGCCGCCAATAAAGTTGAAGTCATGAACACAAAAACCGAAAAATTTCTTGATCTTCCAAAATTTGAGAATGCCTTTATAACCGGGATAAGTATTTCCAGGGATGAACGCATGGCGGTATTAAATGTTGGAGGTTCCCATACCCCCACCAACCTGTACGCGTATGATATGGAAACCGGAAAACATACCAGGCTCACCAATGTTCTAAATAAGGATATTGATCAACGGGACCTGGTGGCTGCAGAGGTGATACGGTATGAATCCTTTGACGGGACCGTGATCCCCGCGATATACTATAAACCTCTTAATGCCACTAAAGATAATAAGGTACCTGCATTGGTGTGGGTGCACGGTGGCCCGGGAGGACAATCGATGCAAAATTTCAGCTCCTTTATACAATACCTGGTAAATCATGGCTATGCCGTTCTTGCTGTGAACAACCGTGGAAGCAGTGGTTACGGGAAAACTTTCTTCCAGATGGACGACCAGAACCACGGTGAAAAAGACCTTCAGGATTGTGTGGAAGGAAAGAACTGGCTGGCAGATCAACCCGAAATTGATCCCGATAAAATTGGAATTATTGGAGGTTCCTATGGCGGATTCATGACCATGGCCGCATTAACTTTTGCTCCCGAAGAATTTGATGTAGGGGTAAATATCTATGGAGTTACAAACTGGATGCGCACCCTGCAAAGTATCCCGCCCTGGTGGGAATCCTTTAAGGATGCTCTTTACCTGGAAATGGGCGATCCAAATACCGAGGACAGCATAAGATTAAGAAGGATTTCTCCTTTGTTCCATACCGAAAATGTTACCAAACCCTTATTGGTTTTACAGGGGGCTCAGGATCCAAGGGTATTGCAGATAGAATCTGATGAAATTGTTGAAAATGTGAGAAAGAACGGGGTGCCGGTTGAATATGTATTATTTGAAGATGAGGGCCATGGATTTGTAAAAAAGGAAAACCAGATCGAGGCCTATGAGAAAACCCTTAAATTTCTGGACACCTATTTAAAAGGTAAAAAAACAGAAGGCGAAGTAAAGGAAATTAAAACCTAAGAATTTAGATCTATAAAAAGAGGCTGTCCCGGAAAGATTGGTTATAAGGAGAATATAATTTCTTCTTACGCCAATTCCGCACAGCCTCTTTTATTTTTTATGGAATCAGGGTTAGAACTCAATAGCCGAAACCACTTCCAGGGTAACCGGTTTTCCTATTTTATCTTCAATTTTTTCTTTAATACTACCCATTAGGTCGGCCTCTATGGCTTTCGGACTTACGAGTCTAAGGGAAACTACAAGGCGCTTTCCAAACCGCACTTTTACATCTTTTAAGTACACATCATCAAATTGAGTGCCTTCCAGTTGTCTCGTAATTCGGGCTTCTTCGGTAATACGGTCAAAGGACAGCGAGAGCGGGATCATTACCAGAATAATTATTACAAGGGTATAGACCAGTCCAAGGCGAGCCCTTCTGAAAGGGGCAAATCCCAGTAATAAAAAAGTTATTCCCGCAAACATAATTATCCCTGCAAGGTTAGTGAGATACAATAAAAATGCTCCTGAAAATACATCCCAGTCCCACCAGCCAATTCCAATTCCCGCTACCGAGAGCGGCGGCACAAGGGCAACCGCAATCGCCACCCCGGCAAGGCTTTTTGCTATTCCTTTTTCAGCATGCGCATAGGCGGCGGCCACACCAGATGCTACCGCAATACCCATATCAAGTAAGGTGGGAGATAATCGGGCATCAATTTCAGAAGTAAGGATCTTCAAAGGGATTATTAAACTTACCACTCCGGCCACTAATAGTGCCACAAGTGTCCCCACAATAATGGTAGTAATACCGGTTTTAAGCATATTTACATCATAACGTACCATTCCCATTGAAAAAGAAACAATAGGGGTTATAATGGGCGCCAGGATCATTGCTCCAATGATAACCGGCGAGGAGTTTCCAAATAACCCAAAGGTTGCGATAAGCGTGGAAAGCACCATCATAATTATATATGGGGCTGTTACCCTTCCATTTTCCCGAAGCACTTTAAACAGGTCTTCAAATTCCTCGGTAGTAGCCCTGGGGAAAAGCGGTAATTTTCGTTTTGAAAGTTCTTCCCTTTTTTCGCCCGTAGGAAGCCTATCGGTTTTTATGCTTTTTTTAGTTTCGGTAACTTTTTCCACGGGAGCAAAAATACTCGCCTGTTTCAGGATCAAAGCTTCCGGTTTTATTTCCAGCAAAATTTCGTTTGAGGTTTTGGTGGAACCATCAACTGTATATTCTATAGGAGAATTATTCTCAATTTTAAGATCTGAGGTCTTTATTTGCCCAATGAATTGTGGCAAACTGTTTATAGGTTTCTTTTTGGGAATAAGACTTCTCCATAAAAACCATAAAAGCTCCAGGATATTTTGGGGCGAAAGAATAAGCACATTAAACATCCCGTCATTTACCGGATTTGCAGGGATAAGCCTTTTTGATACTACCGAATTAAGGGGGTGTTCAACCACGATAATTCCCAAAGCAGAGGTGTGTATAATTCGTTCCCCGCCGGAACTTATGGTGAAGGAACGATGAATTAGGGAGGGTAGTTTTCTTATGTTCTTCAGGAAGCGATACACCTCTGAGGTAAAGGTGTTTTTTCCGGATTCGGTAAGTGCAAAGACATCGCCAATGTTAACCGATTGAAATACAGGAACCCCGTTGCAGAATAAAATATCCAGATTGTGGGTTTCTTCATTTTGGAGTATCTCGGCCACGGCCTCTTCTGTTTTTTCCGAAATTCCCAAACCTTTGCTTGTATACTTGTTCCCTGGGTGAGGCAACACCGCCGAAGCCCATTTTTTACCGGCCGCAAAGGGAATGAACTCCCGTAACTTTTCATCGTCCAGGTAGGTAATAAATACCGCATTTTCTTCGGGAATAAAGTCTTTTTCCGGTGGGAAAGTAAGCAATTGATATTCCCGGCCTTCGAGGAAGGGCAGGATATTTTTTTCTACTTCTTCAAGGCCATCTGGTTGGTGTAGAATGTAAAACATGAGCTCGCAGTTAGACCTGCAAGATAAGATTTTTACCCGCCGGGTTTTTCAGATTTAACCTTAGCTTGACAACTGTTAGGTTTTGATCAAGGTCAATGAAAAACCCGGTTGGGCTAATTTCTGCTAGAACAGGCCAAAAATATTTCCTTCGTTATCAATATCGATATTCTCTGATGCGGGGTGCGCGGGCAACCCGGGCATACGCATCATATCCCCTGTAATTGGGATTATAAATCCGGCTCCTGCAGCAATCTCTATTTCCCTTACTGTGACAGTGAAATTCCGGGGACGTCCAATTAATGTGGGATCATCTGAAAGAGATTTCTGGGTTTTTGCCATACATATTGGCAGGCCTTCCAATCCCAGGTTTGCAATGGTCTTAAGATCGCGTTTAGCTTTGGGAGAAAACTCTACATTGGCGGCACCATATACATTTTTTGCAATGGTCTCAATTTTTGAGATCACCGGCATATCCCAGGTATACAGGGGCCTAAATTTACTGGTGTTAGCCTCTACCACTTCAATTACTTTTTCGGCAAGTTCAAGAGCACCTTCACCACCGGCTCCCCATACATTGGCCACGGCTATTTTTACGCCTTTTTCTTCAGCAAATTCCTTTAAAATATTGATCTCTTCCTCAGTATCAGAAGCAAAAAGATTTATTGCGATTACCGGAGTTACGTTGAATAATTTTGCACTTTCCAGGTGTTTTTCCAGGTTTGGAAGCCCTCTTAGCAAAGCAATAGGATCTGGGATCTTCAAGCTGTCCAGTGCTGCACCCCCATGATATTTAAGGGCGCGAATTGTAGCTGTAATTACAACCGCTTTGGGTGAAAGCCCCGCGCTCTGGCATTTTATATCAAAAAATTTCTCGGCACCCAGGTCAAAACCAAAACCAGCTTCGGTTACAGTATAATCTGCAAGGGTTAATCCCATATTTGTAGCCAGAACAGAGTTTGTTCCCTGTGCAATATTGGCAAATGGCCCTAAATGTATAATTGCGGGGTTGCCCTCAATGGTTTGTACCAGGTTGGGTTTTATGGCATCTTTCAGCAGACTTGCCATTGCGCCTTGTGCATTAAGATCGCGGGCATAAATTGGTTTTCTTTCAAAAGTGTATCCTACAAAGATATTTCCAAGGCGTTTTTTGAGATCTTCAATATCCTGGGCCAGACACATAATGGCCATAACTTCAGAAGCCGCCGTGATGTCAAAGCCGCTTTCGCGGGGAATGCCGGAACCGGTTCCTCCAAGGCCAATCACAATATTTCGAAGGGCCCTGTCATTCATATCCATCACCCTTTTTAAAGAAATGGTACGAGGGTCCAGGTTAAGGCTGTTATATTTGTTCTGTAAATTATTATCTATAAGAGCTGCAAGTAAATTATGTGCTTTTTCCACAGCCGAAAAATCTCCTGTAAAATGCAGGTTGATATCCTCCATAGGCAGAACTTGTGAGTAGCCACCTCCGGTAGCTCCTCCCTTGATCCCAAACACAGGACCCAGCGATGGTTCTCTTATCACCACTACAGATTTTTTTCCAAGGAGGTTTAGCCCTTCACTAAGACCTATAGATACAGTGGTTTTTCCCTCTCCGGCAGGAGTGGGGGATATGGCGCTTACCAAAATAAGATTACCCTCTGCTGCTTTATCTTTATCAATAATGGATAGGGGTAACTTCGCCTTATATTTCCCATACATTTCTATATCATCCGGTTCCAGGCCTAATTTTGTAGCGATCTGGATGATATGTTTTAATGGGGTTTGTTTAGCTATTTCAAGGTCGTTGGGTACTTCAAGTGTGTTCATATCCTCATATAATTTAATGCTCTAAAGGTACAGGAAATCACCGGGTTAAAAACTGACAGGGATCAGGTTTTGGAGAATATATGCCTGAAGCGGGGCTGTCGTATTTTAATGGAAAGGTGTTATTACCCGGGATAACATTCAAAGCATTTTACCAAAGCGGGAACCAATTCCAGATCCTCAGATCCCTTAAGGGGTTCGCTCACTACGTCCCTTTCCTCTATAATCTTTCTAAAGGCGATCGCATAATTTACCAGGTCTTCCCGCCGTTGTTTGATCTTTGCGATAATTTCTTCCCCATTGAGCTTGTACAGGGAAACAGGCCAGGAGTGAAGTGCGGCTTCAATTTTTTCATTTGTAAGGGTTTGCTGAAGGTATTTTGCTTCCTGAATAAAAATATCTTCAGGAGTATTCCTTAGGAAATAAACATCAAATTTATAGACCAGGCCGGGCATATAATCTATTTCTTTTTCAAAAGGCCGTACAAGGGGTTCAACGGTTTTATGGGAAATAATGGTGGGAATTACCCCGTCCAGTTTAAAAAAGGCATTATCCCGGTCTCCCGGAAGTGGGATAGCGGTATAAACCCCGTCCTTTTCCCGAAGCACCCAGCCCCATTGCTTTGCATGCCTGTCCCAGTCGCCAATAAGCAGGTCAAATAATCTCGCGCGCACCAGGGCGCTTTTGTCAATTTTTACCTTCTCCCCAATTTTGGCCCTTAATTCTTGAAGGTCCTTTGTTTCAATTATTTCTTTCACCTCTTTATAGGGAGTCCAGTTTACTTTTCCTTCGGTTTCGTATTCCAGGAGGTACAACTGGTCGCCATATTTGTCATTATAATCTCCCAGGGTTTTCTGGCGGGGAATGAACATTGGCCGCGGGTGGGTGTGCAGTACACCTGCACTTTCAGCCAGGGCTGCAGCCACCACCGCACCGTAGGGATGCTGGGCAGAGATCCCGTCTATAACTATATTTTGAAGTCCCAGGGTTTTGGCAAATTCGGGCACATGCGATTCGGGGTCTTTATTGATGCTGCGCAGGCTGTATAAAATCCCCTTTTTGCTTTCCAGGCGAAGGGAGCGGGTTTGAGAACCCCCGCCCTCCTTTACAATTTTGAGTCCCCCGTGCAGGGTGTCAAGAAACACCACAGGAACGGTTACCGGGGTGGCCCAGGCCTCCCGGTAATTTTTCCCCTGCATGGTTTCTTTTAAAAGGTTGCCTTTGTACAAGGTTGTGGCAGCAACCGTAATTGAATCATGTTCGCTGAAATCAACATTATCAAGGTCTTCAATATCCACTATAATAGCGGTTTCATGGTCCTCTCTATTTCCGGAAACCGAGATATATACCAGTGCCAGGAATAAAATGAGGAGAATGGCCGCTACCCAAAAGATCTTCTTCATAAAACGGGAGTTTCAGAAAATAAATCTAAGATATTGGAAATTGAATTTTATTAAAATTGACTAAATATTATGCCTTTTTATTTTTTTCAGCAATAATTTCTATCACAGCAAAAAGGGAAATAAAGGAGGTTATCCAGTCTGTTTTTTTAAGCTTCTACCTTATCAAAATCAATGATCACCTGGTGCTTTAAAAGATCTTCAAAGGTTTCGCGCTCTCTTATCAAATGAGCCTGGTCATTATACCAAAGCACTTCGGCTGGGCGGTAACGCGAATTGTAATTGCTGGCCATAGAAAAACTGTAGGCCCCGGCATTGCTGAAAGCCAGAATATCTCCTTCAGTAATCTCAGCGATCCTTCGGTTTTGGGCAAAAGTATCTGTCTCGCAAATGTAACCAACTACCGAGTAGAAGCGTTGTTTACCTTCTGGATTGGATATGTTGTGAATATCATGGTGAGAGCCATAGAACATAGGCCGTATAAGATGATTGAAACCTGAATCTACACCCGCGAATACTGTTGAGGTAGTTTGCTTGATCACATTTACACGGGCCAGGAATTTCCCAGCCTCACTTACCAGGAATTTTCCGGGTTCAAATACCAGGGTGAGTTCGCGGCCGTAATCTTCGCAAAAATCCTTAAACCGTTTGGTGAGTTTTTCTCCCAGTTCTTCAATATCGGTCTCTATATCGCCGGCGGTATATGGGACTTTGAATCCGCTACCAAAATCAATGAATTCCAGGTTTTTGAAATGTTTTGCAGCATCAAAAAGAATTTCTGATGCCCGCAAAAATACCTCTATGTCCAGGATATCACTCCCGGTATGCATATGTATCCCATTAATATTCATCCCTGTATTTTCAACAATACGAAGTAAATGTGGGATCTGGTGAATGGAAACTCCAAATTTGGAATCTACATGCCCAACAGAGATCTTGGAATTACCACCTGCCAGGATATGCGGATTAATACGAATACACACAGGCACTTTTGGATGTTTGGTACCAAACTGCTCCAGGATAGAAAGATTGTCTATGTTAATTTGCACACCCAGTTCTGCGACCTCTTCGATCTCCTCAAGAGAAACCCCGTTTGGGGTGTAAAGGATCTCAGAAGGATCAAATCCCGCCTTAAGGCCCAGTTGCACTTCCTGAATAGATACTGTGTCAAGTCCCGCACCGCGGGTCTTTAATAATTTTAAAATTGAAATATTGGATAGTGCCTTAACCGCGTAATTTATCCTAAGGTCCTTTACATTTTTAAAAGCAGAGGTAAGTCGGTCATATTGAGAAAGGATCTTTTCAGCATCATACACATAAACAGGGCTTTCGAAATCCCGGGCAATTTTAAGCAGGTCTTGATTGGTCATATGGGAAAAATTAATTCACAAAAATACAGGAGAAATTGGGATAAGCCCAAGTTCAGGACTTAAAAATAACGAAATCAACCAAATTGTTTTTTACCAAAATATCAAAGTTTAGTAATCGGGAGCAAACAATCCCTTATTTAACCGGAGATTTGCGCAATTCAGGAGTTGGGATAATACCTGAAGCTGCAACAGTTTTATAGCAGGCAAACGCCCGAATTATCCTGGGAATTTATGTTGAGGTTACAGCGATTTGACATTCAACTGGGTGAAGGCCCGATTAACCAAAAAATATTGGTACAATACTTTTGGTTTTCCTACTTTTGTCAACCGTAATTAATACTGAAGAAAAAGCAGATTATGAACATACATGAATATCAAGGAAAAGAAATACTAAGCAGCTTTGGCGTGCGCATCCAGCGTGGTATTGTTGCTCATAATGCAAAAGAAGCAGTAGATGCTGCAAAAGAACTTACCGAGCAAACCGGAACAGGTTGGCACGTGATCAAGGCCCAGGTGCACGCAGGTGGCCGTGGTAAAGGTGGCGGGGTAAAACTAGCCAAGAACCTTAAGGAAGTTGAAGAAATTGCAGGAAACATCATTGGAATGGACCTTGTTACTCCTCAAACTTCTGCTGAAGGAAAAAGAGTTCACCAGGTATTGGTTGCTGAAGATGTTTACTACCCGGGAGATAACGAGCCAGAAGAATATTATATGTCGGTTCTTTTGAACCGCGCTACAGGCCGCAATATGATCATGTATTCTACCGAAGGTGGAATGGACATAGAATCTGTTGCTGAAAATACTCCTGAACTTATCTTTACTGAAGAAATTGATCCTACCGTAGGATTGATGCCTTTCCAGGCCCGAAGGATCGCCTTTAATCTTGGATTAAGCGGAAATGGTTTTAAGGAGATGACCAAATTTGTAATGGCACTTTACAAAGCCTTTGAAAATTCAGATTCTTCCCTTTTTGAGATCAACCCGGTTTTAAAGACCAGTGATGATAAGATAATGGCAGTTGATGCCAAAGTTACTTTAGATGACAACGCATTATACCGCCATAAGAATTATGCCGAAATGCGTGATATTCGTGAAGAAAATCCTGTAGAAGTTGAAGCAAAAAGAGTAGGTCTCAACTATGTAGATCTTGACGGAAACGTAGGTTGTATGGTAAATGGGGCCGGACTTGCAATGGCAACGATGGACCTTATCAAACAAGCAGGTGGTGAGCCGGCAAACTTTTTAGATGTGGGTGGTACTGCAGATGCTAAGAGAGTGGAAGAGGCCCTTAGACTAATTTTAAAAGATGAAAAGGTAAAAGCTATCCTTATCAATATTTTTGGAGGTATTGTTCGTTGTGACCGTGTGGCCCAGGGAATTGTAGATGCCTGTAAAAATATGGGGGATGCAGTTAAGGTTCCAATTATTGTAAGATTACAGGGAACCAATGCCGATATTGCCAAGGAGATCATTGACCAAAGCGGATTTGATTTTCACAGCGCAACTGAATTTCAGGAAGCAGCAGATAAAGTACAGGCAGTACTTAAATAATCATATTATTACCTAATAATTCCAACCCCTGAAGTTTTCTTCAGGGGTTTTTTTGTAAGATTTTTCGGTTTAAAATGGTTAAAATTTTCTCCAACTGTAACATAATTGATTGAATAGCCGTCATTAAGGTATCAATCATCTTTAAAATCATCAATTTTAAAACGAACAGTTATGAGACATTTAAAAACCTTCGGGATCGCTTTGGCGATCATGATCTCCGGCAATGTAATGGCTATTGAGGGATCTGAATTTACATCCATTAACCCTTCAAAAACGCTTGAAATAAGCAAGATGTTGGAAGATGACTTTCTGCTATTAGAAAGAAGTCTGTATGGAAGAGTAGTTTTTTACCTTAATGAGGAAAAAGAGATCCAGGTGTATTCTGTAATATGCAATGATCCCTTTGTAAGGGAATTTGTATCCGAAAAACTTGGAGGAAAAAAACTTCACGGGAAAAAGTGGGAATCCGGAAAAGCTTACATACTTCCGGTGCGAATGAAAAAAATGGATTAAATAAAAAATTCCCGGTAATGCCGGGAATTTTTTTTGATGATTATATTTTTTTTTCGTTTTCTTTAGGAGCAACATTCGAGGGTGACACCGGCGCAGCATCGCCTTTTTTAGGCATAGGTCCCCGTTTATAGATCACCAGGCCGTTGAGGAAATTGCGAAGGAATTGATCCCCGCATTCCATGTATTTTGGATGATCCTCTGCCCGAAAGATCGCGCCCAGTTCACTTTTGGTCACCTTAAAATCTACGAGTGCACAAATTTCTACAATATCGTCATCACGCAATTTTAACGCGACTCTCAGTTTCTTAAAAATGTCGTTGTTTGATAAAGCCATAAGGCAAAAATAACTTTTTTACCGTGAAAAAGCCTTGAACCCCTGCCCATTTTTTCTTCTTTCCTAGAAAGAGGAGGTGACTTATTGCTAAAATCGGGTAAATATCTTTTCTTAGAGCTAGGTTTAATGATTATAGGGAATTGCATCGCAGCTTTTGCTTTTGAAAATCAGCAGGATAATTTATAAGCGTAAATCGTACGGTTATATTTATATTAATTTTATATTTATGGCGACCGTATAAATTCCCGGCCAAATTTTTAAACCAAAACCTACACAGAAACATAGCTTTAATTTTTTAGTACATGATGACAACTACTTTTGGATTCTGGGATTATTTCATCTTCATTGCATATGCCGTTTTAATATTAGGAGTAGGTTTATGGATGTCCAGGGAAAAAAAGGGACACCAGAAAAATGCTGAAGATTATTTCCTGGCCAGTAAGTCTTTGCCCTGGTGGGCGATAGGGACCTCGCTGATAGCAGCCAACATATCAGCCGAGCAATTCATTGGGATGTCTGGTTCCGGCTTTGCTTTGGGTCTTGCAATTGCGTCCTATGAATGGATGGCCGCGATCACCCTTATCATTGTTGGAAAATATTTTCTGCCCATCTTCATTGAAAAAGGACTTTATACTATCCCTGAATTTGTTGAAAAACGATTTTCCACAAATTTAAAGACCATTCTTGCAATTTTCTGGATCGCCCTGTATGTGTTTGTAAACTTAACTTCGGTACTATATCTTGGTTCCCTTGCTTTGGAAACCATTATGGGAATTCCAATGATCTATGGGGTAATTGGACTGGCACTTTTTGCGGCGGCCTATTCCCTGTATGGCGGACTCAAAGCCGTAGCCTGGACAGATGTGATCCAGGTGATATTCCTTGTACTAGGCGGACTTGCAACCACCTATCTTGCCCTTAATATGGTATCTGGAGGGGAAGGCGTCCTTGCCGGACTAACAGCGGTGTATGATGCCGCACCAGACAGGTTTGCAATGATACTTGATAAGTCCAATCCCGAATACAACAATTTGCCGGGCCTTGGAGTTTTGTTAGGTGGAATGTGGGTTGCCAATCTATATTACTGGGGTTTTAATCAATATATCATTCAGCGAACCCTGGCTGCAAAATCTCTAAAAGAAGCCCAGAAAGGAATTCTCCTGGCGGCATTTTTAAAGCTTTTAATTCCGCTCATAGTAGTGGTTCCGGGAATCGCTGCTTATGTAATGGTGAATGATCCTGAGATCCTTGCAAGACTTGGAGAAGCGGGGCTAAAAAATCTTCCGTCTGTTGGGCAGGCAGACAGGGCGTACCCCTGGTTGCTTCAGTTCCTGCCTACCGGATTAAAAGGAGTTGCGTTTGCAGCCCTTACAGCCGCGATCGTGTCATCATTGGCCTCTATGCTAAATTCCACCTCCACCATCTTCACAATGGATATTTACAAGCAATATATCAATAAGAATGCGAGTGATAAAAGTACCGTTAACATGGGAAGGATCTCTGCCACAGTTGCCTTGATCATTGCCTGTATTATGGCTCCCTTACTTGGAGGAATAGACCAGGCCTTCCAGTTTATTCAGGAATATACCGGGGTAGTGAGCCCGGGAATACTTGCAATTTTCATTCTGGGGTTATTCTGGAAGAAAACTACGAATAAAGGAGCTATTGTTGGAGCCTTGTCATCAATTCCTATAGCCATGTATTTCAAGGTTGCACCAAAAGGCTGGTCCTCCAATCCAATTTTTGTTGATGTTCCTTTCCTGGATCAAATGGGATACACAGCAGTACTTACTATGATTATTATCGCAATTGTGAGTCTTGCTCAGAATAAAGGAAAAGATGATGAAAAAGGAATTCCGCTCAGCAAGCGTTTGTTCAAAACCAGTCCAACCTTTAATATTGGAGCCTTTGCGGTAATGATCATTTGGGTGATGTTGTATGCGATGTTCTGGAAATAGAGTTATTTAAAGATCAAAATATTTTGGTGTAATGAACATCCGGCAGTTCCCGAAGGCTTTGCGCTGCCTGTTCTGCGGTAATATCCCGTTGCGGACTCGCAAATAGCTCATATCCCACCATGAATTTCTTGATGGTGGCAGATCGCAGTAAGGGTGGATAAAATAACATATGAAAATGCCATTCGGGGAAGTCTTCCCCGCTGGTGGGTTGTTGATGGATGCCAGAGGAATAAGGAAATGAGGTCTCAAAAAGATTATCGTATTTAATGCACAGGTTCTTGAGGATAGATGCAAAGGCCTTTTCCTCCTCAGCATTAAGCTGTCCTATATGTTGGTAATGGGTACGGGGAAGGATCATAACTTCGTAAGGCCATACTGCCCAAAAGGGAACCAGCGCTACAAAATGTTCATTCTGCAGTACAATGCGCTCCCCGGCTTCAAGTTCCTGTTCCAGGTAAGCAGATAATAAACTCCTTTTGTGGTTGCTCCAGTATTCTCTGAATTTTTCGGTTTTTTTGAGAATCTCTGTGGGAACCGATTTTTGTGCCCAGATCTGACCATGAGGGTGCTGATTGCTGCAACCCATGATGTCCCCCTTATTTTCAAAGATCTGTACAGAATTGATATTTTCTATCGCCCCCAGGTCCTTAAATTCCTTTTTCCAGGTTTGCACCACCTTTGTGATATCTTCAACTTCCATCACGGGAAGAGTAAGGGAATGATCGGGTGAAAAACAAACAACCTTACAAATTCCTGTTTCAGATTCTGCCTGTAAAAGGCCTGTAGATAATTTCACTTCAGGACCTTCAGGCATCAGAGCCGGGAAATCATTTTCAAAGGAAAAAGGCTCTTTATAATCGGGGTTTACTTTTCCGCCAGACCTTGTATTGCCGGGACATAAATAACATTCGGGTGAATATGAGGGACTTTTTATACCAGCATTTTTTTCGGTTTTTCCCTGCCATGGCCGTTTGGTGCGGTGAGGGGAAACCAACACCCATTCCCCGGTTAAAATATTATATCGCCTGTGCGGTGCAGAATTTAATGCCTCGTTCATCTCTTGTGTTTTTTAATCCTGTAAAAAATTCAGCCCTTACTTTGGTTCTGTTTTACAACCAGGAAACAACCGTTCCCTCCCCGGGGGTTACGGTTATAAGATCTGGTGTTATTCCAAATTCAGCTTTATAAGCCTTAGTGACATCCTTTCCAAATTGGGCAATTTTATCCTCTTCTATTATATTGATGGTACAACCTCCAAATCCCCCGCCCATCATCCTTGCGCCATAAATAAAATTTTTATCTTCCGTAAATTCAACCAGGAAATCCAGCTCTTTACAACTCACCTCGTAAAGATCCCGAAGACCATAATGCGACTGATACATAAGTTGTCCAAATTCCTTCAATTTACCCTCTTTAAGCAGTTGAGTAGCAGTTAAAACCCGCTTGTTCTCCTCCAGGACATATTTCACCCGGTCATATTGCTTATCCTTTAGTCTATCGCCATTTCGTTCCAGAATTTCCATAGAAACGTCCCTTAAGGTAGTAACTTTCTGCTCCCTTTCCTGGAGAATGCCAAGGGCTGTTTCGCACTCTTTGCGGCGGGTGTTATATTCCCCGTTGGCCAGGCTATGCGAGACTTTGGTATTTATAAGCAAGGCCTTGCACGAATTGAAATTGGCAGGAATGAATTCTGCTTCCAGGGTCAAACAATCCAGGAGGATCAAATGTCCCTCTTTGCTCATGGTGGAGGCATACTGGTCCATAATCCCACAATTTGAACCAACAAAATTATTTTCTGCGGCCTGGGACAGAGTTACAATTTCAAGTTTGGAAAGGTTAAGGTCAAATAGTTCATTAAATCCCGCAGCAAGACCACATTCCAGAGCTGCTGAAGAACTTATTCCTGCTCCAATGGGAAGCTCGCTCTTAATTTTACAGTCAAATCCTTCCAGAGTTTTACCCTTTTTTTGAATTTCACTCACCACACCCAGGATATAGTTTTTCCAGGTGGTGTTGCTTTTTTGAAAATTATTAAGCTCAAAAGTGAAAGAGGAATTAAAGGTTTCACTTAGAATATTACAGGTGGTGGGAGTCCTGTTTTTTTTCAGCTCAAAAAAGATCTTTTTATCAATGGCAGTGGGCAATACAAATCCCTTATTGTAATCTGTATGTTCCCCAATAAGATTAATGCGGCCGGGCGATTCTACGCGTACTTCAGCCTTGAAATTTACCCCAAATGGAAGGTTGTCCTTATTTTGACCTGAATTGTTCAATGTTAAAGATGTTAGATTGTCTACAAAGATAATAAATGTAATTTATACATTAATTTTTTTACTTCCTAAAAAATAGATGCTTTTTGTATCTTAACAGTCTAAATCAATCCAACTTTATGTCTTACGAAAATAAAGATTTTTATGCACCACAGGATAAAATGTATGTGGCGACAGATTGTATAATTTTTGGCTTTGAAGATGGAAGACTCAAACTCCTGGTGTTTAAACGGCGGGTAGAACCTTTGATGGGAGAATGGTCTCTTATTGGAAGTTTTGTAAAATTAAATGAGGATGTAGATGAGGCTGCTCAACGAGTACTGGAGGAGATCACAGGCCTGAAAAATATTTTTATGGAGCAGCTCAAATCTTATGGTGCTGCAAACAGGGACCCGGGATACCGCTGTGTATCTATTGGTCAATATGCATTAATACGCATCAACGATTACGATAAGGAACTGGTAGAAAAACATGGAGCGCACTGGTATGATATAGACGACCTGCCGGACCTGGTGCTGGACCATAACCAGATGGTTATAGATGCCCTGGAGAAATTAAAGCTAAAAGCCAGGTACCAGCCCCTTGGGTTTGAATTGCTCCCCGAAAAGTTCACAATTCCTCAATTGCAACAATTGTATGAGGCCATTTATCAAAAGCAGTTGGATGCACGTAATTTCAGAAAAAAAGCACTTTCAAATAAGGTACTCATCAAACTGGAAGAAAAGGACAAAACCTCTTCCCGCAGGGGTGCATTCCTTTATAAATTTGATGATAAGACGTATCAAAGACTTATTCAATCGGGCTACAATTTTGAAATTTCTTAAGGCCTAAGGCAGGATTTTTCTGATGTGAGAAAAAAGGGGAAGAAGAAATAGTGGTGGTTTAATTTGAATTCTCCCAAATTAATGTAAAATTTACATTTATAAAATATTTGCTGAAATTTCTTTTTTCCGGGGTTAGGTGAGAATCCAGGAAATACCTCGAAAGCACTAAAAAGTATGAAAAAAATTTTAAGCTTACTGGCCATAATTCTTCTTAGCGGTTTACCGGTATCTTGTGAACTAGGAAGCGGTGGCAGCATTTTAAGACGGTCGGCCGGGCCAAGGATCACAGAAAATTACGGATCTTCCTGGCTTTTCCAGCGCCAGGAGGGAAAGGGGTCAAAATGGGAAAAAGTGAACATACCTCATACTGTGAAAATTGAGCCTCTTGTAGTTAATAATCAATGGCAGGGGAGTTCGATATATCGTAAGAGTTTTAATGTTGGGGCCCCCGACGGGAAAAAGTGGTTCTTTCATTTTGAGGGGGTGATGCAGGAAGCCCGGGTTTCAATCAATGGCACCGAGGTTCTCAAACATAAAGGGGGATATTTACCCTTTACCGTCGATGCTACTCCACATCTCATTCCAAAAAGCGAAAATCGCATAAAAGTAGAGGTCATCAATAAGGATGATAAAACAATACCCCCCGGTAAATCTTTAAAAGATCTGGATTTTAATCTCTACGGGGGAATTTACAGGAATGTATATCTAATTAAGACAAATGAGATCTATATCACAGATCCCGTGCACGCAGATGTTGTGAATGGTGGCGGGATCCTTATAAACTTTAAAGATCCCACACAGGACGAAGCGAAAGGTAGCATAAGTACCCACATTCAAAACGATTCTCAAAAAGACAGGGAGATAAGATTAAAGATCTCCCTTGAGGATAAAAATGGAGAAAGCGTAAACATGAGATCTTCAAAATATAAAATTCCGGCGGGGGAGGACCTCACAATAACTGAAGAAATTATAATAGAAGAACCTTTGTTATGGTCTCCCTCCCAACCAAATCTTTATACAGTGAAAGTGGAGGTGATGGATGGAAGAAAGGTGATTGACAGGAAAGAAATAAGAACAGGGATACGAAGTCTTCAACTTACCGGCACCGGATTAAATCTAAACGGTGAAAAGATCTTTTTAAATGGCACAAACCGCCACCAGGAATATCCCTACGTAGGTTATGCTTTATCCAACGAAGCCCAATACAGGGATGCATATAAGATCAAAGAGGCCGGATTCAATTTTGTGCGATTATCGCATTACCCGCACGCAACGGCATTTCTGGAAGCCTGCGATGAGTTGGGGTTATTGGTAATGAATGCCATCCCGGGATGGCAGTTTTATGAAGACGGAGAGTTTGCAGAGAATGCCATCAAAGATATCAGGGATATGGCACGGCGGGATCGCAATCATCCAAGCGTGGTGATTTGGGAGAATTCCCTGAATGAATCTGAAATGCCCAAAGAGTTTATGTTGAGAGCAAACGAAGTCCTAAAAGCTGAACTTCCCTATGAGAACACTTACACCGCAGGTTGGATAGACCACCCCTCTTATGATCTTTTTATTCCGGCACGCCAGCATGCTCAACCTCCCCTTTACTGGAGCACTTATGATAGCCTGAACCGGCCAATTCTCATTGCCGAATATGGAGATTGGGAATATTACGCCCAGAATGCAGGTTTCAATCAGAAAGCCTTTGCAGATCTAAAAGAGGAGGAGAGGACCAGCAGGCAGCTGCGAGGTGCCGGAGAGGCCCGCTTGTTGCAACAGGCGCTTAATTATCAGGAAGCTTTTAATTCCAATTTAAAAGGAGCGCAAACCATTGGGCATGCCAACTGGCTTATGTTTGATTATAACCGCGGTTACGCAAATGATCTGGAGGCATCGGGGATCTCAGATATTTTCAGGCTCCCCAAATTCAGTTATTATTTTTTCAAGAGTCAGAAACCGCCAAGAGAAGATCAATTTTCGGCCCCTATGGTATTCATTGCAAATTACTGGACTCCGCAATCTACCACCAGCATAAGGATATTCAGCAATACCGAAGAAGTTGCCTTGTATCTTAATGACGAGCTTATAGAAAGAAAAAGAAGTGATCAAAACGAGATCTCAGATTCCCTTGCGTATCCGCCATTTACTTTTGAGCTGGAAACATTTCAGGAAGGCGAACTCCTGGCCGTAGGTTTTATTAACGCGAGGGAAGTTGCAAGCCATAGTGTGAAAACCCCCGGCAAAGCAGTAAAAATTGAGCTGGAAGCAGATCTTTCAGGAAAAAATATAAATACAGCATGGCCTGATATGATATTTGTCTACGCGAAAATTGTTGATAAGAACGGAACAGTTGTTCCTACTGCAAATAACCTGGTTGAATTCACTCTGGATGGAGATCCTAAAAATGCAAGGATCATTGGAGGAACGAGTTTCAATGCCGAAGCGGGGATCGCGACCATTCTTTTAAGGACAGAAAATTATTCGGGGCCAATAAAGCTTAGTGCCAGTGCTCCTTCCCTTGGAGAAAGCAGCATTTCAATTAAAAATAAGTAAATATGAAACTAATCAAATATTTCGTTTCTCTTTTCCTTGTATTTGTTGTAGCCGGAACGGCAGTGCTGAAGGCTCAGGAGGCGAAAACAACTGTGAAAGAGGATGTGTATGTAGACGCGGAAGGAGTAATGCGTTGGGGCCATAATAAAGAGGAAGTAAAAGGTTTTGGGGTTAATTACTCTGCACCATTTGCCCATGGGTTCCGCAGCGCTGAAAAGTTGGGGGTCGACTTAAAAGAGGCTATAAATAATGATGTGTACCACTTTTCCCGCCTGGATTTTGACCTTTATCGTATTCACGTATGGGACACAGAAATAAGTGATACTGAAGGGAATTTGCTGGAAAACGAGCATCTGGATTTGTTTGATTATTTATTGAAGCAACTCAAGGACCGGAATATAAATTTTGTGATCACTCCTATTGCGTATTGGGGCAATGGTTGGCCGGAACCCGATGAGGAGACTCCGGGGTTTTCCAATAAATATGGAAAAGACAACAGCCTTACAGATCCTGATGCCATTAAAGCTCAGGAAAATTATCTTGCGCAGTTCCTGAACCACGTAAATCCATATACCAGGGTGGCATATAAAAATGAACCCAACCTTATCGCCTTTGAAATAAGTAATGAACCCCACCACAGGGGCACAGCTGAAGAGGTTACTCAATTTGTTCAAAAAATGCTTACTGCCATGCGCAGCACCGGCACCAAAAAACCAATATTCTATAATGTATCCCATAGTATCCATTTAGCCGAAGCCTATTTTGAGGCAGGAATCCAGGGAGGCACTTTCCAATGGTATCCTACGGGTCTGGGATTTCAAAAGGAACTGGAGGGGAATTTACTGCCTAATGTAAACGAATATAAAATTCCGTTTGATGATGTAATTAAAAAGTATAATGGTGCAAAACTGGTATATGAATTTGATGCAGCCGATGTGAACAAATCCTATATCTATCCTGCAATGGCAAGAAGTTTCAGGAAAGCAGGGATCCAGATCGCCACTCACTTTGCCTGGGATCCAACCTATATGGCCCACGCAAATACCGAGTTTAATACACATTATATGAACCTTTCCTATACACCTTCCAAGGCTTTGGCCCTGATGATAAGCGGAAAAGTGTTTCATCACATCCCAATGAACCGGGATTACGGAACTTATCCTCAAAACCTAAAATTTGAGGATTTTGAGATTAGTTATGAAAATGATATTGCGGTATATAATTCAGAAGAAGAATTCATTTATACCAATACCAACACGCAGCGACCAAAAAATATAGAAGCACTGGAAAAAATAGCGGGCGCAGGGAATTCAGAAGTTGTAAAATATGAAGGTTACGGCGCTTATTTCCTGGATAAGCTGGAAGACGGGATTTGGCGTCTTGAAGTATTGCCGGATGCCATTTTGATAGATAATCCTTTCGGAAAAAATAATTTAGAGAAAACGGTGTCAGTGATCAATTGGCATAAATGGAATATGACCATCAACCTGCAAGATCTGGGAACCAATTTTACAGCTCGCAGTCTTAATGTGGGAAACAGTTTTAAACCTGAAGTTAAGGGGAGCTCTTTTACCGTGCAGCCGGGTACCTATATTTTATCCAGAAAGGATCTAAAAACTTCCTTTACCGGTAATGAAAAATGGAAAAATGGGAGCATAAATGAGTTTTATGCCCCGGAATCCACTGTTGCCCAAACTTATGTGATCCATTCTCCTGTAAAAGAATTAAAAGTTGGCAATGGGCTTTTTGAGATCAGGGCGCAGATAGTTTCCAACGATAAGGTTGAAAAGGCTGAGGTTTGGCTTCAAAACGGAAACCTATACCACAGCGTTGAATTAAAACATATTGAAGGTTATACTTATGCCGGGATTGTTCCGCAAAATTTGATTAGTGCGGGATTTCTTCATTACAGGATCATTGCAACCACCAGACTTGGAAGCTTTACATTTCCTGGCGGAAAAGAAGGGAATCCCGGAGAATGGGATTTTTATGACCGAAATACTTATACTACAAGGGTGGTAAATGAAAACACTGCTTTATACTTATTTAATGCTGCGGAAGATCACGATTTTATAGTAGGAAAATGGCAGCGAGGCAATTCGCTGGTACCGGGGCCTCACTTGGGGATTGCCGAATATCAGGTAAAAGTGGAAAAGCTTTTTGAAACAGATCAAGAGAATCCCAATGCAGATCCTGTATACGATTATTCTTTCAGGTATAATTTTTCAGAAAAGATAAAGGGAAGGGCAAACGAGATTTCCCGGTTCAATAATTTGATAGTGCAGGGGAGAAGCCTCTCAGGAATATCTAAAAAGATCCAGGTTGCTATTGTAGATAAAAATGGTGCTGCTTTTGGAAAGATCATAGAGCTGCAACCGGAGGAAAGTGAATATGTGATCAAGGTATCTGAACTGCAGCCTGTGAAAACTGCTACATTGCCACGACCATATCCAACTTTCCTGCCTTATTATTTTGACCATCAAATTACAGGCGGGATAGAATTGGAAAATACTGAAAGCCTTCAAATCTCCATAGGTCCGGGATTAAATACTGAAGAATTGAAACAGCCTCAGGAAATTGGAATTACAAGTATTAGACTGGAAAAATAAAGCTTTTGAATTTGCTGGAAAGCTATATTGTCTCTTGTAAAAAGTAAAAAGCCACACTACAATAAAGTAATGTGGCTTTTTAAATGATTTTAAAATTCTAGTTGGTTATTGACCAAACGCTGTAGGAATTTGCCGGGGCTTCAATACTTACAGAACCATCTGCTCCAGAGGTGGGCTTATAGGTGGTTTTGCCGCTATAATCCAAAAGAGTAGTGCTGGTCCAATGGGAAGTAATGGTTCTTCGTTTCGTATTGGAACTTGTGTTTATGTAGAGTATCAAACCGGGATTGGTTGATGTACCTTTTCTTTTCATCACATATTCATCATTATCATTGTAAAGAATTTCCACCTCCCCGGTTGCCAGGGTGTTGTGCAGCAGAATAAGTTTCTTCAATTCATCCTGGAAAGCAGCATTTTCATAATCTGAATAGAAAATAGTGGGATAGCCATCATGGGTTAAAATATAGGCATAAGCCTTCATTTTATTTTCTGTTGCAATCCTGTTATCTTCATTTGAATCTTTTTCAGAATCATGGTTGGCCACAAAGGTTACTGCCATTTCAGGATGGGTTTTTCGCAACATGTCCTTTCCAAGGTAGGTAAGATCATCATGGCGATCAAAAGCCTCTTCCATTTTATAGAAAGCTGAAAAATCAAAGGCAGGAATTCCTGCATCGGCTACCCACTTTCGAAGGTTGTTTGCATTTCCATCCCAGTTTTCTCCCACAGCAAATCCGCCTACTTCGTCCATCCATTCTTTAATTACCCAGGGTTCAAATCCCTGTACGTAGTCAAATCTCCAGCCATCAAAGCCCATCACATCCTGATAGTATTTAGCAACCGAATTTTCATCTTTCCATAACCAGTTCTTTACATATTCCTGGTTGTGATCCAGATTTTGTTCGGCATAGAAAAGGCTTCCATTATCGTAATCACTGGTGCTGTTGGGATAAAAATTCTCATAGTTCCTGTTGAACATTCCTGAAGCATTTCCATGAGCCTCATTAAAAAGTGTATAGGTATTTTTATTTCTATACGGGTTCCATTCAAGGCCTCCTCCCGAGTTATGGTTTATTACAATATCTGCAATGACTTCAAGATCATTGGCGTGAGCATTGGCGATCAAAGTAACCAGCTCATCACGGGTTCCAAAACGCGTTGGGACAGTACCGTGTTGATTGTATTCCCCGAAATCAAAATAATCTGAAGGATCGTAGCCCATAGAATAACCTCCGGACTGTCCTTTAGTTGCTACCGGAAGCCATAAACGGTCAATTCCTGCATTGGCCCATCCTTCAACCTTTCCGTTAATTAAATTCCACCATTCATGGCGGGGTTCCACATCCCAGTAGAATGTTTGCATCATAACCCCTCTTCCATTTTTATAGTTATCCAGGTTAAGGGCTCCCGGTACAACCGGCTCCGGTACCTGGCCGGGGTTGTCATCTGTATTATCAATGGGATCATTATCGCTGGAACAGGAGTTTAATCCCACCATCATAGATAGTATTGCTCCAAATAATATTACTTTTTTTCTCATTCTCCTGTATTTAATTAAAAAAGCTGCCCGGGAAATGTATTGGTTTAACCCAATTAACATCCCGGACAGCTTTAAAAAAATTATTAATTCCTATAATTTGATAAAGATATATCTTCCGGTTAGGTCGTTAAACCATACGTCATAAGTCCCTTCTTTTGCCATAATGTCATCACCTGTAGCAAGACCACTTGGGAAGTTTGCTCCACCACCCCAGTTCACATCCCAGGCAAGATTGGCTCTAAATTTCACCGGACCATCAGTTAGTTCAATTCCTGTTGCATACCAGATATGTTCGTCAAACGTAGACTTAGTTAATTTAATGTCTGGTGTAGGGTTACTATCTCCAGGCCACCCTACAGTGGTTCCATCTCCTACTAGTCCAATGATATCATAAGTTGTTTTTCCACTAGCGTCATAAGGTGCAACAGTATAGGTCATCGCATCAATATCAACTGTAATGGTATAATAACCCGTAGTATTAACAGGGATTGCTGGAGGATCTGTATCAGCATCTGTTGCCCTATACAGAAGTGTGCCATTTTCTCCGCCATATTGGGGAGCCCACAGTCCTTTAACTTCAATAAGTTTCCAGGCCATGTCTTCTCCACCTGTTAATTTACCAGTGTAATGGTAAATGTTAGGATTCACGGCATCTCTGAATAAAGGATAATTATTACTTGTGGGTGAATTGCTCCACTCGGTAGCAGTTGCACTTCCAACAAGGAAAAGATTCTTAAACACTTCTTCCTCTTCCCCGGTTTCAGGTAAAGTTACGGTAAGAGATTTTACTTCAGATTCTTCACTAAGGGCGTTGCTGCCATCAGTTCCTGCAAAAGCACGAACTTTAAAATAAAGTGATCCGGTATTTAAAGCATCGGTATTAGGATCATTATCAAGACCTGCATCCTTTGCAAGAGCCATCATTTGGGCCACGGTTACGGCCAGATTGTTTTCTCCTGTACTTCCTAAAAGATCTTCATTTTCAAAGGCAGAATCAGTCGATCCATACAGGGCGTAGGTGATATTTGTAGGAGTACCAAAATCTACTGTATTCCACACAAATCGCTCTGCAATATTGGTAGCTGTAGCTGCGGTTAATACATAATTTGCATTAAAGCTATTTACAAAGCTTATACCTTCAATATCTGGTTGTGCAATAAATACTACATCATCGTCGCTGGTACAGGAGTTAAGGCCGGTAAAAGCAACTAAGGCAAACATTAGGATTGATAGTTTTTTCATTTTTATTTTTTTAATATTAATAACCTGGGTTTTGAGTTAAATTGGTGTTTACCCCAAGATCTGACGCGGGGATGGGCATTAGATTTCTAAAAGAAGGAGTTGTGCTTCCCTGTGGTACCCCACCTTTGAAAGCCCATATTCCATTTTCTGTAAACTGGTTGAAACGAATAAGATCTGTCCTGCGGTGTGCTTCCCAGTAAAGTTCCCTGGCTCTTTCGTTAAGAATCAGGTTTCTACTAAGGTCTCCGGCACTAATATTACTACTAGGGTCTCCATAAGCGCGTTCTCTTAATTCATTAATGTAATCTCTGGCTTTTGCCGCATCACCGCCGCCGCCTCTTACATGTGCTTCAGCATACATAAGGTAAGCATCGGCAAGTCTGAACATTGGGAAATCTGTATCGGGGAATTCACCCGCTGGATCTCTACCCCAATCTCCGTTTACATCTACATTTTTATATTTTGTAATTGCGTAGCCATTAGTAAAATTGGAAATACTAAGTACTTCTTTGATTTGACCATCTGTATAGAACATAGCACGACTATCTTCTGTATCTGCTCCACCGGGGAACTGGTCTACAAACTGCTGGGTTGTCCTTAAACCGGCCCAACCACTACCTACACCATAATCTGCAGGATCCATAGTACCACCAACTGCAGCGTGGATTATAAATGTCATACCACCGTAAGACTGGGTATTTAATCCATCAAAAGTTATAGGGAAAATGATCTCCTTTTGAGCTCCGTTGCGATCATTATCTGCAAGGAAAAGATACTCATATGGTACATCAGGAATTTCATAACCGGCCTCAATGACTTTGGTAGTGTAAGTTATCACATCGGCATATCGTGGAGTTCCTGTATATGTTTCA
This sequence comes from Gillisia sp., assembly GCA_039989915.1. GTDB lineage: Bacteria > Bacteroidota > Bacteroidia > Flavobacteriales > Flavobacteriaceae > Gillisia. Next base: position 92,359 of record JBDXGW010000015.1, read on the forward strand.
GCATTCAAATAAAGTTTTGAAAGCAACATCCAAACGGCAGCCTGATCTGCTCTTCCATAAGTATGTCTTGGAGGCAGGATTTGATTTTCTATTTCCTTAAGTTCAGATTCTATAAAAAGGAAAAGGGATTCACTGTCTGTTTGAGGAGGCAGGAATGCTCCAATTGGATCATTTTCTGTAATAAAAGGTGGATTACCAAACAAATCCAGAGCGTGCCAGTAGCTCAATGCTCTCAGGAAGCGGGCTTCTGCACGGTAGTTCTGAATATCGGTACGAAGTTGACCATCAACACCTCTTTCTGAAAGGACCTCATCTGTGGTTTGTCTCAGGAACTCATTGTTCAATGCTACCTGGTACATAATACGGCTGTACATTGTTCTTATGAATTCGTTACCCGATGTCCAGGTTTGGGCGTGAAGGTTGGCAATAGTACCATCATTCCATCCAATCACCGCTTCATCTGTGGTAAGTTCCTGCATCATGAAGTAAAGCCTCATGTAATTTGAAAACCCTTCATCAAGACCGGCAAGATCCGGCTGTCCTGCAGGTCCCTGCTGGCCGCTTAAGGATAACCCGGCGTAAAGTTTTGCCAGGAATTGTTCATACGATTCCGGGCTGCTGAATACAGCAGCAGAAGTTTGCCTTTCATCTTCCGGAGCAAGATCCAGTTCGTCCTGGCATGATATAAACATCATGGTACTGATAAAGACGAAGAGAATAGGTCTGAATTTTTTATACATAATATTATTATTTAATACGTTCATAAGTTCTAAAAGGAGAAGTTAAGGCCTAAAACCACATTACGGGTCCTTGGGTAAAAGTTGTTGTCAATACCATTGCTAATTTCAGGATCTAAACCTACATAGTCTGTTATAGTCAACAAATTTGTTCCGGTTAAACTGGCTCTTACATTTACTGCATCTCCCGGTATAAGGTACGAAAGGGAAACGTTATCCAATCTCACGAAATCGGCTCTTCTCACATAGTAATCTGAAAAGAACTGGTTTTGTTCAAAGCCTGAGTCCAATACATTGGCATTAAGGTTTGAGTAGTAATCCTGTGGAGTTACTGTACCTGCACCAATAAAACCATTGCTTGACTGTGTGTTATTGTACACATAGTTTCCAAAGTTACCTCTAAAGGTAAAACTGAAATCAAGATTCTTATAGCTAATAGAGTTGGTGAATCCCATATAATAATCAGGGGTTCCTTTCTTGTATGCTTGTTTATCGGCCTCGGTGATCTGGTTGTCCCCGTTCACGTCTACATAAGCTCCTTCAATAGGTTGTCCCTGCTCATTGTAAACCTGACGGTATACAAAGAAAGTTGATGGGTCATAACCTTCTTTCCATATCTGGATGTTGTTACCCACACCACCGGAAATTCCTCCCTGTGGGATAAAGAAATTTGGATCATCGCCTAAAGATAGTCTGGTGATCTCAAGATCCTGGAAAGTGATGTTATAGTTAACATTCCAGTTAAAATCTTCATTTGAAACCAAAATTCCGTTTAAACCTACTTCAATACCACGGCTTACAGTTTCACCCACGTTGGTGGTTAAAAGGTCAGACAGGTTTGCTCCCGCTGGAACTGGAACTGTTGCCAAAAGATCCTCTGTACGACGGTAGTATCCATCTACACTTCCTGTGAAACGGCCCTGGAAAAATCCAAAGTCGATACCCGCGTTATAAGTTTGAAGTTCTTCCCATTTTAGGTTAGCATCAAATTCTTCAGGTCGTAATGTATTTACAAATCTTGGAGATCCGTTTGGATTGTAACCAAACTGAACATCGGCTCTTCCACGACTTGGGGTATAAATACCTAAATAGCTATAGTTACCACCAATTTCCTGGTTCCCTGTAACCCCGTAACCTGCTCGAAGTTTAAGATCTGAGAATACGGTTTGATTTTGAAGGAATGGTTCATTCATAAGTTTCCAACCAATAGATACTGATGGGAAGTTACTCCATCTGTTATCCTCAGAAAATCTTGAAGAACCATCACGACGGAAACTAGCTGAAAGTAAGTACCTGTTTGAGATATCAAAACTTGCTCTTGCAAAATAAGATTCAAGGGCATTGCGGTTTATATTAAAAGTATTCTGGAATTCATTGGATTGAGTAAATCTTTGCTTGTCTCCAATATAGAATTCCTGGTAGGAGTGACCTGCAGTAAGATCCAGTTTGGTATCAATAGCTTCTATTGCACTTTTATAGTTGAAATAGAAATCCAGAAGGCTGTTACGGTTCAATCCTGTGTAGTAATTCTCAAAAGGGATATCATCTCCTACAACCGCCGAAGTCAATGGTCTTGTCTCATAACCGTCAAGTTCAGAATAATCTATACCTGCATTTAAATTGAATCTCAGTTCCGGAAGGAAGTGAAAACGGTAATCAAGGTTTAAGTTGGAGATTGTTCTTTTGTTGGTAGCGTTATTATCCCTTTGCTCAAGTAATGCAAGCGGATTTCTTGTTGCCTGGCGAAATTCTGTTCTTAAAGGATCAGGATCTGATCCTCCGCGGAATTCAAAATATCCGTCAAATGGGCTGGTTGGGTCATACACCGGTTGGGTTGGGTCAAATGAAACCGCGGCTCCAATGGCTCCCTGATCAGCAAACTGGTTTTGATCTAAAATTCCCTTGGCATTCAAGGTTATTTTCAGGTTGTTGTCAAAAAGGTTTTGAGTGAAAGTTGCGTTTAAAGCAGTTCTTTCATACAGGTCTGTTTTTAAAACCCCTTGTTGATCTGTACGGTTAAGGTTTACCCTATAAGTAAAGGAATCAAATCCTTCAGAAAATGTAACGTTGTGAATAGCTCCCAGAGAGGTGCGATAGATCTGGTCCTGCCAGTCGGTATTCGCATTTCCCAAAAGTGCAGGGTTGGTTCCCGGGGCATTGGTAACAATGTCTCTGAACTGGGCTGCATTAAGCACATCAACCTTATCTGTGATCTCTCCAAGGGCTACTTTTACATCATAGTCCATAGCGAAATCTGTTTCAATGCTTCCTTTTTTAGTTGTGATAAGGATTACCCCATTGGAAGCTCTGGACCCGTAAATTGAGGTTGCGGCGGCATCCTTCAGGATCACGAAATCTTCAATTTCATCTGGGTTAATAGCATTCAACTGGTTTCTTACTCCCTGTACACCTCTTTGGTCCAGTGGAATTCCATCTATAACAATAAGAGGGGAGTTATTACCTGAAAGAGAAGATCCTCCACGAATCCTTATTTCAGATCCTCCTCCGGGCTCACTGCTTGGAGTAATTCTTACCCCGGCAGATTTACCTGCGATAAGGGTTTCAGGAGAAACTACCGCACCGCGGTTGAACTGCGCCGGGCTTATTTTCTCAACTGCTCCCGTTGCATCCTGTCTTGTTGTAGCTCCATATCCTATTAATACCACTTCTTCCAGAGCGGCATCACTTTCGTCAAGCTGAACATTTAAATTGGTTTGACCTGCGTAAGGAATCTCTCTTGCGGCAAAACCTAAAAATGAAAAAACCAAAACATCGCCTTGGTTTACGTTTGAGATAGTATAATTACCGTCAAAATCTGTAGAAGTTCCGTTGGTGGTTCCTTTAACCAGAATATTGACCCCCGGAATTGGTAACCCGGTAGCGCTCTCGCTTACGGTCCCGCTTACGGTTTGTTGGGCAAAAAAGCTCATTGGCAGCATTAAGAGCAACATCAACGTGCTTTTAAATAATTTTTTCATAGATGTAATGATTAGTTTAACTAAATATTAACTTTATATTTCCACTTCCAGTTGTTAAAGGTATACAAATTTACCCCTGCGTTTCAGGCACGCAGGTCGAAAACACTTCCGAAAACGTTTTCGTGTTGAAAACTTTTATAAATTGCGGGATTGAGGTCATTTTGTGATATTTTTATCAAACCTTTAATAAAATCCCAATTAAGTTATAATAAGGCATGAAAAAGAAATTAACCCTCAAACAAATCGCTAAAGAGTTGGACGTATCGGTATCTACCGTTTCCAAAGCTTTGCGGGATAGTGTTGAGATAAGTGAAGACACCCGCCAGAAGATCAAAGCTTTTGCTAAACTCTATAATTATAAGCCCAATAATATTGCCTTAAGCCTTAAAAACAAAAAGACAAAAACTATTGGGGTTATTATCCCGGAAATTGTACATCATTTTTTTACTACTGTAATTAGTGGAATTGAGCAAGTGGCTAATGAAAGGGGATATAATGTTATAATAGTAATGTCAAACAACTCCTTTGATAAGGAGGTGCTCAATATGGAGATGCTGGCCAATGGCAGTACAGATGGATTTATTTTAAGCGTCGCGAAAGAAACCCAGCAAAAAGGGGATTACCATCATTTGCTTGAGGTGATCAATCAGGGTATGCCACTGGTAATGTTTGACCGGGTAATTGACGAGATTGAATGTGATAAGGTGATAATAGATGATACCATTGGGGCAAAGGAGGCTGTACAACATTTAATAGATATTCAATGCAGGAATATAGCCCTTATAACCACCGTAGATTATGTGAGTGTAGGTAAATTACGTACTCAGGGATATCTTGAAGCCCTCGAAGAAAATGGAATGCAGGCAAATGAAGAACTTATTTTAAAAGTTGAAGATTTTGACCACAGCGAGGAGGAAATAAAGAAATTTTTATCTGGCAAAAAAATAGACGGCGTTTTTGCTGTCAATGAGCACTTCGCGATCTATGCCGTAAAGGCGTTTAATGAAAATGGGCTCAAGGTGCCAGATGATGTATCTGTAGTGGGATTTACCAATGGAGAACTATCAAAATTATTTATACCAAGTTTGACCACCGTAAGCCAGCATGGAGCTGAAATGGGCGCGCAGGCAGCACGGCTTTTGATTAAAAAACTTGAGACTGAAGAGGGTGAAGACGGTCCTTATGAAACCATCATTGTAGAAACCAGTCTTATTCAGCGTAATTCTACAAAACGTTGATTTAATATAAAACAATTAAAAAAATAGCTATCTTTACCGCCTTAAAATAAAAGTCAAAACTAATATTTTCACTTCCGTTAATATGTTTTGACGAGTCATAGCGCTTGTCGGAGTAAGTAAATAACTCGCGATATGCAAAAACGCAACCTAAGTTTTTGGGAGATCTGGAACATGAGTTTCGGTTTCCTTGGTATACAATTTGGTTTTGCCCTCCAGAATGCAAACACCTCCCGAATTTTTGAAACCCTTGGTGCCAGAGTTGAAGACATTCCTATTTTATGGATTGCGGCTCCCGTAACGGGATTGATCGTACAACCTATTATTGGATACTTCAGTGATCGTACCTGGACACGACTGGGAAGAAGAAGGCCTTACTTTTTAATAGGAGCCATACTTTCTTCAATCGCACTGTTCATAATGCCCAATTCGCCCACTTTATGGGTGGCGGCAGGAACCTTGTGGATCATGGATGCATCCATAAATATCTCAATGGAGCCCTTCCGGGCTTTTGTGGGTGACAATCTGCCTGAACGGCAGCGCACCCTAGGATTTTCAATGCAAAGTTTCTTTATAGGAATTGGTGCCGTTGTAGGATCTGCCCTGCCGTGGGTTTTCACAAATCTTATAGGCTTGAGCAATACTGCCCCCGAAGGCGTAATCCCCGACTCGGTAAAATGGTCATTTTATGTGGGTGGGGTGGTTTTCTTCCTTGCCGTAATCTGGACGGTGGTGAAATCAAGGGAATATTCCCCCGCTCAGCTGGCGGCATTTGAAAAAGCCAAGCTTGACGCTACCCCCGAAAGAGTAGAAGTCACCGATAAAAGAGCGAACATCAGGAACCAGTTCATGGCAGGGCTAGTAATGACCATAACCGGTCTGGTGGTTTCAACTGTGATCTTTTATAATGACCTAACTCAGGAATTATATATTCTGTTTGTTGGTTTAATAATAATAGGATTGCTTTTTATGGTTGTCTCCCAATTGAGAAGCAAAGACGTAAGGAACGGTTTTACCATTATTATGACAGATATGATGAACATGCCAGATACCATGAAACAGCTGGCGTGGGTACAATTCTTTTCCTGGTTTGCCCTTTTCTCTATGTGGATCTATACAACCCAGGCGGTTACCGGTCACGTATTTGGAACAACAGATCCTACCTCTGAACTCTATAATGATGCGGCCGACTGGGTGACTATTATGTTTGGAGCTTACAATGGGGTTGCGGCAGCAGTGGCTTTTCTGCTTCCGGTACTTGCCCGAAGAACCAGCAACAAAATTACACACATGCTGGCCCTGGTAGCCGGTGGTCTTGGGTTGCTCTCCATTTATTTTGTATCAGATAAAATAGGCCTAACAATGGCTATGATAGGGGTTGGTATTGCGTGGGCCAGCATCCTTTCTATCCCCTATGCAATGCTTTCAGGTTCATTACCATCGGCCAAAATGGGATATTATATGGGTGTGTTTAATTTCTTTATTGTAATACCGCAAATTGTAGCAGCCACCATATTAGGGTTTCTCGTAAAGGAATTATTTAATAATGAACCTATTTATGCCTTGATAATAGGCGGGTTCGCAATGATACTTGCGGGGCTGTTGACCCTGAGGGTAAAAACAAATTTAAAATTGGATATAAGTGTACAAAAGTAAAGGGATAATATTTGATCTGGACGGGGTTATAGTGGATACCGCAAAATTTCATTACCTGGCATGGAGAAAACTTGCCAATGACCTGGGTTTTGACATTTCTGAAGATCAAAATGAGCAGTTAAAAGGAGTGAGCAGGGTAAGGTCTTTGGAAAAAATTCTTGAATGGGGAAATGTAAGTCTCTCACAGGATAATTTTATGGAGCAAATGGCCATTAAAAATGATAACTACCTGTCCTATATTTCCACAATGACCCCAAAAGATATTTTACCGGGGGTGCAGGAAGTTTTGGATTTCTTCCTTGAAAATAATATACCTATCGCGCTGGGATCTGCAAGTAAAAATGCGAGATCGATCCTTGAAAAGACAGGGCTTTACCAAAAATTTACCGCTGTGGTAGACGGGAATGATGTTGAAAAAGCCAAGCCAGATCCCGAGGTGTTTTTGATCGCAGCTGCCAAACTAAATGTAGAGCCTTCAAATTGTATTGTTTTTGAGGATGCACAGGCGGGTATACAGGCAGCCAATAGTGCAGGGATGATAAGCATAGGAATTGGGGATGAAGGCAATTTAAAGGAAGCCAATTATGTGTTTGCCGATTTCACCCAGATCGAATTGAATTTTTTAGAACAATTATTGAAAAAGTAATATGAATCAGGATTATATAAAACCGGACAACTGGTCCATCATTGAAGAAGGATTTGAGGAAGGACGCGTTAAATCATCTGAAAGTTTATTCAGTATAGGAAATGGCGCAATGGGCCAAAGGGCCAATTTCGAAGAAAATTATAGTGGGGAAACCTTCCAGGGGAGTTATATCGCCGGGGTTTATTATCCCGATAAAACCAAAGTAGGGTGGTGGAAGAACGGCTACCCCGAATATTTTGCCAAGGTACTCAACGCCCCAAATTGGATTGGCATAGAGGTTCTGGTAGATGGTGAAATTCTCGATCTTAATACATGTAAGAGCGTAGAGGATTTTAGGAGGGAACTCAACATGAAAGAGGGCTGGTATCAAAGAAGTTTTACCGCAACCCTTTCAAATGATCAAAAAATTAAAGTGGTGGCCACCAGGTTTCTGTCTATGGATATAGATGAACTGGGAGTTATAGATTATTCGGTTACCCCGGTTAACGGCCCGTCAAGGATAATTTTGCGGCCATACCTTGACAGCAGCATTACAAATACAGATGCCAACTGGGAAGAGAAATTCTGGAAAACCCTTGATGTGAAAACCGAGGGGAATCACGGCTTTATTACAGCCAAAACTCTAAAGACCGAATTCCACGCCTGCACTTTCATGCAGTCCAAAGTTTTACTGAATAATAAGGAAATAGAGACAGGGTTTGAAGAGGAAATTCAGGATGATAAGGTTTCATTTACATACAACATTGAGGTAGGGCAGGGAGAAACTGTGAGGCTTCAAAAGTTTGCCGGCTATGTGACAGATATGAACCATGACAGGAAAGATCTTGTTGTGGCTGCAAAGGCAGTACTTGCCAACGGCTTTGGATTAGGTTTTGACGCTATGCTGGATCTTCAAAAGCAAGCCTGGGGAAAAATCTGGGAGATGGCAGATATTTCGATTGAAGGGGATATCAAAGCCCTGCAGGGAATTAGATTTAATATTTTTCAGCTAAACCAAACCTATTCGGGGAAAGATGAGCGCCTTAATATTGGCCCTAAAGGTTTTACCGGCGAGAAATACGGCGGAAGCACCTATTGGGATACCGAGGCTTATTGCATCCCTTTTTATATGGCCACGAAAGACCAGCAGGTAGCACGAAACCTTTTAACCTACAGGTACAATCACCTTGAAAAGGCAATTGAAAATGCCGGGAAACTTGGATTTACCGGTGGTGCCGCGCTTTATCCAATGGTTACCATGAACGGGGAAGAAAGCCATAATGAGTGGGAGATCACCTTTGAAGAAATTCACAGAAATGGAGCCATAGTGTTTGCCATTTATAATTATGTGAGATTCACCGGAGACTTTGATTATATTCCTGAAAAAGGATTGGAAGTTATTATTGCCGTTGCCCGTTTCTGGCAGCAAAGGGCCAATTTTAGTGCCCCTAAGAATAAATATGTGATCCTGGGTGTTACGGGTCCAAATGAATATGAGAACAACGTAAATAACAACTGGTACACCAACTACATTGCGCAGTGGTGTCTTGAATATTGCGTTGCGATGATAGATAAGGTAAAGGATGGTCATAAGGAGGATTATGACCGCATTGTGGGACTTACAAACCTTACAGATGCCGAGGTGATCACTATGAAAGAGGTTGCAGGAAATATGTATTTTCCATTTTCAGAAGAATACGGGGTATACCTGCAGCAGGATAACTTCCTGGACAAGGAAATAATCCCTGTTTCTAAACTTGACAAATCCCAGCGACCTATCAATCAAAAATGGAGCTGGGACAGGATCTTACGATCATGTTACATCAAACAGGCCGATGTCCTGCAGGGATTCTACTTTTTTGAAGATAAGTTCAGCAAGGAAGAACTGGAAAAGCATTTTCAATTCTATGAGCCGCTTACAGTTCATGAATCATCATTATCTCCCTGTGTTCACAGTATACAGGCTGCAAAGCTGGATCGTATGGAGCAGGCTTATGAATTTTATTTGCGTACCTCAAGACTGGATCTTGATGATTACAATAATGAAGTGGAAGAAGGTTGCCACATTACCAGTATGGCAGGTACCTGGATGAGTATTGTAGAAGGTTTCGGCGGAATGAGGATCGTAAATGACCAGCTGAGCTTTACCCCAAGAATTCCTGAACAGTGGAATGCTTATTCCTTTAAGGTTAACTTCCGAAACCAGATCATAAAAGTTGAGGTGACTGCAAATAAAACCAGTTTTCACCTGGAAGGAAATGAACCCCTGGATATCCTCGTAAACGGAAAAAAGGAAACAATAGGGCTTAATACCCCGCTGGCCGTTTAAATACTGATTTCTTAAGAAATTGGAGATATTTTAAATTTTATCCCTGAGCCTATCAACATTCAAAATGGCCGGGCTCAGGGATTTTAAATATGAGCATCTATGAAGTTGAAATTTTTATTAATTCTGTTTCTGGTTGGCACCGTTGTACAGGGCCAGATCCAAAAAGTAGAACCCCCTTTCTGGTGGAGCGGGATGAACACCCCAGAACTTCAAATTATGTTCTATGGGAAAAACATCGCCCAATATGATATTGAAGTAGATAAAAATATAACGGTAAACAACATAGTCAAGACCGAAAATTCCAACTATGTTTTTGTAACACTTAAGACCGAAGGACTTTCCGAAGGAACCATTAAGATAGATTTCAAACGAAACGGCAAAATTGCCTTTAGTCATAATTATGAATTGAAGAAACGCCGTGAAAATTCTGCAATGCGACAGGGATTTGATGCGAGTGATGTTATGTACCTTATCATGCCAGACAGGTTTGCCAATGGCAATGCCGCCAATGACACCGATCCCTCCTTAACCGAAAAAGCCAATCGCGACTACCCTGGCGGCCGCCACGGGGGAGATATTCAGGGAATTATAGACAATCTTGATTATTTGGATGATCTTGGAGTAACCGCAATATGGAGTACCCCAATGCTGGAAGATAATGACCCGGCTTACTCGTATCACACCTATGCTCAAAGTGATGTGTATAAAATTGATCCCCGTTATGGCACCAATGAAGATTATAAAAGGCTTGCCCAGGAAATGCATAAAAGAGATATGAAACTGGTAATGGATTATGTTACCAATCACTGGGGCGCAGAACACTGGATGATAAAAGACCTTCCTTCATATGACTGGATCAACCAGTTTCCGGGCTATGAGAATTCAAATTACAGGATGACTACCCAATATGATCCCAATGTCTCACAGAGAGATCTAAAGTATTGTGTAGATGGCTGGTTTGTGAGATCAATGCCAGATCTTAATCAAAGGAATCCGCTGGTATTGAATTACCTTACCCAAAATGCCATGTGGTGGATAGAGTATGTAGATCTGGACGGTTTTAGGGTAGATACCTATTCCTATAATGACAAAGAGGGGATCGCAAAATGGACAAAATCCATTATGGATGAATATCCTAATTTTAATATTGTAGGCGAGGTGTGGATGCACGACCAGGCCCAGATCTCCTACTGGCAAAAAGACAGCCCGGTGGGAGCCATTCAAAGTTTTAATTCCCATTTGCCATCTGTAATGGATTTCACCCTGCACAATGCCTTGATGGTGATCTTTGATGAAGAAGAGGCCACCTGGGATAAAGGAATGATCAGGGCCTATGAAAATTTTGTGAATGATTTTCTATATGCCGATATTGACAATATCCTGGTTTTTGCGGGAAATCATGATACCAATCGCATCAATGAGATCTATGACAATGATTTGGATAAATACAAACTTGCAACCACTCTGGTCCTCACAACCCGTGGTATCCCCCAATTATATTACGGGGATGAAATTGGAATGAGGGGAGATAAAGGAAAAGGAGATGGAGATATTCGCCGGGATTTTCCCGGAGGCTGGCAGGGAGATTCCAATAATGCATTTACCCAATCGGGAAGGGATAAGCTTCAGGAAGACTATCATTCATTTACCAAAACCCTTCTTAATTTCAGAAAGAATAAAGAGGTGCTGCATTTTGGAAAAATGATCCAGTTTCTCCCTGAAAATAATGTTTACGTATATTTCAGGTATAATGACAAAGACCGGGTAATGGTGGTTCTTAATAATAATCCGGAAGCCCAACAGCTGGACTTAAGCCGTTTTGCTGAAGGTTTTAACGGAGCAACACGTGGGAAAGAGATACTTTCGGCACAAAACGTGGAACTTGGTAAATCGCTTATGGTACCCGGAAAAACTCCGATGGTAATTGAACTAAACCGATAAAATTTGAAAACGACCTCTAAACATACTTCATTTGAAAAAAGAATAACTTCAATCTTGCTGTTATTCCTTATTCCATTACTGGGGTTTTCTCAAAATCCGGACAGGAAGTATTCTTCCAATAGGATAAGCGGGGATACAGTTTTTGTAAAGACCAGCGATGGGGAGTACCAGATTGTTTATTACACTCCCGAGATCGTAGAGACATCTTTTGTGCCAGCAGGCGAAGTATATAATAAAGAATCTCATGCGGTAGTTTTAAAACCCGGTACAGTGCCTTTAGTGGTTGAAGAGAATGAATCTTTGATAAAACTGGACACAGATGGAATTGATATTTCCATTGTAAAAAGCCCCTTTCAGCTTATATATTATTACAATGATGAAATTGTGATCTCAGAAAAAGCGGGATATACAAAAGGCAAAGAGCATCAAAAACTGGATTTCAATCTTGAGGAAAAGGAGATGTTATTTGGCGGTGGCGCAAGAGCCTTGGGAATGAATCGCCGCGGGAACAGGCTGGAACTGTATAACCGCGCACATTACGGGTATGAGGAAAGATCAGAATTGCTTAATTACACACTTCCAATAGTTCTTTCTTCTGAAAAATATTTGCTGCATTTTGACAATGCACCAATTGGGTTCCTGGACCTGGATAGCGAAAAAAATAACACCTTAACCTACGAAACAATTGGTGGCCGTAAAACCTATCAGCTCATTGTGGGGAATTCGTGGGAAAATATAGTAGATAGTTTTACAAACCTTACCGGCAAACAGCCTATGCCCCCCCGATGGGCTCTTGGAAATTTTTCAAGTCGGTTTGGTTATCATTCCCAGAAAGAAGTTCTTGAAACCATCCAAAAGTTCAAGGATGAGAGCATCCCCGTAGATGCGGTGATCCTTGACCTTTTCTGGTTTGGAAAAGAAATGATGGGTACCATGGGAAATCTGGAGTTTGAACGCGATTCCTTTCCCGAGCCTCAAAAAATGATCTCCCGTTTAACTGAACAGGGAGTAAAAACCATCCTGGTAACCGAACCTTTTATTCTTACTACTTCCAACCGGTGGAAAGAAGCCGTTAAAAAAGAAGTCCTTGCAACAGATAAAAAAGGAAAACCCTTTACCTATGATTTTTATTTTGGTAATACCGGGTTGGTAGACATATTTAAACCTGAAGCAAGGGACTGGTTCTGGCATATCTATAAAGATCTCACCAAAATGGGCATTTCCGGATGGTGGGGTGACCTGGGAGAGCCGGAGGTTCATCCTGCCGAATTGCAGCATGTAACAGGTAGTGCTAATGAAATGCACAATATTTATGGGCACTCCTGGGCCCAGCTAATTTATGAAGGCTATCTTGAGGATTTTCCTGAACAACGCCCTTTCATTCTTATGCGTGCCGGAGCAGCGGGGTCTCAGCGTTATGGGTTAATTCCCTGGAGCGGAGATGTAAGCAGAAGCTGGGGTGGACTAAGGTCACAACCTGAAATTTCCCTGCAAATGGGATTACAGGGGCTTGCTTATATGCATTCAGACCTTGGCGGGTTTGCAGGAGATAATCTGGACGATAAATTATATGCCCGCTGGTTGCAATATGGGGTATTTCAGCCTATTTACAGGCCACATGCACAAGAAACCGTTCCATCTGAACCGGTTTTCAGGGAACCCAAAACTAAAGCTCTTGCCAAACAAGCCATAGAATTGAGATATCAGCTTCTACCTTATAATTATAACCTGGCCTGGGAAAATAACCAAACCGGCGCACCTCTTATGAGGCCCTTGTTTTTTGAAGAACCTGAAAATATGGAAATCTATGAGGTTACAGATACCTATTTATGGGGTAGGGACTTTATGGTTTCCCCGGTAATGGCAGATTCCATAACTGAAAAACATGTTTATTTCCCGGGAAAAGACAACTGGTTTGATTTCTATTCAGGAAAGAAATTTAAAGGAGGCACCACCCATACAATAGCTTTAAAGGAAGAAAATATCCCAACCTACGTGAGAGGCGGGGCATTTATCCCAATGGCTAAACCCATGCAAAATACTACCGGGTTTACGGGAGAAGTTGTGGAGGTTCATTATTATTATGATAATGAAATAAAGGAAAGCAAAGGATATTTATATCATGATGATGGAGTTACACCCGGGGCCTTTGAAAAAGGAGAATATGAAAAAATAAATTTTGAAAGTGGTTTTAATTCGGGATCCCTGGAAATAAAGGTGGAAAAGGAAAAAGGACCAAACACAGTTCAGGAAATAGAGGTGGTAGAAGTTGTTATAAGGAACCTTCAACGCCCGGTGGATGTGGTATGGGTAAATACCTTAAGATTCACCAGTAAAAACTTTATGCATAACGGGAATCTGGTAATTCCTGTAAGATTTGACAACCCTGTCACCACCATTAAACTGGAATTTAATTAATAACTCCCGGTAAATTTTAACAGATGCGAATTAATAGAATATTAGCTATAGCTTTAACCTGGGTATTTCTTGGTTGTAATACCTTGATAAGCCCGGATGAGAAAACAGATGCTGTTGTTGGTGAAAACCAGATGCCATTTGTATGGGAGGCTGCGAATATATATTTCCTGCTTACAGATCGTTTTAATAACGGAGATCCTTCCAATGATGTAAACTTTGGGCGGACTTTGGAAACGGGGAAGTTACGCGGATTTGAAGGCGGTGACCTTAAAGGGATCACTCAAAAAATAAATGAGGGATATTTTAATGACCTTGGTATTAATGCCATTTGGATGACCCCTGTCGTAGAACAAAATCACGGGGCCACCAATGAAGGGACCGGGAATACTTATGGTTTTCACGGATACTGGACTAAGGACTGGACCGCGATCGATCCTAATTATGGAACCAAAGAGGACCTGAAAGAACTTGTAGATGCAGCTCATAACAAAGGAATTCGCATTCTTCTGGATGCAGTGATCAATCATACAGGGCCGGTGACCGAAACAGATCCCGTTTGGCCGGCAGATTGGGTGCGCAATGATACCGCCTGTACGTATCAAAATTATGTGACCACTGTTACCTGTACCCTGGTTGAAAATCTGCCTGATATTAGAACCGAAAGCAATGATGCAGTAGAGCTTCCTCCACAACTCGTTGAAAAATGGAAAGCTGAAGGCAGATATGAACAGGAAGTGGCAGAGCTGGATGCTTTTTTTGAACGTACCGGCCATCCCCGTGCCCCGCGATTTTATATTATGAAATGGCTGGCCGATTATATTACCGATTTCGGAATAGACGGTTACAGGGTAGATACCGTTAAACATACAGAAGAATATGTCTGGCAGGAATTTAAAGATGTGTGCGACTATGCTTTTACTGAATATAAAAAAGAGAATCCTGCGAATGTTTTAGATAACAACGATTTCTATTTGTTGGGAGAGGTTTATAACTATGGGATAAGCAGCGGCCAGTATTTTGATTTTGGAGATAAAAAAGTTAATTATTTTGATGAAGCTTTTAACAGCCTTATAAATTTCGAATTTAAATACAACGCCCGGGAAATGGATCAAGAGGGCTTGTTTACAAGACTGGATTCTATTCTCAATGGACCCCTGGAAAAGTATGGCACTGTAAACTATCTGAGCTCCCATGATGATGGGCAACCGTTTGACCCTGCAAGGGAAAAACCTTTTGAGACCGCAACCAAACTCTTATTAAGTCCGGGAACTTCCCAGGTATATTATGGTGATGAAACTGCAAGAACTCTCAAAGTGGAGGGAACAGTAGGAGATGCCACGCTACGCTCACTAATGAACTGGGATGAAATAAATTCCAATGAGAAAACTCAGGAAATCCTGAACCACTGGCAAAAACTGGGGAAATTCAGAGCTGCCCATCCGGCTGTAGGCGCAGGGGATCATAAAATGATCTCATCAAAACCTTATTATTTCTCCCGTACCTTTACTTCAGCAGATTTTACAGATTCAGTAATAATAGGAATAGATCTGGCCCAGGGGAAGAAAGTTGTAAATGTTACTTCGGCTTTTAAAAATGGAGATATGATTAGAGATACATATTCCGGCAAGTCAGCAGAAGTGAAAGAGGGGAAAGTTGAAATAGACTCTGAACATGAAATTCTGTTATTGGAAAAAATTTAATTATTGACTATCCCAGAGATAGAGATCCTTTATAATCAAATACGATAAATTTAAAACTCAGAATATGAAAAAAATTGCCCTCACTTTTGTTAGTGCCCTGCTGGTCCTTACATCCTGTAAAAATGAACCTAAGGAAACAACTGCGGTAGAAACAGCACAGCTGGAAGTAATAGATCCCTTTGATGATAAAATGATCGAGAATGCTGTGTTGTACGAAGCCAACATTCGGCAATATTCCCCTGAAGGTACATTTGAAGCCTTCACAAAGGACATTCCGCAGTTGAAAGAGCTGGGAGTGAAAATCATCTGGTTAATGCCTGTATATCCTATTTCTGAAACCAAGCGTAAAGCTACCGGTGGCGGATTTGTTTCTGATATTGAGGACGAGGCTGAAAGAGCAAAATACCTGGGAAGTTATTATGCAATTTCAGATTATACCGATGTAAATCCTGAATTCGGAACAAAAGAGGATTTTCAAAACCTTGTAGATACCGCGCATGAGAATGGAATGTATGTGATCCTGGATTGGGTTGCAAACCACACCGGCTGGGATCACCACTGGTTAAAGGAAAAACCCGATTTTTATACCAAAAATGAAAAAGGGGAAGTTATAGATCCGCTGGACCCAAATACCGGAGAATCCTGGGGATGGACAGATACGGCCGATCTTAATTACGATAATAAGGAACTTTGGGAGGCTATGACCGCCGAAATGAAATATTGGGTAGAGGAGCATCAAATTGATGGTTTCAGGGCCGATGTTGCCGGAGAGGTGCCAACAGAATTCTGGGAACAGGCCATTACCGAGATCAAAAAGGTTCGCCCTGTTTTCATGCTTGCCGAATCTGAAAAGAAAGAGCTGTTCCATAATGCTTTTGACATGGGGTATAACTGGGAGGGTCACCATATAATGAATTCTATGGCTCAGGGAAAAATGAGTGTAAAAGAATGGGATGCTTATATGGTCAAGATCGATTCTCTTTACGAGGAAGACGATGTGTTACTGAATTTTGTAACAAACCACGATGAAAATTCGTGGAACGGAACAGTAAAGGAAAGAATGGGTGATGCATCTGAAACTTTTCTGGCCCTTACCTATACACTTCCCGGAATGCCTCTAATTTACAGTGGTCAGGAATACGATATGAGCCACAGACTAAAATTCTTTGAAAAAGATACTATTCCAAAGACCAAAGGAGAGGTTTGGCCGGTTCTAGTAAAGCTTGGAGATCTAAAAAATAACAGTACAGCCTTACACGGCGGAAAAAACGCTGCAGATTATGAACGCATCACAACATCTGCAAATGAAAAAGTGCTGGCTTTCAAAAGAGGAAAACATGGAGAAGAAGTTATATTTGTAGCCAACATGACAAAAGCACCGGTTAAGTTTACCATGGATGTCACCGGGAATTACGAAGATTATTTTGGTTCAGAAACAATTCCTATTATAGGGGCAAATGAAATGGATTTCCAACCCTGGGAATATAAGATTTTGATAAAAAGATAGTTTTTTTCTTAATGCATTAAAAAGAGCCTCAATTTTGGGGCTCTTTTTTGTGAGTTATTAACCGAAAACGTTTGAGTATCAGGGAAAATTAGGTTTTAAGTCTAAATTCGAATATTTTTACACTAATGCAAGAAAAGATAAAAAAGATAGGAGTATTGACCTCCGGAGGCGATGCCCCCGGAATGAACGCCGCCATAAGAGCAGTTGTAAGAAGCTGTGCATACCATCAAATTGCCTGTGCTGGAATTTACAGAGGGTACCAGGGCCTTATAGAAAATGACATTGAAGAGCTGGATGCCCGCTCTGTGAGAAATATTATAAGCAGGGGAGGTACTTTTTTAAAGTCGGCCCGCTCACGTGAGTTCCAAACGCCGGAAGGCCGTCAAAAAGCATATGATAACCTCAAAAAAGCAGAAATTGACGCGCTTATAGTAATAGGTGGAGATGGTACTTTTACCGGGGGACTTATTTTTGAAAAGGAATTTGATTTTCCCATTATAGGGATACCAGCAACCATTGATAATGATATTAATGGGACAGATTTTACTATTGGTTACGATACCGCTCTTAACACCGTGGTAGAAGCAATTGATAAGATCAGGGATACTGCAAGTTCGCACAACAGGTTGTTCCTGGTGGAGGTTATGGGCCGTGATGCAGGAGCTATTGCCCTTAACAGTGGGATAGGTGCTGGAGCAGAGGAAATTTTAATTCCGGAGGAAAACAATGGGACTGAAAGATTAATGGATTCCCTTAAAAACAGTAAAAAATCAGGCAAAACTTCCAGCATTATTGTAGTGGCTGAGGGAGATAAAAGCGGAAAGAACATTTTTCAGCTGGCCGAGTTCATTGGGGAAAGTCTTGAAGGCTATGATATAAGGGTTTCTGTACTGGGTCATATCCAGCGGGGAGGTTCTCCAAGTTGTTTTGACAGGGTTCTTGCCAGTAAACTGGGTGTGGGAGCGGTTGACGCAATTCTGGAAGGTAAAAGGAATATTATGATTGGAATTCATAACCAAAAAGTTGCAAGTGTATCTCTGGAAACAGGAATTAAAGGAGAGCATAAAATAGATAAAGATTTGAGAAGGGTGGCAAACATCACTTCAATTTAAAAATTAAATACATTAAAAATGAGTACAAAAATTGGAATTAACGGTTTTGGCCGTATTGGAAGAATAGCATTTAGAATTGCTATGGAGAGTAAAGATGTTGAAGTAGTAGCAGTAAATGATCTTCTGGATGTAGAACATTTGGCATATCTTTTAAAATACGATTCGGTACACGGGCAGTTTAAGGGTACCGTAGATGTAAAAGACGGCAACCTTGTGGTGAATGATAAAACAATAAGAGTTACTGCTGAAAGAAATCCTGAAGACCTTAAATGGGGAGATGTAAATGCAGAAATAGTAATAGACTGTACGGGTATTTTTACCGATATCGCAGGAGGAAAAAGACATATTGACGCAGGAGCCAAAAAAGTTGTTATTTCAGCTCCTTCAAAAGATGCTCCTATGTTTGTAATGGGTGTAAATCATAAAGATGTAAAGCCTGAAGATACGATCGTATCCAACGCTTCTTGTACTACCAACTGTCTTGCGCCTTTGGCCAAGGTTATAAACGATAACTTTGGAATAGTTGAAGGTTTAATGACTACAATTCACGCGACCACAGCCACACAATTAACCGTAGATGGTCCTTCCAAGAAGGATTGGAGAGGTGGCAGAAGTGCACTTATCAACATTATTCCATCTTCTACAGGAGCTGCCAAGGCTGTAGGAAAAGTAATTCCTGAACTTAACGGGAAACTTACGGGAATGTCCTTTAGAGTACCAACGGCAGATGTTTCTGTGGTAGACCTTACCGTGCGCACAGAGAAAGCTGCAAGTTATGATGAGGTAAAAGCAGCTTTCAAGAAAGCTTCAGAAGGAGAATATAAAGGACTTATTTCCTATACTGAAGAAGCGGTTGTTTCACAGGATTTTGTGTCCAATTCCTACATCTGTAACTTTGATGCTGAAGCCGGGATGGCATTAAATGATAATTTCTTTAAATTAGTGGCCTGGTATGACAATGAGTATGGTTATTCTGCAAAGCTTATAGAACTGGCTGCGCACGTAGCATCAGTATAACCTGGCATACTTTAAAATGATTAAAAGGCTGTTTTAAAGCATTTTTAATTGCGCTTAAAACAGCCTTTTTTACTATCTAAAGAAACTACAATGATATTAATTGCCGATGGCGGTTCCACAAAGTGTGACTGGATCCTGATGAATAATGCAGGGGACCAGATCTTCAAGACCAGAACAAAAGGGTTAAATCCGGCTGTTTTTCCTGAATTAATGCTGGAACAAAGAATTGATGAAAATCCTGATCTTCAGGATGTGAAGAATAAAGTTGAAAGAGTACATTTTTATGGAGCAGGTTGTGGAACTGAAGCTCCAAGAAGATTGCTTCAGGATATTATAGCTAATTTTTTCACCAACGCTTCTGAAGTTATTGTGAAAGAAGATATGGTGGCTGCAGCACTTGCCGCTACTACCG
The DNA here is from genome assembly GCA_039989915.1 of Gillisia sp. GTDB lineage: Bacteria > Bacteroidota > Bacteroidia > Flavobacteriales > Flavobacteriaceae > Gillisia. The sequence continues at coordinate 112,026 of JBDXGW010000015.1, forward strand.
AGCCCGGAATTGTGTGTATCCTTGGCACAGGTTCCAATAGTTGTTATTTTGACGGAGAAGAAGTCCATATGGCCGTAGCCTCCCTGGGTTTTATTCTTATGGATGAAGCCAGTGGGAATTACTTCGGAAAACGGCTTATTAGGGATTATTATTACAAAAGAATGCCACCTGAACTTGCTTTGAAATTTTCAGCAACCTTCAATCTGGATTCCGATGAGATCAAGAAGAACCTGTACAAAAAGGAAAACCCAAATACTTATCTGGCATCTTTTGCTGAATTCATTTTCACTAATGAAAGGAACGGGTATTTTTATAAATTGGTTCACGAAGGAATTCAGGAATTTATTAATACAAGGGTTTTGTGCTTTAAACAAGCTCAAAATGTCCCAATCCATTTCATAGGAAGTATCGCATTTTTTAGTGAAGATATTATTCGTGCTGTTGCCCAGCCCTATAACCTTGAAATTGGAAATATTATAAGGCGTCCAATAGACGGGCTTATAGAGCATTACCGAAAAAATGTGTTAACTACTTATTAACGAGGTTCCCATAAATTTTTTATTACATTTATTAAAAAGCCTTTTTAAATGTTGGTAAAAGTTTATGGGAGCGCCGTTTTTGGGGTAGAAGCAACCACAATTACGGTAGAAGTTAATATGTCTAAAGGGATCGCATACAATCTTGTGGGACTCCCGGATAATGCTATAAAAGAAAGCAGTTTCCGCATTGCGGCTGCGCTTCAAAACAACACCTACAAATTTCCCGGTCAAAAGATCACCATCAACATGGCGCCTGCAGATTTGCGCAAGGAGGGTTCTGCCTATGATCTTACCCTGGCTTTGGGAATTCTGGCCGCCTCCCGCCAGATAAAAGCCGATGACATAGAAAAATATATAATTATGGGCGAGCTTTCTCTTGATGGAAGCCTGCAGCCTATTAAGGGTGCCCTTCCAATTGCCATAAAAGCAAAGGAAGAAGGTTTTAAGGGATTTATCCTTCCCAGCCAGAATGTAAAGGAAGCTGCGATAGTAAGCGGTCTGGAAGTTTATGGAGTGGAAAATATACTCCAGGTCATTAAATTCTTTGATAAAGGAGAGCCTCTTGAAAGGACGATTATTAATACCCGGGAGGAATTTTATAATAGTCTGGAACATCTTGAGCATGATTTTGCCGATGTAAAAGGACAGGAATCAATTAAGCGGTGTATGGAGATTGCCGCTGCCGGTGGGCATAATATTATTTTAATTGGCCCTCCAGGGGCAGGGAAAACAATGCTTGCCAAACGTCTGCCCAGCATTTTACCGCCAATGACCCTTCACGAAGCCCTGGAAACAACCAAAATTCACAGCGTGGTGGGGAAGATAAGGGAGAATGTAGGACTTATGTCTCAACGGCCTTTTCGCAGCCCTCATCATACCATAAGCGACGTTGCCCTCGTTGGCGGCGGTGCATATCCGCAACCGGGAGAGATCTCCCTTTCCCATAACGGCGTTTTATTCCTTGACGAATTACCGGAATTTAAACGCGGAGTGCTGGAAGTAATGCGACAACCCCTTGAAGACAGGGAAGTAACAATTTCGCGGGCAAAATTTACCGTTACCTATCCTTCCAGTTTTATGCTGGTGGCAAGTATGAATCCCAGCCCAAGTGGATATTTTAACGATCCAAACGCGCCAATGACCTCTTCCCCGGCTGAAATGCAACGATATTTAAGCAAAATAAGCGGGCCGCTTCTGGACAGGATAGACATTCATATTGAGGTAACTCCGGTTCCATTTGAAAAACTTAGTGAGGAAAGAAAAGGGGAGAGCAGTGTAGAAATACGAAAAAGGGTGACCAGTGCCAGGCAATTGCAAACTGAACGATTCCGTGATTTTGAGAACATACATTACAATGCTCAAATGGGGGTAAAACAAATTAATACATTTTGCCAACTTGAGGATGGTTCAAAGCAGCTGTTAAAAACCGCTATGGAGCGGTTGAATCTTTCTGCAAGGGCCTATGACAGGATATTAAAAGTCTCCCGCACCATTGCAGATCTTGAGGGAGCACCAACTATTCAGGGAGCCCACATTAGCGAAGCGATCCAATACCGCAGCCTTGACCGTGAAGGATGGTTAGGTTAATAATTTCTAACTTTTTATTTCCTTATTTTAGATTTTAATACATTTGGAAAAACAAACTCCTTATAAGCCCCTAATAATGAAAAACATAATTCCTGTAATTCTACTCGTACTTCTTATGGGTTGTAAAGGTGAAGACCGCTTAAAATCTGAAAATGGTGATTCTACCGATAGTGTAACTAGTACAGGGATTTCAATTGATGCCCTCCTAAGTGATGAAAAGGTGGAAATGAACCTGGAAGAAGCAAATAAACTGGCAGATCTTCCCCTTGCTTGTTTAAACACCCAATACCCGAATAAACTGGGACAAACTCTGGGGAGCGAAAAAGACCTACTTTCTCCTATAGACCTTCATCCTGCCTTCTACGGTTGTTTTGACTGGCATTCATCAGTCCACGCACATTGGTCTCTTGTAAGGCTCTTAAAACGCTACCCGAAGCTGGACAGAGCTGCAGAGATAAAAGAAAAACTTGAAGCATCCCTTACCAAAGAAAATATTGAAAAGGAGATGGAGTATTTCCGTAAGGAACACAACCTGGATTACGAGCGCACCTATGGATGGGCCTGGCTTTTAAAACTATCAGAGGAATTATACACCTGGGATACCGATATGGGAGCTGAGCTTTCAGCAAATATCAAGCCCCTGGCAGATCTTATTGAAGTGCGATTTACAGAATTTCTTCCCAAACTTAATTATCCAATACGGGTGGGAGAACACACCAATACAGCTTTTGCATTAAGCTTTGCCCACGATTATGCCGTTGCTACAGAAAATGCCGACTTAAGAGGCATTATTGAAAAAAGGGCGCGGGACTTTTATTTAACAGATAAAGGCTGTCCAATTTCCTGGGAACCCAGTGGGTTTGACTTCCTTTCCCCTTGCCTTGAAGAGGTTGATATTATGAGAAAAATTATACCAAAAGCCGCTTTTTCGCTATGGCTGGATAATTTCATGCCACAGCTTAAAGATCCTAATTATACTTTGGCGGTGGGTGAGGTTTCTGACAGGAAGGACGGGAAACTTGTTCATCTTGACGGACTTAATTTTAGCAGGGCACGTGTGTTTTTTGGTCTTGCAAATCAATATCCAAACGAATTTTCTCACCTTAGAAAGCTCGCAGATCAGCATATAAATCATTCCTTCCCCAATCTTGTGGGAGACAGCTATGAAGGTGGTCACTGGTTGGGAAGTTTCGCCATTTATGCGCTTGAAGAATCTAAAAAGGCAAAGTGAGCTGGCTAAGAAATGTAGGTCCCGGGGTTTTGGTCTCGGCTGCATTTATTGGACCCGGAACCGTTACGGTTTGTACACTGGCCGGTGTTAATTTTCAATATGCTCTATTATGGGCATTATTGCTTTCTATACTTGCCTGTGTGATCCTTCAGGAAATGGCAGCCCGGTTGGGAATCATTGCGCGCAAAGGACTTAGCGAGTGCATACGGGAAGAAATCAAAAATCCCTATTTAAAATTAGCGGGGATCATTTTAATATTCTCGGCCATTGTGGTTGGGAATGCCGCTTATGAAGCAGGAAATATCACCGGGGCTGTTCTGGGGATCACGGCTATTGCACCATCTCTTTCAGTTGAATTAGGAAACTTCACCTTAAATATCTGGAGCATAATTATTGGGGCAATTGCCTTTTCGCTACTCGCCCTTGGCAACTACAGGATCCTGGAAAAAGTATTTATTGGCCTGGTGGCCTTGATGAGTATTTCATTTTTGATAACCGCATTTCTGGTAAAGCCCGATGTGTTAGAAATTCTCAAAGGTTTGTTTATTCCAAAAACCGGCCCCGATGGGATCCTTACAGTTATAGCCCTTGTAGGAACAACGGTAGTGCCGTATAATCTTTTTTTACACGCATCACTGGTAGGAGAAAAGTGGAAAGAACCCGGAGATCTTAAAATTGCCCGCAGGGAACTTACGTGGGCCATTGTATTGGGAGGCATTGTTTCAATGGCTATAGTGATCTCTGCAGCTGCTCCCAATTTATCCAATGTTGCCACCGCTGCAGATCTTGCTGCCGGCCTTCAACCATTATATGGTCAATACGCTACCTGGTTTATTGCATTAGGCCTTTTGGCGGCAGGAATAACATCTGCAATCACAGCACCCCTGGCAGCAGCTTATGTGGTAAGAGGTATCCTGGGATGGAATGGTGGTTTAAACTCCTTAAAGTTTAAAAGCGTTTGGGCCGGGATCCTCATACTGGGTGTTATATTCTCCTCTTTAAAACTTCAGCCTATAGAGATCATACGCTTTGCGCAGGTAGCAAATGGGATCTTGTTGCCGGTAATTGCAATTTTCTTATTTTGGATAGTCAATAAAGAATCTGTGTTGGGAAAATACCGGAATACAAGGTGGCAGAATTTGCTGGGAGTTCTTATAATAACGATCACCCTGTTCCTTGGAGCCAAATCTATATTCACGGTGCTACAATCACTTTAAAAATAAACAAATATGAACTTTTTACATATTAACTGCGATCTTGGAGAAGGAGGAGAGCTGGATGCCCAATTAATGCCTTATATATCGGCCTGTAACATTGCCTGCGGTGGCCATGCGGGAACTGTTGAAAGTATGCATGATACCGTGGCCCTTGCAATGAAATATAATGTTCAAATGGGGGCTCATCCCTCTTACCCCGATAAGGAGAACTTCGGAAGGTTTACCCTGGATATGGAACCGGAAGATCTTAAACAAACCCTGGTAGCCCAGATATTAAGTTTGAAACAAATTGCAGAAGCTGAAGGCGGATTCCTTACCCATGTGAAACCCCATGGGGCACTTTATAATGATGCTGCAAAAGATGAAAATATTGCCCAGATCATCATCGATTCGGTCCTGGAATTTGAGGAGAATATACCCCTTTATGTGCCCGAAAATTCGGTTATTTCAAGACTTGCAAAAGGTAAAATAGGTGTTGTTTTTGAGGCGTTTATTGACAGGAATTATCAGGAAAATTATACTCTCGTTCCCAGGTCAAAGATGAATGCTCTTATTACACAAAAAGAGGAAGTTTTCAGGCATCTTACTTCAATGTTTTTGAACAAAGAAATCACCTGTGAAAACGGGGTGAAAATTGCCTGCGATCCATCAACTTTTTGCCTTCATAGCGATACCCCGAATGCGGGTGAAATTCTCCAATATTTGATTGAAAAACTGAAAGAAAAAAATATCGAAATTTGGAAAGCTCCCTAACAAATTATCCCACTGTACAACCAATGGGGGAGCGTTCTATTTTAATAGAATTTGAACCTGGAATTAGTGAAAAATGCCTTGAAAAAGTTATTTTTTATAAATCCCTGCTGGAGAAAAATTACCCTAAAGAAAAGGTTGAGGTGATTAATACATATTCCTCGTTATTAATATTTTATAGCACTCATATAGAGGATATCTATGATGAGGTTTTAGCTGTTAGAACATTAATTTCTAAGGCGAATATAACAAAAAAAACGCACTGTCAACTTTTTCGTATTCCGGTGTGTTATGATCCTGAATTTGGAGTTGATCTCGGGTTTATTTCTAATGAGAAAAAACTATCATTTCAGGAAATAATTACGTTGCACTCAACCCCCGTTTATACCGTATATTTTATCGGCTTCTTACCGGGCTTTTTATACCTTGGAGGTCTGGATAAAAGTCTGCATATTTCCCGTCGCAAAACCCCCCGATTATCAGTTCGAAAAGGGGCGGTTGGAATAGGTGAAAAACAGACCGGGATTTACCCAAAATCCAGTCCCGGAGGATGGCAAATAATTGGAAGTTCTCCGCTTAATTTTTTTGATAAAAATATGGATCCACCTTCCAAATTTTTGGCCGGGGATAAGGTGAAATTTTATCCCGTGTCCCGGGATGAACATGAACTGATTTTGGAAGAGGTTCGCGAGGGGAAATTTAAACTTAAAGGAGAAAGTTATGAAGGCTGAAATTGAAGTATTACAGCCAGGATTATTTTCAACAATTCAGGATTCCGGTCGCTTCGGTTATTTAAAATATGGGGTACCTATGAGTGGTCCTATGGATTCCTATTCCTTTCAATTAGCCAATCTTATTTTGAATAATCCTCCCGGAAGTGCGGTGATGGAAATAACTCAAATGGGGCCGGTATTGAAATTTTTAAATGCCGGATATCTGGTGATCACCGGAGCCAATTTATCTCCCCAAATAAATAAGATAGAAATTAGAAATGCAATTCCCTATGCTGTTGGTCCCGGGGATGTGCTTAGTTTTGGAACCCGAAAAACCGGTTGCAGATCTTATTTGGCTATGGCCGGAGGATTCAATACCGAAAAAGTTTTGGGCAGCCAAAGCTGGTATGAAGACATTACGGATTTTTACCGGCTCCAAAAGGGGATGATTCTGGAGATTAATGAAAGTATTGTTAAGCCGGCAGGTACTGCTTCTATAAAAATTGATGCCCATTATTATATTGATAGTACAATACCGGTGTTTGCTGGACCTGAGTTTAATTATTTAACCGAAAAACAGGTGTTGGAAATTTTATCCCGAGGTTTCAAAATTGATAAGAATAATAACCGGATGGCTATTCAACTAGTGGAAATTATGCCCAATGAGATCAAACCTATAATTACCGGGCCTGTAGTTGCCGGCACTGTGCAACTAACACCTTCGGGAAAACTCATAATATTAATGCGGGATTGTCAAACTACGGGGGGGTACCCAAGAATTTTACAGCTTAGCGAAAGTGGGATCAATCGGTTAGCCCAAAAAGTACAGGGTGATTTGGTGGAGTTTAAAATACAATCATTCCCGTGAGCCACTAATAAAAGAAGTGCCGCTACCGGCCAAATTAGCAGCCCTACCTACTAACCCGAACACAATAAGCGACACTTTTTATCTAAAAAATTTAACTAACAAATAATGATACCCTAAAATTAAACCTTTAAATATCCTTAATCAAGGGGAATTTTCCCCTATTTCAATATTATCTAAGTATTTAGTTATTAATTTTTCTAAATTTATCTTAACTTTTTTTTAAGAAACTAATTTTTTAAATATGGCTAAACCTTTAAAGTGCATTCCGGTGGAAGAAGCCCGGAAATTACAGGAAACATGGAAATCTTCCCGGGGAAAAGAAATAGAACGGGCTCAAAAATATGTTGATACCAGGGAATTTTGGTATAGCCTGGAAGAACTGCAGGAATATTTAGATTATGTAAAGGAAAAATCTGCAGAAGAGGGCGTTTCCAATCCCGGTATTCGTATTTATTTGGGAGCCTATCCTGGAGCAGCGCCCAGGAAAAGTTACAGCACTGTTTTTCTGGCTCCCACCAAACCTCTTAACTCCATGGAAAGCACCGGGGATACCCAGGAAAACGCCGGGGAAACCCAGGAAAATAATTATTCAATTGATCCATTAAATCATGGGCAGGGTGGTGTACCTCCGCTTGATTATTAAAAATAAATACCTTGCTTGATCAACTTATAGACTCAATATTCAGGGCTTTTTTGTGGGAATTTATTGCTGCCCTTGCAGGGGCCTATTACTTAATTAAAGCTAAGGACATACCATTGATTCACAGGATCTTTGTATGGTTTTTATGGTTTACATTAGTGGTAGATACCTCCGGGTTTTACAATATTGTAGCTTATTACAGCGATTATGAATATTTTAGTTTTATCAAGGGTACCAGTTTTGTTCATACCTACTGGTTGTTCAATCCTTATCAATTAATCGCATATGTAGTTTTTCAATCTTTTTTTGTCACTCAGATAAATTCAGGAAAACTCAGAAAAATATTATGGGTAATAATTATTCTTTTTACCATACTGGTAATTTTGAATTTAATCATGTCAGGGATATTTTTCACCAGTTATTCAGCTTTTACAGCTATTGGCGGGACGATGATCCTTGTATTTTTAATAGGAATGTTCTTTTATCAAATTCTGCGAAGCAACAGAATCCTGGATTTTTACAAAGACCTGGCTTTTTATATTGCTATAGGAGCCTTGTTATGGCATGTTAGTATTACCCCTCTTTTCATTTACAACAAGTTTGGAATAATGAATACAAGCCCTGAATTTGTGAACTTTTACAAAATCCTCCTATCGGTAATGAACGCATTCATGTACGGATCTTTTGCTGCCGGTTTTCTTATTGTGGCCAAAAAAGGAAGGTCCTTAAAAGAGTTTGAAGAAAAACTATTGGTGCAGGATGGGAATTTGATAAAGGAAAAGTGAGGATCTCTAAAGAAATTAAAAGACAAAAAAATACCGCCCTCCGGTAATTTTAAAAGCCCTACCTAATAAAATTTTACCGGAGAACGATATTCTCTCTTTTTCAAATAACTAAACTACTTCTAACTTTTAATAATGAGAATATAAAGATACCTGAGAGTTTTTAATCTATCAAGGGGATTTTTCCCCTTTTTAAAGGCTGAACATCAGGCGTTTAAATCCTAAAAAAGGAGCTGGTATGTTTCTGGAGTACATAATAGAAAATTTCTTTTTAATTTATACCCTGGAAGTAGGTGCTGCCATAGCAGGCTCCATACATTTAAGTAAGGTTGCTGTTCCTGAAAAAGGGATCCGGTTATTTGTTTATTATTTATGGGTAGTGGTTTTTGTGGAATTGGTTGGACTTTATCCTTCCTATTCATATTTCTATGATTATGAAAGGCTGGAATTTATTAAGGGAACTTTGTTTGAACGTAACTACTGGTGGTACAATTCTTATAATGTCCTTAAATTTATTATTCTTTATAAATTTTTCATTCTTCAGCTCAAATCCAGGACTAAGCGCAGGATATTATTTACCATTTCGGGGTTATTGATTTTAAGTTTTATTGTAGATCAATTGTTTGGAGGCGACTATTTTAAATCCTATTCTTCTTTTATGGCAATAACAGGAACTCTCAATCTTGTTTTCCTTATAATGTTATACCATTTTGAAATATTAAAAAGCGAAAGGATCTTGAAATTTTATAAGAGTATGGCCTTTTATATTTCAATTGGAATGTTGATATGGCATGTATCTACCACTCCTTTGTTTATTTACAATAGATATTTTTCGCTACAAAGTCCCGATTTTGTTTATTTTCAAATGGTGATTTTAAAATCAATAAATATATTTTTATATGGGATCCTTATTTTGGGATTTATGGTATGCACAAAAAAAAGGACGCGATAATCCTTGACAGATATTTCCATGGGAAGACAATGAAGTGGGTCTTCTACCGGGTAAAATTAAAAAAGTGCCATTAATTAGATCTATCTATAGCCCTACCTATATTTAAATACTAAAAATAACGACACTTTTTAACCCCAATCATTTTAGATAACTGAAATGACAAATCAAATATAAGGTGATGTTTTAAGTGTCACAAGGGGATTTTTCCCCTATTTCTAATTGCTTATTTTTAAGGGAATATTTTTTTACGCAAAAAAATATGTATACTTGTTTATCAATTGGCTTTTAAACTATGCTTGCCAGGGAAGAACTATTACTCATTGTTTATTTTATTGTGGTTATTTTATTATTGACCACTTTCGGGATCGTTTTTTTTATCACTTTTCAAAGACGAAAAAATAACCTTCTTAAGGAAAAATATGAAGCCGAAAAACGTTTTGAAGAAGAGCTTACACAATCTAAACTTGAAATACAGGAGCAAACCCTTAAAAACGTAGGCTGGGAACTTCACGACAATATTGGGCAGTTGCTTTCTGTTGCCAATATGCAACTCAACATTCTTTCAAGATCAATCGAGGAATCCTCAAAAAGATCTCTTGGTGATATAAAGGAAATTGTGGCCAATTCCCTTCAGGAGGTGCGTTCACTTTCAAAATCCCTTAACAATGAAGTTATAAATTACTCAGGTTTGGAAGCATCTGTGAAAAACGAATTGGCAAGATTTGAAAGGTTGAATATCCTAAAACCGGAGTTCAATACGAGCGGGGAAAGCTTTGACATTCCCCAAAAAGATGCCATAATCCTATTCAGGATACTTCAGGAGTTCTTCAGCAATGTTATTAAACACTCTAAAGCAGAAAAGCTTGATGTGAACTTTGAATACACTCCTTCAGCTTTAAACATTTCAGTATCAGATAACGGGAATGGCTTTGATCTTCAGAATGTTCAAAAAAGTTCCGGCCTGTTAAACATGGAAAGCCGCGCAGCCCTTATTAATACAGCCTTTACCTTAAAATCTAAATTAAGTGAAGGAACTTACTTATCTTTAAGCTATCCAAACAACAGCAGATAAAAAATGAGTAAATCGGTTATAATCGTTGATGATCACAATCTATTTGGACAATCATTAAAAGGTTTGATAGATTCTTTCCAGGAATTCAAGGTTTTAGCGGTTTTTAAAAACGGTCAGGAACTGGTTGATCATTACCAGGGGACCAGGACCCAACCGGATATTATTTTGCTGGATATACGCATGCCCGTGATGAATGGATTGGAAACCATGGAATGGTTTAAAGAAAATTATCCCGATCAAAAAGTGATGGCACTTTCTATGGAGCACGAAGAAGATATCATTATTAAGATGATCAAATTTGGGTGTAGGGGATATTTGCTGAAGGATATAGAGCCAGAGGAATTATTGTTTGCCCTTAATTGTGTAATTGACAGCGGATATTATCTTAATGACGAAACTTCAAGTGCGTTGCGCTGCGCACGTGAGAATATATCTTCAAATCCGCTTTCCCAGCGGGAAATGGAATTTATAAATCTTGCATGTAGTGAGCTAACTTATAAAGAAGTAGCCATGCAAATGCATTTAAGTCCCAAAACTATTGATGGGTATAGGGAAAACCTTTTTCGGAAACTCGATGTAAAAAGCCGGGTAGGTCTTGTATTATATGCGGTTAAAAATAATATGGTAAGTATATAAAGTACGTGGGTATAAATACTTCAAAGGAAATATGCCTTTCTATTGGCCATCCTCTTTTTAGTTTATTTTTAACCCCGTATTCTTCAATTTAACTGAATTCCTGAGTATCTTCGCACACTCAAAATTAAGCAACTACGTGATAGATTCAGCAAAAATAGAATTAAGAAATTTACGATTAAAAGATTACCAGCAGTTAAAGATCTCCATGATCAAAAGCTATAAAACAATGGCCGATGAATACTGGAGCAAAGCTGAAATTAAAACCTTAATAAGTAAATTTCCCGATGGGCAGTTTTGCATCGAGATAGATGGCAAAATAGCCGGTTGCGCGCTTTCTATAATAGTAGATTACGATAAGTTTGACGCAAACCATAAATATGAGGATATTATTGGGGGTGAAAATTTTTCTACTCATACCAAGAATGGAGATGTTCTTTATGGGATAGATGTTTTTATACATCCCGATTACCGCGGAATGCGTCTTGGGCGAAGGTTATACGAAGCCCGAAAAGAACTTTGTGAGCAGCTAAATTTAAAATCTATCATTTTTGGAGGACGAATCCCCAATTATGCTGAATATGCCGAGGAGCTTACTCCCAAGAAATATATAGACAAGGTAAAACTCAAGGAAATTCACGACCCCGTTCTTTCCTTCCAGTTATCAAATGACTTCCACGTAAAAAAGGTGATCAAGGGATATTTGCCCGGAGATGAGGACAGCCTGGAGTTTGCAACTTTGATGGAGTGGAATAACATCTATTACACCAAAACCAAAAAATTAATTGACACAAAAAAGACTGTAGTACGCCTGGGGTTGGTGCAGTGGCAAATGCGTTTGTTCAAAGATTATGAATCCCTGGTATCACAAATAGAATTTTTTGTTGATGCAGTGAGCGATTATCAAAGTGATTTTATTTTGTTCCCCGAGCTTTTCAATGCACCCTTAATGGCCCAGTTCAACCACATGAATGAAGCTGAGGCCATTCGTGGTTTATCTTCTTATACAGACAGGTTGCTGGAAACTTTCCGCGAATTTGCGATGAACTACAACATCAATATCATTACCGGCAGTATGCCGCAGGTAGTTGGTGAACATATGCATAATGTTGGCTTTTTATGCCGAAGGGATGGAAGTTATGAGAAGTATGAAAAACTACACATCACTCCCGCTGAAGAATCGGCCTGGGGAATGAAGGGTGGTTCCATATTGGAAACCTATGATACAGATTGTGGTAAAATAGGAGTCCTTATTTGTTATGATGTTGAATTCCCTGAATTGCCACGACTCCTGGCCGAAGAAGGAATGAACATTCTTTTTGTTCCCTTCATGACAGATACCCAGAACGGGTATTCCAGAGTGAAAATTTGTGCCCAGTCAAGGGCGGTAGAAAATGAATGTTATGTCGCTATAGCAGGATCTGTTGGGAACCTGCCAAAAGTGAATAACATGGATATTCAATATGCACAGAGCGCGGTTTTCACCCCTTCAGACTTTGCCTTTCCTGTAAACGGAATTAAAGCTGAGGCAACTCCCAATACCGAGAGTACCTTGCTGGTTGATGTTGACCTGGATCTTTTAAAGGAGCTTCACAACTTTGGAAGCGTACGTAATTTAAAGGACCGCCGGAAGGATCTTTACTCCATTAAAAGAAAAAAATAAAATTTAAAAAATAATTTACCGGTTATCAGCATTTACAGTGGCTGATGCCGGAAATTTACTTTTCGGGGAGATCCAAAATTGAATTTTTTTGCCAAATAATGTTGTTGGTAAATATTTTTATATACTTTTACGCCGTGATTTCAGCACCTCAAATAATAAGGCCAGATAACAACTGCCGGATTTTCATCCGCCGGTAAGGATATTCTTTTATCCTGTCTTTTCCATTAATATTATTTGATCTTTTACAATCTTGAAGCACATTACCCACATATTCAATAAGCTATATTTCAGTATAATTACTGATATATCTCCCATGCGCAGGCATTTCCGTCGCACGTAAGTGCGTCTATATTCTATGGAACTTAGGTGAGTCCGGTTCTTCTCTCAAAAACATCCAGATCAATATTTTTAACCTTAATCTCTTTAGCAGATGAAAATTGTCATTGCTAATAATACACATTCGAAATACGCAGAAATAATTTGCGACACCATTGAGGAGTCTGCAAAAGTTCGTGGTACCGGTATAGCCCGAAGAACCCCTGAGTATATTCTCACAAAGATGGAAAACGGTAATGCAATTATTGCATTGGAAGGTGAAACCTTTGCCGGATTTTGTTATATAGAGATTTGGGGTCACGAAAAGTTTGTGGCAAACTCAGGCTTGATAGTACACCCCGATTTCAGGAACAGGGGGTTGGCAAAAGATATCAAGAAAGCCGTATTTGAGCATTCCCGAAAAAAATACCCCGATGCCAAGATCTTTGGTATCACTACCGGCCTTGCTGTAATGAAGATCAATTATGAACTTGGATATCAACCGGTTACATTTTCTGAATTAACAACAGATGAAAGCTTCTGGAAGGGCTGCCAAACCTGTAAGAATTATGATATTCTTACCAGGACAGAGCGCAAAATGTGCCTTTGTACAGGGATGTTATATGACCCTGCCAAAAAAACAAAACCTAAGGAGAAACCCCGTTTAAACGAGAGGGCATTTACCCGGTTAAAAAGCATTAAGCAAACGCTTTTCTTTAAAAAGGAAAAAAGCAGCCAGGGACAATAGGAATTTTAAAAAGAACACAATGAAAAAAGTAGTCATAGCATATAGCGGCGGTTTAGATACTTCCTATTGCGCTAAATATTTGTCAGCCGAAGAGAATTTTGAAGTACACGCGGTAAGTGTGAATACCGGAGGTTTTTCTGCTGAAGAAATTGAGAAAATAGGAAGTAATGCCAAAAAAATAGGGGCAGCATCTTATATTAATATAGATGCGGTTTCCACATTTTATCAAAAAGTAGTTAAATACCTTATCTATGGTAATGTATTGAAGAATAATACCTATCCGCTCTCAGTAAGTGCTGAAAGGATCATCCAGGCAATTGAGATCGTAAATTACGCCAAAAAAATAGGAGCTGAATATATTGCTCATGGAAGTACCGGTGCAGGGAATGACCAGGTAAGGTTTGATATGATCTTCCAGATCCTTGCTCCCGGGATAAACATTATAACTCCCATAAGAGATAAGCAATTAACAAGACAAGAGGAGATAGAATATTTGAAATCAAAGGGAGTGGAAATGAACTGGGAAAAGGCAAAATATTCGGTCAATAAAGGCCTTTGGGGCACCAGTGTAGGCGGGGCTGAAACTCTTACTTCAAACCTTCCATTACCTGAAACAGCTTATCCATCTCAACTTCAGAAAAAGGTACCAAAACAGGTGGTTCTCAGCTTTGAAAAAGGAGAGCTTTCAGCTTTAAATGGGGAGAAAAATAACCCTGAGAAGAATATAGAAATTCTGGAGGGGATCGCATCAAAATATGCGATAGGAAGGGATATTCATGTGGGAGACACAATTATTGGAATTAAAGGCAGGGTAGGTTTTGAAGCCGCTGCAGCCCTCATCACAATAAAAGCTCATCACCTGCTGGAAAAACATACCCTTAGCAAGTGGCAGCTTCAACATAAGGATTATCTGGCCAACTGGTATGGTACTCATTTACACGAGGGGCAATATCTGGATCCTGTAATGAGAAACATAGAGGCATTTCTGGAGAGTTCGCAGGAACAGGTAACCGGCGATGTGTTTGTAAGCCTACATCCTTATAGATTTGTTCTTAACGGTGTAGATTCAACATTTGACCAGATGAACAGCAATTTTGGAAATTATGGGGAAGAGAATAAAGCCTGGACAGCAGATGATGCCAAAGGTTTTATAAAGATCTTGTCAAATCCGGGTAAAATTTACCAACACGTAAAAAACAACCAATGATACAGGCAGGAATAATTGGAGGAGCAGGATACACAGCCGGGGAATTGATAAGGATCCTGTTGAGGCATAATGAGGTAAACCTTGCATTTATTTACAGCACCTCTCAGGCGGGGAAACCTGTTGCTCACATTCATCAGGACCTTTTGGGTGAAACCAGGCTTGAGTTTAGCGATAAGGTGATTGGGGATGTAGATCTCGTTTTTCTATGTTTGGGCCACGGAAATTCCAAACAATTTCTCAGGGATCACAGTTTTTCTGAAACCACAAAGATTATTGACCTGAGTACAGATTTCAGGATCAAAAATGAGGAGCATTCCTTTGTATACGGTTTACCGGAAATAAACAGGGCAGCCATCAGGGAGGCTAATTTTATTGCCAATCCGGGGTGTTTCGCAACGGCAATCAGCCTGGCCGTTCTTCCGCTGGCTGCAGCCGGTTTGCTGGATGATGAGGTGCATATAAATGCGGTTACAGGTGCCACAGGAGCGGGAAGCTCCCATTCAGAAACAACTCATTTTACGTGGAGAGATAACAACTTTTCGGCTTATAAGGCTTTTGAACATCAGCATATCGATGAAATAACCCAGAGTGTAAAAGGGCTTCAGAAGGATTTTAAATCAGCGCTTAACTTTATTCCGAATAGGGGTAATTTTTCAAGAGGGATCCATAGTACTTCCTATACCAGGTTTACCGGTTCGCTGGAGGAAGCCAAAGCTATATATTCAGATTTCTACCGGGAGGCAGCATTTACACATTTAGTTGAAGAGAACCTGCATTTAAAGCAAGTGGTTAACACCAATAAATGTCTTATTAATGTTCAAAAATTTGGTGATAAACTTTTAATAACCAGTATTCTTGACAATCTCTTAAAAGGGGCATCGGGACAGGCGGTTCAAAATATGAACCTGATGTTTGGGTTTGAGGAAACTACTGGTTTGAACCTTAAAGCAAATTACTTTTAACTGATTGGGCCTTCGGGAACAAATATTTAAAACTATTACAATGAACTTATTTGATGTTTATCCATTATATGATATTACCCCGGTGAACGGTGAGGGCGTGTATGTTTTTGATGAAACCGGTACAAAATTCCTCGACCTGTATGGTGGGCACGCAGTTATTTCCATTGGCCATTCCCATCCTGCGTATGTGGCTGCCTTGAAAGATCAGGTTGAAAAGCTTGGTTTTTATTCCAATTCTATAAAGAACCCACTCCAGGAGAAATTAGCTGAAACCCTTGAAAGGGTTTCCGGATGTGAAAATTACAGTCTTTTTCTATGTAATTCAGGTGCAGAAGCAAATGAGAATGCCCTTAAACTGGCATCTTTCCAAACAGGAAAAAGCAGGGTAATTTATTTTGAAAAAGCATTTCATGGAAGAACATCCGGGGTAGTTGCAGTGACCGATAATGAATCTATAAAAGCTCCCTTTAATACAGGGCATGAAGTTACCAGGCTTAAATTTGATGATTCAAAAGCTTTGGAAACCGAATTAAAGAAGGAAGATGTGGCTGCAGTAATTTTTGAGGTTATCCAGGGAGTTGGAGGGCTTGATGAAGCATCGACCGAATTTTATAAGTCGGCAGCAGAGTTGTGTAAAAAACATAATGCCGTTTTAATAGCAGATGAGGTACAATCGGGCTATGGAAGGACCGGCGATTTCTTTGCTTTTCAAAAACACGGGATACGGCCTGATATCATTTCGATTGCTAAGGGAATGGGGAACGGTTTTCCCATAGGAGGAATTCTTATAGATGAAGCTATAAAAGCCAAACACGGATTGCTGGGAACAACCTTTGGCGGAAATCATCTTGCCTGCGCCGCGGGAATCGCAGTGTTGGAGGTGATTGAAGAGGAAGAATTAATGAAAAATGCCGCAAGTATTTTTGATTACGTGAAATTAAGGTCGGCTGAGATTCCGCAAATAAAAAAGGTGAAAGGGCGCGGATTAATGATAGGACTGGAATTTGATTTTGAGGTGGCAAACCTTCGAAAAGATCTGCTTTTTAATCATCATATTTTTACGGGTGCAGCATCCAATAAAAATCTGCTGCGCATTTTGCCTCCCCTGAACATTCAAATGAAACATTTTGATACTTTTTTCAAGGCATTGGAAAAAGCTTTGGAGGGATATTCCGTAGTATCGCGCTAAGACGTAAAAAATAAATAGTTAAGCTTTAACCGAAAAAAAATCATAATGAAGAATTACGTCAATATATCAGATATAGAGAACCTGCAGGAATTGATCGCGGATGCACTTCAGTTGAAGAAAGAGAATACTGTTTCCGGATTAGGAAAAGGAAAAACACTGGGAATGTTATTCTTCAACCCAAGCCTGCGCACCAGGCTGAGCACGGAAAAGGCAGCGAAATTGCTCGGCATGGATGTTATGGTCATGAATGCCGATAAAGATGGCTGGGCGCTGGAATTTGAGGATGGGGTGATAATGAATCAGGACAAAGCCGAACATATTAAGGAAGCCGCTGCCGTCCTGTCCCAATATTGCGATATCATCGCAGTGCGTGCTTTTCCCGGGCTAAAGGATCGTGAAAAAGATAAGGAGGAGATTGTGATCAACAGTTTTAAAAAATACGCCACTGTACCGGTGATAAATCTGGAAAGCGCCACCGGTCACCCATTGCAGGGCCTTACAGATGCAATTACAATCACCGAATTGCAACTGTTTAAACGGCCTAAAGTGGTTCTTACCTGGGCACCGCACCCAAGGACTTTACCGCAGTCGGTCCCCAATTCTTTTGTCGAATTTATGCAAAATATAGATGTTGATCTGGTGATCACCAATCCCGAAGGTTATAACCTGGATCCGGCGATTACAAAAGAAACTCCCGTGATTCACGATCAGGAGGCAGCTTTAAAGGATGCCGACTTTGTGTATGTAAAGAACTGGAGCAGTTATGAGGATTATGGAAAGATCCTGAATGATGATAAGAACTGGACTTTTAGCAATAAAAAGCTGGAAAAAACCAACAATGCAAGGGTTATGCACTGCCTTCCTGTGAGAAGAAATGTGGTAATTAATGATGAGGTTCTGGATAGCGAAAACTCAATTGTGATCCAACAGGCTAATAACAGGACTTTTGCAGCCCAGGCAGTTTTGAAACGGTTGTTGAAGGATAGTGAATAGTGATTAGTCAAAAGTGAGTAGAAAATAGTTAAAGTTTCTGCGAAATTCTGCGAATTTTACGGGGGACATTTACCGCAAGATCTGCATAAAAAATCTTCGGGATCAGCGAGAAAAAATAATTTTAACAAAATATCAAATGAACACGCTTAAAGTTGTTAAAATAGGAGGAAAGCTCATTGAGGATGAAACAAAGTTCAGCAGTTTCTTACAGGATTTCGCTGCTATAAAGGGCCCTAAGATCCTTGTGCACGGCGGAGGAAATTTTGCCACAGATATTGCCTCCCGACTTGGCTATGAGACAAAACTTATAGACGGCAGAAGGATCACTGATAAAAATTCCCTCAATGTGATTGTGATGACCTATGGCGGACTTATAAACAAAAGTATTGTCGCGAAATTACAGGGTATGAATACCAATTCTATAGGCTTATGCGGGGCAGATGGGAAAAGTGTAATTTCTGTAAAAAGAGAAGTTAGAGAGATTGATTATGGTTTTGTTGGGGATATTACAGAAATTAATACAAGCTTCATTACCTCCTTATTGGATATGGGGGTCACTCCGGTATTTTCAGCGATCTCTGCGACTACCGAAGGGGAACTCTTAAATACCAATGGAGATTCTGTCGCTGCCGAAATTGCTACCGCAATGAGTAGTTATTATACTACTGAATTATATTACTGCTTTGAAAAAAAGGGAGTTTTGGAAAATGCACAGGACGAAAATTCGGTAATTAAATTGCTTGACAGGAGATCTTACGAGGAATTAAAGGATCAAAAAATAATAAGCGATGGCATGTTGCCAAAACTTCATAACTGTTTTAATGCCCTGGATAAAGGGGTCTCAAAAATTTTTCTGGGCGATTTTACATTGCTTCAAAACAAATCCCAAAGCACTCAAATAGGTAAGTAATGAATATATCAAAATTACAGTTTGAAGCCATTGAACTTTTGAAGGATCTGATCCAAACTCCATCCTTTTCAAGAGAAGAAGACGCTACCGCCGGCTTGTTGGTAAATTGGTTTAAGGATCATAACATTTCTTTTGAGAGGCATTTAAACAATGTATGGGCGGTAAATAAATATTTTGACAGCTCTAAACCTACCTTATTGCTCAATTCTCATCACGATACTGTGAAGCCCAATGCGGGTTACACGCGGGACCCATTTGAGCCAAACATAGAAAATGGAAAGTTGTTTGGGTTGGGGAGTAACGATGCGGGAGGTTGCCTGGTTTCCCTGCTGGCCACTTTTACATATTTTTATTTTGCTGAAGATCTTGAATATAATATCCTTTTTGCCGGAACGGCCGAGGAGGAGATCAATGGGAAAAATGGGATCGCAGGTCTGCTGTCTTTCCTTCCAAAGATTGATGTTGCAATTGTGGGAGAACCCACGTTAATGCAAATGGCGATAGCTGAAAAGGGTCTGGTGGTTTTTGATGCAGTTGTGAATGGAACTTCTTCTCACGCTGCACATCCAAATAATGATAACCCCATTTATAAAACAGCCGAAGTCCTGAAATGGTTTGAAAATTTCAGGTTTGAAAAAGTTTCGGCTGCGCTGGGGGAAGTAAAGCTCACAGTTACCCAGATACATGCCGGAAGTCAGCACAATGTTGTTCCGGCAAATGTTTCGCTGGTAATTGATGTAAGGGTGAATGATTGCTATACCAATTCAGAAATTGATCAGATACTTAAAAAACAGGCTCCGGTAGACGAGATCACTGCAAGATCCTTACGGTTAAACTCATCCTTTATTCCGAAGGAACACCATCTGGTACAAGCGGGGATTGAGCTGGGAATGAAAACCTATGGGTCTCCAACGCTTTCAGACCAGGCAATGCTCACCTGTCCCTCTCTAAAACTGGGCCCGGGGGATTCTACGAGATCCCATACGGCCGATGAGTTTATTTATATCAGGGAAATTGAAGAAGGAATCGAACTTTATATAAAATTGCTTGAAAAAACACTAAAATAGGAAATAATCAAACCTCACAGGTTTTCAAAACCTGTGAGGTTTTAATCAACTTCATATGAAACTCTGGGATAAAGGATTATCAATAGATAAGAAAATTGAAAAATTCACGGTAGGAAATGACCGGGAGCTGGATATGTTCCTCGCAAAATATGATATCACCGCTTCCATAGCCCACGCGAAAATGTTGGGAAAAGTTGGTATCCTTGAATCTCAGGAGGTCCTTGATATTGTAATGGAACTGAATAAACTGGCCGCCCAACTGGAGGAAGGAACTTTTATTATTGAAGAGGATTTTGAAGATGTTCATTCCAAAATTGAATGGGAATTAACACAGAGCCTTGGTGATACCGGGAAAAAGATCCATACGGCCAGATCAAGAAATGATCAGGTCCTGGTAGCGATGCAGTTATATTTCAAGGAAAACCTTATCCTGATTTATCAAAAAACAGAAAACTTAATAGAGGTGCTACTGGGCCTTGCCCGGGAACATCAGGAAAAAGTTCTACCGGGCTATACCCATTTACAGGTAGCTATGCCATCCTCGTTTGGTTTGTGGTTTTCGGCCTATGCCGAGTTGTTGATCGATGATCTTTATCTCTTTAATGCGGGGCTAAGGGTGGTAGATCAAAATCCGCTGGGGTCGGCGGCGGGCTATGGTTCCTCATTTCCTATAGACAGGGAATTTACCACCAGGGAACTGGGATTTTCAACTATGAAATACAACGTAGTCGCTGCCCAGATGAGCAGGGGCAAAAGCGAAAGAACAGTGACCTCCAATATTGCTTCCCTCTCCAATACCCTGTCCAGGTTTGCGATGGATATTTGTTTGTATATGAGTCAGAATTTTGATTTTATCACTTTCCCTGATGAACTCACCACCGGGTCCAGCATTATGCCCCACAAGAAAAATCCCGATGTATTTGAGCTTATAAGGGGAAAGAGCAATAAACTACAGGCAATTGCAAATGAGATGATCCTAATAACCAATAATCTTCCAAGCGGGTACCACAGAGATTTTCAGCTTATTAAGGAGAACAGTATTTACGCGGTAGAGAGCATGAAGGAGATCCTGGATGTTTTCACACATTCTATCTCTCAAATTATAGTGAAAGAAGTTGATCTTACCGACGAAAAATATAAATACCTCTTTACGGTAGATAGCATCAATGACCTTGTAATGCAGGGGAAATCATTTCGGGAGGCATATAAGAAGATAGGGGGGCAGGTTGAGGAGGGGTCCTATAAACCTTCGGATTCAAAACTTCACACTCATACCGGAAGTAAGGATAATCTTGCCCTGGAAGATATTGAGAGAAAGATGAAAGAGGCGGGAGAGAAATAGGAAGTTTCTTAAGTTTGTGAGGAGGAACCAAGTAACCACCCCGTCTGCCTTCGCGGCCATCCTCCCGATTTTTATCGGGATTGGAAAAGGGGAGCAGAAAAAATTAACTTTAAAAACAACTCCTTGCTATAAGCTCCTTCCCTTTTTAAGGAAGGTGGATTAATCGGTGGAGGGTTATCATTTTTTTAACTGAATAGCCTGTGCCAATTAAGACGGAAGGGTTCCCTTATCTCAATTCCTGTACTTAAATGCCCTTAACTTCCAGTAACCCATTTTGAAATAAATAAACGCCACGATTGCTGCGATAAGATTTGAAAGGGGGAATGCCCACCAGATCCCTTCATAACTTAAAGAAGTGTTATTTGACAGCACATATGCGAGTGGAAATCTCACTACCCATAGGCTAAGGATGGAGATAAGCATAGAAGCCTTGGTGAATCCCGCCCCGTTGAACGTACCGTTCATTACTTGCTGCACACCTAAAAGTCCGAAACTGGGAGCCATAATTTTTATAAAAAGGGCACCATCCCTTATTACATCGGGATCATTGGGGATAAAAAAAGCTGTAAGCGGTTCCGCAAAAATGAAGAGCAGGATTCCCAGACCGGTAAAACCAAAAAAGGCGATCTTATTGCTAAGATTTGCAACCTGTTCTGCACGTTTAATTTTTCTGGCGCCAATATTTTGACCCACCAGCGAGGTGGTGGCAATACCAAGCCCCAGAGCGGGAATAACTATTAAGCTTAGGATCCGCGCCCCAATACCGTAGGCCGCAACGATCTCACTCCCAAAACTGGTAACCAGGATCACCATCATGGTCATTCCCAGCGCCCTGGTAGATTGCTCTACACTGGCCGGAAATCCCAGGTTAAAGGTGCGTTTAAGGTTAAGCAGGTCAAAGTACATGGAGGAAAGTTTGATTTTAATCCCATTCTTTCCGCGAAACAATATAAAAAGACCAATAGCGGCAGAAAGCCCCTGGGTAATAATACTGGCCACCGCAGCTCCTGCCACTCCGTATCCGGGGATTGGTCCATAACCATAAATAAATAGCGGGTCCAGGACCAGATTTAAAAATACGGTGAACAGGATAATATAGACCGGCAGCATTACATTTCCAATTCCACGCATTAAGGATTGAAATATAAAGAAGAGGAAAAGAAACACAAATCCCAATGAGGAAACCTTAAAATAGGCAACAGAATCATCGTAAATTTCAGGTCCGGCTCCAATAATTGTCATCAATGGCCCTGCCGAAAAATAACTTATAACTGCCAGTAAAATGGAGATGACCAGTATTAAAAGAACGCTTTGGGAAGAGCTGTAATTTACCATATCCTGGTTTCCCGCACCTTTATATTGAGCCACCATCACAGTACCGGCAAGGGTTAACCCGGAGCCTATAGATAATACCAGGAAAATTACCGGAAAACTCAAACTTACAGCCGCTACTGCATCGGCTCCAAGTCTTCCCAACCAAAAGGTATCAATAAGTTGATAGGTGGTTTGAAGGATATTTGCAAAAATGATAGGAAGGGCTAAACTGATGAGGGAATTAAATATTTTTCCTTCTGTATATTTATTGGTTTCGGGAGCCTTCATTATTCACAAAATTAAAGAAATAAGAAGGTAGGGGATACTAAAATTTGCATAAATACAGGGTAAACTTTTCCCGAATTTTAAAATCATTTTTATTCCTTAACAGCAGTAGCAAATTAGGGGAAGAAAAAACTTCCCCATCTATTTTTAAAAAGGCGTTATCCTACTCTTTTTCCGGGTAAAAACCGGACCCCACTATAAAGGTTTCTCCATTAAACTCGGCTTTTTTTACGTAGGTCATTTTTGGAGCCGGAATATTGGTGCCGGGTTTAAACCATAACATTTCCATCCATCCACTGCCTTTCCCGGTGGCAAGATCGATCTCTTCTTTTACAGAAAAATTCCCTTTAAGATCTTTCATGTCAATCAGGTTTTTGCCTTCAAGTGAAGGCTGCCCGGGGTTTACCAATTCTGTACCTTCGGGACTGGCGACGAAAACATAGGTGTCCATGAAATAGAACGGGCCTTTTTTATCACGTAAGACATCAAAGGCATCGCGTCCCTGTTCTTCAATCAATGCAGCTGCCTGGTGTACCATTTCTTCAATTAAGAATTCATCCATTTTCATATTGTAAATGCCGCTGCCTACAAGATGATCCTCCCCATTTGGAAAGTTTACCCGTTTGATGTAACTGGATTTCCAGGTTGGAAAAATATCCCCGGGTTCGGGGAACATGTAATGAACCCAACCTTCCCCTGTCGTTGAAGATGCGGTTTCCAGGAACATTTTTCCATAGGGTCTTCCCAGGGCATCTGTGGTTCCGTTAACTGTTTTACCTTCTAAAGTTGAATCTGCAGCATGGAATATTCTTTTTCCTTCAAGATCCCACACGAA
Source organism: Gillisia sp. (assembly GCA_039989915.1). GTDB lineage: Bacteria > Bacteroidota > Bacteroidia > Flavobacteriales > Flavobacteriaceae > Gillisia. The sequence continues at coordinate 135,840 of JBDXGW010000015.1, forward strand.
CAGATATTTATCTCCCTTATACCATTGTGAATCTTTTGTCCTGAATTCCTGAAAAGCTTTTTCACCATCTTTTTCAAGTTTAACAGCTGCATTGGTCACAAAATTCTTTAAGTCACCAGGTGTGATCTCTTCTCCTTTTAAAGCGGTTTTTGGTACATCGGCAAGGTAGACTCCTGCGCCTACCAAAACCCAGCTGTCACCCAGGCTTGCTTTTCTTACATAAGTAGATTTTTGGGTAGAGCGATTGTCTCCCGGTATTGGCCACATATATTCAATCCAGACTGAACTATCTTTTTCAACGCCTTTGAACATTTCCTGTACCAGCAATTTCCCTTCGGTATCTTTGAGGTCCATGAGATTACGCCCTTCCAGATTCCGGAAGCCGGGATTTACCAATTCAACTCCGGCGGTGTCCAAAATAAAAATATAGGTATCCTTTACAAGGAAGGGACCTGCGGGGTCATAGAATTTGTCAAACGCAGCTATTCCTTCTTTTTCAATTTGTCCTGCCGCATCATTTACCATATGGGATACAAATTCCTTTTCCATCCGGTCATTGTACATTCCGCTACCAATGATATATTCTTTCCCACCTGGGGATTGAACCAGTTTCACATAACTGCTTTTCCACCTTGGAAGAAGCCCATCCGGTACCGGCCATTGATAATGGAACCAGCCTTCCTGTTTTTCGGGTAGGGCAGTAGCAGCCGCCAGGAGTCCGCGTATTATTGGTTTGCCGTTAACGTCTAAAAGATCCAGCTGGTTCTTGTTTTCCATTTCAGGATCTGCATGCACCAGCATATTTCCATCTTTGTCCAATACAAAAATATAAGTCTCTCCCTTGCGCCAGCGACTTTCCGGCTTCCGGAATTTCTCAAATGCTGCTTCTCCTTGGTTGCGAAGCATTTGGGCAGCATCATTTACCAGACTTTTTATAAAATTGGTTGAATCCTTTTCTATGAATTCAACTTCCATAGGGGAAATGCCGGCCGGTTGGTTTGGATTACCGTTATTTTGAGCATTTACAGTAGCGTTTTGGGAAAAAAATGCTCCAAGGATAAGACCGAAAAAAAAGAAGGTTCTCATATCAAAAGAATTAAATTAGATTGTTTTTCTCGGGGGTAATTTTAGGGTAGATAAATAAACTTGATGAGCAGAACGCGAAAAGATCGCTTTGGGGTTATGATCCTGCTTTGGAAAAGGAAGCAGAAACCGGCTCTCAATCTTGATTATTTCTATTAAAGATACGAAAATACATGCTCACCATTATTCCTTAAAATGGTGATTTTTATCCCTTTTTAGGGAAATATTAAAGGTAGGAATTCAGGGTTTTCTGTGCTAAACAAGGAAGGTTTAGAGACTAGCATCCCACAGGGGATCTTGCGGCGGGTTGGCAATAATTTCCAGGTTTTCCTTCTTTACGGGATGTTCGAAAACCAGTTTTCTTGCGTGCAGGTGAATGCTTGCATCCTTATTGCTGCGGTCAAAACCATATTTAAGGTCACCCTTGATGGGACAGCCAATTGCTGAAAGCTGACTCCTTATTTGATGATGTCTTCCTGTTTCAAGGTCTATTTCCAGTAAATAATAATTATCAAGCCTTTTTAAAATGCGATAGTGAAGAATCGCTTTTTTGCTTTCCGGAACCTCTTTAATGTGTGCGTAGGATTTATTTTGTTTTGTATTCCGCTTCATATAATGCACCAGGGTGTCTTCCTGTTTAGGTGGTGCATTTTTTACAATGGCCCAGTAGGTCTTTTTGGCATCTTTTTCCTTAAATAGTTTGTTAAGGCGGGGTAGGGCTTTTGATGTTTTGGCAAAAACCACAATACCACTTGTTGGGCGGTCCAGCCTGTGCACCACCCCCAGGTAAACATTGCCGGGCTTGTTATATTTATTCTTAATATACTCCTTTACCACCTCACTCAAGGGAACATCTCCGGTCTTATCCCCCTGAACGATATCCCCCGGTCTTTTGTTGATGATAATCAGGTGGTTATCCTCATAAAGGACCTGTAGGTTCTGTGGGGTGGAAATTATCTTATCTTCCAAAATTTTTGATTTAGTTAAAGCCATTTATTTTACGAGTGGTGTTTTCCATTAACCCTCAGTTTTATTTCATTTTTCAGAAGATTTTGACTTCCTGTAATAGGAATTAATCTCAGAGCTAACAAGGTTATAAAAATTCCGAAGATAAATAAGCTCCAGTATAAAACTCCGAAATCAAGCCAGTTAAGCCATAAGGAATATAGTTGAGCTTTATAATAATAGATTTGATTTGAGAAATTGTAAAGAAAGTGGAGCAAAATACTGTAAAAAATATTACCGGTTTTATAAAAAATTACTGCGCTGATGAGACCCATTATAAAAGCAGGAATCAAGTTTAGCGGAGTTTCCCAATGAATTATAGAAAACAATACGGAAGAAACCAACAGGCCAATCAAAAAGTTGTTTTTTCTTACTAGTTTCTTAAATAGAAAACCTCGGAAGAATAATTCTTCAAAAACGGGATCTATGATTAATGCAGTGATTGTTCCATAAATTTTATATATGGAATATCCTTCATAAACGAAATTTGCTTGAGCATTATTTAAAAGTCTGTCCAGATCTGCAAACGGCCGATTAAGAAATTCACTTCCTATAATAATTAGTAGAATTAGTAAAATAACTGAGATGCTAATTTCTTTTGAGCTAAAGAATAATTCTGCAGACCCCGGTTTCCAAAAAAAATAAAAGATAATCAGGTATGCCAGAAGACGGCCCATTAATATTGTTGCACCCCTTATATGATCCAGATTCTCAGGGTTACTTTTGGTATCAAAGATTAAATAAGACAACACGTGAAAAACTGCCTCCAATACGAGCAGAAGGACAGTCAACAGAATAGCTTTGCCTATTTTCATCGATTATTTTTGTGGAATTCCCACAACGGTGATATTTACTCCTAACTCCTAACTCCTAACTCCTTAATACTGCTCCTCATCACTCGGGAAACTCTTGCTTTTTACATCATCTCTGTAATCTTCAAAAGCTTTCGTCATCACAGCATGAAGATCGGCATAGCGTCTTAAAAACCGCGGATTGAATTCGTGGTTCATTCCCAGCATATCATGTATTACCAGTACCTGACCATCTACACCGTTTCCGGCACCAATTCCAATAACCGGAATCGAAAGACTATCAGCCACTTCTTTTGCAAGTTTTGCAGGAACTTTTTCAAGAACAATTGCAAAACAACCCATTTTTTCGAGCAACAGGGCATCACTCTTCAATTTTTCAGCTTCCTGCTCTTCTTTTGCGCGTACCGTGTAGGTCCCGAATTTATAGATAGACTGTGGGGTTAAACCCAAATGGCCCATTACAGGGATCCCCGCATTCAGGATCCTTTTTACTGAATCTTTTATTTCTTTACCGCCCTCAAGCTTCACCGCATGGCCACCGCTTTCTTTCATAATCCTAATGGCAGATCGCAATGCTTCTTTAGGATCGCTCTGGTAACTTCCAAAAGGAAGGTCAACCACCACCAGCGATCTTTCAATACCACGAATTACACTGGCAGCGTGATAGATCATCTGGTCAAGCGTAATGGGAAGAGTGGTTTCATGTCCCGCCATCACATTACTTGCCGAGTCACCCACGAGGATAACATCAATTCCTGCACCGTCAACTATTTGCGCCATACTAAAATCGTAGGCGGTTAACATTGCTATTTTCTCACCGTTGGCCTTCATCTCTACCAGAGATTTGGTGGTAACTCGTTTGTATTGCTTTTTTGCGACTGACATTCGGTTTTGGTTTTAAGTGAAGTAAAAGTAGTAAATTAGGCGGCTACATTCAAACCAAGTACCTATGAAACATCTGGTAATATTATTAATGTTTTTTATTTCGGTTTCTGCATATTCACAGAACCCCACAGAAAGCGAAAATGCGAAACAGCTTGTAATAGATTTTTTTGCCGCCTTCCATAAACAGGATTCAATAGCATTGCGTACCCTTGCCCATCCTGCGGTAATAATGCAGTCTGTGTCTACAAGTCCTACCGGCGAAATAAAGGTTGTTAAAGAGGAATATAAAAACTTTTTAAAGTCTATAGTTTCAATTCCCCCGACCACCAAATTTGAAGAAAAACTTCATTCTTTTGATGTGACCCTCAATGGTTCCCTTGCAACGGTGATCACTCCTTTTTCTTTTTATTTAAACGGAAATTTAAGCCATTGCGGTGTGAATTCTTTTAGCCTGGTTAAAATGCCTGAAGGTTGGAGGATCGCTCATATTATAGACACAAGAATAAAAGAAGGTTGTTCGGAATAAAATTGAAATGCTTTTTGAAACCTTCGGAAGATTTCGAAATTAATTGAAAAGGATCCTTGGCAGAAGGATCAAAAATACGATCCCGTTGTTCATAGCGTGCATGGCAATTGGCCAGAAGAGGCCTCCATTTTCTATCTTGATTTTTCCGAAGAAATAACCGGCAATAATACGCGGAACTATAAGCAGAAACAGCACAAAGGTTAGTTCAAAACCCTCTACGTAATTATAAATATGCACCATTCCAAAAATAACAGAAGTGGCCAGCCACACGACTTTGTAATATTGATTAAGGAAACCGCACATTGCAAGTTGCCATTTTTCGGGAATAAATTCCTTAAGAAATATAAATGAAAGAATAAAAGCCGGCACCAAGAAACCAAATTTGATCATCCAATTGGTGTCTTCAGGAATAATGGCAATGCCAAACACCAAAAGCCAGGAGCAAAGGAAGAAAATAAGTTCATTTGCTGAAGGTTTTATAAGAGTTCTGAACATTCCCTCTTCAAGAAGGGGGGCAAGAACAACCGCCAGCAGGATAAGTCTTAAGGGATCTTCCTCCAGCAACCTGTTTATATCGGTCTGCTCATATTGATTGGTGTCAAAACCCGGAAAGATCAATTTTATAATCCCAAGAAGCAGGAAGAACAGAAAATAAAAACCCAGCATAGACCCAAAATTCCCGATGAGGTTTTTGACCTTGTAAGCCGTGTTTTTTTCCATATAAGTTTTTCGTCTTTCTAGCAGTCACTTAAACTTACGTTTACTGCGAGGCCGCCTTCAGAGGTTTCCTTGTATTTGGAATTCATATCTTTTGCAGTATCCCACATAGTATCAATTACCTTATCCAGGGGCACCTTTGCTTTGGAAGCGTCACTTTCCATTGCAATTTCAGCTGCATTTATGGCTTTGATCGCACCCATAGCATTCCTTTCAATACAGGGGATTTGTACGAGTCCGCCAATGGGGTCACAGGTTAATCCAAGGTGATGTTCCATAGCGATCTCTGCCGCCATAAGTACCTGTTCCGGCGTACCACCCATAGCTTCGGTAAGGGCGCCGGCTGCCATCGAGGAGGAAACCCCAATTTCGGCCTGACACCCGCCCATTGCGGCAGATATGGTTGCGCCTTTTTTAAACAGGCTGCCAATTTCTCCCGCCACAAGCATAAAGCGTTTAATATCTTCAAAAGTCGCGTTGTGGTTCTCTATAACAAGGTAATACATCAGGACTGCGGGAACAGTTCCCGCGCTTCCATTGGTAGGTGCAGTTACAACCCTCCCCAAAGAAGCGTTTACCTCATTTACACTTATTGCAAAAACACTCACCCATTTAAGGATCTGGCGAAATTTCACTTCGGTTTTTCTAATGGTTTCCAGCCATTCCTGGGGTGTGTCGTATTGTGCATCGCCAATAAGCCGCTGGTGAATTTCGAAAGAACGACGGTGAACGTTGAGTCCGCCGGGAAGGGTGCCTTCGGTATGGCAACCTATATACATGGATTCCAGCATAACATTCCAGATATCCTTTAAGCCCTGGTCAATCTCTTCATCACTGCGAAGCGATCTTTCATTTTCAAGGACAATTTGTGAAATGGGCTTATTTTGTTCTTTACAAAAATGTAAAAGTTCTGTAGCCTTTGCAATGGGAAATGGAAATGCTGCAAAACTTTCCATTTTTTGTTTAGCGCGCTTCCTTTCCTCCTTTACCACAAAACCTCCCCCAATGGAATAAAAAGAGGATGCAAGAGTTCTCCCATCAAGCAAAGTGGCCCGAAATGTCATTCCGTTGGGGTGGAAATCCAGAAACTTTTTATTGAATTTAATATCGGTTTCAGGATCAAAAACAATGGTTCTATCTCCATTAAGATTTAATCGTTTGAATACTTTTATATTATTAATTTCAGGATCAATGTTTTCAATATCCATTTTTACTGGGTCAAAACCTGAAAGACCAAGCAGAACGGCAATATCTGTAGCATGACCAATGCCGGTAAGGGAAAGAGAGCCATACAGGTCTACCACAATCCGGTCAACATCGTTAAAAATATTCTTTTGGGTAAGCTCTGCAATCCAACGCTGGGCAGCCCGCCATGGGCCCAGGGTATGAGAGCTGGAAGGTCCAACGCCTATTTTAAGCATATCAAAAACACTAATACATTCAATTTTTTGCATCCTGAGCATTTATCTGGGTTTCAAAATTAAGGATTTGGGATGTCATCGCGATGTTTTTTTTAAGAAAGTAAATGGATGTGTAAAATAGGAAAAACTAGAACCTAGAACCTAGAATCTTAAACTTTGAATCTTAAACTGACTAAGACTGAAATAGGTTGCCCTTTTTCACAAACTTTTAAACAATGGAAAAAAGCAAAGAAAAAAGGATTTTTAGTCTTGAAGTAAAATTAGATTTAGTCAAGAAAATTGAACAGGGAGATCTCCGGGTTTTAGA
>JBDXGW010000016.1:0-355106 GCA_039989915.1 Gillisia sp.
TGTGTACGGCAAAAGACAGTTTACTCCTTACACGCATTACTGCGCCAAATGTATTGGTGCGTATCCTCAAATGTGCCTGTTCCCTTAATTTTTCAAGAGAATGGCGCTTTGGTGATAATATGGTCAATTTAACTTCTTCGGGATTGGCATCTCCAAGGATCTCAATGGTTTTAACTTCCACTTCAACACTTTGCTGGCTTCCCAAACTTTCCTTCAGGGTACCTGTAACTTTGATCGCCGCGCCTACTGTGATACGCTTTAAGGTTTCCTCTTTGGTGTTTTCAAAATCTATTACGCACTGGATGTTGTTGATGGTTGACCCATCGTTAAGTGCAATAAACCTGTTACTTCTAAAGGATCTTACCCATCCTTTCACTTCTACTTCCTGTAGGAACTTATTGCTTTTTAAAAGATCAGCAATCTTAGCTTTTATCATGTTGGTTTAGATTTTTGAAAGATCAAAGATAAATTTTCCCTGCCTGCTTAGCAAGCAACTTATTTTTGATTTCCGTTTATTATTTTTCTTCTAAAATATCGTCCTCATCTGTGATTATCTCTATCGCGGGTTCTTTCAGAGTTTCCTTATTGGCAATTCGCTTCTCGAGCGAGAGCAACAGGGAAGGAAGCAGTAATAAATTGGCAAGCATTGCAAACAGAAGGGTAGCCGAGACAAGACCACCAAGGGCAACGGTGCCCCCAAAACTGCTTATCATAAATACTGAAAATCCAAAAAACAAAACGATAGATGTATAGAACATTGAAACTCCCGTTTCCCTCAAAGCGGCATATACAGAGCGTTTAATTTTCCAGTTGTTTGCCTTTAATTCCTGCCGGTATTTAGCCAGGAAATGTATGGTATCGTCTACAGAGATCCCGAAAGCTATACTAAACACCAGGATTGTGGAAGGTTTAATTGGAATTCCCAGAAACCCCATCATTCCCGCTGTTACCAATAACGGCAATAAATTGGGAATAAGGGATACAAGGATCATCCTGAAGGAACGGAACATCCACGCCATAAGCAGAGCGATCAATAATATGGCCAGGGAAAGGGATACTATAAGATTTTTTACCAGGTAGGTAGTTCCTTTTTGAAAAATAAGGGCTTTCCCCGTCATAGTAACTTCAAACCTTTCCGGCGGAAAAATTTTATTAATCTGAGGCACCAGGCTTTCCTCGATCCTTTCCATTTCCTCAGTCCCAATATCCTTCATAAAGGTTGTCATACGGGCATACCTTCCTGTAGAATCGACATAAGAAGAAATAATATTTTCACCCGAGGATAACCCTTTAAGGTATGGGGAAATGAAATTCTGTTCCTGCGATGTGGGGAGCTGGAAATATTTGGGATTTCCATTATAATACGCCTGTTTGGAATATTTTGCCAGTCGTACAACAGAAAGTGGTTTGGAGAGTTCCGGCACTTCATTTATTGCAATTTCCAGGTCTTCCATTCTCTTTAAGTTTGCCAGTGCCAGCGCACCGCGGGGCCGCTTTGTATCTATCACAATTTCAAGAGGCATTATCCCGTCAAATTCTTCTTCAAAAAATCTTATATCGTGAAAAAATCCTGCCTCCTGAGGCATGTCTTCCAGCAGGCTGCCGGAGATCTTTATCTTATAAATTCCAATAATGCTTGCAACCAGCAGGATAATAGAGGTGATATAAATGGTAATTCTCCTCTCTCTTACCATTTTTTCCATCCAGTTTACAAATGCTCCAATCCATCTTTTATTCAGGTGTTTTAAATGCTTATCCTTTGGAAGGTGCATATAGCTGTAAATAATGGGAATTATAAGTAGGCTAAGAATAAAGATGGCAATGATATTAATAGAAGCTACAATACCAAATTCCTTAAGCAGAGTACTGTCGGTTAAAATAAAAGCTGCAAAACCCGAGGCGGTGGTGATGTTGGTAAGCATGGTTGCATTACCAACCTTAGTGATAACCCGTTGCAGGGATTTTGCCTGGTTCCCGTGATTTTTAATTTCCTGCTGGTATTTATTGATCAAAAAGATACAGTTTGGGATCCCAATAACAATGATCAATGGAGGGATAAGTGCCGTAAGTACTGTGATCTCATAATTGAAGAGTCCTATAACCCCAAAAGACCACATAACTCCTATAAGAACCGTAACCATGGAAATTATTGTTGCCCTGAAGGAGCGAAAGAAAAAGAAAAATATAAGGGAGGTAACAAAAAGGGCTGCGCCAATAAAAAGACCAATCTCGTCTATAATGTTTTGCGAATTAAGGGTGCGTATGTATGGCATCCCCGAAACGTAAACATTCAGGTTATTTTCCTTTTCAAAATTTTCAATAAGGGGCTGCAGCTCTTCCAGAACAAAAACCTTGCGTTCCTCAGAGTTTACAATCTTTTCATTGAGGTAGATTACGGTTTGTACTGTTTGCGAATGAGTACTGTAAATTAAGTTTTCATAAAAAGGGAGTCCTGTAAAGAGCTGATCTCTCAGGCTGTCTACCTTTGAAGCAGTCCAATCATCTTCCTCAAGGAATGGCACCATTTCAAAACGTTTGGGATCTTCAAATTTTTCTAATTTCTTAAGATTGCCCAGAGAGATAATATTATCAACTTCCGGATATTTTTCAAGGGTTTTTGCAAGATTATCCCAGGCCAGAAATTTTTCAGGGGTAAACAATGCAGGATCATCCACCGCGAGCATGATCACATTTCCCTCTTCCCCAAATTTGTCAAGAAAATCGTTATATACAATATTTACAGGATGTTCATCGGGGAGTAAATTGGCTTCGGTATAAGAAAACCGCATGTGCTGCCATTGGGTAGACATAAAAATAGTTATCCCAACAATTATTGCAAGAATAAGGAGCCTGTTACGCAGGATTACCCGGGCTATGGAATTCCAGAATCCAAAACTGAAAATTTTTGACATGGCTGGTTTTAAAGGGAGTGCAAAGGTATAAAAAGCCCTTGTATTTCTTGGAGGAATGCCCTTTATTCTTTAAGGGTCAAATTTTTAGGTTAAAAGTGAACTTAAAGGAGAAATTCTCTTTAAAGGTAGGCAGGTGATATGCGCCGTAGCGATATGCTGTGCTAAGTCCAATTCCAAGAAATATCTGGTTAAGTTCCAGGCCCACTTCAGAAAAGCCATGCTCCAGGGTGCTGAACTCAATATTTTGATGTGCCTCTATATTATTAAAATTTCCTATAACGTGACGTGAAATAAGCGCAAATTCAGGGTTGATATTATCGGTTATTCTAAAGGGGCGTAGCTGGTGCCTAATATGTACAGCGGCTTGCCTGTCACTAAAAAATTCATTGAAATACATGGTTTCAAAGCTTATCTTTCCTGCCACCGAAAAACGATCTAAAATTTCAGGTTTTTCAGGGTTATTGGGAAAAGCATGGAAGGCGTGGGTAAGCGGCAAATCTCCTACAGCGTAATTGCCTACAAGGGTTACCTGGGTCACCGACCGGTCCTGCCGGTTGATCTCATACTCTGCTTTTAAACCTAATTTGGTAAAATTGAAATCCCCATTAAGAACCCCTGCCAATCCCTGGGTGATTTGTCCCGTGATCACCGGATATTTATTTTCATAGATGCTATGGAATTGGGGGGTACTTATAAATTTACTGAAGGGCCTCCATAAAAAGCCCAATTTGGCTTCGGTAATGATGTATTCCCTATAGATCTTGCCATCATTTAAAAATTGGTATGCTCTTAATTGGGATATATCACTGTAGGAAAACTGTAATTCTGAATCCAACCGTGGGGTGAGACGACGCTCCAGGCTTGATTTGATAGTTTTATAGGCATAATGATAGGTTATATTTGCAAAACGGGGTTCAAGGATGGAAAATTCATTTACTCCTTTTAAATAATCATAGCCTGCAATTTCTCTAATGTCCCGGGAATAATTTACATTCCACCACGTACCACTACGTTGATGCAGCAATGCACCACCGCCCACCCCATATTTCCATGCGTGGTCTTTATTGCCATAAGCCAAATAACCATCCAATCGAAACTTTCGGGAAAACCCCTCGTTGGTTTGCCCGCCGGCCCCCATTCTAAAGCCTTCATAATTATTGTAATTCACAAATTTGCTAAGGTCAAGATCAACGAATCCCACAGGAAAAAATCCCTGCGATATGGCATTAAGAACTTCTATCTTCCTGAGAATATTTCCTTTTAACAATGCATTTTCAACCCTGCCTGCTGTTAGTTCGTCCTCCACAGTGAAAGGTTGTCTACGGTTTATTTCCCAGAAATTCACCGACTGATCATTTGCCTCATTCAGAACTTTAATTGAGGGGGAATATTTCTCAATTTCTACCGTATCATTTAAGGCTATTTCATAATTTGTAGATACCGAAGTAAGTGCAAGATCCTTCTCAATTTGGCCTGGAGCAAGTACCAGGTTGAAAATTGAACTTGTTCGCTGTACAGTGCCCAGAGAAATACTCCCGCCAAAAACGCTTATATTCTCTCCTCCCGTCCCCGGTTTTAAGATTACACGCTGCGTCACCGGGAACCAAATGTTTTCTTCTTCAAAATATTCAAAATCCTCATCTATCTCGATCTCGATAGGACCACCCAGCTGGGTTTTTGATCTTTGAATTGCAAAGCTTACGGTATCAAGGAATATGACCCCTTCCCAACCTGCGACCGCCTTTGGTCTCTTTGGTTTAAAATAGATCATATAACCTGGCCTGCCTTTGGTAATAACAGTATCGAGGATCTTATAATGGTAATTTTTGAAGGCTTTTGTGCCCAGAGGCCCGGCGTAGTTTGTTCCGTAAATTGGATAATTCTCCCCGTAAAGCGAATGGGGCTCTATATTTAATGTGAGCACCTCATATACCGGATCCTCAAAACCGGGAGTGTTTATACCTGAAATAAGTTCTTTTTTTGAGGTGGGTGCCAGGTAAAGATGCTGTGATACTTTTTCCGATAGAAATTCCCTGCCCTTAAGGTTGGTAGGTTTTTGCTTATCTACCACCAATTTGTTATAACTCTTGTGAGTGTAACTGGCAAGGGCACGCCCTGGGTCATTAAACTCTTTCCCTGCTATTGCTTTTTTTATAATATCATTTGCAGGATCATCTTTCCTAAAATTCCTTTTCCCCCTTAAAGACAAAGCAGGAAGTTCAATTAAGTAATAATTTACCTGAGGAACAATATCTACCTGAATAGATTGGTGTCCGGGATAAGATATTGAAAGCCTTGTTTGCGTTTGCGAATTTTCAAGCTGAAATTCTCCCTTAATATTGGTAAGAGTATGAGATTTGGAGATTTCCACGTTTGCGAAGGGAATGGGAGACCCGGTCTCCCTGCTTATAACTTTACCTGAAATGGTCTGCTGCGCGAAAATCGCAGGAGAGACGAAAAATATAAAGATACAAACAAGCAGTGATCGCATAAAGATGTTTATTTCATAAAAGCAAATAGTGATGGTTTTGCAAACAAAAGAGCTTCGGTATATTGAAATGTCAATGCATTAATTCAACATACTGAAGCTCCTTTAAATTAAGCTGAATTGAACTTGAAATTATATGGTCATTATTTCCTTTTCTTTATTTTCAAAAATACTGTCTACCTTTTTGATATAGGTATCTGTGAGTTTCTGGACATTTTCTTCAGCAATCTTCATAAGATCTTCAGATATTTCCAATTTTTTGATGTCATTATTTGCCACTTTCCGGTCATTCCTTATCCCTATCTTGGCCTCTTCAGCTTCAGCTTTGGCTTGTTTGGCAAGTTCGCGACGTCTTTCTTCAGTTAGCGGTGGCACACTAATAATTACACTTTCGCCATTGTTCATTGGATTAAAACCAAGATTGGCCACCATAATTCCCTTTTCAATACTCGGAATGGTGTTCCTTTCAAATGGTTGAATGGTAATGGTCCTGGCATCTGGCGTGTTCACATTGGCAACCTGGTTTAGCGGTGTCATGCTCCCATAATACTCTACCATTACACTTCCAAGCATTGCGGGACTGGCTTTCCCTGCCCTTATATTAAGCAATTGTTTTTCAAGATGCTTAATAGCGTGTTGCATATTTTCTTCTGTACTATCCAGTATAAAATCTACTTCTTCATTCATTTTTTTAAAACTTAAAGTTTAAAAACAGTCTTTAATCTAATTTATAAATTCACTTTAGTCCCTATTTTTTCTCCGGAAGCTACTTTCAGCAAATTCCCGGGGGTATTCATATCAAACACAATTATTGGCAATTCATTTTCCTGGCTCAAAGTAAAAGCAGTGGTATCCATTACCTTTAACCCCTTTTTAAGCACGTCATCAAATGTAATATAATCAAATTTGGTTGCAAGTTTGTCTTTTTCAGGATCGGCCGTATAAATTCCATCTACTCTTGTGCCTTTTAAAATAACATCGGCATTAATTTCAATCGCTCTAAGCACGGCTGCAGAATCTGTGGTGAAGTAAGGGTTACCCGTACCACCTCCAAAAATTACCACTCTTCCCTTTTCCAAATGAGAAATAGCTTTGCGGCGTATAAAAGGTTCTGCCACTTCATTGATCTTGATGGCAGATTGCAATCTTGTATCAACATTGGCTATTTCCAGCGCGCTTTGAAGAGCAAGACCATTAATAACCGTAGCAAGCATTCCCATATTATCTGCCTGTACACGATCCATTCCTTTACTGGCTCCCGCAACACCCCTAAAGATGTTTCCCCCGCCAATTACAATGGCTACCTGAACGCCCTGTTCTATAACAGATTTTATTTCTTCAGCATATTCTGCCAGCCTTTCAGGATCAATACCGTATTGACGGTTTCCCATTAAGGCTTCGCCAGATAATTTCAAAAGAATTCTCTTGTACTGCATATTCAATTTATAGATGAGTGTTGCAAATATAGACAATATCTTAAATTGTAAAGACCTTGCTCTAACCGATTCTCTTTAAGTTCAGTTTTTTAGGAAAACTTTATAGTTAACTACCGCGGTTCCCTTTGACATAAAGCGTTTGACAAAATTCCGGAGTAGGTAAAATGGCGGGGTTTTTGTTATCTTTGAAGTTCAAAAAAAATTAAAACAATTAAAAATGATTGGATATTATATAATCGCGGGACTCATATTTGTAGTAAGTCTTTATGTGAGCAATAAATTAAAAAGCAAGTTTAAAAAGTATTCCCAGGTGCACCTCCGTAATGGATTGAGCGGTAAGGAAATTGCTGAAAAAATGCTTTATGATAATGGCATAACCGATGTTAAGGTTATTTCTACTCCCGGGATGCTTACAGATCATTATAATCCCGCAAAAAAGACGGTTAACCTTAGTGAAGGAGTATATACCCAAAGGAATGCGGCGGCGGCTGCTGTTTCTGCTCATGAGTGTGGTCATGCCATCCAGCACGCAAAGGCTTATGGCTGGTTACAAATGAGAAGCCAGCTGGTGCCTGTGGTAAGTGTTGCCTCAAAATTTTCAACCTGGGCTATTATGGGTGGATTGATCCTTATGACCATGGTTTCTGTTGGGGTAGGCCAAACGGTACTCCTAATAGGTATCATTCTATATGGAATGGGAACGCTGTTCAGCTTCATAACACTTCCGGTTGAATATGATGCCAGCAAAAGAGCTTTGGTATGGCTGGAAACTGAGAATATGTTGACACCACAGGAGCATGAAGCAGCTGAAGATTCTTTAAAATGGGCAGCACGTACTTATGTGGTGGCAGCTGTAGGTTCCCTTGCTACCTTATTGTATTTTGTGAGTATTTATATGGGCGGTAGAGATTAAATTTCACCCTGATTCATAAAAAATGGGCAGTTTTTACTGCCCATTTTTATTTTAAGAGGGTTAATACCCCGAGGCTTGCCTCGTTAGTAAATGTATTAAAGTTTAAAAACGTGTTCCGCTAATGCTCCGTGGGCTTGCCCCGGAGAATTTTTACTTGATAAAACTGTTTTTAACCAGCTCTTCTTAAAATTAAACCTTTATTTGCCGCTGTATTTGCTGGTCAAGTGAGATAAAGGTTTCTGTGCGGGAAACTCCCTCAATTGCCTGAATGTTTTTATTTAGTACTTTCATTAAATGTTCGTTATCCCGGCAAAGGATCTTAAGAAAAATAGACCAGTTGCCTGTGGTATAATGACATTCCAGAACTTCGGGGATCTCCCGTAACTTTTTAACTGCACTTGGATTGCTCACAGCCTTGTCCAGATAAACTCCCACAAACGCCAGAGTGGTATATCCCAAAACCCTTGGATTAATAACCAGTTTAGAACCTTCTATTAGCCCGGCCTTTTCCAGTTTTCGCAACCGCTGATGTATTGCAGCCCCGCTAATTCCCAGGTTTCTTGCAATTTCCAGGATGGGTTTGCGGGCATCATCCATGAGATGGTTCAGGATGATCTTGTCTATCCCATCTATATTAACTTTTTCGTCTATTATTTTCATAGGTTGAATTTGGAGGGCAGGAATAAAAATAGGATTTTTATTTAATTTCCAACCTCCCCAAATGGGTTATACCCTAAATATTCGGCTTCTTTTTCATTAAATGTAATACCATGCTCCTCCAGTTCCTTTAAAATAGGTTCATACACTTCCCGGGTTATTGGAATTTGTACTCCCGGAGAAGTTATTTTTTTATTGAGAATGGCCAGGGCAGCGATCGCCACCGGTAATCCAACGGTTTTTGCCATAGCAGTGTGTGTCTGGTCTTCTCCAATATGGACCATGGTGGAATCAATTTGTTTTCTTTCTCCATCCAGTTCATAACCAAATTTATGATACATCACGATCATATCCTTATCATCTTCAGCCAGGGTCCATTTATCTTCAAGGATCTTTTGGAGGGCCTGTGCGGGGGTTGCATTGGGGATCCCTATTTTCTTGCGGTCATTAAAGATATCCAGTTCCGCCAGTTTGTCCCACATAATATCGTCCTGATCAATTTTTAGATTATGGCGCAATTTCAATTCTACCGTGTCTGTTGGGGAGTAGGGAAGGAAGGAGTTCACAAAATCCCGGTATGTCATATTTTCTGAATCCTGAAGTTCGTACGTATCATCTGTCATGCCAAGTTGCACAAACATATTCCAGGCGCGGCTAAAGCCAACCCTGCGTATTGTTCCGCGGTAGAGGGTCAAAATATCCTCAAGCCCGTATATGCTTCGGTAATCCAGGGAATTTCTGTTGGCATATCCTTCAAATTTTCCGTAGCCATTTACGTGAAGAAATTCGGTTCGGCGAAACAACCGGTGATAGGGGATATATTTATATTTTCCTTCCTGGATGAATTCGGCTACCCCGCCTTGTCCGGCAACAACAACATTCCTGGGATTCCAGGTGAATTTGTAATTCCATAAATTGGTATCGCTTTCCGGTGCAACAAGACCGCCGGTGAAAGATTCAAACAACAGCATTTTACCACCTTTATCCCTTATGCGATCTATAACCTGCATTGCGCTCATGTGGTCTATACCCGGGTCTACGCCTATTTCATTCATAAAAACCAGGCCATTTTCCTTAACCTCCGGGTCAAGCGCCTTCATTTCTTTGCTTATATAGGAGGCGGTAACCATATGTTTTTTGAATCTAATACAATCCCGTGCAGCCTCAATATGAAACCGGGCTGGAAGCATGGAGATCACAAGATCTGCATTTTGAATAGCGGTTTCCCTGCTTTCCCTGTCAAAAACATTCAGCATTACATCTTTACACCTTGGATGGCCAAGGGATATTTTTTTAGCCTGGGCAGGGTCAAGGTCTCCAAGGGTTATAAATAGGTTTTCAGATTCTGCTTTTTGAAGTAGGTATCTTATCAGGACCGAGGTAGATTTCCCGGCACCAATTACCAGTATTTGTCGCATATTAGGTTTTTCTTAATTATTTTTGGACTTGGTTTACGAAAGTAATTAATTGTTCACACTTAAAAAATTAATAGATGAAGAGAAGCTATTATATTGCGGGATTTTCTTTGGGGCTTGTTGCAGTGGTTCTGGGTGCATTTGCAACGCATGGTTTAAAACCTTCCCTTAGCTCAGATGCCATAGATTCCTTTGAAACTGGTGTGAGATATCAAATGTATCATGCGTTCTTACTTCTGGTCCTTGGTAATATGCAACAACGCGGAAACAAAATGCCGCCCTACCTGCTATATATGATTCTTGCCGGGGTGTTTCTTTTTTCCGGGTCTATCTATTTATTGGCTACAAACACTCTTACCACTATAGATTTTAAAATGTTGGGTCCCGTTACCCCTTTGGGAGGCAGTTTATTAATCATTTCTTGGGGAATTCTCATTTGGAGCAGCATAAAGTTAAAAAAGAAATAAAATGGTAGGATTTTTAATGCCATCCATTTTAGATTATTTACTTTTGTTGCCCTAAACAAACACACAACTTAAATTTTTATGTTGGCAAACAAACAGGTTACGAAATCGATTTCGTTGGAGAATTATGGAATTCATAATGCCACAGTGCATTATCAATTGAGCCCAGACGAGCTTCATCAAATTACACTTGATAAAGATCATGGACAGGAAGCAAAATCTGGAGCCTTAGCGGTTAATACCGGGGAATTTACTGGAAGATCTCCAAAAGACCGGTTTCTGGTTAAGGATGATGAAACAAAGGACCGGGTATGGTGGGGTGATATAAACATTCCATTTGATCCTGAAAAATTTGATGCCCTCTATGATAAGGTAGTTGATTATCTTTCAAATAAAGAAGTTTTTGTGCGCGACTCATATGCTTGTGCAGATGAAAACCACAGATTGAACATTAGAGTGGTGAACGAATACGCCTGGTCCAATTTATTCTCCTATAATATGTTTTTAAGACCGGATGAGTCTGAGCTTAAAAATTTTAAAGAAGACTGGGTAGTGATCAATGCTCCCGGTTTTAAGGCAGATCCTGCTGTAGACGGTACCCGTCAGGCGAATTTTTCAATTCTTAATTTCACCAGAAAAATAGCTCTTATAGGAGGTAGCGGTTACACCGGCGAGATCAAAAAAGGAATTTTTTCAGCCCTTAATTTTATCCTTCCCGTTCATCAAAATACTTTGCCTATGCATTGTTCTGCCAACATTGGCAATGATGGTGACACTGCTGTATTTTTCGGTTTATCGGGAACAGGAAAGACCACGCTTTCCGCAGATCCTAAAAGAAAACTTATAGGAGATGACGAGCACGGCTGGACTGCAGAGAACACGATTTTTAATTTTGAAGGAGGTTGCTATGCAAAAGTTATTAATTTGACTGAAGCCAATGAGCCCGACATTTTTAGAGCGATCAAAAAAGGAGCAATTTTAGAAAATGTGATCCTAAATGAGGATGGAGAAGTAGATTTTGAAGACACCTCCATAACTCCAAATACCAGGGTAAGTTATCCTTTACATCATATTGATAATATTGCCGAACCTTCTATAGGCGAAAACCCAAAAAATATATTTTTCCTTACGGCCGATGCTTTTGGGGTATTACCTCCAATAAGCAAACTTTCTCCGGGACAGGCTGCTTATCATTTCATTAGCGGTTATACTGCCAAAGTTGCAGGGACAGAGGCCGGGGTAGACGAGCCACTTCCAAATTTCTCAGCCTGTTTTGGTGCACCTTTTATGCCATTACACCCCACAAAATACGGGGAAATGCTAAGCCAGAAAATGAAGGATTCAAAGGTTGATGTTTGGTTGGTTAATACCGGATGGACTGGTGGTCCCTACGGGATAGGCAGCAGGATGAAACTTAAATATACCCGGGCTATGATAGATGCGGCTCTGGATGGGAAACTTAAAGATGTAACATTTGTACAGCACCCTATTTTTGGATTACAAATGCCAACAGAATGCGAAGGGGTACCCAATGAAGTTCTTAACCCACGCGATACCTGGAGTGATAAAGCGGCATATGATGCCAAGGCAATGGAGCTTGCAAATGCTTTCAAAGCCAACTTTAAAAAGTTTGAGGAAAATGCCAATGAAGAAATTCTTGGTGGTGGACCTTTGGTATAACCCTTAAGGGTACTATATAATAAAAGCCGGTAACTCATTTAAAGTTGCCGGCTTTTTTATTGAATATAATTTTAAAGTAATTATTTCTTATTGGCCTCTTTTATATAATTCTTAAGAGCCATGGTCATTGAAGGAGTTTCGGGAGTTGGAGCCATAATATTCACTACAAGACCGTGTTCCTTTGCTGCCTTTACAGTAGTATTTCCAAATACTGCTATTTTGGTATCATTTTGCTCAAAGTCAGGGAAATTCTCAAATAAAGATTTGATCCCGGTAGGACTAAAAAATACCAGAATGTCATAATATACATCTCTTAAGTGGGTAAGATCACTTACCACGGTGCGGTAGAAAATACCTTGTTTCCAATCAACACCAAGCTTATTCAGGGTCTTTGGAACATCGGGTTTCAACATATCTGATGCAGGCAACAGGAACTTCTCATTCTTATATTTTTTGATATAGGGAGAAAGTTCAGAAAAATTTCTTTTTCCTACATAGATCTTCCGCTTGCGGTAAACCACATATTTTTGTAGGTAATAAGCTACAGCTTCACTCAGGCAAAAATACTTTAAAGTATCCGGCACCTTATAGCGCATTTCTTCAGCAATTCTAAAAAAATGGTCAACAGAATTTCTGCTGGTAAGAATTACCGCAGAGTATTTTGTGAGGTCTATTTTTTGTTGCCTTACGTCTTTGGAAGAGACCCCTTCAACATGGATAAATGGTATGAAATCAATTTTTACACGTAGTTTTTCTTCAAGCTCAGAATACGGTGAGTTATCTACTTTTGGCTCTGGTTGAGAAATTAAAATTGTTTTCACTTTCATATATAAAACGTTTAAAACTTACCTTGTTGTAATTAGCTTATACAAAATAACATAAGGGGTGATTTCAAGTGCGCAAAGGTACAAAATAAAATAGAACCAATTGCGGGATATAAGGCCTTGATTTTTTTTAATGATCCTGAAAAGCGCATATAGAATTCCAATGAAAATAACCGCTATGATGGTATAAATTAATACCTCAGAGTGTGCCGGGGTATAGATTAAGAAGATAGTTACGGGGAGCAGGATCAATGAGATCAAATTCCTGTAAGTGTGTTTATGGAATAAGTAATGATCGGCCGTTTCATCTATGTCAAAAACGTTAGCAATAATTTTTTCTA
Source organism: Gillisia sp. (assembly GCA_039989915.1). GTDB lineage: Bacteria > Bacteroidota > Bacteroidia > Flavobacteriales > Flavobacteriaceae > Gillisia. The sequence continues at coordinate 13,131 of JBDXGW010000016.1, forward strand.
CGGTAATTTTAAGGAGAATAAAGAAGCTGTAGGCCGTAAAAATGCGCAGGAATGTTACTTCAGTTTTAGCTTCATCGGGATTAAAAAAGAACCGATAAAGCATAAATAGAAAAAGAGAAATACTTAATATGTGAATGACCAGCATGAGCACATTAAAACCAAAAAGGGCTTTGTGTTCCCGGGATTTGATCACCAGATATTTTCCAGAGGAAAACAGGGATATAAAATCCTCAAACCGATGCTGAAATAACTTTTTTGAAATAACCAGCAAAACAAGAATAAGCACTATTATGATAGTAAACAAATCGTTTGAAGTGCTATATCTTTCTAAGGCTTCCAAATGAATATTTTTTGCAAAGGTATAATTAATAGGGATAAAACTTGAAAGTTATTTTGAAGATGCTAAGCCCAAAAATAGTTACATTTGTTCAAAAATCTGGACATGTCAAACGGTATAATCATTATACCCACTTTTAATGAAATTGAGAACATTGAGCGTTTGATAAGGAATGTTTTTTCCCTGCAGCGCAAATTTCATATTTTAGTGGTAGATGATAATTCGCCTGACCAAACGGCAGCCAAGGTTAAAAAGCTGCAGTCAGAATTTTTTGGGGCATTGTTTTTGGAAGAACGAACCGGGAAGTTAGGCCTGGGAAGCGCGTACATTCACGGTTTTAAATGGGCATTGGCTCACGAATATGAGTTTGTTTTTGAAATGGATGCCGATTTTTCCCATAATCCAAATGACCTTATAAGATTGTATAATGCCTGCGCCAGGAAAGGAGCAGATGTTGCTATAGGGTCACGCTATGCAACCGGGGTAAATGTGATAAACTGGCCAATGAGCCGGGTTTTATTGTCCTGGCTGGCATCAAAATATGTACGGTTTATAACAGGAATGGATATTCACGACACCACCGCTGGTTTTGTTTGTTATAACAGGAAAGTGCTTGAAACAATAGATTTGGATAAGATTCAGTTTGTAGGTTATGCTTTCCAGATCGAAATGAAATTCAAGGCACATTTATTAAATTTTAAAATAATAGAAGTTCCGGTGATATTTACCGACAGAACCAGAGGAACTTCAAAAATGAGCAGCGGGATTATTTCAGAAGCTGTGTTTGGGGTAATTAATATGAAATTAAAAAGTCTTTTTAATAAGAAGAAGGTATAATGAAGAAGGTTTTAATAAAGAATGCACGTATTGTTAACGAAGGAACTATTACCGAAGGGGATGTTTTTATTGAAAATGGCATTATTGCAGAAATAGCAGATAGCATAAGCGCTAAATCTCCCGATGTGAACATAATAGATGCAGAGGGAAATTACCTTCTTCCGGGGATCATAGATGACCAGGTTCACTTTCGCGAACCGGGTTTGACACATAAAGAAACTATTGAGACCGGTTCTATGGCAGCAGTGGCGGGAGGGATCACCTCTTTTATTGAAATGCCTAATACCCTGCCACAAACTACTACGCTCGAAAAACTTCAGGAGAAGTTTGATTTGGCAAAAAAATCATCTTATGCCAATTACTCCTTTATGTTTGGTGGGACCAATGATAACCTTGAGGAGATCTTAAAAGTTGATCCAAAAACCACCCCGGCAATTAAACTTTTCCTTGGTTCTTCTACCGGGAATATGCTGGTTGATGATCCAAAAGTACTTGAAGAGATCTTTACCAAATCGCCGCTTATGATCGCGGTGCATTGTGAAGATGAGGCAACCATTCAAAAAAACCTTGAGGAAAATATTGCCAAATACGGGGATGATATTCCTATTGAACAACACCCAAAAATACGCAGTGAGGAAGCGTGCTATCTTTCTTCTTCAAGAGCAGTTGCCCTGGCAAAAAAAACCGGCGCGAGGCTGCATGTTTTTCACCTCTCTACCGCCAAAGAACTTTCTCTTTTTGATAATAAGAAACCCCTGAAGGACAAAAAGATCACTGCAGAGGTATGTGTACATCACCTTTGGTTTAACGATTCAGATTATCAAAAGAAAGGGACCCTAATAAAATGGAATCCCGCAATAAAAACAAAAAAAGATCAGGAGGCCTTATTGCAGGGCCTTATAGATAATCATATAGACGTGATCGCTACAGATCATGCTCCGCATACCCGCGAGGAAAAGAAAAATGTCTATACCAAAGCCCCTAGTGGAGGTCCATTGGTACAACACGCCCTTCCGGCAATGCTTCAACTCCATCACCAGGAAAAAATTACCCTGGAGAAAATAGTTGAAAAGATGTGTCATAACCCGGCAATTCTTTTCCAGATTGAAAAACGCGGATTTATTCGGGAAGGTTATAAGGCAGATCTCGTATTGGTTGATCTAAATTCCCCCTGGGCGGTGCAGCCAAGCAATACTGTTTATAAATGCGGATGGTCGCCGTTTGATGGGGTAACTTTTAAATCCAGAGTGACTCATACCTTTGTAAACGGCAGGCTGGTTTATAAAAACTTCAAATTCCTGCCCTTTGCTCCGGGAGCCGAACAATTAACCTTTGACAGGAAGTAGAATGAAATATGTTTGGGCGTTTTTTGGTGCTTTGCTGCTCTATTCCTGCCAGGATATAGAAAAGGTTGAGAAGCCAAAAAATCTTATCCCCGAACAAAAAATGGCAGAGGTCTTAACAGACCTTTCTCTTCTTAATTCAGCCAAGAACTATAACCGGAAATTCCTGGAAGAAACGGGCCTGAAGCCGGATGAATATCTTTATACCAAATACAGTATTGACAGTGCCCGGCTTTCACAAAGCACCAGGTATTATGCCGCAAACCAACCCAAATTGGAAGCGATCTATAAAAGGGTGAAATCCAATCTTGAAAAACTGCAAAGGGATATGGAGGTTATTAAAGCTATAGAGGATAAGAAGAAAGATTCCATAAATCTGCTGGAGAAGGATTCATTGAACCTGGATTCCGTATTAATACGACGTGGTACAATGGATAGTTTAATTCCTGCACCACCTGGAAGTACTGAACCGGAGGTGTTTTAAATTACATCCTTTCCTTTTTATAGATCCTCGCTGTTTCTGCAATAACCTCGTTCATAGGTTGGAAATCAAATGAGAATTCTTCCCTCACCTTGTTGTTATTATAAAATGAGTGTTCAAAAAGGGTCTTTTGATCCCGCCGGCTTATTAGTTTTTTCACACCAAACAAGGCAGAGGCTATTGTTTGATAAAACCACCCTATGGAAACCATCCAGGGTTTTAATTCTTTTTTGGGAGGTTGTTTTCCCAGATGATTCGCCACCTTATCAAGTACTTCCTTAAAGCTTAAATTTTCAGAAACCAGAATATACTGTTCATTTTGAACGGGGGAATCCATTGCCTTTACGGCAAACTTCGCTACATCTTTTACCCCTACAAAACCTGTGGTTTTAGGAAAATGGTAATTAAGGCCTTTATCTATTTTTGCAAAAATTTGCCCTGTGCCTTTTCCCCAAAAGCCCGGTCCAAGGATCACTCCCGGATTTAAAATTACCACCGGTACATTTTCCTGGGAAGCCCGCCACACTTCTATCTCGGCCCCGTGTTTTGAGATCGCATATTCACTGTGATCTTTTTCGGGGTGCCAGGTGAAATCTTCAGATATGGAAGTTTCTCCTATGCTTAAACCCATCGTGGCAATTGAACTTATATAACAAAGCTTTTCAATTCCCCCTGCAATACAAAAATTCACAATATTGGCTGTTCCCTCTATATTGGTTTTTCTTAATGAAGCCGTGTCCTTCTTGTTAAAAGAGACCAGAGCTGCCGCGTGGTAAACGTGGGTTATGCCTTTAAAAGCTTCGGTAAGTGCGGGAATGTCATACAGGGATGCTTCTTTCCATTCTATTTGCCTGAACAGGAATTCGGCTTCTTCCGCAGGAACAGTATATAAGAATATTTTTTTTACAGCATCAATATCGCTGTTTTTACGGTGTATTGCCCTTACCTTTTTTCCTGCTGTAAGCAGTTCCAGCAATAAATGCGAGCCCACCAAACCTGTTCCTCCGGTTACTAAAATCATAGGGTAAATATACTAATTCAGTTTAGGAAAAATGACAGGGATTGGTATCTTTACGCCTGTTTTAGAATAAAAGAGCCATGATACAGAAAAATTTTGTTGAAGAACTTACCTGGAGAGGAATGCTTCATGACGTAATGCCCGGAACTGAAGAACATCTAATGGAGGAAATGCGTGCTGCTTATATAGGTTTTGATCCCACTGCCGATTCCTTGCATATTGGGAATTTAGTACCAATAATGATGCTGGCCCATTTTCAAAGAAGTGGTCATAAACCTATGGCGCTGGTAGGAGGGGCAACAGGAATGATAGGAGATCCTTCCGGAAAGTCCAGTGAGCGTAATTTGCTGGACGAAGAGACTTTACAACATAATCAAAAATGTGTAAAGGAACAGTTATCCCGGTTTCTGGACTTTTCTTCAGGTGCTAAAAATCAGGCAAATTTAGTCAATAATTATGACTGGATGAAAAACATTTCTTTTCTGGAATTTATAAGGGATGTTGGAAAACACATTACCGTAAATTATATGATGTCAAAGGATTCTGTTAAGAACAGGATTTCAGGAGAGGCAACAGAAGGAATGTCTTTTACAGAATTCACCTATCAATTGGTACAGGGATACGATTTTCTACATTTATTCCGCACTCATAATTGTACTTTGCAAATGGGAGGAAGTGATCAATGGGGAAATATTACTACCGGAACTGAATTGATACGCCGAATTGGTGGAGGAAAAGGATTTGCCCTTACATGCTCTTTAATCACAAAAAGCGACGGCAGCAAGTTTGGAAAGAGTGAAGGTGGGAATATTTGGCTGGATCCTAACCGAACTTCTTCTTATAAATTTTACCAGTATTGGTTAAATTCCAGTGATGAGGATGCTGAAAAATATATTAAGATTTTTACATTTCTGGATAAGGAGACTATTGAAAATATCATTGCTGAACATAAAGCTCAGCCTCACTTAAGATTACTTCAAAAACGGCTTGCGCGTGAAGTAACCATAACGGTTCACTCTGAAGAAGATTTTGATAATGCGGTAAAAGCTTCAGAAGTATTATTTGGAAAGAGTACCGCAAGCGATCTAAAAAGTTTAAATGAGGCTACCTTTTTAGATGTATTTGAAGGAGTTCCCCAGGCAGAAATTTCAAGAGAAGATATTGAAAATGGCCTGGATATGATTGCAGCCCTTGCAGGAAAAACCAACTTCCTGGCCTCCAATGCCGAAGCCAGAAGGGCATTAAAGGAAAATGCTGTTGCTGTTAACAAAGAGAAGGTAGGTGAAGATTATATGATAACAGGGGAGGACTTAATTAATAATAAATACGTGATCCTAAACAAAGGAAAGCGAAACACCTATATTCTTAGAGTGGTATAAATTACAAAACCCCTCCAAACGGGCGTTTAAAGGGGTTTGCAACTAACTAACCAATCTAATATGAAAAAACTTCATTTAGCTGTAAACAAAAACCTAACCAAAAATTATGTTTACATTATATAGGTCGGATGATTGTCAAATAATTACACCCCTAAATGTTAAAGTTTAATGTTTTTTCAGGTTTTTAAATAACCATTAAATTACAGCCGCGAATATCACTGTTATCAAACCTTCCCAGGATTTCATTTTTTCCGTCGCCCAAATTTTTCCCCAAATCCTGGGTAGCAATAAAGGAACAGGAGTTATAATTTGCAAGATCAATAACGTTGATCCCACCGGTTTTGTGTGGGGGCAAATACGTCAAAGCATCTTCAGGATCCCTTATATAAATTTTCATCCAGGGAGGGCAGTTAAAAATTCCTTCTCCGGCTGAATATGCCTGGGAAAGAAGTTCTGTCATTCCATATTCACTGTGAATGTGGTCCACTCCAAATCCTTTTTTTAGAATTTGATGCAATTCCTCCCGTATCATTTCCCGCCTTCTCCCTTTCATTCCGCCGGTTTCCATTATCACAGTATTTTTTAAATTAAAAGTGTGCGCTTCTACCAGATCCAGCAGGGCGAAAGAGACCCCAATTAACAACACCTTTTTTCCTTTTTTTTCAAGGGTTTCCAGGGTGATCTTCAACTTTTCAAGATCGTCCAGGTAAAATCCGCTTTCCGGGTGACCGCTTTTTTGAATCAAATGGTGCACCATATATACCAGCGAGGAACCTTCCCGCTCCAGGTAGGAGGGAAGAAGGGCCAGGATCACCAAATCCTGTATCTTTCCGTAAGACCTTTCAAATGCGAGAGTAAAACTTTTTTCATACCAGGTTAAATCGCTTACAAGATGTTTGCTGGTCACGTTCCCTGTTGTGCCGCTGCTTGTAAATGTAATTTGTGGCTTTTGCCCTTGAACGATTATAGGATGGGATTTAAAAAATTCTATGGGTAAGAATGGGATCTGGGATAGTTGAGTTACAGTTTGAGGAGATATTTTTAGAAGGTCACAAAATTTCCTGTAAAGTGCTACGTGATGGTATTGATGCCTAAATACTTCAAGTGAGATTTTTTCAAATTCCCGGGTAGAAGAAATAGAAAAAATGCGATCGTAATTCATGTAAGTGGGCTTTCAGGCAACAAATTTAGGAATAAAAAAGGCTTCTAAAAGTAGAAGCCTTATCTGTTTTATATAATTGAAAAGTTATTTTACTACCAGCTTTCTGGTTGCCTGGGTATTTCCTTCTCTTATTTTTACAATATAAATTCCGGGGGTTAGTTCAGAAACATCAAGTTCTTTTCCTATTAACCTGGCTGAAAGGACCATTTTTCCCAGCACGTTATAAACTTCTACCTCTTTTGCCTGGTTTTTATCTGAAGTTATAAAGACTTTACTTCCCGTTACAGGGTTAGGATAAATTGCAAGGCCTGTTATTGGTTTCTCCGGCGTATATGCAGGAAAGCCACTGCTTTGAGCTGCTACCACATTGGAAAACAGCAGAAAACATACCACTAAAAAACTCAATATGTACTTTTGTTTCATGCTTCTTGGATATGGTTAATACAAACTTACATAAAATATTTCAAAAATGATACCATAAAAAATTCGCTATCACGTTAAATATTAAATAAATAGCGAAATTAAAAAAGGGTGAACCGCAAAATGGTCACCCTTTAATAGAAGAAAATTAATTTCTATGGGATTTTTATTCCGTAGTTTAAAACCTAAAACTGTAACTCAGGGATATCGGTGTGCCCGGGTTTCGTTTTGAAAAGATCTGGTCTTCTGCATTGAAAGATTGAAACCTGCTTTCAATAGCGTCATTCAAAATATTGGAAACTTTTAACGCCAGGGTAGAATTTCGGGCCTCGCCAAAGCTTTTACTTAGGTTGAAGTTTAGGTTATGAAAAGGCATCGTATAAACATCCGGGGCGGTTCCAATTCCAACAACTTCAAGAGTTTTCCCCTGCACATTATAAAACACCCCGGCTTGTAGACCCAGTTGATCACTGGTATAATTTATCCCTGTGTTAATAAGGTAAGGGGACTGGCCCTGTAAAGGACGTGTGCCGTCAAAATCCTCGCCATCTCTTAAATTCCGTTCTTTAGATTCATATTCACCGCTGGGGCTTCGGTCCATGTCAACCCTGGAATCTATTAATGAAATATTCATATTGACATCAAAATTGGAAAGGCCCTCAGTTATGAATCCAAGATTTCGTCTTATTTCCAATTCGGCTCCAAAAACCATCGCATCGTTCACATTCCGGGGCTGAAAATTATCGGAAGAAAAGTCGCTGAAAATGGTAAGCTCTATTGGATCCCTGAAAGATTTATAAAATCCGCTCAGCGCTATTAACTGGGCCTTGTCTCCATAAATCTCATATCGCAGGTCCAGATTATTAATGTAAGTAGGTCTAATGTCTATATTCCCAATGAAAGTTCGGTTGGTCAAAGGATCGTAAATTTGAGCTATGGAAGCTTCCTTAAAAGATGGTCTTGCGGTGGTCCTTGCGTAGGAAAACCTCAGGTTGGCATTTGGAGTGGTACTGTAAATGAAATTGGCAGAAGGAAAAAAATCTGCTTTATCAATTAAATGTTCATCTTCAAATTTCACATTTCCAAGATTGTTTTGTCCCGTATAGAACAAATCAAATTTCTCAAATCTTACTCCCAGAATTGTTTTTAATTTTTCTGAAAGTTTGAATTCCTGGGAAACATACCCTGCAATGTTGGTATTATAAGCATCATAAGTATTTGTAGGTTCATAAAAACCATTGATAAATGACCCTGTTCCAGATCCCGGGGTCCAGATATTTTCCGGCGCCAGAATTTGATTGGCATCTCCATTGTAATTCTGGCTTACAGATCCCTGAATAAGAATTTGATACTGGTCAATACTGAAGTCACGTTGTTTATAAATATATCCTCCTCCAAATTTTAAAGAAGCATCTCTGCCCAGAAATTGGTGTCTTTTGGAAAGATCCAGTTTACTTACAAGGTTAATTTCTTCCAGATCCCTCCATATTCTCGTGGGGCTTTCAGAAGAACTTGGTCTTATGATATAGGAATCATTGTTTGGATTATATTCAAATGCCGTTATCCTTACATCTTTATCCTGAACGCGTGCTAAGCTTGGGGCGATTTTCCACTCCGCTATCCAGCTTGCATCATTGTTAGAATGCTTTCCATTAAGGATCAGGTTGGTTATTGCCCGTTGGGTATATTCCAGGTTATCACGATACACTTCTATAGCATCTGATATAAACACCTCCTCATTGAAAACGCCGGCAGTAGATTCGCCATTTTGAAGGTGAAGTACATTCAGGGAATATTTTGAAAGGCTGGTTTTAAATGCTAAACCTGCCATTGCGCTTACCAGAACATTCTTTTTACCAAAATCGCCGCTAAGTGTCCTATTGGGACGTAGCTCAAAAATGTTGGTGTTTCTTGGTTTTAAATAGGAATTGCTTTCATAATCTTCATAAAACTCAGTATTGTTCTTGTAGGACACAGAAGCGAAATACCCAAGTTTGTTGGCTTCTCCAACATTATATTGGTTTCCTGCGGTAAAACCTGCACTGTAATTAATGGGGCTGGTAGCTGTTGTGGCAGCCAGCACCGGGGTAAATCTTTGCGTGAGCCTTGTTAACGCTGCATCATTGTCAAAAGGCCGGGGGAATTGCTGATTTCTGGAAACGGGGAGATCTCTGGTACCATCATCAAATCCCAGAAAATCTGTTCCACCGCCTTCATATTGAAGGTAATTTGATTTTAAATGCATGGAGGGATTATAGGTGCCTCCAATAGAAAGGCTGTATTCTTCCCGGGTTGGAAAATCTTTGGTAACTATATTGATCATCCCCCCGGTAAAGTCTGCAGGAAGATCGGCAGTAGAAGATTTTACCACCTGGATATTATCCAGGATATTTGTTGGGAAGATATCCAGCTGGATTGTATTCCTGTCGGGATCCAGCCCGGGAATATCAATTCCGTTGAGTATAGATTTGGTATATCTGTCACCCAATCCTCTTACATAAACATATTTTCCATCCTGCACAGATACTCCCGGGACGGTTTTAACAGCTGCAGAAACTTCCCCTGCACCTATTTTGGCAAAAGTTTGAGACGCCAGCCCATCCATGAGGTTTATGGAATTCTTTTGAAGTGTTAGGACAGACGATTCCGTATCTCGGGCGGTAGTAGTGGAGATTATAATTTCATCCAGGGCACCTGCAGAGGATTTCATATTTACATTAAGGGAGGTTGTTTGGCCGGCAATTACTTCAACGCCGGTCACTTCAAGGGTTTCATAGCCTACGAAAGAAAATACAACAGTATGGATTCCCTCTTCAACATTGAGGGTATAATCACCTTCAAAATCGGAAGTAGTTCCATTGTTGCTGCCCTTTATGTATACATTGGCAAAAGGTAGGATGTCATTAGCTTCGGTATCATTAATGATGCCCGAGATTTTTCCATTCTGGGCATTGACTTGATTAAACAGTAAACAAAAAAATAATATCGACAAAAATTGAGTCTTCATAAAAATCTGGTAATTAATTTTTCTTAATATCAATTGCCCGCCATAAAAATGGCGAGCAATTGTAGCATTTTTGTTATTTGAAATTTCAATAGATTAGAATGCACCTCTGGCTTTAGCATATGTCCAGTCAAATACAGATAGGTTTGCACCTACGGTTTTTGATCCTTCTTCAATTGAAGTTGCAAAAGTTGCCGAATCTGCTTTTAATGTTGTGCTGTTTGTGGTGTCGTTAAAAATATCTGATACATTGGTAACTCCTGCAGGCAATACTACTTCCCAGGCAATGAATTTTAGATCTCCGTTGGTGTAATTTGCCGCTGTTCCAGCATCGTCAAGTTCAACATCCTGAGCTGCAGAGAAACCTTTTATAAATACATTTTTTACCGTTCCTCTTGCTCCATCTCTAAAATCGGCAATTTCACCGGCCGGGGCAGTGGCATCTCCAATAATTGTTAAACCATCTATCATAAAAGAATCCTGGAAGGTTCCTTCAGGTCCATCTATTTCTAAAGCGTGATCTGAAATATTTCCCTGGATAACAAGGGCATTGGTAATTGTACCGGAGTAAGACTGGTCTATATCAAGACCATCATCGCCGTGGGCATATGCAACAAGGTTGCTGGAATTAACAGTACCTCCAAACCATTCAAAAGCATCATCAACATTTCCAACAACTTCAACGTGGTCTATAACTGTTCCATTTCCAACACCACCCATAGTAAGCCCATTGATCTCATTTCCTGAACCAATTAGGGCTCCACCGTGACGAATAGATACATATTGAAAATAACCCGAATTGTCTTCGGGATCATCCCCGCCATAACGACCAAATTCATCATCTGCAGGTATTCCTTCAATTTGTGCTTCCTGTGAATCTCCCTCAAACGAGCTTGGAGCATTTCCTAATATAAGAACACCGCCCCATAATCCACGGTCGTCTTCATCAAGGTTAGTTCCCGCTTTTTGTCCTACCTGGATATTATCATTAATAGATGTGAAAATAATAGGTTGAGTGGCCGTACCCCTGGCATCTATCATCCCTCCTCTGGCAACAATCAGGGCAGAAGCAAGAGACCCTGTCCCGGTACGACCTTTAATAATAGTTCCGGGTTCTATGGTAAGTGTTACTCCACTTCCCACAACAACTTTTCCATTTAATTCCCAAATTATATCATTGGTTAACGTAAGGTCTTCGGTAATAATTCCTGACAAATCTTCATCTACTCCTCCTACGGGTGCGCCAACACAGGCAGCACAAGGCCCACCACAATCAACACCTGTTTCAAGTCCATTTTGAATTCCATCTGTACAAGTAGCCAGTTGCTCAAGAGCAGTGTCATCATTACTGGTACAGCTTGTAAAAGTTAAGGCGGTAAGTGCTAGTCCGGTTAAAAATAATTTTTTCATAAGTGATTTTTTAAATTTTATCTGTTTAGTTTAAAATCAAGACAAATTAACGGTCTTAATCCCGGGCAGAGCTTACCAAAACTTTACCTTTAAGTTAATGTGAGGGGGCAGAATGTTATTTTTAGGTTTAGAAAAACAGCGTCTTAGTGAGGGGGCGTAAAGGTTTAAAATGCTATATTCACTACAATTACTCTACATCTGGGGGCTTGCGAAGAGAAGATAACCTGTTGTATGTTACTTTAGTGTTAAGAGGGCGGAAGGGTGAGATAGGGGTTCGCTCCAATTTTATCTTTACTTTTGTGTAAGAAAGTTTATTACAACTCTATGAAGAAAAAAGACATTCTTATTTTATTAGTAGATGATGAACCGGATATCCTGGAGATTGTAGGCTACAATCTATCTGCAGAAGGATACCGTGTTATTACTGCTGAAAATGGTATACAGGCAGTAGCTCTGGCCAAAAAGAAAAAGCCACACCTTATAATCCTGGATGTGATGATGCCCGAAATGGATGGCATTGAAGCTTGCGAGCAAATAAGAAAGATCCCGGAATTAAGCGATACCGTAATAACTTTTCTTACCGCAAGAGGAGAGGATTATTCCCAAATGGCAGGATTTGATGCCGGGGCCGATGATTACATCACAAAACCCATAAAACCAAAGGTTTTGGTGAGCAAAGTAAAAGCTCTCTTGAGACGCTTTAAAGACAATGGAGATGGCTCAAATATTGTTACTGTAGGAGATCTGGTTATTAATAGAGATGAGTACAAGATCATAAAGGACAACCAGGAGATCATTCTTCCCCGAAAGGAATTCGAATTGCTTTCCCTCCTTGCATCCATTCCCGGAAAGGTTTTTAAAAGAGAAGAGATCCTTGACAGGGTTTGGGGAAATGAAGTGGTGGTAGGCGGCAGGACCATAGACGTACATATTAGAAAGTTACGGGAAAAAATTGGAGATGAAAGTTTTAAGACCGTAAAGGGAGTGGGATATAAGTTTGTTATTTAATGTCAAATTTCAAAAGGTCATATAAGTTTGCCTTAAAAACTTCGCTTTTTATTACCCTGTTCCTTACGCTCCTGGTGGGCGTTTTTTTATTTTTCTGGTTTGAATTTTTATTATTTCCCCTTCTTGGTTTTGGGGCAGCGTCCTTCCTTTTTTCATTTATTATTATCCAGTATAGAGTAGAACATTTTATTTATAAAAGGGTAAAAAAGATCTATGACAATGTTACCCTACTGGATTCCAGTACCCTTCAGCCAAGCCAGATCACTACAGATATGGCCACCCTTACCAGGGAAGTCGAGAAATTTGCAGAAGATAAAAAGCTGGAGATAGAGACCCTTAAAGTTCGGGAGAACTATAGAAAAGAATTTATGGGGAATGTTTCTCACGAACTCAAAACCCCGCTTTTTACTGTTCAGGGGTATATTTTGACACTTCTGGACGGGGCTATGAAGGATAAAGCCGTGCGAAAAAAATACCTGCAACGCGCAGCAAAAGGGGTAGAGCGCCTTATTTACATTGTCAAAGATCTGGATATGATCACCAAATTTGAAGCGGGTGACCTTCATCTCAATCTTGAAAACTTCAATATTATAGAGGTGGTTCAAAATTCCTTTGATCTTCTGGAAATGAAAGCCGCAAAAAAGGATATAACCTTAACCTTTGATATGGAATACCCCAATCCTATATGGGTTTATGGGGACAGGGAAAGGATACAACAGGTAATTACCAACCTGGTGGTAAACTCTATTAAATATGGTAAAAAAGGTGGCACTACAGAGGTGAGTATAGAGAACCTCATTAAAAACAAGGTAATTGTGCGGGTGACCGATAATGGAGAGGGAATTGAAAAAGTGAATATCCCGCGATTATTTGAGAGGTTCTACAGGGTCGATAGAAGTGGATCAAGAAAAGAAGGTGGGTCTGGCCTGGGGCTTTCAATTGTAAAACATATCATTGAAGCACATTCAGAAAAGATCTATGTTGAAAGTGTTTACGGGGTAGGAAGCGAGTTTTCATTCACACTTGAAAAGAGTAAAAATTCCGCTAAACCCGTTGGGAGAGGTAAGACCACTTAAATTCCCGTAATTTTTCAATACTTCCAGTTCTTTAAAATTAAAATCCTCCTGGCTGCAGTATGGGGCGCGTTTTTCCTCCTGCATTTTTTTCGCCAGGTACTCTTGTTCCGGTTGGCCCGGGGTGGGAATAAAAAAAGCTTTCTTTTCCAGTTGAACAAGATCCATTAAGCTGGTATAGCCGGGGCGACAAATTACGAGTTCACTGCTGTTTAAAGCGTCATTCAATTGCCCTGAAGTTAAAAAGTTCACCCGGGTCATATTTCGCTTCACCTGCCACAATTGTTTTTCCTCTACAATTCCTTTAATAAATAATATTTTTAAGTGTGTTTGCGCAAGTTCGGTTTCAAGTTTTGCTTCCAGCATTCCCCGTTGAGGTTCAGGGCCGGAAAGAAGTACGGTTATATCATAAGAAAGGGGCCTGGTGTCTTTTTTAAATCTGCTTAAAATTCCCAGATATTTCACGGGAAAAGGTGCGTTTTTAATATGACCCATTGTGCCGCTTAAAAATGGAGGTTCCGGGTTATCTGGTACCCAGCATTCATCAAATTTCTTTATATATCGCTGCTGAATATAGGTGCTCAACGAAGTAGTAATGCCGGAATAAACCTTTAACTGATGAGTAATAAATACCGAAGGAACCCGGGAAGATCTTACTCCCCACCGGTTATCTGAAATTATTCCGTCAATCCTTTCGGTTTGGACCAGGGAAGCGGTTATTTTCTTTTCTTCAGCAACACACCTCAGGATATGAGGCGTTTGGGTTAAAAGTTTTAGGCTGAAAAATGCAGGGTTTCGGGAATAACGAATATTATAGGAAGGGAGATGATGCGCTTTCAGGGATGGGAATTCCTTTTTCAGCAATTCCAGAGCCGCCCCGTCTGATGCCAGTATGGGTTCAAAATTTTGATCCAGAAGCTCATGGATCAATGGGATACATCGCGTTGCATGTCCAAGGCCCCAGTTGAGCGGCGCTACCAAGATCCTTTTTTTATTCATATACAAATATAGGAATATCAAAGGTTGAGGATGCTTAAAATACAATAGCAAGCTTTTTTCTCAGGTGTTGTCTATTTTAATTAATTTTACCGAAATTTTATAAGCGGTGGGTAGTAAGAATAAACTGAGGAGATTTAGGGAGAATGAAGAATTTTCAAATGTGATCCAGCCTTCACGGGAGGAATTGACAAATGAGGAATACCCTTTGAAAGGCAAATGGAATAAAGAATTTTTTAAAAATGAACAACCCATAGTACTTGAGCTTGGATGCGGTAAAGGAGAGTACAGCGTTGCCCTTGCACAGGCTAATCCCGATAAAAATTTTATTGGAATTGATATAAAGGGTGCCAGATTCTGGAGGGGGGCAAAAACTGCGTTGGAAGAAAATCTTGAGAATGTAGGATTTATAAGAACCCAGATAGAACTTATTGACCGCCTTTTTGCAGAAGGCGAAGTAGATGAAATATGGATCACCTTTCCAGACCCGCAGATCAAATATAAACGCACTAAGCACAGATTAACCAATACAGAATTCCTTCAGAAATATAAAAAGATCCTGAAAAAAGGTGGCGTGGTGAATTTAAAAACCGATAGTGAATTTATGCATGGATACACGCTAGGCCTGCTTCACGGTGAGGGTCATGAGGTTTTACATGCCAATCACAACGTCTATAAAAACACATATTCTCCAAAAGAGGTTACAGGAATCCAAACATTCTATGAAAAACAGTACCTTGAACTGGGAAAACCTATTACCTATATCCAGTTTAAGATAAAATAGCACTTTGGAGGAAACAAAACTTTTCCTGATCACATATTTTGCAGCTCTTTTAGGGGTTATTCCCCCGGGATTGGTCAATATGACCGTTGCAAAAACATGCGTAGATGACGGTAAAAAGGCCGGTTTGTATGTTGCGATTGGCGCATCAATCGTGGTATTATTCCAGGCATTGGTAGCGGTTCTCCTTGCAAAATACATCTTTGACAATCCTTTTGTAAGAAATATTCTCCTTAGAACAGGACTCGTAATATTCCTGCTGCTCTCCATTTTTTTCTATGTTAAGGCACGCCGGGATCCCCATATTGAAACTCATTCTAAAACTCCTGTGAACAGGAGCCTTTTTAAAGGAATGTTCATCGCATTGCTCAATGTTTTCCCCATTCCTTATTTTGTAGCAGTTGGGGCAGCAATCAACGTGGGAGGCGACCTTTCCTATGACTGGATGCTTATAATTACATTTGTACTTGCTGCATCCCTGGGTACCTTTACCACACTTTACTTTTACGTTTTATCTTTTCTGAAAATTGAACATAAGACCGAAATATTCTCAAAATATTCCAATTATTTTATGGCAGCGCTTATGTTTGTGCTTGTAATAATTACAGTCATCCGGATATTTTATTTTTAAAATTGATGAAGGAAGAGAACTTTTTTACCCGGGTCTATGAGGTGGTGAAATTGATTCCGCCGGGAAGGGTAACTTCCTATGGAGCAATTGCAAGATATCTGGGCTCTGCCGGCAGCTCGCGCATGGTAGGCTGGGCTCTCAATAATTCTCATATACTTGAAGATATTCCCGCCCAACGTGTGGTTAATAGGCATGGAATGCTTACAGGTAAACACCACTTTGGTGGCACTACCGCAATGCAGCAGTTGTTGGAAAGTGAAGGGGTAGAAATTACCGATAATCAGGTAAAGCATTTTGAAAAATTATTCTGGGATCCCTCACTGGAATTATGATTTCCCCTAAAAGAATACACTTTTCCCAAGTATAGAACTTCCTTATTAAATCATTGATCAATTATTAATAATTAGTTCATTTTCTTAGGTTTTACCGCTATATTTGCATTTTAGAATCAATCTATATAAGGAGGTTGATCTTAAAGAAAGACCAACGAATTTGCGGTAATGACCCTGCTTCCCAAATATAAAATGTAATGGCGGTGAGTTATTTCCTTTACAGATAAATTAATACAGATGAAATGAGCATCACGGAAACCCGTCGCAAACATTAATGAAGATATGCGAATTCCATATGGCCATTGAACAAGAATAAATATCTACATATGAAATTAAACAGAAAAGATATTCTCAAAGCACTGGAAACTATTTCGGTTTCCGGAGAAGGGAAGAATATGGTTGAAAGCGGTGCAGTTCAAAATGTAATGACATTTGGTGATGAGGTGGTTGTAGACCTGGTTTTAACAACACCTGCCTTGCATATTAAAAAACGTGCAGAAGTTGATATCCTAAGCGTAATTCATAAAGAAGTTTATGAAAAAGCCAAGGTAAAAGTAAACATCAAAGTTGAAAGCCCTGAAAAAACCACCATTAAAGGAAAAGCAATTCCAGGGATAAGCAATATTATTGCCATAGCTTCGGGAAAGGGTGGAGTTGGGAAATCGACTATCACTGCCAATCTTGCCGTAACACTTTCAAAAATGGGTTTCAGGGTAGGTTTGCTGGATGCAGATATTTATGGTCCTTCAATGCCAATGATGTTTGATATTGAAGCTGAAAAACCGCTGTCTGTAAATGTAGATGGTAAATCAAAGATGAAGCCCGTTGAAAATTACGGGGTCAAGATCCTTTCCATCGGCTTTTTCACTCAGCCTAATCAGGCGGTGGTATGGCGGGGGCCAATGGCTGCAAAAGCCTTAAACCAGATGATCTTTGATGCAGCCTGGGGCGACCTGGATTTTATGTTGATAGATCTTCCTCCGGGAACCGGTGATATTCACCTTTCCATAATGCAATCTTTGCCTATTACCGGGGCGGTGATAGTGAGTACACCTCAAAATGTTGCTCTGGCCGATGCCAAAAAAGGAGTAGCGATGTTCCAGCAGGAAAGCATTAATGTTCCTGTTCTTGGAATTATTGAGAATATGGCCTATTTCACCCCGGCCGAATTACCTGATAACAAATATTATATCTTCGGAAAACATGGAGCTAAAAACCTTGCTGAAGATATGGGCATCCCATTCCTGGGAGAACTTCCCCTTGTGCAAAGCATAAGAGAGGCGGGAGATATAGGAAGGCCTGCGGCTTTGCAGGTTGCTACCCCACTGGAAGCTGCTTTTGAAAAGATCACTCAAAATGTGGTACAGGAAACTGTAAATAGAAACACAAGCTTGCCCCCAACCGAAGCTATAAAGATCACCACAATGGCCGGGTGCAGTGCGGTTAAAAAGAAATAAATGACAACAGAAGAGATCAGATTAAATGTAGAAAGAGCCCTTACCGAGATACGTCCGTTTTTGCAAAGGGATGGAGGAGATATTTCTCTTGTTTCAATAGAGGATGACCGTTTGGTAAAAGTACAGCTTCTTGGTGCCTGTGTAGGCTGCCATGTGAATACCATGACTCTTAAAAGCGGTGTGGAAATGACTATTAAAAGATATGTCCCGCAAATTGAGGAAGTGATAAATGTTGAAAAGGGAAAATAGCACATTCCCCAATGCAAATTAAATAGAATGATCAAAACAGATATTTTAATTATCGGCGCCGGGCCTACCGGATTATTTGCCGTTTTTGAAGCAGGCTTGTTAAAACTTAAATGTCATTTAATAGATGCCCTTCCTCAACCGGGTGGTCAGTGTTCTGAGATCTACCCAAAAAAACCCATTTATGATATTCCGGGTTTTCCGGAGGTGTTGGCCGGCGACCTGGTAAACAACCTGATGGAGCAAATAAAGCCTTTTGATCCGGGGTTCACCCTTGGAGATAGGGCTGAGACTTTAGAGAAGCAGGAAGATGGAAATTTTATTGTAACCACAACCCGTGGTGTAAAGCACCAGGCTCCTATTGTGGTCATTGCGGGAGGTTTGGGAAGCTTTGAACCAAGAAAACCACCAATACCGGTAATCGGGAATTATGAGGATAAAGGGGTGGCATATATTATTAGGGATCCGGAAGTTTATCGCGATAAAAGAGTCGTGATTGCAGGAGGTGGAGATTCAGCGCTTGACTGGTCTATTTTCCTTTCGGGGATCGCAAAAGAGGTTTCCCTTGTTCATCGTCGTAACGATTTTCGCGGGGCGTTGGATTCCGTAGAAAAAGTTGAGGAGCTTTCCAAGATAGGAAAGATCAATCTTATAACCGGAGCCGAAGTTGTAGACCTAAAGGGGGAAGATAGCCTTGATGCAGTGGTTATAAGACACAGCGGTGAGGCCGTGAGTGAAGAGGTTAAACCAACAGATTATTTTATTCCCCTGTTTGGATTATCCCCAAAACTTGGTCCTATTGGGGACTGGGGGCTGGAGATTGAAAAAAATGCCATTAAAGTTGATAATTCCTTTGATTATCAAACAAATATTCCCGGCGTATATGCCATTGGAGATGTAAATACCTATCCCGGAAAACTGAAGTTGATCCTTTGCGGGTTCCACGAAGCTGCGATCATGTGCCAGAGTGCCTATCAGCGAATTTTTCCTGATAAAAGGTATGTGATGAAATATACTACAGTAAGTGGTATTGATGGTTTTGACGGTTCCAGGAAAGAGGCCAAAAGGGAAGTTGTAAAAAGTATAAATTAATAATAAACCCCACAGATTTTCAAAACCTGTGAGGTTTTACGATCACCCCAAATTAAATGTCCGATATTAAGATTACTATAATAGACCGTGAGGGAGAGGCCCATGTTGTAAATGCGCCTGTAGATATGAACATGAACCTTATGGAGGTTATACGTTCCTATGAACTTGCGCCCGAGGGCACCATTGGAATATGTGGAGGAATGGCAATGTGCGCCTCCTGCCAGTGTTATATGTTAAGCCACGAGCACATACTTCCTGAGAAAAAGTATGAAGAAGAGGATATGCTTGACCAGGCATTTTTTGTGCAGGACAACAGCAGACTTAGCTGCCAGATCTTTATTACAAAAGAAATGGAAGGTCTGGAGGTAAAGATCGCCCCTACAGCTACCTAAAAACCGGGTTTTTTCGGGGGTATTTAAATTTTGAAGGGAAGATGAAGGTTGAAACCACAATATTAAATGTTCTTATCTTTTATTCAAAAAAGTCCAGGGATTACCTGTTTCTGGACGGGGTAATTTCAAAAGAACCCAAGATCCTTAAAACCGAATGTTGCGATAAATATAAAAAGGGCAAACGCTGTAAGCGCTGCCCTTGTTTTGATTTGAAGCCAGACCTCACAGGTCTTGGAGACCTGTGAGGTCTATATTATTACTTAAAAGCCGAAATTCCGGTAATATCCATACCCGTGATCAATAAATGAATATCGTGAGTTCCTTCATAGGTGATCACGCTTTCCAGGTTCATCATATGGCGCATAATGCTGTATTCTCCGGTAATTCCCATAGCGCCTAAGATTTGACGGGCTTCCCTTGCAACATTTAGGGCCATAGCTACATTGTTTCGCTTTGCCATAGATATCTGGGCTGAGGTTGCCTTCCCTTCATTACGAAGCACACCAAGACGCCATGCAAGAAGCTGGGCTTTGGTGATCTCTGTGATCATTTCAGCCAGTTTTTTCTGCTGAAGCTGGAAACCGGCAATTGGTTTTCCAAACTGCATGCGTTCTTTGGAATATCTAAGGGCGGTATCATAACAGTCCATAGCGGCACCAATGGTTCCCCAGGCTATCCCGAACCGGGCAGAGTCAAGACATCCTAGTGGCGCTCCAAGTCCGCTTTTATTGGGAAGCAGATTCTCTTTTGGAACTTTTACGTTGTCAAAAATAAGCTCCCCGGTGGCGCTTGCACGCAGGGACCATTTGTTATGGGTTTCAGGAGTAGAAAATCCTTCCATTCCGCGTTCCACGATCAAGCCGTGAATCCTGTCATTTTCATCCTTGGCCCAAACTACCGCAACATCGGCAAAAGGGGAATTGGAGATCCATAATTTAGCACCGTTTAACAGGTAATGATCGCCTTTGTCTTTAAAATTGGTGGTCATCCCTGCCGGGTTTGAACCGTGATCTGGCTCTGTAAGCCCAAAGCAGCCCATCCATTCGCCACTGGCAAGTTTTGGAAGATATTTTTTACGTTGTTCTTCGTTTCCGTATTTATAGATAGGATACATCACCAGGGAAGACTGTACAGATGCGGTAGAGCGCACCCCGCTGTCCCCGCGTTCTATTTCCTGCATAATGAGCCCGTAAGATATCTGGTCCAGTCCCGCACCTCCATATTCCTCGGGGATATAAGGTCCAAAAGCTCCAATTTCTGCAAGTCCGTTAATTATGGATTTTGGGAATTTTGCATCCTGTGCTGCTTCTTCAATAATAGGAGAAACGTCGCGCTTTACCCATTCGCGGGCGGCGTCGCGCACCATTTTGTGCTCATCTGTAAGTAAATCGTCAAGGTTGTAATAATCGGGGGCTTGAAATAGATCTGGTTTCATTAAGATAAATTTTTGTACACAAATGTAACCAAGCTTTTTATAGCAAGCAATTTTAGGAGAATAATTAGAGAGGAAAAAGAGGCTCATTTTGCCATGGGAATGGATGAAAAAATATTCTGGAGTTTATTTTTTCTATATTGTTATGAAAAGAATTCAAGACATGAAAAAATTAAGCCTGTTTTTAACACTAATTGTTACGATAGGATGCAATGAACCAAAACCAAACATTATAGGAGTTGCAAATCCACTTCTATCTATCTCCGAAGAAAAAAAGATCAAACAGCAGGAAATTATTGAAGAATATTTGAACAATTGCGCTCTTAAATATCCCCTATACTCACAGGAACGCCAGAGGTGTCTTGATGCAGGTCTTGAAAAGGATCCATCTATTGCCTATTTATGGCAGCAAAAGGCAATGCCTCTTTTTAGGC
Source organism: Gillisia sp. (assembly GCA_039989915.1). Taxonomy (GTDB): domain Bacteria; phylum Bacteroidota; class Bacteroidia; order Flavobacteriales; family Flavobacteriaceae; genus Gillisia. The sequence continues at coordinate 34,396 of JBDXGW010000016.1, forward strand.
AGGGAAAATATGAGGTTGGAATGGAATATATAGATAAAGCGGTGGAAATAAATCCTGAACGCTGGCAACCCTATCGGGCTTTTATCAAATGTATTTTCGCCAAAACATATAAAGCTGCGATAACGGATTTTCAGGACCTTCTTGAAAAGTATGGGAATGACTATGTTATGGATCATTCATTTAAATTCCATATTGCTTTGTCATTTTTACAATTAAATGAATTTGAAAAAGCCGAAACAATTTTCGCTGAAGATCTTGAAGAACAGGCAAAGCAATGGGGAGAAGAGGGGCAGCACCATCTTGACCTCTTCTATTACGGAATATCAAAATATGAACAAGGAAAATGGGAAGATGCAATTGTTGTTTTTGATAAGGCTTTAAAAATATATCCCAATTTTAGCGAGGTCCAATACTATAAAGCTGTGTGTATGATTAAGATGAATAAACAAGATGAAGCTATAGAATTAATTAAAATTGCAGCCGAGAATGAAAGGATGGGGAATACGATTAATGAAGACAACGTAATTTATGAAAGATATCCTTACCAGGTGAGGTGGAACTAAGGTTTCAAACTTTAAAGTGACATTTAACGGCCAAAAATTTTCAGGTATTTGAAACCTATTTGAAAGCGCCAGTTTAAGTGGTTTTTCCCAATTACAAAATTTTTATATGTCCCGTAGGGACTATATATAGGTAAAAAATAATATACAGAAAGAATCTTGTGCCGTTAGGTACAGCATATAATTATTCAATCGGTTTGAAAATATATTGTTCCTCGTAATTCACCTCGTGTGTTTGCAAAAGTGCAACGTATTCTTCCAGAAACGTTTTGGTTTTATGATGTTCTTCCTGATTTTGAATATACCTAATAACACGTGGTAATTCAGTTTTGGAATATGAAAAGGCACCATATCCAGATTGCCAGGAAAATTTACCGTTTATAATTCCTTTATTATTTATCCATTTTGATGAATCTTGTTTTACCTGTTTTATCAAATCTGATAGCGACTGGGTAGGTCGCATCCCTATTAAAATATGGATATGATCTGGCATTCCATTTATTTGCAAGACTTTATGGTTGTGATTTTGGATTATAGCGGTTATGTATTTATATAATTCATCCTTCCAAGAATTTTGAATTAAACCTTGTCTGTTTTGCACTGCAAATACAACCTGGATGTGAACTTGTGTGTATGTGTTGGCCATTTTTCGAGTTTATATTCCGTACCTAAAGGCACGGGAATTTGGTGTTTTATTTTGATTTCCTACCTATATATAGTCCCTGATGGGACAAGCGAGGATCAAGTCCATTCTAAATACTTTCTTTAGTTATGATGAGACATTTGAGGAACAATTAGCCCTTATTTCAAGGTATGAAAAGATTGAGAAAATTTCAGTATTACATCTTCAAATAAAAATCCTTCACCAGCTCGATATATTCCGGAGTATATTAGGGGAGGGAGACCTCGATCCTGAGTTCATTTTACTCTATCTTGCTTTCTAAAAAAGATATTTGTATCAGAGAGGATTTTATGGGTAATTCTTTTCTGTCTGGTACCCTGGTGATCGGTTTGGGGGAAGGTAGCATCTTTAAAAATTTTCAATTTGTCCCGTAGGGACTATACATTGGTAGATATTGGATGCCACAATAGAAACCTGTGCCGTTAGGTACAGCATATATCTAAAAGCACGTGGTTTTGGTTTTAATTTTGATTATTCTACCCAAATAAAGTCCTTGACGGGACAAACGTCGACCAATGATGAAGCATTTGATGAGCAATTAACCGTTTCCTATAGGTATGAAAAGATCGACAGGAAATTTCAGTTTTACATTTTCAAATAAAAATCCTTCACCAGCTCGATATATTCCGGAGTATATTAGGGGCGGGAGACCTCGATCCTGAGTTCATTTTGCTCTATCTTGCTTTCTAAAAAATATATTTGTATCAGAGAGGATTTTATGGGTAATTCTTTTCTGACTGGTACCCTGATGATCGGTTTGGGTGAAGGTAGCATCTTTAAAAATTTTCAATTTGTCCCGTAGGGACTATATATTGGATGCCACAATAGAAACCTGTGCCGTTAGGTACAGCATATATCTAAAAGCACGTGGTTTTGGTTATAATTTTGATTATTCTACCCAAATAAAGTCCTTGACGGGACAAACGTCGACCAATGATGAAGCATTTGATGAGCAATTAACCGTTTCCTATAGGTATGAAAAGATCGATAGGAAATTTCAGTTTTACATTTTCAAATAAAAATCTTTTACCTGCTCGATATATTCCGGAATATATTCGGGGCGGGAGACCTCGATCCTGAGTTCATTTTACTCTATCTTGCTTCCTAAAAAAGATATTTGTATCAGAGAGAATTTTATAGGTAATTCTTTTCTGTCTGGTACCCTGGTGATTGGTTTGGGGGAAGGTAGCATCTTTAAAAATTTTCAATTCGTCCCGTAGGGACTATATATTGGTAGATATTGGATGCCACAATAGAAACCTGTGCCGTTAGGTACAGCATATATCTAAAAGCACGTGGTTTTGGTTATAATTTTGATTATTCTACCCAAATAAATTCCTTGATGGGACAAACGTCGACCAATGATGAAACATTTGATGAGCAATTTACCCTTTCCTATAGATATGAAAAGATCCACAGGTAATTTCAGTTTTACATTTTCAAATAAAAATCCTTTACCAACTGTATATACCCGGAGGTATATTCATGCCGGGAGATCTCTATGATAAGTTCGTCCTCTTCCGGTTTGGCTTCAGTATAAGAAAGTTGTAACAGGGAGCGTTTTATGGGAGTTTCTTTGGTTCCTTTCACGCGCGTGATACGGTTGGGGAAAAGATTATAGCTTTTTGCAAGTTGCAGGAACCGGGATTCTTCGGTACAAGGAATTATTACTGCCAGTTCACCTTCATCGGCCAAAAGAGAAGAGCTGTATTCCAAAAGGTCATCAAAAGGCAGGGAATCATAGAATCGTGCTTTTTTTCTTGCTTCGGAAATGTGATCCTCGCCGTTTGAATTAATTAGAGGTGCTTCATAATAAGGCGGATTGGAGATTATAAGATCGTACTTCTCTTCATCCATTTCCTCAGCAAACTCGTCCAAAGAAGCGTGATAGCAGAAAAGGCGATCGCCCCAGGGGGAATTCTCAAAATTATCTACGCATTGTTCGTACGCATCTTCATCAATCTCAATAGCATCTATAAGTCCGGCTTCGCTGCGCTGGGCCATCATCAAACCTATAATTCCGGTGCCGGCTCCAATGTCAAGTATAGAATATGGATCCTTTAATGCCACCCAGGCACCCAGCAAGATCCCGTCTGTTCCAATTTTCATGGCGCAACGGTCTTGTTCTATTGTAAATTTCTTAAATTTAAATGGTTTATTCATATTTTATCTCCTCCATGTTAGGGATATTCTTCTCTCCACACGAACCAAGTTCCAAGCACCAAGCACGAAGCACCAAATTCCAATTTTTTGAAGCAACATATTTCTAAAAACAGAACCAAATCTCAAGCTCTAAATTCCAGTAAAAAGCACCAAATCTCAAGCATTAAAAAAAATATAGGCCTTAATTTTTTAAAACAGTGTTTTTATGTTTTATTGAGAATAGTGGAAAGAATTTTTCTTAGCTCATTGGCTTCCTGGATTAAAGGATCAATAGTTATTATATTTGGATTCAAGGACTTCAATAAATTTAACCAGTAAAGACTTTCTTTGGCTTCTTTTCTTGCTATTCTCATTCTAAATTTAAAATCCTTATCCCCAAGATTTTCATTTGCCTCAATGTAATTGGCCCCAACGGAACCGGATGACCGCACCAATTGTTTTCCATCTTCAATATTTGAAATGGTTTTGGGAAGTTTGGAAATTAGTACTCTACAATCTTTGGTAAATGCAAATGTACGCTCCTCTAAATTATATGGCTTCAAAATTTTAATGCTTCAATTAAATATAAGCATTCTTCCTAAGAGTTTTCAACTGCAAATTACGCGTGTGGAAATTTGAAATTTAAACCCTCCCTCATTGGAATTTGGGTATTGGTATTTGGAATTTTAAAGGTGTGGAATTTGGTGCCTGGAATTTGAATTTGGAACCTTTACTCCAAATATATATCTATCAACCCCAGCGGAGCATTAAAATGAATGGTCTTGTTCTTCTTATCTACTTTTGAGATAAAATCATCATTGACCGGGATAAGGATCTCCTTGCCGTTAAAGTCTATTTCAAAGAGGGGCTGTGCCCTGTTGTCGTTGATCCTTTTTATGGTTCCTATCTTGCCGTGGTGCAAATCCTCCGCCGCGTAACCTATGACCTCGTGAAAATAAAATTTATCATCATCCAGTTCGGGCAGTTCAGATAGTGGTAAGTAAATGTCGCAGCGCATAAGATCATCTGCATCTTCCTCGGCATCTACATCCTCAAACTTAACCCTAAGAAGGTCGCTTTTGTGGAGGGAACTTTTTAAAATAAAATATGGAACCAGATTATCGTTGTAGTCAACGAAAACAGATTCCATATTTGTGTAAGCTTCGGGTTCATCGGTATCGAGTTTAATCAAGACCTCTCCCTTAAAACTAAATTTACTAACGATTTTCCCCAGATAGAAACATTCTTCTTTAGTCATCGCCAGTGAAGTAAATTAAGCTTCTTTTTTCTCTTCAGCAGCAGCCTCTTCAGCAGTTTCTGCTCCACCTTCGTTCACAACTTCTTCTTCAGCTTCACCTTTTTCTGCTTTTGCAGCAGCTTCGGCAGCCTCGTTTGCGGCAGTTTCACGTTTAGTATTTGCCTCTTTTTCAGCGTCAAGAGCTTTTTTTCTTGCAGTTTCCTGCTCTTTGCTCAAGCCTTCTTTTTTAGCAGACACTGTGTCTTCTTTTTCATTCACCCAGGCCTGGAATTTCTCTTCGGCTTGTTCTTCAGTAAGAGCACCTTTTCTTACACCACCGGTTAGGTGATTTTTAAGAAGGGCACCTTTGTAAGATAGAATGGCACGGGCAGTATCTGTTGGCTGGGCTCCGTTCTGTAACCATTTTACCGCTCCGTCAACATCTAGTTCGATGGTTGCAGGATTGGTGTTAGGATTGTAAACACCTATTTTTTCAAGGTATCTTCCATCACGTGGTGCACGGGCATCAGCAGCAATGATCCAGTAAAAAGGTTTTCCTTTTTTACCGTGTCTTTGTAATCTAATTTTTACAGGCATAATGATTAATTTGTGAGGTCCCCGACCTCTGTTATTAATAAGGGCGCAAAGATACTATATTATTTTGATCACCACATAATTTTCTGACTTAAAGATAACTATAAAATGATCACGGTAATTTCACCTGCAAAAATAAACAAAACCACGACTTGATTTTCAATTACCCGACAATGTTAAAACCTCCCTTAAGGAATACTAAAGCCTGTTAAATAGTATTATAAGCTTTGAAATAGGATTTAATTTTGAATAATGAATTGAAATAATGAAAGTGATAACTTAAAATCTTTAGTTTATGAAGTATGCCGAAGAAGTTGCAGGAAAGTTGAATAACTTACTGGAAAAGAATTATGATACCGAGAAGGGATATAAATATGCTGCTGAAAATGTTGCCAACCCCCGGTTAAAAGCTTTTTTTAACGAAAGAGCACAAGAGCGATACGATTTTGGTCACGAGTTGAAATCGGAGATAAGAAATTATGGAGAAAGCCCTGAGAAAGGCTCAAGTTTTACAGGAGATGTAATGCGTTCCTGGATGAATTTAAAATCCCATCTATCTTCAAATAAGGAAGAAGCTATACTTGAAGAAACTGTACGAGGGGAAAAAGCCGCGGTAGATGAATATAATGAGGTTATGAAAGAGATCGATCTGCCTGCATCTACTCAAAATGTGCTTATGAAGCAGCGAAATGCAATTACCGCTGCACTTAACAAAGTAAAATCCTTAGAACTTAGCGCTTCAGGAGAATAAAATTAGCGTTTGAATTAGCCAAAAACCTTTCAGGTGGCGTGATAGCACGTAATCTGAAAGGTTTTTCTATTTATTCAATTATTTAGTTAATAAATCCTGACCCGGGTAGCCCTCTCAACCTGTAAATTTTATTATTTTTAAGCCGAAAGTTTGTGCCTCAACTTCCGGTTGCCCATCCCTGATTTTCAACCGGAAATAAAATATTCCATACCACATGTACCTTATTTTTGATACTGAAACTACCGGCCTGCCCAAACGATGGGATGCACCATTAACAGATTTTGACAACTGGCCACGGTGTATTCAAATCGCCTGGCAGGTGCACGATGAAATGGGAAATCTTATTGAAAATCAGGATTATCTTGTAAAACCCACCGGTTTCAATATTCCCTTTGATGCCGAAAAAATTCACGGGATCTCTACAGAGCTAGCCGGGGAGGAAGGAATTCACCTGAAAGAAGTGCTGGAGAAATTTAGCATAGCTCTTTCAAAGACCAAATTTGTGGTTGGCCAGAATGTAGGATTTGACCTCAATATTATGGGAGCAGAGTACCTTCGGGAGGGATTGGAAAATCCACTGGAAAATTTCCCTGTTCTGGACACCTGTACAGAAAAAACCGCCGAATTTTGTAAACTTCCGGGAGGTCGCTATGGAAAGTTCAAACTTCCTACGCTTACAGAACTTCATCAGGAACTTTTCTCACAGCCCTTTGCCGAGGCTCACAATGCTACGGCCGATGTTGAGGCAACTACGCGTTGTTTCCTGGAACTAATAAGAAAAGAGGTTTTCACGAAAGAAGAGCTGGATGTGCCGGCGGGATATTTTCAGAATTTTTCTGAAGCCAATCCGCAGCCTATTCAGCTTATTGGCTTAAAACATATCAACCTTAAAAAAGCTTCCGAAGAAATAAGAAAGAACCTTCAAAAAGCGCAGGGCGTTGAGGTTATTTCTACAGAGGAAATTAAAGAAAACCTTGAAAAACTGGACGAGGTGCGGTTTTCGCATCTTCACAACCATTCCCAGTTTTCAATCTTACAGTCTACCATAAGTATTCCAGCCCTTATTCAGGCTGCAGGAAGTGAAAATATGCCTGCCGTGGCACTTACAGACCATGGAAATATGATGGGGGCCTTTCATTTTGTGAAAGAAGTAGGCATTTATAATAAAGGTGTAAAAGCCAAAAATGAAGCGGCCCTGGCCAAAAATAAACCTGCAACAGCGAAACCCCTCAAGGCAATTTTGGGCTGTGAGTTCTTTGTTTGTGAGGACCATAATGATAAAAGCCGCAAGGACAACGGGTACCAGATAGTGATTCTTGCAAAGACTAAACAGGGATATCACAACCTCGCCAAAATGGCGTCTATCGCATATACTGAAGGCTTTTATTATGTACCGCGTATAGACCGGGAGGTGATCAAAAAATACAAAGAGGGTCTTATTGTTCTTACGGGGAATCTTTACGGCGAAGTGCCCGGGAAGATCCTTAATGTTGGTGAGAACCAGGCAGAGGAAGCCTTGTTGTGGTGGAAGGAAACTTTTGGGGAAGACCTGTATATAGAATTAATGCGCCACAACCAGGAGGAGGAAAACCGGGTAAATGATGTGCTGCTACAATTTTCGAAAAAACACGATATAAAAATTGTTGCCACCAATAACACTTATTACCGGGCACAGGAAGATGCCAATGCCCATGATATTTTGCTTTGTGTAAAAGATGGTGAGAAACAGGCAACGCCTATAGGCCGCGGTAGGGGGTACAGGTATGGAATGCCCAATAATGAATATTATTTCAAGACCGATGCCGAGATGAAATCCTTGTTTAAGGATCTTCCCGAGGCGATCTCCAATATTCAGGAGGTGGTAAACAAAATTGAGGCGTATGAGCTGGCCAGAGATGTGCTCTTGCCGGAATTTGATATACCTGCAGAATTCCTGGTAGCAGAAGACAAGATTGATGGAGGAAAACGAGGTGAAAACGCTTATTTAAGGCATCTTACCTATGAAGGGGCAAAAAAACGCTATCCCGAGTTAACCGAAGAAATAACCGCCCGACTTGATTTTGAACTTAGTGTAATTGAAAAAACCGGTTATCCCGGCTACTTTTTGATCACTGAAGATTTTATACGGGCTGCAAGGCAAATGGATGTTTCGGTGGGGCCGGGCAGGGGATCTGCTGCAGGAAGTGTGGTGGCCTACTGTCTTTGGATCACCAATATTGATCCGCTCAAGTATGACCTGCTTTTTGAGAGATTCCTGAATCCGGACAGGGTAAGCATGCCCGATATTGATATTGACTTTGATGATGAAGGTCGAAGCAGGGTTATGGATTATGTGATCAAGAAATATGGCTCCAACCAGGTGGCCCAGATCATTACATACGGTACAATGGCAGCCAAAAGTGCCATACGGGATACAGCCCGTGTACTGGATCTTCCGCTTAATGAAGCCGACAGGATCTCCAAGCTTATTCCCAATATGTCCAAACTGGGAAAAATATTCGGGGTCGATGAAAAAGAATTAAAAAAGAGGTTTAGAAGCGAAGACCTTGAAAAAGTAAATGAACTTCTCAATATTGCCGACGGGGATGACCTGGAAGCACAAACCGTGAACCAGGCAAGGATCCTTGAAGGTTCTGTAAGGAATACGGGGATACATGCCTGTGGGGTGATAATTACACCCAGTGATATTACAAATTTTGTTCCCGTTGCCCTGGCAAAGGATTCAGACCTTTATGTTACCCAGTTTGATAACTCGGTAGTAGAAAGTGCAGGCCTGCTTAAAATGGACTTTTTGGGCCTTAAGACCCTTACCCTGATAAAGGACACGGTAAAAATTGTAAAAGGCAGGCATGACATAGACCTGGATCCGGATAATTTTCCTTTGGATGATGAAAAAACCTATGAGCTTTTCCAGCGTGGTGAAACCGTAGGTATATTTCAGTATGAATCGCCCGGAATGCAAAAGCATATGAAGGATCTCAAACCTACGGTTTTTGATGACCTTATAGCTATGAACGCTCTCTACAGGCCGGGACCTATGGAATATATCCCCAGCTTTATTAAACGGAAGCATGGCGATGAAGAGATCGCATATGATCTTCCAGATATGGAGGAGTATTTAAAAGAAACCTACGGAATTACAGTTTACCAGGAGCAGGTGATGTTGCTATCGCAAAAGCTGGCAGGATTTACCAAGGGTGAAGCCGACGTTTTGAGAAAGGCGATGGGGAAAAAGATCTTTGCGCTACTGGAACAGTTAAAGCCAAAATTCCTTGATGGAGGGGAGGCAAAGGGGCATCCACGGGATATTCTTGAAAAGGTTTGGAAAGACTGGGAGGCATTTGCAGCTTATGCATTCAACAAATCCCACTCCACCTGTTATGCCTGGATCGCGTACCAGACGGCATATTTAAAAGCACATTATCCCGCTGAATATATGGCAGCGGTGCTATCAAATAATATGAATGACATTAAGCAGGTAACTTTCTTTATGGAGGAATGCAAGCGAATGAAGTTAAAGGTATTGGGACCAGATGTAAATGAATCTTATTACAAGTTCTCTGTAAACAAGGAATATGCGGTGCGTTTTGGGATGGGAGCCATCAAAGGAGTAGGTTCCGGCGCGGTTGCTACTATCATAGAAAACCGCAAGACCGAAACCGGACCTTACCGTTCCATTTTTGATATGGCCAAGCGAATAGATTTAAGGGCAGCCAATAAGAAAGCCCTAGAAAATCTTGCCCTTGCCGGAGGATTTGACGGATTTGGAAATCACCGGGCCCAGTATTTCCACAGCGATGGAGATGGGATCACCTTTTTGGAAAAGGCGGTTAAATATGCGGCAAGATTTCAGGAAAGCGAGAATTCGGCCCAGGTAAGTCTTTTTGGAGAGAGCAGTGATGTTCAAATTCCTGAACCTGTGGTACCACCCTGTGAAGAATGGGGCACCATGGAAAAGCTGAAACGCGAGAAAGAAGTGGTGGGGATCTATATTTCAGGCCATCCGCTGGATGATTTTAAAGCCGAAATGAACTATTTCTGTACCGCGAAGGTTTCCGACTTTAAAAATATTGATGCATTTGTAAACAGGGAAATGGCTTTTGGTGGGGTTATTTCAGAAGTGCAGCACAGAATGTCTAAAATGGGCAAAGGCTGGGCTACTTTCACTGTGGAGGATTACTGGGATTCCTTTGAGTTCAGGATCTTTGGGGAAGAATATTTAAAACATCAGCATTTTCTTGTGCCCAACAACTTTGTGTATATTAAAACAATGGTGAAAGAGGGCTGGACAAACAGGGAAACGGGGGTGAAGGCTGAACCTAAACTTCAGTTTAATAATTTCCAGTTACTACATGATGTGATGGATATGTATGCTACAAAGCTTACCATCCAAATGGATATAAACCACCTTCAGGAAAAACAAATAGACAGTTTAAAAGAAATTTTAAAAGCTCACAGGGGTGATCATAATTTGAATTTTGTTATCTATGAAATGAAGGAACAGGTAAAAGTCTCTATGACCAGCAGAAAACAAAAAGTTAAGATATCACAGGAATTGCTCGAAGCTCTTGAAGAAGTCCAGGTGCATTATAAATTGAATTAAACGTTCCCGGGCTACAGGCTGGAAGTTTTGGAGATAGTAGATTGAATTCAGGAATCTAAAAATATTATAAATAAACCTATACAATACGTTAATAGCCAAATCCTATTAGTTACAGCGTAAGGTTTAGAAAAAAAATTGACTATTTTTACATATAATACATAACAGAAAAACAAAAATTATGGCTTTAGAAATAACAGATGCTAATTTTGAAGAAACCGTACTAAAAAGTGATAAGCCGGTAATGGTAGATTTTTGGGCGGCCTGGTGTGGACCTTGCAGAATGGTTGGTCCTATCATCGATGATATTAGCAAAGACTATGACGGGAAAGCAGTGGTAGGGAAACTTGATGTTGATGCCCACCAGGAATTTGCCGCGAAATATGGAGTACGAAATATTCCTACAGTTCTTATTTTCCAAAATGGAGAAGTAGTAGGGCGCCAGGTAGGAGTAGCACCAAAAGCTACTTATGCTGAAGCATTGGATGCTCTTTTGTAGGAATTGAAAATATAGTTAATAAAAGGTCCGGCAATTAAGTCCGGACCTTTTGCTTTAGAATAATTATCTTAGGGAAAATTATCATTCTATCCTGCAAGGGAAGAGGTAGGAGAGAGAAAAATTGGATCTACAACAGGAAATACATAAATCTGGCGGATTTACAAATCTGGAATTGCTTGCAAAACAGGTGGTAGAAGGGTTTATTTCAGGGATGCATAAAAGTCCCTTTCACGGTTTCTCAGCTGAATTTGCCGAGCATAAGATCTATAATCAGGGGGAGAGCACCAAGCATATAGACTGGAAGCTCTATGCCAAGACCGACAAGTTATTTACCAAACGCTATGAGGAGGAAACCAATTTGAGATGTCATCTTATTTTGGATAATTCTTCTTCCATGCACTACCCGCAGATGGATAATCTGGACAGGAACAACCTTAATAAGATAGGTTTCTCGGTACTTGCGGCAGCATCCCTTATGCAGCTTTTAAAGAGGCAAAGAGATGCTGTTGGATTGAGCGTTTACAGCAATATATATGAATATTACTCGCCTGAAAAAGGAAGTGAGAGGCATCACCAAATGCTGCTTAATGAACTGGACCGGGTGGTATCTAAACCTTCCATAAATACACCTACAGATAGTTACACGTACCTGCATCAAATTGCAGAGAAACTAAAGCGCAGGTCCCTGGTTTTTCTTTTTACAGATATGTTTCAGGAAGATAAGGAGGAAAAGGAATTATTTGAAGCCCTGAAACATTTAAAATACAACAAACATGAGGTGGTTTTGTTTCATGTGATAGACAGGGAAAAGGAGCTGAATTTCAATTTTGACAATTCTCCACGGAGGTTTATAGATGTTGAAACCGGTAAACATATAGACCTGTATGCCGAGAATTTTAAGGAATCATATACCCAAACCGTCGCAAATTACTTTAATGATCTTAAATTACAGTGCGCAAAATATCGCATAAAATATGTGGAAGCAGATATTGGAGAGAATTTTGAAAAGATTTTGACTACGTATCTGGTTGAAAGACAAAATTTTGCCGGCTAGGAGAGAGTGCTCAGGAAATAAAACAAAAAAAATGTTTGCGAAATATAAAAACAGGCGTATATTTGCCCTCGCAATCAAGCAACGGTCTGGTAGTTCAGTTGGTTAGAATACCTGCCTGTCACGCAGGGGGTCGCGAGTTCGAGTCTCGTCCAGACCGCAAAATTGCAAAACAGCTCTAAGAAATTAGAGCTTTTTTTTGCCTTATAATGAAGTTGTGTTGTGTCCCTGAAAGGGGATGTGTGGTTGAGATACTGATTCTATCAGTGTTGAGCCAATGAGAAGCTTTTTTCCATACTATTGGAAAGAGGCTTTTTTGTTTTTTGAAGCCTTTTTGTAAACTCTCCACAAATTTTGAGAATGTTCCCTATTTCTCTCAAATTCCCCTAAAAAAATTGGGAAAAAATTGGCTGTCGTTTTAAAACCAGAAATGATTAACTTAACGTAAGTATTCTGATTATTAACGAATTAAATTACAAAACTATGAAAACACACATCATTTACATCGTCGCTTTGCTTTTTGTTTTTACCTCCTGTGAAAAGGAAGCAATGGATCCAGAAGTTATGAATGCCCAGTTCCAAATGGAAGCTGATGGGCAAAAAGCACACCTTAAAAAGGTACAAAGTTTTAAAGCACATTTATCTGGAGAACAGGAAGTTCCTGCTGTTGAAACCAATGCTACCGGGCAGGCGATGTTTAGGCTTAGCAAGGATGGCACCAGCCTTTCCTATAAATTAATTGTTGCCAATATAGAAAATGTGTTTGCTGCTCACATACATATTGCTCCTGCAGGTACAAATGGGGGAGTGGCTGTAACTCTTTATACCGGACAGGTAGATGGAAGATCCAATGGGGTGCTTGCCGAAGGAGTGATCACAGAGGATGACGTAAGCGGATATTCCCTTGCGGAACTACTTAATATTATGGTAGCAGATGGGGCTTATGTAAACGTTCATACCACCCAGAAACCTGGTGGAGAAATTCGGGGGCAGATCTCTGCCAATAACTAATTGCATACCAACTAGATATTCAGGATCAGGTTCTTTCTTTAGGGAAAGGACCTTTTTTAGGTTGTATATTTTCCTTTGTTTACCTGAGGAGATGTAACGCAGGTAAAAATTAATTAAAGAAATTTCTGGCTTTCCTGCGGACACAGGGAAAAATGCTTTAAGCAAAGTGATTTTGCATCTATGGTTTCCACGGTTTTAAAATTTTTCCCTTAAAAGCTTCTTTAATATATAACAGGAATAAAAATCTACTCCATATAGGAGATTCTTATTTTATAGTGATTTCTAAGCATTCAAGATGTGCAATTCACATTTTTGGGCGAATTAATATTCACAAACCGGAAAACTAAATATTTTTCTTTATATTCGTGTAATCGATTGCACAATAATTTTAAAGAAAGGAAAATGACTAACTCGGAATTCAGATATGCGCATCACCCTGATGACGTAAAGAAATATACAACTTCAGAACTACGGAAACACTTTTTAATTCCCAACCTATTTAAGGAGAACGAGATCAATCTTACATATTCTATGTACGACAGGTTCATAGTGGGAGGGGCATTTCCGGTAGATAAAGCATTGACCCTGGAAACCATTAATGATCTTAAATCTGAAAACTTCCTCGATCGCAGGGAATTAGGAGTGATCAATGTAGGAGGAAAAGGTAAAATTACAGTAGATGGTGAAGTATTTGAGCTCGAAAGGAAGGAAGCTTTATATATAGGTAAGGGAACTAAGGAAGTGGTCTTTGAGGCTGTAAATGGCGAGCAGCCTTATTTCTATTTAAACTCCGCACCAGCGCATCAAGCATATCCCACAAAAAAAGTAGGAAAAGAGGATGCTGAGATTGTGAACCTTGGGGAGGAAAAATATGCCAATAAAAGGATTCTCAATAAATTAATCGTGAACAGCATCGTTGAAACCTGCCAGTTGCAGATGGGAATGACAGAACTGCTTGAAGGAAACATATGGAACACTATGCCACCCCACACACATGAACGCAGGATGGAAGCTTATTTTTATTTTGATCTTGAAGAGGGGCAAACAATAAGCCATTTCATGGGGCAACCCGAGGAGACCCGTCATATTTTTATGGAAAATCATCAGGCAGTGTTATCTCCGGAATGGTCCATTCACGCAGGTGCCGGAACTTCCAATTATACCTTTATTTGGGGAATGGCAGGAGAAAATCTCGATTATGGGGATATGGATAAGGTAGAGCCAAACCAGTTAAAATAATACTATGCAATTATTCAGTTTAGAAGGTAAAACCGCCCTGGTTACAGGATGTAAAAGAGGTATTGGATTTGCAATGGCTCAGGCACTTGCCCAGGCAGGTGCAGATGTCATTGGGGTTTCTGCTTCCCTTGAAAAAGATTCAGACATTGAGAAGGAGGTGGTAAAAGCCGGCAGAAATTTTAAAGCCTATCAATGTGACTTTTCAGATAGAAAAGATCTTTATTCCTTCATAGAAAAAGTAAAATCTGAGAATAAAAATATAGACATTCTGGTGAATAACGCCGGGACTATCATGCGTAATCCTGCCGCCGAACATTCAGATGAATATTGGGATAAAGTGATAGAGGTGAACCAGAATGCACAATTCATTCTCACCCGTGAAATTGGGAAGGATATGATCTCAAGAGGAAGCGGAAAAATTATTTTTACCGCGTCCCTGCTTACATTCCAGGGAGGAATTAATGTTCCGGGGTATGCAGCTTCTAAAGGTGCCATAGGTCAGCTTACCAAAGCGTTTTCCAATGAATGGGCATCAAAAGGAGTGCAGGTAAATGCAATTGCTCCGGGTTATATAGCTACAGATAATACTGAAGCTCTAAGAAATGACAGCGAAAGGAGCGAATCCATACTTGCCCGGATCCCTGCTGGTAGATGGGGTGAGCCGGATGATTTTAAAGGGCCTGTGATCTTCCTGGCATCTGCTGCCAGCAATTACATGACCGGCGAAATTATGGTAGTGGATGGCGGTTGGATGGGCAGATAAGAAAATAATTTCTGCGGAAAATACATTTACAATAAGCCGGGAAAATACAGATTTGAAGAATAGATCATAATGAAAAATAAAAACTTTATTACAGACAATTTTCTTCTGCAAAACAAATACGCAGAGGAATTATACCATACCTACGCAAAGGAGCAGCCAATAATTGATTACCACTGCCACCTTTCTCCAAAGGAAATTGCCGAGGATAAGAAATATGATAATATCACCCAGTTGTGGATCTATGGCGACCATTATAAATGGCGTGCCATGCGTGCATTAGGGGTGAATGAAAGATTTATTACCGGTGAGGCTTCAGATAAGGAAAAGTTTCTTGCCTGGGCAGGATCTGTCCCTCAGACACTTCGGAATCCACTTTATCATTGGACACATCTTGAATTAAAAAGATATTTCGGTATTGATGAACTGCTGAATGAAGAGTCGGCCGAAAGAATTTACGAAAACGTTAAAGCGCAGCTTCAGCAACCCGAAAATTCCTGCCGTGGACTTTTGAAAAAAATGAATGTGGAGACAGTTGTCACTACAGATGATCCTCTGGATTCCCTCGAATATCATCAACAGCTTAAGGATAGTGATTTTGATATCAAAGTAAGCATGGCATTTCGCCCTGACAAAGCAATTCTTATTGATGCTGAAAATTACGTAGACTATATACAAAAGTTAAGCGCGGTTAGCGGAATTACGATCGATTCGTTTGACAGCCTTAAAAAAGCCCTTGAGAAAAGAATTGAATTCTTCCATGAAAATGGATGCAGGCTATGTGATCACGGGCTAAACCATATTTCTTATTCTGAATTTACTCCGGAAGAAATTGAAAATACCTTCAGCAAAAAAAGGAACGGGGAGAAGATCTCGAATTCTGAAACCGAAAAATTTAAGACTGCAATTTTATTATTCCTGGGAGAAACTTACCATAAACATGGTTGGGTTCAACAATTTCACCTGGGAGCTTTAAGAAATAACAATAAGAGAATGCTCGGCCAGCTAGGACCGGATACAGGATGGGATTCTATTGGGGATTACAGCCAGGCAGAAAATCTTTCCCGTTTCCTTGATACTCTGGATGGTAAGGATAAGCTTGCAAAAACTATACTTTATAATCTTAATCCCGCAGACAATGAAATATTTGGAAGCATGATAGGCAATTTTAATGACGGCAGCATCAAAGGCAAGATCCAGTTTGGATCGGGCTGGTGGTTTCTCGATCAAAAGGATGGTATTATCAAACAATTGAATGCTTTGTCAAATATGGGACTTTTAAGTTGTTTCGTAGGGATGCTAACAGATTCAAGG
Source organism: Gillisia sp. (assembly GCA_039989915.1). Lineage (GTDB taxonomy): Bacteria > Bacteroidota > Bacteroidia > Flavobacteriales > Flavobacteriaceae > Gillisia. Next base: position 50,836 of record JBDXGW010000016.1, read on the forward strand.
AGTTTCCTTTCTTTTCCACGCCACGAATATTTTCGCAGGGTTCTTTGTGATCTTTTGGGATCTGAAATGGAATCGGGTGAACTGCCCGACGATATTGAGCTGGTGGGGAAAATGGTTACAGATATAAGTTATAATAACGCTAAAGAATATTTCGATTTTTAAACTAACATTTTATTTTAACAGAATATGAAAAAAGTAGTAACCTTCGGAGAGATCATGCTTAGACTTGCGCCTCCGGGATTTTTAAGATTTTCTCAGGCAAATAATTTTGATGTAGTATATGGTGGAGGTGAATCCAATGTAGCGGTTTCTCTTGCCAATTATGGAGTACCGGTACAGTTTGTAACCAGACTGCCCAAAAACGATATCGGGGAATGTGCCATGATGGAGATGAGAAAACGTGGAGTTGGAGTAGATCATATTGTCTACGGCGGTGACCGTTTGGGGATATACTTCCTTGAAACCGGAGCTGTTTCAAGAGGTAGTAAAGTGGTATATGACAGAGCACATTCTGCTATGGCCGAAATAAAATCGGGGATGGTAGATTGGGATAAAGTATTTGATGGTGTGGAATGGTTTCATTGGACGGGTATTACTCCCGCCATTTCCCAGGGAGCAGCCGACGTTTGTTTAGAAGCTGTTAAAAAGGCAAGCGAACTGGGAATAACCATTTCTACAGATCTTAATTACCGGGCTAAGCTCTGGAAATATGGGGTAGAGCCTGAAACTATCATGACAGAGCTCACTTCATATTGCGATGTGATACTTGGTAACGAAGAGGATGCCGAGAAACATTTTGGGATCAAGCCGGAAGGACTGGATATTACAACCCAGGGCCATGATGTAAAGGCTGAGGCTTTCCTTTCTGTGTGTGAACAAATGATGGAAAAATTTCCCCGGGCTAAAAAGGTGATCACTACATTAAGAGGGTCAATATCTGCCTCTCATAATACCTGGGCAGGAGTGTTGTATGATGGAAAGACCATGTTGCAATCACCGCAGTACCAGATCACAGATATCGTTGACCGTGTAGGTGGTGGAGATTCCTTTATGGGAGGTTTGATCTATGGATTGCTGAAATATCCTGAAGACGATCAGAATGCACTAAACTTTGCGGTGGCAGCATCAGCATTGAAACATACTATTAAAGGTGATGCCAACCTTGTTACGGTAGATGAAGTTCAAAAACTTATGGGTGGTGATGCATCCGGTAGGGTAGCGAGATAATTTATTATGATTGTAGATAGCTTAAAAAATTCCGGGAAATACAATAGTTTGCACCCATTGTTTGCAAAAGCATTTGATTTTATAAGTCACAAAGATTTATTAAATATTGAAAATGGGACGTTTCAAATTGCAGAAGGATTAAAACTTATTGTGAGTAATGGTCATGGAAAAACCAAAGAAGTAAGCCTGGAAAAGTTTGAGTGTCATGATAAAAATATAGACATTCAGATATGTGTAAATGGTATAGAAACCATTGCCTGGAAGCCAAGAGAAAAATGTGAAATCCCAAATGGAAATTATAATTCAGAGAAGGATGTGCGTTTTTATAATGATGTACCTGATATGTATTTCCAATTGACAAATAATCAGTTTGCAATTTTCTATCCGGAAGATGTTCATGCACCTATGATTGGAAATGGAGAAATAAAAAAATTAGTATTTAAAGTCAAAATATAAAACTGATATTTTTTAAAAACAAGAAATTATAGTAATAGCAATAATTAATTAACATGGCGCAATTTACAAGAATAGAAGTAGCTGTTGCAATGAAGAAGACCGGGATCATTCCGGTATTTTATCACAAGGATATCGAGGTTTGTAAAAAGATCATCGCAGCCTGCCACCAGGCAGGGGGAAGGGTTTTTGAATTCACCAATAGAGGTGATTTTGCCCACGAGGTATTTGCAGAGCTGAACAAATACGTAATCAAAAATTACCCGGATATGATCCTGGGAGTCGGGTCTATCGTAGATGCAGGCACTACTTCTTTGTACCTGCAAATGGGTGCAAACTTTATTGTTTCCCCAATCCTGAATGCAGAAATGGCAAAAGTTTGCAATAGGAGAAAAGTTTCCTGGTCCCCAGGCTGCGGCTCTCTTACTGAGATCTCTTATGCTGAAGAACTTGGAGCAGAGGTGGTCAAGATCTTTCCCGGTAAACAAGTGGGGGGTCCCGAATTCGTAAAAGCTGTTAAAGGTCCTTTTCCCTGGACAAGTATAATGCCTACGGGCGGAGTGAGTCCAACCAGGGATAATTTAAAGGAATGGTTTGACGCGGGAGTTCACTGTGTAGGAATAGGTTCGAATATTTTTATCAAAAATGAAGACGGTTCCTTTGACTATAATGCGATAACAAATAAATTGAGAGAAGCTTTAAAGATCGTAGAAGACCTGAGAAAATGAAGATCCTCCTGAATATAAATATATTTAAGATGTGTATGCTTCTGCTTGTGGTGTCTTCTGTTTCGGGATGTGCAAAAAAAAGTAAGATCACAGAGATCAAACTGGGGCATGGACTGGATATTTCCCACCCGGTACATAAAGCGATGGAGTTCATGTCTGAAAGACTTCAGGAAAAGTCTAACGGTACCATGGTTATAGATATCTATCCTAACAATCAGCTTGGTTCCGAGCGTGAATGCCTCGAATTATTGCAGATAGGAAGCCTTGGTATGACAAAGGTTTCTACGGGGGTTCTGGAAAACTTTGTTCCCGGCTACCAGGTATTTGGTCTTCCATTTCTTTTCAGGGACAGTGAACATAGGTTTAAAATTTTGGAAGGTGAAATAGGAGAAAATTTTCTTGACCAAAGCATAGATAAAAGATTAAAAGGGCTCACGTTCTATGATGCCGGCAGCCGAAGTTTTTACAGTAAAAGATTGGTTGAAACTCCGGATGATCTAAAAGGATTAAAACTGCGGGTAATGGAAAGCAATACTGCCATAAATATGGTTAAAAATCTTGGAGGATCACCTACTCCTATTGCATGGGGAGAATTGTATACTGCCTTGCAACAGGGGATAGTAGATGGCGCAGAGAATAATTTGCCCAGTTTTTATCTTTCACGTCACTATGAGGTGTGTAAATACTTTGTTGTAGATGAACATACTTCCCTGCCGGACGTTCTGGTAATAAGTACTCATATCTGGAATAAGTTCTCTCCTCAGGAACAGCAGTGGATCAAAGAAGCTGCAGAGGAATCCTCACAATATCAGAAAGTGATCTGGAGAGAAGCAGAACTTGAAGCCCTGGAAGAAATTAAAAAAGCCGGGGTAACTGTAACGGTTCCTGATAAAGAATTATTCAGGGCCAGAGTACAACCTATGTATGATGAATTTTCAAAAGATCCCGAAATGAAAAAGATCATTGAAGCTATCCAGGCAATTAAGTAGTATAAATGAAAAAAAAATTAGATAAGGTCCTCGGATCATTTTTAGTCATCCTTCTTATACTGATGGTACTGGCGGTGTTATGGCAGGTATTTTCCCGCTATGTATTGAATTCACCCAGTTCTGTAACAGAGGAGCTTTCAAGATATTTATTCATCTGGATTGGAATCCTTGGAGCCGCATATGCTGCAGGACAACAAATGCATCTTGCCATAGACATATTACATCCCAAATTGAACAGCAGGAACAGGATGATGCTTCGTATTTTTATTAATATCCTCATTATTTTATTCAGCCTTACTGTATTGGTGATAGGTGGAGCAAACCTGGTTTATGTTAACTATGACCTGGGTCAGTTCTCAGCAGCACTTAATGTGCCCCTGTCTGCAGTTTATCTGGTGGTTCCCATTAGCGGCATCCTTGTAATAGTATATAAGGTAAATGAGATTATACATTCAAAAAAATATTTAATATGATGTCAGAAGTATTAATACTGGTTTTATCCTTTGTAATCCTTCTGGCAATTGGGGTTCCTGTGGCGTGGTCCATTGGAATTTCCTGTTTGTTGACCATGTTAGCTTCCATTGATTCGCTTGCCGCATTTACAACGGTGGCCCAAAGAATGGCCACGGGCCTCGATAGCTTTTCCCTGCTTGCCATTCCACTTTTTATCCTTGCAGGGCAGATTATGAATCAGGGTGGTATTGCACACCGGTTAATTGCCTTTGCAAAGGCCCTTATGGGGGCCTTACCCGGCGGTCTTATTTACGTAAATGTTATAGCAGCAATGCTATTTGGAGCCATTTCAGGATCTGCTGTGGCTGCAACTTCAGCAATTGGAGGAATTCTGGGTCCGCCCATGGAAAAAGAAGGGTATTCCAAGGAATTTGGTGCTGCCGTAAATATTACCTCTTCAACTACAGGTTTGGTAATTCCCCCTTCCAATGTTTTAATCGTCTACTCTCTCGCCAGTGGTGGTGTGTCTATAGCATCTTTATTCCTCGCAGGGTACCTTCCTGGTATTCTTATGGGACTCGCATTAATGCTGGTTGCAGCTATCTGGATCAAAAAGAAGAAGTATCCGGCGGGGGAACGCAGCAGTTTTAGAAATATAATTGTTACTTTTTTAAACGCTCTACCAAGTTTGCTTTTACTGGTTGTAGTGATAGGTGGAATTGTATCAGGCATATTTACTGCTACCGAGGCTTCTGGTATCGCTGTGTTATATACCCTTATTCTGTCCTTTATCAACAAGGAATTAAAGATAAGCAGCCTTCAAAATGTCTTTTTAGGATCTGTAGGGACCACGGCAATTGTTATGCTACTTATTGCAACATCGATGAGCATGTCCTGGGTAATGTCTTATGAGAACATTCCAATTGCGGTAAGTGAAGCTTTGCTGGCGCTTAGCGATAATGTTTTTGTCATTCTGCTTATAATTAATCTTCTATTGCTGTTTGTGGGTACTTTCATGGATATGACCCCGGCAGTCCTCATCTTTACTCCAATTTTTCTTCCCGTAGTGGAGGCCCTGGGAGTAGATCCGGTACATTTTGGAATTATGATGGTGATGAATCTATGTGTTGGTTTATGTACCCCTCCAGTAGGCTCGGTGCTCTTTATAGGGGTAAGTGTTGCCAACACGACCATTCAAAAAGTAATTAAACCCCTTTTGCCTTTATATGTAGCCATGTTCATTGTATTGCTTCTGGTTACATTCATTCCGCAGATAAGCTTGTGGTTACCCCAATTATTTGAATAGGGTTTTAGTACACTTAAAAATATTGAAAAATGAAAGATTTAAACAGAACCAACGCCGGAATTGAGAAAAAACTTCCTCTTAAAGTATTGCAATTTGGAGAGGGAAATTTTTTGCGGGGGTTTGTAAATTATATTATAGATAAGCTAAACACTGAAGCAAATTTCAACGCCGGGGTAGTGGTGGTTCAGCCTTTACCTCAGGGAATGGTAAATATGCTGAATGATCAGGATGGCCTTTATAATTTATTCCTGAAGGGGCTTCGCAATGGAAAGGAGATCGAGGAAAAGAGATTGATAACCTGTATAGAGAAAGGTCTTGATCCTTATCTCAATTATGAAGACTATTTGAAACTGGCCGAAGGAGAAGACTTGGAATTTGTTTTTTCCAATACTACCGAAGCAGGTATCTCCTTTGATCCGGAGGATAAACTCCAGTTAACCCCACATAATAGTTTTCCCGCAAAACTTACGGCTTTGCTGTATCGCAGATTTAAACATTTTAATGGTGCCAGGGACAAAGGCCTTACTATTATTCCCTGTGAACTTATTAATAATAATGCTGATTCCCTGAAGGAGATCGTTCTAAATTATGCAGAATCCTGGAATCTGGGAAATGAATTCGTGGCCTGGGTAAATAATAGTAATTCATTTCACAATACACTGGTAGATAGAATAGTTCCGGGGTATCCTAAGGATGAAATCCAGAATTATCAGTCGCAACTTAAGTATAAGGATAATCTTATCGTGAGCGCAGAGATCTTTTTGTTGTGGGTTATTGAAGGTGGAGAAGAGCTTAGAAAAAAGATCCCATTTGATAAAATAGATGAAAACATCCTGGTTATAAAAGATATGCAGCCCTACCGTACCCGGAAAGTTCGTATTCTCAACGGGGCTCACACGGTAATGGTGCCATTTTCCCTTATGTTTGGAAATGAAACAGTTAAAGAGACAATGGATAATGATTTTACAGGTAAATTTGTAAAAGATGCTGTGCTTAAAGAGATCAATAAAACTCTTGATCTTCCAGATGAAGAATTGAATTCCTTTGCGAATGATGTTTTTGACAGATTTAGAAATCCTTTTATAAAACATCAACTAGCGAGCATTGCCCTTAACTCGGTATCCAAGTTTAAGGTAAGAGTGTTACCGAGTTTGGTCTCCTATGAGCAAAAAATCAACGAATTACCTGTACATCTCACCTTTGCCTTTGCCTGTCTTATTCGTTTTTATAAAGGCGAATGGAAAGGTTCAATGCTGCCTGTTCAGGATGATGCCAGGTTGATAGCAGAATTCCAGGAAATCTGGGAGCTTAACAGTTACGGGGAGATTGCAACCAGGGTTTTAGAAAATAAGGAGTACTGGGATCAGGATCTCAATACCATTCCGCACCTTTCAGAGAGGATTGCAACCGCTTTGAACTTAATAGATACACTTGGGATTGAAGATGGTTTTAAAGAATTTGAAAGTACCGCAATGGGTACCGGAAAAAATAAAAATTGAGGTTAAGTAATGAGCATAGGGGACACATTTTAAGAAAACGATTAAGACATGCGAATTACAAATGACCAACGAAAAATAATAAGTAACTGCATATGAAAAGCAAGCTGATAAAAGTGCATCCTGAAGATAATGTAGCAATTGCATTGATTGACCTGTGGAAAGGGGATGTAATAACTTTTGAAGGAAAAGAGATAAGGGTCCTTAAAGACACGAAGGCCAAACATAAAATAAGTCTGGTTGACCTTGCCCCTGAAGACAGGATCTTCATGTATGGTGTACTTGTTGGAAAAGCCACTACAGCTATTAACATGGGAGAGGTCCTTACTGTTGAAAATGTAAAGCACCAGAGCAGTTCGGTTTTTGAAAAAACAGAAACTACTCCGTGGAGAGCACCAGATATTTCCAAATGGAAAGACAGAACTTTTATGGGATACCATCGACCAGATGGGCAGGTTGGTACTGCCAACGTTTGGCTGTTCTTTCCGCTTGTATTCTGCGAGAACAGAAATATAGAACTTCTGAAAGATGTTTTCGAAAAAGAGCTTTCTTCTCACAAGGCATACCGCCAAAGGGTGTTGTTAAGGAATTTGATAAGTGGGAGGGATGAGGCAGCCGTTATGGAGGAAGAGGTGAGGGAAACACAGCTTTTTGATAATATAGAGGTGAAATTTATCACTCATCAGGGAGGCTGCGGGGGTATCAGGCAGGATTCTGCTTCACTTGCCCGCTTGCTGGCCGGTTATGTGAATAATCCAAATGTGGCGGGAGCTACCGTACTTAGCCTAGGATGCCAAAATTTGCAAATTGATATTTTTCGAAGTGCACTTAACCGAATTAATCCTGATATTCAAAAGCCGGTTCTTATTTATGAACAGCAAAAAATGGGAACCGTTGATGATATGATGGATGCCATTATTAAGGATTCTTTTGCAGGAATAAAGGAAGCCAATAAAATACCAAGAAAACCTGCTCCATTATCAAAGATCAATTTAGGTCTTGAATGTGGAGGGTCTGATGGATTTTCGGGAATATCAGCAAATCCTGCCCTGGGATATGCATCAGATCTGCTTTCAGCCCTAAAAGGATCGCCTATTTTATCAGAATTTCCGGAGCTGTGTGGAATTGAACAGGAATTGGTTAACCGCTGTGTGGATAACGAAAAAGCTAACCGCTTCATGGAGCTTACAAAAGCATATGAACAATCTGCTATTGCTTCAGGTTCAGGATTTGATATGAATCCCTCCCCTGGAAATATCAAGGATGGGTTGATCACAGATGCCATGAAATCTGCCGGAGCTGCTAAAAAAGGAGGGACCTCTCCTATTGAAGATGTGCTGGATTACGGAGATTACGTAACTAAGCCAGGTCTTAATTTATTATGCACCCCCGGGAATGATGTAGAAAGTACTACTGCAATGGTTGGCGCGGGAGCGAATGTTGTGGTGTTTACCACGGGACTTGGCACTCCTACCGGAAATCCTATTGCACCCGTAATTAAAGTTTCATCTAATTCTACCCTCGCGCGTAGTATGCCGGATATCATAGACATTGATGCAGGTCCCGTGGTAAGAGGAGAGAAGACAATAGAAGAAATGGGAGAAGAAATTCTGGAATTCATAATACAGGTGGCCAGTGGTGAGATTAAGTGCAAAGCAGATATATTAAACCAGGATGATTTTATACCATGGAAAAGGGGAGTTTCACTATAATCAATATTGAAAGAAATAACCGCCTGGCTTTTTATTTATAAAAAGGCAGGCTTTTTTTTACTCAAAATAATAGGTGATGGAAGGAAAAAAGGAAATTAGAGCGGGAATTATAGGATCTGGCTTTTCTGCAGGTTTTCATATTGATGCAATTAGGCGGGTTTACGGTACGCGGGTACATATCGCCGGAGTATTTTCAAGAAATCTCAGGAATTCTCAACATTTTGCAGAAAAGCATGGTGTTCCTGGTTTCTCTGATCTGGAAATGCTTATCGAAACCTGTGATGTACTTCACTTATGCACTCCTCCCGTAACACATGAATCCCTTGCTTTGATCATACTTGCCAAGGGAAAACATGTAATTATTGAAAAGCCTCTTACGGGGTATTTTGGGAATGAATCCGGCCTTAATGGAGATACTTTTCCCAGGGAAGAGGGATTAAAAAAAGCTATGGAGAGTATCGAAAGGATTTTGGTTGCTGAAGAAACCAGTACCGGTTCTATTTTTTATGCTGAAAACTGGATCTATGCGCCGGCCATTCAAAAGGAGCGAGAGGTTGTGGAAAAAACAAAGGCACAGATCCTTTGGATACAGGCGCAGCAGTCCCATTCCGGTTCCCACTCAGCTGCTTATGGGAAATGGCACTTATCTGGTGGGGGGTCACTTATGGGAAAGGGGTGTCATCCAATATCTGCGGTATTATACCTGAAACAGGTTGAAGGGATTTCCAGAAATGGAAAACCAATACGGCCATTAACAGTAACCTGCAGAACACATAGTATTACCAGAATGGATAATTTTGATGATAAGAGCCATATCAGGGCTTCATATACAGATGTTGAGGATTATGCTTTTACCCATATTGTCTTTGAAGATGGGACTATTGCAGATATTACCGCAAGTGAACTTTTACAGGGAGGAGTGAAGAATTATTTGGAAGTTCATGCCAATAATCATCGTACCATTTGTAATATTACTCCAAATAATGCAATGCAAACATATAATCCGGTAGAAGAAAATTTTGAGGATATATATGTTGTGGAAAAAACCGGAACAAAGATGGGGTGGTCAAACATATCCCCCGATGAAGCATGGTTTAACGGGTATCAACAGGAAATGGAAGCCTTTTATATGAATGTGACAAGTGGTGGAAGAATAGAGAGCAACAGCAGGTTGGCTGCAGATACCATCGCTGTAATTTACAGTGCCTATCTTTCATCTCAAGGAAAAGGGGTTGAGGTAAAGATCCCCCAATTATAGAATTTTGTTGTGTTAAATCTATTTGGCTTTTAGAATTGAGGCATGGTTAACAATCTTTCCTTTCCTGTCAGAAGATGCCCGAATGCATAATTCCGGGGTAAGCACAACTTTCTTTTCAATGGTAAGCGTTTGCTTACCTTCAATTTGTTCGAGGAAAACCTCTGCAGCAATTTTACCCATTATCTGAGGGGTTTGATCTACGGAAGTGATAGGTAATTCCATATATTTTGTAAAGGGTTCATTACTGAATCCTACTACACATATATCATCCGGTATCTTCACATTTTTTCTTCGCAATTCCTGGATAGCACCCAAGGCATTATGATCCCCTGCAGAAAATATTGCATCGGGTTTTTCTTTTAATTCCCATAATTTAGCTAAAGCAGCTGCGCCAGATTCAATTTTACTGCTTACCATCATTACCAGTTCGGGATAATAAGGAATATCATATCTTTTAAGGGCGGCCTTATAACCTTCGTAACGGTTGGTATAGATCTCAAGGTTGAGGTCTCCCGAAAAATGAGCGATTCGCCTGCATCCCTGTTTAATTAAATGCTCAGTCGCCATGAATCCCCCTTTGAAATCATCTACGGTTACAGCGCTTACTCCTGCAATTTCCTTTTTACGGTCAAAGAATACCAGGGGAGTTCCCTGGTCTATTACTTTTTGTATATGATCTGTATTAACAGTTGTTTTGGAGACAGACATAAAGATACCATCAATTTGGGTATCCAGAAGAGCATTGATTTGTTCGGCCTCAAATTCAACGTTTTCATGGGTCTGGCATATGATTACATGATAACCGTGAGGTGTTAACTCTTCTTCTATACCCCGTATCACAGAGGAAAAGAAATTCCTGTTGATATATGGAACTATAACTCCAACATTATTGGACTTTCCACTTTTTAGAGCTAGCGCCAGCCGGTTTTGCTTGTAATTCATCTCCCGGGCCGTTTTCAAAACCAGTTCCTTGGTTGATGCACTTATTTTCGGACTATCGTTGAGGGCCCTGGATACGGTAGCAGCGCTTACATTTAATTTTTTTGAAATGTCGTAAATTGTTGTTTTATCCTTATCCTTCATTCATGAAAATTAAATGTTAAAGGTAACTTTTATCATGTCTTTGCTAAGAAAATTCTACAGATAATTTAAACCTTCTCCACATATTAAGTGCCAAATCTCCTTTTCCCTAACCTCTTATCCTGATGATATTTTTATAAAATTAGAAAATTTCAGGTAATCGATTACAAAATTACTGGTTTTTTTACAATAAGTTTAAACCCGAACTTTCAATAGCTCTCGGAAGGTGCTTTAGTTCATTGATAATTATGAGTTTACACTAAATTTAAATTGAGGCAACATTTTTTCCGGTCTCAAAATCAAAATTTACCTGCCGGCATGCGCCTTCAGAAATTTAAAAATATTCCCCAGGCCGTATTGTTGTTGGTGTATTTGCCTACCAAATAATGATAATCTCTGAAACCTATATCGTTTTAGATTACCGAATCATTAATTAAAGGAATGTTATTTTGAACATTTAACATTTTTTTTTATTTAAATTTTGGTGGTTGACATTTAATAAATATATTTACGTAATCGATTACATAAATTTATACCTGCATTGAAAATAATTATTTGCTGGTATATTTTCTCCGGTTTAAGAGGAATTATAATTTATATATACGGGCGTCTCCACGCGGTGTATATATGTATAGATGACCTAAAATTTTGTATTAATTAAATCAATCATTTATGAAAAAAAGTACCCACTACAAATTAAGTGATCTTCTTCAGGATTTATACCGGCAGAAGATCCACCGCAGTTGGGCTATGTTATTACTGGTGGCTTGTTTTACTGTGTTTCCTGTTACGGCTGGATATGCGCAAAGCACCACGGTCACAGGTCAGGTTGTAGATGCAGAAAATGGGGGCTTATTGCCCGGAGTAAATGTTATTGAAAAAAATACTTCAAATGGTACTATCACAGATTTTGACGGAAATTACAGCCTTACTGTTTCCAATCCCAACGCTGTGCTTGTTTTTAGCTATGTGGGTTTCCAGACCCTTGAAGTGAATGTAAATGGAAGAACCACTCTTGATGCAGCTCTTCAGGTAGATCAAAGTTCACTGGATGAAGTCGTAGTAGTAGGTTATGGTACAACCAGAAGATCAGATTTAACGGGGTCTGTGGTAACTATTTCCGGAAACGATCTGGCCGAGCAGGCAAAATCCAGTGTTGCTGAGGCTTTAACAGGAAGACTGCCGGGGGTACAAGTGCTATCTACCGAGGGCTCACCAGATGCCGAAATTAATATTAGGATACGAGGTGGTGGCTCTTTGACCCAGGATAGTTCACCATTGATTATTGTTGATGGGTTCCCTGTAAACAGCATGGCTGATATAAGCCCTACCAACATTGCAAGTATTTCGGTATTGAAGGATGCCTCTTCAACTGCAATTTATGGTTCCAGAGGTGCGAACGGGGTAATTATAATTACAACCAAGACGGGAGTTGATAATAAAATAATGGTGAATTATAATACTTTCTATGGGCTTCAAAAAATTGCAAATACTATAGATATTCTTGCGCCTGAAGATTTTGTTAAGTGGCAATATGAATATGCATTGCTTAGAAATCCCGAGAATGTTGATTCTTATGAAAGATATTTTGGCCTATGGCAGGATTACGATCAATACGTGGGACAGGAAGGTAATAACTGGCAAAGACAGATCTATGATAATATAGGAAAGGTTCAAAGCCATGATTTAGCGATAAGAGGAGGTTCCCGAGACGCAAACTTTAATTTTAATTACTCACGGTATGATCTCAACACCATTATGGTTGGATCAGATTTTAAAAGAGATAACCTTTCCCTTGCCCTCAAGAGTAAAGCCGGTGAAAAGGTAGATTTATCTTTTACCGTTCGATATTCTGATACAGAAATTAATGGTGGGGGTGCAAATGAACAAAATGAGGTTTCTTCAGCAGACTCCAGGCTCAAACATAGTGTTGGGTACTCCCCAATCCCAATCTCGGGTCTTACCACAACAGAAACAGACGAAGCTATTTCAAGTTATCTGGTTAATCCATTTGTGGCAGTTGACGATAATCAGCGTCAACAACTAAGGAAAAGCTTAAATATGTTGGGTAGTTTTGGCTGGAATATAATAGAAGACCTAAGATTTCAGGCAGATTTAGGTCTGGACAACCGTGACGATCTTGATTACCGCTATTATGGGCGCTCAACCTATTATTCAAACAACAGGCCTTCTGCACAAAATCAAGGCTTGCCTTCTTTATTGTATAGAGACCGAAAGCGTGAGAGCTTTAGGAATGCTAACACTCTTAATTATGATTTTAATAAATTGCTGGGTGAAGATCATGGCCTTAAATTGCTTTTGGGTCAGGAGATTATAGTGACCAGGGATAATATTGAAACCAGTGAGATCCAGGGGTTTCCAAAGGATTTCGATTTTGAGACAACCAGAAAGTTAACTACTCAGGGAACACCACAGTCTGTGGATAATTTCTATTACCCAGATGATAAGTTATTGTCTTTCTTTGGGCGTATTAATTATGATTTCCTAAATAGGTATTTATTTACCGCTACTTTCAGGGCAGATGGGTCCAGTAAATTTTTAGGAGATAACCAATGGGGATATTTCCCATCTGCAGCAGTTGCCTGGAAAATAAATGAAGAAGCATTTTTAAGGGATTCCCAATGGCTTAATGAGCTAAAACTTAGGTTGAGTTATGGAGAAGCCGGAAATAATAATATACCGGCAGGACAAACTGTTCAGAGCTTTCAGTCCAATACTACTACTTACCTTAATAATATTCCAACATATTGGTCAGCCTCCAGAACCTTGGCAAATCCAGACTTAAAATGGGAAACAACTGTAGTACAGAATGCCGGTTTGGATTTTCAAATGTTCAATGGATTATTAAGTGGTTCTGTTGAAGCCTACAAGAGTGTTACTACAGATCTCCTGGTTAATTTTCCTGTTCCGGGAACAGGGTATGCAAGTCAATTCAGAAACCTGGGTGAAATACAGAATACTGGTGTTGAGGGGTTCTTAAGCGTTGATGCCCTTAGACAAGCTGATTATGGCTTGAATTTTTCTGTGAATGTTTCAGCGAATAGGAACAGGATCAATTCTTTAGGAGCTTTAGAAGATTTTGGTCAAAATACCAATTGGGCCTCAACACAAATAGGGAATGATTATGTGGTAAGAGTGGGCGAGCCTGTTGGTTTGATGTACGGATTCCAGAATGATGGCCGTTATGAAGTGTCAGATTTTGATTTTAATCCCTCCACAGGTGCTTATACTTTAAAGTCCGATGTGGTGAATAATAGCGCAATTGTTGGAAATGTAAGGCCTGGAACATTAAAATTAAAAGATATTAATGGTGATGGTATTGTAGATGTTAATGATAATACTATTATAGGAAATGCTAATCCAGATTTTACCGGAGGTTTTGTAATTAGTGCGTATGCCTATGGATTTGATTTTACTTCAGCTTTTAACTTTAGTGTGGGGAACGATGTTTATAACGCAAATAAGATAGAATTTACTACTTCCAATCTTAACTCACAATACAGGAATTTAAATACCGAGATGGCAGATGGTAACAGGTGGACAAATCTAAATCCTGAAACAGGTCAATTAATAACTAATCCCGAGCAACTAGCTGCGGCCAATGCGAACACAACAATGTGGTCTCCTTATATGCAAAACTTCGTATTTAGTGACTGGGCTGTAGAAGATGGATCTTTTTTGAGGTTGAATACTATTACCTTAGGTTATACATTACCTGATTCGATGATGTCAAGTGCTAATATTTCTAAGCTAAGATTTTATGTAACAGGGAATAATGTATTTATCCTTACTAATTATTCTGGTCTTGATCCGGAAGTTTCTACCAGAAGAAATACACCTCTTACTCCCGGGGTTGATTATTCACCATTCCCCAGAAGTAGACAAGTGGTTTTTGGATTAAACCTTAATTTTTAAAATTTAATTGAAAATGAAAAACTTAATAAAAATCTTTTCGTTACTTATTATAGCTGGTCTATTGGTTTCATGCGAAGAGGATAGAGACTTTTTGGATGCTCCTGCAAAATCAACACTGGATGAATCCATCATATTTTCGACGGTTGGTTTAGCCCAGGGAGCCGTTGATGGTATTCTGGAGCCTATGGGTCAGACGAACTCGTACAGGGGGCGTTTTATCCCTTATTATGGATTCAATACCGATGTAGAATATAATTATGCTTCCAATCCTTCTGGAGGCGCAAATTCTGACCTGGTAACCTATAGCGCACAACCATCAAATTCTACCATGAATTCCGAAAATAACGCATGGGCAATGATGTATCAGGGTATTGAACGAGCAAATATCGTTATACGAGGTTTAAGAAATTATGGTAATCCGGAACCGGGAACAGAATTTGGTCAGCTTTTAGGAACGGCGCTTACATATAGAGCAATTTATTATGCAGATCTCATGAAAGCATGGGGAGATGTTCCGGCACGTTTTGAGCCTATAACAACAGAAACCATCTATTTGGGAAAAACCAGTCGGGATGTCATTTACAAGCAACTAATTGAAGATTTGGGTGAGGCATCTGAACTGGTTGCCTGGCCTAATGCCTCTGCAGCTACTTCAACTGTAGAAAGAATCAATAAAGCCTTTGTGAAAGGTTTAAGGGCAAGGCTTGCATTGGTTGCAAGTGGTTACCAGCAATATCCTGATGGAATAAGGAGAAGTAACGATCCCGATCTTTCTGTTCAAAAAATGTATCAGTTGGCGTTAGACGAGACCCGATCAGTTATTAATAGCGGTACAGCATCTCTCGAGCCTTCTTTTGAAAATTTCTGGAGAAAATATAATGAAGAAAATATAAGCGCAGGCGGGGAATCTCTATGGGAAATTCCATTTTCTGACGGCCGTGGACGGGTATTATTTTCCTTTGCCGTACGTCACCGCAGCGCCGACCAATTTACGGGTCAGGCCAGAGGAGGTACCGCGGGTCCTACCCCTCCGGTTTGGTATGATTTCGATGAAGAGGATACAAGAAGAGAGGTTACAAGTGTACCTTATCAATGGGGTACAGCAATAGATGGTATAGCTAAACAGGAACTGCAGGGAATTGATATTTGGTATTTTGGTAAATACAGATATGAGTGGATGAATCGTTTCGTGACTTCAACAAATGATGACGGAGTTAACTGGATATACATGAGATATGCAGAAATTTTGCTGACAGCTGCTGAAGCTGCTAATGAACTGGAAGGACCTGGAGCTGCTGCTCCCTATCTCAAAGAGATACGGAGAAGGGCTTTCCCGGTATCTCAACACGCGGAAAAAGTAGATGCTTATGTTGATGCCCTTTCTTCCAAAGAAGCAATGTTCAATGCTATTGTTGAAGAATATAAATTTGAATTTACCGGAGAAATGGATCGCAAGATGGACCTGATTCGGTGGAACCTTCTTGGCCAGAAACTTGAAGAGGCAAAGGAAAAATTGATTAATCTGCAGAACCGAACAGGAGAATATGCCAATGTCCCAACAACGCTCTATTATAAATATCAAGATGATGGATATACTTTAGACATTTATGGCTTAAATAGGGGTGAAACAACAGATCCCGGTGCTGAATATTCAGCCTTCAACTGGAACCAATCCCTAGACAGGATTATAAACACCATCTATCAACCAGGAGTTAATGTAGATGAAAGGCAATTTTGGCCAATTTGGCAGGTTTTCATCGATGCCAGCAATGGCCTGTTGGTAAATGATTACGGGTACTAAAACATAAACAGAACAAATTTACAAAATTATGAAAGTGAGATACATCTTTAAGAATTTACTGATAGTTTTTCTACTTGCTGCCGTTACAGGTTGTGACTATGATAAAGAACTTATCGAGGAGCTTCCGGTAAACAGGGAATTTGCCCCCATTAATCTAACAGCCATGGTTAGGAATCAGGTTAATGTTGAGCTAAACTGGCGGGTTGATGATAACGTAGATGTTTATATTGTTGAATTTAGTGAAGATGCTGAATTCAATAATATAGCAGAAACTGTAGAAGTTGCTGCTACTGAGCTTCCGGTTCTAATACCTTTAGAAAGTGAAACGATGTATTACATAAGGGTAAAAGCTGTGAGTGCAAGAGGACTAGGTGATTCTACCTGGGCCACAACCACCGCACAGACTTTAACCGAGCAGATCTTCCTTCCTGGTGATCCAAGCGACATCAAAGCTCTTGAGGCTATTCTAAGATGGATTCCAAACAGCGAGGTAACCGAAATTAAGTTAAGTCCGGGGGATATAATTCATACCATAACAGAAGAAGAAAAAACAAATGGCGTGGCTACCATAACTGATCTCACACCTGAAACGGAGTATACGGCAACCTTACTAAATGGTACCCGAATAAGAGGAGTTAAAATTTTTACAACAGGAATCGATATAGGGGCAGGTAAATTGGTTACTCCGGAAGACGATTTGTTTCAAATGATCGCTGATGCAAGCCCAGGAGATATATTGGTTCTCGAGCCTGGTGATTATACAGAGCAAACCGGAACAATCACGCTTGACAAATCGATTACCATCAGAGGATTGAGAGCTTTTGATAAGCCTTTGTTAAGGTTGAATTTCGAAATTGTGGGAGGTGCCACAGATGTTGCATTAATAGATCTTGATGTGAGAGGTGATGGGGAAGGATCTTCCTCCTTGACAGATTTTCTCAGATTTACCGGAGCAGGAAATTTCAACACCCTTTTCTTAAGTGGTAATGTTATACATGATTTTGCGAGATCCTTTATCGCAGGTA
The DNA here is from genome assembly GCA_039989915.1 of Gillisia sp. Classification (GTDB taxonomy): domain Bacteria; phylum Bacteroidota; class Bacteroidia; order Flavobacteriales; family Flavobacteriaceae; genus Gillisia. The sequence goes on from JBDXGW010000016.1 coordinate 68,300, forward strand.
ATACCTCTGATGCTATTCTGCAGGATCTTACTGTTGAGAATTCAATTATCTATAATATTTTTACCTCAGGTGGTGATTTCATAGATTTTAGAAACTCTGATGTTCACAATATCAATATTAACACAAGTACTTTTTATAATGTTGCATCTTCCAGAGACTTCTTAAGAATTGATGATGCAGGGACTACTGCAGGAACCGGAGTTACAATTAACGTAATAATTGACAGGGTTACAATTTACGATAGTTCAGATGGTAGCAGCAGAAGATTGTTATATGTAAGGTTTACAGATAATAATATCATAGTTAAAAATACACTTATAGCCGAAACCGCTGGTATTTATTCAAATCAGAGCAAAACTGACCCAAATCCCGATTTCAGTAAAAATAATTATTGGAATGCCCCTGGTTTTCATGATACATCAGTTTTAGTTCATGATGCCTCCGGGACATTCTTTACGCTGGATCCGGGATTTGTAAATCCATCAACAGGAGATTTTACCATCACAAATCAAACCTTAATAGATAACAATGTAGGTGACCCTCGTTGGAGACCATAGAATAGCCGGACTTTAAAATTTTGTTTAAGTTGTGTGAAGTTTGTTAAATAAGGGTGCGGTCCATAGCCGCACCTTTAGTTTTAAAAAGAAAAAAATGAAAAGAAAAAATAGGAATTTATTATGGATCTTCACCCTGGTATTCCCGATCTTAGGTTGTAGTACAGACGATGTGGTCACACCTCCGGTAGAGGAAGTGAAAGATGGTCCTGTTGCTGTAGTGGAAGATGCATTTGCCTTTCCAGGGGCTGAGGGCTTTGGTAAAAACACCACCGGTGGTCGAGGGGGTAAAGTGATCTATGTTAACAATCTCAACGACTCAGGTACCGGAAGTTTCCGGAATGCTGTTCAGACTTCGGGAAAAAGGATCATTCTTTTTAAAGTTTCGGGCAATATAGAATTGAGAAGTAATATCTCAATCACAAATAATGATATAACCATTGCAGGTCAAACCGCCCCCGGAGATGGAATTACTCTAAAAAATTATTCCCTTATTGTTAATGCAGATAATGTTATTATAAGGTTTTTGCGGTTCAGGATGGGTGATGAAGGCGCAGCTGAAGGGGATGCCCTAGAAGGGCGTTATAGGAAGAATATTATTATCGATCATTGTTCCATGAGCTGGTCTACAGATGAAACTGCCTCATTTTACGGAAATGAGAATTTCACTCTTCAATGGTCTATTCTTTCAGAAAGTTTGCGCAATTCCGTTCACGAAAAAGGGAATCACGGTTATGGTGGTATTTGGGGTGGCAGGAATGCATCTTTTCATCATAATCTTCTGGCTCATCATGATAACAGGAATCCCAGATTTGATCATCCGGGGGTTTACAACAGCACCAATTCAACAATGAGAGGGGTGGTAGATTTCAGAAATAATGTGATCTATAATTGGGGCACAGATGCAAGTTATGGAGGCGAGGCCGGAACCTTTAACATGGTTGCAAATTATTATAAACCCGGACCCGCTACGGTTAATCAAAGGAGATTTTTAAATGCCTATGAACAGGCATCCAATAGCGCTCCGGTTTACGGTTATGGAAAATTTTATGTAAATGGAAACATTGTGGAGGGGCATTCAGATATCTCAACAAATAACTGGATTGGTGTTGTTGCGAAGAATGGTTCTGTTGCCGATAAAGAAAATTTAAAACTGGAAGGACCGCTCACCTATCCTGAATTTAAGGTAAGTCACAGTGCTACTCAGGCTCTTGAAAAGATCCTATTATATGGGGGTGCGAGTTACAAACGTGATGCCGTAGATGAAAGGATCGTGAACGATGTTCAAAACCGCACCTTTACAGCATCTGGTTCCCGAGGAAGTAATAATGGAATTATAGATAGTCAGAATGATGTGGGAGGGTATCCTCATCTCAATAGTTCCACCGCGCCTGAGGATACCTCAAATGATGGAATGCCCGATTCGTGGAAAACTGCAAATAAACTGGATCCTTCAAAAGCTGAAGCCAATGGAAGAGACCTTAGCACCGCCTATGACAATGTAGAGGTTTATATCAACAGCCTTGTTAAAGAAATTACTCTAAAACAATATTGATCATTGTGATGCAAGGAAATAGAAAAATGAAAATAGCTCTTGAGGGAAAAATATAAAATAATGATGTTTAAACTTTTTAATTCTAAATTATTTAATCCCGGCCTGATTCCGCTTTTTCTCCTGGTGTCCTGGATATTTATTTCCTGCGGTAATGGAACCCAAATAGTTACCTGGGAAATTGATTCAGTAGACAAGATCGCTGGAAACCCTACTGAAGTTTCAGGAGCGCCATTGGTAATAACTTCTGAAGGCAAAGAAGTTGTTGAATTCAATGGGATAAATGATGGTCTTTTGATAAAATCAAATCCTGTTGAAGGTTGGAATAATTTTCTTATTGAAGTTGATATCAAACCTTACCCGGGATTTCCGGAAAATATGGAGCAAAGGTTCTTACATATTCAGGATCCGGAAAATGAGAACAGGCGAATTTTGATCGAACTTCGGCTAAACGAAACCAATGAGTGGTACGGAGACTGGTTCATTAAGACAGAAAATGAAAACCTTACCCTGGTAGATCCCACCCAAACGCATCCTTTGAATAAGTGGGCAACGATAAGTTTGGAATATAAGAACGGGGAAGTAACGGGTCTTGTCAATGGAGAAATTCAGGCGCAGGGTCATATAAAATATTTATCCCCGGGACCTGGAGCTCACACTTCTATTGGTACAAGAATGGATCAAAGATCCTGGTACAAAGGCGCAATAAAAGAAGTAAGGTTTGTTAATTTGGATTAATGATACTTTAGGAAAGGATCTGAAAAAAATCAGATAAACAATTAAAACTAAAAAGTATGCAATGTTTTCAGGACTTTAAAAAGATATTATTCATTGCCTTAATAATGGTTTCCTCCAGCGTATTTGCACAGGCCCAGCAATTGGCTTTTCCCACGGCTGAAGGTTTTGGGCGCTTTGCCACGGGTGGTCGTGGAGGTGAGGTATATATTGTAACCAATCTCAATGATGATGGAGAAGGAAGCTTAAGGAAGGGGATTGTTAAGCGAGGGCCAAGGATCATAACTTTTGCAGTTTCCGGTACAATTTCTCTGGAATCCCCGCTCGACATTAACCGTGGTGACCTAACTATTGCGGGACAAACCGCGCCCGGCGATGGGATCACCATTAAAGGATATCCCGTGGCAGTAAAAGCAGATAATGTGATCATCAGGTATTTGAGATTCCGCCTTGGAGATGTTAATGACGTTGTAGATGATGCCTTAAAGGGAAGGGGGATTGAAAATGTAATAATCGATCATTGTTCTTTGAGCTGGGCCACAGATGAGAATACATCCTTTTATGAAACAAAGAACTTCACTTTCCAGTGGAATATTATTGCTGAGGCGCTAAACAGTTCTGTTCACAATAAAGGAGATCATGGGTACGGTGGTATCTGGGGAGGTGTTAATGCATCTTTTCACCACAATTTATTGGCGAGTAACAACAGCAGAAACCCTCGCTTTAGCGGTTCAAAAACTACCGCCAATGCTCCCGATGAATTTGTCGATTTCAGGAATAACGTGATCTATAACTGGGGTGATAACAGCGTTTATGGGGGTGAGAGCGGAACTTATAATTTGATCAATAACTATTATAAGCCCGGGCCCGCTACATCCAATTCCAAAAAGGAGAGGATCCTCGAGCCCTACGAGCCTTACGGGAAATTTTTTGTTTCCGGGAATATAGTGGAAGGTTCCATTAATGTAACTAAAGATAACTGGAATGGTGGGGTTCAAAGCGATGATCCCACAGCTGCAAAATTAGATGCTGCGATAGACATCAATGGAAATGTCAAAACTCATACTGCCGAAAAAGCCTTAGAACTTGTTCTTCAAAATGCAGGTGCCAGTTTTAAACGGGATGCTGTTGATATAAGGGTGATTGAAGAAGTACGGGAAGGCAGGCATTTATATAAAAATGGCATCATAGATTCACAGAGTGATGTGGGTGGCTGGCCGGAACTTGAGAAAGGGGAGCCATTTACAGATACAGATAAAGACGGAATGCCTGATCAATGGGAAAAAGAAAATTGTCTGGATCCTGAAAAGGATGATTCAGCAGGGTATGATCTTGATAAGAATTATACCAGTATAGAGGTATATATAAACAGCTTGACAAAAACTTCAGGATTAACAACTACGGTAGCTGAAAATGAATATCACATCGTGGTGTCATGTGATGGAACCGGAGATTTCCGTACTGTACAGGAAGCAATCAATGCTGTTCCCGATTTCAGGAATGAGGAAACCAGGATCTTCATCAAGAAAGGAACTTATAAGGAAAAACTTACCCTGCCTGCATCCAAGAACCGGGTAACATTTATTGGAGAGGATAAGGAGTTAACGATTCTGACCTATGATGACTTTGCTCAAAAAAAGAACTTTTATGGGGAAGAAATTGGTACCACAGGATCCAGTTCTTTTTTCATTTTTGGAACAGATTTCACAGCCCGAAATCTCACTTTTGAAAATAGCGCAGGTCCGGTAGGACAGGCTGTTGCAGTAAGGGTTACTGGAGACCGGGCGATTTTTGAGAATTGCAGGTTTCTGGGATTTCAGGACACGCTTTATGCGCATGGTACAAATAGTCGCCAATATTATAAGGATTGTTATATTGAAGGCACAACAGATTTCATTTTTGGCTGGGCCACAGCTGTATTTGATAATTGTGAAATTTACTCCAAAAAAGGTGGCCATTACATAACTGCCGCTTCTACGGAAAAAGATACGGCTCACGGGTTTGTATTCCTCAACAGTATACTTACCGGTGATGCACCTGTAAAAGATGTTTACCTTGGAAGACCCTGGAGGGATCATGCCCAAACGGTTTTCATAAATACAAAAATGGGCCCCCATATTAATAAAGCAGGTTGGCATAACTGGAGTAAGCCACATGCAGAGAAAACTGCATTTTATGCCGAATTCGGTTCAACGGGCCCAGGAGCTTCTTTGAGAAACAGGGTGAAATGGTCTAAGCAGCTTTCAGCCAAAGATGCTGCCAAATACACTGTTCAGAATATTTTGGGTGGAAACGATGATTGGAACCCACAAGCAAAACTTAGTGAGAAATAAATTACCCAATATTTTAGATTCTGGATGCCGGGTTGATCTCAACAATGAATACAAAATGGAATAATGGAAAAAGTTCGAAAGGTAAACGGCATTTTTAAAATCTTAGGGATTTTATGGATTATCGGGATTCAAACCGCTCCTGCTTTTGCACAAATAAAAAAGGAAATTAAGATCACTCCCTATACCATTGAAACCACCTATGAAAAATTAAAAAAGGACTATCCCTTTATAAACCCAATTAGTCCCGATGGTATTGAAGGAATAAATATTGAGGAAGATGTGGTTTACAGAACGCTGGGTAAACGGGAATTAAAAGTCGACATATATTATCCCAAAACCAATGGAGACCAACTAAAACCCGCTGTAATATTAATACATGGCGGGGGATGGGTATCAGGAAGTAAAGAGAATCAGCGGCCAATGGCCAAAAGATTGGCGAAGGAAGGGTTTGTAGCGATAACTGTAGAGTACAGGTTAAGCCTGGAGGCACCTTATCCTGCCGCGATAATAGATATTAAAGCAGCGTTGGACTGGATAAAAAGAAATGCAGCTGAATATGATTTGGATAAAAATAAGATCGCATTATTAGGTGCTTCAGCCGGTGCTCAACTGGCTACGTTGGTTGGGGTGACTCCCGGAATAAGCATCTACAAAGTAAATGATGGTGAGATATTGGATGAAGTGCAGGCCATTGTTAATATTGACGGGATCGTTTCATTTATTCATCCCGAGGCAGAAGAAGGCGAAATTGCCGGGCTTTGGCTGGGTGGTTTGAAATCTGAAAATCCAGCCAATTGGAAAGAAGCTTCTCCTCTTGAATATGTAAATAAAATTACACCACCCACAATCTTCATAAACAGTTCACAGCCCCGGTTTCACGCAGGAAGGGATGATATGATCAAAATATTGGATGCTAACGGAATTTACAATGAGGTTCATACAATCCCCAACACACCTCATTCCTTCTGGCTGGTTCACCCCTGGTTTGAACCTACATTGAATTATACAGTGGATTTTTTAAATAAGGTTTTTAAAAAGTGATCCTTGTCCATAGCTGAGTTCTTTCAGGGTCATATCTCAAAAATTGCTAAAAATTCTCCCGGAAAGAGAGATTCTCCCCCTAAAGCTTAGGGTAACCCCGACTTTTGTAAAGATTTACTTTTTTATGTTCCTGAAAAGTTATAGATTGTAATCGATTACATTAATTAAAATTGATGGATTAAAAAGCCTTTAAACACTCGTTCCGTTTATGAAATCAAGGAATTGCCGGCCTAACAAATGATTATGAATAACATGAAACTATATTTAAAATCTATACTTTTTTCTTTACTTCTTTTACCCCCCATAGCTTTTCAGGGCTGTAAAACAGAAAAAAATACCGGGGACATCCCGCCGGTTGATAAAACTGCAGTTACATATTCCACCTGGATGGCAGATTCTGAGATCAACCGAAATCCGGAGGGGTGGACGCTGGATTTCAATCAAAAACCCAAATGGGAATATACCCACGGGTTGATCATGACTTCCATGGAGAAATTATATGAGGCCACGGGAGAGAAAAAATATCTTGATTACATTAAAAATTTTGCTGAATTTATGATCGATGAAAAGGGGGTTATTAAAACCTACAAACAATCAGATTATAATATTGACAGGGTCCAGGGCGGAAGATTCTTAATTGGATTATATGAAGAAACCGGGGAAGAGAGATACAAAATCGCACTTGAAGAATTAAGACAGCAAATGAAGGAACATCCCCGAACATCTGAAGGTGGTTTTTGGCATAAAAAGATCTATCCTTCACAAATGTGGTTGGATGGGCTATATATGGGGTCAACTTTTTTGGCCCGCTACGCCCATGCTTATGAGGAGCCTGAACTTTTTGATGATGTGGCAAATCAATTTTATCTCATGGATAAATATGCCTATACCCCCGAAACCGGTTTATACCACCATGCCTGGGATGAAAGCAGAGAGCAAAGATGGGCAGATCCTGAAACTGGACTTTCCTCTAATTACTGGGGGAGAAGTATTGGCTGGTTTAGTATGGCTGTGGTAGATGTACTGGATTATTTTCCGGAGGACCATCCAAAAAGGGATAGTCTTATTGCCATAGCTCAAAAGATCGCAGAGGGAATAGTTAGATACCAGGATGAAGAAACGGGAGTTTGGTACCAGGTTCTTGATCAGGGGACACGCGAGGGGAATTACCTTGAAGCCTCGGCTTCCAGTATGTATGCTTATTTTTTGCTCAAAGGGGTAGAAAAAGGGTATCTGGATCCAAAATTCCGGGATGCCGGCCTTAAAGCTTATGAAGGGATTATTGACGAATTTATAAGAAAAGACGAAGATGGCGGCATTAGCCTTACAAGAGTCAACGGTGTTGCAGGATTGGGTGGAGATCCATACCGTGACGGTTCTTATGAATATTATATCAATGAGATCATTCGGGATAATGATCCTAAGGGGGTAGGTCCTTTTATACTTGCTTCCCTCCAATATGAATCTTTACAAAAGTAAATTATCATGATGTTTTCAAAAATTAAATTCAAAACAACACTTGTTCTCTTTGCATTTACCTCCTCGGTACTAATTTCCTGTAAAGAAAATTCCGAAGAAAGTGGATCAGCGATAGAATCTCTTGAAAGTTCCCCATTGGAAACAAAAACTTATGCTGAAATTGCAGTAAAAAAAGGAGGGGAATGGCAAGGGAAAGAATATGTTGGAGGCACATTTGAAAATGTAAATGAACTCACCCTTCCCAAAGCCCATACAGATCATTCTTATTACATAAGGTATGAAGGTCCGGGATGGGAAAATTCCCAGGTAGGGTACAGGCTGTACCTTGACTGGAGAAATGCCATAGATATTTTTGGTAAAAAAACAGATACTATGGTGCTGTCCAGAGTAGGTCTGGATGGGTTTGATTCTTACCATGAGATGGCGCCCTGGGGTATGGATATCCTAAAAGCAGGAAAATCCCTGGGGATAGGAAGTTATGGGAGGTTCATAAATGATTCTGTAGCTAAATTCAGGAATGTTCAAAATACCCGGGCACAAATATCCAACTCAGATTCCAGATCTGAAGTTCAGATCACCTATACCGGCTGGAGCACCGGAAATGAAACCATAGATTTAGTATCTACCCTTACTATTTTTCCCGAAGATCGTTTTACCAGGGTAAAACTCAAACCTTCCACCCTACTGGAAGGTTTGACTACGGGAATAGTGAAATTTGACAATATTGAACTTGTACAAAAGAAAAGTACCAATGGAAACTGGGGTTATATTGCAACCTATGGAAACCAGACCTTGGTAAGTGATGAGGACAAGTTGGGAATGGCCATTTTCTATAAGGTAAGCGAAGTTAAAGAAATCAAGGCAGGACCACACGATCATCTGGTGATTTTTAAAGCTGTAGAAGAACCCGTGACCTATTACTTTCTCGCAGCGTGGGAGCAGGAGCCAAACGGTATAAAAACAAGCCAGAGTTTTTTCTCAGATCTTGATTCCAAATTACAAACTCTTGAAGATAAAGGCAGGCTTGAATAAAAAAATGACCCAAAATTTAAAGACATCTCTTGCATTTATATTAGCAACTTTTTTCTGCGGAAACCACTCATTCGCACAAAATAGCGAAGCCACTGTTTCTGAAGTCTGGGTAGCAGATCAGGGAGACGGCACTTACAAGAACCCTATCCTGCATGCAGATTATTCAGATCCCGATTTGGTGAAAGTGGGAAGTGATTTCTATATGACTTCTTCCTCTTTTAATGTTGTCCCGGGATTGCCAATTCTGCATTCTAAAGATCTGGTGAACTGGAAACTTATTGGTCACGCCCTTGAAAGACAACCGCCTTTTGAACATTTCAGTAAACCCCAACACGGGAATGGAGTATGGGCTCCTGCCTTCCGCTATCATAAAGGAGAATTTTATATTTATTGGGGGGATCCAGATTTTGGGATCTATATGGTAAAAGCCAAAAACGCTGAAGGTCCATGGGATGCACCGGTCCTGGTGGAAGAAGGAAAAGGACTTATTGATCCGGCTCCACTATGGGAGGATGATGGTAAAGCCTATCTCTCGCATGCCTATGCTGGAAGCCGGGCAGGAATTAAAAGTATCCTGGTAGTGAAGCCATTACATCCGGATGGCTCCAGAACAATAGGTGCGGGCAAAATCGTATTTGATGGTCATGAAAATCATCCCACGGTGGAGGGTTCGAAATTTTATAAAAGGAATGACTATTACTATATTTTTGCCCCTGCAGGAGGCGTTGCAACAGGGTGGCAACTGATCCTGCGATCAAAAGATCCCTACGGGCCATATGAAGAACACATTTCCCTGGCACAGGGGGAAACAGAAATCAACGGTCCTCACCAGGGTGCATGGGTACAATTGGACAGCGGGGAGGATTGGTTCATACATTTTCAGGATAAGGAAGCTTATGGGCGTATAGTTCATTTACAACCGATGCAATGGAAAAACGACTGGCCAATGATGGGCGAAGACAAGAACGGGGACTGGACAGGTCAACCGGTAATGTCGCACAAGAAACCGAATGTTGGCAGATCTTATCCAATAATCACCCCGGCAGATTCAGATGAATTCGATGGAAATGATATTGGCTTGCAGTGGCAATGGCAGGCAAATCCCAAGTCAACCTGGGCATTTTCAAATTCTTCCAAAGGACAGTTAAGGTTATATGCGCGCCAAATACCAGGCAACAGCAAAAATCTTTGGGATGCTCCAAATTTATTGCTGCAGAAATTTCCTGCGGAAGAATTTACTGTTACAACCCAACTTACCTTCCACCCAAATACCAACCTGGAGAATGAAAAAACCGGTTTGATCGTAATGGGCATGGCATATGCATATATTGCATTGGAAAGTAAAAAGGATGGGATTTATCTAAAATATTCAGTTAATGAAAATGCCGAAAAAGGCAATGCAGAAAAAGAACGCGTTATTAAAAAACTCAACGACAATTCTATCACCTTAAGAGTGAGTGTAGATAAAAATGAAATGTGCACTTTTAGTTATAGCGAAAATGGAAAGGATTTTGTAGAGATGGATGAAACTTTCAAAGCCCTGTCAGGAAAATGGATTGGAGCTAAAGTTGGGATTTTCGCAACTCAGGAAGAGAAGATCAATGATTCGGGATATGCCGATTATGATTGGTTCCGATTTTCCAAATAAACAGACCTAATACAAAATATTAAAGATTTATAATATAAAAAAATCAATAATGGTAAGAACAAAAATGAAGACGTTAATCGCTGCCCTTTTATTCCTGGGGCTGGCGTATAACGGCGCTGCACAGGAAGAGACAATGGAGACTATTTATGAGGGTATAGAGTTTGACATGCCCCGCGTGAAGGAAACCTCTTTCCCAGATTATTCAAAGAACATCAGGGAGTTTGGTGCTGAATCTGGCGGGATGGTAAAGAATACCGAAGCCATAAGAAAAACCATTGAAGACGTAAATGCAAAAGGTGGAGGAAAAGTGGTTATACCACGCGGACTTTGGTTAACCGGTCCCATTATTTTGAAGAGCAATATAAATCTTCATTTGGAAGCGGGGGCCTTATTGATCTTCAGCAGGGATTTTGATGATTATCATCTTATTGAAACCAGTTTTGAAGGCCTGAACACTGTACGGAATATCTCACCTATTTACGCCAAAGGAGTTGAAAATATCGCGATCACAGGAACAGGAACTATTGATGGTAGCGGCGATGCCTGGAGGTTTGTGAAAAAGGAAAAAATGACTGATAGTCAATGGAAAAAACTTGTTAATTCCGGCGGAGTTCTTTCAGAGGATGGAAAGCAATGGTATCCTTCAGAAAATGCAAAACTCGGGCACGAGCTTTCATCAGATCAAAATGTTCCAGATCTTGAAGGAATAGAGGCACATCAAAAAGTGAAGGATTATCTAAGACCCGTTATGGTGAGTATTGTGGAGAGTAAAAGGATCCTCCTGGATGGACCAACTTTTCAAAATTCGCCTGCATGGAATATTCACCCGCTTATGAGTGAGGATATTATAGTTAGAAATATCAATGTTCGAAACCCTTGGTATTCCCAGAATGGTGATGGGCTGGACATTGAATCCTGCAAAAATGTATTGATCTACAACAATACCTTTGATGTGGGAGATGACGCTATCTGTTTCAAATCGGGTAAAAACGAAGATGGAAGGAACCGGGGAATGCCAACAGAGAATGTGATCGTTAAAAATAACATTGTATACCACGGTCACGGTGGAGTTGTTATGGGCAGTGAAATGTCCGGCGATATAAGGAATATACATATTTCCAAGGCAACCTTTATGGGGACCAATGTGGGATTAAGATTCAAGAGCACAAGGGGAAGAGGGGGTGTTGTGGAGAATATTTATATTTCTAATATAGATATGATCAATATCCCAAATGAACCTATCACTTTCAATCTTTTTTACGGGGGGCAGGCTCCTTCGCTTGCACAGGGACAGGATGCGATTAAGAAAGTCAATGAGGCAAAAGTTTTCCCTGTTACAGAGGAAACTCCTTCCTTTAGAAACATTTTTATGAAGGATATACGGGCCACCGGCTCAGGAAGGGCAGCTTTCTTTATGGGTCTTCCAGAAAAGAATGTGCAGAATATTCACATTGAAAATTCGGTTTTTGAAGCAGATCTGGGGATTACTGCGATAGACGTGGACGGCCTGGTGCTTACCAATGTAAAGGTATTGTCACCAAATGATACGGCATTAACAATCTATAATGGTAAAAATGTTACCGTTAGGGATTTTTCTTATGCTGAAAAAGGAAATACGCCGGTGAGGGTACTTGGAAAAAAATCTGAAAAAATTAAATTTCAGAAAAAGGATTTTAAGAGTTCAAAGGAACAGGTATTCCGCGATAAAGAAGTAGCAAAAAATGCGGTTAGTATCAATTAAAATATTCCTTCCGGTGATCTTTTTATGGTCAATGACCTCTGCGTCGCAGGATCATTGTGATATTACATTTTTTCTGATAGGAGATTCCACCCTGGCAGATAAACCATATTCAGGAAGCAATCCTGAAAAAGGCTGGGGACAGGTCCTTCCGCTTTATTTCGAGGAGGGACTAAAGGTTAAGAATCATGCTGTAAATGGCAGGAGCACCAAAAGCTTCAGGGCTGAAGGTCGCTGGGATACAATTCAGCAAAAATTAAAACCCGGGGATTATGTACTAATTCAGTTTGGGCATAACGATCAGAAAGAAGACTCAGCCGATCGTTATGCCGCGGCAGATACCGATTACAGATCAAATCTGGTCCGGTATATTAATGACACAAGGGCAAAAGGAGCCAAACCAATTATTGCAACCCCAATATCCCGAAGAAGTTTTGATGAAAAAGGGGTATTGGAAGACACCCACGGAAGATATTCTGAAGTGGTTAGGGAGGTTGCCAGAGAGTATAAAGTCTCTCTTCTGGATCTTCATAAAAGAACCGTTGAGGTAATTAACCAATTTGGAGTTGAAAGATCAAAAGAATTGTTCCTGCATTACAAAAATGGAGATTATGAAAAATTTCCGGAAGGGAAAGAAGATAATACCCATCTTTCTCCTACAGGAGCTTTCAAGGTTGCCGATCTTGCCATTGAAGAAATAAAAAGAGAGGTGCCGGAACTAACAGTTTTTTTGAAGGAGTAAAAATAAACTGTACCCCCGGGGTGTAAATTGGATCATTTTCCGTTTACGCCCATGGGGTTAATAATATATCGCATTATGCAAAATTACACGGGAATTATGTTATTGGCCTTTTCCTTCCTGTTTGGCTTTCAGCAGGAAAAAGTGACCACCGTTTACCTTATAGGCGACTCGACCATGGCAGATTATAGCAATAATTATGACGAGGGAAAAGACTATATGAAAACCCGTTACCCAATTGCGGGGTGGGGCCAGGTTTTTCAACCGGTAATGACCCGAAATAATATCTCAGAACTTTCACACTTCATAAAAACCGATTCAATATTTGTAGATAACAGGGCCCGGGGAGGAAGGAGTACCCGTACTTTTTTTGAAGAGGGAAGGTGGTCTTCAGTTCATAAAGATCTTAAAGAAGGGGATCTGGTATTGATGCAGTTTGGTCATAATGACGCATCCGAAACTAAACCTGAAAGATATGTGACCGTGCAAGGTTATAAAGAATATATCCGCCTGTTCGTGACCCAAACGAGGGAAAAAGGTGGTATCCCTGTTGTGATCACTCCGGTAAGCCGGAACTATCCCTGGAAAAATGGTAAACTTGGAAATGGACATGGGGAATATTACACCGCCGCGATTGAAGTTTCCAAAGAGCTTGAGGCTCATTTAATAGATCTCACCCAAAGGTCTATGCATCATTTTACCCAAAAAGGAGAGGAGTATGTGACCAAAAATTACTTTATGAACTTTGGTCCGGGGTTATATGAAGCTTATCCCGAAGGAAGCAGTGACAACACCCATTTTCAACCGGAAGGAGCAAAAGCCGTTGCCCAAATGGTATTTGAAGGGCTCATGGATCTCAGGAATTAATGAAAAATATGATACTATGAATAAGGCTGGGACTTTTAATGCATTATTTCTTTATGTATCCGGAATATTCATACTGTTTACATCCATTGTAGGCGCTCAGGATGTCCATTCCTATCCACGGGACGGGAAGATCAAGGATCTTAAAGGAAAAATTGAAAGAGATATCGTTGTTGCAAAAGATGGCAGCGGGGATTTCCTGTTTATTGCCGATGCTATTGAAGCCATACGAGTATACTTGCCCAAACCAATCACCGTATTTATCAAAGAGGGAGTTTATAAGGAAAAACTTGAAATCCCCGGAACTATTACAAATGTCACATTTCAGGGCGATGGCCCTGGAAAAACAATCATCACTTTTGACGATCACACCGGTAAAAATAAGATGGATACTTTTGATTCCTTCACACTGCTTGTATGGGGAAGCAATCTCACCTTTCGGGATTTAACAATACAGAATAATGCAGGAAATGTGGGCCAGGGAGTTGCTTTACATGCGGAAGGCGACCGGCTTACTTTTGTTAATTGTCATTTTCTCGGTAATCAGGATACATTATTTGCTTCGGGGGAGTTCTCCCGTCAATATTACAAGAATTGTTATATAGAAGGTACCACCGACTTCATCTTCGGTTCTGCTACAGCAGTTTTTGAGAACTGCGAGGTCTTTTCAAAATCCGACTCCTACATCACTGCAGCCTCCACTCCGTCAACTGCCGATTTTGGTTTTGTTTTCCTGAATTCCAAACTAACAGCCGCCGATGGGGTAAATGAAGTTTACCTTGGAAGACCCTGGCGGGACCATGCTAAAACAGTATTTATCAACTGCGAGATGGGGGACCATATCCTTCCGCAAGGTTGGCATAACTGGAACCGTCCCGAAGCAGAAGCAACAATATTTTTTGCTGAAGGGAACAATATCGGCCCCGGCCACAATCCCTCCCGCAGAGTGATCTGGGCAAAAGAATTATCTGCTTCACAAATAAAAGAATATTCCTTACCGAATATCTTTAAGAGAAAGGAAGCCTGGAAGCCCGGTTTCGAATAAGAAAATACCCCAAAAATATAAAAGATCTGATATGAACAATTTTATCAAAAATGCTATCTCAGGCTCAGTTTTCAGGGGTTGTTTATTGACTTTAATGATGATATTTTCAACCGAAAATATATGGGGCCAGGAAAACAGGATATCCTGGAAAGAGGCATTGGATCAACCGGAAACCTGGTACGGTAGTGAGGAAGCTCAAAGGATTGCAGATAATGTTATTCTCTATCAAAATAATAACGGAGGCTGGCTCAAGAATATTGACATGGCAGATAAGTTGAGTGCTCCAGAGATCGCCAAACTTAAAAGAGAGAAATCCCTGAAATCAGGCACCACTATAGATAACGGTGCAACTCACACCCAACTTAGATATCTGGCCAAAGTTTATGATGCTACACAAAAACATCAATACAAAGAAGCATTTTTAAAAGGTCTGGATTTTCTTCTTGAAGCACAATATGATAACGGAGGTTGGCCACAATTTTACCCTGTGAAAAAAGGATATTCCGAGCATATTACGTTTAATGATGATGCCATGATGGGGGTGATGAACCTCTTAAGAGATATCGCCTATCAAAAAGAGCCTTTCCAATTTGTGAATAAGGAACGATGTGAAAGATCCAAAAGCGCTATAGAAAAAGGGCTAGAGATCATACTCAAAACCCAGGTGGAGGTTGATGGAAAACTCACCGTTTGGGGAGCCCAGCATGATAAGGATGATTTAAAACCGGCGAAGGCCAGGTCATATGAATTGGCCTCCTTAAGCGGAAAGGAAAGCGTCATGATCGTGGAATATCTAATGGAAATTGAAGAGCCGGGAGAAGAAGTGATAAATGCAATAAGAAGTGCGGTAAAATGGTTTGAAGAAAACAAGATCATGGATATAGAAATGGTTTGGGAGAAGGATGCCTCTTTTCCCCGAGGTTATAACAGGCTTGCTATAGAAAAACCGGGCGCGGGGCCATTATGGGCGCGTTTCTATCAAATTGGGACTAACAAACCCATTTTTGTGGGCAGGGATGGTATTTTAAAGGAAACACATAACGAGATTGAGCATGAACGAAGAGCTGGCTATAGCTATCTTGGAAATTACGCCGAAGAACTTTTAAATAAAAAATATCCCGCATGGGTAAAAAAGCACCAATGAAATATGCACAAAATGATAAAGGCTGAAAGTTTTTTTAAGGATGAAACAACTCCCTGGGAAGAAGCGGGTGAAGGGATCACTCGCCAATTTGTTGGGTTCAATACCCAGCTGATGATGGTCAAGGTGAAGTTTGAAAAAGGTGCCATAGGATATGTGCATGACCACTTTCACAGTCAGGCCACCTATATAGCCTCGGGAGAATTCGAGATCACTATTGAAGGGGAACCTCAAATCCTGAAAACGGGTGATGGATTTTTTGTGATGCCCAATCAAAAACATGGTGCCAGATGTATAGAAGCAGGAATTCTTATTGATGTTTTTAGCCCGGTAAGGGAAGATTTTTTAAAATAACCTGTAATGAAAAAGCTAATCCTAATTCTTATTTTTCTGCTGACGCACTTCGTGAACGCTCAGTTGTCTAAAGAAGAAAAACAAAAGGCGATGGATGAGATCGTGAACAGGATCGAGTTGCCAGCGATTCCCGATTACACTATTTCTGTCACCAAATTTGGGGGAAAGGGCGATTCCATTACCAATAATAAAAGAGCTTTTGATAAAGCAATGAAAGCTTTGGAAAAAAGAAATGGGGGTACGCTTGTAGTCCCGAAAGGCATCTATACCGTAAACGGACCAATTCATTTTGTAAGCAATGTAAACCTGAAAATTGAGGAGGGTGCAAAGATAAGATTTGGTTCCAATCCAAAGGATTATCCCCTGGTCCTTACAAGCTGGGAGGGGACAATGATTTTTAATCACAGTCCGCTTATTTATGGAAATAACCTTGAAAATATCGCAATTACCGGCAAGGGAACTATTGACGGGGAAGGTGGGGGCGATTGGGCAAAATGGAAACCTTTGGAAGAAAAGGATAAACAATTAAGCAGGGAAATGAATCATAAAAATGTTCCACTCAAGGAGAGGGTTTTTGGAAGAGGCCACTATTTAAGACCTCAACTCATTCAGTTTGTCAATTCAAAAAATGTTTTAATAGAGGAGGTTACTATTGAAGATTCCCCGTTCTGGTGTGTTCACCTTTTAAAGAGCAAAAACGTTACTTTGAGAGGCCTGAAATATGATTCCCATAACTATAACAGCGACGGTATAGACCTTGAATATACCAGTGATGTTTTAATAGAAGACGTCACTTTTGATAATGCCGATGATAATATTGCCATCAAAGCCGGAAGGGATTACGAAGGACGTGCAAATTCAGCTACCCCTTCAGAAAATATTGTAATTAGGAATAACCGGTTCAAAGGTTTGCATGCCGTGGTAATAGGCAGCGAAATGTCCGCCGGGGTACAGAATATTTATGTAGATAATAATAAGGCCTGGGGATATCTTAAACGGGGAATCTATTTTAAAACGAATCCCGACAGGGGAGGATTCATCAGGAATATTTATATTGATGACATTAAATTACAGTCGGTAGAAGACGCTTTATATATTACTTCCAACTACCACGGGGAAGGGGCCGGATTTAACTCAAAAATATCTGATGTCTTCATTTCCAATGTTACCGCAGATGAAGCAACCGGTACCGCTGTGGTAATCCAGGGCTTTGCTGAAAGCAAGGTGGAAAATGTTCATCTCACGAACATTCGTATAAAAAAGGCAGCTAATGCTACTACCATAACCAATACTAAAAACGTTATTTTTGAAGAAGTAATTATTGGGAAAGAAGCTACAGTTCCTACAGCTGTTAGCGTAGATGTTAAGGAATAGCAGTAAATATTTTCTAATCAACTATTTATCCAGAATAGATATTACACCAATTAAGAGATCAATTCATGACAGATTTAAAAGGAAAAGTAGCGGTAATAACCGGAGGTAACGGAGTATTGGGTGGAGCAATTGCTATGGGTCTTGCCCTGCAGGGAGTGAAAGTGGCAATCCTGGGAAGAAATCCCGACACAGTTTCTGCACGGGTAGAAGAGATAAGAAATGCAAGGGGAGAGGCAATGGCGGCAACTGCAGATGTACTGAACCGGGAGGAACTTACTGCAGCAAAGGAAAACATCAATAGTAATTTTGGGAAAATTAATATCCTCGTGAATGCTGCCGGGGGCAATATGCCCGGGGCCGTAATAACCCACGATCAATCTTTTTTTGATCTGAATATGGACCACCTTGGAAAGGTTGGAGAGCTCAATTTCCAGGGTACCGTGCTTCCCACCCTGATTTTTGCACCCGATATGGTGGAATCCTATAAGGGAAGTATCATAAATATTTCATCTCTTGCTGCCGGGCGTGCTTTAACCCGGGTAATGGGATATTCGGCTGCGAAGGCAGCAGTGGAGAATTTTACAAAATGGCTGGCAGTGGAAATGGCCACTAAATATGGGGACAGCATAAGAGTGAATGCGATTGCCCCGGGATTCTTTCTCGGGGAACAAAATAGGGATCTATTAATGAATGAAGATGGCAGCCTCACTTCCAGAGGAGAAACTATCATGGCTCAAACTCCGATGAAAAGATTTGGTAAAGCTGAAGAGTTACAGGGGGTGGCCAACTGGCTTGCCGGAGATTCCTCCTCTTTTGTAACGGGAATTGTGGTGCCTGTAGATGGGGGTTTTAGCGCTTTCAGCGGAGTATAGTTTTCGGAAGATTTCGAGGGACTTTCGACAATAATTAATCACGTAAGATCCGGATATAGTAATTACCTTTTCATCCAGGGTCTCATATGAAAATATACGGCATATTTGGTAATCAGCCTTTCAATTAGGACTTTTGACAAATCTACAAACTTCGCGAAATTCCTAATTCCAGACCCCGTAATTCAGCAAGTCCTTTAAGTCTTCCTATCGTGGAATATCCCGGATTGGTTATTTTGGACAGGTCGTCGAGCATCTGGTGGCCATGGTCGGGTCGCATAGGCATCCTCCAATCTTTTCTGCCTTCATTAATCCTTTTGCGTTGTTCTATTAAAAGGGCTTTCATTACCGAATACATATCCACATCCCCCTCGAGATGATCGGCTTCATAGAAGTTTCCTTCTTTATCCCGTTTGGTATTTCTCAAATGGATGAAATTGATGCGATATCCCAGCCTTTCTACCATTCCAGGGAGGTCATTAGTTTCTAATACGCCAAAGGAACCTGTGCAAAAGCACAAACCATTATTAGGACTATCAATAGCTTTAAGGAGCTGTTCTGCATCTGCTTCCGTACTTACCACCCGTGGCAAACCTAAAATTGGGTATGGGGGATCATCTGGATGAATAGCCATCAAAACCCCTGCTTTTTCAGCTGTGGGGATTATTTCTTTAAGGAATCTGTATAGATTTTCTTTTAATTCCTGTTCTCCTATATATTTATATTCATCCAGAAACTTTTGGAACTGGTCTAGTGAATATCCTTCTTCAGCTCCAGGCAGCCCTGCGATTATATTGTTTGTGATTAAATCTTTCTTTTTCTTAGTCATTCTTTGAAAGACGGCAAGAGCCGCTTCCTTTTGATCGTGGGTGTAATTCTTATCAGCTCCCGGTCTTTTTAGAAGGAATAGGTCAAAAGCGGCAAATTCTGTAGCGTCGAATCTCAATGCGTTGGAGCCATCTGGCATTTGAAATGATAGATCCGTACGGGTCCAATCGAGAATTGGCATGAAATTATAACATACTGTATTAATTCCGCAGGATCCAAGATTTTTTATGCTTTGATTATAATTTTTAATGTAATCCTGAAATTTTCCTTTCCGCTTCTTAATATCTTCGTGTACCGGAATACTTTCTACAACAGACCATGTTAACCCGGCCTTTTCGATCTCCTTCTTTCGCTTTTCAATTTCATCTACCGACCACACCCTTCCGTTGGAAATATGGTGTAATGCTGTAACTATACCAGTTACCCCGGTTTGTTTTATGTCTTTAAGTGTTACAATGTCATTTGGTCCGAACCACCTCCACGTTTGTTCAAGTTTCATACAATTATTTATTTAAACCCCAATAAGCTGATATAATCTTCCACTATGCATATTTAAAATATGCGAATTTGGATTCTTCACTATTGTGTTCAATATGAAGATAACCTAACATTCCAATAGTGATAAAATCCAAAATGATCTTCACCATCAATCATTCTTTTCATTAGCAACCTTATATTATCCTTAAAGGAAAAAATCTTCGCCAATTCAAACAGGCGAATTCCTTTTTGGTATTGGATTCCCTGGCCATGGGATAGAATTATTTAACGCAGGTTTTGTTGGCATTCTACATTGAAATGTGAACCATTGAGAATAATCTGGGTTTAAATATTCACAAGGGCCGGAAATTAAATTTGCATGAAAATAAAAGTACTACTAAATTGAATAAAATAACTGTTCTGGTTTCATTGAAATATAATAACAAAGTAGGTATCTAATGAATTAATTGCCTTTTGTATTTAGAAACTTTTTGTAAACTCTCCACAACTTTTGAGAATGTTCCTTTTAAATTTCTTTAACTTAGGCTAATTCAACCCGCATAAAAATAATTTCTTTATGACCAACTCTGATACATTTTTTTCAATGAATGCTAAAATGCCCGTTTTCTATTTTATAAGCGGCGTTTTATTGTTTTTAACGGCTTGTGGTCAAAAAATCTATATGGGTGAGCAAGTTGCTGTGAGGGAAAATGATTCTTTAAGAGTAGAACTCACAAAGGTATGGGAAACTGAGAGGGAGATTTTAAAAACTCCTGAATGCGCCACCTATGATGCGGAAAGGAACATTTTTTATGTTTCCAACCTCAACAGGGATAATGAAACAGATAATGATGGTTTTATTTCCCTTGTAAATGTGGATGGGAGTGTTAAGACAGAAAGGTGGGTAGAGGGATTAACTTCCCCATTCGGAAATTATTTTTATAATGACCATTTGTTTGTGAATGATGGAGGAAATATCATTAAAATTAATATTGAAACGGGGCGAATAATTGAAAAAATCGCTGTAGAGGGTGCTTCCAGTTTAAATGGAATTGATATTGATGAGGCGGGCAATATATATGCTGCAGATTCAAGGGGAAATAAAATTTTTAAGGTATCACAGCAAGGGGAAGTCACTCTTCTTTATGAAGGAGAGGATTTAAAAGGTCCTAATGGAGTTTCGATGAAGGGTAATGAGCTCATTATTGCTTCCTTTTCGGGCACTAGTTTATTATCTCTAAATCTCAAAAATAACCAAATACGAACCCTAGTTGAGGATATTGGTAGAGTTGATGGAATAATCCAATTGGAAGACGGGCATTTTATAACATCCAGCTGGTCCGGGGAAGTGTATTTTATTTCCAATGATTTGAAGAAGCAGAAGATCCTTGACACAAGTGGTGAGAAAATAAATGCAGCAGATATAGGTTATATTCCTGAAGAGAACCTTCTTGTTATACCTACTTTTTATGACAATAGGTTAATGGCTTATAAAGTAACCATTCACAAAGATTAAAAAAAGTTAGCGTACTTAAATAGTAGAGAGGTTGAGTTTTCAAAATAACTTTTGTACGATATTTTTGCCTTATAAAGTTGTGCCCCTGAAAAGGGATGTGTGGTTGGGATATTGATTTAATTAGTTTGGCGCTAATGAGAAGTTTTTTTCCCTCCTATTGAAAAAGGGCTTTTTTGATTTAAAGGATTTTTCTATTCCTTCAAAACTTGAGAATCATCTGTTTATAGTAGGGTTTGTTATTTTTCATAATGCCCAATAGCCGAAACAACCAGCACTTTAACCTCCTGTTCGGAAACTTTATATATAAGCCGATCTTTGAGGTTGATTCTACGGGACCAGAACCCCGTAAGATCATGTTTCAGGGCTTCCGGTTTGCCGGTACCTGAATAGGGGGTTGTAGAAAGTTCTTTGAAAATTTTTTCGAGTTTACTAATACTCGATTTGTTCCCGGACTTTTTATGAGCTATCAATTCTTTTGTTGCTACAGGCGATAGCTCGATTATATATTTTCCCATATATTATCTGGGTTCACTCTTATTAATTTTTTTCCCCGGGCACTTTTTTCGCTGCGTTTAATTTTTTTTACAAATTTATTATCATAAGGGCTCTCAGTTTCTGTTTCTTCAAATTTTACAAAGGACAGAGTTTTGGCTAAAGCAATAAATGCTTTAGCTTGTTTACTATCTTCTTTTATTTTAATGGTAACCATTGTTCTATTATTTGGTGTTAAACAAATATAACAAAAAGTGTGCTTAAAAAATTCCACTATATATAAGTCAGGGTTTAAAGCCTATTCTATAAGGGGGGATTATGTTATCTGTCCGTTGGGAATTGCGTTCATAATAAAAAAAATGGGCCTTTCACCTGGCACAGGTAAAAAGCCCCTTTAAAATTAAAAACTTCAGGTTAGGTTTAATCTACAAAAAAATCAGGCAATAATTTGCTCCTGTTTGAGAAGCACTTCAAGGTCATTGGCTGTTTTTAAACATTTGCTCACTTTAGGCACATCACTGCAGTCCCGGTTCTTCAAATTATGGGATCTGCAGTCCAGCTCTGTTAAATCCAGCTTTGCAAAGTTCTTATTAATGTTTAGACATTGCTCATACAAGCGATCCAGGGTTTCATCACCCTTCACATCAACCTTGTGCTGCATAAGGTAACCCTTTAGAAAGTTCTCAATGGAGAATTGTGCATTCTTACAAACCGAATAGGTTACAAGATCTTCCTCTGGCCTGAAAAATTCGTCATTTGCCTGACTTAATTTTTCCCTGGCCTCATCAAAAAATTTGTTATTGGCTTTCATTTTTATGAATTTAAAATATTGATTCTTCCTAAAGGCTTACTTTCAAGGTTTATTACATATCTCTAAAGAGTTCAAGTTTCTCCCATTTGGTTTCCACTTCTTCCTGGGCACGTTTTAAAAGTTCAGCACCCAATTCAGCATTATCCTTTACTACCCGGGTAAATCGGGTTTCCTTGTACATAAAGTCGCTTAGCGGAGCTGCAGGAGCTTTTGAATCCAGTTTAAAGCGTTTCCCCTTGGGCTGCGCCGGGTTAAACCTGAACAATGGCCAGTAACCGGTTTCAACCGCTTTTTCCTGTTGTGTAACCCCGTGTTTTAATTCATAACCGTGCTCCCCACAATGTGAGTAGGCGATAATGATAGAAGGACCGGGATAGGCTGCTGCTTCTTCCAGGGCTTTAAGCGTTTGAAGGTCTTTAGCTCCAATTGCAACCTGTGCCACATACACATTTTGATAGGAAACCGCTTGCAGCGCCAGGCTCTTCTTAGAAGATCTTTTTCCTGATACTGCGAACTTGGCACTTGCTCCCAGAGGAGTGGCTTTAGACATTTGTCCTCCGGTGTTGGAATAAACTTCGGTATCCATAACCAGAATATTGACATCTTCACCTGAAGCCAGCACGTGGTCTACCCCACCGTATCCAATATCATAGGCCCAGCCATCACCGCCCAGGATCCATACCGCTTTTTTACGCAGGTATTGGGTAAGCTGGTTGAGTTTTCGGGCTTCATTGGTATCGATGATATTCAGAATTGATTTAAGTTCTGCAATATGAGCGTGTTTTTGTTTCTTCTGGGTTTCATCTTCTTCAGAGTTGTTCAGAATAGAAGCCACAAGCTCTTGACCTATTACCGGTTCCAGTTCTTTTAGCAGATCTACGGCAATTTCCTGTTTCTTGGTGAGAGCCAGTTTCATACCTAAACCAAATTCGGCATTATCCTCAAAAAGGGAGTTTGCCCAGGCGGGTCCTCTTCCAAACTCGTTTTTCTTATAAGGAGTTGTAGGCAGGTTACCACCGTAAATTGAGGAACATCCCGTAGCATTCGCGATCAAAATACTATCTCCAAATAATTGGGTAAGCATTTTAATATAGGGCGTTTCCCCACAACCCGAACAGGCTCCTGAGAACTCAAACAATGGCTCAAGGAATTGTGAGCCTTTTAGGTTCGTGATTTGAAGTTCTGATCGGTCGTAGTAAGGTAATTCTGTGAAGTAATCCCAGTTTTGGCCCTGTGCGGCAGCAACCTCGTGTTTACTGTGCATATTGATAGCCTTGAAATTCTCGATCTCTTTACTTTCAGCGGGACAAACAGCAACACAAAGATCACAGCCTGTACAATCCTCTGGAGATACCTGAAGGATATAGGATTCAAGATTGCTGTCAAACGGGCGACCTTTTGCAGGCACTGCTTTAAATGTCCCCGGAGCATCCTCCAGTTGGCCGTTAAGAACAACTTTAGACCTTATCGCGGCATGCGGGCAAATTGCCACACATTTGTTACACTGGGTACAAAGATCTTCCCCGTCCCAAACCGGAACGAAATCTGCAATACCCCGTTTTTCAAATTGAGTGGTGCCGGTGGGGAATGTCCCGTCTATCGGGAAAGCACTTACCGGTAATCCATCTCCCTCACCTGCCAGGATCTTGCCAAGAACCTCTCTCACAAAAGGATCTGCATCGCATGTCATCATGGGTTTAAGACCACGGGTACTGGTAATTTGTTTTGGATAATCTACTTTTTGAAGATTTGCAAGTGTACTGTCTACCGCATCAAAATTCATCTTCACGATCTTATCTCCCTTATGAGAGTAGGATTTAACGATCGCATTCTTGATCTTCTCAATAGCTTCATCTTTGGGCAGCACTCCGGATATTGCGAAGAAACAGGTTTGAAGAACCGTATTGGTCCTTTTCCCCAGATTTGCTTCCTGCGCTACTTTAGTAGCATCTATGACGTAGAAATTAAGTTCGTTTTCAACAATTTCCTCCTGCATTCTCTGCGGAAGTTTATCCCAGATCTCTTCCCTGGAGAAGGGAGCGTTCAGAAGAAAAGTTCCACCTTTTTTTACCTTTTTCAGAATATCATATTTTTCAATGAAATTGAACTGATGGCAGGCAATAAAATCGGCAGTATTTATAAGGTAACTGGAAAAAATTGGCTGCGGACCGAAACGAAGGTGGGAAACGGTTTGAGATCCGGCTTTTTTGGAGTCGTAAACAAAGTATCCCTGTACGTAATTATCTGTAGTTTCTCCAATGATCTTAATGGAGTTTTTATTTGCACCCACTGTACCATCAGACCCTAAACCGTAGAACATACAGTTGATGGTCGATTTTTTAGTTTTGAAAACGGGGTTATAAAGCAAACTTTTAAAACTAATGTCATCATTTATCCCAATAGTAAAGTGGTTTTTAGGCTCGGGCTTTGACATTTCATCAAAAATACCTTTTACCATGGCCGGATTGAATTCTTTGGAAGATAATCCATAACGCCCACCTATGATCTGGGGCATTGCCCTATCGCTTTCAAAAAAAGCAGTGATCACATCTAGATATAAAGGTTCCCCGGTGCTTCCCGGTTCTTTGGTCCTGTCCAGAACAGCGATCTTTTTAACGCTGGCAGGGATCTTATCCATAAAATCCTTCATAGAGAAAGGCCTGTACAGTCTAATGAATAAAGCCCCAACTTTCTCATCATCATTAAGCAGGGTCTCCACGGTTTCCATCACCGCTCCTTCCCCGGAGCCCATAATAATAATGAGCTTTTCAGCTTCGGGATGGCCTATATAATCATAAAGGTTATATCTGCGGCCGGTATGAGCGTAAAATTCGTCCATTACCTGTTGCACGATACCCGGTACTTTTTCATAATGTAAATTTGACGCTTCCCTGGCCTGGAAGAAAACATCAGGATTTTGGGAAGTTCCTCTTATCACGGGTCTGTCCGGATCCAGAGACCGGTTTTTATGGTCCATGATCTTGTCTTCCGGCATCATTTTTTTAATGATATCATCGGGGATCCCATCTATCTTGGATATTTCGTGGGAGGTTCTAAACCCATCAAAAATATTCATAAACGGCACCCGGGATTGCAAAGTTGCAACCTGTGAAATGAGCGCGAAATCCATCGCTTCCTGTACAGAGCCACCAAAGAGCATAGAAAAGCCCGTTTGCCGGGCTGCCATAACATCTGAATGATCCCCAAAAATAGAAAGGGCGTGGGTGGCTATTGTTCTCGCGGCCACGTGAATTACCGTGGGCAGTAATTCCCCGGCGATCTTATACATATTTGGGATCATAAGCAACAATCCCTGGGAGGCGGTAAAAGTGGTAGTAAGAGCACCGGCCTGCAATGCGCCATGCACAGCTCCCGCTGCACCTCCTTCACTTTGCATCTCCACGATACGCGGGATGTTATTCCAGATATTCTTTTTGCCTTTTGAACTGAAAATATCAACATGTTCCCCCATAGGCGAAGCGGGGGTAATAGGATAAATAGCACATACCTCATTAGTTTTATGTGCCACCCTTGCTACCGCCTCATTGGCATCACAAATGAGTTTGGGAAATTTTTCGATCATTTTACATCCTTTTAATAAAATTTATGCTGAGTGTAACCATTCTTTTTTCTCCAGTAACTGCTCTTCAGTTTCGGGATGCGCAGGATCTGGTAAACAGGCGTCTACAGGACACACCGAAGCACACTGAGGTTTCTCGTGGAAGCCTCTACATTCGGTACATTTATCTGAAACGATAAAGTAAAATTCATCAGAAATGGGATCTTTTTGCTCATCGGCGTCTACCTCTTTGCCTCCTGGTGTAATGACGATTCCGCTTAGAGCGGTTTCATCAGCCAATGACCATTCCTGATCTGGTTCATAAATTGCGTTGTTAGGACATTCTGAAATGCAGGCATCACAGTTGATGCAATCCTCTGTTATAAAAAGTGCCATAGGTATTAAAATTTCGTTAAACTATCCCATAAATGTATATAGCATCTACTTCTCAAAATATGACGTTCATCATATTTTTAAATAATTGGAAATGAGATTGAATCACGGGTTTTATGACATCAGTCATATTTAAAAGGCAAGGGTAAATTTAAATTTGAGATCATCTTTCCCATCAATTAATGTACTGGTGGTTAAAAATTCTTGGTTTATGATCACACTAGAAAAGAAACCCAATGCTGAAATCCTGGATGCTGTTGTTATTCGTTTTGTAGGCGATTCAGGTGACGGGATGCAGTTAACCGGCACCCAGTTTTCTGACACTTCGGCCATGTTTGGTAATGACGTGGCAACTTTTCCCAATTATCCTTCTGAAATAAGGGCTCCACAAGGGAGCTTATACGGGGTTTCGGGCTTCCAGGTACATATTGGGAGTGTAGAGGTAAGTACCCCGGGGGATAACCTGGATCTACTGGTGGCGATGAACCCCGCAGGATTAAAGACCAATTTGTACGCGGTAAAACCGGGTAATACTATTATAGTAGACAGTGATTCCTTTAACAAGAAAAACCTTGAAAAGGCCCAATATAAAACCAATCCTCTTGAAGATGGAAGTATGGAGGGCTACAGGGTGATTCAGGTGCCCATGAGCTCTTTAACAAAAGAGGCTTTAAAGGATATTGAAGGTTTGGACAACAAAAGTCTTACCCGAAGCAAGAATATGTTTGCCCTGGGGATGGTATACTGGTTGTATGACAGGAACCCGGAACATACGATCGAATTTTTTCAGAAAAAATTTAAAACCAAACCTCACCTTATAGAAGCCAACACCAAAGTATTGAATGCGGGCTTTTTTTATGCTGAAACAATTGAGTTAATTCCTAATTCCTATAGTATTTCTCCAGCAAAAATGAGGGCAGGAACCTACAGGATCATTATGGGGAATACTGCCACCGCATGGGGCTTCCTTGCCGCCGCTGAAAAATCGGGAAGGGAATTATTTTTAGGATCTTACCCAATAACGCCTGCGACAGATATTTTACACGAACTTGTAAAACACAAACATTTTGGGGTAAAAGCTTTTCAGGCTGAAGATGAGATTGCAGGAATTAGCTCTGCCATAGGCGCATCTTTTGCCGGTGACCTTGCCATCACTACAACCTCAGGACCCGGACTTGCCTTGAAAGGAGAAGCCCTCGGGCTTGCAGTGATGATAGAATTACCCCTGGTGGTAGTAAATGTTCAGCGTGGCGGCCCCTCTACAGGACTCCCCACCAAGACCGAACAATCTGATCTTATGCAGGCAATGTACGGTAGAAACGGAGAAAGTCCTGTAATTGTAATAGCCGCGAGTACCCCGGCCAACTGTTTCGACTTCGCTTTCCAGGCTTCAAAACTTGCCCTTGAACATATGACCCCGGTGGTATTGCTTACCGATGGATATATAGCCAACGGTTCAGCGCCCTGGAAAATAAAAAGTATGGAAGAATTGCCGGAGATCAAAAACAACCTTGTTAATGAGGTAACGGAAAACTGGTCTCCCTACACTCGTAATGAAGCTACACTGGCAAGAAACTGGGCAATTCCCGGAACTCCAGGACTGGAACATCGTGTGGGCGGACTCGAAAAAGACCGCATTACAGGCGATGTATCCCACGTTCCCGAAAATCACGAAATCATGACCCATACAAGGGCCGAAAAAGTTAAAAGAGTGGAGAATTTTATTCCTGAAATAGAACCGGAGTTTGCCAGGGAGGGTGACCTGCTGGTAGTTGGATGGGGTGGAACCTACGGTTCGCTGCACTCGGCAGTTAAACAGATCGTGGAAAAAGAAGGTTATAAAAATATAGGTTTTGCTCATTTTAATTATATCAATCCGCTTCCAAAAAACACAGGCGAGTTATTTAGCAAATTCAAAAAAATACTTGTGTGTGAGTTGAACAACGGGCAATTTGTAAATATTCTTAGAATGCACTTTGAAGAGCAAAAATTCCTTCAGTATAATAAAATTCAGGGGTTGCCTTTCGCCAACAGTGAACTCATCGAAAAATTCAAACAATTAGCATAGAAATCATGGAAACAACTGTAGATAAATATACTTACAAAGATTTTGCAAATGAACAGGAAGTAAGGTGGTGTCCTGGCTGTGATGACTATGTTATTTTACGTGCTGTACAAAAAGCATTGCCCGAGACCGGAGTTAAAAAAGAAGATGTTGTCTTTATCTCCGGGATTGGTTGTTCCTCCCGTTTCCCTTACTATATGGGAACTTATGGTATGCACGGCATCCACGGTAGGGCTCCCGCTATAGCCTCTGGGGTCAAACTGGCAAATCCAAAACTAAGCGTTTGGGTAATAACCGGAGACGGCGACAGTATGGCCATTGGAGGAAACCACTTTATACACGTTTTAAGACGGAATATTGACCTTAATATTATCCTGTTCAACAACGAGATCTACGGACTCACAAAAGGACAGTTCTCACCAACCTCACTGGTAGGTCAAAAAACCAAATCCTCACCTTATGGAAACACCCAGCCACCGTTTCAGCCGGGGGAACTGGCTATAGGTGCAAAAGCCAGGTTTTTCGCAAGAATAGGAGGAAATGTTCCTAAAGAGATGACAGATATTTTTATTGAAGCTCAAAAATTTAAAGGTACCTCCCTGGTTGAGGTGCTTCAAAACTGTGTGATCTTCAATGACGGTTGTTATGTAAAGTATACAGATAAGGATGTAAGGGAAGACCAACAACTTTTTGTTGAGCACGGGAAACCAATGATCTTTGGGAAGAACAAGGATAAAGGTCTTATTTTAAAAGGACTGAAACTGGAAACAGTTACAATTGGTGAAAACGGAATAACTGAGGAGGATATCCTTGTACACGATGCCAAAACCGAAGATCCTACCTTGCACCAAATGCTGGTAAGGCTGGAACACCCATTGGTAACAGGAATAATAAGAAGTTTTCCTGATGTTACGCTGGAAGAAAGAGAAGATGCTTTAACCGCACAGATAAAAGCAAAATCTGAATTCAGAAAAACCAACGATCTTTTCTTTTCAGGAGAAACTTACCAGGTGAATTAACCAAAACCTGACGGCCATCAGTTTTTAATGGTTTGAAAACTGTTAATTTTTATTAACATATTAAGAGCTTATTCTATGGGTTCAGAAGCATTGATAGTATTCTTTCTGGCCGGTGTTGTTCTGGTTGCCGGCGCAAATTTTATCTCGAATTTAATATCGCATAAATCAGATAATCCCCAAAAACGGGAGCCCTATGAAAGCGGGATGCCTACAATAGGCCCTACCTGGGTTCAGTTTAAAGTAGGGTTCTATCTATTCGCAATCCTGTTTTTGGTCTTTGATGTAGAAATAGCCTTTTTGGTTCCCTGGGCAGTAGTGTATAAGGAAGTAGGAACGGTTGCTTTGGTAGAGATCATCATCTTCCTGTTTATTCTGGGATTAGGTTTGGCGTATGCGTGGAAAAAAGGAGCATTGAAATGGAAGTAGAAACTCAAAAAATACCAAAGGATTTTCCCGGCGAGGTAATTCCTGCGGGGAACGGAGCAAATATCATAATTACCTCCCTGGATAAGGTCATTAACTGGGGTAGATCCAATTCATTATGGTCCCTTTATTTTGGAACTAGTTGTTGCGCCATTGAAATGATGCAAACCGGAGCGGCCCGTCATGATTATTCAAGATTTGGTTTTGAGGTAGCAAGGCCTTCCCCAAGGCAGGCCGACCTTATTATCATTGCAGGAACGATCGTGAACAAAATGGCACCGGTGCTGCGCAGGCTTTATGACCAGATGGCCGAGCCTAAATATGTAATAGCTATGGGTGCCTGTGCTATTTCAGGTGGACCGTTTTTTTACAATTCCTATTCGGTAATAAAAGGGGCAGATCACGTAATTCCTGTAGATGTCTACGTACCCGGATGCCCTCCAAGGCCTGAAGCTTTGCTGGACGGGATGCTGAAACTTCAGGAAAAAATACGTCTGGAAAGCATTAAAACCAAGAAGAATCCTATTGAGGGTTTTGATGAAGGACTTTAAAAGAGGCTATTATGACAAATGAGGAATTAAAGGAATTGGTCACTACCTGGTTTTCCGGCCCTGAAAGTGCACATCTGGAATTTACAGAAGAAGGTTCACAGTTTTTGAATATAAGTATAGATCCTGACTATCTGCACGAACTAATGTCCTGGTTAAAGACAGCTCAACAAACCCGTTTCGATTATCTTTTTTGTCTTACGGGAGTAGATTGGGGAAAAGAACTTGGGGTGGTCTATCACCTGGAATCTACCATTCACCGCCATATTCTGGTAGTGAAAGTACAAACTTCAGACAGAGAAGATCCGGTTTTTGATTCAGTACAGGATATATGGCCAACCGCCAATTTTCATGAGAGAGAAGTCTTTGATCTCTTCGGAATAAAATTTAAGGGGCATCCAAATTTAAAACGCTTGTTTATGCCTGAAGACTGGAAAGGTTTTCCACTTCGAAAGGATTATGAAGATGAGGTGAATATGGTTGTTAAATAAGAAATTATGGAGACTGCTACTATAACTAACAACGTTAAATCTGAAGAATACTTCATCAATATGGGACCTCAGCACCCTGCAACACACGGGGTTCTGCGGCTTTTGCTCACCATAGATGGAGAGATTATAAAAAAGGTAGAACCGGACCTGGGATATATTCACCGTTCCATAGAAAAAATGTGTGAGCGTGACAGCTATCAGCAGATCGTCCATCTTACAGACAGGATGGATTATTTATCTTCCCACATTAATAATGAAGCTGTATGTCTTGCAGTTGAAAATGCTCTGCAACTTGAAGTGCCCGAGCGGGTTAAAGTAATAAGGACTATTATAGACGAATTAACCCGAATATCTTCCCACACACTTTGGTGGGGCGTGATGGGAATGGATGTAGGAGCTCTTACCTCTTATTTCTACGGGTTCCGTGACCGGGAATTGATCAATGATATTTTTGAAGAAACCTGCGGGGCCAGGTTGACGATGAATTATAATACACCCGGCGGGTTGAGGAATGACATTCATCCAAATTTTGTTAAAAGGGTAAAAGAATTCATCGCTCATTTCAAGACCAAATTACCTGAATACGATAAGCTGCTTACCGGAAATATCATCTTTAAGAAAAGAACCAAAGGGGTTGGCGTTTTAAGTAAAGAAGATGCTATTGCTTTTGGAGCTTCGGGACCTGTGGCAAGAGGCTCGGGTTATTCCTGCGATGTTAGGAAATATCATCCCTACAGTGCTTTGGATAAAGTGACTTTCAATGAAGCCTTGCATACCGAAGGAGATTCATACGCCAGGTATCTGGTAAGAATTCAGGAAATGTGGGAATCAATTTCCATTATAGAACAGCTCATTGATATAATTCCCGAAGGCAATTTCAAGGTGGCTACAGATGCGGTGATCAAACTTCCAAAGGGAGAATATTATCAAAAAGTGGAAACTGCCAGAGGTGAACTGGGAGTTTTTATTATAAGTACAGGGACAAAGAATCCGTACAGGATGAAATTCCGTTCTCCCGGGCTTTCAAACCTTTCCCTTCTAAACCATATAACCGTAGGCGGAAAAATTGGAGATCTGGTGGCCACCATGGCTACCATAGATATTGTTGTACCGGATATTGATCGTTAAAACTGAAACAATGTATAGTTCCCTTATCATAACAAATAATGTTTACAGCTGGGGTTTAAGTTGGTTGCCCGCGGCGATGACAAGTATCCCCAAAATGATAATGATCGCGTTGGCCTATCTCACACTTTTTGCGGTTTTGGGTTTATTTCTGGTGTTAATGGAAAGAAAGGTAGCCGCCTGGTTTCAGTTAAGGATTGGCCCAAACAGGGTTGGTTTCTTCGGAATGTTTCAAACCATTGCCGATGCCCTTAAACTTTTATCCAAAGAGCTTACCGGTACAGACAAAGCCGATAAATTCCTGTATAATCTGGCCCCTTATTTTTTAATTATTTCCTCATTGATGGCCCTGGCGGTTTTCCCATTTTCGCAAAACCTACAGGCTTTCGATATAAACATTGGGATCTTCTTTTTAATCGCTATTTCCTCTATTGGAGTAATAGGAGTATTACTTGGAGGGTGGAGCAGCAACAACAAATTTGCGCTAATCGGGGCAATGCGAAGCGGGGTCCAGACCATAAGTTACGAACTTTCCGTCGGGCTTTCTTTGCTAACCATGGTCCTGCTTACCGGAAGCCTTCAGCTTTCAGAAATAATAGAAGTGCAAAAAAACGGCTGGTTGATCGTCCAGGGTCATATTCCTGCAGTTATCGCTTTTATGATCTTTATGATCTCAGGAACTGCAGAGACCAACAGGGCGCCTTTTGATATGGTTGAAGCCGAATCTGAACTTGGTGCGGGTTTCCACACCGAATATTCAGGGATGAAATTCGCCTATTTCTTTTTGGCTGAATTTATCAATATGTTCATCATAGCCGCTATTGGGGCAACTGTTTTCTTTGGGGGCTGGTTGTCTCCATTTGGAATAACAGATTCTATTCCCTGGCTGGGGGTGTTCTGGTTCTTGCTAAAAACTTTTGTCCTGGTGTTTTTAATGATGTGGTTTCGATGGACTTTTCCAAGGCTAAGAGTAGACCAGCTACTTACCCTGGAATGGAAATATCTATTGCCCATTAACCTGGTTAACATAGTGCTCATGGCAATAATAGTGTGGCTTAACTTCACAATTCAATTTTAGAAATTATGGGTTATTTTTCAGACATATACCACGGCATCCGCACCCTGCTTACCGGAATGGGAGTAACAGGAAAATATTTCCTGCATTCCAGGAAAGGGGCCATCACTCAGCAATATCCCGATAATCGTGACACCCTGAAAATGTTCGAGCGTTTTCGCGGGGAGGTGGTTATGCCTCACGATGAAAATAATGAACACAGTTGCACCGGTTGCCAGAAATGTGAGATCGCCTGCCCAAACGGCAGCATAGAAATAATCTGGGATCGCCAGACAGATCCTGAAACAGGGAAAAAGAAAAAATTGATAGATAAGCATATTTACCATTTTGGAATGTGCACTCAGTGCGGTTTATGTGTAGATGCCTGCCCATCTGATGCAATAAAATGGGCCCCCAATTTTGAAAATGCGGTTTACGACAGGAGTCAGCTTACCAGAGTTTTAAACAAACCCGGATCAAAAGTAAGAGCCGGTGTAGAAGAATAAAGGATATGGAAAAGTATATTTTTTATGTTTTAGCCTTAATAATGATAATCTCTGCCATAGCATCGGTGAGCAGCAGGAAGATGTTACGCTCTGTGGTCTATCTGCTTTTTACCCTAATAGGAATAGCCGGAATCTATTTTATGGCCGACTATAACTTTTTAGCCGCCATCCAACTTACCGTTTATGCCGGGGGGATCATTGTATTGATCATATTTTCGGTATTGCTGGTTCACCATATAGATATGGAATTGGAAGTAGCTAAAAGATCCAGGCGAATCATTACCGGGCTTATCTGTTTAATTGGTTTAGGAATTTTTCTCACCACCATTTATTCCCATCCATTTGTTGAAACAACAACCGCTGTAACTACTACCACGGCAGATATAGGTTTTGCCCTGTTAAGTACCGAAGCGGGTGGTTTTATTCTACCATTTGAAGTAATAAGCATTCTTCTGCTTGCGGTTATGATAGGGGCCATAATAATAGCTAAAGGTGAAGATGGTACAGATGATCAAACAAAGGAACCTCCGTTATTAAAACAAGAAAAACCGGTTGAAAAGAAGGAAGAACTTCTGGAAAAAGAGGTAGTTGTTTAATAGAATTAAAAAATAAAGCCCATGATACCCGGCATAAGCATAACAGAAATTCTCACGCTCACCTCGATCCTCTTCTTCATTGGAATTTATGGATTCATGACGCGTACCAATCTCATTTCAATGTTGATCTCGGTGGAGATCATCCTGAATTCTACCGTGATAAATTTTGTGGTTATCAACAAATATCTCTATCCCGAACTTTTACAAGGGGTGGTATATGCAATATTCATAATTGCTGTAGCAGCGGCCGAAACTGCCTTGGCAGTAGCAATTATCATAAATCTCTACAAGCAAATAAGCTCTGTAGATGTGAAAGAAACTGAAACGTTGAAGCATTAAAAGACGGAAGCTATGAACATAAGTTATCTCTTTTTAATCCCAATAATTCCCCTGGCCGTCTTTCTGGTTTTGGGAATCTTCAACAAAATGATCAAACCGACAGTTTCGGGTTGGATTGGTGTGGGCGGACTCACTGCAACCACCATCCTTTCATTTTATGCCGCTTTTCAGTATTTCTTCGTAACCGGAAAACTGGACGGGGCATACCAGACCTTCATTGAAAAAACGGTCTGGATGAATTTTACAGATACCTTGCATATAGATCTTGGGATCCTTATTGATCCTATTTCTATTATGATGCTCATCGTGGTTTCTACCATTTCGCTGATGGTCCACATTTACAGTCGGGGGTATATGAAAGATGACCCGGGATACACTAAATTCTTTGCTTTTCTTTCGCTTTTCACCTTTTCTATGTACGGTTTGGTGCTGGCCACCAATCTTTTCCAGATCTACATTTTCTGGGAATTGGTTGGGGTTTCCTCATTCCTTTTGATAGGGTATTATTATACAAAGAACTCGGCAGTTGCGGCTGCCAAAAAAGCCTTCATCGTTACCAGATTCGCCGATTTTGGATTCCTTATCGGGATCCTGATAATAGGCTTCTATACCGGGACCTGGGACTTTGAAACACTAAACAATCCCGAGGGCGCTGCTATAGTTAATTGGGCCTCTACCTCATTTATGGGCTTATCTGTTTTAACCTGGGCCCTTATCCTCATCTTTATGGGAGGTGCGGGAAAATCGGCTATGTTTCCTTTACACATCTGGCTTCCCGATGCGATGGAAGGACCAACCCCGGTTTCCGCATTGATCCACGCAGCCACTATGGTTGTCGCAGGGGTTTACCTGGTTGCACGCCTTTTCCCGATGTATTACTTCGTCGAAGAAGGCTTTGTCTTACATATAGTATCCTATGTGGGGGCATTTTCCTCCCTTTTTGCAGCGATCATTGCGATCACCCAAACAGATATTAAAAGGATCCTGGCCTTTTCTACCATGTCGCAGATTGGATATATGATGATGTCCCTTGGAGTTTCAGGCTTTGATGGTCACGAGGGCGTAGGGTATATGGCCTCAATGTTCCACCTTTTCACACACGCAATGTTCAAGGCCCTTTTATTCCTTGGTGCTGGATCGGTGATTCACGCTGTACACAGCAATTATCTTAAAGACATGGGCGGCTTGAGAAAGCATATGCCAATTACAAATATTACCTTCCTTATCGCTGCACTGGCTATAGCAGGGGTTCCTCCTCTGGCTGGCTTCTGGAGTAAAGATGAAATACTGGTAGCCGCATTTGAAAACAGTATGTTTATCTATTCCATTGGAATTCTCGTGGCAGGATTAACCTCTTTCTATATGTTCCGTCTTTACTTCGGAATTTTCTGGGGAAAAGAGACCATCTATGCTCATAAACCGAAAGAATCTCCACGATCTATGACCATTCCATTGATCATCCTGGCGGTTTTTAGTGTTGTGGTTGGGTTTATTCCTTTCAGCGAATATGTTACGGCAGACAAGTTGGGGTTTGTTGCCCATCTTAATTATCCGCTTGCAGCTACCGCGGTACTTGTTGGATTAACAGGAATTCTTTTCGCCTGGATCTTCTACAAAAAAGAAAACAACCTGGCCGAAAGATTTGCCAATGCCTTTGGCTTCTTCTACAAATGGGCCAGCAATAAATTCTATTTCGACGAACTATACCTCTTCATAACCCGTCAACTGATCTTTAAAAGGATCTCGGCGCCAATTGCCTATTTCGACAAGAAATTTGTAGATGGGACTATGGAAGGAATTGGTAACAAAACTTTGGTGGTTGCCAATAAAATTAAAGGAATACAGTCTGGAAAAGTTCAGGATTATGCCTTCGGCTTTATAAGCGGAGTGGTGGTGCTGGCGATAGTTTTCATATACCTATGGACTAATTAATTGATCATTATGGACATTTTATCACTCTTTGTTGTTCTTCCGGTAATCGTGATCATCGCATTGGTCTTCACGAAAAGTTTAAAGCAGGCCAGGCAAATAGCTATGGTAGGCAGTGTTATTCAGCTGGGAATGGCCCTAAACCTGCTTTTCGCCTACCTAAAGGAAGTAAATATAAATGACAGCATATTTGTGTTCACCAGGGATATCATTTGGTTTAAAGAATTCAACATTCATTATAATATTGGAGTAGACGGGATCTCGGTCGCACTAATCCTTTTAACATCTATTATCGTACTGGCCGGGGTTTTTATATCCTGGAAAACCTACGATCTTCCTAAAGAATTCTTTGTTTCCTTACTGGTTTTGGCCACCGGGGTTTATGGATTCTTTATTTCCATAGATCTGTTCACAATGTTTCTCTTCTATGAGATCGCGGTGATCCCAATGTATCTTTTAATCGGCATCTGGGGTTCGGGTCCCAAGGAATATTCAGCAATGAAATTGACCCTTATGTTAATGGGAGCTTCCGCCTTATTACTGGTGGGGATTCTGGGCATCTATTTAAATTCGAATGCAGATGGCGGCCCTCTAACATTCAATATTCTCGAGATTTCCCAGGTAAATATTCCTTTTGAAGCCCAAAAATTATTCTTTCCATTAACTTTTATAGGCTTTGCCGTGCTTGGGGCTTTATTCCCCTTCCACACCTGGTCTCCAGATGGTCACGCATCGGCGCCCACCGCAGTTTCAATGCTGCATGCAGGGGTTTTAATGAAACTGGGAGGCTACGGAGTTTTCAGGGTTGCGATGTTCCTTCTTCCCGAAGGTGCTATGGAGTGGTCCTGGTTTTTTATCATCCTGGCGGCAATTGGAGTGATCTATGGGGCTTTTGCTGCCATAAGACAAACCGACCTAAAATATATCAACGCCTACTCTTCGGTGAGTCACCTGGGCCTGGTGTTATTTGCTCTCTTAATGCTGAATAAAACTGCCTGGAATGGTGCCATCTTACAATCCTTATCCCACGGCTTTATGACGGCACTTTTCTTTGCCTTGATCGGGATGATCTATACAAGAACCCATACCCGTGATATTACCAAATTGGGCGGACTTTTAAAAGTGATCCCATTTATATCGGTGATCTATGTGATCGCAGGACTGGCTTCCCTTGGTTTGCCCGGTTTCAGCGGATTTGTAGCCGAAATGAACATTTTTGTGGGGGCATTTCAGAACGAAGATATGTTCCACAGGGTGCTTACCATTCTTTCAATTTCGGCAATCGTGGTAACCGCAGTCTACATTTTACGGGTAGTAGGAATAATGCTGATGGGCCCCGTAAAAAATGAAAGTTTTTTAAGCCTTCCGCAAGCAACCTGGTACGAGACAACGGGGGTGCTTTTATTGCTCCTTCCTATAATAGGGATTGGTGTTGCTCCGCTTTGGCTAAGTGATATGATATTAAAAAGTATACAACCCTTTTTGCAGGGAGTATTATAATTTAAATAAAGAACGAAAATGGAACTTAGTAGTTTTTTCCTGATGCGGCACGAGATAGTCCTCCTGGCAATAGCCCTTATCCTTATTATTGCTGAAATTTTTATTCCGCAGCAAAAAAAATCCAGCGCTGTTCATTTGGCGATTTTTCTCTTCGGAATCCATACAGCTTTGGGGTTTTTTCCACTGGAAGAGAGCAGCTTGTTTGGGGGAATGTTCCGTACAAACAACCTGATCCATTTCTTTAAAAATGTACTTAATATAGGGGTGTTTATCATCCTGCTGCAGTCGGCCGATTGGATTCAGGAAAAGATCGTAAAACTTAACCGCGGTACCGAATTTTTTATCCTGCTTTTCTTTTCCTTATTGGGAATGTATTTTATGATCTCTGCAGGTGACTTCCTGATGTTTTATATTGGTCTTGAACTTTCCACAATTCCGGTTGCTGCCCTTGCAGCTTTTGAACTGGTAAAAAGGATCTCCAGTGAAGCGGGCATAAAACTTATTCTTTCTGCCGCTCTGGCATCTGGGGTTTCATTATTTGGAATCTCTTTGCTTTATGCGACTTCAGGCTCCATTTATTTTCACGATATCATAGAAGTAATAAGCCCGGATAACTTAACGATCCTGGGACTCGTACTCTTCTTTGCCGGACTAGCCTTTAAGATCTCTCTGGTGCCATTTCATTTCTGGACTGCAGATGTTTATGAGGGAGCTCCAATAAGCGTAGCCTCTTATCTCTCGGTTATTTCTAAAGGAGCTGCGGTTTTTATCTTAATGATCCTGTTGTTTACTGTGCTAAGACCTCTAATGGAGATCTGGGAAAATATGATCTACGCAGTGGCTTTGGTAACCATGTTTGTTGGTAACCTTTTTGCCCTTCGCCAGCAGAATATGAAACGTTTTCTGGCTTTCTCCTCTATTGCACAGGCCGGTTTTATATTATTGGGCCTCATAACAGGAACCCAGCTGGGAACAGCCTCAGTGGTATATTTTGTATTGATCTATATTTTTTCAAACCTTGCCGCCTTTGGAGTTGTTCAGGCAATTTCCTTAAAAACAGGTAAGGAGAACATAGATGATTATAATGGTTTATATCGAACCAATCCCAAATTGAGTCTTATCATGCTCCTGGCCTTATTCTCCCTGGCAGGAATACCACCGGTGGCAGGATTCTTCGGAAAATTCTTCCTGTACACAGCCGCTGCGAGTGAGGGTTATTACTTCCTGGTATTCCTGGCGGTGGTGAACGTAACCATTTCTCTTTATTACTACCTGTTGGTGGTAAGAGCGATGTTCATTCGTACGAACGAAGATCCAATCCCATTTTTTAACAACAAGCTTTATATGCGTTTAGGGCTTGGAATTACGGTTATTGGTATCCTGGTAATGGGACTTTACAGCCCGTTATACGATTACATTTTTGAACTAAGCGCTGTTTTTAATAAATAAGTTATGGCACTGGAAGGAAAACATACATTCGGCAGTATTGGGGAAACCCGGGTAAGTTTCGTGGAGAAAAAAATAGACGAAGAGAGGAAAGAATTCCTTAAAAAACTGCTGGAACATAATGGCTTTGAAGTGGTTATTGAAGAAGAAAAACGAAAAACCGAAGAAGAACCACAACTTTACACCGTTGCTGTAACAGATATGGTTTTTAATCCCACTACATACGTTTTTGAACGTCGCCTAAAAACCTTTGATGGGCATAAGGTAACCCAGGATTACTGGAACCAGAAATCGGGAGATACAAATCCTATGTATTGGAAATAACAGGTTTAAGAACCATCATTCTAAAATTACAGGTGTTAAAAACTACTATATTTCCCTTTATCCTTCTCTTTTAAGCAAAAACAAGCATTTTTTAAACAGTCAAACTTTGAGACTTTGTCTTTTTCTTTTCACGTTCAGTTATTTTCTTGAGAATGGTAGAAAGGATCAAACTAAACAGCACAAAGCCTATAAAAATAATAAATCCCGGTTGCAGAGAAGTTCGGTTGGTAGAGATGCTCACCAGTGACTCTGTTTTCATGCTGAGGTTGGAAAGCTGGTTATCCAGTATTCCCTGGAAACCAATATAGGCCATGAATACGGCTATTACATAAACATCGGCCATACTCCATTTTCCGGATTTGAATGCAAAAAATTTCAGGATCTTATTTTTTCTTCTCTTTTTATTTCCGGCGAGATAAATCTGGGTAGCCAATAATTTACCCACAGGAAAAATAATGCTGAAAACAAGAATAAGTAAGCCAACGAAAAAAGAATCTACTTTTCCGGTTTCGAAAAGGATCCCAATTACCTGCAGGATACTTTTACTTTGAAAGAAGATCACCTGATCATTGAAAGTTATTTGTTCCCCAATGAGCAGGAAGTTGACCGACTGGAATCTGGCATCAATCTCTATCATAGGCGCAGTAATTCCTGCAAACAGCACCACCAGTGAAACCAGGACCGAAATGATAAAGAGAGGAGTATGCAGGGGCTTCTGGTTTCTAAGCAACCACCAGATCACCAAAAACAGAAGGATAATGATCAACAGGATATAGGTATAAAAATAAGTTTGTTCCTGAAGGCTTATTATAGATCCTGATGTTTTTTGGTTAAATTCTTTTAGATCTTCTACCTCATATTTTTTCATGAGTTCGTTAATTCGTAAAACAGCAACTTCAGAGTTGGCATGGGTGAGATCACTGTATTCCTGTAGCTTGCTTTTTATCACATATTTTAAAGCATCCTTGTTCTCAGGTTTTTGAATTTCAGTAACTATAGTTTGAGCAAACATTGGCACAAGGGCTCTTATCTTTTCTTCAGGAACAAGAGTTCTTACTGCGAATTTTCGGAGCTTGGCCTTAAGGCCTTTTTGTTTTTGATCTATCAAACTTGCTCCTTTGTCAATTCCCGCAGTCAAAATATTCTCAACCTGAAGAACAAGGGTATCTTCCTGCGCTTCAGTAAATTCAAAATCATCAATACGGTTCAACAACATATTTGTAAGATGGTCCCGCCAGATGTTTACAGAAAGTATTCCGTGGGTAATACTGTTTAGCTCGCTGTAATCTTTTTTTATTTCAGCGACTTCCGAAGAATATTTGTAGATAAAATAACTGCTCCAGGCCGCGATCAACAATAAGGTGCCGGCAAATAAGACGAGAAGGGCTCGTTTAAAAAGTGTAGACATGGGTTGGGGAATTTGTTAAAGGTAGTCTATTGGAACGGTTATTTGCTGACCTTTAACCAGGTGGTAGTCTACTTTGTTTTTATTGAAATTCTATTTGGGTAAATGGAAAACTAAACTTTCAGATTTCATAAGGGATAAGCTTTTATCTCTCCGCCTTTTTTTCAGAAAAATTAAATTCCTCTGCGCTTCTTAATTTCATTCATAAGATCTTCCAGGTAGTCGGTTTGGACTTCCTGGATCTCCAGGAGTTTTTTGTTTTGTTGTACAAGTAGGTGATCTATTTTTTCTGAAAGCAATTTGATCTCCAGTTCAGCTTTCAGGTTGATCTGGTAATCGTGTTCCCCGCGTTGGCGGTCCTTTTGTTCCAACCTGTTCTGGCTCATCATAATAATTGGAGCCTGTAACGCTGCCAGGCAGGATAAGATCAAATTGAGAAGAATAAAAGGGTAGGGATCAAATGCATCCCGGGAGAGAAACCAGATGTTTATGCCTATCCAAATTAATATAAAACAAAAGAAACTGATTATAAATAGCCAGCTCCCGCCAAACTCGGCGATCCTATCGGCCAGTTTTTGACCGGTGGTGAGTTGCGCTTCCATCTCTTCCTGGATATTTTCTGACAGCACAGAATTGTTTTGAATGGCTTCCATCACGTTCCTGTCAATAAGTGCCAACTCACCTTTCTCCTGTAAAATAAGGGAAGTGAGGTATTGCCTTCTAAACATATTGAGCTCTGCAATTGAGATGTGATCTTCCTGGGTAAAACCCGGCATTTTTTTACAAATCAGGTCAAAGATACCTTCGCGAATATCAGCACCTTTAACAGCTTCTCCCTTTTTTATTCGTTTCTTACTTACAAAACTCTTCATAGCCATAAGGTTTAATTGAGTTGACCTAAATGCTTCTATCTAATTTAAGAAGAAAATTTCTGTAAATCCCCCGATCCAAATCCCTGTTTCAAAGTTTATAGGAATTGAATACAAGCTTTATTTGGAAATCTTTTAGGATATTGGAATTTATTTTAATCAGTCTATTAACCTTTTCCTGGTGCTGTTAATTTTAAAGTGTAGTATAATGGCCATTGAACTAAATGTAATTGCTATGATAATCAACAATATTTTTATTTCGGGAAATAGGTCAGCAATACTGCCATTATAATAAGCTGCTTTCCGGAAAGCTGATAGGAAGTGTGTTACCGGGATAGATTGTGCTATTCCATTTATAAAGGGGGGAATAGAAAGGCTTGGCCATGTAAATCCGCTAAGCACAAAGGCCGGGGTAGAGATCACCATTAAAAGTTCTGTCGCCTTTAATTGATTGGGAATTGCCACAGAGAATAACATTCCCACTCCCATTGAAGCAAGGCTCAGTAGGATGACCATCACCAACATTGGTAAATTAAAAATATTGGCATCTACATTGAAAAATAGAAACAACCTGCTCATGATAAACCAGATAACCGGCAGAAATAAAACAAAAGGAGTAGCTTTTAAAGCGATGAGGTATAAAGAAGACTTTTCTTTTTTTACCAATTCCTGGAAATATCCGTCTTCAAAATCTCTTGAAAACACCAATGCCATAGCAAGGAATATTACTTGTTGCATAATAGCCCCCAATAAACCCGGTAACATAAAATTCAGGTAGTTTCCTGTGGAATTATAAAGCTTATTAAAATTGACCTTAAAACTTTCGTAGGAAGCAACGGCAACAGCCGGAGGTAAACCTTTTTTCTTTAGGCTTTCAATCTCTATTCCCGCATTAAGGGTCATTAATACCTGTTGAATATTATTACTCGCTGTATTGGCATTGAGAATATTGGTCATGTTGAGGTCTACTCTTACTTCAGGATATCTCTTTTGAAGTACATCTGCCTCAAAACCTGAAGGCAATGTCACCACGGCTGCATATTGCTCTACCGGCATTTCTTCCAGGATATTTCCGGGATTATAACGGCGGTCTTTCACCAGGAGCCCTTCATTGTCTTCAAAAGCATCAATGATCCTATCTGTTAAAGGGCTGTTGTCCTGGTCTACGATCACAATAGGTAAATTAACAACTTTAGCCTGCTGGTAAACATAACCAAACAGAAACCCGTACAGTATTGGAGCACCAAAAAAGATGGCGCATAAAACGCTGTTGGAAAAGATGCGTTTAAATTCTATTCTAAGTAGTTTTAAAAATTCCTTCATTAGATTATTCTTTTAATAAGATGGTGGCATTGGAATAGAAGGAGTTTTCAGAAATTTTCGAAATAGGGATTACCTTAAGTTCATATACAGATTCTGATAAATCGTAAAGCGGTGCTGTATTGGTGATTTCTGCATATTTCGCGAGTTGTTTTATGGTCGCGATCCTGCCGGTAATTTCTTCATTGGTATAAGGATTTATCATCAACAATTCACTGCCTTTCTTAAATTCATAGATCTTTGATTCATTTATTGTAAACCTGAAATAAAGACTGTTCTTTTTGAAGCCATTAAACAATGCATAGCCTGGACTTAATAATTCCCCCTCCCTGAGGCTTATGGTTTCTATGGTCATATCTGCCGGAGCGACAAGATACATTTCACCAGAGGCTACAAGCACCTCTTCCCTGGCTCCGCGCGCACGATCCAACTGTCCCTGCACCTGGTCTAACTGTTCAATCCTTACACTTTTTCCGGCTTCCACCCGCCTTGCTTCCAGGGCTGCAACCTGGGCCCTGGCCATTTGTAGTTTCATATTTACCTCATCGAGTTGCTGGCGTGTTACCAGAGAATCTCTGTACATATTATCCAACCGGGAATAGGATTCACGGGCAAATTGAAGCTCAGCTTTTGCCG
This sequence comes from Gillisia sp., assembly GCA_039989915.1. GTDB lineage: Bacteria > Bacteroidota > Bacteroidia > Flavobacteriales > Flavobacteriaceae > Gillisia. Next base: position 112,469 of record JBDXGW010000016.1, read on the forward strand.
CATCCAGCTGCCCATCAATTTGTATAAGTTGTTCTTCGGTGGCTCCTACATGAGCCATATTGAGTTGCCCTCGCGCAGCCTTCATTGCCCCATCTGCCTGTATCATTTTTGCATTGATCTCTGGAATATCAAGAAACGCCAGCGTGTCTCCTTTTTGTACTTCATCCCCTTCCGTCACATATAACTTATTAATGCGCCCGGCCAGTTTACTACTCACAGAAATAGTTTCATATTTCACTTTGCCTCTATAGGGAGTGATCTCTTGTTCATTGTTACAGGAAGCCAGCACCAAAAGGCTAATAAGGCTCATTCCAATCTTTATTATTCGCATTTTTTTAAATTGTGTATTAATAATTGAGTAATCCTTTTGAGTGTAGCAGGGTTGTGACAGCTCTTCGCTGGCTGAAATAGGATTCCTGCAACTGGAAATTGGCCCGTTCCAGATCCTTGAGCGCATCCAGTACTTCGGTTATGGAAGCCAGGTCATTCTTATGTTGCTTGTTCACCAATTCAAAGGTGGCTTCTGCCAATTCGATCTCTTTTTGTGCAATTCGCGAATTCTGAAGTGAAGCTTCATAAGAGAGTTCTGCCTTTACAATGCTTAGAGCTATCATTTCTTCAGCTTCCCCGATCTGTTCCCGGTATTTTTCAGCTTCCAGTTTAGATTTCAGGCTTTTTAACCGGGACTGGCCTCCATCAAAAAGGTTCCATTTAACACCTACCGCGGCATACCATTGGGGATCAAAAAGCGACAAGTCATCTTCCAGAAATTCATAATGACCCTTGAAGGCTACCTTTGGAATACGATGGTTTCTCTCCATTTTTGCTTTATAGGCGGTGGCTATCTCTGCTTCTTCCAAAGCCTTGACCTCATTTCGCTTTTCAGGAGCTGTATCGTCTAAGGGCAAAGCTGTAAGATCAGGTTTAAGTGATCTTAAAATTCCTTTTTCTTCACCTGTTAGCTGGTGCAGAACCTCGATAAGCAATGTCCTGTTATGGCTATATTCCAGTTGCCGGGCTGCCAGTTGCTGTTGAGCAAGTTCTATTCTTTTTCGGCTAATTGGGGTTGCCAGACCGTTTTCTATAGCTTTTTTCACGAAGTGTTCCTGGTCCCGCAGATAATCTTCAGATGCCGATAAAACCTGTTCTGAAGCATTTACCAGGGCCAGTTTGTCATAAGTTTCAATGATATTGACAACTATTCGGTCTTTTTCAGCCAGGCCCGCATAATTTAAAGATGCTTCCTTATGTTTTGCGGCTTTAATAGCATTGGAAGCTTCAAATCCGCTAAATAAAACCCAGTCTACATCTACAGAAGATCTCAGGATATTTTTGTCCTGAAGGTTATTGACCTCCTGCAGGGGGATATTTGCGGGTAAGTTGGCATTAAATGGAATACCTGCCGCTTCCTTTATTAGAAGCCGTTGGGTGGCCATTAAAAGGGTTTGGGTATCCTCGGCAAAAGTAATATCATCATTCAGGCGGGTATAGCTTCCGTTAAAGGTGATTTTTGGAAGAAAGACTGATTTCCCAAGTTTCTGGTCTACCTGTGCCTGTTCTGCATTCAACTGGTTTATATTGATACTGCGACTTTTCTCCAGCCCCTTTTGAATAAGGATTTCCAGCGAAGGATCTATTTGCTGGGCTATTGTAGTGAAGGGTGGCAATGCCGCTAACAAAACACATAGTATGGTTATTTTAAGAGAATTAATTTTCATTGCAACTATTTTTAGAACAGCGCAAATTTCCTTACTATATAAACGGTTTCTTTTGACCTATGTCAAAAAATGGGAATCTGGATTATTAAGGGGTTGCCCTTCTTAAGCGGCTAAGGGTTTCCTGGGTCATCCCAAGATAGGAGGCAATGTGTCCAAGGGCGACGCGGTTTGCAATATCGGGAAATTCAGTAAGCATATAATCATGTCTTTCCCGGGCTGTTTGGAACTGTATGGCACTTAATTTATTCACCACCCTGGTGAGCATCTCTGTAGAAAGAAGTCTGCCCAGTTTTTCCATGTTGTGGTAGCGTGCAAACAATAGATCGAGGTTTTCCCTGGTTATGCTGTACAGGACAGCATCTTCCAACATTTCCAAATAATATAAACTCGGGTTTTGCTGAAAGAAACTTTCAATGCTGGACATAAATTGGCCTTCTATAAAAAACCACTGGGTAACTTCTTTCCCGGCTTCGGTGAGATAATAACTTCTTCCTACCCCTTTCTCAATGAAGTAGAGTTTAGCACAAACCTGTCCTTGTCTTACCAACAGATTATTTTTCTGAACAGATTCTCTTTCAAAGTAAGAAATGATATCCTCTAATTCTTCAGAAGGAAATGAAACAGTATTTTTAAGGTAATTGGTAAGGTTCATATTATATAAATCTCAAAGAGGAATTCAACAGTGGGTATAAAGTTAATTAAATCATCGGGATGGTAAGGAGGAGTTGAGGGTACAATACTTTTTATGACCAGATCCACAATTAAAAACGTAAAGAACCACCAAGGATACCGACTACCTTTTTTCCGGTGGCACGGCTTTTAAGCCAGTCCCTTAATCTCAAAACAACTTACATGTCTTTCAACATAAAGAACATTCCATATTCCATTTTAGAACTTGCCAGTGTATCTGTCGGTTCCGGCCCCCAGGAAACCTTTAAGAACAGCCTTGACCTGGCCCAAAAAGCCGAGGAAATGGGCTACCACAGATTTTGGCTGGCAGAGCATCACAATATGGTGAGCATAGCCAGTTCAGCTACCGCAGTGCTTATTGGGCATATTGCCGGTGGCACAAAAAAGATAAGGGTAGGATCAGGTGGAATTATGCTTCCCAATCATTCGCCGCTTATTGTGGCCGAGCAATTTGGCACTTTGGGATCTATTTACCCCAACCGTATAGATCTTGGACTGGGCCGTGCCCCGGGAACAGATCAGGTTACAGCTCAGGCAATACGGTCAGACAGGATGCAGGCGGTGTACAAATTTCCCGAGGAGATCTCACAGATCCAGCAATATTTTTCCAGAGATAATCAATCTTCAAAGGTAAGGGCCACAGTTGCTGAAGGGGTTGAGGTGCCTATTTACATTCTTGGGTCAAGCACAGACAGTGCTCACCTGGCAGCTCAAAAAGGGTTGCCATATGCATTTGCAAGCCATTTTGCACCCGGGCAGCTTTTTGAAGCGCTGGGAATATATTACAATAACTTCCGCCCATCGGCTCAGTTAATAGAACCCTACACCATTGCCTGTGTAAATATCATTGCCGCAGAAACAGATGAAGAAGCAGAAAAGATCTCCACTTCCCTCATAAAGATGATGTATGGAGTACTCACCGGGAATTTAGATTATATGCAACCGCCAACCGAGCTTACTCCCGACTTGCAGGAACTTCAACAAAATCCTGCGTTTCAACGCATGCTTAAATATGCCTTTATAGGCAGCAAGGCAACTGTGAAAGAACAAACCGAAGAATTCCTGAAGACAACAGGGGTAAATGAGGTTATGGCTGTTTCCCATATTTATGATCACGGGGACAGACTGAGATCGTATGAATTGTTTTCTCAAATTATGACAGGGGAGTAGATGGTTTGATTTTATGATGGTATGAGGGTATGATGATATGATGGTATGATGGATTGAGAAACCACAGATTTTAAATTTGCATACACAAATTATCTAACCCACACTTTTTGGTCTAACTCTAATTAAATGGGAACTCTTCTATTATTTCCCAGGTTTTGCCGGTATGACCAAATAAAAATATACTATTTACGCGGAAACCCGCCTTGAATTCCTCCTTCTTGAATACCGGCATGGCTTTCTCAAATGCCTGCATACTCAGGTCGCGGGTAGCTATTGTGATATGCGGGTGTAACTCCCTTTCAGGTTTTGGAGACAGGAGTGCTCCTGCTATTTCATATAGGATGCCGTAGAGGCACTTTACCGGGTGGGGATTTAATACTTTAATAAAGATCACCCGGGGTGCAAATGCATCATATCCATTCAGTTCCAGGTCAAAAGCTGAGGTTTTGTCAGCTGTTTCGTGTAAAGCAGAGAGCAAAGCGGTTTCAGCTTCTTTATGAATTTTGAACGGTGGGATTAAGGTGATATGCGGTGGTAATTTCAACGCATGCCTTGCTCCATAGTTTTCTGCAAAACTTTCTTTTATACGGCTTATTTCTTGCAGTAAAGGTGGGGGTGGAACAAGGGCAACGAAATATGTTTTCATAAAGCGGGATTTTACCTGACTATTATTTCTACACATTAAAGTTAGGGTAATATTATTTTTTGGTCTCAACCTATAAGCGCATCCATTTAAAATAAAGGACTTAACACCAAGCTTCAGAAAAAATTATCATTTCCTGACCCTTGGCAAAGTTATTGGGCACCTGAATACCTAACATAAAATATTTTAAAAATGTTTAATTCAAAAAAGATGAATGGTTTCCTTTTAACATTAGCCTTATTCGGGAGCCTTACAATTTTCGCTCAAAACCCGCAACTTCCGCAGCAACCAACCCAACAACAGGTTGAAGTAAGTGATGCCGAACTGGAAAAGTTCGCCACCGCTTTTCAACAGGTACGCGTAATTACTATGGAAGCGCAGCAGGAAATGGCCGGTGTTGTAGCTAATGAAGGAATGGAGATTCAGCGTTTTAATGAAATTCATACTGCAGCTCTTGATCCTGAAGTTGAAGTAACTGCTACCGAGGAAGAAAGGAAACAACATCAGAAAATAGTTTCAAATTTAGAAACCATCCAGGCCGGAGTGCAGGGTAAAATGGAAAAAGCCGTTCAGGAGCAGGGAATAACTCCTGCAAGATATGAGCAAATAGCAATAGGAATTCAAAATGACCCGGCACTGCAGGAAAGATTAAGAAAGACTTTTGAGGACTAATAAATATCCCCTCAATTTAGGAAAAGGTGACATTGCGTCACCTTTTTTTATGGAGTTACTTCAAAACAATAAGAAACTTCAAGAGAGTAATAAACTAATGCCCCGCGCGGAACATTGCGGGGATCTCATCCATTTTAAAATCCCATAACACCGGTAACAGGTAATATATAATAAGACTTATAAGCAGGATGGAAAAAAGGTTCATCCATATTCCCGTGCGTATCATATCCGGGATACGCAAATAACCTGAGCCAAATACTACGGCATTTGGAGGGGTTGCCACGGGCAGCATAAATGCACAGGAAGCCGCGAGAGTAGAAGCAACCATAAGCAAATATGGATGTACATTTAGAGCCACCGCCATAGGGGCAAGTATAGGCAACAACATTGCTGTGGTTGCCAGATTGGAAGTGACCTCGGTCAAAAAATTCACCGCGGCAATTAAAATAAGCACCAGTAAAAATAATGGTAAGTTTTTAAGATCTTTCAACTGTTCCCCAATCCATGTTGCCAGGCCCGAATCGCCAAAAGCTTTCGCCAGGGCCATTCCCCCTCCAAACAAAAGGATGATCCCCCAGGGGATCTTTACCGCATCTTCCCAATGCAGTAAACGTCGGCCGGGTTTATCGGCAGGAAGGACAAACAATATGACCCCGGCAGTCATTGCAATGATGGTATCATCTAAAAAAGGCAGGTAAGGAGTGAGTAAGAAAGACCTTGTGATCCACGCGAAAGCGGTAAGGCTAAATACCACCAGCACTTTTTTCTCCTGTGAACCAAGCTTTCCCAGCTCCTTTAAGCCTCGTTGAATTTCGGCGGTACCCCCTGGAAATTCTTTTTGCTTAAAACTGAAAGCGAAAACGGTTAGGTATTTCCAGCAAATAAAGAGCATTGCTATAGAAACAGGAACTCCCAGCATTGCCCACTGTAAAAAACTTATCTCTATCCCATAAAGTTCCTGAATGATCCCTGCAAAAACCAGGTTAGGTGGTGTTCCAATAAGCGTTGCAATCCCGCCTATGGACGCGCTGTATGCAATGGCCAGCATTAATGCTTTTCCAAAAACAAGATTTTCATTCTCCTGTGTCGCGGGATTATCCTGCAATTGATGCACTATTGCAATACCTATGGGCAACATCATAACAGAAGTGGCTGTGTTGGAGATCCACATAGATAAAAATGCTGTGGCCGCCATAAATCCTAAAATAATGGAACTTATATTGGTGCCTATAAGGTTGATAATTGAAAGAGCGATACGGCGGTGTAGATTCCATTTTTCAATGGCGATTGCGAGCAAAAAGCCTCCGAGATATAAGAAAACATATTTATGACCAAAAGCTGCGGTGGTTGTTTCAAGGTCTAAGGCCCCGGTAAGAGGAAAAAGAATAATAGGAAGCAGAGCTGTTACTGAGATTGGAACCACCTCGGTTACCCACCAAAGTGCCATCCAAATTGTAACGCATAGCACATCCCAGGCGCTTTCAGGCATAGTTTCGGGATGCCCTGTGAGCTGTAACAATATAAAAAGCAATGGTCCAAGGATAAGGACCAGGGTTTTAAAATTCCTGTTCATTCAATTTAAACATATGAAGTAAAATTTGTAAAGGTTTATTCTCAGTCAAATCACTGCTGAACGTTGGTGACACCTTTGGAAAATTCAAGAGCAGCATTCCACACTCTGAAAACATTTTTGTAACAAATTTTAGCGATATCCTCATCTGAATATCCACGTCTTAATAACTCGGCAATAAGATTAGGAAATTGGGAAGCATCTTTCAGGCCTTCGGGAAGTGAATCTCCCACCCCGTCATAATCTGATCCCAACCCCACGTGGTCAATTCCTATGAGATCCACCACATGATCAATATGATCTGCTACTTTGGCTACAGTGGAAAATTTATACGGATTCTCTCTTCTCAATTGTTCAATAAATGGTTTTGCCGCCGAGTCATTCTCTGTTAAACCCTGCTTTTCAAGTTCGGCTTTTAATTTTTCATTGATCTGATTTCCGGAATCCTGTGAGGCCATATCCAGAAAATCTGAACCGAAGTTAATTTGTATTACTCCGCCATTTTCGCCCAGGGCCTTTAAGATCTCATCGCTCATGTTCCTTTCAAATCCCGGAGTAAATTTTCTTACTGAAGAATGCGAGGCTATGACAGGAACTTTGGTTACTTCCATTACGTCAAAGAATGCACTGTCTGATATATGGCTTACATCTATCATAATTCCTACCCGGTTCATCTCTTCTACCACTTTCCTTCCGAAGGAGCTTAAACCGGTATGCGTAGCGGTGGTATCATAGGAAGAATCGGTGATCTCATTATCCTTGCCGTGGGAGAGGGTTATGTACCGAATTCCGCGGTTAAAAAAGTATTCCACATTTTTAAGATCCCCTTCTATGGGAGCACCATTTTCCATTCCCATGGGCAGGGAGATCTTACCAGCCTTGAAATTTTTCTCCACATCGGCCGGGGAGTTCGCCAGGGCAAAATCTTCGGGATAGGTGGAGGCGATCGAGGCGACAAGATCAATAAGCGAATCGGCCAGGGCTTTTGCACCACCTGTCTCCTGTAATTCAGATGGGATGTAAACCGACATAAAAGGAGCGTCAAGCCCGCCTTTTTTGGCTCTTTCCAGATCAAAATCCCCAATGCCGGCATTTATGACTGTATTGCCGTTTTCCCGGGTAATAAGGTGTATTCCTTCACTTTTCAATCTGTAAGGCAGGTCAACGTGGCCATCAGTAATTATATAAGCGTGGGCCAGGGAATCTGCCTTTCTCATAATGGCCTCCTCGGCTGCAGCTTCAGTACTGGAATTATTATTTTGGGTGTCATTTTTACAACCTGTTAGGGCTAGGACCAGGACTGGGATTAGGTATTTTAATTTCATCTGGAGATATTAATTGTTTTTTAATTGTCTTTTGCAACTCACATTTCTTCATGGATGTTTGAAGCGAGACTCATTTTTAAATGGAGGTTGGAAGATAGTAATTTATGTATAAAAACAGGACGGTTCATTTTCAAAGGTTTGCTATAGATTCTTAAGGTATAAGTCAATAGGAAAAGGTTGAAGGATCGTGACAGATTAATAAAAAAAGCGCCGGAAAGGCGCTTTGAATTTTTTGAAAATATTGATCTTTTTATACTATAATTTGTTTTTCACCCTTGGTTTCAGGATGGTTATTTGAAATATCCTCTACGGGTTTTAAATTTTCCCTTCTTTTTCTGTTTTCAAAGAAATTGTAAGCCAGATACCCGGCACCTACTACCGCACCAATTCCAACTCCTACAATCCCACCTCTTCTTATGGCGGTTTTACCTAATTTTAAAGCCAGGGCTCTTTTTCCCCATTTCAATCCCGCGTTCATTATATCGCTCATAATATTTTTTTTATTGGTTATTCCTCCCGGGGAGGATTTCGTTTTTAACAATATCGGGGTTTTCTAAAGAAAACTTAGTTAAGGAGTTTTGAAATAACAGAGTTTTAACGCCCCCCGAATTAATATTATTAATCCTCTGGCCTGTCCTGTCTTCCGCTTTTTTGAAAATAATTGATAATGGAGGGAGCAGTTAAGCCATGAACCACTATAGAAATAAGGATCACGTAGGCAGTAATTGCATATAATTCAAATTTGTTTTCAAAATCATTGTATTGGGTGAAAGCCCAGGCGAGATAAAAAACAGATCCAATCCCGCGAATACCCAAGAAGCTTATAGCGAGTTTGGTTTGAACGGTATCTTTAATTCCGGCAAGTCCTATTAATCCTGCCAGGGGTCTAATTACCAGAACTATTAATACTGCAAAGAACACCCCCCGCCAGTCGGTAAGGGTTAAAACTCCATTCATAATGGAACCTCCAAAAAGTATGATCCAAACAACCAGCAAAAGCCTTTCAATTTCATGGATAAAATCGTGCATTTTCTTTTTATAATGGCCACTTATTTTTTCATAATAGCGCAGGGTGATACCTACAAAGAACACTGCGAGAAAGCCATATCCATGTAATAACTCTGTTACCCCATAGGTCATAAAAGTGAGCGAAAGCGATACAAAACCATCAAAGGTTTTAATTCCCGTTACTACATTCAACCGGTCCAGTAAAAAACCAATTAAGCGCCCAATGACAATTCCGAGCACAATACCTATGATTATTTTTAGCAGGAGTTTGTCCCAGAACCAATTGGAAAAATTAAGCGCTGCCCAGCCCCCCGCCTGGGCAACCATAACGGCGAGATAGGTAAAGGGAAATGCCATCCCGTCATTGAGTCCGGCCTCGGTTGTAAGTGTAAAACGGCGTTTATCTTCGGGTTCCTTTTCACGGGTGGGTTCTTCCAGCTGAATTTCAGCCGCCAGGACAGGGTCTGTGGGTGCAAGAATAGCAGCCAGTAAAAGGGAGGAAGGAACACTTAATGCAAGAAAATATACTCCCAAAAAATAAGCGGAAGCTATACAAATAGGCATAGTCACAAAAACCAGTAACAAAGGTCTTTTCCAGGCTCTATAAGAAAAAACCTTCCCAATTTTCAATCCTGCCCCCATAAGAGAAATGATCACTATGGCTTCAGAAAAATACATCAGGCCCGTGTCATTCCACAGTGGATCTGGCCAGCCTAGTGGAGTTTCCAGATAAAAGAGCAGAAAACCAATAAACAGTAAAATAATTGGAAAACTAACTTTTATTTTTTTTGAAATAGAGGGGAGCCAGGCCATCACTAGCGTTGCAAATCCCAAAGCCGCGAGGATCAGGTAATGTTCTTTCATAGGTTTTAAAATTACCAATTTATTTGGTTGGGGAAGAATGCCTTAGGAAAAGTGTAACATTTGTTGTGGCACCTTAGTTTTCATTCAAAGTTGCAGACTTTTAAATAAAGAACAGCTGATACAAAAAGTAAGTGATTTGTGTCATAATTTCCGGGGAAAAATAAAGGTAATTTAGCTGGAGACCTGAACCACGTGGGCCAATCTCACGTAATTAGATCTCACCAATGAAATGAACATATTTGAAGCTTTGCCCTGGAAGATAGGTGAAAATTCCTGTGAGCTATCTAGAGAACGATTTGAATCATTAAGTATTAATATATGAAAACCGGCCTTATTGTTATTTTTTTGCTCCACGGGCTTCTTCATCTTCCCGGATTCTTTAAAGCCTTTGGAAAAGGGGATGTGATTAAACTTGCAGGGTATATTTCCAGGCCAATGGGTTTATTGTGGCTCCTGGTTGCCTTGGTTTTTATAATGGTAGCTGTCCTGATCCTCATGAATAAACAAGGTTGGCCATTTTTTGCCATTGCAGCGGTAATCCTTTCCCAAACCCTTATTGTAATGTCCTGGCAGGATGCCAAATGGGGAACCATTGTGAATATTTTGTTGCTAATAATAAGTGTCCCGGCCCTTGGCAGGTACCATTTTGAGGCAATGGTGAAAAAGGAGGTAACAGGTTTGCTTGAAGAAGCTCCCGAGGCTGGAAGAATCGTCAAAATGGAGGACCTGGCGCATTTACCGGCTAGTGTCCAAAATTGGCTTCTTGAAAGCGGGGTAGTGGGCAAAGAACAGGTTTTTACAGCCAGGTTAAAACAACAGGGGCAAATGAAAACTCAACCCAATAGCAAGTGGATGCCATTTGAGGCAGTTCAGTATTTCATCCTGGATCCACCCGGCTTTAACTGGGCGGTACAGGTGGAGGCATTTCCATTGGTGCACCTTTCAGGTAGGGATAAATTAACGTATGGAGAGGGAGAAATGAAGATCAAACTCTTATCTCTTATTAATGTGGTTGATGAAAAGGAAAACGAAAAAGTAAATTCAGGGAGCATGCTTCGGTTTTTAGGGGAAATTTGTTGGATCCCTTCCGCAGCCTTGAACAATTATATTTCCTGGGAAGAAATTGACAGCCTCACTGCAAAAGCTATTTTCAAACAACAAAATAAAGAAGTATCAGGAATTTTCAGGTTTAGCTCGCAAGGGGAGCTATTGTCCTTTGAAGCTGAACGGTATTATGGCGGGGATGATAATGCAAGGCAACATCCCTGGCTCATTGAGGTGCTTGAGTATAAGGTTTTTGATGGAATTAAGGTGCCTTCCAAATGTAAAGTAACCTGGAAATTACCGGAAGGCGATTTCAACTGGCTCAACCTTGAGATCACCACCTTGGAATATAATAATTCTTCCACTTTTAAATAACGCGGCTTTTTCGGCAGAAGGTTAAATTTACTTCCCACCCCAGCCTGGAATTTCAGATTTCAAAAAATATTTGACCGACTGTGATTTTTCAGCAAATCCCTACACTAATAAGTTGTAGTTTAATCTCAATGGAAGACAAAAAGTATTTTACCCGTGTTATCAATGAAAATGAGGGGATCATTTACAAAGTTTCCTCGCTTTACACAAATAGCAGGGAAGACCGGGACGATTTGTACCAGGAAATAATTTATCAGTTATGGAAATCTTTTCCCACGTTCAGGGAACAATCCAAAATAAGTACCTGGCTTTACAGGGTGGCATTGAACACTGCTATTTATCATCTTAAAAAAAGTAAAAGGTCAATTTCTGCAGGATTTATTGACAAGGAAGCGCTTAGTTTTATTGAGGAAGATCACCAACCGGAGGAAGAACAGCTTAAATTATTTTATGCTCATATTGACCATCTTGGGTTGGTGGAAAAAGGGATCATCCTGCTATACCTGGAAGGAAAGAATCATGAAGAGATCGCCGATATTGTGGGATTGACAAAAACAAATGTAGGAACAAGAATATCGAGGATAAAGGACAAATTAAAAACACAAATCAATAAAACCAATTAAGTATGGAACTTGAAGAAATGAGAGCCGAATGGAACAAGCTGAGCAAGAAAGTTGAAAAACAGGAAAAGCTCACCGAAGAGGTAATAGAAAAACTGGTTAAATACAAATACAGGACCGGGTTAAAACGCATTAGTATTCCCGAATATGTTGGGACTTTAATTTGCTATGTTGCGGCAGCCTGGCTTATTATTAATTTTGGAAAACTGGAGGGTGGTATCTATCAGTTCTTTGGTGCGGTAATAATTTTACTGCTGTTTACTCTTCCGGTAATTTCCCTGAAGTCGGTACAAGGGATGAACAGGTTACGAATTGCCACCGGAACCTATACTGAAACCATCCGGGATTTCGCAAAACAAAAAATAAGGTTTCAAAAACTTCAAAAGATCAATGTGAGCCTGGCTTTGGGGTTATTTGTTATCTCCCTTCCGGTACTTGCAAATATCCAGGGAAAAGATGTCAATGCGATCCCTAATTTCTGGGTCTTTTTTCCAATGAGCATTTTACTTATCCTTATGTTTTCCTGGTGGGTTTTAAGCAATTATAACAATGCGCTCCGGGAGGCAGAAGAAATGCTGAAAGAACTGGATCACTAATTTTCCCATAACAAGTGCGTTTAGGCAAAGCAATTTAACGGATTCTATAAATTATTCCCTACATCCAATTTTGCCTAAAGAATAAAAAAAGCCCTCACCGAATATTCCGGGGAGGGCTTTTTCTTATTTACCAAGCAGCAGGAGTTCACTGCATACCACCTCTGTGGTATAGCGTTTCTGGCCCTCCTTGTCCTCCCAGGAACGGGTGGTGAGTTTTCCTTCTACGGCGATCTCCTTGCCCTTGTTTACAAATTGCTCTATGATCTCTGCGGTCTTGCCCCAGGCCACCACGTTGTGCCAGTCTGTATGCTCTACTTTTTCACCCTTTGCATTGGTGTAATTGTCATTGGTGGCGATAGAGAATTTCGCGAGTTTTTTTCCGGTTTCAAGATTTAAGATCTCTGGATCCTGTCCTACTCTTCCAATCAACTGTACTTTGTTTCTAAGTGCGTTCATAATAAATAAAATTTAATGGTTAAACAGTTAATACTATTGGATCTTCTATTCCAACGGTACAAACTTAGAACAGGGTGAAATATGTATCCGGTTTATAGTCATTTACTTTCGTTTGCAAACGTTTGTAGTCGTTTGTAATTGAAAAGGTGGTACATTTTATTGATGTTCAGGCTTATAAAAAAATTCAAATTATTAAATGTTAGTCCGGGATCTATTTATAATAAAAGGATATCGAATGAAATGTATAGGTGTGGGAGGGGAGAACATCAGGTGTCTTAGAAAATTGGAGTGAAAGGGTTTTGAAAATTGTGCGGGAACCTGATAATGCTCATATTTCACGGGCTTTCTTCGGGGTATCTTTGTACAAGTAATAATTCAAAAGCTTCAAAACATGACAATCAACATTCAATATGTGAAGATGCCCTTCAGTGAATCGATGACCGAATATGTAATTGAGAAGCTGAACAAATTAGGAGAAAGATATCAATGGATCGTACAAGCCAAAGTATTTTTTAAACGAGAGAACGATCCTTCCGGCAACGGAAAGATCTGTGAAATAGAATTAAGTATGCCCGGGCCTAACGTTTTTGCATCAAGCAGGGAAAATAATTTTGAATTAGCCGCAAAAGAAACCACACTTGAAATTGAGAGGCAGCTTAAAAAAAGAAAAGCTGTTTTAAAGGCCCATTAAATCGCCGAATCGCAACCGGCATTTGTTTTTAGTTGTTTTTGTTAGTTGAATAAACCCGTTGAGACCCTCAATGGGTTTGTTCATTTAAAAAACATTTCTTTGAACAAACCGAATCTTGCTGGGGAAACAACCTAAATATTTAACAAAAATCCCTACCTTAGGGTAGGTATGTAAACCTCAGGATCATAGAAATAAAAAGCCTCCTATTTTAATTGTTCCAATCTTTGAAAATTGATCAAGGAAGAAATACGCCTACACATGTTTTTTCTTTTAGCTTATTGGATTGAAAATTTTAAAGTCATAAAACAAAAACCAACCACAAATAGAAGATAAGATGAACACTAAAAATAATGAACGCGAAGAATACAGAGACGATTTCAACAAAAATTCAAAACCCGGAGATGAGGTGGGAAAAGATCACAGCTCAAACAATAAGCTTCTGGATTTCTTTAAAAGGAACTTCGTTGCAGTCTTACTGGCCATAATCCTCATCATTGTATTAATATGGTATTCTGTAAAGATCAGCGCAGACGAAAAAGAGTTTGAAAAGGAAAGAACCGAAATGGTTACCAAATCAAAAAATGAAAGATCGGCGCTTATAACAAAATATGAAGAAGAGAAAGACAGTTTACAAATTAAAAATCTGGAATCTGCCTCGAAGATCTTTTCCTGGTCGGTAAGGAGTGAATTGATGCGGAACAATACCGAAAACCTGAATCAGCTTGTTAATGAGTTTGTGAGAGAATCTGGTGCCGATCTTGTTCAGCTTATAGATCCAAAAACCAATAAGATAACGCTGTCCTCCGATAAGAAATTTGAGGGAACCGATTATACACAAAAGATTGATTATGCCCTGACAGAACCTCAAACTTTAAAGGATGAAGAAGGTATTAAAATAATTACCCCGGTAATGGGTCTTAACTCAGCCCTGGGGATTCTTATTGTTCAAATGCGTTAAGATAAGGGATAATAATAAATTTTAAAAAAGCACTTCCCGGTATTCCCAAACTTTCCACACGAATAAAATAAGGAAACCAAAGGCCACAATAAATTCCATAAAACTGGAGGCAAGGAAGCCAATGAATGATCCGAAGGCGGCTTTAAGTGCCGACCTGCGGTCGCTTTTATTGATGATCTCACCTATAAAAGCTCCTATAAAAGGACCAATTATCACTCCGAATGGAATTGGGGCAATAAGACCAACTACCAGGCCTATGGTTGCGCCAATCATCCCCGAGCGGCTCCCGCCAAAACGCTTTGTTCCCATTGCGGGAATGATCCAGTTAAGTCCATAAATAAGAACTGCAACAAATAAAGTTATTCCCAAAAACCAATAATCCATAGGCACAGAAGGAGTAAGGAAGATGAGCAGCAGGCCCAGCCATGAAACCGGAACCCCGGGCAACACAGGCAGGAAACTTCCCAGAATTCCTACCACCATCAAAATAGCGCCAATGCTTAGTAATAATATATCCATTAATTTAGTCGATCTTTAAAAGGTTTGTCTTTTTGCTCCGCGGCTTTTTTCTCACGCCGCTCTTTCATGAATTTCAGGAAATCCTTTAATTGTTCTTCACTGGCCCCATCGAGGAAATCGTCAAACTCCTTTTTTATTTTCTTCTTGTCCATAGGATATTTCTTAAAGTAACCTTCTTACAACATTTCTCAAAAATACAGATTTTTCGGTGAAAGCGGAGACAGCAATTTTCAGCAAAGAAAACTTTTAACTAATTTGTTAGGTGAAACTAAAAAGTTAGTTTATATTTGATTATTGATGAGTTTGAAAGTTCAAAGTTCAAAGTTCAAGGTTCAAGGTTCAAAGTTCCAAGTTCAAAGTTCAAAGTTTTGAGTTTTTACAACTTATTGCCTATTAAATTATATTATAAATGAAACAACTTACCAAAGCCGAAGAAGAGATCATGCAGATCTTGTGGGAGCTTAAAAAAGCAAATGTCGCAGAAGTGATTGAAAAAATGCCGGAGCCCAAACCTGCTTATAATACCGTTTCAACCATTGTGCGCATCCTTGAGAATAAGGAATTTGTAGGCCATGAAAAGCAGGGGAAGGGATACAATTATTTTCCGCTCGTAGATAAGGAAACCTACAGCAACCAAAGCATGAATAAGCTTATGGACAATTATTTCAATGGTTCTTTTAAGAGCATGGTCTCCTTTTTTGTGAAGAAGAACGACCTTGACACCAAAGAACTTGAAGCCATTTTAAAAGAGATCAACAAAAAAGATTCCTGATATGACAACGTATATCCTGCAAGCCATCCTTTTTCAACTCCTGTTTTTACTGGTGTATGAAGTTTTGCTTAAAAAAGAGACCTTTTTTAGTTATAACCGTTGGTATTTGTTGATCGCCGCGGTATTGTCATTACTGCTTCCTTTCATACAAATAGAATCTTTGAGCCTTCTGGTTCCTGAAACAACTTTAACCCAAATTCCCACAATCTTCCTCCCCGAAGTTTATATTGGGGGCGAGTCAGCGGCACAAAGCCTTCAGCAGATACCGGCCAATGAAACCGGGTGGTCTGCAGGCAGCATTCTAAACTGGTGGCCGGGGATCTATTTAACTGGAGTTCTTGTGGCTCTGGTAATTGTGCTCAAGAAATACAATAATTTGAACCGTATGTTCAGGTTTAAAAAGATCGCTGCGGAAGGGAAGGTCACTATCATAGAAGTTCCCAATTCTTCAATTGCATGTACGTTTTACAGAACCATTTTTCTGGGAGATCAATTAACGGAAGTCGAAAAGCAACACATCCTCTCTCACGAACTTGTGCACGTAAAACAGAAGCACAGCCTGGATTTGGTATTTTTTGAGGTTCTTAAAGTGATCTTCTGGTTTAATCCGCTAATCTACATCTACCAGAACAGGATCACGACCCTGCACGAGTTCATCGCCGATGCAGCTGTGGTAGAAACTTCCGGGAAGCGCAGCTATTATGAGCAGTTGCTCAATAGCGCTTTCAGCACCAAAAATATTTCATTCATCAATCAATTTTTCAATCATTCACTAATCAAAAAACGAATCGTTATGTTACAAAAATCAAGATCAAAATCAATTTCAAAAGCCAGGTATTTTATTGTTATCCCCGTTATACTGGCTATGCTCACAATTGTTGCATGTTCTGTGGAAAAATTGCCGGCTGAAGCTGAAATAACTAAAATTGAAGAAAGGGCGATCTTTATAAAGGTCGCCGATTTCAAAAACCAGACAGCGGAGGAAAGAGAGAGAGTTGCAAAAGCCATAGAGGGAATGAGCACAAATTCAAACTATGATCAGGTTCATATCACAGATGGGAAAAAGACTATGATTATGTCAAAAGATCCTGTTACCGGACAACCTCAAATTGTAATTGAAAATATTGAGGGCGGAATACGAACTGAACGCAAAATAAATCCGGATTATAAAGATGATGCTCTCCCATTTGCAATAATAGAACAAGTCCCAGTATTTCCAGGGTGCGAAGAATTGCCCTCCAATGAGGAACGGAAAAAATGTATGACCGATAAGGTTTCTGAATTTGTGGCGAGGAATTTTAATACCGGACTTGGAAAGGAATTGAAATTGAAAGGTGTGAACAGGGTGATCGCGGTGTTTAAAATAGACAATGAAGGACATATCACAGAGGTACGTGCCCGCGCACCACATCCAGACCTTGAAGCTGAAGCGATACGAGTGATCTCAAGCCTGCCGCAAATGGTGCCTGGAATTCATGAAGGCAAGAATGTAGGGGTATCTTATTCCTTACCCATAGTTTTTCAGGTAAGTGAGGTAAATGAATAGAACAATTC
This sequence comes from Gillisia sp., assembly GCA_039989915.1. Classification (GTDB taxonomy): domain Bacteria; phylum Bacteroidota; class Bacteroidia; order Flavobacteriales; family Flavobacteriaceae; genus Gillisia. Next base: position 129,711 of record JBDXGW010000016.1, read on the forward strand.
TCATTTTTATTATTTTGTTAGTGGTGAAGGCCGGGGCTCAAACTCCGGCTTTAGCCGTTGCCGACAGTTTGCATGCGGTGGGCCAGACCGGTAAAGCTATAGAGATCCTGGAAGGAACAGAATCCAAATCCCAGGCTGTTTTTTTAAAACTCGCAAAATACCAGTCGGCAACAGGAAATACAGCAGCCGCTTTGGAAAATTACAGGATAGTATTACAAAAAGATCCCCAACGGGTCCTCACCGCTATTGAGTTTGCTAAAACCCTGGTAAGGGCAGGGGAGTTGCAGGAAGCCGACAGTATTTACGCCGCACTTTCAGAAAGGTATCCAAAAAACGCAAATTTTGTATATGAGCAGGGGGTAATACGGGAAATGCAGCAGGACAGTACGGCTATTGATTTTTTTAAGGAAGCCAATCATCTTGACAATACGCACCAGGAAGCTCTGTTTAAACTTTCACGCCATGAACTTCAGCAACGGCAATATAACATGGCAATTTTTTACAGCATGATGGGGCTGGATCATAATGGGCAAAATGCTTCCCTGCTTTCTATACTGGCGCAGTCATATGTACGGCAGGAAAAATATAAACTTGCTATTGCCCCTTTTGAAACGATAGTGGCTCTGGGGCAGGGTAATGAATTTGTGCATTCCCGTCTGGGCTTTGCCTATTACAATGAAGGAGATTATGTCAAGGCTATTGAACAATATAACATGGCGCTGGAGTTTGAGGATAGAAATTCTGATACCCATTATAATCTGGGCAAACTTTACGCACTTACCGGGGACCTTCAAAAATCGGAAGTACACCTGCTTATGGCGATCCTCATCAAAAAACAACCGGTAGATGCCGAATATCTTAGTTTGGGTCTTACCTATAAGCTTCAAAAGGATCATAAAAAGGCTTTTGAATATTTAAACAAAGCCCTGGAGGAAAATCCAGAAAATGAACGGGCTTTGTATGAACGGGCGGTGGCAGCAGATAATTATTTTAAAGATATTCAAACCAAAATAGATCACTACCGCGCATATATAAACAGATTTGAGGGCAGGGGCAATGAGGATATGCTTTACCTGGCAAAAAACAGAATAAGCGACTTGAGGAAAGAACTGCATTTGAGTAATTGATTAATCATGTACTCATCTCGCCTCAAATGCTGTATTAAATTAAAAAAAAACCTTAGATTCGTAGGGATTCCTTAATGAAATATGTAAAAAGACGGGGATGTAAACAAAATGTTTTTATATAAACGTTGGCAAACATTTTAAAATAATAAATCTTTAACCACAACATTCTACGAAATGAAACTTAAAGGTCTCACAACATTTACTCTTCTATTAATCATTTTAACTTCCTGTAATCAACCAAAATCCAATAATAAGGCTTTTATATTAAAAGGTACAGTTGAGGGTCCTAACACAGAATATGTAGTCTTAAGTTATGTTGATAGTTCCAATGTTTACGTACACGATACATTAACAGTAGGAAATAAATCTTTTTTTAAAAAAGGTTATCTTGACCATACACAATTGGTTTCATTGACAAGCAATTTAACGGGTGAGTATATGGAAGACCCTAACCGATTACGGTTTTTTTTAGAACCAAATGAAATGGAAATAGCCCTTAAGGAAGATCAATTCCCCGATGCGCTAATTACTGGTTCTAAAAGCCAAATTGAATATGAGCAATTAGCTAAAGAAATTAAACCTTATTATGAAAAACTTAAATTAGAAACTGATAGGGAAAAGGCGCGAAAACTATTTGCTGAAGTCAAAAATATCGAACTCAAATATGCTTTTAATAATCCACATTCATATGTAAGTGCACAGTTGATTAATTTTCATAGTAGAGAATTGCCGATTGATTCACTTAAGATGTTTTATGCTGGTCTGGACCCAATTATAAAAGAGTCGTCTTATGGTTTAGATATTCAGGAGACAATCGAATCTTATATCCTCATACCTTTCTTTGATTCAGGAGATGTTGCGCCTGGGTTTTCTTCAGAAAATAGTGATGGTAATGTTTTAAGTCTAAATCAATTTAAAGGGAAAACAGTTTTATTGGATTTTGGAGCAGCTTGGTGTGTGCCTTGTAAAAAAGAAATTCCCGAAGTAAAAAGAATTTTTGATAAGTACCATTCAAAAGGTCTGGAAATTATAGGCATTTCATCTGATAAAGATAAAACCAGTTGGAAAGAAAATATAAAAAATGAAAAATTAAATTGGCACCACATTTATGTAGGATTGGACAATATCCGAGAGAATGGCTCTATTAACGTATTATATCGAGTGCAGGCCATCCCAGCATACATTTTGATTAATGAAAATGGAATTATAATTGACCGCTATCGTGGTGCAGACAAGAATGATAAAAGCTTAAAGGATTTGGAAGGAAAACTTGAAACATTGTTATCTACTAACTCCCTTTAAAATAGAAATAAAAACAATTGCCATCAACATATAAAAACAATGCTTAATTTGTTCTCGAATCGAAGACCCGTGCTCCCTTGCATGGCAGATTGTGCTGCCGCTGTTCCCTTCGGTCGGAACCTGCGGACAATCATGCTCGCTCGCTCAGTTTTTATACGAGACGTTAGGCAACATACCTCTAACCCGAAGCGTTGACTTTTTGGACTAACTAAAGGCTTAAGGACAAGCAAATGAGAGGAATAAAAATGAAATTCATACATGGATTTTCATTACCTAACATAAACCTTAGTCAGAAACCGAAAAATGACCTGAAAAACTTTAAACTTCACGGAAAAACCAAAGAACAAGGCTCAAATCCTCAATCTGAAAAATCCTGCAAAACCAGGTAAGAGCAAAAACATTTCACGTAAGCTGTACCTTTTTTACTACGCCTTTAACAGATAGGAATTTTTTACTTCTCATAAGTCTTACAACTTGAAAAAGCCTGATTATGAAAAAGCTTAGCCATACTATTGTAATGTGTGATTAATGTAAAATTTCTCCTTTAATATGTAATACCTTTACGATTAAATGCCCTCACGTTACAATTTACATAAACATAAAATAGATGTCATACAAGGCTTTAAATTGATAGTAGAAAAAGCTCATTCACATCACTAAAGTCTGTAATCCTTTTTTAGGTTACTGTGAAATCGAAACATTTGTAATTAACAATCTAAATAAAAAAGTTATGAAAAAACATTCTGTATTACTAATTGCGTTTGGTATGGTAATAACCATGGTATTTGTACAATGCAAAAATCCTGAAACCAACGACACACAACTAAAAACTCAAGAAGATTCTTCTATTTCAGTCGTCCCTTCTGAAACAGAAACGTATATAGATAGTACTGATGCCACGGTTATTGATAAGCCAACAACAAATACGGATGAGCCTACACCTATAGTTATTGATAAAACAACAGAAAAGCCTAAGTCAAAAGTTATCGTTAAACCAGAAACAACTGCCGATACGCCTAAACCAGTTGTAATTGATAAACCAATACCAACAATTATTGATAACCCTCAGGATACAACTGTTGAAAAAACAGCAGCGCCAGTGACTGCCGACTTTTCCATGAAATCGGTAAAGGCAACAATCGCAGGCACTTCCTCATTGCATGCCTGGGAATCGAATATTACTTTAATTGAAGGCAAGGGCACATTTCAAATAATAGATAATGTAATCACTTCTATAAAAGATGCAGAAATTAAAATTACTGTGAAGGGTATAAAAAGTGAAAAAGGAAGTAAAATGGATCAAAAAACTTATGAAACCTTTAAGGCAGATGAATATCCTTACATAACTTATTCCTTCAATAATGCTGTGATAAAAATAAATGATTCCCAAATTGTAAATATGGAAACTATTGGCATGTTGAGCATAGCCGGCGTGAGTAAATCAGTTCCTATTTCGGCGGTTGGAAAAAAATTACCAAATGGCGATTTGCACCTTACAGTTTCCAAAAAAATAAAAATGACAGATTTTGGTATGGATCCACCGGTAATGTTTCTTGGAACGATGAAAGTTGGAGATGAAATTACAGTAAACTTCGACTTTGTTCTATCTAAAAGTTAGTTATCTTTAAATTATATAGTAAGCCAATAAGATAAAATTAAAATCAATCATATAACATCTATTGAGGTGATATTTTAAAACTATTCCATTCCTTATTCTCGTAAAAACCTAAACATCCAAAACTCCTTGCTCGCTTGCTCTGCGAATTGTACTGCCGCTGTTCCTTTCGGTAAGAACTTCACCATCGCCCAGGGTTCGGTGAAAGTTGACGGACAATCAAGCTCGCGGGCTGCACAGTTTTTAAGCGGGACGTTAGCAATAATTATGAAAAAAATTCTCCTAATACTATTTTTAGTAATATTTACAAACTCATTCTCTCAGAACAAATTGAACGGAAAATTCTGCAATTCCTTTAATACCGGGTACAGTAGTGTATGTATTGATTTAAAAGAAAATAATAGGTTCGAGTATGTAGAAGCAGGTTGTTTAGGGGTTGAGAACTTTGGCAAGGGAGAATATTTTTTAACAGACAAGAAGCTTGAACTTAGATTTGATATAGATTCAATCCGGTTTCTTAGCACCATCAGGATAGAAAATTGGGAGTTTAAAGACAGAAAAGATTCAATTGAATTTATTTTTAAAATTTCAGAAAAAAACAATCCAGGAGAACCCCTTTCAGCAATTATTTTACAGGAATCTGATTCTTTTCAGTATGAGAAAAGTAAACAAACTAATAGTGAAGGACGCCTCAGCCTGACTAAGCCGCGTAACCAGAAAAGTGAGAAATACCGTGTTTTATTTCTCGGCTTCGAACGATTTGAATTTTCCCTGGAGAATGATCACACTAAAAAAGTTACCATTGAATTAGCTCCGGAAACGCCAAATCTTATATCCGATAGGATCTTTACTTTTGAATTGAGCAAAATAACGCCTGATATATTTATTACGGAAAAGGGAGAAAAGTTTAAAAGGGTTAAACAATAACTATTACCAACAAAGAACTATATCCTCGCGGACAGGAATGCTCTCCGTAATCCGCTCCACAACATGCACCAACCGCTACCACCAATGATAAAAACTTCAAAATGAAATTAATAGTACAAGCCATTATATTATTCTTGTCAATAGGGGCTTTTGCTTGTGACTGCGATGAACCTGGAATAACTGAAAAATACCAGCATTCTGACTTTATTGCCGACGTAACTATTTTAAAGATTTACCCCAATGCAAAAAATGAAAGCGGATATAAGGCAGATATTCAGGTAAATAAGTTATATAAGGGGGAACAATTAAAAACTATCTATGTAGATGGTAGAAGTGATGGTGGGATTGGAACTTTGTGTGATATTTACATTCCAACTGGAACAAGACTTATTATATATGCAAACAAGAACAAGTATGGTAATTACCTTACTGGTATGTGTTCTGGAAACCTTTATTTGGACAATAAAAACAAAAAAAGACAATTAAAAGAAGATGAAATTTTAGACGCTTTAAAAGGAAATGAAAATAGTTGGTCTTCAACAATCTACTATAGGGAAAAGGGAAATCTTTACAATGAATTAGGGAAATTTAAGGGAATAGAATTGGAGAAATCCTTTGCTATTTATGAAATTACATTTGCGCCAGATTTAACAATCAAAGGAGTTAAGGAAATTAGCGGATTTAATAACACAGTTGATAAAGAGTTGCTACAAATTTTAAAAAACTCCAAATGGTCGAGTAATAATTATGGGCTACAGGATGAAGTCCCAGATAACAGTAAATTACTTGTTGGAATTTTTTATTATCCAGCAGATAAAACGAATAAAAGTTTTCTAAACCATTACTATTTGTAAAAAAAGGTGGTCACAACAAAAAACAATACTTATATCTGTCTCAATTCGAAACTCCGTGCTCGCATGCTAAGCTGATTGTTCTGCAGCTGTTCCCTTCGGTAAGAACTTTTCACCATCGTTCAGGGTTCGGTGAATGTAGATGGTCAATCATTAACCAGACGTTGGCCACAACGCTTTAAAAACTAACCTATATGACAATTCTAATGATTACACTGATAATTTTGATGGCGATTTTATGGATGTGGGCTTTGGTCGATATTTCGCGTTCAGGATTTGAAAACCCAACCATGAAATGGTTCTGGATAATTTTAATATTATTCTTTCCAATTTTAGGTTCTATAATTTATTTCCAGTTTGGAAAAAAAATACACGAAGAACCCAAGAAAATTTAATAACTTCAGTAATAACTATGAATAAATTCGTTGAATCTGGTATCAAAAAGGTCGGCTGACAACACCGAAAATAATACCCCGAAAGATTAATTTCAACAAAGGAATATCATGAAAAAGTTACAATTCAAAGTAAGCATTAGTGCACCTGCGGTCAGGATTTATGATGTTATGCTTGGCATCAGCAATAAATCAACTTATGAGGAATGGACTTCTTTGTTTAACCCTACATCGACCTATGAAGGCAGTTGGGACAAGGGAAATAAAATTCTATTTATTGGAGTAGATGAAAAAGGTGAAAAGGGAGGTATGGTTTCCAGGATTGCTGAAAACATTCCCCACCAATTTGTTTCGATTCAACATTATGGTCTTTTAAAAGGCGACCAGGAAGTTACAGAAGGACCGGAAGTGGAGAAATGGGCAAATGGATTTGAAAACTATACTTTCGAAGAAAACAATGGAACTACAACCGTTACTGTTGACTTAGACACCACAGATGATTTTGTAGATTATATGAACCAAACCTATCCAAAAGCCCTCAATAAGTTGAAAGAACTTTGTGAAAAATAAAAATTTTAGACTAATCACAATGGAAGTTATAAAATTAGCTGAGAAATTTAATCTCTTTAATGATCATTGGAATCCAAAAATTGTTGGTGAACTCAATGGTCAGGAAATTAAATTAGCAAAAGTAAAAGGTGAATTTGTTTGGCATAACCATCAAAATGAAGATGAACTATTTTTTGTTATAAAAGGCAAATTAAAAATTGAATTTACAGATAAAACGGTGGAAATAAATGAAGGTGAAATGCTAATAGTACCAAAAGGCGTGGAGCATAAACCTATTGCCGAAGATGAAGTTTTACTTATGTTGTTCGAACCGAAAGATATAAAACATACCGGCGAAGTAAATTCTGAGCTTACTGTTAACAAATGCGAACGAATCTAGGCTCCAGTCGCGTACACTTTTAGCGCCGATGCCCGGTTTTTAGTTCCTCTCGCTGTTCCCTTTGGTCGGAACCTTTCACCTTCGCCCAGGCTTCAGTACACGCAGACGGACAAACTGGGGTGCCGGCTCGCACTTTTTTTATACAGAACATTAGCAACCATTAACCTGTCTGATAAATTAAATTATGACCGAACAAAAGAACGGAGGAAAAGAAAAAAAACTTAGCAGAATATTGATTTGGATACCTTCATTAGTAATTGCCTTCTACTATATACCTAATGCTTTGGATAAATTACTGGACCCTAATCAAACGGGAAAAATTGTAGAAAACGCAGCTGTAATGATTACAGCCGGAATCTTTCTGCTTATTGCAACGGCTTTGTTCTTATACAACAAAACTATACTGATTGGGACTTCAATGTTAGTTTTATATATGATTTTTATTGTTTTGATCCATATGTATAAAGGAAAACCCTCTGAAATTGTAATTCTAATTCTAATGGCAACCATTTTCGCTTCGTATATAAGAAAACCACAATTATTTCATCAGGAATTAGAAAAATAGACACCCATTAAGATTATCTTAATCAGGAATGCGATGTTTTAAATTAATGAGGTAAAAAAAATTTGGAACAATGAAAACAATTTTTGACAAAAATACGCGGGAGGAACTGATTGAGAGAATTAAACAAACAAATCAATAAAAGCAATAAACCCGATTGGGGCAAGATGAATGTGTTCCAGATGCTTATACACAATACTTATTGGAATAGGTGGATTCTCGGAAAAGAAAGCCATACGTATAAACAAGCCTTTTTGGGAAAAGTATTTGGAAAAATAGCGTTAAAGAAGATGATAAAAGATGAAAAACCTTTTGATAAAAATATTCCAACTTCAGACCAATTCAAAGTAAAGGAAACAACTGCTGATCTGGAATCTGAAAAATCAGAATGGATTTCCTTGGTTAAAGAATACGAAAATTATAACAATCCAAATTTCGCCCACGATTTCTTTGGTAAAATGACTAAGGAAGAAATTGGAATATTTAGTTTACAAACATACCGACCACCATTTAAGACAATTTGGAATATATTAATAAAGCCGGTTGCCAATACTTATAATAACAAACACTGTTTTTATATGAGAAGACCGAGAGCTTAAAAAAGGGATTAATTTTAATAATTTAAGGTATAGTTTAAATTTTCAAATTTTTCAGGATTCAGTTCGAAATTTCCCGAGTTAAGAATTTCAGAAGTGGAATTATAGGTTTCATACAATACCCATTCTATCTTATTAACTTCATTACCGTATAAGGTCAAAATTTGGTTTGAAGTAGTAGCTTCCGGAACAAAATTCATGTAATCTCCATTTTCTCCTATAACCGCAATAAAAAAATAACTTGTTACAGGATATTCCTTATTGGTTATGAAATTTATATCTACCCAGGCTTCCGGCTGAATAATAAACTCATTACTAATTTCCCTCATATATTTTGTCCAATACCCGGCTTTTTCTATAGTAATTCTATGAAAATTATCTTCGGGAAATCTGGATTTACATATCCCATTATTATCGGTTATACATGATGCAAACATCACTACCTCTGTACAAGCTCCAAATTCGAAATCATATTTTCTGCAAAAATATGTGGTTACCGTTACTCCTTGTACAGATAAGTTTGTTTTATATTCATTAACCTTAAATGAAACCAGCTCAGCGACTTCAGGAAGTGGGTCATTGTCGCCTGAACATTTAATGTTGAATACTACTAAAACAATAATGGCGATATAAATATTATATTTTTTCAACTCTTCAATTTTCAAAGTGTCTTATAAATTTATATTGTATTATGTTCTGATAAAATACTGATTATCTGGTATTTTAACCTTGATTGTTACTTGCTAAACTGCCTGTCCCGTAGATAGGATTATAGCAAATAGTCCTTTTTAACTTTATTTGATTATTTTAGTCTTCCTTATATCCATGTTTGGCCAACAGTGAGCACTCCCTACTCCTCAATTTGTTGGTGCCAATATTTACAAAATGAAAGAAATTCTTATTGTTCTATTCGTAATAATAAACCTTCAATGTTTTTCACAAAATAGCTATGAGCTGAAATTAGAAGCAAAAATGGATTCACCTTATAGCCGGTATAAGATTGATCTCCATAAAACCTCTAATAAAGCGGTTATATACATTCAAAAACATACAGGAGATTTAGAAAAAAAGAGTACCCGGGATAGTTTAAGATTCGATTATTTAATCCGCAAACCAATTAGAAATAAATACGAAAATCAAGAGATAGATTTAATAAAATATAAATATAAGATTTACATTAAGGATAGTGTTGAAATAGCTCTGGATAACCCTGTTATTAACCTGAGCGATTTGATCACAAATAGCGAAAAAGTAATCCGGGAAGAAAAACTAAAAAATAAAAACAGGATAGTAATAGATGGAGCACTGGTCTATCTTTCAGTTTTGTGTGACAACGGCTATAATTTTAGTTATCTTTTTTCCTCTCCAGATAACAAAGTATATTCCCTGGTTTATAATTATTGGATGGAAATTTTGAAGTATTATAGAAATAGCGATGAGGATCCTATTCTATAAAATAAATAAAAAACATATTTAGCCATCCTAAACAAACTCCTGGCTTCCATAAATCCCACCTTTAAAAAATACCCATGAAGAAAAATTATTTGAGGTTAATTACAATTTTAATATTGCTGAGTTCCTGTGAAAATTCTTCCGACAAGAAAAAAGTAACGATCGATAATTTCAATGAAAAATTCGTTGATAGTTTGATACCGGTTCCGGATAAAAACTATTCGGTTTGTTATGTCAAAATTGAAGGAAATTCAAATGATACAATTCGCTTAAATTTAAGCTCAAATAACCCTCAGATTCCCAGTTCCGATTATTATTTCATTGGTGATTTTGAAGAGGAAATAAGATTGGATTATTATGGAGAGTCAAATCAATATGTAACTTTTGATCCCTATAAAGCCACAAAGGGTAAGATCAAATTAATTTACAGATTATAAATTTTGGTCAATAAACTATATAAAAGAACTAAGTTTAGCAGAAGATAAAAATGAGGAAATTAAGCCATAAACCACATCTGATCTTTTTTATTTCCATTCCTGTAATAATCCTAATAGGGTTTATTACCGGAAACAAGATGATGAATATTAATGTTCTTGACACCTACTTTGTTTTCAATCAAATAGACTTAGCCATTTTGATTTCAATACTTTTTGCCATCAAAGGATTTGGTTATTGGATTATGCAAAGGACCAACAGAAATCTTTCCAAACGGCTTAATTTTGCTCACATTTTCCTGACTTTTGGTGGTATTTTGCTCATCGGGATTTTGGCACAACTCTTTCGCGATCCGGGGAAGGATTTCGCCTTTAATAACTATCTGACCTTAGCAATTTATTCAATAGCCCTGATCGCAATTCTGGGACAAGGAGTTTACCTCATTAATATCTTAAGAGCTATAAGAAGAAAGAGAGATTAATGAAGTCCTCACCGGTTGGTCATTAAACTTACAACCGGATTACTGCATTTCAAACTGTCTAAACAAGGTCAATTAGATCTAAGAAGAAATTTTTATTTTTGTTATAAATGATTATTCAGGCGGAAAAATTAGAATTAATAAAAATGTTGTTAAATACTGACAACCCGAAGATTATTCAATCGATTAAACAGATCTTCAATAAAGAAAAATCACCCGATTTCTGGAAAGAACTTACTCCGGAACAGCAGAAGGAAATTGAAGAATCCTCTGCTGAAGTTGATCAAGGAAAAACTACCGACTACGAAACCTTTATGTCAAAACATAGATGATGGGGAGGAAAGTTGGTCTTCAGATTTGAGGAATGCAAGATCAAAATACTCACGATTTTTGACAACAGACAAAATCCTGACAAATTAAAAACCGACCTATATAAAATGAAACTACCTGTTTCAGGTTTTGTCTATAAGGTTGCAAATCAAAAATCATATGGGAATATTTAAATTATCATTGTTTTTATTTGTTTTCTCCCTAATATCCCCTTCAGGGCAAAGCCAGACTTTAGAAGAAGATCTGAAAAATAAAAATGAACAGGAAACAATAGATAAAATCGAAGCCTATCTTTCAGAATTAGAAAAAACGGGTTTTTACGGTTCCGTTATGGTGGAACTTAATAACCGGAAAGTTGTCTACAATGGCTATGGTTTTAGTGACACAGAGAAACTAATTAAAAACTCGGCTAACTCTGTTTTCGACATTGGGTCCATCACCAAACAATTTACTGCGGCTGCAATCCTGAAGCTGGAAATGCAGGGCAAACTTTCAACCGATGATAAAATTTCAAAATTTTTCGAAAATTTACCCGGGGATAAGGAAGATATTACAATACACGATTTACTCCGCCACCAATCGGGTTTGATAGGCAATGTAGGCAAGGACTATGAGGAGATCAGTGAATCTAAATTTTTGGATAAGGTTTTCTCATCAAAATTAAGATTTGAAATTGGCACCCAGTTTTCATATTCCAATGTTGGATACAGTTTGCTGGCAATGATAATTGAAAAAGTTTCAGGACTCCCTTACGAGGAGTTTTTGTACGGGCATTTATGGAAACCCGCTCAAATGGAGATGACAGGTTACACAAGACCTGAATTTGATACAGAGCTTATAGCTGTAGGTTATAACAGAGACAATAGTATTTGGGGAAAGCCAACCGATAAAGAATGGGATATATCTGCCCCATACTGGCACCTAAAAGGCAATGGCGGAATTCTCTCAACAACAGAAGATCTTTATAAATGGCATATCAGCTTAATGGCAGATTTCGTTTTGTCAAAAGAAGCAAAACAAAAATTATATCACCCTGAACTAAGACCGGAGGAAACAGAAAGATCTTATTATGCGTATGGTTGGGATGTTTCAAAAACCACCCGAAACACTACGCAATTGTGGCACAACGGTACAAATAGAATTCTGTATGCCGACTTCCTGAGATTTATAGAAGAAGGAGTTACTCTTATAATGTTATCAAATAAATCGCACCCCAATTTTGACAATTTAAACTTTGAAATAGCCAGGATCATTTTTGATCTGGCATATATTCCTGAAATTCCTGCTGTTGACAATGATGAGAACCGAAATTTCACTTACCATATAATTAAAACTCTACAGGAATCTGGATTGGAAAAAGCCAAAATAGAATATCAGAAGAAGGATAATAGTCTAAGTTTATTAGAGTTTTTAATGCGGGGAGAAGGACTTAACCTCCTTTATAACGGGAAGCCCGATCTGGCTATGCAGATTTTTCAAATGAATGTATATGTTCATCCAAAAACAGCAAAAGCATTGCAAAGCCTGGGAGAAGGATATATGGAAACAGGAAATAAAGAATTAGCCTTGAAATTTTTTAAAGAGAGTTTAAGAATTAATCCCGACAATCCTTTTGCAACTGACATGATAAAAAGACTTGAAGAATAGAAAAACTGTCCTAGGAGTCCTTTAAAAACATTTAAAAACCCCCGTCGTTAATCGAACTCCGTTAGCTTGGGGGCGCATTTTCATTTTAGACTTTTCTAAACAAGAACCTTCCTCAATAATGAATCAACTTAATAGATGTTCTAAAATAGAGAACTTTTTTCTATCTTTGTTGTAGAAATTAATCTATGAAAAGAATAATTGCTAAAAGAACTTTACGTGAATTTTGGGAAAGGAATTCAGACTCCGAACAATATTTAAAAACCTGGTATGAAACTGCAAAATCATCTAATTGGACCTCACCGGCGGCGATTAAAAAAACCTACATCAACGCAAGTATTCTAAAAGATAGGCGTGTTGTTTTCAATATCAAAGGAAATTCCTACAGGCTAATTGTAAAATTCAACTATGAAAGACAATGGGCTTTTATAAGATTTGTAGGAACACACGCAGAGTATGATAAAATAAATGCCGACACGATTTAAAATTTAGATTATGAAATTAAAACTTATAAAAACAGAAAACGATTACCAAACGGCTTTAAAAAGATTGGAAGAAATTTTCGATGCTGAGCCGAATTCAACAGAAGGAGACGAAGCTGAAATTTTATCACTCTTAATCGAGAATTTTGAAAACCAACATTATCCAATTGAAGCTCCAGATCCAATTGAAGCTATCAAAATCAGGATGGAAGAAATGAATCTAAAACAAAAGGATTTGGTAGGAATTATTGGAGGAAAAAGCAGGGTTTCAGAAATTCTGAATAAAAAGAAAAGATTGACAGTCGATATGATTCGGGAGTTGGAACAGGTTCTACATATTTCTGCATCTGTGCTGGTAAATAATTATGAGCTGTCAAAGTAAAAAACAAAGGATTACATAGAGAAAACGAATTGAAATAATCTAACCTGTTAGACTCCTGTGAAAAATAAATTAACTTCCATAAAAACACCCCGGCTTTTGCTCAGGGAAATTATTCCGGAAGATATTCAGGAAATATTTATTGGGCTTTCAAACCCCGATGTGATCAAACACTACGGAATAAGCTTTGACAGTCTGGAAGCGACAAAAGAGCAAATGATCTGGTTTAATGACCCTGCTCAATGCTGGTGGGCAATATGTTCCCAGGATAATTCCATATTTTATGGTGCCGGTGGTCTCAACCATATCCTTTCTGAACATAAAAAAGCTGAAATAGGACTATGGCTGCTTCCCCAATTCTGGGGTCGCGGAATAATGACCGAAGCAATGCCTTTGATCTGCGATTTCGGCTTTCAGCAGTTAGGAATTCACAGAATTGAAGGTTTTGTAGAAACCGACAATTTTAATTGTAAACAAGCAATGGCCAGGCTTGACTTTAAATATGAGGGGACAATGAAAGACTGCGAGATTAAAAACGGAAAATTTATAAGCGTAGACATTTACGCAAAAATTAAAACTTCATCCAATGGATAAGAAAATAAGACCCTATGTCCTTGCTGAAGTTAACTGGAAGCAGATTAATAAGGAAAACTATTCCCTCGCCGTACTGCCCTGGGGCGCTACCGAAGCTCATAACTTTCACCTTCCTTATGGAACCGATAATTACCTGGCCGAAGAAGTTGCCATCGAAGCTTCCCGCAAAGCCTGGGAAAAGGATAGCAAGCCGCTTGTGCTGCCCACTATTCCTTTTGGGGTGAACACGGGGCAAATGGGAGTGAAATTCTGTATGAATATGATGCCTTCTACCCAACTGGCAGTTTTAAAGGATCTGGTCCAGGTGCTGGACCTTCATAGGATAAATAAGCTGGTGATCATCAATGCGCATGGCGGGAATAATTTCAAACAGATCATCAGGGAGTTAAGCATTGAATATCCCGAAGTTTTTATCTGTTCCCTTAACTGGTGGCAGGTAACAGAAGCTAAGCCCTATTTTGATGAACCCGGCGATCACGCGGGCGAACTGGAGACCGCGGCAATGATGCATTTGGCACCACAACTGCTGCTCCCTTTGGAAGAGGCTGGCGGTGGGGAATCCAAAACCTTCAGGATTAAAGGTCTTCGTGAAGGGTGGGTAACTGCCCAGCGGGAATGGACCAAAGTAAGCGAGGATACCGGAGTGGGAAATCCGAAGATGGCAACTGCCGACAAAGGAAAAATTTTCTTCGATAAAACTACAGATCTTATTGCAGAATTTCTTCAAGAACTGCATAATGCAGATCTTGAAGATCTCTACGAATAAAATTCCGGGCTCAGGATTTTTTCTATGAAGAGAAGCCTCCTGGTCAAAATTAAAATTGATTTGTTTTGCGTATTTTTGAGCTATACTATTCCTGAAAGATTTCTGAATGAGAATAAAATTACTCTTGCTGTTATTCCTCGTTGTTACGGGCTGCAATAATTTTGAGACAAAGAAGATCACCTCTGAAGAAGTTTTGGAACTCGAAACCAAAAGCCTGAACTGGAAGGAGGTTGATGAATATCCCGCCTTTGAGAACTGTAAGAATATCAGCGAACTTGAATTGGCAAGAGAGTGTTTTGAGGCTACAGTTGCCAATTCGGTTAACGCATATCTTGCCCGCCAGGAACCTATTGTAACCGAGGCAATAGACGATACAGTTTTTGTACACCTTGAGATCTCAAAAACCGGGGTTCCCACCATTGAATCCATAGAAGTTGATACCCTGGTGACCAACCAGATCCCCGAACTTAAATTATGGCTGCAGCAAAGCATAGATTCTCTTCCAAAGATCTATCCCGCCAGTAAACGCGGAATTCCCGTTTCCAGTGTTTTTAAAATGCCCATTGTTATAAAAGCCGAATAGTCATCTTCCTAAAACCGGATGCTTACTTTTTAAAATCCCCTATTTTTTATATTCCCTTCCTTTCCATTCGAACTTAACAAATAAGGATAGAATCGCGACTGAGGTTGAATAGAAAGGATAGACCAGGCTGCTCCAAAAATAATGACGCAACACCTCTTTTCTGTTAAAGAAGTTGGCCGACTTATACAACACCACAAGATCTGCCATAAACTTGAACAAGAAAGCGATGATAAGGGGCTCGTAGAAAATGATTTCCATAAAAGCGAGGAAGAATCCAACCACAAGAATAAAGTTCATAAGAAGGACTGCAAGCCCTGTGATCCTGGCAAACAAGCTTGTGTAGGCAGGAGTTTTTGCCGCCCAGCGAATGCGCTGTGAAATAAGGGAGTTTAGGTCGGATTGAGGTTTGGTAAGAACAATAGCCTCCCGGGATTTTAAAAATGCGGTTTTCAATTTTTTCTGAACAAATTTTTGCAGTAAAAAGACATCATCTCCACTGGAAACCTCCAGGTTTCCGGTAAAACCGCCAGCTTCAAGAAACGCCTGCTTGCTGTAACATAAATTTGCGCCATTGCAAATAAATGCCCTGTCAAGGCCAAAGCTGCCGGCACCTACGGCCTGCAGACTTAAAAAATCCATTTCCTGAAAAGCACCGAAATATTTCATTCCTTTTTCCTGTCGCAAACTCCTGGCAGGATATTGAAAGGGGGAAAATTTTACAGGCCCTGCAATAAGTTTTGCACCGGTTTCAGCGATCTTGTCGTTGAATATTTGCAGCCAGGTTGAGGGAACCCTGCAATCGGCATCGGTGGTGAGGATGTATTCAAAACCGGCAAAGCGAATAGCAGTGGTGATGGCGTCTTTTTTTGGGGATCCGGAAAGCCTGAAATTTTCAGGTAAATGAATATTTAATTGAGGATTATTCTGCTTAAAGATCTCAGAGATCTCCCGGGAATTATCGGAGGACGCATCATTTACCAGGATAATTTCGAATTGGGACGGAGGGTACTTTAGTTGTGCAAGGGAATTCAACAGATCAGGTAAATTCTCAGCTTCATTCCGGTAGGGTATTACTATTGAAAAGCCTGAAGCAGGGGGATGGTTTTTAAAATAAAAAACAGGAATCCGGGACCAGCCATAGATCAAAGCACCTACAAGGAAAATATAAATAAGGGTTATGAAAACCAATAAAATGCTCATATATTGCTTTTAAGCCTGCTATCAAATATAGGAATAGCAAAATAGAAATGTGTAGATTTGTGAAGACTTAAATTCCCGGAAAATTGTAATCTTAGACAATATTTTTAAACCAGCAATTAAATAATTGAAAACCGAAAGAATCATTTTAGGCATTGATCCGGGGACCACTATTATGGGTTTTGGGCTCATAAAAGTGGAAAATAAAAAGATGGAATTCCTCCAGCTCAATGAATTATTGCTGAGCAAATACAGCGACCCCTATATTAAGCTAAAACTTATTTTTGAACGTACCATTGAACTTATAGATACCTATAATCCGGATGAGATAGCCATAGAAGCCCCGTTTTTTGGCAAAAATGTGCAATCTATGCTCAAGCTGGGAAGAGCGCAGGGGGTAGCAATGGCTGCAGGACTTTCCCGGCAGATCCCTATTACCGAGTATCTTCCAAAAAAGATCAAAATGGCTATTACCGGCAACGGGAACGCCAGTAAGGAACAGGTGGCGAAAATGCTTCAAAGTGTGCTTAATTTAAAGGAGCTTCCCAAAAATCTTGATTCTACAGATGGTCTGGCTGCAGCAGTGTGCCATTTTTATAATTCGGGAACTGTGAGTATTGGGAAAAGCTATTCCGGCTGGGATGCATTTGTGAAGCAGAATCCGAAGAAGATCATTTAACAATTACCAAATACCAATTAACAATTATCAAAGTGAAAGGAGCAAAGGAAAATCCGTTAGCACATAAATCCTATTCTTTTGCTTTGGAAATTGTTTCTCTTAGTAAAAGTTTAATGAATGAAAAAAAGGAATTTGTACTTAATTGATTATTGTTAACTGAAATGTCCGGTATCTACATCCACATCCCTTTCTGCAAGCAGGCTTGTTACTACTGTGATTTTCATTTTTCCACGTCGGTGAAGAAGAAAGGGGAACTGGTGGAAACGCTTTGTCGGGAGATTTTTCTTCGGAAAGAGGAGTTACCGGGAAATATATTGCAAACAGTTTATTTTGGAGGTGGCACGCCCTCATTGCTTTCGGCCGAAGAACTTCAACTTATTTTTAAAACAATTCGTGAAAATTTCACTTTGGCTGAAGATGCAGAGATCACCCTGGAGGCCAACCCCGATGATCTTTCCAGGGAAAAACTGGAGGTTTTTAAGTCGGCAGGGATCAATCGCTTAAGCATTGGCGTGCAATCATTTTTTGAGGAAGACCTGGAATTGATGAACCGGGCCCACAATGCAACGGAAGCACTGGAAAGCATTGTGATGGCAAAAGAATATTTTGACAACATTTCAATTGATCTCATTTATGGAATTCCCGGAATGAGTGAGGAAAGGTGGAAGAAGAATATTGAAATAGCACTGGATTTGGGTTTACCGCATTTTTCCTGTTATGCCCTTACCGTAGAGCCCAATACCGCTTTAAAAAAATTCATTGACAAAGGCATAATAAAACCGGTAGATGATGACGCTGCACGATCCCATTTTGATATCCTCACCCGGACATTAAAAAATGCGGGTTATGTGCATTATGAATTTTCAAATTTTGGAAAACCCGGCTATTTTTCGCAAAACAATACTGCCTACTGGATGGGCAAGCCTTACCTGGGAATTGGCCCCTCGGCCCATTCTTACAGCGGCGATTCCCGAAAATGGAACGTGAGTAACAATACGCTATATATAAAATCGTTGGAAAGTGGAAAGATCCCGTTACAGGAGGAAAAATTAAGCCTTGTTGATAAATACAACGAATATGTAATGACCCGGCTTCGCACCATGTGGGGAGTTTCGCTGGTGGAGGTGAAGGAGAAATTCGGAGATGAAATTTATAACTATTTGATAGAACAAAGCGAGCCATTGTTACTCGACGGGTTGTTAGAAATAATGGAAGATGTCCTCTCTATTACAAACAAGGGGAAATTTCTAAGCGACGGTATTGCTGCAGATTTGTTTTATGTTGAGTGAAATTTACCCTTCCGACTTTTGGAGCTTTCGCTCCATCAGCCACCTTCCCCTGAAAAAAGGGAAAGAGCAAAAAAATATATATTAAAAAAGCTCCCCTCCTCCCCGCAGTAGCGGGGACGGGGTGGTTAGAAACCGGAAAATACCTATGAAAGCGAAAATAACAAACGATCAAAAAACATATATTATCGACCTTTCCAAACCTCTGGATATATCCCTGAGTTTGCGGGGAGATGATCATAATCCCGTTGCCTGGTATTTAGGTGCGCCAAAAATTACCCCGGTAAGAGAGGGCAACTTTGTAGGGAAAGTAAGCGAAGGCGCTTCCACCAATTTCAACAATATTCAATTTAATCCGCATGCGCATGGTACGCATACTGAATGTGTGGGACATATAACCAGGGAATTTCACAGTATACATGATTCGTTAAAGACATTTTTCTATACCGCAAGACTTATTTCCATTGAACCGGAAAAGAGGGGAGAGGATATGGTTATTTCAGAGGTACAAATAAGGTCAAAATTTAATCGGGGTTGCGCAGATTCAATTGTGATACGAACGCTTCCAAATTATATTGATAAACGCAGCAAAAAATATTCTCATACCAACTGGCCTTACGTGGAAGAGTCGGCAGCTAAATACTTAAGGGATTGCGGTGTAAAACATTTACTTATAGATCTCCCTTCTGTAGACAGGGAAAAGGATGAAGGAAAATTGCTGGCGCATAAAGCTTTTTGGGACTATCCCAAAAATACCAGAATGGACGCAACTATTACCGAGCTTATATATGTGCCAAACAAGATTGAGGATGGAGACTATATTCTGAATCTGCAGGTTGCTTCTTTTGAAAATGATGCAGCACCCTCCCGACCTGTGCTTTATAAACCCGAATGATATGCAGAGAATTTTAAAAATAGAAGAACTGGCGATGTTCCTGGGTGGGATTGTCGCTTTTAGTTTTTTAAATTTGGAATGGTGGTGGTTTTTGGCCCTCTTTTTTGTTCCTGATATTGGAATGTTAGGTTATTTATATGGTGGCAAAACCGGAGCTGCGATCTATAACCTGTGGCACCATAAAGGACTGGCTATAGCAATTGGAGTGGCAGGTATATTTTTAGCAGATGAGATCCTTCAGCTTACCGGGATCATACTTTTCTCACACGCATCTTTTGACAGGATGCTGGGGTATGGTTTGAAATATGATAAGGGTTTTAAGTTTACACATTTGGGCGAGATAGGGAAACAGAGATGATTTGGGTTTGGCCCGGATTCTTTTCAGAAAGCGTGTAAAATTCCCGCTGATTTCGCAGATTTTTGGAATTACCTGCGTGTCATCCTGAGAAGGGCCGACGTAGGAGGGCTGCCGAAGGATCTCTTGTTAAGGTCGCGCGCGATGTTTCACCTTTATAATGATGTTCTTAACCGGGAGATCCCTCACTATCGCATTGCTACCCTGCAGGTAGAATCTGCGTTTATCTGCTTTAAATCTGAGAATTCTGCGGGCAAAAAAAAATAGAACAAAAAAAGCCGCTTCATAATGAAACGGCTTTGTAAAATATCCTGAAAATGTTTCAGAAGAAAAAATTACCCAAGGGCTACTCTTTCAAATCCTGTTACCTCAAGATCTTTATCTAAAGTCTTAACGTAATCTGTAACACTCATCTTGTTATCCTTAATATAATCCTGGTTGATAAGGGTGTTGTCTTTAAAGAAACGGTTTAGTTTTCCTTTAGCGATGTTATCCAACATAGCTTCCGGCTTTCCTTCCTGTCTCAATTGATCTTTAGCGATCTCGATCTCCTTGTCAATGATAGACTGGTCTACACCTTCTTCATTCAAAGCAACAGGGTTCATTGCGGCTGCCTGCATAGAAACGTTCTTTGCAACTTCCTCTGCTCCATCAACTTTTTTAGAAAGACCGGTAAGAACAGCGATCTTATTTCCTGCGTGGATGTAAGACCCTACAAAAGGAGCTTCAAGAGTTTTGTAAGCACCAATCTCGATCTTTTCACCAATAACACCGGTTTGTTCTGTCAATTTATCCTGAACAGAAATTCCTTTGTAGTCTGCAGCAAGTAATTCGTCCTTTGAAGAAGTTGTAAGTGCAAGATCTGCAAGATCTGAAGCCAGTTGAATGAATGCTTCATTCTTTGCAACGAAATCTGTTTCACAGTTAAGGGAGATAATTACTCCTCTTGTTGCTTCGTCATTTACTCTTGCAATTGCAGCACCTTCAGATGAATCTCTGTCGGCTCTGTTGGCAGCAACTTTCTGACCCTTTTTACGAAGGATCTCGATAGCTTTCTCGAAATCTCCTTCAGACTCTACTAATGCTTTTTTACAATCCATCATACCTGCTCCGGTAGACTTTCTTAACTTATTAACTTCTGCGGCGGTTATATTTGCCATGATGTTTAAATTTTTAGGTTTATAATAAACAAGTCGTTTAGTTTTTTATTGAAAAAGAACTAAACGACTCATAAAAAATATCAAAATGTTATTTACTATTCTTCTTCTTCAGTTGAAGCAGCAGCTTTTGCTACAGTCTCTTTTTTAGACTCTAACTTAACATCTTTTTGAGCCTCTTTCATAGCCTTTTTGTCTTCAGCATCTGTAGAAGGAACTTCTACTTCTTCTTTAGCTTTTTTGGCTTTTGGAGCTCTTGTTGTTTTTTCTTTATTCTCTTCCTGACCGTCATCATCCTTAGTGGATTTTCTTTCAGAAAGACCTTCTATAACAGCATCAGAAAGGTAAGAGACTACCTTATCAATAGATTTGGATGCATCATCATTTGATGGGATCACGTAATCTACTTCACGCGGATCAGAATTGGTATCAACCATCGCAAAGATTGGAATGTTTAATTTTTGCGCTTCTTTAACAGCAATGTGTTCACGGGTGATATCTACTACAAACAATGCAGCCGGAAGACGGCTCATATCTGCGATAGAACCTAAGTTCTTTTCTAACTTAGCCCTTAAACGGTCAACCTGTAAACGCTCCTTTTTAGAAAGAGTGTTGAAGGTACCGTCTTTTTTCATCCTGTCAATAGAAGCCATTTTTTTAACGGCTTTACGAATGGTGATAAAGTTTGTAAGCATTCCGCCGGGCCATCTTTCAGTGATGTAAGGCATGTTTGCTCTCAAAGCCTGATCTGCAACGATTTCTTTTGCTTGTTTCTTGGTAGCTACAAAAAGTATTTTTCGGCCACTGGCAGCGATCTTTTTCATCGCTTCCCCGGCTTCCTGCATTTTGGCAGCACTTTTATATAGGTTTATGATGTGAATCCCGTTGCGCTCCATATAGATATATGGGGCCATGTTTGGGTTCCATCTTCTTGTAAGGTGGCCAAAATGCACACCTGCATCAAGTAATTCTTTTACTTCTACTTTGTTTGCCATTTTTGTAATAGTTTACGTTCTGTTGAGACTAGCAACCCCGCTAAGGCGTGG
Source organism: Gillisia sp. (assembly GCA_039989915.1). Classification (GTDB taxonomy): domain Bacteria; phylum Bacteroidota; class Bacteroidia; order Flavobacteriales; family Flavobacteriaceae; genus Gillisia. The sequence goes on from JBDXGW010000016.1 coordinate 151,790, forward strand.
TTTAGATGCTAAACTAACTTCCGCGGCAAGCGGAATAACAACAAAAATTTATTAAATTGAAATGAACTTGCGGGCAGTGCCCAATAATATTAACGTTTAGAGAACTGGAATTTCTTACGAGCTTTCTTCTGTCCAAATTTCTTACGTTCTACCATTCTTGGATCTCTTGTCATTAAACCTTCAGGTTTTAAGACAGCGCGGTTATCTGCATCCAATTCTACCATTGCTCTTGAAATAGCAAGACGAATAGCTTCAGCCTGACCGGTGATACCTCCACCGTAAACATTTACCTTAATGTCGAAGTTCTCTTCATTTCCGGTCATGTTAAGCGGTTGCATTACTTTAAAAAGCAAAGGCCCTGTGGTGAAATAATCTTTTAGATCTTTTTGGTTGATGGTAATTTTACCATTTCCCTGGCCTACATATACTCTTGCAACAGCCGTTTTTCTACGACCAATTTTGTGAATAACCTCCATTACTTAAGATCGTTTAGGTTAATAGTTTTTGGTTTTTGTGCCTGTAGATCGTGTTCAGATCCTGCATAAACCCTTAAATTACGGAATATAGCTGCACCTAATTTATTTTTAGGCAGCATTCCTTTTACCGCATTTTCAATCAACCTTTCCGGTCCTTTATTGAATAATTCGGTTGCAGTTAGACTGCGTTGTCCCCCAGGGTAGCCGGTATGGCGAATGTATTCCTTAGAATCCCATTTCTTTCCTGTTAAGTTGATCTTCTCGGCATTTGTTACAATTACATTGTCACCGCAATCAACGTGTGGGGTGAAGTTAGGCTTGTATTTCCCTCTTAGCAATTTTGCAACATGAGAAGAAAGACGACCTAAAGTCTGACCATCAGCATCTACGTGTACCCAGTCTTTGGTCACGGTAGCCTTGTTGGCCGATACTGTTTTGTAGCTTAATGTGTCCACACTAATTAATTTTACTTATTATTAAACATTCCATTCCCTGTAACACGATTTTGATTCGTGAAAACAGGGGTGCAAATGTACAATTATAAATTCATAATGCAAATAGTACATTCATTAATTTATTGTGTCTAAAGCTGCTGAATATCAAAGGCTTTAACCGGGCTTTCAACCAACCTGCAAAAATTAACTCTTTTCACCTATTGGGAACTGTTTTCTAAGGATCTATTGTGGGAAAAGAATTACCGAATAAGTTAAAATATCGATCAAAGGTGTTAAAAACCTGTTTAACGGTAAAATAAAAGTTAAAAATGTCCTAAAGTTTGATTTCTCCTTCTTATCTTTGGCCTTGAAAGTTAACCAGTTATGTTTTAGGACTATGAAAAACTTTACTTTAAAACTTATATTTTTGTTAACGGGTCTCCTGCTTTCATCCTGCCAGGGAGATGATCTTTACGATAGTGAAGCGGAATCAAGAAATGTGAGTGTCTTTATATATGACTCATTTCTTGTTGGGCAATGGAGTGTGAACTCCATGATCGTTGACAAGGATATTGATCTTAATGGAGATCAAAAATTTAATAATGACCTTTTACTGGAGACCTCTTGTTATGAAAATATGGGTTTTGAATTCAGGGCCAATAAAACCTTTACGGTGGTTAACTCAATGCTGGGTTTACAGGTTAGGGATGATAAGGATCATTTTTCATGTTTGCAGGACAAAGTGCTTACCGGGAACTGGAGTCTTAAAAATGATGTGCTTTATTTATATGTAAAAATAAACCACCGGGTTTATGAAGAAAGACGTCACCTTATTCTTACCGAAAATTCGTTTGCCTTTGAAGTAAACGAAGATCAATCTAAAGATTACCTAAAGGACCAGGGTGGTACATCTGCCTCGGGCCTTTCAATTGTTTCTCTTGAGTTTTCCAAAATAATCAAATAACTCCTTCCAGGTATTTATCAAAAAGGCAATTTGTTTTTGTGGGTACATCTTTTTGAAAATATCGACCAAATACATAAAAATACGATAAAAGGCAATTTAAATGTTAAAATTGTCATAAAAACCTTATGTGGTTCTGTATCTTTGCGCCGGATTTTCCCCCTAATTAAAATTCATTTTCTGCTATGAAGAAATTTATTAAAAACTCAATGCTGATATGCTTTTCAGCAATCCTGTTTTCATCCTGTTCTGGAGAAGACCTTGATGACAAGGATGCTGAATTATTAAATACAAAAATGCTTGTATATATTGCATCTGAAGATTTAGTAGGCAATTGGGAGTTGAGCGTAATGCGTGCAAACACCCCGGTAGACCTTAACGATGATGGTGCCGGTAATACCAACTTGCTGGAAGAGACTTCATGTTTTGATGTGATGAATATCAACCTTAGAAATGATATGACCTTTAGCTCTGTTAATTCCCGAATGGATTTCCAGGCCGGTGACACCCATGATAAATTTTTATGCATGGCTCCACGAACTGATATAGGTACCTGGCATGTTGATGGGGATATTTTAACCCTAAATGTAAATATTGGAGGTACTATATATACCCATACCAAAAAACTGACCATGGAAAACAATAAATTTTCTTTTGATGTTACTAAGTTAGAATCCCAGCAATATGTAAAAGATCCTGGTAATACGGTGGCCTCTGGCATAACGGTAATGTATCTCACCTACATAAAGGTTTAAGGAAGTATTTATACAAAATATCTATGCCGGTCAGGATTTTCCCTGGCCGGTTTTTTTGTTTTCAATTTTTAGAAAAATTAACATAAGAGAGGTCATTCTACCCAGCTTTGTTAATAAATGGTGAAAAAATTTAACGCTGTCTTAAACATCAGTTAAAAAAAATGATATATTTGGAACTAATTAACAAAAACCTAATATTAAACAATGAAAAGAAATTTACCCATCCTTTTCCTTTTGCTCTTTATATTCCAGCTGGGATATGCACAGGAAAGACCAATCACAGGAACGGTGAGTGATTCACAGGGAATGCCAATTCCCGGTGTTAACGTAACCGTTAAAAATGCCCCAAACCGCGGAGCTCAGACAGATTTCGACGGTAATTTTACAATTAATGCAGCTGCCAATGAAGTGCTGGTATTCTCATTTGTAGGTTTAACACGAGTTGAGCGTACTGTAGGAACTGCAACCGTTATCAATGTAACTATGCAGGAGGATTCAGAATCTCTTGACGAAGTAGTGGTAGTTGGATACGGGGTACAGGCTAAAAGAGATGTAACCGGATCTATTTCCCAGGTTAAGGGTGATGAGATCGCAAACCTGGTAACTCCCAGTTTTGAAGCCCAGTTAGCCGGTAGAGCTGCAGGGGTTCAGGTTACAACCCAAAGTGGTATCATTGGAGAAACCCCACGTTTCCGTATTAGAGGTATTGCTTCTATTACTTCCGGAACTTACCCGCTTATCGTGGTAGATGGAATTCCAATTTACACTGGTGACCTTGGAGGTTACGCAAGTAACAACGCTTTGGGAGATATTAACCCTACAGATATTGAGTCTATCGAGATCTTAAAAGATGGATCTGCAACTGCGATCTACGGTTCGCGTGCAGCCAACGGGGTTGTGTTGATCACAACAAAAACAGGTAGAGAAGGAAGAATGACCATTAATGCAAATACTTCTGTTGGTTTTGCCTCGCCTATAAGCAAATTTGATCTTTTAGGTACTCCAGATTTTATTACAATTTCTAATGAAAAGCGGGCTAACCGAAATGCTACTCCCTGGGCCGCAGGAACCGAATTTAATACTGACTGGCAAGATGCAGTTTTAAAAAGTAATGCATTACAACAGGATCATAACACATCTTTTTCAGGTGGAACTGCCAGAACCAAGTATTATCTGTCTTTAGGATATTCTTCACAGGAAAGTGTTGCCCGTCCTAATGATATGGAGCGTTACTCTTTCAGATCAAATATTGACCAGAAGATTAAAGATTGGTTAAGTGTTGGTGTAAATGCAGGTTTAACCAGAACAGAGTACAACGGTCTTAATACCGGTACCAACTCTCTTTCCGGGAACATTTTCAACGCGACAAGACAACATCCTAACGTGCCTATCTATAATGCAGATCATCCTTCAGGATATAACATTGGATATCGTGGTACAGACGGAAACTGGTTAAGTGAAAACCTTGTAGGGCCATGGGATAACCTTGCCTTGATTGGAGATAACCTTCCAAACATTATGTATGCTATTGAGAATAACAATTATTACTCAAAAATAAACAGGATCATCTCCAATGTGTACGCCGATGTAAAGCCTATCGAAAGTGTGAATTTCAGAACCCAGGTGAGTGTTGACCAGGCCAATACCACAGGTTTCCTATACTGGAGCCCGGTACACGGTGACGGGCAATCTACCAATGGTAGGGTGCAAAACAACAACACAGATCTTACCCGATGGAACTGGCAAAACATTTTGAGCTACAATAATACTTTTGCTGAAGCTCATACAGTTGGTCTTACCCTTATCAACGAATTCCAAAAACAAAGAAATCAAAGCTTCTTTGGTACAGGAACAGATCTTTCTGATACTTTCTTCAACAAGAACCTTATAAGCAATTCTTACGGGATTCCGGGTTCAGGTGGTGGATTAACAGAGAACGGATTCATTTCCTATGCCGGTAGATTTAACTATAACTATGCTAACAGGTATTATCTTCAGGCTACTTTAAGAAGAGATGGACTTTCATCTTTACCGGAAGCAAATCGTTGGGGTACATTCCCCGGGGTTTCTGTAGGTTGGACAGTTTCTGAAGAAGCCTTTATGGATGGAGCAACCATTGTAAATGACTTCAAGATTAGAGGTTCTTACGGTAAAGTTGGAAACGTTTCTATTGGAAACTACCCATACCTAGGACTTTACGGAGCTGCAAAGTACGGCGATACCAACGGGATTGGATATGCCCAGTTTGGTAACAACAATCTTAGATGGGAAACCAGTACTAAATATGATGTTGGTTTTGACCTTAGAATGTTCAACAACAGGTTTACCTTTAATTTTGACTATTTCCTAAACGAGACAGACGATTTAATTCTTGACCTTGAAACTCCAATGTCATTGGGTATACCAAATAACAGTTACAGCTCAAATATAGGTGCTATCAAGAACAGTGGGGTTGAACTTGCTGCTGAAGCAAGAATTATCCAGACACAGGATTTTACCTGGAATTTGAATGCCAACATTTCCTTTGTAGATAACGAAGTTATTTCATTGGTAAATGGGCAGGACCGTATTGCTGCAAACAACTTTACCATTACAAGAGAAGGAGAACCAATCAACTCTCTTTACGGGTTTAGATACTGGGGTGTGAACCCTGCAAACGGAAATCCGGTTTATTACAAAGCAGATGGATCGTTGGTTCAGGGAATGCTTCCCGGTGGTAGTTATACTACTTTTGATGCTGCAAACCCAGGGGCCGCAGGAACAGCTGCTTCTCTTAGCGCTGCTGCCGACAGAACATTACTTGGCCAGACCCTTCCTAAATATTTTGGAGGTCTAAGTTCAAGTATGGCGTATAAAGGATTTGATTTTGGTTTCTTATTTAGATTTAGCGGTGGGAACAAGATTTTCAATGCAACCCGACGCGACCTTTTAAATATGAACTTTACAAACAACAGTACAGAGATCCTGGGAAGATGGCAAAGTGCAGAAAATCCGGGCGATGGCTGGACTCCAAGGTTATACTGGGGTACCAATACCACTACCAACCTTTCATCTAGTGCTTACACCCGTTTTGTGGAAGACGCAGATTTTATTAAATTAGATAATATTACGCTGGGTTATACCTTACCTTCAGAAGTATCTCAAAGAATAGGTATGAGTAAATTCAGAGTATATGCTCAGGCTCAAAACGTTTGGATAATTACTGATTACAGCGGAGCAGATCCTGAAATGGAAATTGCAGGGGTAGATCTTAACTTAACTCCACGATCTTCTATTGTATCTTTTGGATTAAATATAGGATTATAAAAAATAATTAAATATGAAAATTAATTTGAAAACAAAAACAATGAATACAGTCGCCAGGGGCTTTGTATTCGTACTTGGAGTTTCCCTCTTTACAGGATGTACAGAGGAGAATGTCCTGGACCTGGAACCTTACAACCAGGTATCTGAAGATGCGGCGTTCTCAACACCGGCTTTGATAGAACTTTCGCTTACAGGGATGTATAACGCGGCCCAAAGAGGGGACTATGTTGGACAGGGACGAGGTTATCCTTTTGGAGCGGCTTCTATTCAACAAGGAGATAACCGTGGTGAAGATGTGGTAAATACGCAAACCTTCTATCAGTTGACCTATACAGGAACTTACGATCCATCTACTTTGAACAACGTTTTTATGTGGAGTGATACCTACAGGTTGATCAACAGGGCAAACATTGTTATTCAAGGAGTAAACACTGCTATTGAGAACGGTGTTATAACCCAGGAAGTTGGAGATGATTATTTAGGACAGGCTAAGTTTATGAGAGCCATTGCTCACCTTGAGTTGATCTCTCATTTTGCCAAGCCGTATGAGAGTGCCGGAGCAAATTCAAATCTTGGAATTCCTTACCGTGATATTCCTTTTACTACTGAAGCCAATATTGAAGCAGGAATTGCTCAGGGTAGAAATACGGTACATGAGGTTTATACCAAGATCATTTCCGATCTTGATGATGCCGAAGCTACACTGGCAACAAAAGCAGAAAGAGGAGGAACCGCAGGAATAGTGAGAGCTACCGTGGAGGCAGCAATCGCATACAAGACACGAGCCTATTTACATATGAGAGAATGGCAAAAAGTTATAACCGAAGGAGAAAAGATCCTGGGAGACTACAGCCTGACTGCAGATCCTAATGATGTTTTTGAAAATGGTTATAATAATACAGAGTCCATATTCTCAATGGAAAATACTGCCAACAATAACCCAGGTGTAAATGCCGCCTTAGGTTCTCAATACAATCGTAGAGCATTGGTGGTAATAAGCCCAATTGTTTGGAGAAATGAGTTTTGGTTGCCAAATGATCTTCGTCGTAGCGACGAACTAGTATCGATGAGATCAGGTATCCCTCATACCAATAAATACAAGGATGATGTGAACTACAGCGATGCAACGCCATTAATGAGATATGCTGAAGTGTTGTTAAATGTAGCTGAAGCTTATGCACGTTTGGACAGGCTTGATGAAGCTCTTGACCTTTTAAATGAGGTAAGGGACAGATCTCTTCCTGCAGGTGCAGCAAGTTATACTGCTTTTGCAAGTAAAGAAGCTCTTTTACGTGCCATAATTGGTGAAAGAAGAATTGAATTTGTTATGGAAGGTAAAAGATGGCAGGATGTTCACAGATTGCAGGTTGACACCTTCGTAGATTATGACGGAGTTCCTGCAAAAGTAGCAAATGGATTCCCACCTGCTACAGCATATACTTTAGGCACCCCTTATTCAGGGCCTTATGGAGTAGAGGCAATCCCTTATTCAGATTTCAGGTTCTTATGGCCTATACCTCAACAGGAGATGAACAACAATCCTAATATGGTTCAAAATCCAGGATGGGAATAATTAGATTAAGTTTTGAATTAGTCTGATGAAAGCCGGTTAAGATCTATTCTTAACCGGCTTTTTTTATAAACTAATTCCAAATAAAAACCTCAGGAATCCTGAGGTTTTTTGTTTTGCCTGAACGGCGGTTAGATCTTATTTAAATGAAATGAATAGTGATGTAAAAAAACATTAATGAGCCTCCAGCCAGTTATCACCAATACCTACTTCAACTTCCAGGGGAACATCCAGCTTAAACGCATTTTCCATTTGGGTTCTTATCATTTTTGAAACCATATCAATCTCATCTTTATGTGCGTCAAATACAAGTTCATCATGAACCTGTAATAGCATTTTGGTTTTAAATTTTCCCTTCTTTAACTCATTGTGTATATTGATCATCGCGATCTTAATAATATCTGCAGCGCTGCCCTGTATAGGTGCATTTACCGCGTTTCTCTCTGCTGCTCCACGAACCACCTGGTTTTGCGAATTGATATCCTTTAAATAGCGTCGCCTGCCAAGAACGGTTTGAACATATCCATGTTCCCTTGCAAATTCAATTTGATCGCTTATATATTTTCGCAATTGAGGGTAGGTAGCGTAATAGGTGTCAATAAGATCTTTTGATTCCCCTCTGCTTAGTCCTGTTTGATTGCTAAGTCCAAAGGCTGAAACCCCGTATACGATCCCAAAATTCACCGTTTTTGCATTCCCCCGCTGCTCCCGGGTAACCTCTGTAAGCGGAACATTGAATACTCTTGATGCGGTAGAGGAGTGAATGTCCTCTCCCTGTTTAAACGCCTCAATCATATTTTTTTCATTGCTTAAAGCGGCAATGATCCTAAGTTCAATTTGAGAATAATCGGCAGCAATGATCCGGTAGTTTTCATCCCGTGGTATAAAAGCTTTTCTTACTTCCCTGCCCCTTTCAGTTCTTATGGGGATGTTTTGAAGGTTTGGATTATTGGAGCTCAATCTACCCGTGGCAGCCACGGTTTGCATATAATCTGTATGCACCCTTCCGGTGGTTTTTTCAACCTGGGTGGGCAATGCGTCTATATAGGTGTTCTTTAATTTTACAAGTCCGCGGTAGTCAAGCACACATCTCACAATGTCATGTTCATTTGCCAGTACTGAAAGTACATCCTCCCCGGTTGAATATTGCCCGGTTTTGGTCTTTTTTGGTTTTTTTATAAGCTCAAGCTTTTCAAACAGGACTACCCCCAATTGTTTTGGAGAACCAATGTTGAATTTTTCCCCCGCCTGCTCATAGATCCTTTCTTCCAGTGCTTTAATATCATTTTCAAGGTCGTGAGATAAGGATTTTAGAAAATCCTCATCCAGGTTGATCCCTTCCAGTTCCATATCTGCCAGCACCCGTACCAGGGGAATTTCAATATCGCGGAAAAGATTCTCGGTATTTGCCTGCTGTAATTCGGGTTCAAAATGTTGTTTTAACTGAAGGGTTATATCTGCATCTTCCACCGCATACTCGGTAAGCAGATCCAGGGAAATATCCCTCATATTCCCCTGATTTTTGCCTTTTTTTCCTATGAGTTCGGTAATGCTTTGCGGGGTATAATTGAGGTATGTTTCTGCCAGCACATCCATATTATGACGCATATCGGGGTTGATGAGGTAATGCGCGATCATAGTATCAAAGAGCGGCCCTTTAATATTTATGTTATATTTTGCCAGGGTCTTGATGTCGTATTTAAGATTCTGCCCAATTTTTTCAATTTTTTCACTTTCAAAAAATGGCTTCAATTTTTCTATTAAATCCAGAGTCTGTGAATCATCTTCGGGAAAGGGTAAAAAGAATCCTTTACCGGCTTCCCAGGAAAAAGCAATCCCTACAAGTTTTGCTTCCAGGCAGTTTAAACTGGTGGTTTCAGTATCAAAACAAACAGATTTTTGCTTCATTAAATTCTGAAGGAATAATTCCATGGCCATACCAGGCGCAATGCTTTGATACACATGGGAATAATCTTTTAGGGTTTTGCGCCCGGAAAAAGATTCTATTTTTTCCTGGTCATTTCCGAAGAGGGAAAATTGACCCGCTCCTGCAGGGGAAGCCTGTTGCTGGGCCCTTGCTGTTGCAGTACTGGTAACCTGGGTAGGAGTAGAGGTTTCCTCTCCTGAAAACAATTTCAGGAATTGCTCCTTCAACCTGCGAAATTCCAGGTCTTCAAAGATCTCCTGTACTTTTTCGGCATCGGGTTGGGACAACTCATAGTCGGTCGCATCAAACCGCACATCGCAGTCGCATTTTATGGTAGCTAATTTTTTTGAGAGAATTCCCTGCTCGCCAAATTCCTCCAGCCTTTCTTTCATTTTACCTTTCAGCTTGTGGGTATTGGCGAGGAGTTCTTCCATACTGCCAAATTCCTTGATGAATTTTTTAGCAGTTTTTTCCCCTACCCCCGGCAAGCCGGGAATATTATCTGAGGCATCGCCCATCATTCCAAGGAAATCTATCACCTGTTCGGGCCTTTCAACGCCAAATTTTTCTTTCACTTCAGGTATTCCCAGGATCTCGATTCCGTTCCCCATACGGGCGGGACGGTACATAAAAATATTTTCAGAAACAAGTTGGGCAAAATCCTTATCGGGCGTCACCATAAAAACCCGGTAATCCTCTTTTTCAGCCTGTTTGGCAAGGGTTCCTATAACGTCATCGGCTTCACAGCCCGGCAACACAACCACAGGAATGTGCATGGCTTCAAGGATCCTTTGTATATAAGGGATCGCTATCATAATTGGCTCAGGCGTTGCATCGCGGTTGGCCTTATATTCGGTATACATTTCAGTGCGCTCTGTACTGCCATCCTTGTCGAAACAAACCGCGAGATGATCTGGCCGCTCCCTTCTTATTACATCAAACAGGGAATTCATAAATCCCATGATGGCAGATGTATCCAGGCCTTTGGAATTTACCTGTGGGTTTTTAATAAAAGCGTAATAACCCCTGAAAATAAGGGCGTAAGCATCCAGTAGAAATAAGCGTTTTTGTTCGGCCATGGGTGTTTTCTTAAAGTTCATAAAACTACAAAACTTATAGCGGCATATAAAATGCAAGTTGTAATTTTAGCTGAAGAGAAATGCCTTATTCACCATTAGGGTGAATCGGACTTTTTCCTGAAAATTCCCGAATCATTTTTCCATAATAAAAAAGTATGCAAAAAATAGCGATTGCAATTCACGGGGGTGCAGGCACCCTGGTAAAGGGGCAGATGACTTCTCAAAAAGAAGCCGAATACCGGGCATCATTACAAAAAGCCCTTGATATTGGGTACAAACTTATTGAAGAGGGAGCTTCAGCCATAGAAGCGGTAGAAAAAACCGTGATATGCCTGGAAGATTCCCCGTTGTTCAATGCCGGAAAGGGCAGCGTTTTTACGGCCGATGGCACTCACGAGATGGATGCGGCCATAATGGACGGTAAGGATTTAAATGCCGGTGCGGTTTCCCTTATTTCAGGAATAAAGAATCCAATTTCCCTGGCGCGGGATGTGATGGAAAAAAGCGATCACGTATTTCTGGCCGGGGAAGGGGCGATGCGTTTCGCTGCTTCCCGGGGATATAAATTAGAGAAAGAGGAATATTTCTTTGATGAATTGCGACACAGGCAGTGGCTGGAAATAAAAGATTCAGATAAATTCCAATTGGATCATTCGGTTAAAAAAGATTCCAAATTTGGAACCGTTGGTGCCGTTGCCTGTGATAATCAGGGCAATGTGGCTGCTGCGACCTCTACCGGTGGAATGACCAATAAGCGTTTTGGAAGGGTGGGAGACAGCCCTATGATAGGTGCCGGGAATTATGCAAATAATAAGACCTGCGCGGTATCCTGCACGGGAAGCGGAGAATTTTTCATTCGCGGCGTTGTTGCCTATGATGTGTCCTGTTTGATGGAATATAAAGGATTAACGGTAGAAGAGGCCGCAGGAGAAGTGATCAATCACCGTATCCTGGAAATAGGAGGTGATGGCGGACTAATTGCTGTAGATTCCAAAGGAAATGTTGCGTTGCCATTCAATACCGAGGGAATGTACAGGGGGTTCCGCAATTCAGCAGGAGAAGAAAAAATTGCTATTTATAAGGATTAAAAATTTTTAAATTTTCAGGAAAAGGGCAGTTCCTAGATCAAACTTTTTACCGCGGCCATAACGTCAACCCTTCTTTCCGCAATGTCAAAGCTATCTCCGTTTGAAAGCACATGGGTTATAAGGTTTCTCATTGTGAGCGGGGTGCCGTCCTTTAAAATTTTAAAATTGTTGTGGGTAAGTTTTCCGGGATCAAACACGATAACCATTCCGGAGCCTATAATATCGCAGTTGTTTCCTCCGCGTATTACCATTCCGGTATCTTCAGCCAGGCCTATTCCCACAAGATCCGGAAAACGTGCAACAGCTTCAGAGAGCCTTCCAAATCTCCCGCGCTGAATAAAATGCGTGTCAATAATAATCTCCGGAGCCAGAGACATTCCTTTTCTCATTTTGGTAGAAGCCTTTATAAAGGATTCCTTGCTGCTTCCGCCGGAGATCATTTCAGCCGACATACACATAGCGCCGGCACTGGTGCCTGCAACTACGAATTCTTCGTTAAGGTAACGCTCCATTAAAAGTTTATGGAACTGAGTGTTTTTAATAAAAGTGGTGATCTTGGATTGATTTCCGCCGGAAAACATTACACAATCTGCTTCTTTTAGTTTTTCTAAATTTCCCGGGAGATTTGCTTCTTCCTTAGATCCAATATACAGGGTCTCCACATTACTACATCCCAGTTTATCAAATGCATCTATATAGTTTTGGGCAACCACATCGGGAATTCCGGAGGCTGTGGTGATCACCAGAATTCTTGCACCATTTCCTCCACTTTCAAAAACGACACGGGCCAGGATCCCCTGGCTTATGTAATCCATTCTAAACCTGCCGCCTTTGTGAAATCCTTTATCTTCATTTCCTCCTATAGGGATGAGGGTGCCTTTAATCATAATAAAACATTAAATTTTGTTGCAAAAATAGTGTATTAATAGACCGATTCATACTTTAACCGGTTTTAATCCCCTTGCCCATTTATTTATAATTCTAAATTCCTGATCTTCTATGTTTATAAGAGAAATAAATGCCCTTCGCGGTCCCAATTATTGGTCGGTAAATCGCCATAAACTTATAGTAATGGTTCTGGATCTTGAGGAAATGGAAGAAAGGCCTTCCAGTTCAATAGAAGGATTCAAAGAAAGGCTGGAGGCTATGTTCCCGAATATGTATGAACACAGATGTTCTGTAGGAACCCCCGGCGGATTTTTCCAGCGGGTGGAAGAGGGAACCTGGATGGGTCATATTATTGAACATATCGCACTGGAGATCCAGACCCTTGCCGGAATGGACGTAGGTTTTGGCCGTACCCGTGGGTATGGGGAGCATGGGGTTTATAATGTTGTGTTTGCATATATGGAGGAGGCTGTTGGGGTTTATGCCGCAAATGCTGCAGTTAGGATTTGTGAAGCCCTGGTAGAAGGCAAAGAATATGATCTTGGGGCAGACATTCAGGAAATGAGGATCTTAAGGGAAGATGTGAGACTTGGACCCAGCACGGGCTCCATTGTAGAAGAAGCCGCAGCCCGTGGAATTCCCTGGATACGTTTAAACAGGAATTCTTTATGCCAATTGGGATACGGAGCCAATCAAAAGCGGATACAGGCAACGGTTTCGAGTGAGACAAGCAATATTGCGGTTGAAATAGCCGGAGATAAGGAAGATACCAAATTTTTGCTGGAACAGGCAGAAATTCCGGTACCAAAAGGCAGGATTATAAGGAAGGAAGAAGATCTTGAAAGAGTAATAAATTATGTAGGATTTCCTTTGGTAACCAAACCTATTAACGGGAATCATGGAAGAGGTATAACTGTAAATATAAGCACTAAAGAAGATGCTCTAAAAGGTTTCCAGGCGGCCCAAAAAGTTTCTAATTCGGTGATCATTGAGAAATTCATCACAGGGGAAGATTACAGGCTTTTGGTGATCAATCATCAACTTGTGGCTGCAGCCAAAAGAACCCCGGCCAATGTTACAGGCGATGGGAAGCAAAGTATACAGGAACTTATAGATGAGGTAAACAGTGATCCAAGACGTGGTTATGGCCATGAAAATGTATTAACTCAGATAACCGTTAATGACCTTACTAAAAATTTAATAGCTGCAAAAGGCTACAGCCTTAATACCGTACTGCAGGAAGGGGAGGTCCTTATCCTAAAGGACACCGCAAATCTTAGCACAGGAGGAACTGCCGAAGATGTAACAGATATTGTACATCCTGCAAATATCTTTATGGCCGAGCGTATTTCAAGAATCATTGATCTTGATATTTGCGGTATTGATGTGATGACCACAGATATCAGTCAGCCCCTGGCCGAAACCGGTGGTAGTGTAATAGAAGTGAATGCAGGGCCGGGATTCAGAATGCACCTGGCACCCACTACAGGTTTACCCAGAAATGTGGCCGCACCGGTTATAGATAAATTGTTTCCCCACGGTTCTAATGGAAAAATTCCAATTATCGCAGTAACAGGTACCAACGGTAAAACCACTACAACCCGATTGATAGCCCATTTTGCGAAATTAAAGGGATTTAAAGTGGGGTATACCACCAGTGATGGAATTTACATCCAAAACCGGATGTTGATGAAGGGAGATTGTACAGGCCCGGGAAGTGCAGAATTCGTGCTAAGGGACCCTACAGTAGATTTTGCGGTTCTTGAATGCGCGCGAGGTGGTCTACTTCGTGCGGGACTGGGTTTTCATAAATGTGATATAGGAATTGTTACCAACGTAGCCGAGGATCATTTGGGCTTAAAAGGAATCCATACCATTGAACAACTTGCAAAGGTAAAAGGTATAATTCCTGAAAGCGTTTCGCCCGATGGATATGCAATTTTAAATGCAGATGATGAACTTGTGTTTGAGATGGGCAATAGTGTTTCCTGCAAGATCGCCTTATTCTCAATGGATGAGGAGAATCCGCGGATACGGGCCCAGCAAAAGAAAGGTGGTCTCTGTGCTATTTATGAACATGGATATATAACCATATGCAAGGGTGAATGGAAGTTACGGGTGGTTAAAGCAGTAAATGTCCCCCTTACATTTGGAGGGAAAGCAGCCTTTATGATACAAAATGTCCTACCCGCTGCGCTTGCGGCATATATACGAGGGTTTACAATTGAGGATATAAAGGTAGGATTGGAATCATTTATCCCATCTCCCTCTCAAACCCCCGGAAGATTAAACTTATTCCAGTTCAAGGATTTCCAGGTGTTGTTGGATTATGCGCATAATCCCGCAGGAATGAGGGCTTTGCAAAAATTTATTGAAAAAATGGATGCTACAGTCAAAGTGGGCGTTATTGCCGGAGTAGGAGACCGCAGGGAAGAAGATACCAATGAAATAGGAAGTATTGCTGCTGAAATGTTTGACGAGATCATTATTAGGCAGGATAAAAACCTTAGAGGAAGAACCGAGAAGGAATTGATCAAAATGCTCAATGACGGGATTAAGCAGAAGGATCCAAATAAAAAAACAACCATTATTCCCAATGAAAAAGAAGCTGCAATTTTCGCCATAAAAAATGCCATTCCCGGCTCGCTTGTGGTAATTTGCAGTGATGTAGTGTCTGAAGCCCTGGACCTGGTACAAAAATTAAAGGAAGAAGAGGCAGATCTTTTATATGGGTTTTCTGTAGAAGATATTCCAAACAGGCATGTCTAGAGGAGAAAATATAATTTAAAGAACCTATGGTTTTGTCTATAGCGCAATTGGTTAAACTAAGACAAAATAGAGACTTATGGCATAGGATTAGCGATACCTTCGCAAAAAATTAAAGGTTTACACATGCGTTGGATCATTTTTATCATTATATATTTTTTAATCAATTTTTATTCTTTTCAGTCTTTAAGAACCGTATCCAGGAGCAACTGGGTATTGGCTGCCTATGTTATTTTATCCCTTGCCATTTTGGTTAATCTCGTTTATCAACTTTCACAACCCAACCCCGAGGGTGGATTTACCGGTGGCAGAGGTTATGCAATTGGTTTTATGCTTGCCTTTATGGCAGCAAACCTCATAACAATGCTTTTCATGTTTGGGGAAGATATAGGAAGGGTACTGGTTGCTGTATATCAAAAAGCCACCGCTCCTGCTGAAGATTTCAGCCTACCCTCGAGAAGAAAATTTATAAGCCAGATCGCCCTGGGGATAGCCGCAATTCCTTTTGCATCCCTTCTGTATGGAATGTATCAAGGCCGGTATAATTTTAAGGTTTTAAAATACACTCTTCATTTTGATGATCTCCCGGATTCTTTTGACGGGTACCGTATTACACAAATAAGCGATATTCACAGCGGAAGCTTTGATAATAAAAAGAAGATAGAGTACGCCATAGATCTTATTAATGAGCAGGAAGGTGATACCGTTTTGTTTACCGGGGATCTGGTGAACAACCTGGCCGAGGAAATGGGCCCCTGGACTGAAACCTTTGCCAATATCAAAGCCAATGACGGGGTATTCTCTGTGCTTGGAAATCATGATTACGGAGATTATGTAAGCTGGAATAGCGACAGGGAAAGGCTGGAAAATGTGGAAGCGGTCAAGGGTGTTCACAAAAAAATGGGTTGGAACTTATTGCTCAACGAGCACAGATTCATTGAAAAGAACGGGGAAAAGATAGCTCTTGTAGGAGTAGAGAACTGGGGTACCGGCGGATTTAAGAAAAAGGGCGATCTGGATAAGGCCGGCCGGGGGTTATCCCCGGAGCAATTTAAGATACTGTTAAGCCATGACCCGTCCTACTGGCAGGAAAAGATCAAGAACGATCCTAATAACTATCAGCTTACCCTGAGTGGTCATACCCACGGGATGCAGTTTGGAATTGAGATCCCGGGCTGGTTCAGGTGGAGCCCCGTTCAATATCGTTATGAGAACTGGGCAGGGATCTATGAGGAGTTTGGCAGGTACATAAATGTTAACCGTGGCTTCGGATTTCTTGCCTATCCCGGAAGGGTTGGCATCTGGCCCGAAATTAGTGTGATTGAATTACGAAAAGGCCCTAAGCCTGCATAATTCAAAGAAATTACTATATTTGATATTATAATTAATAATGGTATTAAAATCTGATCAAAATTTAGCTTCCAGCTTATGTCAAAATTTGGTGAATTAATAGATTTAAACATTCCGGTCTTATTGGATTTTTATACCGAATGGAATGATGCCTCAACCGCGATGCACCCTGTTTTAAGAGATGTTGCCGCCGCCCTTGGTGATAAGGCGAAGATCATTAAAATAGATGTAGATAAAAATTCTCAACTGGCGGAAGCTTTGCGAGTTAAAGGCCTGCCAACTCTTATGATCTATAAGGATGGGGAAATGAAATGGAGGCAAAGCGGCGAGCAGGATGCCAATACCCTTATTGGGCTTCTAAAGGAATATATTTAGAGCGCCTTAAATTCAAAGCCTTTTTCAGAATAATACTTAAGCACGTAAGGCAGGATTTTTTGTAAATTCCTGAACGCTTTTACGCTGTCGTGGAATACCAGGATGCTTCCCGGTTTTGAATACCTCACCACATCTTCAAAACATTTTTTAGGCTTCTTGCTTTGGTCATAGTCCTCGCTTATCACATCCCACATTACTATTTTATAATTCAGTTGTTCCAGCTTTTTGATCTGGCCGGGAGTTATCTTCCCAAAGGGAGGGCGAAACAATTCCTTTTTTGAATTTAAATCTGCTTGATTTAATGGTGATATTACATCGCCGGTAGATTGGAACGTTTTAATTACTTTTTCAGCCAGAAGTACATTCTTAATATATTCTTCTGAAGGCGTTTTCCATCCATTTAAATGGTTGTAGGTATGATTCCCAACTGAATGTCTTTCATTTAAGATCTGTCTAAAAATGGAGGGGTTTTTGGAGATATTTTCACCAATACAAAAGAAGGTGGCTTTTGCATTATACTCCTTTAGCCTGGCCAGGACCCAGGGGGTAATTTCAGGAATTGGGCCGTCATCAAAAGTTAGGTAAATGGTTTTGTCCTTTAAATCAAAATTCCACAGCAGGGAGGGGAAAATAACCCTTCCGGCTGTGGAAATGATCTTTGACAGGCCTGTCATCTTTTAATCCATTGAAGTACTGTCCAGTGAATCTAATTGTTGCATTTCCCTAAATTCCCTTTCTATTGCCTCATTGGAAACCGGCTCGAGCTCCTGTTCATCTTCATCATCATAAAAACGTGGAAATAAAGTAAGGTAGCTGTTAAACTCTTCCGCTTTGCCACGCCCATATTCCTGTTCCCCGTGAATGAATAGAAGGTCTACCAGGGCACGGTAGCGTTCCATATCGGTTATTATAACATCTGCATTATCAAATTGGCGTTCCGCATCCCAGCCACTGTAGAATTTCAGGTTTTCCTGGTATTTTACAGCTACCTGGTCCCAAAGGGCTTTTGCTTTTTCAGGTTCGCCTACTTCAAAATATCCGCTAATGTAAGGCTCCAGCAGGGTGTAATATCCATAAAATTCTACAGGCATCTTCTCCATTGCCAGATCAAGCATTTCGGTGGCCCTTTGCGTGTCTCCTTCATTTAGTAAAGCTTCTATAAGTCTTGCTAAGTTGCTTCTGTAAGTGATAGTATTTTTTCGGGTTTCAGGATCGTGGTAAATTTTTGGGTCTTCCATATTACCCCAATCCCATCCTTTTACAATGTTGTACATCTTATCTGTATCTATCCTTCCCATATCAAAGGGAGTTCGCGGATTTACAGGGGTTCTTATGGGCACCAGTTTATAGGCCACTCCATCAAGCTGAAGGAAATCTTTCATCCACAGGTAATCATCATCACCAAAACTTCCACCGGTAAAATAAATAGGTCGCTTCCAGTCGTTATTAGCAATAATATCAAGCATTAACAACCTGTTTTTATAAATTACATTTCCTTCCAGTTGAATAAAGATATTATCAACGATCTCATCTTCATTTTCGGGTTTTACAATTCCGTATTGTAAAACGTTCTCGCGATTCACAGGGATGCGTATGGATTTTGTAGGAAAAGTATTTACCACCTGCCCGCTTTGCAATTCTCCTTTCGTACCAGGGTTATCGCTTGCAATCCAGGTCATCCAGTTCTTTAACGCCATAGTATCTCTGGTCACTTCCTGGAAGATCACAAATTCATTGGTTCCCGCGCGGTACTGGTGATGTTCCAGTTGAGATGGAACAGGATCACTGGTCCAGGCTTTCCGCTTCATTTGGTCAATATACCAGTCGGTAGCAAAAAGGCTGGTGTTCACTATGCGCACATCTCTTCGATAGCCTTCAATTTGTTGTGCGTACCAGAGGGCAAAGGTATCATTGTCTCCAATGGTAAATAAAATAGCGTTTTCATCTACCGAGTCCAGGTACATTTTAGCCATGGCAAGAGCGGTATATTTATTTGACCGGTCATGGTCATCCCAGTTTTCCGCTACCAGTAAAGCTGGAACGGCAAGTAAGGATGCTACAATTGCCACCGGGGCAGCAATGGAGGGTTTAATTTTTCGGCTTAAATAATCAAAAATTGCATAAACCCCAAAACCTATCCAAATGGCAAATACATAAAAGGAACCAACCAGGGCATAATCTCTTTCCCTGGGTTCAAATGGGCGTTCATTTAAATATATTTTTAAAGCAATTCCTGTAAAGAGGAAGAAAACAGTAAGCACCCAAAAGCCTTTTTTATCCCTGGAATATTGAAAAACAATACCTATGATCCCCAAAATGAGAGGTAAAAAGAAATACGTATTGCGGGCTTTATTATTCTTCATATCCCCCGGAAGGTTATCCTGGGAACCAAGCCGTAATTCATCAATGAATTTTATGCCGCTTAACCAGTTTCCATTGAGATCTGTATACTGGCCCTGATTGTCATTTTGTCTCCCTACAAAGTTCCACATAAAATATCTCCAGTACATATAGCCAAACTGATACTCAAACATGTAACCAATATTTGAGGAGAACGAGGGTTTTTCAACATCCAGATACTGGCTGAATTGATTTAGAAAAGTGTGGTAATCATCATAGTCCAGCCTGCCCTGAGCATAACTTTTCCTGAACTCTGTGATGGCATTAAGCAATTGCTCTTCCCCCTGGTACTCGGGTTTTACTTTAAATTCCAGCGGTCCTGTAAACCGCATGTAATTTGTGGCGTGCTGAGTGCTCCACATTCTGGGTAGAAAATCCTTATGCCTGTCATCAAGATTCTGGCGGGCATTTTTATAATCGTTTACAATTATATATTTCCCGGTTGCTTCATCCCTTTCATAATTGGGTCGATCATCTGTATAAGGATTGTCTGGATCCAGACCTGCATACATTTCTGTGAACTGCGGGCCGTAGAAAAGATGGGTTTCACCGTATTGTTCCCTGTTATAGTATGCCAGAAGTTCCCGGGCATCATCGGGGCTGTTTTCATTAATAACAGTATTGGCATTGGCTCTTATTGGAAGCATGATCCAACTTGAGAAACCTATAAAAATAAATAAGACACACAAAAACAGCGTGTTTAACTGGAAGTAATTTTTTTTAAGTGTATAGCGAATTCCAAAATAAAATGCGATTACAATAGACAAGAAGGCTATAACTGTCCCCCAGTTAAATGGGAGACCCACGGTATTTGTAAAGAACACTTCTGCATTTCCAAAGTAAGCCAGGGTATAGGGAAGGAGAAATTTAAATATGAACATAAGTACCGCTACCACGGCTATATTCGCTACAATAAAATTAGTTACAGTTACTTTGTTGTAATTTTTAAAGAAGTAGAGAAAACCTATTGCAGGAATGGCAAGAAGTGCCATAAAGTGCACCCCAAAAGAAAGCCCTACTACAAAAGAGATAAGGATGAGCCATCTGTTGCCACGAGGCAGGAACATATCCCGTTCCCATAACAGGCCTAAATAGAATAAAACTGCCATGATAAAAGATGCCATAGCGTATACTTCGGCCTCAACAGCACTAAACCAGAAACTGTCTGTGAAAGTAAATGCAAGGGAGCCTACCAGGGCACTTCCCAAAATACCCATTTTGCCGGAAGAGGTGATATGCTCCACAGGACCGGCAACCTTTAAAAGTAACAGGACTATAGACCAGAACATGAACAAAATGGTAAAAGCACTGGATATGCCGGACATAAAGTTTACCATTAAGGCTACCTGATCCGGGCCTGAAGCAAAAGTAGAGAAAAAGGCTCCCATCATTTGATACAACGGTGCTCCGGGTGGATGACCTACTTCAAGATTGGCCGATGTTGATATGTATTCACCTGCATCCCAAAAACTTGCGGTTGGTTCCAGGGTTAAGGTATAGGTGGTAAGAGCTATAAAAAATACCAGCCATCCCAGTATTTTATTCCACTTTTTAAAGCTGAATTTGGTCATGTTATGCGGTTAGTTGAAAATAATGTGGCGAATTTAAGAAATATTTAAAGGATAGATTTTAAAACGCGATGAAAAGGATTTTATTTTTTATAATCTGAAATTGAGGCATTAAAGAAATAAGATGAGAAAAAGTAGAAAAAATATTTGCGTAGAATAAACTTTGTTATAAATTTGCATCCGCATTGAAACGCTGGCCTATGGTGTAACTGGCAACACGTCTGGTTTTGGTCCAGAAGAGTCTAGGTTCGAGCCCTAGTAGGCCAACTTCAATTAAAAAACCCGAACTTTTTGTTCGGGTTTTTTTGTTTTCCCTTTTTTGTTGGGCGAGAAGCCTGTCCCGAGCGTAGTCGAGGGGAGCCCTAGTAGGCCAACTTCAATTAAAAAACCCGAACTTTTTGTTCGGGTTTTTTTGTTTTCCATTATTTGTTGGGCGAGATCCCGATAACTATCGGAAGTCCCGGGGAGCCCTGGTTGGCCAACATGAATGTTTAAAACCGAATTGTGAAAGCAGTTCGGTTTTTTGTTTATTGGAATGATTTGGCTAGAAGCGGTACCGACCATAGTCGAGTGGCTCCCTGGCAGGCTAACTTCAATTTTATGTTTTATATTGGGAGTAGACTGGTAACGCCATTTGGGATTTTGTATTCCTGTTTTAATCGAGATTCTACTATGGTATCATTTAAAAAGGAATCTCAGGCCAGAAAAATTTCACTTCTCCTCCTTTAAAACTTCCAGCACTCGCTCCAGGGCCATTCCACGGGAACCCTTAACAAGAATGTGTCCTTGCGTAGGCTTATTGGATTTTAAAGCCTCTGAGAGGTCTTGAAAGCTTTTAAATTTCAGGATGTTCGATTTTTCAGAGTGCGTTTTGAAAAAATTCTCTCCAACAAGATAGATGGTCTCAAATTCCATTTCCTCTAAATTGGATACCAGGTTTTGATGTTCTTCTTCAGAAGTTGCCCCCAGTTCAAACATATCCCCCAAAATTACCATTTTCTCTCTAACCGGATTTTTTCTAAAACTTTCCAAAGCGGCTTTCATGCTGGTTGGGTTTGCGTTATAGGCATCCATTAAAAGGGTTAATTGGCCTCTTTTTACAATTTGCGATCTGTTATTGGTGGGAATATAAGAAGCAATTGCCTGGGCTATTATTTTCTCATTGATCCTGAAATACTTTCCTATACAAACTGCCGCTGCAATATTCAGCGCGTTATAAGACCCGGTAAGCGTGCTTTTATAAATGTGATTATCTATAACCACCTGTGCGGTTGGAGTGTTTTCTGGAAATTCTGTTCTTAAATTGGCTGTTTCTGCTGATCCAAATGAAAAGGAATGTGGATAGGAGCTTTGGGCTTGTTGAACAGGATCATCTGCATTTAGGAATATAACCGCGTTATGGCTCTTAAGGTGATCATATAACTCGCTTTTGGCTTTTATCACTCCTTCTATACTTCCAAATCCTTCCAGGTGGGCTTTGCCAAAATTTGTGATATATCCAAAATTGGGAAGCGCTATCTCACACAAATGTTTTATTTCTCCGGGATGATTTGCGCCCATTTCCACAATTCCGAATTCTGTAGAGCGTTTCATGGATAGAAGTGTCAAGGGAACTCCTATATGATTGTTTAGATTGCCCACTGTTGCAACGGTATCAAATTTTTTCCTTAAAACAGAGTGTATAAGCTCTTTTGTTGTGGTCTTACCATTGCTGCCCGTAATTGCCAGAATGGGCAAATTAAGGTATTTTCTATGAAAACGTGCAAGTTGTTGCAGCGTCTCGAGGACATTGCCTACAACAATATACCTTTCATCCTTTGCATATTTTGCTTCGTCTATGATCGCGTACCCCGCGCTTTTTTTAATGGCTTGCCACGCAAATGTATTCCCGTTGAAATTATCGCCCTTAAGGGCAAAAAATAGCTGGTTGGTTTTGACGCTTCGGGTATCGGTAGTTATTCCTTTGCTTTGAAGGAACAGTTGGTGGAGTTGTTCAATTTTCATAAAGGGAATTTATAAAAAAAGAAACGGTTTAAAAAGTGACCTGCTTCGCTTTTTTTTCAATTTCCCGAAAAAATCCGGAGAAAATTTATCTTATAAAATTAAGTTTTATAAGACCCCAATTTAAAATTGGGGATGCGAAATAGTACTTTTTAAACCGTCCTAAAAAGGTTTTGGAAAATTAATTCCTTGCTGTTTTGTTTTTAGCCTGTGATTTGGATCCTAC
Organism: Gillisia sp.; assembly: GCA_039989915.1. Taxonomy (GTDB): domain Bacteria; phylum Bacteroidota; class Bacteroidia; order Flavobacteriales; family Flavobacteriaceae; genus Gillisia. The sequence continues at coordinate 174,960 of JBDXGW010000016.1, forward strand.
TCTTGACATCGCATTTCTAAATCCAATATAATCTGTTGCCATATCCTGCGGGAAATACCTTCTTTGTGCAGGATCAAGCCAGTAAGCTCTGTCTCTCCAGGAGCCTCCTTTATAAACCCTTACTTCATCACTAACCAACGTTGTTCTTTTGGTTTCATCATGTTTTGGTCTTATAACTCCAAGACTGTCTTCCTCGGTAGTGAATTGAGGCGAGTTGTACATTCTTTGAGAGGAAGTTGTAATTTCATTAAAAGGCTCAAAATATCTTGAAGATCGTTTGTCACCATCACGGAAGTTTCGTTGGTCACTGTTGTCATAGTTAGTTCTCAAAAAGGTATCTGCTTCATCAATGGGAACCTGGGCTATTTGGCCCGGAAGCGCACGTGCCACAATACGGCCATTGCTTAAGGTGTCATAAACAACTTCATTAGGGGAAACAATTTTTACGGTTCCATCTTCATTGATCTCATTCTTGGTGTATACGTTACCCCGGTAATAGTTGAAGTCATTGAATTCGTCATCAACTATAGGTCGGTAAACATCTGCTACCCATTCTGCAACGTTTCCTGCCATATCGTATAGTCCAAAATCATTTGGCTCATAAGATTTTACTTCAGCAGTGATATCTGCTCCGTCATCACTCCACCCTGCAATTCCGCCATAATCTCCGGCTCCCTGCTTAAAGTTGGCCAACTGGTCACCCTGTCTTTTTGTGTCGCCAGATCTGGTATATTGACCATCCCAGGGATATTTTTTTCTTCCACGTATGGTATTGTACTCTCTTATTCCTACTAAACCAAGAGCTGCATATTCCCATTCAGCTTCGGTAGGAAGTCTGTATTCAGGTAGCAAGACTCCGTCTTTTCTTTGAACATAAATATTTTTAGCTTCTCCACCGTCACCTGCAGCTGTTCCCAGCTTATCTGCATTTTTACCACCACGGGTAATTTCATCGCTTCCGCCATAAGTTTGGGTAGGAGCATTTAAATAGGTTTCTGTATCAAAGGTAGCTTCAGCTGAAACATCATTGTATCTGGCTCCTTCCTTGGTGTACCCTTTTTTCTCCAGCATAAGTTCATTCACCCTGTTGGTTCTCCACTTGCTGAATTCGGCAGCCTGGATCCAGCTTACCCCTACTACAGGATAATTGGCATACGCAGGATGGCGTAAATAGTTATTTACCATTGTTTCGTTAAAACCTAAGCGGTTTCTCCAAACAAGGGTGTCCGGTACTGCACCATTATATATGTGTTTGTAATTTTCTTCAGAAGGAGGGAATACGTTCTTTAACCAGTCAAGGTATTCCATATACATCATATTGGTCACCTCGGTCTCATCCATATAAAAGGACTGTACGTGCTGCTGGGTAGGGGTGTTGTTCCAGTCGTGCATTACGTCATCCTGAACCCTTCCCATGGTATAGGTGCCACCTTCAACAAATACAAGCCCTGGGCCTGTTTCCTGTTCTTTAAAGTTGGTGTTATATTGAAATCCTCCATCTTTTGAATTAATATCCCAACCAGTAGCCCGGGAATTATTCTTGTAAGAATCTTTGGAGTTACAACTAAAAAGACTAACGCCTATGGCGATAGTAAAAAATGTTTTAAAGGCTACATTGGTCCTCATATTCTTATTCGCTTTATGTAGTAATTTAGGCCTTGCAATATAGTAATTAACGGCAAAAGTACAAGATTATTTTATATGATTCAAAATCCTGTAATTCCCTTATATTCTTAATACTGGGCTTTTGCGGGTACAGCCCGTCAAATGGGATAATTACAGGAAATCACCCCTATGAGATTATATATTTTTTATAATTACTTAAGGCTAAGGTTAAAATACAATAATAGTGTAATTCTTCAGTTATGTTTTAAGAAGTTATTTGAGGATTTTTCTCTTTTTCACCCTACATTTGATAAAAGCCCTTTCTCTTAACAAGAATAAAAATATATATTTGTTTAACACAATTTGATGTGATGAAAAAAATTACAATCTTGACTCTTGGTTTGGTCATATTATTCAATATTCAGGTTTTCTCCCAGGAGGAAAGAGATAGGGTTATTACAACAGCGGTTCCATTTCTTTTAATTGCTGCCGATGCCCGTGCTGCCGGAATGGGAGATCAGGGAATCGCAACCTCTGCCGATGCTTTTTCCCAGCAATGGAACCCGGCCAAATATGCCTTTATAAACAGCCAGCAGGGAGTGGGAGTTTCCTATACTCCTTACTTAAGCAATATTGTAAATGATATTTTTCTTGGGAACCTTACTTATTTTAACAGGCTGGATGATCGTAGCGCGGTTGCAGCGAGTTTAAGATATTTTAGTCTTGGCTCCATTGAAACTCAAATGGGTTTTGAAGACATGCCTTTACTACTTAGTCCCAATGAAATGACCCTGGATCTTTCTTATGCTCTAAGGCTAAGCGATAACTTTTCCATGGCTGTGGCAGGGAGATATTTAAGGTCTGACCTGAAACTTGCCGTAAACAATGAAGATGCCACCGCGGCTTCCACATTTGGAGTAGATGTGGCGGCTTTTTACCAAAGCCAGTCTATTTATTTCGCCAATTTTGATGGCCGAATTCGGGCCGGGGCAAATATTTCCAATATAGGCCCAAAGATCAAATATGATGAAGTAGGACAGGAAAACTTTATTCCTACCAATTTAAAAACCGGTGCCGGGTTTGATTTTATCTTTGATGCCGATAATAGATTGGGGACATATTTTGAATTTAATAAACTTCTTGTTCCCACACCTCAGGATTTTAACGGAGACGGAGTGATAGACAGGGCAGATGAAGAAGAATATAATAACATTGGTGCGATCCAGGGAATTTTTAAATCCTTTGGTGATGCCCCGGGTGGTTTTGGAGAAGAAATGAGGGAAATAACCTGGGCGCTGGGAGCAGAATACGTTTTCCGCGATGCATTTTCTTTAAGAACAGGATATTTTAATGAAAGCGAGACCAAAGGTTCCAGGAAGTTCTTTGCCATAGGGGCAGGGTTTAAATACGCGCCGGTAATTATTGATATCTCATACTTATTTTCTACCTCCAAAGTTGTTAGTCCGCTGGAAGGAACCCTTCGTTTTGGCCTTACCTTTAATTTTGGAGAATCTTTTGCCGATAATTAATCTTTCGGGATTATGGGAATTAATTAATACTGCAGGACCTAACGGTTACTGCTGAAAAAACATTTTTACTATTCATGAAAACTCTTACAATAACCTGCAACCTTGAAGTATATGATTCCTGCGAGGAATTACCTCAGGATGTGCAGGATTTAATGGACCAGGCGATTGTAGCCCGTGATATGGCCTATGCTCCTTATTCTAAATTTAAGGTAGGAGCTGCTGTTTTACTTGATAATGGGGAGATAATTGCCGGCAGTAATCAGGAAAATGCATCATACCCATCTGGGTTATGTGCAGAGCGTACCGCGATTTTTTACGCAGGGGCAAAGTATCCTGAGGCAAAATTCCTGAAGATCGCCCTTTCGGCAAAATCATTAAATCACCGGGTTATTTCTCCCATACCACCCTGTGGATCGTGCAGGCAGGCAATAGCCGAATATGAAGTAAAACAGGAAACCCCTATTGAGATCTTTTTTATGGGGGAAACCGGAAAGGTGGTTAAATCACATTCTTTAAAAGAATTACTGCCTTTGATATTTGATAATTCCTATCTATAACGTTTTCGTATTTTTTAATAGCGAAAACTGTTTTCCATTCTTTTTGAATATAGTATTTTTGTCATCGGCCTGACCAAAACCAGGAATTGGCCTTAAATTATTTTGTAGATGAAGAAAATAACCAAAGCCACTTATTTGAAGTGGTACGAGGATATGCTGTTTTGGCGTAAGTTTGAAGATAAACTTGCCCAGGTTTATATTCAGCAGAAAGTCCGTGGATTCCTGCATTTGTATAACGGGCAGGAAGCAATCCTTGCCGGTTCATTGCACGTAATGGATCTCACAAAGGATAAAATGATCACTGCATACAGGAACCACGTTCAGCCAATAGGAATGGGCGTAGATCCAAGACGCGTCATGGCCGAACTTTATGGGAAAAAAACCGGAACATCCCAGGGTCTGGGAGGATCTATGCACATTTTCTCTAAAGAATTCCGTTTTTACGGAGGTCATGGAATTGTAGGAGGCCAGATCCCATTAGGGGCCGGACTTGCATTTGCCGATAAATATTTTAAAAGGGAAGCGGTTACCCTAACCTTTTTTGGTGATGGTGCTGCACGCCAGGGTTCACTTCACGAAACGCTTACCATGGCGGTGAAATGGAATTTGCCTGTGGTTTTCTGTATAGAGAATAATGGTTATGCGATGGGAACATCTGTGGCCAGAACAGCAAAAAATACCGAAATCTGGAAATTAGGATTGGGATATGACATGCCTTGCGGGCCTGTTGACGCTATGAACCCTATTAAAGTTGCTGAGGCAATGGACGAGGCAATAAGCCGCGCCCGTAGAGGAGATGGACCCACTTTGCTTGAATTGAAAACGTATAGGTATCGTGGACATTCAATGAGTGATGCCCAATTATATCGCACCAAAGATGAGGTGGCCGAGTACCAGAAGATAGATCCTATCACCCAGGTGCTTGACATTATCAAAGAGAAAAAATATGCCACAGATAAGGAAATAAAGGTAATAGACCAACGTGTTAAAGACCTTGTTGCCGAATGTGAAAAATTTGCCGATGAATCTGATTATCCGGATAAAAATGTAATGTATGATACTGTTTACGAGCAGGAAGATTATCCGTTTTTATCACATAAAGTAGAATAAATTATGGCTGAAGTAATCAATATGCCGCGGTTGAGCGACACAATGGAAGAAGGAGTTGTTGCAAAATGGCTTAAAAAAGTTGGGGACAAAGTTGAAGTAGGTGACATGCTTGCCGAAATTGAAACCGATAAGGCTACGATGGAATTTGAATCCTTCAGTGAGGGTATTTTACTTCATATTGGTATTGAAGAAGGAGAAACTGCTCCGGTAGATACCCTGTTGGCCATAATAGGTGAAAAAGGTGAAGATATTTCCGGGTTGTTAAGTGGGGACAAAAAATCTTCAGATAAAGAAGAAAGCAAAACTTCCAAAGATGCTTCTTCAGAAAAATTGGTAGAGAAAAAAGACGCTTCAGAGGAAAAGGAAGAGCCTTCTGAAGGATCTAAAGAAGAAACAAATTCCGTAGATGTGCCCGAAGGAGTAGAGGTGATCACTATGCCAAGGCTAAGTGATACCATGGTTGAAGGAACAGTTGCAAAATGGCTTAAAAAAGTGGGTGATAAAGTTGAAGAAGGTGATATCCTTGCTGAGATTGAAACCGACAAAGCCACGATGGAGTTTGAATCCTTTTATGACGGTGTGCTTTTAAAAATAGGAATAGAAGAAGGGGAAACTGCAAAAGTTGACAGCCTTCTGGCAATTATAGGTCCTGAAGGAACAGATGTTTCAGGAATAGGTGAAGGTGGTTCATCAAAACCAAAAGCTGCCAAAAAAGAAGAAACTTCAGAAGAAGAAACAAAGGAAACCAAAACTTCATCTACTTCTACAGCAGATGGAGCAAGGATATTTGTTTCTCCACTCGCCAAAAAAATGGCTGAAGATAAAGGCATAGACCTTAGCGAAGTGAAAGGATCTGGCGAGAATGGAAGAATCGTTAAAAAGGATATTGAATCCTTTAAACCTTCTGAAAAAACCAAGCCTGCCGCCACTGAAACTAAAGAAGCATCGGGTGTTAAACCATACGTTCCAGCCGGGGAAGAGGAATTTGAGGAGATCAAGAATTCTCAAATGCGAAAGGTTATCGCAAAACGTTTGGGAGAATCAAAGTTCACAGCACCACATTACTATCTTACTATAGAAGTAAATATGGAAATTGCTATGGCTTCAAGGTCGCAGATCAATGAAATGCCAGATGTGAAAGTTTCTTTCAACGATATGGTTATCAAAGCTTCTGCAATGGCCCTTAGAAAACACCCACGGGTTAATTCCCAGTGGACCGGAGACAGCACCAGAATTGCAAAGCACATTCATATGGGCGTTGCCGTGGCAGTAGAAGATGGCCTGGTGGTTCCAGTCTTGAAATATGCAGATCAAATGTCTATGACCCAAATTGGAGCTCAGGTAAAGGATCTTGCTGGAAAAGCACGTTCCAAAAAATTACAGCCTCAGGAAATGGAAGGCAGCACCTTTACAGTTTCCAACCTGGGAATGTTTGGGATCACAGAATTTACCAGTATCATAAACCAGCCAAATTCTGCAATCCTTTCTGTTGGAGCGATCGTGGAAAAACCGGTTGTAAAAAATGGACAAATAGTGGTAGGAAATACAATGAAGGTAACTCTGGCTTGTGATCACAGGACCGTAGATGGCGCCACAGGAGCAGCATTTTTACAAACTTTGAAAGCTTATTTGGAAAATCCGGTTACAATGCTGGCATAATCCAAACCAGAATCATAATATATTTTTCAAAATCCCGCACTCTTGCGGGATTTTTTTATCTTTAAACCTTATGAGAAAGAACCTTCAAAAAATTGGGCTACTTGCAGCCTTACTCGCATTTACGTCCTGTAATCTTACACAGAATTCGACTGAGGAAAACCCTGTTATACAGGAAACCACTCCAATTATTAAATTAAAAACTACCGAAGCATCTGTAAGAAGCAGTTTGGAATATCTAGCCTCCAATGAATTGCGAGGGCGAGAAACCGGAACCGAGGGAATTGAAAAAGCTGCAGTTTATATTGAGAACAGGTTTAAAGAAGTTGGAATAGCGCCCTATTTTGAAACTTACAGAGATTCTTTTGAGGTGAGGGGGCTTACCGGCTATAATGTAGTAGGATTTCTTGAAGGTAATGATCCGGTTTTAAAGAAGGAATTTGTAATTCTGGGAGCACATTATGACCACGTGGGATTGGAAAAGGCCGTAAATGGAGATTCCATTGCAAATGGCGCAAATGATAATGCTGCAGGAACTATTGCAGTAATGGAACTTGCAAAGCGTTTTGCCGGCGAAAAAAATAATAAGAGAAGCATGCTTTTTATCCTTTTCTCTGCTGAAGAAATGGGACTTCAGGGCGCTAAACATATATCTTCCCGTTTAAAAACCGAAGGTTTAAACCTGTATAGCCTTGTGAACTTTGAAATGATTGGTGTTCCAATGAAAAACCGTGAATTCCTTGCTTATCTCACCGGTTATGAAAACTCCAATATGGCCGAAAAATTCAACGAATACGCAGATGCGAAAGTTCTTGGATTTTTACCCCAGGCCAAAGAATACAGCCTTTTTCAGCGAAGCGATAATTATCCGTTTTTTCAGGAATTTAATGTTCCTGCGCAAACCATAAGCACCTTTGATTTTACCAATTATGAGTATTACCACCATGTTTCAGATGAAGCTGAAAAGATGGATTTTGTTCATATGGCAAACCTTATTGATAAGGTGGTCCCTGGTATTAAAGGAATGGTGAATTCGGCATCGAAGGAAATAAAAATGAATGAATAAATAGTAATGAAGCATATAGTAATTACAGGAACCAGCCGGGGAATTGGGCTGGAATTGGTGAAATTATTTTCCGGAATGGGACATAAAGTAGTTGCGCTTTCACGCAATTTTCAGCCTTTAAAGGAAATGAGCCTGCCGGGAGTGGAAGCTATAGGTTGTGATATCAACAATCCTGAAGAACTGAAGCAGCTGGAATCCTATTTTAAAGATAACAACCAAACCGTAGATGTTTTGATAAACAATGCCGGTGCCATTCTTAATAAAACCTTTGCAGAAACCACTCCAGATGATTTTCGCAAGGTTTATGAAACAAATGTTTTTGGGATAGTGGCTTTACTTCAGTCGCTGTTGCCATTTATGGAAAAAACCGGTCATGTGGTGAACATAAGCAGTATGGGAGGAGTTCAGGGAAGTATGAAATTCCCCGGGCTATCAGCATATAGTTCCAGCAAAGGGGCTTTGATCACCCTTACAGAAATGCTTGCTGAAGAATACAAGGATTCCGGACCCAGCTTTAATGTGCTCGCGCTGGGAGCAGTTCAAACTGAAATGCTTGCCGAAGCTTTCCCAGGATATAAAGCTCCATTACAACCGGCAGAAATGGCAGAATATATCGCCGATTTTAGTTTAAACGGGCAAAAATTTTATAACGGGAAACTGCTGCAGGTTTCAAAAAGTACTCCATAAACCTATTGCCAATGAATGAGGTCCTACAAAAATATCTTCCGAGTCATGGAGTGGCCCCGGTTTTTAAATTGATCGAGGAACACAGGATACATCTAAAAATTGTTAATGAACGCGTAACCCGACATGGAGATTACAGGAGAATGCCCGGGGGGGTGCATCAAATAACTGTAAATGCCAATTTAAATAAATTCAGATTTCTTATTACCCTTATTCATGAGATCTCTCATCTGGTGGCGTTTGAAAGATTTGGCAGGAACATTAAACCCCATGGAAGTGAATGGAAATTTACATTTCAGGAATTGATGTTGCCCTATATAAGGCCGGAGATTTTTCCAGACCATCTTTTGCCACTGATAGCACGGCATTTCAAGGATCCCAAGGCAAGCAGTGATACCGATGCTCACTTATCTGTTGCATTGAAGAAATTTGATCCCGAGAATGATAAAAATTATATTTTTGAGGTTCCTGCCGGGGGACTCTTCAGGATTTACAACGGAAGGGTTTTTAAAAAAGGACAGAAATTAAGAAAGAGATATGAATGCCTTGAGGTTGCGAGCGGCAGGATCTACCTCTTTCAACCCAATGCCCAGGTGGAATTCCTGCTTGGTTAAAACATACATATATTCATGAATAGAATAAATAAAGATAACTATGCGGTAATAATGGCCGGGGGAGTGGGTTCCCGCTTCTGGCCTGTAAGCACGGCCCAACATCCCAAACAATTCCAGGATATGATGGGCGTGGGCGAAACCTTATTGCAACTCACGTACAATAGGTTTGCTACAATGGTTCTGCCGGAGAATATACTTATTCTTACCAATGAAATTTATAAGGATATTGTACTGGAACAACTCCCTAAGGTTAAGGAGGACCAGGTTATCCTTGAGCCGGTAATGCGCAATACGGCGCCTTGTATCCTTCTGGCGGCAATGAAGATAAAAAAGAAAAATCCCAATGCCATCATGGTGGTAGCGCCAAGCGATCATTGGATCAAAGATAAGGAGGCATTTAAAAATGATATAGATCTGGCCTTTGAAAATGCGGCCAGGGAAGAGATCCTGGTCACCTTAGGTATCCAACCCCATTATCCTAATACTGGATTTGGATATATCAAGTTTGAGGATGCCGGGCAGGCAGGAAAGAATGACACCGGCCTATTTAAAGTTGAAAAATTCACTGAAAAACCTACCCTTAGAAATGCCCGTAAATATCTTGAGGATGGAAATTATCTTTGGAATGCGGGAATTTTTATATGGAAAGCTTCAGGGATCCTTAATTCTTTTGAAAAACTTTCTCCCCAAATGTTCGGGTTATTTGAAAGCGGAATCGATGAGCTGAATGAACCGGGCGAAGAGGAATTCATAAAGGAGAATTTCCCGAAGTCACAAAACATATCAATAGATTACGCTATTTTGGAAAAGTCAGATAACGTATATGTGATTCCGGCAAGCTTTGATTGGGATGATCTTGGTACCTGGGGTGCACTTTACAGCAAACTTGCAAAGGATACGCATAAAAATGCTGTGATAAACGCCAAGTTAATGCCACAGGAAACCAGTGGTAATATGATCTATACCCGGAATCATAAAGTGGTTATCATTGATGGGCTTGAAGATTATATAATTGTAGATGATAAAGATGTGCTTCTCATAATACCTAAAGAAAAGGAGCAGGAAATAAAAGAATTAAGAGCAGCAGCCATTGAAAAATATGGCGAGAATTTAGGATAGCTATGGAGAACCGGGATAATTTAGGAAGCAACCCTCCTGTAAAAGAATCTGAACTGGAGTTTTCCAAAGCCCGGGGTATTTGGGCCAGTATAAGGGAGTTTTTTTCAGAATTATTAAATATTCATGATGATACTGACAGGGAAACAACGGTTGAATCTATAAAAAAGGATATTTCCTTTAAGGGGCATAATGCCTGGATCCTGGTATTTTCAATTTTTGTTGCCTCTATAGGATTAAACGTAAGTAGTGCAGCAGTTGTTATTGGTGCGATGTTGATCTCTCCTTTAATGGGGCCAATTGTAGGCGTAGGATTATCTGTTGCAATAAATGATGTTGATACCCTTAAAAAATCTTTCGTGAATCTGGGGGTAATGGTGGGGTTGAGTGTTTTGACGGCATTTATATATTTTTGGATATCTCCGGTAAAAGAAGAAACCCCAGAGCTGATTGCACGTACATATCCTACAATTCTCGATGTATTGGTGGCGATCTTTGGTGGATTGGCCCTTATTGTCGCAAAAACAAAACGAGGTACCATAGCGAGTGTAATCTTTGGGGTAGCCATTGCCACAGCTCTTATGCCTCCACTTTGTACGGTGGGTTACGGCCTTGCAATAGGTAACTGGGCATTTGCTCTTGGGGCTTTATACCTGTTCTCTATAAATGCGGTTTTTATAGCACTCTCAACTTTTGTGGTTTCAAAATTATTGGGCTTCCCACTGGTGAAGTTTGCTAATAGTAAAAAAAGAAAACGCACCGCACAAATTGCTTCCACAATTGCAATTATAGTGATTATTCCCAGTGTTATCCTGTTTGTGAATTTATTGAGAAAGCAGGTTTTTGAAACACGAGCTAATGAGTTTTTAACACAGGTGGTGCAATACTCGGGGGCCGAGAAGTTAAGGTCAAGTCAGGACTATCAAAATAAGGAAATTGAGGTCTATTTAATTGGAGCCCAGGTACCCGATGCGACCATTGAAACCTGGCAAAACCAGATGCAGGAAATTGAAGTTTTAAGGGATGCAAAACTTATAATACGGCAGGGTCCTTCCCAGGGTGGCGATATGGCAGCCCTTTCCAGCCAGGTTCGTACCGGAATTCTGGAAGATCTTTATGTGAGAAATCAGGAGGTTATAGAGAATAAAGACGCCCGCATAGAATTACTGGAACGGGAGTTGTTGAAATTTAGAAGAGGGGATTTCTCTTTTGTAAACTTAAGCAGGGAGATTAAAGCGAATTATGAGAATGTGGAAAATCTTAGTTTTGCCACGATGATCTCTACCAATTTTGAGAAAATAGATACGATTCCAACTTTTACAGTTACCTGGAAAAATAATGTTCCGGCCAGGGCGAAAAGGAATGATATAGAAAAAATGCAGAAATGGTTAAACCTTCGGTTGCAGTTGGATACCCTTAATGTAAGGTCTTTTAATTAAAGCCCTTGATTCTGAGCCTCTCTTACTTTTTTGAAAAGATCTGAGGAATAAACAAAATCTGTTACGGTCTGGTCATCTGTCTTAAAGATCTGGGTTTTATCTCCTTTCCACGCTACAAGCCCGTCTTTAAGAAATGCGATGTTCTCTCCTATTTCCAAAAGGGAGTTCATATCGTGAGTAATAACAACGGTGGTAATATCATATTCTACAGTAAGCTCATGAATAAGATTATCTATAATTGTAGCCGTATGAGGATCTAATCCAGAGTTAGGTTCATCGCAAAATAAATACTTGGGTTTATTTACAATGGCTCGGGCAATTGCAACTCGTTTTTGCATACCTCCGCTTATTTCAGAAGGATATTTTTGAGCGGCATCTTCCAGATTAACCCGTTTTAAAACTTCATGAACGCGTTTTACAAGATCCCTTCGTCGTTTCTTGGTAAACATACGTAAAGGAAACATTACATTTTCCTCTACAGTCATGGAATCAAATAATGCCCCACCCTGGAAAAGCATTCCTATTTCCTGGCGTAATTCCCTTTTTTGTTCATCGGTAAAATCCTCATAAGCTGTTCCATCGTATTCAATAGTTCCTTGTTCTGGTGTGAAAAGGCCCAACATGCATTTCAATAAAACACTTTTTCCTGAACCGGACTGGCCAATAACCAAATTAGTTTTACCGGTCTCAAATACCATATCAATTCCTTTCAGAATCTTTTCCTCACCAAATCCTTTATGAAGGCCTTTAATTTCTATCATTAACCAAGTAATAATTGTGTTACTATATAATTTGTAATAATGAGGACCACACTGGTCCACACAAATGAGGATGTACTTGCTTTTCCAACTTCAAGGGAGCCTCCTGTCATATAATACCCATGGTATGAAGGTACTGTTGCCAGGATCATAGCGAATAGGAAGGTCTTAAAAAACGCATAGAATAACTGGTATCCCTGAAAATCTTCCTGAAGACCCGATATAAATTCATCAGACCCTACAAACCCACCCACCACAGCAGATGTATATGCTCCTAAGATTCCCAGGAACATAGAGATCGCTATTAAAAATGGATAAGTAAGCATAGCAATGATCTTAGGGAAGATAAGATAGTTAAGGGAATTAACTCCCATAACCTCCAATGCGTCTATTTGCTCTGTTACCCGCATAGACCCAATGCTTGAGGTGATAAAAGAACCTACTTTTCCCGCCATGATAATGGAGATAAAAGTGGTGGAAAATTCCAAAATTATAGATTGCCGCGCGGCAAAGGCTATTAGGGTTTTTGGGATCAACGGGTTGTTGAGGTTAAGCGCCGTTTGAAGCGCAACTACCCCACCTATGAAAAAAGACAGAAAGGCTACAATTCCAAGAGAACTAATTATAAGTTGGTCAATCTCCTTAAAGATGAGTTCTTTGAGTACATTGCGCTTGGTCATGCGTCCAAATACCCCCTTTAACATTAAAACATATTCACCAATAGAATGCAGGTAGCCCATTAAGCAATTTTTGTAAAGCTAAAATAGTAATTTTTAGCCGGAAAGTATTTAACTAAGAATTAATCTTTAAACCCCCTAAATTCCTTAATTTTACTCTCAGAAATTATTGATTTATTATGAGACATTTTCCCCTTTTTATACTCTTTACCTTTGCTATTTTTTCTTTTCAGGCTCAAAACGTAGAAATTCAGGAACAAACCCATCAAAAACCAAAATTGGTTATAGGGATTGTGGTTGATCAAATGCGGTACGATTATCTTACAAGGTTTTGGGAAAAATATGAAGAGGGAGGATTTAAAAGATTAATCGGCGAAGGTTATAATTTTAAGAACAATCATTTTAATTACATTCCTACTTATACTGCACCGGGACATGCTTCAGTATTCACGGGAACTACTCCCCAGAATCATGGAATTATTGGTAATGGCTGGTATAACAAGTTTGAGAAAAAGGAAGTCTATAATGCAGGGGATGATTCTGTTGAATCTGTAGGAACCAATTCTACTGCAGGGAAAATGTCTCCTCACCGTATGCTTTCTACCACGGTGGCAGATGAGAACCGTCTATTCACTCAATTGCGTGGTAAAACTATTGGAATAGGAATTAAAGACAGGGGTGCGATCCTGCCGGCGGGACATACTGCAAATGGGGCATACTGGTTCCAGGGAAAGGATGAAGGAAAATGGATAACCAGTACTTTTTATATGAAAGACCTCCCGAAATGGGTGAAGGATTTTAATAATTCGGGTAAGGCAACATCCTATATCACAACCTGGAACACACTATATGACATAGAAACCTATACTGAGAGCGGACCCGATAAAACAACTTTTGAAGGTGGCTTTAATAACCAAACAACCTTTCCATATGATCTTGAAGCCCTCTCCGGAACTTCAGGAAAATTTGAACTGGTGAAAATCTCGCCTTTTGGAAATTCATTAACTACAGATTTTGCCATGGCTGCTATTGAGGCCGAAGATCTTGGAAAGGATGATTTTACAGATTTTTTAACCCTGAGTTACTCAAGTACAGATTATATAGGACATAATTTTGGAGTAAATTCAAAAGAGATCCAGGATACATATCTAAGGCTTGACAAAGACCTTGCAAGATTGTTGAAATATCTGGATGAGAAAACGGGTGCCGGAAATTATACGGTATTTCTAACATCAGATCATGGTGGGGGAGATGTACCTTCCTATATGAAATCTGTAAAAATACCTGCAGGGTATTTTGATGAATATGGTTTCAATGAAAAGATCCATTCCCTTGTTAAAGAAGTTTTTGATGAAGACGATCTTATTGAAAAAATATATAATTATCAGGTTTTCTTGAATTATGAAACTTTAAAGGAGGCGGGAATAACTGCTACTGAGGTGGAAAATACTATAGCTCATTATATGCTTCAATACCCACAGGTGAACAATGTTTTTACAAGAACCCAACTGCAAAGTGGTTCTTTTACTTCGGGAATGGCACATTTGGTGCAAAACGGGTACAATCAGAAAAGAAGCGGGGATGTAGTAATGGTGCTTAAGCCATCTGTTATTACCTATTCTGAAACCGGTTCAACACATGGAAGCGGCTTTAGTTATGACACCCACGCGCCACTTATCTTCTTCGGAAGCGGAATTCCACACGGAAGTACATATGAGCGCACAGAGATAATTGATATTGCGCCAACCATTTCGGCATTACTTGGAATTTCAAACCCCAATGCAGCTACAGGACAACCCTTGCGTGCAATTCTGGAAAAACATTAAGCTGAAAGAATCATCTAATTGATCAAAATATTTTGCCCAGCATTTTCTTTCGGCGCAAATCTCTTATAAAACGGCCTTCTTCTGCTGAAACCAGAAAAGGCTTTTTTTCATTTTTAGCTCTGAAATAACCGGAGATGTAATCCTTGAAGAGGAGCATATCTTTCTTAAGAAAAGCAAGTTTTGCCGAAGCGATCAAAGTAATAAGTAACCCGTATCTCAACCTGTAAAAAGCTTCTCCCTGCATATACCCGGCTTTGGCACGGTAACTGGCCCCCGTAGGTTTTAAATGCTTTACAAGCAGCTGTTCATTGGTTCTAATCTTCCACCCGTGGTATTGAGATAGTAATTCATCTACTGTATCCCATCCCATATGAGGTTTTAACTTTCCTATCTGGAAAAAACACTCCTTTCTGTAGGCTTTTAATGCACCGCGAATGTGATCTTTACCTGTAAGCCGCTCCGGTTCCCATATCCCGTTTTTTTCAATGGTGCAAAATCCTCCGGCCATTCCTGTTTTGGGATCTTCCTCAAAATGTTCAATGATGGTTTCAATATAATTTGAGGGGAAAATAAGGTCGGCATCAAATTTACAAATGATATCAAAATCATTGTCCAGAGTTGAAAACCCCTGGTTAAAAGCGTTTATAACTTTGCTGCCCGGGGCATGACCTTCAATAGTTGAAGTGGTATGAACATGGGAGATGAAATCGTATTTATCGGTAAAAGAGGAAATGATCTTTGCTGTATCATCTGTAGACCGGTCATCAACCACAACGATTCTGGAAGGTTGAACAGTTTGGTTTACCAGCGATTGAAGGGTTTTGCCTATAAATTCAGCTTCATTATATGCCGGAATAACTATATAGGTCTTCAAGTGTGGAGGATTTTATGCTAATTTACGATAAACTTTAAAGCAGAATAATTAGATGATCCCGGGTGACCTTAAGTTTATTACCTGCGTTCTGCATACACGGCGTAATAGCGAGGGGTAATCCTGCGAAGTATCGGTCTTATGCCAATTTTGTTTACGGGATTGGTCCACTTCTCTTTTTTAATTATGTTCCAACCTGCTTTTTCAAGGAGCCAGTCAAATTGCCAATCCTCAAATTCATGATAATGCCTGTCCCGTTCATCATTCTTGTTTTGATAGGCTTTTGCAAACCATAGATCAAGAGGGATTGTCGCAACCAGTTTTGGTGCCTGGATGTCCCTTAAAATATTAAAAGGGGCCAGCAAATGCTCAAAGATCTCAAAGGCGGTCACCAGGTCAAATTCCGGATTTTTCACGGCATCTGTAACCAAATCGAGGTCTTCGCCGCTTGTGTTTGTAACCCGGTAATTGTTGTGCAGCATAATTTCAGAAAATGGATTTTTAACCCCCAGGTCCAGCACATTGGCCGGAGGGGGTACCACTTCTTTTAGAAAATCCAGGGTTTTATTAAATCGTTTTTCAGGATACGTTTCTTCGTACATCTAATACTGGTAAACAATGGCATTTATATTCATTCCCGCGCCCACGCTGGCGAACATAATAATATCTCCCGGGTGCAATTCCTGCCCCTCAATTTTGCCTTTAACAACAAGGTCAAGTAAGGTAGGTACTGTGGCCACACTGCTATTGCCCAATTCCTGAATGCTCATTGGCATTACATTGGGAGGCATGGGGGTTTTGTGCAATTTGTAAAAACGGTGAATAATTGCATCATCCATTTTTTCATTGGCCTGATGAATAAAGATCTTTTTTACATCAGTTATTGTCTTGCCACTATTTTCAAGACATGTTTTCATTGCTGCAGGAACTTCGGTAAGTGCAAATTCGTAGATCTTGCGCCCGTTCATTTTAATGTACCGGGTGTCATCCTCCTCTTCAGCCCGGTTGGATGTGCCAAAATAAATGTGATGTGCATCCTGATAGGCAAAGGTAGCCGACTCATGAGCCAGGATCCCGCCTTCTTCATTGCTTTCTTCCAAAACAACAGCGCCGGACCCATCTGAAAAGATCATAGAATCACGGTCGTGTTTATCAACTACTCTGGAAAGCGCTTCAGCTCCTATTACAAGGCATTTTTTAGCCATTCCTGCTCTTATAAATGCCTGTGCCTGGATTACTGCTTCAATCCATCCCGGGCACCCAAAAAGAACATCATAGCCTACGCATTTAGGATTTTTAATACGAAGGTTGTGCTTTACACGGGTGGCAAGACTGGGAACTGTGTCACTTTGAATACTACCATTTTTAACATCGCCGTAATTATGCGCAACAATAATATAATCAAGGGTTTCAGGATCTATACCGGAATCTTCCAGGGCATTTTGTGCTGCAACAGTAGCCATATCTGAAGTGCTAAGGTTTTCTTCCAAATACCTGCGCTCTTCAATACCCGTTATTGCCTTGAATTTTTCAATAGTTACCTCATTGGTATGAGGGAAATGAGAACCATCATTATTCCGGAATTCGTGTTTAAGAAAATCTGAATTCTTTCTTTTTAAACCCGGAATAAAACTTCCAACACCTGTGATCTTTATGCTCATTGAATCAACTTATTTTGTGAAATCGTTAACTAAATTAATAAAAAGCTTTTTAACTCCTGTATGAGAAAAGCTTTTATTTTGGTTTATTAATGAATCAAAAACAATTGACTCTATTGTGTGAAGTATCATTATTTTAAGCTTCTTAAAATAAGAAAAAATCAACGGCCTGCATTTTTGCAAACCGTTGATTTGTATGTTTATGCTTCCATATATTCCTCAATGGGGGCACAGGTACAAATTAAATTTCTGTCTCCATATGCATCATCTACCCGGCGAACGCTTGGCCAGAATTTATTGTCTGAAACATACTCCAGTGGGAAAGCTGCCTGCTCCCTTGTGTAGGGGAAATCCCAGGTGTCTGCCGTTAGCATGGCCATTGTATGTGGAGCATTTTTAAGAACATTGTTCTCATTGTCTGCAGTTGCCTCACTTATTTCCTTTCTTATTGAGATAAGGGCATCACAGAAACGATCCAGTTCGGCTTTGCTCTCGCTCTCTGTAGGTTCAATCATTAAAGTGCCGGCTACCGGAAACGAAACCGTAGGAGCGTGGAAGCCATAATCCATCAATCGCTTGGCGATGTCTACCACTTCAATACCATTGGCTTTAAAAGGACGGCAATCAACGATCATTTCGTGGGCTGCCCTTCCTCTTTCACCTGAATATAAGGTTTGGTAATGCTCGTTAAGGCGGGTTTTTATATAATTGGCATTGAGAATAGCGTATTCAGTAGATTTTTGCAATCCTTTGCTTCCAAGCATAGTGATATAACCGTAAGAGATCAAACAAACCAGTGCAGATCCCCAGGGTGCAGAGGAAATTGCTGTAATAGCATTTTCTCCACCCGTTTTTATAACCGGGTTACCGGGAAGGAAGGGCAACAATTGTTTTGCAACGCAAATAGGTCCAACCCCCGGTCCTCCACCTCCGTGAGGGATAGCAAAGGTTTTATGAAGGTTAAGGTGACAAACATCGGCGCCAATTACTCCGGGATTGGTAAGTCCAACCTGTGCATTCATGTTGGCCCCGTCCATATAAACCTGGCCTCCGTTTTCGTGAATGATATTTGTTACCTCTCTAATGGCCGATTCAAATACACCGTGCGTAGAAGGATAGGTTACCATTAAAGCAGCAAGATTATCCTTATATTTTATTGCTTTCTCTCTAAGGTCTTCAACATCTATATTCCCTTCAGGAGTAGCTTTAGTTACTACCACCTTCATCCCCGCCATCACCGCCGATGCAGGATTGGTTCCGTGAGCTGAAGAAGGAATAAGGCAAATGTCTCTGTGAGAATCACCTCTTGATTCGTGATACGCGCGTATCACCATAAGGCCAGCGTATTCTCCCTGTGCTCCTGAGTTTGGCTGTAAAGAAGTTCCTGAGAAACCTGTGATCTCTGTTAACTGGTCCTCCAGTCTTTTAAGCACGGTTTGGTAACCCTCAGCCTGCTCAATGGGTACAAAAGGATGTATATTCCCCCATTGCGGGTCGCTTAATGGCAACATTTCAGAAGCTGCATTTAGTTTCATAGTACATGAACCCAAAGCGATCATAGAATGATTCAGGGAAAGATCCTTGCGCTCCAGTTTCTTAATGTACCGCATCAATTCAGTTTCTGAATGATAGGAGTTAAAAACCTCATTGGTAAGATATTCTTTCTTTCTTTCTATTTCCTGCGGAATGGTGGTGCCTTTCTCAAGTTTTTCCAATGCAGGAACCAGTTTATCTGAAGCTTCAGAAAAAACAGATACTATCCTGTTGAGATCTGCAATATTTGTGGTTTCGTTCAAGGCGATCACCACAGTTTCTTCATTTGGATAATAGAAGTTTATCTTATTTTTTTCAGCAATTGGTTTAATTACTGAAGCATCTGCTTTAATTTGAAGAGTATCAAAATAAGTGGTATTCAACTGCGAAAAACCAAGCTCCTTTAATTGCTTTTCAAGGGTTACTGCCGATGAATGTACGGTATCTGCAATGAATTTTAATCCTTTAGGGCCGTGGTATACCGCATACATTCCCGCCATAACAGCAAGAAGAACCTGAGCGGTACAAATATTTGAAGTTGCTTTGTCGCGTTTGATGTGCTGTTCCCTGGTTTGAAGGGCCATACGCAAGGCACGGTTCCCATTCATATCCTTGGTGACCCCAATGATACGTCCCGGGATATTTCTCTTGTATTCTTCTTTTGTTGCGAAATAACCGGCATGAGGCCCACCATATCCTAGAGGGATTCCAAAACGTTGGGTGGTACCTGCCACTACATCAACTCCCATTTCACCAGGAGCCTGTAATTTCACAAGGCTTAAAATATCTGCCGCTACAACGGTTTTGATATCTGCCGCTTTACACTTAGCTACAAAATTGTTATAATTATAAACCCGGCCAGATCTACCAGGGTATTGCAGAATTGCTCCAAAAAATTCCTTTGAAAAATCAAAATTTTCGTGATCTCCAATTACCAGTTCTATCCCTAATGGAATTGCCCTGGTAGTAAGTAAAGAGATTGTTTGGGGTAATACTTCTTCAGAAACAAAGAATTTTACCACCTCATTTTTCTTTTGATCGCGTTCTCTTACCGCAAATAAAAGTGCCATCCCCTCTGCTGCTGCTGTAGACTCATCTAAAAGAGAAGCATTTGCCAATTCCATTCCCGTAAGATCTGTGACCATTGTCTGGAAGTTGAGCAAGGCTTCAAGTCTTCCCTGTGCGATTTCTGCCTGGTATGGGGTATAGGCTGTGTACCACCCCGGATTCTCCAGAATGTTACGTTGAATAACAGCCGGTAAAATAGCCTGGTGATATCCCAGACCTATGTAGGTTTTAAAAACTTTATTAAGGGATGCCAATTCTCCAATATGCTCTGCATATTCGTGTTCACTTAAAGCTGCAGGTAAATCTAAAGGGGATTTTAACCTTATGTCATCTGGCAAAGTTTCATAAATTAACTGATCCAGAGTTGGGACACCCACAGTGGAAAGCATGTCTTTTAGTTCGCTTTCATCGGGGCCAATATGTCTTAGGGCAAAAGAATCTGTTCTCATTAAAATAATGTTGTGTTATGTGCTGCGAAATTACGTATTTTAAACGTGATTTTTACTGATTTCATCCATTGAGATGTTAAGATTTTTATGAATTTTTGCCTGCAGTTTTCAGCCATTAATCAATATGAACAAATTCCTTAGAAACATCCTCAATTTTTACATAAACAGCAGTTTACATGTAGCAATCGCGGTTGTTTGTCTAAGCGCTGTTAGCCTTTTAAATTTCGGTATAGATCTGGATTTACCCCTTCTGGTTTTTATATTTTTAGGAACAATTACCAGCTATAATTTTGTGAAATTTGCCGGGGTGGCAGGGTTTCAACATTCAAGCTTGCAAAAGAATCTAAGGGCCATTCAAATCTTCTCTTTTTTGATATTTGTTGGTTTGATAATCTCCATATTTTACCAGCCTTTTGAAATACTGGTTATAGCTGCAGGAGCCGGTGGATTAACCCTTTTATACGCCTTACCGGTATTTAGTGAGAGCCGTAATCTACGTGCAATCCCGGGTTTGAAGATCTATGTGATTGGAATGGTGGTTTCCATTGTTACCGTAATTATGCCATTATACTTAAATGTAAACATTTGGCAACAAGACGTGATCATTATTTTTGTGCAACGGTTTATTTTAGTGATAGCACTGGTTTTACCCTTTGAGATCAGGGACCTGAAATATGACAGGGCGCAGTTAGTAACAATCCCCCAGCGAACTGGCGTATCCCGAACAAAAAACATAGGTTACTTTCTCGTGTTTTTCGTGGTGCTTCTGGAATTTTTAAAACAGGAAATAAGGCCTGAAAATGTTTACAGTTTGGGGGTTATGGGTATTGTAACGATATTGTTCTTAAGAGGATCTACTATTGATCAAGGGGAGTATTATGCTTCGGTCTGGGTGGAGGCAATCCCTATATTTTGGTTTTTACTACTTTTTGGAATGGCCGGGGGTATGTAGGTTTTCTTTAGTGATCTCTTCCTTCCAGGCTTTCTTTTCGGCTTCAGAGCAGCTTTTAAGATTGGCTTTCCTTACTAGTTCGGTGAGTTTGTTATTGTTATCTGTGTATTTTTTGCAGGGTTTACAAAACAACAAATGAATATGGATCTGGACCTTTTCAAATAAAGAGGCTTCATCGTATTGAGCCTTATCACAGCATTGAGCAGTATTTGAACAATCCATAAAGAGGGATTTAAATTTATTCATTTTAAAACCAGTTTTTTTCTAAACATTCAGCTAAGGTAACGCGGGCCCTGTGAATTATAACCCAAAGGTTAGACGGGGTGATATTGAACTCATTACATATAGTTTCAGTATCTATGCCCTCAATTGTTTTCATTTTAAAGATCTTTGCCTGTTTCTCCGGCAATTTCTCCATGCATTCCAGGATGGCTAGTCCCAGTTCTTCATTTTCCATTTGATTTTCGGCATTGAGCTCAAACCTGTCCGGAGCCTGCTCCTCAAGCCAATCGCCATCATTTTCTTCATCGCTGTAGTTGATGCGCACTTCGGCTTTGCCCTTATTGGAATTTATTCTTCGGTAATAATCTATTATTTTTCTTTTCAGAATAGAAATAAGCCAGGTGCGCTCTGTAGCCTCCCCTTTGAAATTTTTCATGGATTTTAAGCCCGCCAGAAAAGTCTCAGAGATAATATCATTGGCCAGATCTCTGTCATTTACCCTAACGATTGTATAATTGAACAGATAATCTGAATATTTATCGACCCATTTTGTAGGGTCTATTTGATTTGTTGCCATAATTGCCCAAAGCGTATTTCCAAAAATAAGAAAAAGAATATAGCATTGTCTTTTAAACCTATAAGATTTAAAATGACCATCTCTTTTTCAGGGTTATTTTGGTAAAAGTCCGGCGCGTCTTAAAAGCGCATCGGGTTGAGGTTCTTTCCCTCTGAATCTTTTATAAAGTGTCATAGGATGTTCAGTGCCACCCCTGGAAAGTATATTTTCCTTAAACTTTTGTGCAATTTCCTTGCTGAAGATCCCCTCCTCGATGAAATACTCAAATGTATCTGCATCAAGAACTTCAGCCCATTTATAGGAATAATAGCCGGCGGAATATCCTCCCTGGAAAATATGGGAAAAAGAGGTGCTCATACAATTCTCTTCAACTTCAGGGTACAACCGCGTTGGCTCAAAGGCCGATTCTTCATGTTCTTTTACATTGGTAATATTGGTAGGGTCAATCCCGTGCCAGCTCATGTCCAGCATTCCAAAGCTAATTTGGCGAAGAGTGGCCATTCCTTCGTGAAAATTGGAGGCCTTTTTAATCTTTTCTATTAATTCCTGAGGGATGATCTCCCCCGTCT
Source organism: Gillisia sp. (assembly GCA_039989915.1). Lineage (GTDB taxonomy): Bacteria > Bacteroidota > Bacteroidia > Flavobacteriales > Flavobacteriaceae > Gillisia. The sequence continues at coordinate 197,496 of JBDXGW010000016.1, forward strand.
CGTAATGCCTGGCGAATAACTGCAGGGCTTCAGGTTCATAACACCAATTCTCAAGCACCTGGCTGGGCAATTCAACAAAATCCCAGAAAACACTGGTCCCCGAAAGACTTGGGTAATGAGTTTCTGCAAGCATCCCATGCAGAGCATGGCCAAATTCGTGAAAAAGGGTGGTTACCTCATTAAAAGTTAAGAGGGAGGGTGACGTTTTGGTAGGCTTTGTAAAATTACACACAATTGAAATATGAGGCCGCTGGTCCTTGTTTTCATAGACAAACTGTGGCTTGTAAACCGTCATCCAGGCACCGTCCCTTTTTCCGGGCCGTGGATGGAAATCGGCATAGAAAAGGGCTATTTGGTTGTTATTACCATCAATTACCTGGTAGGTCTTAACATCCGGGTGATATTTATCTACATCAATTACTTCCTTGAACTGAAGGTCGAACAATAAGTTCGAAACTTTAAAAACTCCATCAATTACATTTTCAAGTTTAAAATATGGTTTTAATTTCTCGTCATCCAGATCATATAATTTCTGCTTTAACTTTTCACCATAATATGCTGCGTCCCACTTCTCCAGGCGGTCTATATTATCCAGTTCCTTTGCAAATTCCTCCAGTTCCCGAAATTCTCTTACGGCGGCAGGTTTTGATTTTTCCAGTAAGTCCTGGAGAAATGCTTCAACTTTTGCCGGGGTTTCTGCCATACGTTCCTCCAGAACAAAGGCAGCATGGTTAGGATAACCCAACAGGTTGGCTCGTTTATATCTAAGATTTACAAGTTTAAGCACATTTTCCCGGTTGTCAAGATCGTCTCCATGAAAGCCTTTACCACCAAAGGCAACTGCCATTTCTCTTCGTAATTCCCTGTTTTTAGCATATTTCATAAATGGGATATAACTGGGATATTCCAGCGTGAAAACCCAGCCTTTTTTATCTTTTGAAATTGCCACTTCCCGGGCTTCATCCTTTACACTTTCTGGTAAACCCGCAAGATCATTTTCATTGGTGATGTGCAGCTCAAATCTGTTTGATTCTGCCAATACGTTCTCTCCAAATTTTAATGTAAGGGAAGCCAGTTCTTTGTCGATTTCCCTTAACTCGCTCTTTTTATCTTCGGGGAGATTTGCCCCATTCCTGGAAAATGCCTTATACTTTTTATCCAAAAGCATTTTTTCTTCCATTGTCAAATCAAGGGAGCTCCGCTGCATATAAACCTCTTTAACTCTTTCAAAGAGGGCTTTATTAAGAATAATATCATTTTTGAATTCAGAAAGTAAAGGGGAAACCTCCTGGGCTATTTTCTGGATCTCTTCATTGGTTTCGGCCGAGTTGAGATTGAAAAAGATATTGGTTACAAGGTCCAGCTGTCTTCCAGAGAACTCCAGTGCTTCAATAGCATTTGAAAAGTTAGGGGCTTCCTTTGATCTTGAAATGGTTTCAATCTCTGTCCTTGCCATTTCAATTGCGTTAAGGATGGCAGGTTTAAAATGCTCATTTTTAATTTTGGAAAAAGGGGCCGTCTCAAAGGGATGCAACAGTGGATTCATAATTAATTTTTGAATTGGAAATTTGATGGGAATTTAAATTTTAACATTTTATTCAGATAAATTAGTCTGATCATAGGGTGTTTACTCAAAAAATTGTATATTTCACCTTTGTTAAATTGAAATAAAAGTTAAAAATAAAAGTAGTTACAAATAGTTTAGATTAATATTTAGAATGGTTAATAAATTATAACTTTAAACAAAAGTGCTACTCTCAGGCCACGCTTTGCGTGGCTTTTTTATTCTTTTAATTTTTTGGCACCTTCGATCACCTTTTGTTTTAGCCCTTCCTTATAAATTAAAACCTTGTCAAGCATACATTTATCTGTGGCTGCAATGATCTGGGCTGCGAGAATACCCGCGTTTTTTGCTCCGTTCAGCGCGACAGTTGCGACGGGAACCCCACCCGGCATTTGCAGGATAGAAAGAACAGAGTCCCAACCGTCAATAGAATTGCTTGACTTTACAGGAACTCCTATTACCGGAAGTGGGGAAAGGGAGGCGATCATCCCCGGTAAATGGGCAGCACCTCCGGCACCTGCAATAATTACATTTATGCCTCTTGTATGGGCATTCTTACCGTAATCAAATAATTTTTCAGGGGTGCGGTGAGCCGAAACTATATCGACTTCAACCTCAATATCAAATCCCTTTAAAATATCAATTGCTTCCTGCATTACAGGGAGGTCACTAGTGCTTCCCATTATTACTGCTACTTTACTCATGCTACTTATAGTTTGATCCAAGATTTAAATTATCGTGCCTGTAAGGCTTAATACGCTCTACTTGCTAATTACCCTTATTAAATTCTTTACCTCTTCTGCGATCTTTCTCGCTTCAGCTATATCTTTATTTATTATGGTCACATGTCCCATTTTCCTGAAAGGCCTGGTGATTTTTTTGCCGTAAATATGGGGAGTAACCCCCGGGATTTTCATTATTTTTTCAATATTTTCATAAACTACTTCACCTGAATAATTTTTTTCGCCGGAAAGATTGACCATGATTCCCGCAACTTTGCTTTCTGTACTTCCTAAAGGTAGGTTTAAAATTGCACGTAAATGCTGCTCAAATTGATTTGTGTAGCTGGCTTCAATACTGTAATGCCCGCTGTTGTGGGGCCGTGGGGCAACTTCATTTACCAGGATCTCATCGTCTATTGTCTGGAACATTTCAACTGCCAGTAAACCTACATGGTCAAAAGCCCTGGAGACATCTTCGGCTATTCTACGTGCGCGTTCGGCAACTTTTTCATCTATCCTTGCAGGACAAATTACATATTCTACCTGATTGGCTTTTGGATGAAATTCCATTTCAACTACCGGATAGCTTTTCATATCTCCCCCCGGGTTTCTAGCCACAATAACCGCCAGCTCGTTTTTAAAAGGCACCAGTTCTTCGGCGATGCAAGCTCCTTCAGTAATATCTTCAAGATCTTCCATAGTCTTTATAACGGCAACACCTCTTCCATCATATCCTCCCGTGGAGCTTTTCCAAACCAGGGGTAATTTAAGCTGCTTTGTTTTTAAAGCCTCAATGAATTTTTCGCCTGAAGTAAAGGTTGAAAATTTAGCTGTGGGAATGTTATGAGAGAAAAAGAAATCTTTTTGAATGGATTTATCCTGGATTTTATCCAAAGTTGCCGAAGATGGAAAAACCTTAATTCCTTCTTTTTCGAGTTGTTTCAGCGCCTTAATGTTAACTCCTTCAATTTCAAAGGTAAGGAGATCAACTTTTCTTCCAAATTCAACAACCGTATCATAGTTCATAAGGTCGCCCTGCTGGAAGAAATTGGAAGCGATTTTACAGGGCGCTTCGTCACTGGGATCCAGCACATAGGTTTGGATATCATACTTGCGGGTTTCATAGAGCATCATTTTCCCTAATTGCCCTCCGCCTAAAATTCCCAATTTAAAATCTGATGAAAAATAGTTGACCATATTTTTGCTGAATTTCAACAAAAATAATTTTTTAAGATGGAATGCCGAAGTATTCACCCATAAATCGGTTAAATACTTAGAGTGGGGAAATGTTTAGATTCCTTATCTTTGAGCCTTTAAAATAAGTTACATTGATCCAGCTACACGATTTAAAGTTTGAGCCATTTATTTCTGAAGACAGAATTACCCAATCCATAGATATAATAGCCGAAAAGATAAACCGGGATTTTAAAGATAAAAATCCAATTTTCCTGGGGGTTTTAAATGGTGCCTTCATGGTAGCTTCAGAAATCATCAAGAGATTTGACGGGAATTGCGAAGTAACCTTTGTGAAACTTGGTTCTTATGAAGGGACTTTAACCACAGGGAAAGTAGAAACCCTTATTGGATTAACTCACAGTATTGAAGGTCGTGAAGTTATTGTGATAGAGGATATAGTAGACACGGGAAATACCCTGGCTGCCCTTGACAGGATCTTGAAAACTGAAAAAGTGGCCGGCTATAAAATAGCGACCTTGTTCTTTAAGCCGGAAGCGTATCAAAAAGATTATAAGATAGATTATATAGGGATGGAGATCCCCAATGATTTTATTGTTGGTTATGGCTTAGACTATGATGGCCTTGGCAGGAATCTCACTCAAATTTATAAACTTAAACAAGAGAAAATGACGAATTTGGTATTGTTTGGCCCTCCCGGTGCAGGAAAAGGAACCCAGGCAACTGTTTTAAAGGAAAAATATCAACTGGTACATATATCTACAGGAGATGTATTTAGGTACAATATTAAAAATGAGACCGACCTGGGCCGCAATGCAAAATCATATATGGATAAAGGACAACTTGTTCCAGATGATGTAACCATAAGCATGCTGGAAGCCGAAGTTGATAAAAACCCTGAAGCAAAAGGATTCATTTTCGATGGTTTTCCAAGAACCGCAGCCCAGGCGGAGGCTTTGTCCAATTTAATGGCAAAAAAACATACAGAGGTATCTGCTATGATCGCCCTTGTAGTCGATGATGAGATCCTGGTAGACCGGTTGCTGGAAAGAGGAAAAACCTCGGGCCGTCCGGATGATGCAGATGAGGCCATTATAAGGAACAGGATCAAAGTATACTATGAGGAAACTGCCATACTAAAACAGTATTATCTTAAAGAAGATAAATATTTTGGTGTAAATGGGGTGGGAAGTATTGAAGAAATTACGCAGCGTTTAAGTGATGTAATAGATAATTTGCAGAAGCAATAAATTGTTTTGAAATCTTTTACTGAATATTTTTAAAGCTGAAAACATATAACTGCAGAATGATGCAGATAAATAAGGGAAAATGACTGAAGGGAATTTTGTTGATTACGTAAAAATACATGTGGCTTCCGGAAAAGGAGGACAGGGATCTGCGCATTTACGTCGCGAGAAGTACGTGGCTAAAGGCGGGCCCGATGGTGGTGATGGTGGCCGTGGAGGGCATGTTATTTTGAAGGGAAATAAAAACCTTTGGACCCTGTTTCATTTAAAATTCAAACGTCACGTTCGTGCTGAACATGGGGAACATGGCGGGAAACAAACAAGTACAGGTGCAGATGGTGGTGATCAATATATTGAAGTACCGTTGGGAACTGTAGTAAGAGATACTGAAACCCAGGAGATCCTTCATGAGATCACTGAAGATGGGCAGGAGATCATTGTCGCCCGGGGCGGAAAGGGAGGCCAGGGGAATGCGCATTTTAAAACTGCTACCAATCAAACCCCGCGATATGCCCAACCGGGTATGGAAGGGGAGGAGATTGATATTACTCTTGAACTTAAGATCCTTGCCGATGTAGGCCTGGTAGGATTCCCAAATGCAGGGAAATCTACTTTGCTTTCAGTAATTACCGCCGCTAAGCCTAAAATTGCAGATTACGAGTTCACCACCCTGAAACCCAATTTGGGAATTGTGGAGTACAGAGATTACCAAACTTTTGTGGTTGCAGATATTCCCGGGATCATAGAGGGAGCTGCAGAAGGGAAGGGGATAGGTCATCGCTTCCTGAGACATATAGAAAGGAACTCTACTCTATTGTTCCTTATTCCTGCCGATGCGCCAGATATTACCAAACAATATGAGATCCTTTTGGACGAGTTAAGACGGTATAATCCTGAAATGCTTGACAAGGACAGGTTGGTTGCGGTCTCGAAAAGCGATATGCTTGATGAAGAGTTAAAGGCTGAACTCAAGGCCGAACTTGACGAAAAATTAAATGCACCTTATATGTTTATTTCGGCAGTAGCCCAACAGGGATTAACCCAGCTGAAAGACAAACTTTGGGAAATGCTCAATAAGTAAAGCTGTTTAATTCTTGTTAATCAGCCCGTTCAGGGGATGATTTTTATGTAACTTTAAATAAAAATCATCTCATGAAACTATCAAAATATATAATCCTGCTGGCTTTTGTGGTGTCCTGTAATACCCCACAAGCGGTTTACGATTACGACGAAAAAGTAAATTTTTCTACTCTTAATACCTACAATATCTATCCGGATCTTGTAACCAACCTCAATCAGCTGGACGATCAAAGGATCATTTCCATCCTGAATGAAAAGTTGTCTCAAAAAGGATTTACAACATCAGAGACTCCACAGATATACGTGAATTTCTATGCATCTTTCTATGAAACTCCTACCCGCAATACTTTGGGAGTTGGAGTAGGGGGAACCGGGCGCAATGTAGGAGTAGGTGTATCGGGCGGAATTCCTTTAGGCGGACCTGAAACTTATCTTAGACTTACCATTGATTTCATTGATGCTGAAAAGGATCTACTTATCTGGCAGGCAGAAGTGGATGGCCAGTTAAATAATAATACAACTCCCCAAAAAAGAGAAGAGAGTTTGAGATTGATGATTGATAAAGCTTTAAAAGGATATCCTCCAAAAAAGTAATAACAGCCACTGTCTCATAAAGTAACTTTAGCTATAATTTCAAGGGTTTGACTTTTATTTAAAGTCGGACCCTTTCTTCATATGTGGCTAAGGGAGTCCCATCATTTTCCCATAACAAAAGCAACCATCATTTGCCTGAATAAGTAGGGTTCTGGTACTTCTAATTAACTTCATGTTTTCTTAAGTTAGCTCACCTCGATTTTCCAATATCTTCCTCTTAACTGGTCCTTATTATTCCTCCTAATCACGTGAGGCAGGGATATTTATTTCAAGTTGAATCCCCGGTTACAATTGAGTTTTTTTTTAATATAAGTAGAGTGATAATTAATTTCCTGGCATATTTTAGTAGTACTTATCCAATGTGTAAATTCTTAAAATCAAAAAAGCCCCGGTTTCCCGGGGCTTTCTCTTTGGTTGGTTAGTTAGTTGCAATCCTTAATTCATTATTGTGAATTCGCTACGTCTGTTTCTAGCGTATTGCTCGCTGGTACATCCGGTAGGCTTAGTACAGTCATTCAATGGCATAGACTCACCAAAACCTTTGGCAGTTAAGCGATCTCTCTCTATTCCCTGGCTTACAAGGTATTCAAGAGTTGCAGCCGCACGTCTTTCTGAAAGTGCCATGTTATAGCTGTCAGATCCTCTTGCATCTGCGTGAGATCCTATTTCTATTTCAAGTGTTGGGTATTTCTTCATGATATCTACAACTTTGTTAAGAGTAATTTTAGACTCTTCTTTAATGGTTGATTTATCAAAGTCGAAATAAATATTTCCAACATCTCTTAATTGTTGTCTACCTGTTTCTGTGTTAGTTTCTCTCTCGTCAATATCTACTACAGGAGGTGTATAATCTTCTCTTGAGAAACTGTACAGGTTATCTGTACCTCTTCTATTTGAAGCAAACCATCCTTCATCCTGGCCTTCGCGAATTACAAAAGCGAAATCGTCATTGGCGCTGTTTATTGAAGTACCAAGATTTTTTGCTTCAGTAAAATCACCTTCAGCACGGTAGATGTCAAGATTTCCAAATCCCTGATGTCCATCTGAAGAAAAGTATAATACGTTTTCTTCGCTAATGAAAGGGAATTGCTCTCTGTGAGCAGTGTTAATACCGGGGCCAAGATTTCTTGGAGAACCATAGGTTCCATCTTCATTGATGTCTACAACATAAATATCAAATGATCCTAAAGAACCAGGCATATCACTTGCGAAGTATAACTTTTTCCCATCTGCACTCAGGCTAGGGTGTTCGGTTGAATACTCATCACTTGTGAAAGGCAAAGCTTCAATATTTGTCCAGTTACCATTTACATTTTGAGCACGGTAGATCCTTATGTGGGCTACTCTTTCATCATCCTCATTTTTCACTCTTTTATCATTTGTACGATCAAAATACATTGTCATTCCATCCTGGCTAAAGGTAGCGGAGCTCTCGTGCGTGTCTGTATTAATAGCTCCCGGGAAAAGTACGATATTAGATAACTGTCCATCATCATTAACATCTGCAGTGTAAAGATCCAGCATTGGTTTTTTGTTCCATGGGTAGATAGGTCTTTCCATATTCCTTGTGGAAGAGAAAGTAACCTTGTCTCCATAATAACCAATTCCAAAATCGGCAGAAGCAGCATTGTTCATTACCTGATTGGTAGTGTACACGTGAGAAACAGTAGTATCCATTTCTTTACGGAACTCTTCGAAGTTGAAATCTTTTCCATAATATTCAGAGAAATACTTATCTGCTTCCGCGTGATTGTTCGCACCCATTAGGGCGTGAGCATATCTGAATTTATACTGAGAATCTACTTCTGCAGCATGTCTAAGGAACAATACCTTGTAAACTTCGGCTGCATTTTCCATTTGATTGGTATAGAAATATGCATCACCTAAATTTTGAAGCACTTCCTTTTTCTTGTCTGATACTTTTTCATAAGCATCAGCAGCATCGATATATGCTCTCTGAGCAAAAAACCGATCTCCTTTTTTTATTTCAGAGCTTTGTGCAAACCCTGAAAAACTTATAAGGATTATTAAAATTGTACTATATAAATTTTTCATGTTGTCTCTGGTTTTAGAAGAATCTTGGTGATTTGTCATATCCTTTAGATAAGCCGAACAGGTCTAGATCGAATAACAAAAGGAATTCGTGCGTCCCATCATTATACTTACTAAGATTTGAAGTAGTATAATCATAAGCATAACCTATGCGTAGTCCCGGAGTTACCGCGAAATTCACCAATCCGGTTACTGAATCTCCAAATCTATAACCAACACCAGCTTCAAGCCTGTTGAACATTAATACGTTTGCAGTAATGTCTACAGATAATGGAGCGCCTTCAACACCTCTCGCCATGAAGGCAGGTTTAAGTTTAAAGTCGGGGTTAAGATCAAACACGTACCCCCCAGTAAGGAAGTAGTGAATGTTCTCTTCTCCAAGACTTCTTAAACCCTGCTCATTTTCAAGATGTTTAGCAGTGAAAAGGTTTGGGGCTGAAAGACCTAAATAGTGATTGTCTCCAAACCAGAAGGCACCCACTCCAAACACAGGAAATACCTCACTGATGTTCTGGAATGCAGGGTCATTTGGTTGGTTGGTTTCAAGTCTTGTCAAATCTCCGTCAAAAGTGGTAATTCCACCTTTAACACCAAAGGAAAGTTTGTTGTTGTTCTCATCTAGAGGAAGCACGTAAGCGAAATCTGCAGTGATATTATTTTCTTTAATAATATCGCCAATTTCATCGTGTACTATAGACAAACCAACTTCCACACGCTCGCTTAGCGGAGTATGAGCGAAGAAACTGGCGGTGCTTGGAGCACCGTCAATTCCTACCCATTGAGATCTGTAAATACCACCCAGATTTAGCATCCCGGGATTATCGGTAGCATAAGCGGGGTTAATCACACTCATATTATACATATACTGAGTGTAAAGGGGGTCTTGTTGGGACATACCTTTAAAAGAGAAAAGGATAATGCCTGTAAAGATTAGATATTTTATAATTGTGTTTTTCATTTCTTTCTATGTTTATCCTTTAATTATCTACTTAAGTAAAGTTTACCCTGAACAGGGGTCGTTTGTCCATCGTTGTAATTCAAGATGTAGAAGTAAACACCTGCAGGTAAAACTTTGTCACCTAAAGTTGTAGACTGGTTCGAAACACCATCCCAATCTGGAGTCCTTGCATTTCCTTTGAATACTACATTACCCCATCTGTTAAAGATCTCGATAGTATAGTTTGGATAGTCTTCAGCAATGTCTGGGATAACAAACCTGTCGTTAATGTTGTCTCCGTTTGGAGAGAAACCTTCAGGAATACCACAGAAACCAACTTCAACAGCAATTAAACGTCTCTCTGAGCTTTCACACCCATTGGCATTTGTTGCAGTAGCATAGTATGCCACACCATTTTGAAGGGCTGCAGAAGTAGCAAGAGGAGTACCTCCTGTTGCAGAAGAATAAATTCTTATGCCATCACCGTTTAGGTTGTCAATAAGATCCTGAACAGTTGGATTGTCACTTCTACAAAACTCGTTTCCTTCCGGTTGGATGGTTGGAGAAACAGCGTCATCGATAGAAACCGTTACCATTACTCCTTCAGATTTTTCACATACAGAGGTCCCGGTTACAGAAGCTACATAATAAACAGCTCCATCAAGTAGGGCAGTAGTAGGATCGGCTTCAGTTTCAAGATCGGCATCAAGATACCACACAAGACCTTCACCTGTTGCAGCCAGATCAGCTACAGTAGCGTTCTCCACTTCACAGAAAATCTGTGTGGCGGTTGCTACCGGCGCTTCAGCCCTGTCGTTAACTGTTATTGTAATTGTAGCACTATCAGTTCCAGTTATACACTGTAAATCATCACCAATACTATAGGTTATAGTATAAGTATTAACACCTAGTGTAGAAGGACTAAAAGTTCCATTAGCATAACCCTCAAAAGAACCTGAGGTTGTAACATCATCTGCGAGGTAATCATATAGGTTAACATCGGCATCATCAATACAGAAATCTAATGAAATGTTATCTCCGGCATTTGCCACTTCGCTCTGTATTATATTTACGGTAACACGAGTGTCATCATTAGGACAGGCCTCATTAGTGCTCTCTACTGTGTAAGTATATTGTCTTGCGGCATCTCTTGAAGGATCAAAAATAGTGGTTCCACTTGCTAAAGCTGGTGTAAAAGTTCCACCTGTGTCTGGTGCTCCCAATATTGAAGGATTCATTCTACCAAGTAGATCAAATGGTGCGTCATCTGAACAAACAGTTATATTAGTGGTTCCTCCGGCGTTTGGTGAATCATCTAATGTAACAACAACGCGACCCCTTGTTGGGCAATTTCCATCTGGATTTCCGGCGAAGTAGTCTTCACCATCAATTAGAATAGTCGTCGAAGCCAGCGGTGTATCTGAAGTTGCGGTGGCATACCAGGTTGCGTTTGCAGGTAAAAGATCTGAAACCCTTGGGAGTCTTGAGTCATTACCTTCTCCAATAGATTCACAGAAAGCCTGTTCAGTATCAGTTACTATTGGACAAATAATTTCATCGTCAGTAATTGTTACAGTTACTGTCGCAGAGGCTTCACATTCATTTTCACTTACAACAGTATAGGTGAATACAAATTGTCCTTCTTCATATTGCGACGGATCAAACTCTCCATTTACATTCCCGGGGTTCCATGTTCCCTCAGCATCTGGAGTTCCATTTAAATAGCTGAAAAGGTTTACAGGATCGTCAGATGTTCTCAATGTCACATTTCCATTTTCCCCTGCATCCGGTCCTTGAAGAACTTCAATTGTATATATAGCGGAGTCACTTCCGGTTACACAATCAGAAGAACTATCAACAGTGAAGGTGAAAGTAAAAGTTCCAACTCCGACTGTAGAAGGGCTGAAAACTCCGTTCTCAAGATCTTCAAAATATCCATTTTGGAGAGCATCATCACTTAAAAAGTTATTCAGGTTTACATCTGTAGCTGTTGAGCAGAAAACCAGATCGTCAACATCTGATCCTGCATCTGCAGCTACAGCTTCACTAATAGTTACGGTATAAGTAGCCGAATCGGTACAATTCTCATTGACAACTGTATAAGTTGTTGAAAATTCTCCAATTGGATTACCGGTGAATTGAATTATTAACGCGTTAATTGATGTTGAAAATTCTCCTCCATCAGTTACGTCATCTGGAATTAAATTTTCAAAAATTGCAATTGCTTCTTGTGTTGACATTTCCTGAATATCCGTGATGCAGTAATTTAAATCTGCACCGGGTCCGGCATTTGGAGCTTCAAAAACAGTTATAGAATACGTAGCACTTCCGGCTATAACACATCCTTCTTCATCATCAACAGTATAAGTGATTTCATTTTCACCAATATTTACTGAAGTGTCAAACTGTCCGTTCTCAAAGCCTTCAAAAACTCCATTCATATTCACTCCATCAGCAATAAGACTGTAAAGATCTATGATGCCGTCATTCGAGCAATAAGTTCCTTCAACATCCTCTCCGGCATTTGCATTTGTAGGTTCCGTGATATTCACAGTAATGCGAGCCTCATCATCAGGACACGCATCATTTGTACTTTGAACCGTGTAAGTATATTGTCTTGCGGCATCTACTGAAGGATCAAAAATAGTTGTACCACTAGCTAAGGCTGGTGTAAAAGTTCCACCTGCATCTGGTGCTCCCAATATGGATGGGTTCATTCTACTTAATAGATCAAATGGTGCATCGGTAGCACAAACAGTTATATTAGTTGTTGCTCCTGCATTTGGAGAATCATCTAAAATAACAACTACACGTCCTCTTGTTGTACAAGTGCCATCTTCATTTCCAGCAAAGTAATCTTCTCCATCAATTAGAACTGTGTTCGCAGCTAATGGCTCCTCAGCATCTGCTGTGGCATACCAAATGGCATTAGAAGGCAAAAGGTCTGAAACAGTGGGTCGACGGAAGTTATTTCCTTCACCAATTGATTGACAAAAAGCCTGCTCACTGTCAGTTACTATGGGACAAATAATTTCATCGTTAGTAAGTGTTACTGTTACTGTAGCAGAAGATTCACAATTCCCGTTGGTTAAAGTATAGGTATAAACTCCGGCTTCATCTTTGGCTGGATCAAAACTTCCATTAGAATTCCCAGGGGTCCAGGTTCCTCCTTCATCAGGATTTCCATTTAAATAAGTAAAAAGATTTACCGGATTACCTTCCCTGGAGAGCTCAACAGACCCATTTTCTCCTGCATTTGATGCAGAAATAATATTAACAGTAATAAATGAAGTATCCGTCGGACAATCATCATTTCCTTCGACCCTGTAAGTATATTGACGAGCAACATCAAGAGAAGGGTCAAAAACATTCGTACCACTTACCAGAGCTGGAATAAAAGTCCCATTTGTATCTGGTGCTCCGATTATTGAAGGGTTGATTCTTGCTACAAGATCAAAAGGTTCGTCATTGGAACAAACTGTAACAGTAGTAGTACTTCCAGCATTTGGTGTGTCGAATAAATCTACTATAACTCTTTCAATAACACATTCACGAGAGTCTGATGAAAAATATTCTTCCCCATCAACAAGTAAAGTTTCAGGTGCTAATTCCTGCGTTAAGGCTTCATCGGCAAACCATGTTGGACTATCTAAAGTGGATTCTAAATTCCTAACTCTTGGTCTGTCAAAATCATTACCTTCTCCTATTGATTCACAGAAACGTTGAGTATCTGTAATTGTAACTGGACAATCTCCCTGAACTGTAACTGTGGCTGTATCTACACAACCATTTGAAGATGTAACAGTATAGGTAAATACCCCGGGAGCATCTGTTTCCGGATCAAAAATACCATCGCCGTTGCTCCAGTTTCCAGGACCATCAGGAGTACCGCCTAAACGGTCAAATAAGTTAATAGGATCTGTTCCTTCTGCTGAAAGATTTACAATTGCATCCTCACCTGCATAAGGCGATTCAAAAATAGTTAAATTTATTTGAGCGCTGTCCTGGCATCCGTTTTCTCCTCCAACTGTATAAGTGTAAGAAAAAGGTAAAAATGGACTTGTTTGATATTGTCCGGCTATTGCACCAGCTAATTGCTCCAAAGTAAATGTTTCAACTTCAGGCGTAGCATTATTATCAAACGTTCCTGTTAGGTCTCTGTTCTCCAAATAGGAAACATATTCCTGAGCTAGCTCGATTGCATTATTAATTTCTGAGCTACATATTGTTTCTGAAATATCTGCTCCTGCAATTGGTGCAGCTTCGATATCGACATAAACCACAGTGTCATCGGTTGGACAATCCTCATTGCCTTCTACAATATATCTAAACGTATGCCTTCCCGGTTCATAATCAGCGGGGTCAAATATCAAAGTTCCCGTAGATAACTCAGGCGAAAAACGACCGGTTTGTTGTGGAGCACCTAATTGAGAATCGTTTATTTCATTTACTAAGTTAAAAGGTTCATCATTTGAACAAACTGGTACAGTTGTAGTACTGCCAGCATTTGGGGTGTCAAATAATTCAACATTAACTTGTTCGATCTGGCAATTAGCAGAATCTGAAGTAAAATAATCTTCATCATTCTCAAGAAGAGTTTCAGGATCTAGTTCAATAGTAAAATCAGCATCAGCAAACCACACCGGATTCTCAAATTGAGAAACTAAATTTTTAACTCTTGGTCTATCAAAATCGTTCCCCACTCCTATAGATTCACAAAAGCGTTGAGTATTTTCCGTAATTTCTCCTCCTTCAAGGCTAACAGTAACTTCAAATCTATCTGTACTCTCACAAGGGGGTAAATTTGAATTATTACGATTTACAATTTGACTAGCATAATACTTTTCTCCATCAACTAAAGGGGTAGTGGAATCTAGAGCGGGCGAAGATGAAGGAGTGCTGTACCATCTAATGGCCTGGCCATCTAAACTGGTAAAAGTAGCCTCTAAATCTGCCACTGTTGCACCCACACAAAATTGCTGGAAGTCTTCCCCAGTGGGGGCAATTGCAAGAACAGGGTCATATCGTAAAGCGATTCTGCTTGTTCTACACCCAGTACTGCGATTAATTTGACCTGCAAAATAACTATTCCCTTCAATAAGTCTGGTAGTAGGATCCATTGCAGTTTCTCCAAATTCGGTAGCAAAGATTTCCACCTCATTTTTCTCAGTTTCACCTTCTTCGATGGATCCATCAACATTATTGATTAGAGCTTGCACTGTACTCACGTCATCTTCATCATATTCACAAGGTGCAAATATATTTCCAAATTGTGTTGTTGGAGCTCCTGCATCATCAATTGTAACACTTACCGCAACTCTGTTGTTACAGCTTGCTGAAGCATTCCCGGCATGATAAGTACCAGTTTGCAACAATTCATTCGAAGGTATTGGGTTTGTGGACGCTGCAGTGCGATACCATCTTACAGTATCACCATTTGCAGTCGCCTGTAGGTCAGTAACCGTAGCCAGGTAACAAAAATCCTGGGTCGTATCTTCTACGGTAGGGCAATTTTCCTGCGCAAAGGAGGAAAAACTGGCGGTTAATAAAATAAGGGCAAAAAGGAGCATGGGTAACCCTCTCTTCCCTAAAGTAAAATTTTGCATAGGCTAGGTGTTAAATTTGACATTAATAAAATTCGTTGTGAGGTAGCCATAATAGGCTACGCAAATATTGCAATAATTTTCAACAATAGCAGCGGATTTAAGCATTATTTTAACAATCATAGCATATATGGTTAAGCTTTTGTTAATAACAACTTGGTGAGAACCAAATGGATAGTAAAGTGATATGTAATTGCCCATATCTTTACATCATGAAAAAAATGTTATTCCTATTTATGTTATTTCCGGTCCTGGGAAGTTATTCCCAAACCACAATGTTAGAGATCCAAACTGCTTTAGAACAGGGTAAGATCGTAACCGCTAAAAAAATGCTGCATCAAAGGGTTTCTGAAAATCCCAACGATGCAGTAGCCCTGGCCTTTCTTGGTGATATTGCCGGTTTTGAAAAAGATTGGGACACTTCTATGGCTTTATACAAAAACCTGGTTCAAAAGCATCCTGATAACGCCGACTATAGTTTTAAATATGGAGCAGCCCTGGGTATGAAAGCGCTTAGTATTTCAAAAATCCAGTCTGTAATCTATATTGCCGACATAAAAAAATATCTTGAAAAAGCAGTTCAATTAGACCCTAAACATGTGCAGGCCAGAAGGGTACTCGTCGAATTATATATCAAGTTGCCGGGTATCCTGGGAGGGAGTTTTGATAAAGCACAGGGGTTTGCCGATGAACTCGAGAGCTTAAATAAAGTGGATTATTACCTGGCGCAAGCTTTTATCCTGAAAGAGGAAAAAGGCCTTGCCGAATCTGAAGTGTATTTTAAAAAGGCTCTTGAAGCCCACCAAAACCTGGCAAGCTCCAAGAAACGAAATATTTTGAATTACGAACTTGGTAAAGCCGCTTCCGACTTTGAAATTCATCCTCAATACGGCTTAAAACTATTAAATGAATACATCTCCAATTTTGGTTATAAGGACATTTATACCCTGGATTGGGCCTATTATAATAAAGCTAAACTTCAGGCTACCTTAAAGAACAAAGCCGAAGCGATCAAATCTATTGATAAGGCTCTAACGCTTAGGGGTAACTTTAAGGAAGCGGAACTTGAGAAAAAAAGAATCCAGCAGCTTTAATCTCAAAGCAGGTTTTAAATTCCTGTTTTTTCCACCTTTTTACATTGTTTTCTATCCTGATTTCCGGGGTTTTTTTCCTGAGAGAATAAGTATCTTTGTGCAAATTTTTATTCCATGAAGCTTCATTTTATCGCCATTGGCGGCAGTGCAATGCATAATTTGGCTATTGCGTTAAAGGAAAAAGGGTATCAAATTACAGGTAGTGATGATGCTATTTATGAGCCCTCCCGCTCCCGGTTGGCCAAACATTCTCTTTTACCCGAAGAAATGGGTTGGTTTCCAGATAAAATTGATCCTTCCCTGGATGCCATTGTTCTGGGAATGCATGCCCGTGAAAATAATCCCGAATTACTTAAAGCACGGGATTTGGGAATAAAGATCTATTCCTATCCAGAGTTTCTTTTTGAACAATCCAAAAATAAAACCAGGGTGGTCATTGCCGGCTCCCATGGAAAGACAACGGTTACTTCAATGATCCTCCATGTAATATCTTATAATGAAAGGGAGGTAGATTATATGGTAGGTGCCCAGTTGGAAGGTTTTGAGAACATGGTTCACCTTACAGAGGATAATGATTTTATCCTGTTGGAGGGCGATGAGTATTTATCATCTGCCATTGACCGAAGGCCGAAATTCCATTTATACAAACCCAACATTGCTCTAATAACCGGGATTGCCTGGGATCATATAAACGTATTTCCCACTTTTGAAAATTATGTTGACCAGTTCAGGATTTTCATAGATTCTATTGTGAGTGGGGGAATTCTTGTCTATAATGAAGAGGATCCCGAGCTTGTTACCCTGGTAGAGGAAACAAAAAACCAGATAAGGAAACATCCTTATAAAACGCCGGACTTCCGAATAGAAAATAATATAACGGTACTGGATACCCCAGAAGGGGAAATGGCCCTTGAAATTGTAGGCGCCCACAATATGAGCAATCTTGCAGGTGCAAAATGGATATGCCAGCATATGGGGGTAGATGAGGATGATTTTTATGAAGCGATTGCGAGTTTTAAAGGCGCTTCAAAACGCCTTGAAAAGATTGCCGAAAAAGAAAATACCCTGGTTTATAAAGATTTTGCCCACAGCCCCTCAAAGGTAAAGGCAACCACCAAAGCAGTAAGGGAACAATATCCCTTAAGGAAACTATATGCCTGTCTTGAACTCCACACCTTCAGCAGCCTTTCTCCCCAATTTTTAGCTCAGTATAAAAATACACTTGAGGTGGCCGATGAGGCCGTGGTTTTTTATTCTCCCGAAGCCCTCGAGCAAAAGAAGATGTCGCCAATATCAGAAGATGAGATAAGGAAGGCTTTCGAAAAAGAAAATTTGAAAGTGTTTACAGATCCCGCTCAATTTCAGCAGTATTTAAAACAGCTTGATTATGAAAATGCGGTAGTACTGCTTATGAGCAGTGGGACCTATGGCGGGCTTGATTTTGAGGAAATAAAAACCTGGATCCCTTCTTAATTTTATGAAGTTTTTGGGTTTTTAAAGTTACTTTTTTCAAAGTGGTTTTTTATCTTTAGCTGTAAAGCAGTGGTATGGGTAATGAATACAAGCCATTTTCAATAAAAAACTGGGCTGTGGGAGACCAGCCCAGAGAAAAACTTATTTCCAAAGGAAAAATGGCGCTGAGTGATGCCGAACTTATCGCCATTCTTATAGGCACGGGAAACACTGATGAGAGCGCGGTAGAACTTAGCAAGAGGATCCTTTCCAAAACCAGCAACAATCTTAATGCCCTGGGAAAACTCTCATTCCAACAGCTCACATCATTCAAAGGAATTGGAGAGGCCAAGGCGGTTACAATAATGGCCGCGATGGAACTGGGGAGACGCAGGCGCAGTGAAGAAGCTGTAGATAAAGTCAAGATCACCTCCAGCAATTCGGTTTTTGAGCTACTGCAACCTTTAATAGGGGAGCTGGACCACGAGGAATTCTGGATCCTGTATTTGAATAATTCCAATAAGATCCTTGAACAGTTTCAAATAAGTAAAGGCGGTATAACCGGCACCCTGGTAGATATACGCATTACCCTTCATAAAGCCCTGGAATTGAAAGCAGTTTCCCTGATCCTTGCCCACAATCACCCATCCGGAAATTTAAATCCCAGTGAGGCAGATAAGCAATTAACCAAAAAACTTAAAAATGCTGCCGAAAGTCTTGATATAAAAGTACTCGACCATCTTATAGTGACTGAAAAATCCTATTTTAGCTTTGCCGATGAAGGGTTGTTATAACTATACATAAGATGCTTTTAATTTATACTCCCAAGGTTACCCCTCGCATAATCTATGTTTTTAAACATATATGTACTCATACCTTAGGGCTTAATCTTAAATTCACCACTAAGATCGAGGAGTTTATCGCTCACGAAGGTGAGAAATTTTCCTACGGAAGAAAACGCCTGGGAAATGAACTTTTTGTGCAGAATGTAGATCTGCTCCTGGAACAGGGTTTAAATGATCTGGAAATTAAGGTGCAGCCATGGGAAGACACAAAATGCTTCTTTGCGGTATCTGAAAAAAGTGATCTTCCCTTTGATATTTTTGCTGCCTCTTTCTTCCTTCTTTCAAGATATGAGGAATATCTGCCTCACGTTAAAGATGACTTTGGGAGGTTTCCCTCTTCAGAAAGTTTGGCCTATAAAAAGGGATTTTTAAAACAACCGGTGGTAGACCTCTGGGCTTATAAATTTAAACGGGTGCTTAAAGACCGTTTTGAAAATATTAAATTCAGGACCAGGAGTTATGAAACCGTGAGCATTATTTCTGTAAGCCATGTGTTTAACTTTAAGAATAAAGGTTTTTTAAGAAGCCTCTCAGGAACGGTTTTGGACCTTGTTAATTTGAAATTCTACCGGGTATCAGATCGTTTTCGAGTTCTTCTGAGGTTAAAAAAGGATCCGTATAATGTTTTTGATGAGCTCATTCATTTTATCAAGGAATATAAAACTCAAATGGTTTTTATGTTTCAGCTAAGCGATTACAATGCTTATGATAAGAATATAAATTATAACCGGCAGAATTACAGTTCAATAATTAAATACGTCGCAGATTATTCAAAGGTGGGACTTCGCCTGGGTTATTTTGCTGTACAGGAAGAAGAAGTTTTAAAAAGAGAAAAAAAGCGTTTTGAGAATATAATTCATGGCCCATTGCAAAATGTCATAAACCCAAAATACAATTTAATGCTACCCCTTCATTACGGGTATTTAAATGACCTTGAAATCCCCAATGATTATTCAATGGGTTTCCCGGAATCTATAGGTTTTCGGGCGGGAACAGGAACTTCATTCTTATTTTATGACATTAATATGGAGGTAACCACTCCGCTTACCATTCATCCTTACGTTTTTCACACCCAGGTGTGTCATACGGGTGATGTTGTTGATATTGAAAATACCCTGGATGTACTTATTGCTGAATTAAAAAAAGTTGATGGTACCTTCCGGGCAGTGTTCAAGAACCGGGATTTTTCAGAATATTCCAATCCTGCTTACTTTTATACATTATTAAAACAGATAAATGAAATTCAATAATATTCAGCATATATATTTTGATCTTGACCATACTCTGTGGGATTTTGATAAGAACTCTGCTCTCACCTTTGAAGTCATTTTCAAAAAGGAAAAAGTAGAAATAGATCTTAATGGATTCCTCGATGCATATCTTCCAATAAACGAAAATTACTGGAAACTTTACCGTGATAATCAGATCTCCAAGGAATCATTAAGAACGGGCAGGCTAAGAGATTGTTTTGAGGCTATGAATATGCCGGTATCTCATGAGGTCATTGAAAATTTGTCAAACAGTTATATAGAATTTCTGCCCGGCTTCAATAATTTGCTGGAAGATACCCTCGAAGTGTTAGAATACCTCAATCCAAAATACCAGTTACATATTATTACCAACGGGTTTGAGGAGATACAGCATAACAAACTGGTCAATGCCCGAATTTCTGAATTTTTTAAAACAGTAACCACTTCAGAAGAAGCCGGAGTAAAAAAACCACACCCCGAAATTTTTATTAAAGCCATGGGGAAATCAGGTGCCGAAGCTGCTCAAAGCCTTATGATAGGGGATAGTTATGAAGTAGATATTGTTGGAGCACAAAATGTAGGAATGCAATCTTTGTTTTTTGATTACTACCGCAAAGAATCATTTTCACAAACTCCTGGAATTCAAAAGTTAAAACAGTTGTTGGATTGCCTTTAGCAATAAAGAATTATTAACTTCGTTTCCCTAAAGGAAACCAAAACCCTTAATGCGATTTAAATTTTTTCTATATCTGGCTTCTGCCTTCCTAATCTTCATGGGAAGTGTTTCCTGTATAAAGGATGTAGATTTTGATCAGGCAGGTGATATTACCATGCAACCTGAGATCCAGACAGATCTTCTTATTTTTGAGATAGACCAAAAGGATTTTATTGACCCTGTAACAAACCAGTTAAGGCAGGTAATAAGAGATACCGTACGGTTGGAATTTCTTGATGACAGTTATATTCAGGATGACCTTGAGCAGGTAGAATTCAGTTTTAAATACAGAAACACCTTTCCCCAATCTTTTTTAAATAGGATTTCTTTTCTTTCTGAAAATAATAGCCTCCAGCACCGTGTAGATTTCTATATTGCAGCCGGTTCTCCCGGCGATCCAGCTGTGACCGAAAAGATAGATCTAATAGGGCCTGACAGGATCCAAATAATAAAAAGGTCCATAAAAATGGTGGTTGAGATCGAGGTAATGCCAAATGACCAACCTTTTACCGGAAAACTCAATTTTGAATCTAAGGGATTGTTCTCTTTTCAATTTTAGCGCATGAGATTATTTTTCACCCTGGTGGTTTTCATCACAGTTTTTAATACCCGGGGACAAAATAAGCAGCTTCTTTATAACGTAAACACTTTGCCCCAAACCCTGTTGCTTAATCCCGGGGCCGATATCAACTTTGATTCGCATGTAGGCATGCCTTTACTTTCGGGGATACACCTTGCTGTAGGTTCCTCTGGCGTTACTGCTTATGATGTGTTTGAAGATTCTCCAAATATAAATCAGCGCATAACCAATACTATGCGCAGACTCACGCATAAGGATTACTTCACACTGCATCAACAACTGGAAATTTTTTCGCTGGGCTGGAAATGGGGGAGAGATAAGTATATTTCAACAGGTATCTATCAGGAGGCAGATGCTTTCTCGTATTTCCCAAAAGACCCGGCAATCCTGGCCCGGGAGGGAAACAATGATTACATAGGGGTGCCTTTTGATTTTTCCCATGTTTCCTTTACAGGAGAGGTTTTAACGGTTTATCATATTGGTCTCAATCGCAAAATGGACCAACAACTTACCGTGGGTGCAAGACTGAAGTTTTACTCCGGAATTTTTAACGTGGAAAGCGTTAATAATAACGGAACATTCCTTACCATTAATACTCCAGAAGGTCCAAATTATTACCGCCATTTTGCCGAGAATGTAGATATAAGGGTGAACACTTCGGGTTTTGCATCGCTTCAGGATAACAATAAAACTGTACAGGATGCCACCCGGGACCTGGTTGGCAGGGCTTTTTTTGGCGGCAATATAGGTATGGGAATAGATATAGGTGGCACCTATAAACTGCGCAACAATATGGTTATAAGCGGCTCAGTGCAGGATATTGGCTTAATGTGGCAAAGGGAGGATGTAGAGAACTATACATATAAGGGTAGTTATCAAACCGATGGTTTGGAACCTTTGTTCCCCGAATTGGGGCCTAATGGGAAAGCTATCCCCTATTGGGATATTTTTGAAGATGATGTTGACCGCAACCTGGTTGATGAAACCCTTCAGGAATCCTATGTTACCTGGAGGCCATTTAAAATGAATGCGGGTATTGAGTTTATTTTTGGTGAAACTTATATGCCCTGCGATTACAGAGTGGAAAGTGACAGGAAGCATCATAGCAAATTGGGGCTACACCTTTTTGGGATCAAGAGGCCGCAGGATATAAAATATGCCCTTACGACTTATTATGACAGGAAATTCAATTCAAATTTCAGGATGAAGGTTTCTTACACCCTTGATGATTATTCTTATACCAATGTGGGGTTATTGCTATCCACCCGCTTAAAGAGTTTTAATTTTTATCTTGCAGCCGATAATTTAATTGGTTATTTTAACCTTGCTAAATCAAACTACCAGTCGGTACAGCTTGGTTTCCAATTTATACTAAACAAATAATGAAAAAACATCTTTTTATCATATTCCTATTTTCAGGTATTTTCACCTCCACAGGGCAGGACCTAAATTCTTACCGGTACGTACTTGTTCCTGAAAAATTTGATTTTCAAAAGGAACCCAACCAATACCAGTTAAATGCGCTTGCCAAATTCTTATTTGAAAAGTATGGCTTTGAAGCTTTTCTGGAAGGGGAGGAGATCCCTGCCGAGCTAAGCCAGAACCGCTGTGATGGCCTATATGCTAATGTCACTAACGATTCCGGATTGTTTCGTACGCGCCTTCTTTTGACTTTAAAAGATTGCAATAATAAGATTGTGTACACCTCGCCGGAAGGAGTAAGTGCTGAAAAAGATTTTCAAACCGCCTTTCATGAAGCCCTGCGCAATGCATTTGAAAACCTGGAAACCCTTAATTATGATTATCGGGAAACCATAGTTTCAGGTCGGCCGGTGATAGAAAAACCGGTGGAGGATAATAAAGTGCAAAAAGAAGTTCCTTCGGAAATTGTTGAAAAACCGGAAGCTCCTCTTCAAATTGAATTGCGAATGGAACCTAAGGTAAATAAAGAAATGCTGGAGGAAAAAGCGGAAGCTACCACTCTTAATTTTTCCAAGGAAGATGCTTTCTTTTATCTTGAGAAATCTCAAAACGGATATAGCTTTTTCCAGAAAGGAATGTCCGAGCCTTTTGCTGCCTTAATAAAGTCTTCAGCCGGGAATAACTTTATTTATAGTTCCATCACCTCCAAAGGGATGGCCTATTTTGATGAATACGGAAACCTGGTAGTAGAGGTGCTCAATCCTCAAACCAATGCTCTTGAGACCGTAGTTTACAAAGTTCAGCCTTAATAGCCATACTTGTTTTTCCATCGCTGTTTCAGGAACTCACGCTGGGCGTGTTCCCTTTGATTGTTTCCGGGAACATATAATGTGGTGTTCTTTATTTCTTCCGGAAGGAACTCCGCATCGGCAAAGTTATTTTCGTAGTTATGGGCATATTGGTAATTTTCACCATAGCCCAGGTCTTTCATTAATTTTGTGGGTGCATTTCGTATTGGCAGGGGCACCGGCAGGTTCCCGGTTTTCTTTACTAAACTTTGCGCCTGGTTTATCGCCATATAGGACGCATTGCTCTTTGGAGAAGTAGCGAGATAGATAACGCACTGGCTTAAAATAATGCGGGACTCGGGGAAACCAATGGTTGTTACAGCCTGGAAAGTATTATTGGCTATTACCAGTGCTGTAGGATTGGCATTTCCAATATCTTCACTTGCCAGAATGAGCAATCGCCGGGCAATGAATTTTACATCTTCCCCGCCTTCAATCATTCTCGCCAGCCAGTAAACCGCTGCATTGGGGTCACTGCCCCGAATGGATTTTATAAATGCCGAAACTATGTCATAATGTTGTTCTCCTGTTTTGTCATAGAGAACCGTATTTTGCTGAACCTGTTCCAGCACCATCTCATTTGTGATCTCAACAGGAGATTCGGATGAGGTTACCAGGAGTTCAAATATGTTCAATAGTTTTCGGGCATCGCCACCGCTAAGACGCAACAAAGCTTCAGTTTCTGTAAGTAGGACATCTTTTTGTTTAATCACAGGATCTTCCTTCATTGCCCGGTGTAGCAACGCAATGAGATCGTCTTTTGTAAAAGGTTTCAGAATATAAACCTGGCACCTGGAAAGCAATGCAGAGATCACTTCAAAACTTGGATTTTCGGTAGTAGCTCCAATCAGGGTTACCCAGCCTTTTTCTACTGCGCCAAGCAAAGAATCCTGTTGAGATTTACTAAACCGGTGGATCTCATCTATAAACAGGATGGGGTTTTTAGTAGTAAACAGGCCATCGTTTTTTTTTGCCCTGTCTATTACATCCCGAACATCTTTTACTCCGCTACTTACGGCACTAAGGGTGTAAAAAGGCCTGCCACTCTCAGTGGCAATAATATTGGCAAGGGTGGTCTTCCCCACGCCGGGAGGGCCCCATAGGATCAATGAGGGTATGGTACCGCTTTTTATTTGCCGGTGCAATGCGCCTTTTGGACCAATTAAATGTTGCTGACTCAAATAGTCTTCAATTTTTTTTGGTCGTAACCTTTCTGCCAATGGTTCATTCATGCTACAAAGGTAGGGATAAGGAATATAATTTTTAAGCGGTTGGAAATTTGTTACCCCTATAAAATTGCCATTTTGTCGTGAGAACTAATATAGCACGGGTTTTGCCATTCTATTTTGACCGAACAATTTTAGGAAGCTTATAATTTCTTAAATTTAATAAAGAAACAATTATTTTGAAACCATCACAGCCATTTACATTTTCACCGGGAGTTATAGGATATCCTGTTCTTTTCGTGCTTTCCATCTGGCTGGTTTTCTGGTTTGAGATACGCTTTGGTTTTGATCTTAATTATCTTGGAGTTAGGCCGAGAACCGGCCTGGGTTTACGGGGAGTGCTTTTTTCTCCCTTTATTCATTCAGATATTAAGCACTTGTTTAATAATACGATTCCCCTGTTTGTGCTTTCTATGGCGCTGTTTTATTTTTACAGAGGTATAAGCTGGAGAGTTTTAATTCTGGGGCTGCTGTTAACGGGATTTTTTACCTGGTTAATTGGCAGGCCATCCAATCACATTGGTGCCAGCGGGGTGATATATTTACTGGCTTCTTTCCTGTTTTTTAAAGGAATGTTTTCAAAATATTACCGTCTTATAGCTATTTCCTTTATAGTGGTTTTCCTGTATGGAGGGATGCTGTGGTTTGTTGTGCCGGTAGAACCGGGAATTTCCTGGGAAGGCCATTTATCAGGGTTTGTGGTAGGTCTCGCATTTGCTTTTATTTATAAGCAGAAAATAGCAAAAGCCCCAAAATATGAATGGGAAAAACCTGATTATAACCAGGAAAACGACCCGTTCATGAAACATTTTGATGAAAACGGAAATTTTATTGAAAAGCTCCCGGAACCTGAGATGGAAACTCCTGAAGAAGAGGCAAATAAGAATAGAACGATTTATCAATATACTTATAAAAGATCTTCAGATAAAGATGAGAATTAATGTCAGGGGAAATTAACCCTTTTCACATTTTACAATCTACAATCTACAATCTACAACCTACAACCTACAGTCTACCTACAGCCTTTGCCTCACGACCTCATATAAAAATGCTCCACATGCAACCGATACATTCAGGGACGCGATGCTGCCATACATAGGAAGTTTTGCTTTTTCATCTGCCAGTTTTAAAACCGAAGGATTTACCCCTTTCTCCTCACTTCCCATGACCAATGCGGTGGGTTGGGTAAAATCTACATCATAAACTGAGGTATCAGTTTTTTCTGAAGCTGCCACTATTTTAACCCCGGATGCCTGAAGGTAATAAATGGCATCTTTGATATGGCTAACTTTTACAAGCGGAATATTAAAGACCGCACCTGCAGATGTTTTAACGGTGTCGGCATTAACGGGAGCACCCCCTTTATTTTGAACTATTATTGCGTTCACCCCGGTGCACTCGGCCGTGCGGATAATAGCTCCAAAATTACGGGCATCTGTGATCTGGTCCAGTAAAAGGAACAATGGGATCTTCGTGTCATCTTCCAGTATCTCCTGAACAACTTCTTCGAGCTCGCGGAATTTAACTGGAGAGATCTTTGCAACGACTCCCTGGTGGTTTCCATTGGAAAGTTTATTGAGTTTTTCAATAGGAACATAGGAAAGGTTATAACTTCGTTTTCCTATAATTTGCAGCAGTTCCATGAACAAGGGGCCGGAGAGGCCTTTCTGAATATAGATCTTATCTATGTTCTTCCCGCTTTGAACAGCCTCTATAACCGTTCGTATTCCAAAAATCGTCAAATTATCTTCCATAGGGCAAAGATAGCTTTTTATGAAAATTCTCTTACTTGAGAGCATTTATATTTATAGAATATTTCTCCGGGAAAAGAGATCTTTCCAAATTCTATATAAAAAAAGAGGCTGCCTTGTGGGCAGCCTCTTCAGGTATTATAAAGTTACAATGTTAGTCAACATCCCAGAAAACCGGGGTTTGTTGCTCATCACCACCAATAGCGGTAGATGCAGCATCGTAATTGTCAACATTTAAGTTTTGCTCATTTACCGGATACGTATACCTCAACGGCACGGGTAATTCAGAAACATCTGCAATGTTAAGGGTTGGAGCATCAAATTTTCTCCAAACCGACCATCCCTGGAATGGGTTGTCATACATTGCGATCCAGAACTGTGTTCCCAATTGCTCTTCGGTACCGGCATACGCAACGCCAGCTTTAGCAAGGTATGCAGTAACTTCAGCTTCGGTACCTCCCCAGTAAAGGATAGATGCACGAATTGCCTCCTCGTAGTGACCTTTAGCGTCCATTGGGGTGTTATAACCTCCAATTTGAGCAGCCTCTGCAAGGTGGAATTCAACTTCAGCATAGTCTAAAAGAATACCCGGATGAGTAGGATCGTGGAAAGCATCTCCTGCATGAGTATAGATAGGGAAAGAGTTACTCGCTCCATAAATACCACCTTCGTATACTCCGGCACCAAGATTTTGACGGAAATAATCATTTCTTCTTGGATCATCAAGATCGTTCATTACGTCAACAATAGTGTTGGCAGCAACATAATCTGAACGTCCGCTCTGTACAAGGTCGCTCCATAACGGGTTAGTGTTTGGTGGAGAAGACTGGTACTGGATCACAGCGTTATCATCATTAGATTCAAAAACGCCACCTGCGATTGCAGCATTGGCATGAGTTTTTGAACTTGCAGCATCAACATCAGATATTCTCATCGCTAAACGTAGACGTAAAGAGTTTGCAAACTTAACCCAGGCATCCATATCACCACCGTAAATAACATCGGCGCCGGTGAAACCTTGTCCTGCTTCAAGATCTGCAACAACAGCTGAAAGTCTGTCTAAAAGATCGTCATAGATCACTGCATCATCATCATACTTAGGTAGAGAGATATCCGGATCCAATGCTTCAGTATAAGGAATATCTCCAAATGAATCTACAAGTACATGCCAGGCGTATACTTCGATCACTTCAATCTGGCCAATTCTAGCTCTTTTCTCACCATCTGAAAGTTCAGGGTTATCCATTACTACGCTTTTTGCATCCTGTAGGTTGAAAATTACGTTTCTGTAAAGAATAGTCCAGTGGTTCTGAGGTATGTTACGGTTGTTTAAGTCGTAGTTTGGCTCATCCAGATAGGTCGTGGCAGTTAAATACTGCGCAAGGAATCTGAAAATGTTCAGGTTCACGTTAGGGCTTGCCATTTGATCTCCAAGGCTAACGGTAGCAGATGTAAATAAGAAATCTGCTCTTACCTGCGTTGGGTTCTTAGGATCCCTGTTAAGGCGCTCGTATGCTTCATCAGTCTGGCAAGACCAAAGCGTAGCGAGTGCGATAATAGTTAAAATATATTTTTTCATTTTTTTAATTATTAAAAGTTAAATTTCACACTAGCTCCAATCTCTCTGAAAGCAGGATATGCTCCGGACTGGTATCCCTGAATGTTACCAGAACTAAGACCGGCTTCAGGATCTGAATAAGGAAGGTTCTTGTGAATGATCCACAGGTTTCTTCCTACAAGAGAAACAGATGCATTGGTTATAGGTAAGTTACCTAATAGGTTTTCAGAGAACACATAGGAAAGGCTGGCCTCTCTTAATTTCACAAAAGAAGCGTCATAAACGTGTCCTTTGTTTGCATCTCTTGCATAACCAAATGGAGTACCGTAGTAACCTGCATCAACTCTGGTAGTGTTTGGCTGCCCATCTGCAGTAACTCCAGGAAGGATAACACCTCCACCTTGAGAAACAGGATTTCTTACAGGGTTACCAAGATCATTGTTTCCAACGCTTCTGTCATAAAGACCCGTTGCAAAACCATACCAGGTATCAAGAGAGAAAATGTCTCCACCTTTTTGAACATCAACAAGGAAGCTTAAGCTTACGTTTTTGTACTGTAAGGAGTTAGATACACCACCTGTCCAGTCTGGTTGGATGTTTCCAATGATCTCATTACTTGTAGCACTTCTTAAATAGAAACCAGATGCATTAACAAGTCTGTTACCGTTATCATCATAAACATAATCTCTACCTCTTATTGCTCCATAAGGTTGTCCAGGTGCAGCGTTGATAGAAATACCTCCCTGAAGAGCGGCTAACTGTAAGTTGTTAATACCATCAGCAAGTTCAAGAACTTTACTTCTTTTTTGTGCCCAGTTTGCAGTGATGTTCCAGTTGAAATCTTCACTTCTTATTGGGTTTAATCTTAACAATACTTCAACCCCTTTGTTCTCTACTGTACCAGCATTAAGGATCTTTTGAGAGAAACCTGTTGCAGTAGAAACCGGGATAGGAGTGATCTGATCTTCAGTTTGAGTGTTGTAATAAGAAACATCAAATCCAATTCTTCTGTCAAAGAAATCACCTTCTAAACCTATTTCATAAGAGAAAGAAGTTTCCGGCTTAAGTAACTGGTTGTTCAAAGTTGCATTGTTTGCGGCAACACCTGCTCCAGCAAATGGGGCAGATACAGTATATGTGTTAAATACTCTGTAACGGTCTGTATCTCCACCAACTACAGCGTAGTTAGCTCTGAATTTCATGAAGTTCAACCAATCTGCTTCAAACACATTAGATAAAATAACACTTGTAGAAATAGAAGGATAGACAAAAACGTTGTCGCTTATAGGAAGCGTAGAAGAACGGTCTCTTCTTACAGTTCCTTCCAGATAATATGTACCTAAATATCCAATACCCGCTCTGGCGTATACACCATCAACGCTTGAAGTACCATCATATTCCTGTGGTGGGTTCAAAGGATCTGCACTGTTGCTTAAAGCATAGAAACCAGGGGCGTTTAGACCACCGTTTGTAGCAGCAGAAATAAAGCTTCTGTGGTTCCTTCTTAAGTTGGCTCCAATATTTCCATCAAGGTTTAAACCTTCAGCAATATCAGTATTGAAGTTAAGGATAAGGTCATAGTTAAATTCAGCAACACGGTTGTTGAATCTTGAATAACCGGACACTCCAGTACTTCCAACATTTCTTCTTTCTTCCTGTAATTCATCATAAGTATCAAAAGCAAAACGCCCAAGAACACTAAAGATGTCGTTTAATTCATATTCCAGGTTCATGTTACCAAAATACCTGTTACGGGTATCTGTTTGATAGTTCTCATATCTTGTCCAGTATGGGTTGTCCATATAGATAGGAGTAAGATTGTCTGGTCCATTTGGGTTCCAGGTAATGTTCTCACGGGTAGCAAAATAAGCATCTCTTTGTTCAAAAAGATCTACGTTGGTCTGGTACCACTGGCGAAATGACTGCATAATGTTTTCAGAGTCATATCCTGTTCCATATCTACCTTTACCGTCGGCTTTTGTAAAAGTCATATTTGCAGAAGCAGTAAGTTTATCCATTAAGTCCTGAGAACCGCTAAAAGAAACAGTATTTCTTTTAAGATTAGCATTTGGAAGGTTACCTTCCTGCATCATGTTGTTAAGGGATAATCTAAATGAACCTGTATCGCTACCACCATCTAAAGAGATAGCATTGATAGCAGTGTATCCTGTTTTCCAAATATCATTTGGAGTGTGAGCTCCGGCTACCCAAGGGGTTGCTTGTTGATAGGTGTCTAATTGAGGATAGATAGAGTTCCACTGGTATACAAGACGATTTGGATCAAATCTTGCTCCAAAAGAAGCATCTTCAGTAAAAGGAGTGGTTTCGTCAAGAACGCCATCCCCATCTACATCAAAAAGGTTAAAGTACCCGTCGTCAGATGCATAGTAAGCACCATAACCAGCACCATACTCATCCTGGTAGACAGGAAGGGTTTCTTTGTCGGCATTTGAAACGGTAAGAGTTGTAGAAACAGAAACTCCAATACCTTTTTTCTTGGCTCCTTTTTTGGTTTCAATGATCACCACCCCGTTTGCAGCCCTTGAACCGTAAAGTGCAGTTGCTGCCGCACCTTTAAGTACGTTTATGGATGCAATGTTGTTTGGATCAATGTCAGACGCGGCATTCCCGTAGTCATATCCACCTCTACCAGATCTTTGACCGCTGGAGTTGGAGTTATCGTTACTAATAGGAGTACCATCTACAACAAATAACGCCTGGTTGTTTCCTGTTAGGGAAGCATTTCCACGTATTACAATGTTGGAAGATCCACCAATAGTACCTGAGTTTCTAATGTTCAAACCGGCAACCTTACCTGAAAGTGAATTCATAAAGTTGGTGGTAGGTACATCAGAAACTTCAGATCCGTCTACCTCCTGGGTAGCGTAACCTAAAGACTTCTTTTCACGACGAATACCAAGTGCTGTTACTACAACTTCATCAAGTTGCGCAGCATCTGCAGCCATAGTCACATCAATACGATTGCTCTGTGCTACAGTGTAACGTGCTGTTTCCAGACCTACGAAAGTAAACACCAAAACCTGGCCTTGTTGAGCCTGGATGGAGTAATTACCGTCAAAATCTGTTTGAACCCCGGTGGTGGTCCCCTCAATAATAATGTTTACCCCGGGAAGCGGCAAACCTGAGTCGTCCGTAACGGTTCCCGTTATGGTACGTTGTTCCTGCGCAAAGCTTATTTGCACAACTAACACTAGCAATAGCGTTAGAATTTTACTAAATTTTGTTTTCATTGTTTAATTTGTTTGAATTAGCCAACGCCAAAAGTGCTAAGAAAAGGTTAAGTATGCAAACAATTTTAGCCAAAAAATTTCACGAGTGTTAAATTACCGTTAATAAAATAGCCTAAAACACTCATTTTTAGCCAAAACTGTCAATTCCTTATAAATTAATAAGTGCCAGTTATATAATTCCTAAATCAAATGGAGGGGTAAATTTGCGCAAAAGTGTCTTATTATATTGTCTTGCAAATTTTAAATACCGGAATATTGCTTGAAAATTAATGTGTTATCGTTTGATTAATTGGTTTTTATTTTTACCTTTGCCAACCCTAAAAAATAGGGAGGTAATTTTTAACAATATATAGTGTAAGAGAAATTATGCCAACAATTTCACAATTAGTACGAAAAGGAAGAGCCAAAATAACCAAGAAGAGTAAATCGGCTGCTTTAGATTCGTGCCCTCAAAGACGGGGAGTTTGTACGCGGGTTTACACCACTACACCAAAGAAACCTAACTCTGCAATGCGTAAAGTTGCAAGGGTAAGGTTGACAAATGGTAAAGAGGTGAACGCATACATCCCGGGAGAAGGACACAATCTACAAGAGCACTCGATAGTATTGGTTAGAGGCGGAAGGGTAAAAGATTTACCGGGAGTTAGATATCACATTGTTCGTGGAGCATTGGATACTGCAGGTGTTGCAGGTAGAACTCAACGTAGATCAAAATACGGAGCAAAACGCCCTAAGAAGTAAAACAAAAAAGTTAGCTGTTAATATAATAGGTAATACCTGGAATTAACAATAACAAAAACCCAAGAGAAGACATGAGAAAAAGACAGGCAAAAAAGAGGCCTATTTTACCAGATCCAAAGTTCAACGATCAGTTAGTGACCCGTTTCGTTAACATGATGATGTGGGATGGTAAAAAATCAGTTTCTTTTAAAGTGTTCTATGATGCGATCGCTATCGTAGAAGAAAAGAAACAAGACGAAGAGAAAACAGCTTTAGAGGTGTGGAAAGATGCGTTATCTAATGTGATGCCTCACGTTGAAGTGAGAAGCAGACGTGTAGGTGGAGCAACATTCCAGATCCCAATGCAAATTCGTCCGGACCGTAAAGTATCAACTGCAATGAAATGGTTGATATCTTACTCCAGAAAGCGTAATGAGAAATCTATGGCACAGAGACTTGCCGGGGAGATCATTGCTGCTGCAAAAGAGGAAGGTGCTGCCGTTAAGAAAAGAACAGATACTCATAAAATGGCTGAAGCCAATAAGGCATTCTCTCACTTTAGATTCTAGATAAAATGGCACAAAGAGATTTAAAATATACAAGAAATATAGGGATTGCTGCGCATATTGATGCCGGTAAAACCACTACTACAGAGCGTATCTTGTTCTATACCGGGGTAAGTCACAAAATAGGTGAAGTGCACGATGGTGCAGCAACTATGGACTGGATGGAGCAGGAACAGGAGAGAGGTATTACTATTACTTCTGCTGCGACTCATTGTAAGTGGAATTACAGGAATCAGGAATACACGGTTAACATTATAGATACTCCGGGTCACGTTGACTTTACCGTAGAGGTAGAGCGTTCATTGCGTGTGCTTGATGGTATGGTTGCCTTGTTCAGTGCAGTAGATGGAGTAGAGCCACAGTCTGAAACCGTTTGGAGACAGGCAGATAAATATAGAGTACCAAGATTAGGATTTGTAAATAAAATGGACCGCCAGGGTGCAGATTTCTTTAACGTGTGTAATCAGGTTCGAGATATGCTAGGTGGTAACCCGGTACCTTTACAGGTTCCTATTGGTGATGAAGTTGATTTTAAAGGAGTGGTAGATCTTATTTCCAAAACAGCAATTGTTTGGAATGAAGAAGATTTTGGTATGACATATGAAACCATTGAGATCCCTGCGGAACTCATGGATGATGTGAATAAATACCGTACCCTTCTTGTAGAAGCTGTAGCAGATTATGACGAAGCTTTAATGGAAAAATTCTTTGAAGATGAAGATTCCATTAGCGAAGATGAGATCATTGCTGCGTTAAGAGCTGCAACTATAGATATGTCTATTATTCCAATGATGTGTGGATCTTCTTTCAAAAACAAAGGAGTTCAGGCGATGTTGGATGCAGTAATGCGTTATTTACCCGCTCCTATAGATGTTGAAGCCATCGTGGGTGTGAATCCTGAAACAGGAGAAGAGGAAACTCGTAAGCCTAGTGTTGATTCTCCGTTTTCTGCCCTTGCTTTCAAGATCGCTACAGATCCTTTCGTAGGTCGTTTGGCTTTCTTTAGAGTTTATTCTGGTGCGTTAAATGCAGGTTCTTATGTTCTTAACAACCGTTCAGGTAAAAAAGAGCGTATTTCCCGTATCTACCAGATGCACGCAAACAAGCAGGAGCCTATAGACAGGATTGAAGCTGGTGATATTGGAGCTGCTGTTGGTTTTAAAGAAATCAAAACAGGAGATACTCTTACAGATGAGAAACATCCAATTACATTGGAATCAATGTCTTTCCCTGCACCGGTTATTGGTATTGCTGTAGAGCCTAAGACAAAAGCCGATGTTGATAAAATGGGGATGGCTTTAGCAAAACTTGCTGAAGAAGATCCAACCTTCCAGGTTAAGACCGATGAGGCTTCCGGACAAACTATTATTTCAGGAATGGGTGAATTACACCTTGAGATCCTGGTTGATCGTTTGAAAAGAGAATTCAAGGTTGAAGTTAATGAAGGACAACCTCAGGTTGAATACAAAGAAACTATTACCAAAACTGCAGAGCATAGAGAAGTTTATAAGAAACAATCTGGTGGTCGTGGTAAATTTGGAGATATTATTTTCAAGATGTCACCTGCAGATGCAGACTTTAAAGGTCCGGGTCTTCAGTTTGTCGACTCTGTAAAAGGTGGACGTATCCCTAAGGAATTTATTCCTTCAGTAGAAAAAGGATTTGCTCAAGCCATGAAAAGCGGACCTTTGGCCGGCTTTAAAATGGATACGCTTAAAGTTGAATTGACAGATGGATCTTTTCACCCTGTAGATTCTGATGCACTTTCCTTTGAATTGGCAGCAAAAATGGGTTATAAAGTGGCGGCTAAAAAAGCCGGTGCTATTATCCTTGAGCCAATTATGAAAGTGGAAGTTGTTACTCCGGAAGAGAACATGGGAGATATAGTTGGAGATTTGAACCGAAGAAGAGGTCAGGTTAACGATATGTCCGACAGGTCTGGAGCAAAAGTTATAAAAGCAGAAGTTCCACTTTCTGAAATGTTTGGATATGTAACCACATTAAGAACATTATCATCAGGTAGAGCAACATCAACAATGGAATTCGCTCATTATGCTGAGACTCCTTCAAATATATCTGAAGAAGTTATAAAAGCAGCTAAAGGCACATCATCTCACGATTAATTACTAGGAATATGAGTCAGAAAATAAGAATTAAATTGAAATCCTACGATCACAACCTGGTAGATAAAAGTGCCGAGAAGATCGTAAAAACCGTAAAAACTACGGGAGCTGTAGTAACCGGGCCAATCCCGCTTCCTACTCACAAAAAGATCTTTACAGTATTGCGTTCTCCTCACGTTAATAAAAAATCGAGAGAGCAGTTTCAGTTAAGCTCATACAAAAGGTTATTGGACATTTACAGTTCGTCCTCTAAAACCATTGATGCTTTGATGAAACTTGAGTTACCAAGTGGAGTAGAGGTTGAGATTAAGGTGTGATAAGCATATTCAAAATTTAAAATTCAAGATTCAATTTATAAAAATCTTGAACCTTAAACTTTGAATTTTATCAATTACATGTCCTGAGCAGTTGGCGAGGGAAAAACGGTGAAAAATACATTCAGGATTGGAAGTATTTTCAATCCTGAATTTTTATAGAAAATTTTTTCCCCAACCCTGGAGGGAAAGAATATAAACGAACAGGGAACTAAAATTAATTAATAACAAATAATTATGTCTGGGTTAATAGGTAAGAAAATAGGCATGACCAGCATCTTTGACGAGAACGGAAAGAACATTCCTTGTACCGTTATTCAAGCAGGTCCATGTGTAATTACCCAAGTCAGAACCAAAGAGGTTGACGGGTATGAAGCGCTTCAACTTGGTTTCGATGACAAAAAGACTGCTAATAAAGCTGCCACTGGGCACGCTAAAAAAGCCGGAGCCGCAGCAATGCGCAAAGTCGTTGAATTCAAGGGATTTGAAGGGGAACACAAATTAGGTGATTCCATTACAGTTGAAATGTTCAGGGAGGGTGAGTTTGTAGACGTTTCCGGTACAAGTAAAGGTAAAGGTTTTCAAGGTGTTGTAAAAAGACACGGATTTGGTGGTGTAGGTCAAGCTACCCATGGACAGCATAACCGATTAAGAGCCCCGGGTTCTATTGGTGCAGCATCTTACCCTGCTAGGGTATTCAAAGGAATGCGTATGGCTGGCCGTATGGGAGGTGATAAAGTGAAAGTAGAAAACCTGAGGGTTGTAAAAGTAGTGGCAGATAAGAACCTTATCGTAGTTAAAGGAGCGATTCCCGGTCACAACAACTCATATGTAATCATTCAGAAGTAATGGAAATAGCAGTTTTAGATATCAAAGGAAAAGAAACAGGTAGAAAGGTGAACCTTTCTGATGCTGTTTTTGCAATAGAGCCTAACAATCACGCAGTATATCTTGATGTTAAACAGTACCTGGCAAATCAGCGTCAGGGAACGCACAAAGCAAAAGAACGTGCAGAGATAGCAGGAAGTACTCGTAAGATCAAGAAACAAAAAGGTACCGGTACAGCTCGTGCAGGTAGCATTAAGTCTCCTATCTTTAAAGGTGGTGGACGTGTTTTTGGTCCTAGGCCAAGAAATTACGGTTTCAAATTGAACAAGAATTTGAAGCGTTTGGCAAGAAAATCTGCTTTATCTCTTAAAGCAAATGACAAGGCCATTATGGTAGTTGAAGATTTTCAGTTTGACACTCCAAAAACCAAGAATTTTATCGAAGTTCTTAAGGGATTGGGTATTGAGAACAAAAAATCTTTAATAGTGTTGGGTGACTCAAATAAAAATGTATATTTGTCGTCACGCAATTTAAAGGGCTCTGAGGTTGTAAGTAGCTCAGAATTAAGCACTTACAAAATACTACACGCAAATAATATTGTGTTCGTAGAGGGGTCTTTAGAAGGAATTGAGTTGAATTTAAGTAAATAAGCGCTATGAGTATCTTGATAAAACCTATTATTACAGAAAAAGCAACTGCAGATAGTGAGTTGAAAAACAGCTATGCATTTGTTGTAAATAATAAGGCGAATAAGATTGAAATAAAAGGGGCTGTAGAGTCTGCTTATGGTGTTTCAGTTACTAAAGTTCGCACAGTTAATGTCCGTCCAGATCGTAAAACCCGTTTTACAAAAACAGGTGTGATCACTGGTAAAACAAGTGCTTTCAAGAAAGCATATGTACAGGTGGCGGAAGGTGAAACTATTGATTTGTATAGTAATCTTTAAGATTAAAAAATGTCAGTTAGAAAATTAAAACCAATCACCCCTGGTCAGCGTTTTAGAGTAGTAAATGGGTTTGACGCCATTACTACTGATAAGCCGGAGAAGAGTTTATTAGCTCCGATTAAAAAGTCAGGTGGTAGAAACAGTCAAGGAAAAATGACCATGCGCTATAAGGGTGGTGGTCACAAAAGACGTTACCGTATTATAGATTTTAAACGTGACAAGCATGGTATTCCTGCTACTGTTGCGTCTATAGAATATGATCCAAACAGAACGGCTTTTATCGCATTATTGAATTATCAGGATGGCGAGAAAAGATACATTGTTGCTCAAAACGGGCTACAGGTAGATCAAAACATTGTGTCTGATGCAGTAGCTGCGGCTCCTGAAATTGGAAATGCAATGCCTTTGAGCAGTATCCCTTTGGGAACTGTTATCTCCTGTATAGAACTTCGTCCTGGACAGGGAGCTGTAATGGCTCGTAGTGCAGGTGCTTTTGCACAGTTAGTTGCAAGAGAAGCGAGGTATGCTACTATTAAATTACCTTCAGGAGAAATTCGTAGGGTACTTGTTACTTGTATGGCTACCATAGGAGCTGTATCTAACAGTGATCACCAGTTAATTGTATCTGGTAAAGCTGGTAGAAGCAGATGGTTAGGTAGAAGACCAAGAACAAGGCCGGTAGCGATGAACCCTGTAGATCACCCAATGGGTGGTGGTGAAGGTAGAGCTTCCGGAGGTCACCCACGTTCTAGAAAAGGTATACCTGCTAAAGGTTACAGAACCAGATCTAAGACGAAAGCGAGTAATAAATATATTGTAGAACGTAGAAAGAAATAATAAGATATGGCACGTTCATTAAAAAAAGGACCTTTCGTTCATTTCAAATTAGACAAGAAGATTGCCGCAAACGTGGAATCTGGGAAAAAGACGGTCATTAAAACCTGGTCAAGGGCTTCTATGATCACTCCAGATTTTGTGGGGCAAACAATAGCTGTCCATAATGGAAAGCAGTTTGTACCTGTCTATGTTACTGAAAATATGGTAGGTCACAAATTAGGAGAATTTTCACCAACAAGATCTTTTAGAGGTCATGCAGGTGCAAAAAATAAAGGAAAAAGATAACTGAAGCTATGGGAGTTCGTAAAAGAGAAAAAGCAGAGCAAACAAAAGAAGCTAATAAATCAATAGCTTTTGCAAAACTGAATAACTGCCCTACTTCGCCTAGGAAAATGCGATTAGTCGCAGATTTGGTTCGTGGTGAAAAAGTAGAAAGAGCGCTTCAGGTATTGAAATTTAGCTCTAAAGATGCATCCAGAAAACTTGAAAAATTATTGCTTTCTGCAATAGCCAACTGGCAAGCCAAGAATGAAGATGCAAGTATTGAAGATGCTGAATTGTTCGTAAAAGAGATCCGTGTTGACGGTGGAAGTATGTTAAAAAGATTGCGCCCTGCACCACAGGGTCGCGCTCACAGAATAAGAAAACGTTCCAATCACGTTACAATAGTGCTTGGAGAGAACAATAATACACAAAGCAAGTAGAGTATGGGACAGAAAACAAATCCAATCGGGAATCGCCTTGGTATCATTAGAGGATGGGAGTCCAACTGGTACGGAGGAAATGACTACGGCGATAAATTGGCCGAAGACGATAAGATTAGAAAATACATCCATGCTCGTTTATCTAAGGCGAGTGTATCCAGGGTAATTATTGAGCGTACCCTAAAACTTATAACCGTTACTATCACCACTGCCCGTCCCGGTATTATTATTGGGAAAGGTGGCCAGGAGGTAGATAAGTTGAAGGAAGAGCTTAAGAAAATTACCGATAAGGAAGTTCAAATTAATATCTTCGAAATCAAAAGACCAGAACTTGACGCTCACCTTGTGGGTTCAAGTGTTGCAAGACAAATTGAGAATCGTATCTCTTACCGTCGTGCAATAAAAATGGCTATTGCTGCTGCCATGAGAATGAATGCTGAAGGTATTAAGATCCAGATCTCTGGTAGATTGAATGGTGCTGAAATGGCCCGTTCTGAAAGCTACAAAGACGGAAGAATTCCCTTGTCAACTTTTAGAGCCGACATTGATTATGCTTTAGTTGAGGCACACACTACTTATGGTAGACTAGGTGTTAAAGTATGGATCATGAAAGGTGAGGTTTTTGGTAAAAGAGAACTTTCTCCACTTGTTGGTATGGCCAAGAAGCAGGAAAAAGGAGGAAAGCCAGCAGCCGGTCCAGCACGAGGTGGTAACAACAAAGCCCGTCGTAGAAAGTAATTTTTTAAAGTAAAGAAAAATGTTACAGCCTAAAAGAACAAAATATCGCAAGATGCAAAAGGGCCGTATGAAAGGTGTTTCTCAAAGAGGACACAGACTTTCAAACGGTACATTTGGGATCAAATCTATTGACTCAAATTTCCTTACTGCACGTCAAATAGAAGCTGCCCGTATCGCCGCTACCCGTTATATGAAAAGAGAAGGTTCATTATGGATAAAAATATTTCCAGATAAGCCTATCACAAAGAAACCTCTTGAAGTACGTATGGGTAAAGGTAAAGGTGCCGTAGAATATTGGGTAGCAGTTGTAAAACCAGGAAGGATCCTTTTCGAAATAGGAGGGGTGCCTTACGATGTGGCAAAAGAGGCATTACGCCTTGCTGCACAGAAGCTTCCGGTAAAAACCAAGTTTATCGTAGCTAACGATTATCAAGCTTAATTAAGAGAAGTTATGAAACAATCAGAAGTAAGAGAATCATCTGTAGCAGAATTACAGGAAAAGCTTGGGGAAACCAGAAAAGCTTATTCAGATTTAAAAATGGCTCACGCAGTTTCGCCATTAGAGAACCCGGTACAGCTTAGAGCTGTAAGAAGATCTATAGCGAGAATTGCTACAGAGTTAACTAAAAGAGAACAACAATAAGTGTTATTCTGCTGAAAGATGGAAAAAAGAAATTTAAGAAAAGAACGTATAGGTGTAGTTACCAGTAACAAGATGCAGAAATCCATAGTGGTTGCTGAAGTTAAAAAGGTAAAACACCCCATGTATGGAAAATTCGTTTTGAAAACGAAGAAATACGTGGCACACGACGAGACAAATGACTGCAACATAGGTGATACAGTTAAGATAATGGAAACTCGTCCATTAAGTAAATCCAAGTGTTGGAGACTAGTAGAAATCATAGAAAGAGCTAAATAATGGTACAACAAGAGTCTAGATTAAGAGTAGCAGACAATACCGGGGCAAAAGAAGTTTTGACCATACGTGTATTGGGCGGTACAAAAAGAAGATACGCTTCTGTTGGGGACAAAATAGTTGTCAGCGTAAAAGAGGCTACACCAAATGGAAACATTAAAAAAGGTGCAGTTTCAACGGCAGTCGTAGTTCGTACCAAGAAAGAAGTGCGTAGACCAGACGGATCTTATATTCGTTTTGATGACAACGCATGTGTTCTTTTGAACCCGGCCGGGGAAATGCGCGGTACCCGTGTATTTGGTCCGGTTGCCAGAGAACTTCGTGATAAGCAATTCATGAAGATTGTATCATTAGCACCTGAAGTGCTTTAATACATTATATTATGACAAAGCTTAAAGTAAAAACGGGAGATACTGTAAGAGTAATCGCTGGTGACCACAAGGGTCAGGAAGGGAAAATTCAAAAGATCATTCGTGATAAGAACAAAGCCATTGTGGAAGGTGTGAACATGGTCTCAAAACATGAGAAACCAAGTGCAAAGAACCCACAAGGTGGAATTGTAAAGAAGGAAGCAGCGGTTCACCTTTCAAATTTATCTTTAATAGATAAAAAAGGAGATACTACTCGCGTAGGATATAGAACCGAAGATGGAAAGAAAGTAAGATTTTCCAAAAAATCAAATGAAGTAATTTAGTTATGGCATACGTACCAAGACTTAAACAAGAGTATAGAGACAGAGTAGTTTCAGCTCTTACAGAGGAATTCAGTTACTCCAATATCATGCAGGTTCCAAAACTAGAGAAAATAGTTTTGAGCCGTGGGGTAGGAGCAGCTGTTGCAGACAAAAAGCTAATAGACCATGCAGTAGATGAGTTAACTGCCATTACCGGTCAAAGAGCGGTATCAACCATTTCTAAAAAGGATGTTGCTTCTTTTAAATTGCGTAAAGGAATGCCTATTGGGGCAAAAGTTACCTTGCGTGGAGAAAGAATGTATGAGTTCCTGGACCGTTTGATCACAAGTGCTCTTCCAAGGGTGCGTGACTTCAACGGGATCAAGGCAACAGGTTTTGACGGTAGAGGTAATTATAACCTTGGTGTTACAGAGCAAATTATATTTCCTGAGATAGATATCGATAAGGTAAATAGAATCAACGGGATGGACATCACTTTTGTGACCAGCGCCGCTACAGATAAAGAAGCAAAATCACTACTAACGGAACTAGGATTACCTTTTAAAAAGAATTAATTATGGCTAAAGAATCAATGAAAGCCCGAGAGGTGAAGAGACAGGAAACGGTAAAAAAGTATGCTGAAAAAAGGAAAGCTTTGAAAGAAGCCGGAGATTTTGAAGGTTTACAAAAACTGCCGAAGAATGCTTCTCCAGTTCGTTTGCACAACCGTTGTAAAATAACAGGAAGACCAAGAGGTTATATGAGAACTTTTGGAATTTCCCGTGTTACTTTCAGGGAAATGGCAAACAATGGATTAATTCCTGGTGTTAGAAAAGCGAGTTGGTAATTAAGATTTAACAGGAGGAAGGTTTCAAAAAATATTGAAAAACCACTTCCGCAAATAAAAACAAATGACTACAGATCCTATTGCAGATTATTTAACAAGAATTAGAAATGCGGTACTTGCAAACCACAGAGTGGTTGAGATACCGGCTTCTAATCTTAAAAAGGAGATCACTAAAATATTATTCGATCAAGGATATATTCTTAGTTACAAATTTGAGGACAATACCGCTCAGGGTACCATCAAAATAGCGCTTAAGTACGACAAACTTACTAAGGAGTCAGTAATAAAGAACATTCAACGAATAAGTAAACCCGGTCTACGTAAATATGCCGGTGCAAATGAAGTACCACGTATCCTTAACGGTCTTGGAATTGCTATTGTTTCTACCTCTCACGGGGTAATGACAGGCAAGCAGGCAAGACCTCAAAAAGTTGGTGGTGAAGTTCTTTGCTACGTTTACTAATACTTAAAGACTTAAGAAATGTCAAGAATAGGTAAAAACCCAATCACCATTCCGCAAGGCGTTACTGTTGACGTGAAGGACGGGATTGTGACGGTAAAAGGAAAATTAGGAGAATTAACTCAAGAATTTAGTGACATCGACATTAAAATTGAAGATGGAATCATTACTTTTGAGCGATTTTCTGATAAGAAGGACCAAAAAGCAAAGCACGGGTTGTACCGTTCTTTGGTATACAATATGATTGAAGGAGTTGCCAATGGTTTCACAAAACAGTTGGAACTGGTAGGAGTAGGTTATCGTGCTTCTCACCAGGGACAAAAACTGGATTTGGCCGTAGGATTCTCTCACAACATCGTGTTTGAACTTGCTCCTGAGATCACCGTAGAAACAGTTTCAGATAAAGGTAAGAACCCTATCGTGAAATTGTCTTCATACGATAAGCAACTGGTAGGCCAGGTAGCCTCTAAAATTCGTTCCTTCCGAGCTCCGGAACCTTACAAAGGAAAAGGAATTAAGTTTGTAGGAGAAATATTAAGAAGAAAAGCAGGTAAATCTGCTTAATAGAGTTTAGATATGGCATTTTCAAAGACGAACAGAAGAAATAAGATTAAGAAGAGAATTCGTAAGGATATTTCGGGTACCCAAAGCCGTCCAAGGTTGGCAGTTTTCAGAAGCAATAAAGAAATTTATGCTCAGATAGTTGACGACGTGGAAGGAAAAACTTTGGCAGCCGCCTCTTCTAGAGATAAAGACGTATCATCTGCAGATGGTAACAAGCTGGAAAAAGCAGCTCTTGTTGGTAAAGCACTTGCAGAAAAAGCGAAACAAGCCGGAATAGAAACTATCTCTTTTGACAGAGGTGGGTACCTATATCACGGAAGAGTTAAATCATTGGCCGATGGTGCCCGTGAAGGCGGACTAAAATTCTAATAAGATATGTATCAAGATTATAAAAATGTAGAACTTGTAAAGCCGGTAGGTCTTGAATTAAAAGATCGTTTGGTAGGTGTACAACGTGTTACAAAAGTTACAAAAGGTGGTAGAGCATTTGGATTTTCTGCAATTGTTGTTGTAGGAGACGAGAATGGAGTTGTTGGACAAGGCTTAGGTAAATCTAAAGAGGTTGCCGATGCTATTTCCAAAGCTGTTGAAGACGCCAAGAAGAATTTGGTTAGAATTCCTTTGAACAAAGGAACTATACCTCACGAACAAAAAGGGAAATATGGTGGAGCAAGAGTATTATTGTTGCCAGCAGCTACCGGTACCGGTGTTATAGCCGGTGGTGCAATACGTGCCGTACTGGAATCTGTAGGAGTACACGATGTACTTTCAAAGAATCAAGGTTCTTCCAACCCTCATAACGTAGTAAAAGCTACCTTTGATGCTTTGTTGCAATTAAGAAATGCAAACACTGTAGCCAAGCAACGTGGAGTATCATTGGAAAAAGTATTTAAAGGTTAATAAAGGATAAGATGGGAAAGATAAAAGTTACATTGGTAAAAAGCGCGATCAAACGTCCTAAGAACCAAAAACTTAATTTAGAGGCCCTTGGTCTTAAGAAATTAAACCAGGTGGTAGAGCATGAGAACACGCCAAATATCCTTGGTATGGTAAACAAAGTTAAACACTTAGTTTCTGTAGAAGAAACAAAATAATACAGCACATGAATTTAAGTAACTTAAAACCTGCAAAAGGTTCAGTTCAAAGTAACAGTAAGCGTGTAGGTAGAGGAGAAGGATCCGGTAAAGGAGGAACTTCTACCCGTGGGCATAAAGGGGCAAAATCCCGTTCTGGTTACTCCAAGAAAATTGGTTTTGAAGGTGGGCAAATGCCACTTCAAAGAAGGGTGCCTAAGTTTGGTTTTACCAACATCAACCGTAAGGAATACCAGGGGATCAACCTTGATACCCTTCAATCACTTGTTGATAACGGTAGAATTACAGATACTGTAGATATGCAGGTATTGGTTGAAAACGGCCTTGCCGGAAAAAACGAACTTGTAAAGATATTAGGTAGAGGAGAATTAAAAGCAACGTTGAAAATATCTGTTCATAAATTTACTGCCTCAGCTAAGGAAGCTATCGAAGCCGCCGGAGGTGAAGTTGTTACTTTATAATAGATAAACGATGAAATTTATCAATACTCTTAAGAATATCTGGAAAATTGAGGAGCTAAAGAACCGCATTTTAGTTACCCTTGGATTATTGCTGGTGTACCGTTTTGGTGCACAGGTGGTACTTCCCGGGGTTGATGCATCCCAGCTAGCCAATTTGGCCAATCAAACTGATGGAGGTCTCCTTGGCCTTCTTAATGCTTTTACAGGAGGTGCATTTTCAAATGCCTCTGTTTTTGCATTGGGAATTATGCCATATATCTCTGCATCTATTGTAGTGCAATTAATGGGAATCGCGGTTCCTTATCTGCAAAAACTGCAAAAAGATGGTGAGAGTGGTAGAAGGAAGATCAACCAGATCACTCGTTGGTTAACTATTGCAATTACCCTTGTACAAGGACCGGGTTATATTTATAACCTGTTTGCAACCCTGCCTCCAAGTGCATTTATGCTTGGAAGCACTGTAACATTTGTGGTTTCTTCGGTTATTATTTTAACTACCGGGACCATCTTTGCAATGTGGCTGGGTGAGAAAATTACCGATAAAGGTATTGGAAATGGTATTTCCCTGTTAATTATGGTGGGTATTATTGCCACCCTTCCGCAGGCCTTTATTCAGGAATTCGCATCACGGGTTTTTGAATCAAACGGCGGTTTGATCATGATCTTAATTGAATTGGTAATTTGGTTTGCAATAATAATGGCATCTGTAATGTTGGTGATGGCGGTACGCCAGATCCCCGTGCAATATGCAAGGAGAACCGCCTCTGGTGGTTATGAAAAAAACGTGTTTGGTTCAAGACAATATATACCTCTTAAATTAAACGCTTCCGGGGTAATGCCTATTATCTTTGCCCAGGCTATAATGTTTATACCGGCTGCGGTAGCAGGACTGTCTGATGGGGAAACCTCTCAGGGAATTGCAGCAGCTTTTAGTGATATTTTTGGTTTCTGGTACAATGTGGTCTTCGCTTTATTGATCATAGTGTTTACTTACTTCTATACTGCGATTACAGTACCTACCAACAAAATGGCCGATGATCTTAAGAGAAGCGGTGGCTTTATTCCCGGGATTCGTCCAGGGGGTGAAACCTCAGAATTTCTTGACAGGATCATGTC
Organism: Gillisia sp.; assembly: GCA_039989915.1. Taxonomy (GTDB): domain Bacteria; phylum Bacteroidota; class Bacteroidia; order Flavobacteriales; family Flavobacteriaceae; genus Gillisia. The sequence continues at coordinate 242,388 of JBDXGW010000016.1, forward strand.
ACAAATAACCCTTCCGGGTTCAATATTCCTGGCTCTTATAGCAGTGTTCCCTGCTGTAGTAGTTCAACTGTTAGGTGTGCAAGCAGGATGGGCGTTGTTCTTTGGAGGTACTTCCTTACTTATTATGGTAGGGGTTGCGATTGATACTATTCAACAAGTGAATTCTTATTTGTTGAACAGGCATTACGATGGATTGATGAAATCCGGTAAGAATAGAAAAGCAGTAGCATAAACTATGGCAAAACAATCAGCAATAGAACAAGACGGAACGATCATTGAGGCATTGTCCAATGCAATGTTCCGTGTAGAACTGGAGAACGGTCACGTTGTGACTGCCCATATTTCGGGTAAGATGCGTATGCATTACATTAAGTTGTTACCCGGGGATAAAGTGAAATTAGAAATGAGTCCTTATGATCTATCTAAGGCTCGAATAACTTACAGATATTAATTAAGATGAAAGTTAGAGCATCAATTAAAAAAAGAAGTGCCGAGTGCAAAATTGTACGAAGAAAGGGCAGACTTTACGTGATTAACAAAAAAAATCCGAAATTCAAACAAAGACAAGGATAAGTTATGGCTAGAATTGCAGGGGTAGATATACCAAAACAAAAACGCGGAGTTATAGCATTAACCTATATCTTCGGAATCGGAAAAAGCAGAGCTCAGGATATCCTGAAGGAAGCAAATGTGGATGAAAGCATTAAAGTATCAGACTGGGATGATGATCAAATTGGTCGTATTCGTGATGCTGTTGGAGTTTTCAAAATTGAAGGTGAACTACGTTCAGAAGTTCAGTTGAGCATTAAACGTCTTATGGACATAGGTAGCTACCGTGGTATTCGCCACCGTTCAGGCCTTCCATTAAGAGGACAACGCACAAAGAACAATTCCAGAACGAGAAAAGGAAGAAGAAAAACAGTTGCCAATAAGAAGAAAGCAACTAAATAATAAGTAGGATGGCAAAAACTAAAACAGCTCAAAAGAAACGTAAAGTAATCGTTGAGTCAAATGGAGAAGCGCATGTTACTGCTTCTTTCAACAATATTATTATCTCTCTTACAAATAAAAAAGGTGATTTGATCTCCTGGTCTTCTGCCGGTAAAATGGGCTTTAGAGGATCAAAGAAAAACACTCCTTATGCTGCTCAATTAGCTGCTGAAGATGCATCAAAAGTTGCACACGAAGCCGGCTTGCGTAAAGTAAAGGTATTTGTAAAAGGACCGGGGAACGGAAGAGAATCTGCAATACGATCTATTCACAATGCAGGAATTGAGGTAACAGAGATCATCGATGTTACTCCAATGCCACATAATGGATGTCGCCCTCCAAAGAGACGTAGAGTTTAATAATTATATAATAAGTATAACCGAGAAAGCAAAAAGATCTGCGAAGGACAGTGACCTTAATTCCTGATCGCTTTCTTATAATCAAAATTTTCAATGGCAAGATATACTGGTCCAAAGACTAAAATCGCCCGTAAGTTTGGCGAAGCAATTTTCGGAGATGACAAATCCTTCGAAAAAAGAAATTACCCTCCGGGACAACATGGTAATAACCGTAGAAGAGGTAAAAAATCTGAATACGCTATCCAGTTAATGGAAAAGCAAAAAGCAAAATATACATATGGTATATTAGAGCGTCAATTCAGGAATATGTTTGAAAAAGCAACAAGATCTTCGGGAATTACCGGAGAGGTGCTTTTACAATTATGTGAATCTCGTTTAGATAACGTGGTATATAGAATGGGAGTTTCCTCTTCTCGCCGCGGTGCAAGACAATTGGTTTCACACAGGCATATTACAGTAAACGGGGATGTGGTAAATATTCCATCTTACCAGGTGTTACCAGGAGATGTGATTGCTGTGAGAGAAAAGTCTAAATCTTTAGCTACCATCCAGGAATCATTATCAAACTCTAGCGCAACCTATGAGTGGATGACCTGGAACAACGAAACAAAACAAGGAACTTTTGTTTCAGTACCCGGAAGAGTTCAAATCCCGGAAAATATTAATGAACAATTCATCGTCGAATTATATTCGAAGTAATAATTCACAGAAGTCGTAATATGGCAATACTAAATTTTCAGAAGCCCGATAAAGTTATAATGATTGATTCAACCGATTTCGAAGGGAAATTTGAATTTCGCCCTTTGGAACCAGGATATGGATTAACCGTTGGTAACGCTTTAAGAAGAGTGCTGTTATCATCATTAGAAGGATTCGCAATAACTTCAGTTCGCATTGAAGGTGTTGATCACGAATTCTCTACAATCCCAGGCGTGGTTGAAGATGTTACAGAAATTATATTAAACCTGAAACAAGTAAGGTTTAAAAGGCAAATTGATGAAATAGACAACGAAGCCGTTACCATTTCTGTTTCTGGTCAAGAGCAGCTTACTGCCGGACATTTCCAGAAATTCATTTCAGGATTTCAAATTTTGAACCCTGACCTTGTAATTTGTAACCTTGATAAGAAAGTAAGTTTCAATATGGAACTTACCGTTGAAAAAGGTAGAGGATATGTTCCTGCAGAAGAGAACAAAAAAGCCAATGCACCACTTGGTACTATTTTTACAGATTCGGTTTATACCCCTATCAAAAATGTAAAGTACAGTATTGAAAATTACCGTGTAGAGCAAAAGACAGATTATGAGAAACTTGTTTTCGAAATAGTAAGCGACGGTTCTATACACCCAAAAGAAGCATTGACTGAGGCTGCTAAAACATTGATCCATCACTTTATGTTGTTCTCTGATGAGCGCATAACCCTTGAGGCCGATGAAATAGCCCAAACTGAAACTTATGATGAAGAATCCCTTCACATGAGACAGTTGCTTAAAACCAAACTGGTAGATATGGATCTTTCTGTAAGAGCCCTTAACTGCCTTAAAGCTGCTGAAGTTGATACCCTGGGAGACTTAGTATCCTACAATAAAAACGACTTGATGAAGTTCCGTAACTTCGGTAAAAAATCTTTGACCGAGCTTGAAGAGCTTGTGAATAATAAAGGTTTAAACTTTGGTATGGATCTTTCAAAATATAAACTGGATAAAGATTAATTTGAGATGAGAGAGCATTAGCGGGGACTTGAACTTTTGAAAGTTTAATCTAACCTCTAACCTCTAACATCTAACATCTAAGAAAATGAGACACGGAAAAAAAATAAATCACTTAGGAAGAAAAACGGCCCACCGTAAGTCAATGTTGGCAAATATGGCCTGTTCCCTAATTGAGCATAAAAGAATAAACACTACTGTTGCCAAAGCAAAAGCTTTAAAGCAGTTTATAGAGCCATTGGTTACTAAATCTAAAGTAGATACAACTCATAACCGAAGATTGGTTTTCGCCAAACTTCGTCAAAAGGATTTTGTAGCTGAATTGTTCAGGGATGTAGCTCCTAAAGTTGGAGATCGCCCGGGTGGATATACAAGGATCATTAAGTTGGGTAACCGTCTTGGTGATAACGCAGATATGGCGCTTATAGAGCTTGTTGATTACAACGAGACCTATAACACTACCAAGCCAGAGAAGAAAAAGACCACTCGTAGAGCCGGTAAGAAAAAAGCTGAGGATACTGCTGAAACAGCTGAGCCCAAAGCTGCTAAGAAAGCCGCTCCTAAAGCTGAGGCTAAGACTGAAGATAAAAAATCAGAAAAGAAAGAAGATAAAAAAGAGGATTAATAATGATGCTTTTTTGATCGAAAATTTTGAAAAGGATAGGCCGTTAAGGTTTATCCTTTTTTTTTAGGCATAAATTTTTGTTGGTTATCAAGGTTTAAATTCAATAGAGATTATATCCCATAATTAATTAATTTTGCATCATTAAATTTTGATTGGTTGTTAATGCCAAAAACACATATTCAGAAATATACACATGAAATACCAGGTAAGAAAAAAAGCGATTATACTTCTTGAAGATGGTACCATATTCCATGGGAAATCTGTTGGGAATAAGGACGGGACCGCAGTAGGGGAAGTATGTTTTAATACCGGGATGACCGGTTACCAGGAGATCTTTACAGATCCTTCCTACTTCGGTCAGCTTATGGTTACTACTAACGCACATATTGGAAACTACGGGGTAAATGACGAGGAAAATGAATCTAATAAAGCAAAGATCTCCGGCCTGATATGTAAAAACTTTAGTTACAATTACTCCAGGCCTGCCGCAGATGGTTCCCTGGAAGGCTTTTTAAATGATAGTGATCTTTTTGCAATATCTGATGTTGATACCCGCGCCCTTGTAACCTATATAAGAGAAAACGGTGCAATGAATGCTATTATTTCTACAAGAGTAGATGAAATTGAAGCACTAAAGGCTGAACTTGCCAATGTGCCCGATATGAATGGATTGGAGCTTGCATCAAAAGTTTCAACAAAGGAGGCATATTATTTTGGAGAGGAAAATGCTGCTTATCGCGTAGCTGCTTTGGATGTTGGAATTAAAAAGAACATTCTGCGCCATCTGGCAAAAAGGGATGTCTATATAAAAGTGTTCCCCTATAATGCTACCTATGAAGAGATGAGTTCCTGGAATCCTGATGGGTATTTCCTGTCTAATGGCCCCGGAGATCCTAAACCATTAAAGGATGCAATAGAACTTACTAAACAGATCATAGAAAAGGATCACCCATTATTTGGGATCTGTCTTGGTCACCAGGTTATAGCCCTTGCAAACGGCATTTCCACCTATAAGATGCATCACGGTCACCGCGGAATAAACCACCCCGTTCTAAATCTTAAAACCGGGAAAGGTGAAATAACCTCCCAAAACCATGGATTTTCTGTAGATCGCGAGGAAACTGAGGCACATCCGGATATGGAAATAACACATATATGTATCAATGACAATACCATTGGAGGTATGCAAATGAAAAGCAAGAATTGTTTTTCTGTACAATACCATCCCGAGGCAAGTCCTGGACCAAATGATGCAACGTACCTTTTTGATGAATTTATTGAGAGAATTAAAAAGGTTAAGAATTAACCCAATTATACCCAACGAATCCCATAAGCCGGAATTAAATATTTCGGCTTATTTTTTATATAAATCACAATACTTTAATTCTTTGCATTTTTAAAAAAACAACCTATGAAATTTTCCCCCCTTTTACTTTTATTCTTTGGAGTATTCACCCTAAATGCTCAAACCGTTCCTGAAGTTGCCAACGATCTTATTTCCATCAATTTTCTTACCCCCGGGTTGGAATATGAAACCGGGATAACAGATAATTCAACCCTTGATTTTAGATTTGGGCTTGGTTTTGGACTGGTAGGTGGTGAGCTTAGAGGAGGAACAGATTTTGGGATATTCCCAAATTTTAGCGCGCAGTATCGCCGGTATTACAACCTGGCGAAACGGCTTGAGAAGGGCAAAAACATTTCCCGAAACAGCGGTAACTATCTGGCATTGCATTCCTCCATTTATAGTGGGAAACCTATCTTTGGAGATCTTGAATTTGAAGCAGATTATTCTGTAGAGGTTGGTCCCGTATGGGGTTTGCAAAGGGTTTATGGAAAAGGGTTTAAACTGGATCTTAACCTTGGGGCAGGATTTGGTTTTAATGAAATAGGAGACACCTATATTTCCCCTTTGATCGGTTTTCGCCTGGGATGGGTGATTCTCGATTAGATTCACTGCTTATTCCATTGATATTTGCTAAGGAAGAATTTATTTTACGAAATATAATCCCTTCAAAACTGCGTTATTCTCAACTGCGAAATTCGCAATCGTTATCGTAAAAAATTAAGTGAAAACAGCTATTTCCCTCGTAAATTCCTTCCCATCTTCGTATCTTGGTAACCTTTTAAATAAAACATTAAAACTTAAATTATGAGCATAATAATAAATATTCACGCGCGCCAGATCTTTGATTCAAGAGGAAATCCAACCGTAGAAGTAGATGTAACTACAGAAAATGGTGTAATGGGAAGAGCGGCGGTACCATCAGGTGCTTCTACAGGAGAACACGAAGCTGTAGAACTTCGCGACGGCGGAAAGGATTATATGGGGAAAGGAGTGACCAAAGCTGTTGAGAATGTGAATACCACGCTGGCCGAAGCTCTTTTGGGCTATTCTGTATTCGAACAAAATAGTATTGATGAGGCTATGATCGAATTGGATGGTACTCCCAACAAAGCGAAGCTTGGGGCAAATGCAATTTTAGGAGTTTCTATGGCAGTGGCAAAAGCTGCGGCCAATGAATTGAATATGCCATTATACAGATATCTTGGAGGGGTAAGTGCAAACACACTGCCAGTTCCCATGATGAATATTATAAATGGGGGCTCTCACAGTGATGCACCCATCGCTTTTCAGGAATTTATGATCATGCCGGTTAAAGCCAAAAGTTTTTCTGAAGCTTTAAAGATGGGCACAGAGATCTTCCACAATCTTAAGAAGGTTCTTCATGACAGGGGCCTTAGTACGGCCGTAGGTGATGAAGGTGGATTTGCGCCAACCTTAGACGGTACAGAGGATGCACTTGACACAATCCTGCTTGCAATAAAAAAAGCCGGTTACAAAGGCGGAGATGATGTAATGATAGCTTTAGATTGTGCAGCAGCCGAATTCTATGTAAAAGGAAAATACGATTACACTAAATTTGAGGGTAAATCGGGTAAAATAAGAAGCAGCGAAGAGCAGGCAGATTACCTGGCAGAACTAGCATCAAAATATCCTATTATTTCTATTGAAGATGGGATGGATGAAAACGACTGGAAAGGATGGAAATATTTAACAGATAAAATTGGAGATAAAGTTCAGTTGGTGGGCGATGATCTTTTTGTTACTAATGTGGAGCGTCTGGGCAGGGGAATAAAAGAAGGGATAGGAAATTCCATCCTTATCAAGTTAAACCAGATAGGAACTATCACCGAAACCATTGCGGCTGTTAATATGGCGAAAAATGCGGGGTATACATCAGTTATGTCACATAGATCTGGAGAAACTGAGGATAGTATAATTGCAGATCTTGCTGTTGCTCTTAATACCGGCCAGATCAAAACCGGTTCGGCCTCAAGAAGCGACAGGATGGCTAAATACAATCAATTATTAAGAATAGAAGAAGAGCTTGGAAGCGTTGCCTATTTTCCACAGGAAAAGGCATTTAAGCACTAGAACAAATATTTATAAAACATGGAAGTTCCCCGGCATTTAATGGCGGGGAACTTTTTTTTAGGATATTTCAATAAACCTTTAAAATAGCTCACACATCACGAAATTACACCCCCCTTTTCGCAGCTTTTATCTTTATATTTTCGTATTTTAGCAATTAGGAAATTATAATTTGAAATTAAAGAAATAATATATGTCAAAAGTTGCTACGTTAGAATTAGATGGGAAAAAATACGAATTCCCGGTGACCATTGGAACAGAAAATGAAGTTGCCATAAATATTAAAAATCTTCGAGGTGAAACAGGTGCAATTACTTTGGATCCCGGGTATAAGAATACCGGAAGTTGTGAAAGCGCCATCACATTCCTGGATGGTGAAAAAGGAATTTTAAGGTACAGAGGGTATTCAATCGAGGAGTTGGCTGAAAAAGCCGATTTCCTGGAAGTTGTTTTTCTGCTCATATTTGGTGAACTTCCTAATAAGGAACAACTTTCAACCTTTAAACAGGATATCGTTGCCCAGAGCTTTGTAAATGAAGATATGAAGAAGGTGATTGATGGTTTTCCTTCTACAGCGCATCCTATGGGAATGCTGTCTTCTTTAACAAGTGCCCTTATCGCTTTTAATCCAAAATCTGTGAATGTAAGTTCAGATGAGGATATGTATAAGGCGATTGTAAAACTTCTTGCCAAATTTCCAACCCTTGCAGCGTGGACTTTAAGAAAAAAAGAATCTCTTCCCCTGGAAAATCGCGACACCAATGAAGGTTATGTGGAGAGTCTGCTTAAAATGATGTTCCAAAAGCCGGGTGAAGATTATAAATTCAATCCAACTGTAGTTGATGCTCTTGATAAATTACTTATCCTGCATGCAGATCACGAACAGAATTGTTCTACTTCAACCGTAAGAATTGTAGGTTCTTCTCATGCCGGTTTGTTTGCATCTATCTCTGCCGGGGTTTCTGCCTTATGGGGTCCACTTCACGGAGGAGCCAATCAGGCTGTAATTGAAATGCTTGAAGAGATAAAAGCCGATGGGGGAGATACCTCCAAGTTTATAGATAAGGCAAAAGATAAGGATGATCCGTTTAGATTAATGGGCTTTGGACACAGGGTTTATAAAAACTTTGATCCTCGTGCAAAGATCATTAAAAAGGCTGCAGATGAAGTTCTTGATGCACTGGGCGTAAATGACCCAATTCTGGATATTGCAAAATCCCTTGAGAAAGCAGCCCTTGAAGATCCTTATTTTGTAGAGCGTAAACTTTATCCAAATGTAGATTTCTATTCAGGAATTATTTACCGTGCAATGGGTATACCTACTGAAATGTTCACGGTAATGTTTGCTGTGGGCAGGCTTCCCGGTTGGATCGCGCAATGGAGAGAAATGCGATTGGGTGGAGAACCTATTGGAAGACCAAGACAAGTGTATGTTGGAGAACCTCTGCGCAGCTTCAAAGAAGTTGATAACAGATAAATAAAATTTAAATAATATTATAGCAAAAAGGCTGTCTTGCAAAGGCAGCCTTTTCTGTTTTACCTGGTTAAATCCCTGGCGGAATAATTAAAGCCATTCTCTCCTTTGGGTATACGGCCTATTTCAGGGAGGTGTGCAGGTTGCTTTTATCACTGCTGGTATACTTGCTTCCTTTGCGTTTGGCGGTCACCATTAATTTGTAATTTTCATAATTATCCGGAACAATTACATTTATGGTTTCCCCGGAACCAAGTTTTTTTATAGCCATAGGGTTGCCAAATTGGTCATTCTTAATAAGAACCCAGTCAAAATCAAATTTCTCCCCAGATTTGGAGGCAGAGATCCATTGAGAGCCATTGTTTAAGACTGCCCTGTATTGCATTCCACTTCCCGGAATGAGTGGAATGGAAGGCTTTAGAATTTTAACAGATAGGTTTGCCTGCTTTTTGTCCGTACTGTTTAATACTGCGGTAATTTCTCCAAGAACCTGCTTTTTATTCCCATTGAAATCAACAAGCCCGTCAAAAGTCAACCAGTTGCTGTAGCGTTCATCCTGCCAGTTGGATAATATGAAATTACCATTCTTAACAGTGTTCTTATTTGATAAGAGTACCTCGGGCCTTAGATCACTTATAAATACATCTACTCCAGCCTTTGATCCATATTCTATAAGGTCACTAATTTTATCACCAGCTGAAGAGGTGGCAACTAGTCCATAGGAATCTACGGGCAAATTTGAGCGAATCAATTCAATGATTTCTTTATTTTCATTATTCAGCTTTAATTCTATAATTACAGATTTGGAAGGATCAATGGTTTTTATTCCTGTTATAACTGAATTAAGCCAGTTGAGATATGCGATCTGCCGCTCAAACAGCTTGGGTTTATTGTAAAGGTCTTCAAGATTAAATGTAAAAGAATATGCTATAAGGTTTTTATCTTCTTTAAATCGTTCTGCCTTTCTTAAGATCTCCTTCTGTAGTTTTTGGAGTTTGTTGCTCTCGGGTTTGAAGTTCCCGGACAGATCAATGGAAAACTGGTAGATGAGATTTAAACCAACATCCCCGGAAATTTTACGAATGTTATAATCATATATATCACTGCCGCTATATTGAACAGTGTTAAAACCAGATTCCTTGATCTTCCTGAAATCTTCTTCCAGCACTTCCCGTGTTAAGACATAATAATTGTTTTTCCAGTCTCTTCCCTTTTTATAGTTGACCGCCCTTATATTATGTTGGGTTACCGGCTTTACGGGTGGTTTTTCAAAATTTAATTTTTTTATGCCCACATTGTCATATCCCGGGTAAGACCCTTCAAAACTTACGCTTATATCGCTTATTGAACCGGTGGTCCAATCCAAATATCTTTCATTATACCAGTCGTTCTCAGGAATGTTTTTATCAAAAGCACTATTGAACATTACAATGGCCGATATTTCATCAAACTCCTCGTTAATTGTAGTAACGGCATCATTCAGCCATTCTTCCTGCCGGTCTTCAATGTTCAGGGAGCCAAATTCGGCCAGCATTACCGGTTTTCTGGTAAAGCTGTATAACTCATCTCTAAAGGGTTTATATAGGTCCCTGAATTTATGATACTTTCCATCGCTGTTAAGAGCATCGTAGTTCAATACTGTAAACCCTACCCAATCCACATAATCATCTCCCGGATAATACGCGGCCATATTATGGGCTTTCCAGGGATTCCATACCATTATGATCTTATGAGCACCTTCAGCCTCTATTAATGAATGAATGTGTTTCCAGGCTGCAATAAATTCCTGCGGGGTATTGTTCCCAACTGCCGACCAAGGATACTGCGGATTGTCAAACTCATGAGCATATCGCAGGAATATTGGTTGGTCATATGATTTAAGAATTTGAATAAATTCGATGATATAATCATCAAAACGCCCCTCGGCAATGTGCTTAAAGGATTTTTTCCCCTCGGCTATTTCAGGATCATCTTCAGGGGTTGCCAAGCCTGCAGTCCAGGGTTCCCATGTGATCATTGGAACGGCATTTTTTGCGAAGATGTCGGCCATGAGATCATACGGGAAACTTTCGAGGCTTTGCTTGTTCCACGCGAGATAAAGGGAAATAAGATTAAAATTGACATTTTGCTGATTCTCAATAAAATTTACTTCAGCAATATCAGATAGTCCCGTTTCTTGATAGGGATGAAAAATTCCCAGATATTTTCCGCTTAATTTTTCTGAATAGTGAGGACTCACATTTTCCCAACGGGCCAGGTCATTCATATTTTTTAAGTTCATGGACGAAATTAAAAGAACAAGTAATAGGGGAAGAGACAATCTCCTGGTTGTATTAAATGTAGAATTGGCTACTTTATAAAATATTCTTTTAAAATTCCAAAGCGTAGAAATTTTTGAAAACGCCAGGTTGTTTCTAATGATCCTGTTTTGATTTGTGACTTTATTGGCGAGATAGATGCCAAACCCCATAATAAGAGCATTAAAAAAGGCAAAACCGGCCATAACTATAGAAAATGGTGTGAGATCCCGTTGCAGGCCATAAATTATTGCCGCAATTGAAATTACTCCAACAATCGCATTTGGAAGGATGATTTTATAGTTGGTATTCCATTCATTTTCCTTGGGCGTGGGAAGGTAAGGAACGTTCTTGTTAATTAATGTATACACAAGTCCCACTATATAGATCCACCAGGTATTGATATGAAGAAGGCCTCCTATAATATGAAAACCCCGTTCCTTTTTTTCAATTACCCATTTTTGAATAAATGTTCTTATCAACACAGAGCTGGCTGCAACCGGAATTAAGACCAGGGCAAAATCGATTATATTTCCCCGCCAGGGGGTTGTTGCCAGAAAAAGGGAAAGGATGGGGATCAAAAAATTGATCAAACTTATTAATCCGCCCAAATAATGTAACGGGAGAATGCCGAAATGTATTTTTTGCCTGCCTGTGAGTTTTTTAAATATTTTGGGATAAACGTGAACCAGGAGATCAAAAGTTCCCCGTGACCATTTAAGCTGTTGTTTAAAAAAATTGGTGAGGTTGGAGGGTGCCAGTCCCTTAGCTAATACTTCGGGAAGATATACCGCTTTCCAGTTCTTTGCATACAACAGCATTGCGGTATGCATATCTTCACACAAGCCAGGGGCGTGTCCTCCTATACTATCCAGGGCTGTTCTTCTAAAAACACAATTGGCGCCAATAGCATTTACAGCTCCATAGGAATTTAGCGTCATCATCATGGGGCCGTAAAACTGAAATGTTTGCTCGGCTGCCCCCCGGGCTACGAGGGTTTCCTTGATGTTGTAATATGACTGGACAATTTGTACAAAACCAATTTCAGGGTCCTTAAAATGGGGAAGAATTGGATCCAGGAAATTAGGTTCAGGAATATGGTCGGGATCTAAAACCACACATATATCTCCCGTTGCATATTTGTGCAGCGCATTATTAATATTTCCCGCTTTTGCATTTATCCTGTTGTCTCTAGTAACATGAATGATCCCGTTTTCCTCGCAAAATTTTTTCAAATAAGGATCGTTGGCCTCATCACAGAGATAAGTGGTATGTGGATAGGTTATCTGGTTTATTGCCTCAAGAGTGGTAATGGTCATTTGATAGGGCTCCCCCGGGAAATAGGTCGTTAGAATATCAACCTTTAGATCAGGGATCTCCGTGCTGCTTTCAGGAACCGAGATATTGGAATAGTTGTACCACATATACAGTTTTTTAATGATACTGTATAAAATGGAAATAGAGAGCAAGGAGAATAAAAAAGGATCACCAATATGTTCTGGCTGGAAGAAAAAATGAAGAAAATAGAAAATGCTGAATATCCCCAGAAGGATCATAAATTTTATGATCCTGGATTCATTTTTTGTAGGAGCCTTTATTTTATTCTCCATCTTCAGTACTTAGAACATAGAAGGGGATATTTGCAGTAGCAATGTAATCACTTCCATTGGAGATATAAAGAAAAGCCCTGTAAGGCCCTTCCTTAACTGGCGTATTAAATCTTGCCTTTTCTCCACTAATTTGGAAATCTATATTATCTACCAAAATACTTTCATGGAAATTATACCAGGATTCCTGCCTTATTTCCCAATGATATTCCAGGTTTTTTTGTTCCTTTTCAGGTAAAAATATTTCAACTTCGGCTAAACTTCCGGCTTCCAAAATGATATTGTCCAGGGCTCCTTTTCCGTTCAGAAAAATATAATCTACCTCAGGACCCGGATAAACAGTATCAAAGTTCTTTCTCCATATTTTCATAAGTTCAAAAACCGGTTGAGTTTTCATATGGTCCTCTGTAAACAAACTATACCAGGTTGGAGTGATCTCGTTTTTTTGCCCCCAATAAAAAACAAAACTGCCTAGGGAATTATTGCTTTTTAAGGGAACTATATAATCGTGATATCGTTGAGCTATCTGTTCAGCTTTCTTGGTGCTGGTTTCTTCTATAGGAGCATGCCACTGCGTTAATTTGGCCTCCCAAGGGCCGTTAACTCCCCACTCTGTAATAACATGTGGACCATCCCAAATAGGAGAAATGGGTTTCAGTTTTCCCGCAAACTTACTTAGTGTTCCAAAGGAGTTAAAAGATATAAAATCAAGTTGGGGGCTTTTACGGTTAATTGAAAGAACCCTTAATTTATTGGCTCCTATGGTCACAGTGCTTACAGGGTGATTGGGGTCCAGATCATGAATAAGATCTATTAAGATATTAAACCGCTCAAAAAAAACAGTACGGGTATAGAAATACGGATAATAAAGCTCATTTCCCAGATTCCAATATAACAGAGCAGGATGATCTTTGTGTTTTTTTACTACCCTTTCCACATTTGCTTTTATCAGTCTAAATAAAGCCTCGTCCTCATAATACATTGCAGCATTATTAAACTTGGGCATGGGAATATCTACAACCGCTGCCAAACCCAACTCGGCAGCTTTATCAAGAGTTGTGCTCAGGTTTATGGTATCATAGATCCTTGCCGTGTTTGCTCCCGCCTCTTTAAGTTCTTCCAAATAATTACCATGAGCAGCCCCACCATACATATAATACGGTTTGCCATTACGCATCAATTTGTATCCATCATCTGTTTTTTGAATATAAACAGTGGGCTTAACCACGTTAGAATCGGTTTTATTACATGAAGCTAAAAGCAATAAGAGAAAAACGCAGGTGAGTAAGAGCTTAAATACTTTCAGATTTAGGGATTTGATTTGCAAGTTTTTGAGGATGTGGCAAATATAACGAAAGATTATGTTTGGGTTTAGTTATGAAAATTATAAAAAAATGGTTAAAACTTCAATATAAAATTCAATGCACAAAAGGGGTTGAATTTGCTATAAAACCTACTTTTGCGAGAGAGCTTTTTCTATATTTGCACAAATCTCTTTTTAATGCTAAAGTTAAACATTCTTAATGAAACAGCACCCTTAAAGGCGGTTGTGCTTGGCACCGCGGTGAGTAATGGGCCAACCCCGGCACTGGAGGATGCGTATGACCCTAAGTCGGCGGAACACATACGGGCTGGAACTTATCCTGTTGAAGAAGATATGGTGGCAGAAATGGAAGCGGTTGCAGAGGTGTTAAAGAAATATAATGTAACTGTATTCCGGCCAAAAATAATTAAAGATTATAACCAGATCTTTACCCGCGATATCGCATTTGTAATTGAAGATAAATTTATTAAGGCTAATATTCTCCCAGACCGTGATGAGGAGATAGAGGCAATAAATCATGTTATTGAACAAATAAACCCCGCAAAAGTTATAACACTTCCAGAAGATGCCCACGTAGAAGGAGGGGATGTAATGCCTTACAAGGATTACATCCTGGTTGGGACCTATAAAGGAGATGACTATAAAAATTATATTACTGCCCGCACCAATATGAAAGGGGTGGAGGCACTTCAGGATCTGTTTCCACACAGGAAGGTTGTATCTTTTAGTCTTAGAAAATCAAATACAGAGCCGCGGGATAATGCCCTGCACCTGGATTGTTGTTTTCAACCGGTAAACAGGGATAAGGCTATTATTTATAAGGACGGATTTTTAATAGAGGAAGAATATAACTGGCTGGTAAATCTCTTCGGAAGGGAGAATATTTTTGAGATTACCAGGGAGGAGATGTATAATATGAATTCAAATATATTTTCCATTTCTGAAGATGTGGTTATTTCAGAAAAGAATTTTACACGTCTTAATTCCTGGCTAAGATCACAGGGAATGACCGTTGAGGAGGTTCCTTATGCCGAAATTTCCAAACAGGAAGGACTTTTGCGCTGCACTACTTTACCTCTAATAAGGGAATAATTTTATGACAAATCAAATCACTAATACTATCCTTATGGTTAGGCCTGTCGCTTTCCGGATGAACGAGGAAACAGCGGTAAACAATTATTTCCAGGAAGATATCCAGTTAAGGAATGAAGAGATCAATAGAATAGCTCAAAAGGAATTTGATGCATTTGTGGCTAAACTAAGGAATGTGGGGGTGCGTGTTATTGTTGTTGATGATAAGGCCGAACTTGATACCCCAGATTCAATTTTCCCCAATAACTGGGTGTCTTTTCACGAAGATGGCACAGCGGTTATTTATCCAATGTTTGCTGAAAACAGAAGGAGGGAACGCAGGATGGAGATCTTTGAGGAATTGGAGAAACAAGGTTTTGTGATCAAAGAAGTGCTCGATTATACTGAAGCTGAAGAAGAAGGCCTGTACCTGGAAGGAACTGGAAGTATGATCCTTGACAGGGTGAATCAAAAGGCCTATTGTGCGTTGTCTCCCAGGGCCGATGAAGAGCTTTTTATAGAATTTTGTGAGGACATGGAATTCACCCCTGTGATCTTCGGGGCATTTCAAAATGTAGACGGCAAAAGAAAACCTATTTACCATACAAATGTCATGATGTGCGTTGCCGATGAATTTGCGGTAATATGCCTTGATAGCATTGACGATGCTAAGGAAAAGAAAAATGTGATAAAGCATCTTAAAGAGGATGGAAAAGAGATCATAAAGATAACAGAGATCCAGATGCACCAATTTGCCGGAAATATGCTAGAGGTCAAAGGAGCAGAAGGAAAAAAATATCTTGTAATGAGTGCCACAGCCCATAACAGCCTTTCGCCAGACCAGTTAAAAACCATTGGAAAATATTGCGAAATAATAAGTTCAGATATTTCCACCATTGAAACCTGTGGCGGTGGAAGTACGCGTTGCATGATGGCAGAGGTGTTTTTGCCTGTTAAGGATTAAGATCCCGAATTAAAAAAAATAATATTTAAATAGTCTTGTGATCCTTCACAGGTGCAGGTCCTTTTGCAATTTGCCTTAACATCCCTTCAAAAATAAAGAAATGGAAGGGAAGCATAGTATACCAGTAAAGCCTTCCCCAAATTCCTTTGGGGCGAAAAGTGGCGGTTTGATGAAGTACATTCTCATCGTCGATTTGAAATTCAAGCCATGCTTCTCCGGGTATTTTCATTTCAGCGAACAAAAGCAGGCGTTTTTCTTCCTTATTGGCAAGAAGCACCCTCCAGAAATCGAGGGAATCTCCGGCTGAAATTTCTGAAGGATGGGTACGGCCCCGTCGCAATCCTACCCCGCCAAATATTTTATCCAGATATCCCCTTACTTTCCACAACCAGTTTCCATAATACCAACCGTTAAGTCCGCCAATAGCCCAAATACGGTTAAGTACCAGTTCAGGATCTTCAATTTTAACCGATTTTTCATCCTTAAGACATCCGTAGGTAGGAACCTGGATATATTGGCTTAACTCATTTCTAAATCTCCCGCTGCTCATCGAATCCTTCCAGCTTGAAACTACCTGGTTTTGTTCTATTTTATAAAATGCTAGTTTGATGGCTTCTTTATAGGAGATAGGTTTTATGCCTAATATTTCCTGGAGTCGGGTGTCATTTGTAACTACTTCCACTTTCATGCTATCTACCAGGTTCAATGCCAGTTTATAAGATGTTGAAGTTACAAAATACAACCAGTAGGAGGAAAGTTTGGGAGACATCACCGGCACCTCTAGGATATAAAGTTTGAGGCCCCTTACTTCAGCATACTGCTGCATCATCTCCTTATAAGAAAGAATGTCGGGGCCGCCTATATCAAAGGATTCATTATAACATTTTTCATTTCCTATCACACCACTAAGAAAATTTAGTACGTCTCTTACTGCCAGCGGCTGGCATTTGGTTCTTACCCATTTGGGGGTGATCATGATAGGCAGTTTTTCACAGAGATCTCTTATGATTTCAAAGGAAGAACTTCCTGATCCCACAATAATGGCGGCTCTCAAAACTGTAATATTATAGTTCCCCTGGTAAAGTATATCTTCCACATGTTTCCTGGACTGCAGGTGCTTAGATAACTTTTCTTCATTCACGATCCCGCTTAGAAAAATTACCTGGTTCACAGTTGTGCCCGCCATTATTTTATTAAAATTCTCGGCAGCGAGCGCTTCCTGGTCATCAAAATCTTTGGTTGATGCCGTCATGGAATGGATGAGATAGTAGGCCACATCAATATCCTTAATTATGGCTGGCGCTGTGGTGTCTTTCAGAAAATCAATTTCTACGATCTTAATTTTTCTAAGTATATCCTTATTGGCAGTAAACCTGTTCTTGTTGCGCACAGCGCAAATAACTTCGTGACCCAGTTCCAGTAATTGAGGCAAAAGACGTAATCCTATATAACCATTGGCGCCGGTAAGTAATATTTTCATGGGGTGATTCTAATTCGGAATAATTTAGGAATAAATTGATTACATTCACCCTAATTAACCAATCTTTATATAATGAATAACACCTTAAAAATCGTTTTACTTGTAGTTGGGATCATACTGGTGGGTTATGGCCTTTATACCCTCTTTACTCCTGAAGTGTTAATGGAAGCCGGCCCTTTAAAAGTGGAGGCGCAGGGTGATAATACGCAGTCCTATGCCATGATAATATTGGGTATTCTGGCTCTGGTAGGTGGGGTTGCCTTCAACAAGAGGTAAACCTTTGTTAAGGCGGGGATAGATTTGGAATTGGATCAATTAAAGTAGGTCCTCTACCTGTGTTGGAGCGTTTCCTGCCTTATAATCTAAAACTTTTTTCATGAAATTATGCACTGAGGGATCCCCGGCTTTAACCTTAATAAAATAATGGTCCCTGTAAAAAGAATATTCCCTTGCCTTACCCTTATATAAATGAAGTTTATAATAGGGGATCACCAGGGCAAAGGTTTCCAGTAATGACCGGAACATTATAATTATACCTTTAGGCCTCATTTCAATATTGCAGGTGTTCATGTTATTGTCAAGAACCAGTAGATTGTGAATATCCAGGCTGGTGCTGGTAATATGCAATTTAGGTGATCCTGTACCCTTAAGTTTAAATCTCTCAAACAGGGTGAAGGGCTTTCCCACTTCGGCATTAATTTTTTCCCTTATTTCAGGCTGGTTATAACTAATATTAAGCAACATTTTTCTTTTTTTATAAAGATAATGATTTGGGCTTAATGCTTTCCCAGCTTGCGGTTAAAATCTCTTATCTTTGGAGCCTGAATTTTATAACAGACAAAATCACAAAATATTAAAATGAACATTCAAAATACCATAGAGGAGCAGGTAAAAAATGCAGTTGCTGAAATTTATAATTTAACTCTTGATAATCTCGAATTTCAACCAACGCGTAAGGATTTTGAGGGAGATATTACCCTTGTAACTTTCCCCATGTTACGCCAGATTAAAACCAATCCTGTTCAACTGGGGCAAAGCATTGGGGAATATCTGGTAAAAAATGTGACTCAGGTTGAACGTTTTAATGTTGTACAGGGATTTTTAAACATAGTAATAAATGACAATGTTTTCCTGGATGAATTTGTTGAAATAAGCAATTCTGCTCACTTTGGAATCGAAATGCCTTCAGAAAACGCCGAAACCATCATGGTTGAATATTCCTCACCCAATACCAATAAACCCTTGCATCTGGGTCATATCAGGAATAATTTACTCGGATTTTCTGTAGCTGAAATTCTAAAAGCCAGTGGGAAAAAAGTCTATAAAACCCAGATCATAAATGACCGTGGTATTCATATTTGCAAATCAATGCTTGCCTGGAAGAAATTTGGGAATGGAGAAACACCCGAGACTTCAGGCCTTAAAGGTGATAAACTGGTGGGCAATTACTATGTGAAATTTGACCGGGAATATAAAACTGAAATTGCCCAATTGATTGAGCAGGGGAAAACCGAGGAGGAAGCAAAAGCAGAAGCCCCCATCTTAATGGAAGCTCAGCAGATGTTGCTTAAATGGGAAGCAGGGGATGCTGAGGTAATGACCCTTTGGGAAAAAATGAATAACTGGGTCTATGACGGATTTGAGAAAACCTATAACGCCCTGGGAGTAGATTTCGACAAAAATTATTATGAAAGTCAAACCTATCTTTTGGGTAAAGATGTGGTGGCTCAGGGTCTGGAAAAGGGGGTTTTCTATAAAAAGGAAGATGGAAGTGTTTGGATAGATCTTACAGATGATGGTCTTGATGAAAAGATCGTATTGCGAAGTGATGGTACTGCAGTTTATATGACCCAGGATATTGGGACGGCCATTCAACGGGTGAAAGATTTTCATATAGACGGGATGGTATACACTGTGGGAAATGAACAGGATTACCATTTCAAGGTACTGTTCCTCATCCTTAAAAAGTTAGGATATGAATGGGCAAATAATCTCTATCATCTAAGTTATGGAATGGTAGATCTTCCTTCAGGAAAAATGAAGAGCCGGGAAGGAACTGTTGTAGACGCAGATGATCTCATTGAGCAAATGACCCTTACTGCGCAACAAATTTCTGAAGAACTGGGGAAACTGGACGGTTATAATGAGGATGAAAAAGCCGAATTATACCGTATTATTGGCCTGGGAGCCCTTAAGTATTATATTTTAAAAGTTGATCCTAAGAAGAGGATCCTCTTTAATCCCGAAGAGTCTGTAGATTTTCAAGGGAATACCGGGCCTTTTATTCAATATACTTACGCCAGGATACAATCTATTCTAAGAAAAAGTGATCTTGATCTTTCGGCGGAATATAAAGTTCCCGGGGAATACCAGTTGCATGAAAAGGAAAAAGAACTGATAAAGCAAATTCAGTTATATCCGGAAATCGTGCAACAGGCTGCTCAAAATCACAGCCCCGCATTAATTGCAAATTATACATATGACCTTGTAAAGGAATTTAATTCCTTTTATCAAAATGTAACCATTCTGGGCACAGCCAATGAGGTTGAAAAACACTTCAGGGTGCGATTGTCTAAAGTGGTAGGGGATAATATAAAATCGGCTTTCGGGTTATTGGGAATTCAGGTGCCGGACAGAATGTAAAATTTTAATGAATATTTCATAATTACTACATTTGAAAAGACATAACATATAACACCAATTAAGGTTATGCCATTCTTATGAACTTAAAAAAACCAAAATTCTCTACATATGAAAAATTGGATAATGCGCAGTTTTTTATTTCTGTCGTTTATAGGCGTGACATCTTGTAGTCTTGATGATGAGCAGGATTGTGTTACCGGCCCTGTTGGGTTCAATGTAGAATTCATTGATGCCTCTACTGGAGAAAATGTTTACAGGATCAATAGATTTCAGCCTTCACAATTACGGGTTACAGATGAGGATAATAAGCTGGTTAATTATAGGTTTATTACCGAATTGGAAAAAACCTTTATTCAGGTAAATCTGGGATTTGAAACAGGTGAAAAAACTATCACCATGCAGCTGGATGAAGAAACAGCAGTAGATTTTGAAATAACATTAAGCGCTATTCGGGAGAATTGCACAACCTATTACATCAGTAAATTTGATGTTACAGATTATGGGTATGATGAATCTGGCACTACAGGAATAGTAAGAGTTGCCCTGTAGAGATGTGGACCAAATGGAGGTTATTTTTTGAAGGGAAATAAACTTTTAACCTTGCCTATAAAATCATTAAATTTGCAATCTACCTGGAAATAAGGACTAAATAAGAAAAAGATTATGTTTGATAGTTTAAGTGATAAATTAGATAATGCCTTGCACATCCTTAAAGGGCATGGGCAAATTACCGAGGTAAACGTTGCCGAAACTTTAAAGGAAGTGCGAAGAGCATTGGTTGATGCCGATGTAAACTATAAAATTGCAAAGGAGTTTACCAGCAATGTTAAGGAAAAAGCCCTGGGTCAAAATGTTTTAACAGCGTTGAAACCCGGCCAGATGATGATTAAGCTTGTTAAAGATGAGCTTACTCAATTAATGGGTGGTGAAGCAGAGGGTATCAATCTTTCAGGGAATCCTTCCATAATCTTAATGTCCGGTTTACAGGGTAGTGGTAAAACCACCTTTTCAGGAAAACTGGCAAATTATTTAAAGACCAAAAAAAGCAAAAATCCTTTATTGGTTGCCTGTGACATATACCGTCCCGCGGCAATTAATCAACTTCATGTTGTTGGAGATCAGATAGGGGTTGAGGTTTACAGCGATGAAGGAAATCAGGATCCGGTAAAAATTGCGCAGGCAGCCATTGCCCATGCAAAGCAAAACGGTCATAACGTGGTAATAATAGATACCGCGGGTAGATTGGCTATTGATGATGCTATGATGACCGAGATTGCAAATATACGTGCAGCCATCCAACCTCAGGAAACCCTGTTTGTGGTAGATTCCATGACCGGTCAGGATGCGGTAAATACAGCAAAGACCTTTAATGAGCGCCTTAATTTTGATGGTGTAATTCTTACCAAACTGGATGGTGATACCCGTGGGGGAGCTGCTATTTCCATTAAATCTGTTGTAAATAAGCCTATTAAGTTTATTGGTACAGGTGAGAAAATGGATGCCATTGATGTCTTCTACCCAGATCGTATGGCCGACAGGATTCTGGGAATGGGAGATGTTATTTCCCTTGTTGAAAGGGCCCAGGAGCAATATGATGAAGAGGAAGCGAGAAAAATTCAGAAGAAAATTGCCAAGAACCAGTTCGGGTTTGATGATTTCCTGAACCAGTTACACCAGATCAAGAAAATGGGGTCTATGAAAGATCTTATGGGAATGATCCCGGGGGCAGGAAAAATGCTTAAGGATGTAGATATTGATGATGATGCATTTAAACACGTAGAGGCGATTATTTATTCCATGACTCCCGAAGAAAGAAGCACTCCAACGGTGATAAATGCAAACCGAAAGAAGAGGATTGCTAAAGGTTCGGGCACCTCGGTGCAACAGGTAAACCAATTGCTCAAGCAATTCAACCAGATGGGGAAAATGATGAAGATGATGCAAGGGGGCGGCGGAAAGAAGATGATGCAAATGATGAAAGGTATGAGCTAAATTCCTGTTTTAGGGAAAGCAAAGCTTAAAAAACTGATATTTCAGCAAAAATTAAATAACAACGATTTGTATGACTCTTCTGGACGGAAATAAAATAAGCAACGATATAAAAAATGAAATTGCTGAAGAAGTTCAGCAAATGAAAGACCGCGGAGAGAAGGTGCCTCACCTTGCCGCAATAATTGTAGGTAGTGATGGGGCCAGTTTAACCTATGTGAATAGTAAGGTGAAAGCCTGCGAACGCGTGGGGTTTGAATCTACCCTCATTCGCATGAGCAGCACCTCAAGTGAAATAGAATTGCTCAAAAAAATTAAGCAGCTGAATGAAGACCCCGATATTGATGGATTTATTGTTCAGTTGCCTTTGCCTAAACAAATAGATACCCAAAAAATACTTCTGGCTGTTGACCCCCAAAAAGATGTGGATGGGTTTCATCCAACAAACTTTGGGAAAATGGCCCTTGATATGAGTTGTTTTATCCCGGCTACTCCTTATGGTATTCTGGAATTATTGGAGCGTTACGGAGTTGAAACCAAGGGAAAACATACCGTTGTTATTGGTAGAAGCCATATTGTGGGCAGGCCTATGAGTATTTTAATGGGAAGGAAAGGTTTCCCCGGAAATTCCACAGTTACCCTCACCCATAGTTTTACTAAAAATATCACCCAAATAACTTCGCAGGCAGATATTATAATTACCGCCCTGGGAAATCCCGAGTTCCTCAAAGCCGAAATGGTAAAGGATGATGTGGTTATTATTGATGTGGGAATTACCCGCGTTCCAGATGATTCCACTACGCGTGGATACCGTATCACCGGAGATGTGGATTTCAAAACGGTGAGTAAAAAAGCTTCCTTCATTACCCCGGTACCAGGAGGTGTGGGGCCAATGACGATTGCGATGCTGTTAAAAAATACCCTGCTTGCCAGGGATAATCATAGGCACGGATTTTAAACTTCTTATAAATTCAAAAAACCGCCAATTGGCGGTTTTTTGAATTTATCTTTTGAAGCATTACTCCTCTACTTCCTCCTCGAGTTTCCAGTCCAGGTAATTATGAAGATCTGTTTCAATAAATCTTAACCCAAAGGTAAAAACTGCAAAATCATCTATATATCCTATCCCCGGAATAAAATCTGGGATAAGGTCAAATGGGTTAAGAATATATAAAAATCCGAAGGCAATTGCTGCGATGGTGAACCAGGGAACATTGGTGTAAACCCCTTTTCTGTAATCTTTGAGCATCCCGAACATAACCTTTCCAAGTTCTGTATATTTTTTAAGTACATTGCTGTTCCTTATTTTATCTGCTATTTGTTCTTCACTGCCCATGACTACTTCTACGTCATCTCCGTCTATTTTGGTGATCTCGCCACTTACATAATCTTCATCAATCGTTTTCTTCTTACTAAACATATTTTTTTGTTTTATGATTAATATTTAAAAATTACTTAATTCATTCCCGTATTCCTTTTTGTAAATTTTTACGATAAGTAAAAATAAAGAAATTAAAAGAGGGCCAAAAATTAACCCGATAAATCCAAAAAGCTGGACACCCACAATAACCCCAATCAAGGTAATCAAAGGGTGTACGCTGGAAATTCGTTCCAGAATATAAAGTCTTACAACATTATCTGTGGTACCCACAACCACAATACCATACAGTAATACCCCAATGGCCTGCAAATTATGTCCGCTGGCCAGTAATAATACAGTTACAGGCACGAAGCCAAGGGCAGATCCTATAAAAGGGACCATAGAGCCTATAGCGGTGATTGCAAACCAGAAAAAGGGATCGGGCACCCCAAATATTACATATCCTATTAATGCTATAATTCCCTGGAACAATGCCACCAATGGTATTCCCAACGCATTGGACCTAACAGAGATGTCGCTTTCCTTTTCAATTAACTCTATATTTTCTTCATCGAGAGGTACATAAGTTTTTAATGTAGCACTGAGGTTTTCCCTGTTTATAAGCATGTAATAAAGAAGGAAATACATTACCCCAATGGCAATAACTGCATTAAAAGTTCCCCCTGCAAGATTTTGTAAATTGGAAGTTAGCCAGCCGGCGATGGAAGAACTGTCAATAGAACTGCTTAAGTTATATCCCAGATATGTTTCCAGTTTTTCAGTATTATACTTTAGAGCTGCAATAAACCTTTCTGAATTTGCTACTGCCTTTCCAATTTTGGTAGAAAGCATTAAAATTATAGATCCCACCGGAATTAAGATTATAATAAAAGAGGCCAGTAATAGTGCACCCGCGGCAAGAGGTTTCTTCCAGCCCCTGCCAACTAACCTGGCCATGAAACCTTTTAAAATAACAAATAAAGTTATTGCGCCCAGCACCCCAGAGAGGTATGGAAGCATTTCCTTAAAGATTAAAAACCCCAGAAATAGAAGGATCAACAATACAAACAGTTGTCTTACCAAAGCGGGTTTTAATGTATCCATTAATTATTTTTATTTGGCAAATAGCTGATCAATATTTTTAAAAGCCTTGAATTCCAGGGCATTTCCTGAGGGGTCTTTAAAAAACATGGTTGCCTGTTCTCCGGTTTTTCCCTTGAACCTAATATAAGGTTCTATTACAAAATCAATATTTAGATTTTTAAGTCGGGTAGAAAATTCCTCAAAAGTATCCCATTCCAGTACTACTCCAAAATGAGGAATTGGCACTTCTTTTCCATCTACAGGATTCCCTTTACCGGTGGGTGAGGGTTGAGGTTCCTGAACATGCAGAACCAATTGGTGCCCAAAAAAATCGAGATCTACCCAATGATCACTACTTCGGCCCTCTGCACATCCCAGGGTCTCACGATAAAATTTTCTGCTTTCTTCTAAATTTGTAACAGGAATTGCCAGATGAAACGGTTGAAGTTTATTCATATTATTTTCTTGGTTCAGTTGCGAGCAATTGCAATTACAACAATATTCAGCCCGTACATTTAGATTAAAAATAGAAAGATATCCTGAAAGAAGGCAGGTGTTTACAGCTAATTATCTGTTAAGATTTATTATTTCTGAAGTTCTTTTTCTTTTCTTCCCTCCCGGACCCCGATTTCGGCTTTGGAGAACCGGAAAATTTATTTTTAACTGAAGGAGCTTTTTCTGAAGGAACAGTGGTTTTTGTAGACTCGGATACCATTTCATTTATGGTTCGCACTTCCTGGGGTGTAAGGTCTCTCCATTCGCCGGTAGGAATGTCCAGTTTCACATTCATTATCCTGGTTCTCTTTAAACGGGTTACCTCATATCCCAGGTATTCACACATTCTCCTTATTTGGCGGTTAAGACCTTGTGTAAGAACAATACGAAAATCAAAATTTCCTAATTTCTCTACTTCACATTTTTTGGTTACAGTATCTAGAATGGGTATTCCCATTCCCATTCTCTCAATAAAAGTTGAGGTAATGGGTTTGTTCACTGTAACCAGATATTCTTTCTCGTGATTATTTCGTGCCCGTAAGATCTTGTTTACTATATCCCCGTCATCTGTCAAAAAAATTAATCCCTCACTGGCTTTGTCAAGACGGCCAATAGGAAAAATACGAGTGGGATAATTAATGAAATCTATAATGTTGTCTTTCTCTACGCCGGTATCTGTAGTACATACGATACCCACAGGTTTATTGAAGGCGAGATATACTTTTTTGTCTTCGGTAATGCTTACAGGTTTTCCGTCTACAGCCACTTTATCGCCGGGACCTACTTTTGTGCCCATTTCAGGAACTTTACCGTTAATTGTAATTCTTCCCTGTTCAATAAGTTTATCTGCTTCCCGCCGGGAACAATAACCGGCTTCGCTTAAATATTTATTGATTCGGGTAAGTTCCATAAAATAAGGATAAAGTTAAAGGGTTGCAAAGTTAGAAAATCTGCCCGCAGTATTTGCGCTCAAACTTTAAAACAATGCAACCCTTTTTTTTAAATTGTATTATTCAGCTTTTTTATTCTCTACCGCGACTTCGTCTGTATCCTTACGGTACTTCAACATAGAAATTCCGGCTATAAAGAATACAAATCCCAATATCGCTAATGCCCATGGGCTCATCATTAAAGCTACACTTCCAAAAATACCTAAAACTCCCATTACCAGGGCGATTGCGCCTCCAATTAATAGGATAACAGCTAAGATCTTGATCATAATTTTGTGTTTTGGTTATTTGTAAAGGTAGCCAAAGAATTTAAACGCGAAATTGAATTAACATTTCCTAAACAAAACATAAAATGAGCATTCGGCAAATTTTCCCTTAAAATCTTACCAGCTTATCATGAAATATTTGATTTTAGCATTGTCCGGGATTTGGGAAGCTGTAATTCTTGTATCTGTATCATATCTAAGCGTTGATGGAAGGTCTTTCTTATCTATGGTAAGGTATAAATTCAATTCATCAATGAATATTACAGCCGAGTTGAGAGTATTCTCAATTCTTGAAATAGAATAATGCTTCACCACATCTCCAAATGTGCTTTCTGTACTCAATCCTTTGGAAGTTTCAAATCTTGGGTCCAATACCTGTATATATCCAACAGTACTGGTGGAATCAAATTGCTGAATAGGCTCAAGGATCAATAGGGGAGTTCCATCCTTATCAAAAACCTCAATATTATTTGGGGTGTTTAACTGTCGGTTTTCTGAAGTGTTTCGCACGAGGGAATCATTTTTAAAAACTGAATCAAGTTCACTTATTTTGATCTCTTTAGTTAGGGGACCTACCCGGTTGGTGTCAATTAAATAAGGGCTGTCATCATTGCCACAGGCAAAAAGTGATAAACAAATTAAAGATAGCAGGCAGAATTTTTTCATTGGTAGAAATTAATTTTTTCTAATAGTAGCAATTCGAATATCCCTCACTTTCCCGCCTTTCGTTTCCTGGCTAAAGGCGACGAAGCGGCGGGTAGGTTCATTGCTGTTTGCAAGGGGTTCCCGGTATGCTCATTTCAAAATGAATAATAAGGTAATTATTTAAAGGTTTTGTTCAATATACTCATAACTCCTCTTATAAAAGTGGCACTGGTTAAAACTTTTATTACAGGATTTTGAGCGGTGCGGGAGGTTCGCCTGGTGGAAGTGGATCGTTTAAAAACTTCCCGCTCCTTTTTGGCTTTTTCAAGTGCATCCTCTTTTTCTGCCCGGTCAATCTTTTGGTTTAGAATTTCATAAGCACTTTCCCTGTCAATTATTTTATTGTATTTAGGAACAAGGTGGCTGCCCTTTATTATATCCCTTATCTCCTCCTGAGTTAAAATATCCATCCTGCTCATGGGTGCCCGCATCATAGTGGCTGCAAGGGGAGTGGGCCTCCCTTTCTCATCCAGCGTTGATATCAAAGCCTCCCCAATACCTAACGAGGTTAATACATCTTTGGTATCATAAAATTCAGAAATAGGATAATTTTCTGCCGTTAATTTGATCGCCTTGCGGTCATTGGCGGTGAATGCCCGTAGGGAGTGCTGGATCTTTAATCCTAACTGACTTAAAATTTCCTTTGGAACATCTGTAGGATTTTGGGTGACAAAATAGATCCCTATACCTTTAGAGCGTATCAATTTTACAATACTTTCAATTTGATCCATCAATGCGCCGGATGCCTCTTTAAATATTAAATGGGCTTCGTCAATAAAAATAATAAGTTCGGGTTTATCACTGTCTCCCTTCTCGGGGAAGGTGGTATAAAGTTCAGCCAGAAGGCTTAGCATAAAGGTTGAAAATAATTTTGGCCGGTCCTGGATGTCATCGAGCCTTATGATGTTTACAAATCCTTTTCCATCTGGCGATCTTCTCACCAGGTCCTGGACATCAAAAGAAGGTTCCCCAAAAAAAAGATCGGCACCTTGTTGCTCCAGGTTCACGATCTTCCTTAGGATCGCACCGGTAGAACCGGTGGAAATTCTTCCATAATGTTTCTCAAATTCTTCCTTTCCACCCCCTGTAGCAAATTGCAGGATCTTTTTGAGATCCTTTAAATCAAGCAGAGGCAAATGGTTATGATCGCAATATTGGAAAATAACCCCCATAACCCCGGTTTGGGTATCGCTTAGGTCAAGGATTCGAGATAACAACACCGGGCCAAATTCACTTACGGTGGCTCTAAGTCTTACGCCCTCCTGTTCAGACAGGCTAAGGATCTCCACCGGTGATTTTGAAGGGGTAAAATCAAATCCAATTTTTTTATGACGTTCCTCGAGTTTAGCATTTTTTTCAGCCGGGACGGCAATTCCGCTTAAATCTCCTTTAATGTCCATAAGCAGAACCGGAATCCCCTTTTCAGATAAATTTTCAGCCAGTATTTGAAGGGTTTTTGTTTTCCCTGTGCCGGTTGCACCTGCTATAAGCCCGTGCCGGTTAAGCGTTTTAAGCGGGATCTTTACCTGGGCATCGGCATATGGAACCCCGTCCAGCATTGCTGCGCCCATAAGTATATAATCTCCCTTGGTAGTATATCCGGTTTGAATATGATCAATAAACTTTTCGTGTTTTTCCATTTTTTGCTGAATAAATAAATATAAAATTCCCGATTTTTCATCGGAGATAATTTACCGAACTGCGGGGCTTAGCATTTGTAAAGTACCCTTATCTGCATTCAATTCTACCTTTAAGCCATTTGGAATTGTGGAATTATCATCTATATGGCCAATCATTGCTCCGGAATATGCCGGAATTTTTAGAGGTTTTATGTAATAGTCAATTACTTCTTCCAGGGTAAAGGAGCCATATCCACTCCCGGGTTTACAATCTGTGCATTTTCCAAATACAAATCCCGAGATCTTTTCCAGAACCCCACCCAATTGTAATTGGGACATCATCCTGTCTACCGCATAGATCTGTTCTCCAACGTCCTCTAAATATAATATTTTATTTTCCCATTGCTCGGGAAAATACTGCGACCCCATGATCCCCGTAAGTACAGAGAGGTTGCCACCCAAAAGTTCGCCGGTTGCATTTCCCGGGTGTATGGTTCGTATCCTGTTTTTTGTTACCGTGAGATTGGAACCTTTTTCAACCGGGTTTTTAAATAGAACAGTTTCAGCATTAAAAATTATCTTTCGAAACATGGGATAACTAAAATTATTCCAGGTAGAAACTGCCAGGGGAGCGTGAAATGTAAGTAATCCGGTTTTTGCGTAGATGGCCAGGTGCAGGGCTGTTATATCGCTGTAGCCAATAAATATTTTTGGGTTATTTGTTATTGCAGCATAATCTATTTTATCCAGGATACGTGCCGCTCCCGATCCTCCCCGCAGCGCTATAATAGCGTGTATCCCGGGGTCTTTGAACATATCATTTAATTCCTGTGCTCGCTCTTCATCTGTCCCGGCCAGGTGCCCATAGCGGTTATTTACAAATTCCCCCAGCTTAACCTTAAGGCCCATAGCTTCAAAGGTTTCAACAGCGATCTCATAAGGTTCAGTCTCAAATATGGCGCTGCTGGGACTTATTATACCTATAGTATCTCCTTCCTTTAAACGGTTTGGGAGAATGGGGCTTACTCCTTTTATCTCATTTGATATTCCTGCCGGGGATATAAATGAGCTAAGGGATAAAGCGAGGGAGCCGGCACCTATATTTCTTAAAAAATTTCTTCTTTCCATGTGTTAAGTTTTCAAAATGGATAATATTAATGCTTCTCGTAAAAGTCCCGTAGGATCAATTCCATCTGGGTCTTGATTTCTGCTGTGGGCACCGTATAGTTGCTGTTCATAAAACTAAAAATAAGGATCTTCCCTGATTTTGCCTTTAAAAATCCGCTTAAACTATGATTATTTCTAAGGGTACCTGTTTTGGCAAAAATATAAGGTTGAGGAGCCACATAACTGGTTTTTAAAGTTCCGCTTTTCCCTCCGGTTGCAAGAAGGTTGAACAATCTTTCCCGCGGAATTTCCTTTTGTATTTTTAAAAGTAATTGGATCATTGCCCTCGGGGTTACCAGATTGTATCGGGAAAGGCCAGATCCATCTACCCACTGTGGAGCATCGGGGAGGTCTTGCAAGTGGTTTTCCAGCATATGGTCAATGGCTATTCCGGTTTTCAGCGTGTCTGCGATCACACCTCCTGCCATGAGCAATATCTGTTCAGCAATAAAATTATCACTCACCTCCATCATCCTTTTATAGATACTGTCAACCGGAATACTGTAAAGTGTTTCCGGATTTCGGAATTCTATGCCGGGGTCCTTTAGGACAACAATTTCCTTCTGCAAAGTATCCTTTAATATATTCACCAATAATTGAGTTGAATATTTAAAAGGCACTTGTTGTGGAGCGGAACGCTGAACCAGGCCCGGGCTGTATTTAAAATTATTGGAAAGCATATCTCTTCTTATGCCCCTAAAGCTCTCCAGGTTATTATTTGGCTGCACCGAATCCCGAAAAATCTGAGGGGTTACAGTTGGTGACTTTGGTCCTGAAGGAAATTCAAAGCTTACCCTGTTTCCGTACACAGGGAAAGAAGTTCTTTCCACAGAATAATAAGAATTGAAATCGTCCCAGGACCAGCCGGGTCCAAAATACTTTTCTGTATAGGAAGGAGGCAGATAAAAAAGCGTTTCATTCCTGGTTTTTAAAAAATCAAAAACAAGTGATTCCTGCAGGTCGGGATTCAGGAAAGAAGGATCGCCTGTACCTGTGAAAATGAGAGAATCTCCTCTTACTTCATATTTTAATGCCGGCACAGAATCACCTAAAATTTTCAATCCTGTATAAAAGCTGAAAAGTTTAATGTTGGAAGCAGGTGTAAAATATTTGTGAGCATTATGCTCAAAGATCATTTTTTGCTGTGACGGGTCGTAAACTGCCAGACCTGCAAAACCCTGGGTAAAGGCACTGGAATTTTTAAACGATTTATTTGCCGTTTTGTAGGTAGAACAGGAGGTGAATGTCATTAAACCCAGGACCGGGATCAATAAAATTTTACAATGGGAAAAAAGTGTTCTTTTCAAGGGGGTATATTTTTTAATCGTTTAACTCTTTAAATATGAGGTAATAAGATAGATGATTTGGTTAAAAATTTTAACAACTGTTTCGTAAGTTAATTATCAAGTGTTTGGTTGTCTTAAGATTTTCTTTATATTTAAAAACATTTCCTAAATTTTTAACAAACTAATATATGAAAAACAAAATTACGATTTTAGTCTTCATGGCACTATTCCAGTTTACCAGCATGGTTGCTCAGGAAAAAACTGTTACGGGTACGATTACCAGTTCAGCAGATGGCCTTACTCTCCCCGGGGTAAATGTTATTTTAAAAGGTACTAATCAGGGTACGGTAACAGACATGGATGGTAAATTTACCCTAATGGTACCAGATAATGCGACCCTGGTATTTTCTTCCCTTGGTTTTGCTACCCGCGAAGTGCAGGTGGGAAACCAGTTGGTGATCAACATTTCTTTGACAGAGGACCTGGAGGGTCTGGATGAAGTGGTGGTAACCGCCCTGGGAATTTCCAGGGAAAAGAAATCACTCGGCTATGCCACCCAGGAGGTTGCAGGAGAAGATCTCAATCTTACCAATGAGCAGAATGTTCTTGGTTCTCTCTCGGGCAGGGTTGCCGGGGTGCAGGTGGTAGGATCATCTGGAGCCAGCATGGGAGGAACTCAAAAAATAAAGATTAGAGGAGTTAATTCCATTGGTGGAGGAGACCAACCTTTAATTGTGGTAGATGGTACGCCAATTTCAAATGCAAATTTCTCGGGAAGTGATCAGGCAGATTACGGAAACCTTGGACAGGATGTGAATCCGGCAGATATTGAATCTGTAAACGTTTTAAAAGGTCCGGCAGCTTCTGCATTATATGGGATAAGGGGACAATACGGAGTTATTATGATAACCACGAAAAAGGGTAAAAAAGGCCCCAAGGATATAAATGTTCAAATAAATTCTTCATTTGCGATTGAAGAGGCATTTAACTTTATGCCGCTTCAAAATGAATTTGGTGCAGGATCTTCATTATCCTTTAGTACTTTGGCAAATGGCGATCCCTATGTTGCAGTGAACTGGGACGAAAGCTGGGGTCCAAGAATGGATGGAACTCCCGTGAGACAGGTCTTCAGTTTTTATCCGCAGGATCCTACTTATGGGCAACTTACTCCTTTTGTTCCGCATCCAGATAATATCAAGGATTATTATGAAACGGGATATAATTTAAACAATGGGGTTACAGTTTCGGGCGGAAATGAAAATTCAACTTTCCGGCTTAGTTTAAACGATACTAAAATAGGTGGGGTAGAACCTAATACCTATTTAAACCGAAATAATGTAGGTTTGGATGCCAGCCTTGACCTCACAAATAACCTAATTGTTTCTACCAATGTAAATTATGCAACCAATAACGCGAGAAGACCACAACAGGGATCTGAACATGGAACGGGTTATTTCGTACAATGGTTTCAAAGAAATATAGATATGAACAGGTTAAGGGATTATCAATATCCCGATGGCACTTATTTAAGCTGGAATGTGCGAAGCCCTAATACCACAACCGGAGAAATAGCCAATTTAAACCCGCTATACTGGAACAATCCATTTTTTGATGCTTATGAAAATACCAGTGAAGACCGCAGGAACAGGTTTTTTGGTAATGTTGGTTTGAGATACAAGATCCTTCCTGAACTTGAGCTGAGCGCATTTGTAAGATCTGATATGTTCACCCAGAATATTGAAAACAGAACTGCTTTTGGCGGAAGAAGGCTTCCTGCATATTCGGTGGGAAAATATGAAAATCAGGAAATGAATTATGAATTATTGGCCCAGTATACCAATAGATGGGATGATTTTTCCCTAAACGTGAATGTGGGAGGAAATATTTATGACAGAAGGTATTCTTACCTGTCTATGGGTACCGTTGGAGGGCTTTCAGCTCCCGGTTTTTATAATATCGATGCTTCCATTGACAGGCCAAGCACTACTTCCTATTTGTTGAGAAAACAAATAAGAAGCGGTTTCGGTATGGCTTCAGTTGGATTTAGAGATACGTATTTCCTGGATGCCTCCCTGCGAAATGATAATTCTTCGGCATTGCCAGAGAATAATAATTCTTATTGGTATCCGTCGGTTTCAGGAAGTTTGGTCTTTAGTGAGCTAACCAACTGGGAGACCCTTTCCTTTGGGAAACTGCGCGCGAGTTACGCTCAGGCAGGATCAGATCTAAATCCTTATCAAACCACCATGGCTTATGGGGTGGGAACGGTATATGGAAATACCAATACCTTATTTGTTCCGGATAATTTGAACAATCCCAATATTGAACCCTCTTTTGCACACTCATATGAGGCGGGGATAGAGCTAAGGTTTTTTGGAAACAGGCTGGGAATGGATTTTACCTATTATGAACAAAAGAACAAAAACCAGATCATTAGTCTTGATGTATCAGGTACCAGTGGTTACGGTTCAAGTACTATCAATGCCGGTTTAATAGAGAATGAAGGGGTAGAATTCACCCTTACAGGAAGGCCGCTTCAAACAGAAAATTTTCACTGGGATGCGACTTTTAATATAAGCAGAAACAGAAGTATGGTTGTAGAACTTGCACCGGGTATAGATGTGTACACCTATGGTTCTACTACATATTCTGGTGTAACAAGTTATTTGAATTCCTATGTAGGCCAGCCTTTTGGCAGTCTTATTGGTCAGGCGTATCAACGGGATGATGCAGGAAATATTCTGTTAGACAATAGTAATATGCCGTTGTATACCGATGCCACTCACAATTTTGGAAGTGTATTGCCGGACTTTACCGGTGGTTTCCAAAACACGATTCGTTTTGGTAATTTTAACCTGGGTGCAATGATAGATTTCCAGGGAGGTGGTCAATTTTTCAGCAGGTCTAAAATGCTGGCAGTAAGAACCGGGCAGGATCCTATAACGGTGGCTATAAATGAAAGAGGTTCAAGTGTAAGAGATCCTTTAGATCAGGGAGGCGGGGTACGCGTGATAGGTGTTTCTGCAGCAACAGGAGAAAATGTAGATGCCTATGTTGATGCCAGGTCTTATTACCGTAATGTAGTGGGAAGAAGAATTTATGAAGAATGGTTATATGACGCTTCCTATGTGAAATTAAGGGAAGTTCGCCTGGGGTATAACTTTGGTGAAAGTATTCTTAGCAAAACTCCATTTAAAACAGCGGGAATTGCGCTTATTGCCCGCAATCCGCTTATGATTTGGCAAAATGCTCCCAAAGGGATAGACCCATCTGAAATTTCCACGGGAAGTCAGTCTATAAGCTGGTATGAATCCGGTCAATTAGTTTCCGTGAGATCTTATGGAGTAAACCTAAACATCACCTTTTAAATCTGGTAATTATGAAAAATAGATATATTATATTATTGTTGGTCTCTTTCCTTGTAATGGGCTGCGACAAGTTTGATGATGAGATTAATACAAATCCCAACCTTCCCAGTGAAGCATCGGGGACACAATTAATTGCAAATGCCCAGTTATGGCTTCCGGGGTTAAGTTCTTCGCCACAAGGACAATTCCTGGCGCAGTATCTGGCAGAAACTCAATATGTAGGGGTGTCGCTTTACCCCCAGCAAAGTACCAGTTTCTATGGGTATTATCAGGGGCCCCTTATGAACCTTCAGGAGGTTATTAATTCTGAAAGTCTAAGTGGGGTGCAGGGACCTGTGGCAAACCAGAAGGCGGTTGCAAAGATCTTAAAAGCATATTTTTTCTGGAATATTACAGATAGATGGGGAGATGTACCTTATTCTGAAGCGCTAAAGGGATCAGATAATTTCACTCCGGCCTATGACACTCAGGAATCTATTTACAATGACCTGTTCCTTGAATTAAAAGAAGCAAATGACATGATAGTTTCCGGAAGCATTAGCAATGATCTTGTCTACGGGGGCAATATGACAAAATGGAAGAAACTGGCCAATACGGTAAGAATGCTTATGGCCCTTCGCCTTTCAGAAGTAGATCCTGCAAAAGGCAAAGCCGAGTTCATTGCCGCGATGGAAGATGGTGTTTTCACCTCAAATGAAGATAACCTGGTTTTTCGTCATTTGGAAGACGCCAACAACCAAAATTACTGGTTTTCTCAGGTAGTGAATCAAAACCGTGAATGGTGGGCTTTAAGTGAAAATCTTGTAGATATGATGAAACCGGTGGATGATCCGCGATTGTCGGTATATGGTGATCCTGCACGTGAAAGCGGAGAATTTATTGGGCGGCCATATGGCCAGGAAGATAATTTAGGAACTGAGGAGCATTCCCTTTTAGGATCTGATATCATTGCCCAGGATGCCCCGGTTTATTTGGTAACCTATGCCCAGGTTCTTTTTGCAATGGCCGAGGCAGTAGAGCTTGACTGGATAGAGGGTGATACAGAGGAACTTTACAAAGAAGCCATTAAACAATCTATATTGCAATGGACCGGAAGTGATGCAGGGTTGGAGGAGTTTTTAAACGCCGCCGGTATTAGTTTTGATGGAGATAACGCCCTTGAACAAATTGCTGTTCAAAGATATGTACATTTATTCATGCACGGGTATGAAGCCTGGGCCGAATGGAGAAGGACAGGCTTTCCTGATGATCTTGTAAGTCCTGCCGGAGCAGCGGTACCCACGAGATTAAGCTACCCCGATAATGAAGCATTTACCAATGCGACAAATTATAAGGCTGCAATAGACAGGCAGTTTGGGGGCGATGATAGTATTTATGGAAAGGTATGGTGGGATAATTGATATCCTGAAAGCACAAATCCAAAACTCCCGGTCAATACCGGGAGTTTTTTTTACTAATTTTATCCCTGTTCAACCTATCTGAAGCCCTATGAAATTTCTGCAAAACCTCTTCCTTTTATTTGCCTTTATATATTTAGCTCCGGCGAATGCCCAACCCAATGATCTTCCGCAGCAATTGTGGGAATCCTATAATGAGTTTAGGGAGGAAACAATTTCTCACCGCAAATTCAAACATCAGGATATTCTGCCGCTTATAAAAAAACTCGAAAAGAATAAGGATTTCGAGGTGAACAAAATTGGAAAGTCTATAGAGGGGCGGGATCTCTTTTTAATTTCTATGGGAACCGGAGATATTGATGTATTTCTTTGGTCTCAAATGCACGGCGATGAATCTACGGCCACCATGGCTATTTTTGATATTTTTAATTTCCTTGCCTCCAATAAATTTTCAGCAGAAAAAAATGAACTTTTGAAGAATGTAAGGTTGCATTTCCTTCCAATGCTTAACCCAGATGGAGCTGAGGTTTTTCAAAGGCGCAATGCCCTGGGAATTGACATAAACCGCGATGCCTTAAGATTGCAGTCTCCGGAAGGCCAAACCCTTAAAAGAATTAGGGATAGCCTGGATGCCGATTTTGGATTTAATCTTCATGACCAAAGCAAATATTACAATGCACAGGGTACTGCAAAACCTGCCACCATTTCCTTTTTAGCCCCCGCATATAATTATGAAAAGGAAGTAAATGAGGTGCGCGCAAATGCCATGAAAGTTATTGTGGAAATGAATGAGGTATTACAAAGATTTGCTCCCGGGCAGGTTGCAAAATATAATGATGATTTTGAGCCCAGAGCCTTTGGAGATAATATTCAAAAATGGGGAACCAGCGCGATCCTAATTGAGTCCGGCGGATTCCCAGGTGACCCGGAAAAGCAGGAAATTCGAAAACTGAATTTTGTAGCAATTCTTTCGGCTTTATTTTCAATTTCCAATGAGGGTTATAAAACCAGGGATATTACAGATTATGAACTAATTCCGGAAAATGACAGCAAATTATATGATCTTAAATTAACAGGGCTGGAATACGAATTACTTGGAGACACCTATATTCTGGACCTGGGCATCAATCACCAGGAGGCGGGAAATCTCAAAAACGGTTTTTATTACCGGGCAAATATTGCAGATCAAGGGGACCTTTCCACAAATTACGGATACAGATCTTTTGATGTTACAGGATATAAAGTCAAATGGGGGAATACATATCCTACCACCATTGCTTCTATGGAAAATCTCAAAAAGCTGGATTTTAAGGATCTGTTACGCAACGGCTATAGTTATGTAAAAGTGAAAAATATTCCTGCAAATGTAAATTTCACATCATATCCTGTTCAACTTATTAAAGAGAATTATAAAAAACCTTCCCGACTTGGAGTAGGAATGAATCCCACTTTCTTTTTGGAAAAGGACGGAAAAATAGAATTTGCAGTGATAAACGGCTTTTTCCATGAAATTGAAAAATTGGACATCTCTAAAGGGAATGGCCTGATTATCAAATAATTTTTCCCCACGGTTGTTTAAATCTCCAACATTTTTGCCTTAGGGAAAATTGGAGTATGGCTGTTTCTTTTTGCTTACCTTTGCGGAATGATAAAAGAGGATACAAATGCGCAGGTAGAGCAGGGCACAATGCTGCCTCTAATGGAAGCATTTTACACAATACAGGGAGAAGGTTTTCATAAAGGCACCGCAGCTTATTTCATTAGAATAGGTGGGTGCGATGTTGGTTGTCACTGGTGTGATGTCAAGGAAAGCTGGAATGCCAAGCTTCACCCGCCAACTGCAATAGATGCCATTGTGGACGAGGCAATTAAGTACAGCAAAACTATTGTTATAACAGGAGGAGAACCTCTTACCTGGAACATGAAGCCTCTAACTGATAAATTAGAAGAAAAAGGCTGCCAGATTCATATTGAAACTTCCGGAGCTTATCCTATTACCGGTCATTGGGACTGGATATGTCTTTCTCCAAAAAAGATAAAGCTGCCAACAGAGGAAATTTATGCTGTTGCCAATGAGCTTAAAGTGATTGTTTTTAATGCTCACGACCTGATTTTTGCTGAAGAACAGGCAGCAAAAGTAAATAAGGACTGCATTCTTTATCTACAGCCGGAATGGAGTAAAAGGGAAAAAATGATCCCTTTGATAGTGGATTTTGTAATGCAAAACCCCAAATGGAAAGTTTCATTACAAACCCATAAGTACCTTAATATTCCATAAAAAAAATGGGTTAAGAACTCCTCTATTGGAATTTCTTAACCCAT
This sequence comes from Gillisia sp., assembly GCA_039989915.1. GTDB lineage: Bacteria > Bacteroidota > Bacteroidia > Flavobacteriales > Flavobacteriaceae > Gillisia. Next base: position 280,374 of record JBDXGW010000016.1, read on the forward strand.
TTTTAATTATAGAGTGATAAACTAAATTACATCACGCTTTTAAAAGGTACTTCCACGTACCTGTTATCCCATCCCATTAACAAAGCAGCTCCGTCTTGTGTTGGTGCAAAGGTCATGGAAAAAGCTTCAATTGAAGTTGGTGATTGTCTTACAGGAACCTTTATACGCACAAGATCTTCTTTGTCTGTATATTCATAGGCTCCCCAGGTGTGGATGCTTTTATTTAAAATAACGGTCCATTCCTTTTCTTCGGGGATGGTATAAATAGAATAAGTTCCGGCCTTAACTACTACATCGGCAACTTTCATGTCGTTGTATAAGGTAAGTTCGGTCGCTTCATTGGCTCCTGTTCTCCATACCTGCCCATAAGGCACTAAATTTCCAAATACATCCCGGTCCCTTTTCTGGGGTCGGCTGTAAATAACTCTTGCAACAACCTTATCGTTGGCATCTTTGTAAACCACCATATCCATAGGACTGGCATCGATCTTCGGAAAATTAGGCGATGTTACCGGAATTTCTTGGGCGTTTAACTCATTAAGAGGAAAAGCAAAAATGGCAAGTAAGGCAATATAAATTACTTTTTTCATAAGGTATTTTTTAAAATTTGTGATAAATGTACTGTTTATAGCACATTAAAGACGTTAAGGAAGTCTTATTATTTGCTGTTTTACTCAAGTTATCATTTATAACTTCCCGCCCATATCTGAATTTATCAAGTTTTAAAAATTACAAAATTTTGATATTTTAATTTACGAATGTAAGCTAAATAATAATTTAAGTTTAATTAAGTAATGATAATTGCACTTTTGTCTTATTAAATAAAACAAATAATTATGTGCGGAATACTTGCAGTCATAGGTTCAATAGAGGAACCTGCCAGGATAAAAGAACTTTCAGGAAGAATGAGTCACCGGGGACCCGATGAAAATGACCTCCATATAACAGAGGCCGGATTTATCCTAAGTCACGAAAGACTTGCCATTATGGATATAAATACGGGGAAACAACCTATTCAGGGATCAAAAACCGCCTGGATGATACATAACGGTGAGATCTATAACTACAAGGCACTTAAGCAAAATGAGCTCAAAGAACACAGTTTCAGGACAACGGGAGACTCGGAAGTGATAGTGCACTTATACGAAAAATACGGGTATGACTTTGTAGATAAACTGGACGGAGATTTCGCATTTGTGGTGGTAGATGGGAACGATTTTATGGCTGCCCGCGATCCAATTGGAGTGAAACCGCTGTATTATGGAAAGGACAGTAAAGGAGCATTATGGTTTGCAAGTGAAATGAAAGTGCTGGTAGAAGAATGCATAACTTTTGACGCCTTTCCTCCCGGATATTATTATACTCCCTCTACCGGTTTTGTTCAGTATTACCAACCAGAATGGAGCGAGGCAGAAAAATGCACTGAAGAAGTTGATCTTAAAAAATTAAGGGAATCGCTTATTGCTGCAACTCAAAAGCGTTTAATGGCAGATGTTCCCCTGGGCGTTTTGCTTAGCGGCGGCCTCGATTCTTCACTTACTTCCTCTATTGCCTCCAGGCTCCTTGCGGAAACCGGAAAAAAACTTCATTCTTTTTCCATCGGTTTGGACAGCAATGCGCCCGATCTTATTGCAGCCCGGAAAGTTGCCGAATTTTTAAAAACAGATCATCATGAGATCCATTTTACTATTGAAGAGGGAATAGGAATAATAAAAAAACTCATCTGGCATCTTGAAACTTATGATGTAACCTCCATTAGAGCAAGTACCCCTATGTATTTTCTTTCAAAGGCTATTTCCGGCCTTGGAATAAAAGTCGTCCTCTCTGGCGAGGGAGCCGATGAGATCTTTGGAGGCTATCTTTATTTTAAAAATGCTCCTTCGGCTGAGGCTTTTCAGAAGGAAACAATAAGAAGGGTGAAGAGATTGTCTACAGCAGATTGTTTGCGGGCAGATAAATCTACAATGGCTCACGGACTTGAAGCAAGGGTGCCGTTTCTGGATAAGGATTTTCTGCAGACGGCAATGGAAATAGCTCCCCAATATAAAATGCCTGTATCTCATGGCGGGATTGAAAAATACATCCTTAGAAAAGCATTTGACACTCCTGAAGATCCTTTTCTACCACAGGAAGTGTTGTGGAGGCAAAAGGAACAGTTCAGCGATGGAGTGGGATATAGCTGGATTGACGCGCTTGTTGAGTATGCCTCTTCCATGGTCGCGGATATTGAAATGGAAACCGCTCATTTAAAATATCCCGTTAATACCCCGTCTACCAAAGAAGCCTATTATTACCGGGAGATCTTTCATTCCTTTTACCCGCAGGAAAGTGCGGCTAAAAGTGTTAAAAAATGGATTCCAAAATGGCAGGAAGATCTTGATCCCAGCGGAAGGGCCAATGCTTCTCATGTGGCAAAAGGCAGCCTGGCAGGGATTAGTGGGACAGGAGTTAAATTATGAATGAAAAACGGCCTTTTTTTACACAAATTGTTAATAACTTAAAGCTAATGGGATACGCTTCAAGCTAATAGGAGTAGGGGTTTTCTTATATTTGTCTGTTATAAAAAATGACGAAAATTAACAGAGTTATATATGAGCGAAGAAGCTAAGAAAAACAGTTATTCTGCAGATAGTATTCAGGCGCTGGAAGGTATGGAGCATGTGCGCATGCGGCCTTCTATGTACATTGGAGATACCGGAATAAGAGGTTTACATCACCTGGTCTACGAGGTAGTTGATAATTCTATTGATGAAGCCATGGCCGGTCACTGTGACACCATAAAAGTTACAATTCAAAAAGATGGGTCTGTAAGGACCGAAGATAATGGAAGGGGGATCCCTGTAGATCTTCACAAGAAAGAAGGAGTATCGGCTCTTGAGGTTGTAATGACCAAGATTGGTGCCGGAGGAAAATTTGATAAAGATTCCTATAAGGTTTCCGGGGGTTTGCACGGGGTTGGGGTGAGTTGTGTGAATGCACTTTCACAAAATCTTAAAGCCACGGTATATCGGGATGGAACCATATATGAACAGGAATATGAGTTAGGGAAAGCAATGTACCCCGTTAAAGCGGTAGGGGAAACAGATCTTACCGGTACTGTGATCACCTTTAAGCCAGATCCCACTATATTTCAGCAAACGGTAGATTATAATTATGATACTCTTGCAACCAGGATGCGGGAATTATCCTTTTTGAACAAAGGGATCACTATATATCTTACAGATGAACGCATTGTTGATGAAAAAGGAGAAATAGCAACAGAGGTTTTTCATTCAGATGAAGGATTAAAGGAATTTGTACGATTCCTGGATGGGAACCGTGAGTCCATCATTAGCGATGTGATCTCCATGGAAGGGGAAAAGAACGATATCCCCGTTGAGGTTGCAATGGTTTACAATACCTCTTTTAATGAGAATCTGCATTCTTATGTAAATAATATTAATACCCATGAGGGTGGTACTCACCTTGCAGGATTTAGAAGAGGGCTTACTACCACATTGAAGAAGTATGCAGATGCTTCGGGAATGCTGGATAAGCTTAAGTTTGAGATCGCGGGAGATGATTTCCGTGAAGGGTTGACTGCAATTATTTCGGTAAAAGTGGCCGAGCCGCAGTTTGAAGGTCAAACAAAGACCAAATTAGGAAACAGGGAAGTTACCGCTGCTGTTTCTCAGGCTGTTTCTGAAATGCTTGAGAATTACCTGGAAGAACATCCTGGGGATGCCAAGATCATCGTTGAAAAAGTGATCCTGGCTGCGCAGGCACGTCACGCTGCCAAGAAAGCACGTGAAATGGTTCAGCGTAAAACTGTAATGAGCATTGGAGGATTACCGGGGAAATTGTCAGATTGTTCTGAACAGGATCCTGCAAAATGTGAAGTATACCTGGTAGAGGGAGACTCGGCGGGTGGAACTGCCAAACAAGGTAGAGACCGGAATTTCCAGGCAATTTTGCCATTGAGGGGTAAGATCCTGAATGTTGAAAAAGCTATGAGACACCGTGTCTTTGACAACGAAGAAATAAAGAATATTTACACCGCCCTGGGGGTTACAATTGGTACTGAAGAAGACAGCAAAGCGCTAAACCTTACCAAACTTCGCTATCACAAGGTGGTTATAATGTGTGATGCCGATGTAGATGGTAGCCACATTGAAACCCTTATCCTAACCTTCTTTTACAGGTACATGAAAGAATTGTTGGAAAACGGACATATCTATATTGCCACTCCGCCACTTTACCTGGTTAAAAAAGGACAGAAAAAGCAATATGCCTGGAATGAGAAGGAACGCGATGCCATAGCTGAAAGTTTTAATGGCAGTGTGCAAATTCAAAGGTATAAAGGTTTGGGAGAGATGAATGCAGAGCAGCTGTGGGATACCACAATGAATCCTGAATTTAGAATGCTTAGACAGGTTAATATTGATAACAGCAGTGAGGCAGATAGAATCTTTTCCATGTTAATGGGAGATGAAGTGCCGCCAAGAAGGGAATTCATCGAGAAGAATGCTGTTTATGCTAACATAGATGTATAATAAATTTTAAATTTAAGAATATTAAGCCCGTACGAGAGTATGGGCTTTTTTAATAAATTTCCAATTTTTTCGTTAGAGATATACCGCTATTGTATTTTTAGTATTTTTACACCGCAACTTAAAATTAAAAATCTTGAAAAAACTCCATATCCCCCTACTTCTTTTATCTTTTCTTGGAACAGTATCTTCCGTATTTGCTCAGGCAGATCAACAAACACAATTAATCAATGATATGTTATTGGTGGCCGATAATTTTGCGGCTCCGGGAGCTGAAGGTGCTGCACTTCAATCAAGTGCGGGATGGTTTTCTTCAGCCGGTACATTAGATAAATGGAAATTTGAGGTTTCTCTTCATGGAAATGGATTGTTTGTTCCCAGCGGAAAAAAGAATCAACTTTCCAGCAACAGGGATTTTTCCATTTTAAGGTTCAGGGGTAGTGATAATGCCTTGCTTCCCACAGTTTATGGGGGTGATACAGATGCTGTTTTTGAAGGTTCGGTTTTCGGGCAGCAGTTTTCGTTCAATGCAATTGAAGGTCTTGATAAGGGAATGTTGATACACCCTTACCCTCAGGTAACGGTAGGTTTGCCTTACGGTACCGAACTGGCGGTAAGGTATTTACCTTCTGTAGTGGTTAATGATGTTGGGTTTAGTACTTATGGAGCGGGGTTGAAGCACAATTTCAGTCAGTATTTTGAAAGAAGATTTGATCCTGAAGATTTTCAGTTAGCTGCTGCTGCAACTTATAGCAACTTCAAAGTAGATTATTCCTTTTCTCAACTGTCTATTCCATCCCTTATGGAGTTGAACCGCATAGATGTAGATGCAGATCTCTGGTTGTTCCAGGTATTGGGTTCCAAATTATATGATAATTTTGAAGTGTTTGGAGGTTTAGGAGTAACCTTATCTCAATTTGAATATAAAATGGGTGGTACAGGGGTTGCATTGCCTCTGTTAAATCAGGAACTGCAAGGCCTTCATGGCAATAGCACTAAATTTAAAGGAGACATAGGCTTTAATTATTATTTCAATAATTTTAAAATAAGCAGCATGTTCACTGCGAGCAATTTCTTTAACGCAAATATTGGTTTACATTATAGAATTTGAGAGACCTTTTGGGGTTTTCTTATTACATAATAGGTTCATATTTCGTATTTTCGCTTAAACGAAAAATTAATTAAAATCATATAAAATGAAAGTTACTATAGTAGGAGCAGGTGCCGTAGGTGCCAGTTGTGCCGAATATATTGCTATTAAAGATTTTGCATCAGAGATCGTTCTTTTAGATATTAAAGAGGGTTTTGCAGAAGGTAAAGCAATGGATCTTATGCAAACTGCATCTTTAAACGGATTTGATTCAAAAATTACAGGTGTTACAAATGATTATTCCAAAACTGCAGGAAGTGATGTGGTTGTTATTACCAGCGGTATTCCTAGAAAACCGGGTATGACCAGGGAAGAGTTAATTGGAATTAATGCGAACATTGTAAAAGATGTATCTGCCAATTTAATAAAGCATTCTCCTGAAACAGTTATGATCGTGGTGAGTAATCCAATGGATACAATGACCTACCTGGTACATAAAACTACAGGTTTACCAAAAAATAAAATTATAGGAATGGGTGGCGCTCTTGACAGCGCACGTTTTAAATATTTCCTAAGCCAGGCGCTGGACTGTCCTCCCTCTGATGTTGATGGGATGGTTATTGGTGGTCACAGTGATACAGGAATGGTGCCGTTATCAAGGCTGGCTACCAGGAATTCTGTTCCCGTTACAGCATTTTTAAGTGAAGACAGGTTAAATCAGGTTGCTGAAGATACTAAGGTGGGGGGAGCAACTCTTACCAAACTTTTAGGAACCAGTGCATGGTATGCGCCGGGTGCAGCAGTTTCTGCCCTTGTACAAGCTATTGCGTGTGATCAAAAGAAGATGTTCCCATGTTCAGTATTACTTGAAGGGGAATACGGTTTGAATGATCTATGTATAGGTGTTCCGGCAATATTGGGGAAAAATGGTCTTGAAAAAATCGTTGAAATAGAACTCAATGATGCTGAAAAATCCAAAATGCAGGAAAGCGCGAAAGGGGTAAAAGGAACCAATGACCTGTTGGAATTTTAGTATTTTACTAGCTAAAATTCAATCAAAATAAGGCCGCAGCTCTTGCGGCTTTTTTTATGGATAAAAGTTAAAGTATTCAAAAAAAAAATATTGGGATTTGAATTATGAAGTCCTATATTTGTCCGTTTTATAAAATGACCTAAATATTAAGGAATAATGCAGAATAAAGGACTGATCAAGGTTTTTGCTATTTTATTTGGACTGGTATGTATCTACCAGTTATCCTTTACTTTTATTGCAGCAAGTGCAGAAAGTAAAGCAGAAGAGTATGCTGAAAGAACAATAACTACCAACGTTGAGAACTACTCGGTTTTAAGAGATCAGGCTACACAGCGGTATCTTGATTCCATAGGGGATGAATCTATTTTCGCTGGGATCACTTACAATGAAGCAAAAGACAAAGAACTTAATAAAGGGCTTGACTTAAAAGGAGGGATCAATGTGATCCTTCAAATTTCTGTTAAAGATATTTTAAGAGGCCTGGCCAATAACAGCCAGGATCCTGCTTTTAATCAGGCATTGGCCCAGGCAGATGTTGAACAGAGAAGCAGCCAGGATGATTATATAGATCTTTTCTTTAAGGCCTATAATGATATTCCAAATGCGCGTTTGGCAACTCCTGACCTTTTTGCAAATAAATCTATGAGCGAAGAGATAAACTTTGAGATGACCAACTCTCAGGTTGAGCCAATTATTCGAAATAAAGTAAATGAATCTATTACTTCTGCATTTGAAGTATTAAGAAAACGTATTGACAAATTTGGAGTTACCCAGCCAAACATTCAGAGGTTAGGAAATTCAGGAAGGATCCTTGTAGAATTACCGGGAGCCAAAGATATTAACAGGGTTAAAGGTTTACTTCAAAGTACTGCCCAGTTGGAATTCTGGTTTGTTCATAAGAACAACGAATTTGGGAATTTCCTGTTTGATGCAAACAATGTTATTGCCCAAACCACCAGGCCGGCTGAAACTGCCGATACTGCTGCTGCAGTAACAGATACTCTTACAGGCCAGACCGAAGAGGATGAAATAGAAGCGCTTCTTGCAAGTGCTGAAGATACTGCACAGGCAACTACCCCGGGGACCAACCCCTTGCTGGAGCTTATTGTATCTCCCGGATTTCAGGGAAGTCCTGTTTTAGCAACATTCAGGGCTCAGGATACTGCAAAAGTAAGAGAGTATTTAAACCTTCCGCAGGTAAAATCTTTATTGCCTACAGATCTAAGATATGCTGAATTTGCATGGGGTGTGCCTAAAAACAATTTTGTAGAGCTTTATGCCCTAAAAGGTAACCGCGAGAATATTCCGCAATTGACAGGAGATGTAGTGACCGATGCTCAACAAACCTTTGACCAGTTAGGTCGCGTTGCGGTATCTATGCAAATGAACGGAAAAGGGGCAAAAGCATGGGAAGAAATGACAGGTAAGGCTTATACTGAGCAAAGTAATATTGCTATTGTTCTTGATAGAACTGTATACTCTGCACCGGGTGTTTCAACAGGTCCTATTAGTGGAGGTAGAAGTGAGATCACTGGTGATTTTGATATTACCGAAGGTCAGGATCTTGCGAATGTACTGCGAGCCGGAAAACTTCCTGCTGCTGCTTCCATTATTCAAAGTGAGATAGTAGGGCCATCATTGGGTCAGGAATCTATAGACAGTGGTATCAATTCATTTGCGATCGCTCTTGTTTTTGTATTGCTTTGGATGATCTTCTATTATGGTAAAGCCGGTATTTTTGCCGATGTTGCCCTGGTAGTGAACATTCTTTTCATCTTCGGGATCCTTGCAGGTCTTGGCGCCGTATTAACCTTACCCGGTATTGCCGGTATTGTTTTAACCATAGGTATGTCGGTAGATGCGAACGTGCTTATTTTTGAAAGGATCAAGGAGGAGCTCGCCAAAGGAAAAGCACAAAAGGATGCCATAAAAGATGGTTTCAACAATGCACTTTCCTCAATTTTGGATGCCAACATTACAACCGGTCTTACAGGTTTAATATTACTTGTTTTGGGAACAGGTCCTATTAAAGGATTTGCAACTACCTTATTAATAGGTATTGCCACCTCTTTATTTACCGCGATCTTTATTACAAGGTTGTTTATTGATGCATATGGTAAAAATGGAAAAGATCTTCCTTTCAGCACTGCTTGGACCAAGAACATTTTAAAGAATTTGAATATTGATTTTCTTGCCAAAAAGAAAATTGCCTATATCTTCTCCGGAGTTCTTATTATAATAAGCATTGCTTCCTTTATGATCAATGGTCTTAATCAGGGTGTTGATTTTGTTGGAGGAAGAACTTTTACTGTAAGATTTGCCGATGATGTAAAGCCTACTGAAATTCAGGAGGAACTTATTGCTGTGTTTGGAAGTGCTGAAGCAAAAACTTTTGGAGCCAACAATCAGTTGAAGATTACCACCAAATATAAAGTTGAAGATGAAGGAGAAGATGTAGATACAGAAATTCAGCAAATGATGTACGAGGCTTTAACGCCTTACCTTCCGCAGGGTATAACTTTTGAAGAATTCTCAACCGGTTCTTCAGAGCGTTCAATTGGTATACTTCAATCTATGAAAGTTGGACCTACAATTGCCGATGATATCAAAAATGATTCATTCTGGGCCATTATTGGTTCCCTAATCGTGGTGTTCCTGTATATTCTATTGCGATTTAGAAAATGGCAATACAGTTTAGGTGCTGTAGCCGCTGTTGCACATGATGTTATTATAGTTCTGGGTATCTTCTCGTTGTTCTACAACATTATGCCTTTTAGTATGGAGATCAACCAGGCGTTTATCGCTGCGATCTTAACTGTTGTAGGTTATTCCCTGAATGACACGGTGGTTATTTTTGACAGGATAAGGGAGTTTGTGAATGAGCATACTACCTGGCCTCTGGGAAGAACAGTTAACAAAGCTTTGAACAGCACAATGAGCCGTACGCTTAATACCTCTTTAACTACCATTATTGTATTATTGGCAATCTTTATCTTTGGAGGGGAAAGCCTTCGCGGATTTATGTTTGCAATGATCGTAGGTATTATTGTAGGTACTTACTCTTCTTTATTTATTGCAACTCCGGTAATGGTAGACAGTATCAAGAAGAAAGAGAAAATGGACAGCAGAAAAAAGGTAGCGGCTTAATCGCTGCAACCTGAATATATATAAAAGGCTACCTAAGGGTGGCCTTTTTTTTTTGCCCCTGATTGGCGGAACAATAGGCATTTTTGGAATCGGGGAAAATTGAGATTCTGTTTAGTCCGGGAAATGTATAGAGACCCTTTTTCGTAACCTTTAACCGGAAATGAAGAAAGCTGTAGTGTGTGAATTTTCAGGTCATTAATAAATCTGGCATAGCCAAACTTAATAGTTCCGGCTATTAGCTGGTTCAATTTACACTTATAATAGAAGGCTTCAGTTTCCTGAAGCCTTTACTGGTAATAGTATAATATAGGTTTATTCTCGGGTAAATTTGATTTTATCACCGGTTTCAATATTCCATTCATCGGCCTTTCCTGCGTTTATTTCCAGAATATACTGGGCTGGAAAATTGGAAGGAATAGAAGTTTCAGTCAGGGGAACTGCATTTTCATAAATGCTTACCACCGCGCTGTCCCTGTTGTAAAAAATAAGATCCAGGGGAATGTAGGTGTTTTTCATATAGAAGGATCTGGGGGCCTCATTTGGGTAAATAAAAAGCATTCCCTGGTTTTCTCCCAGGGACTTTCTATACATTAATCCGGTTTCCCGCTCATAGGCATTGTCTGCAATTTCAATATCTATTGTTCCGGTTACTTCCCCGGCCTTTATAAAGCTAAGTTCCCCTTCTTTTGTAAAACTAATTTCTTCAGTTTCAATACTGGATTCTTTAGGATCATTGGCACAGGAGAATAATATTCCAGTTACCAATGCCAAAGTGCCTATTCTTCTGATTATTGTCATACTGTGGTAGGTTTTGCAGGCCTGAACATAAAGTACAATCCCGCAATTATAAAGGGAATGCTAAGCCATTGGCCGGTGTTTAATCCCATCACGATCTCATTTTCGCCCTGGGGTTCCTTAAGGAACTCAACAAAAAACCGAACCGTCCAAAGCAGCACCAGGAACAGTCCAAACAGGTATCCCAGTTTATGTTTTTTATCGGTTTTCCAATATGAAAACCATAATACTATAAATATCAAGAGGTAACAAAATGATTCGTACAATTGGGCTGGATGTCTTGGGAAGGTTTCCCCCAATTTTTGAAAGATCACTCCAAAATCGGAGTTGGTGGGTTTGCCTATTATTTCTGAATTCATAAAATTTCCAATCCTAATGAAAATAGCTCCACTGGCAACGGGGATCACAATACGATCCAGGATCCACAATACCGGTTTATCAAGAACATTTTTCCTGTAAAGATACATTGCCACAATGATCCCTATAGCCGCCCCGTGACTTGCCAGCCCCCTGAAACCTGTAAATTCAAATTCGGGCTCAAACTTAACGGGTAAGAATATTTCCAATAAATTATGCTGAAAATAATCCCAGTCATAAAAAAACACATGGCCTAACCGCGCGCCAATAAGAGTGGCCAAAACGGTATAAATAAATAGCGAATCCAGTTTTTCTATGGGTATTCCTTCTTTTGCATAAATGCTTTTCATAATATACCATCCAAGGCCAAAAGCAATAAGGAACATTAAACTGTAATAGTGAAGAGTGAAAAAACCCAGATCCAATCCTTCAGAAGGATTCCAGACAATAGCATTGAAGAGCATTTACTTGTTTTTTAATTATAACAGTAAATATACATATTTGCTTCGTTTTGGGGTAAAGTAGGGGCTTATAAAATAGAAAAGCCTAGGGCACGGGATCGTAACCATTTCCACCCCACGGATTGCAACTGGCTATTCTCTTCAAACTAAGCCAGCCACCTTTAAAAAAACCGTGTTTTTCCAGGGCTACCTTAGTGTATTGGGAACATGTAGGAGTATACCGGCAGGTTGCAGGGGTAAACGGGGAAATAGCTTTTTGATAGAATTTCACCAGGAGTATAAAGGGTACTGCAAGCCATTTTTTCAACATGTTTTCCGGGCTTAATTATTCAATTGAAAAGGTAGTTCCCTCTTTTCCATCCTTTAACTGGATTCCCAGCGCAGCCAATTGATCCCTTATTTGATCACTTGTAGGAAAATCTTTATTGCTGCGGGCCTGTGACCTCAGATTTATAAGAAGTTCTACCGCTCCGGTTAGTTTTTCCTGGCTGTCCTCATTAACTACTATATCATCCTGCAGGCCAAGAACATCAAATATGAATCCCTGCAAGGTATTTCCTAGCAATAATTTATCTGCCTCGGTAATGGTTTCCTCGCCTTCCTTAATTGCATTGATAAATTTCACTGCTTCAAACAGGGTCGCAATAAGAATAGGGCTGTTAAAGTCATCATTCATAGCATCGTAACACCGCTGCTTCCATGGTTCCACTTCTATAGAAGAGGTCTCCGAAACCGGAAGTTTTTCAATGTTTCTGAAAGCGTCCATTAAACGGTTGAACCCTTTTTCACTTGCTTTCAGAGCCTCGTCTGAAAAATCGAGGATGCTTCTGTAATGCGCCTGAAGCATAAAAAATCTGGCTGCCGATGGACTGTAACCCTTGCTTAAATTTGGATTGTCCCCGGTAAAAATTTCCGCAGGAAGTATATTATTACCGGTGCTTTTTGCCATTTTCTGGCCGTTAAGCGTAAGCATATTTGCATGCATCCAGTATTTTACCGGAGTTTTGCCGGTTGCGGCTTCTCCCTGTGCTATCTCGCATTCGTGATGCGGAAATTTCAGGTCCATACCGCCACCGTGAATATCAAATTCCTCTCCAAGATACTTGGTGCTCATCACGGTGCATTCAAGATGCCATCCCGGGAAACCATCGCTCCAGGGAGAAGGCCATCTCATGATATGCTGTGGTTCAGCTTTTTTCCAAAGCGCAAAATCCTGCGGATTTTTCTTATCGCTTTGCGCGGTAAGTTCGCGGGTATTTGCGATCATATCTTCAATTGCCCTTCCGCTTAATTTGCCGTATTGATGGTCTTTATTGAATTTGATCACATCAAAATATACAGATCCATTTACCTCATAAGCAAAACCCTTTTCAATAATGGTTTTTATGGTTTCAATTTGCTCAACTATATGGCCCGTTGCGGTGGGTTCTATGCTTGGGGGTAGATTATTGAATTTTTGAAGAATGTTATGAAAGTCAAGGGTATAGCGCTGAACTACTTCCATTGGCTCAATTTGTTCAAGCCTGGCTTTTTTCGCGATCCTGTCTTCTCCGGTTTCGGCATCATTTTCCAGGTGGCCGGCATCAGTGATATTGCGCACATACCGTACCTTATATCCCAAATATTTTAAATAGCGAAAAACGAGATCAAATGAAATAAATGTGCGGCAGTTCCCTAAATGAACATTGCTGTAAACAGTGGGGCCACAAACATACATTCCAATATTTCCTTCAGTGAGGGGGGTGAATATCTCTTTTTCACCGCTAATAGAATTATATATCTTTAAGCTTTGTTCTTTAAATGACGCCATATAGATGATCTTTCAGGGAAGTAAAATTAAGGAAGTTTTAAAAAGCCGTATCCAGTTTTATATAATCTAAAAACTCTCTTTTTACAAGCGGGTCTTTGAAGGCTCCGCCAAATTCACTGGTAACGGTGCTGCTATCAATATCCCGTATACCACGGCTGTTCACGCAAAGGTGTTTCGCGTCAATAACACAGGCAACATCGGGGGTTCCCAGGGCCTGTTGTAATTCCTGCACTATTTGCATGGTCATACGCTCCTGCACCTGGGGCCTTTTGGCGTAATGATCTACCAGGCGGTTCATTTTGGATAAACCTATAACCCTTCCTTTTGAAATATAGGCAACATGCGCTTTTCCCACAATTGGGAGTAAGTGGTGTTCACAGGTTGAATAAACAGTAATATTTTTCTCTACCAGCATCTCCCCGTATTTATATTTATTTTCAAATGTGGAGGCTTTTGGTTTGCGTTGAGGATCAAGACCGGCGAAAGTCTCCTTTACAAACATCTTGGCTACACGTAGGGGAGTGCCTTTTAAACTGTCATCATTAAGGTCCATTCCCAGAGTCTCAAGAATATGTTTTACATCTTCGGTAATAAGAGCAATTTTATCTGTATCACTTAGGTTAAAAGCATCTTCTCGCATTGGGTTTTCTGCGCTGCTAAAAGCGTGGGCATCACCCATCTCTTCTATTTCATTTTCTAAATGGTCTATCTTCATAGCACTTTTTTGTATTGTAGTCGTAATCTATTTGAATCGCTTGCAAAGATAGGTATTTTCAGGTACTTCTGGACAAAGATTCCTGTATCCTGATTCTATGTTAGGGTAAATTGCTTAATTTGCATGAAGCTCATTTTTAATATGAAATCTCCATTCAGGATTTTATTAATATTTTCCTTGTTGCTTACAGGGGTGGGGAAGTCATATTCCCAGGGAGACAGGTGTGCATCCATCGAGCCGTTTTGTGCAGGGGGATCAAGGTTGGTATTTCCAAATTCCAATCCTCAAAGCGGGGGGCTTCAAAATGCCGAAGCGGGTCCCAATTATGGGTGTTTAAGCACTCAGCCTTACCCCGCATGGTATTTTTTGAAAGTTGGAGATTCAGGCACATTGATCTTTGATATAATTCAAAGTCAGAACCCCGACGGGTCCGGACTTCTTATTGATGTTGATTTTATAGTCTGGGGGCCTTTTGATGCAGATGATGAATATTGCGGGGCTGCATCCCTCAATGCTCAAAATATTATAGACTGTAGTTTTGAACCAGATGCCATAGAGCGCATGACCATTCCAAATGCCAGGGCGAATGATATCTATATAGTCATGATAACAAATTATGATGAAAGCCCCGGATATATAAGTTTAGAACAAATTAATGCAGGGAGCGGTGGCTCCACAGATTGTTCCATTGTAGGAAGTACCCTGGGCCCCGACCAGAAAGTATGTGGAAATGAACCCATTGAACTGGATGCTACAAACCCCCAGGCATCAGAGTATTCCTGGTTCATATTTAATGAGCAAACCAATGATTTTGACCTCCTTCCCAATGAAACGGGATCCAAATTAATAGTTCAGCAAACAGGAACCTATAGGGTGACAATAAAAAGCGATTTTTTTGGGACGGAAGAAAGTGATGAGGTGGTGATCGAATTTTTTGAGACTCCCGTAGCAAATTCGCCTTCCCCGGTTATTGGTTGTTCGGCCAATGGAGAAACTGTTTTTGATCTCACCCGGGCAATCCCGGATCTTATAGATTCCCAGGCAGGTTCCTTTACCGCAAATTTCTATTTAAATGAAGCTGCTTATCAAAGTGATTCTGCAATACAGGACCCGGAGAACTTTACCGGAAATGTGCAATCTGTATTTGCCGTTCTTATAAATGAAGCTAGTGGTTGTGAATCCCAGCTTGTCACCTTACCGCTGGAAACAGCAGGTCTTCCTTCTTTGAATTGGAATGAGGTAACACCGGTGTGTATAGATCTAAATGCCAATTTTGTTTCCCGGGTCACTTTAGGCCAGGATCTTGGTCCCGATTATTCTTATGAATGGAGTGTACCCAATGATCCAGATGGCGATGGCTTTCAAGATCCTGTGCTTATTTTATATGAATTCCCTTCTGAAAGGATCATCACTTTAATTGTGACCAATAATGAATCGGGTTGTGCTTCTCTGTTTACAACAGAATTAATGGCTTATTCTCCACCCAGAGGTGTAACGGTGGAAGTTTCCGGAAATGATTTTGAAGGAGGAGGGTATAGAGTGACAGCAACAGCAACCGGTGCTATTGGAAATGAGGGGGTATATGAATACAGTTTGAATGACGGGCCCTGGCATGCAGACCCCACATTTACCGGTGTTCCGGGAGGAACTCATCGCATAACTGCCCGTGAAATAAACGGGTGTGGAAGTGCAACCTCTGCACCTTTTAGATTAATTGGGTACCCCCGGTTTTTTACTCCTAATAACGACGGGTATAACGATACCTGGAATATTATTACCGGACCTGAATTCACCATCTTAAAGGTTATGATCTTTGACCGGTACGGAAAATTGCTAAAACAGTTAAATCCAACAGCAGGAGGATGGGATGGAACATTTAATAATGCCCCTATGCCGGCAGATGATTACTGGTTTGTGGTAGATTACAGAGAAGCCTCGGGAGAAGAGGTACAGCAATTCAAATCCAATTTCACTTTAAAACGATAAAGCCGGACTTTCTTAATTTACTACCAGCTTTCGCAAAGCAGTAAGGGGAAAAGAAAGTCCGGCAAAATATTATTAAATTCCAAAACTTAGGGAAAGGATCACGCTTGAAAAATCGCGTTCTATTCCCGCTGTATTTGTTAACCCAACCTGGTAAAGTTGAGGGTTGTCTCTTCTTGATGCATTGTCATAGGCAACATCCAGTTTAATGTTGCCAAAATTATAACCTAACCCGGCTGAATAACCTGTAAGGTCTCCAATGGTGGTTTCATTTTTATATGGGCTTTCTTCAAAACGATACCCGCCACGCAAACTCCAGTTTTCAATCCTGTATTCCCCACCCACTCTATAAGTAGATGCTGCTTTTAAATTTTCAGTGATCAAATTGTTCTGGAACATAAATTCAGGATCTCCTGTAGGTCGTAATTCGGTATTTGTATGATCCCTGTAGGAATAATCAAAACTCAGCAATCCCTGGGTTCCAAATAAAACGGCAAGACTTCCGGTCAATTTCCCGGGAGTTTTTAGTTTATAATCGGGATAGATGTTTACCACGTTTGGATTAACAACATCCCTTTCATTTGCGGCGGCACTGAATGATTCCAGTCTTTGGTTGGTTCTCTCGTTTATGGTAAACCAGGTTGGCGTTTCGTATGAAACCCCCAGCCTGAAGTTCTCATTTAGTTTTGCAATGGTACCAGCCTGGAATGAGAATCCATTTCCTGTGGTACTTAAATTATTGGAAAATATCACTTCATTGGTCTCACTTCCGGTATTGGAGTTGGTTTCAATAAAACGAGTGGAACGATCGTAATTTAAAAAATGGGCATTTAAGTTTGCTCCAAAAGAAATGAAGTTGTCAAATTCAGAAGCAAAATTAAAGGCAACTTTACCATTTAAACCCGTGGCTGCATAGGCATATTGCTGATTAAAATTTCCCGGTGCAATAGCAGAATTATAGGTGGTATTTTCAAGGGTGTTGGAATCCGGATTAATAATGTAAGCCTGATATCCTAAAAACGCCTGTTGTGCTGCAAATCCTTCGTTCTCACCAAGATAAGCATAAAGATCTGAAACTGTCTCATTCTCTATGGTTTCCAGTAATTCCAGTGGAATTCCATCTGCATAGCCAAGAAAATAATTGTCAATAGAATTGGAGCTAACTCCGCGAGCTTCCCAGTTATCTACAAAATTATTGGTTTGGCTGTAGTTTACTCCAATGGTGAATTTGGACCATTTGTTCTCCGGGTTTGTGCTGTTAAACAAAAACACGGCACCGGCCTGATCAAGATTTACATCAGAATTTTTATTGGAAGTGATCCCGTTGAAATATCCGGTTTCATTCTTTCGCTGGTTATAATTAAGGGAAACGGTAGCATAGCTTTGGGCAAATATCGCTGAACCTGCAGGGTTAATCGAGATTGCAGAGAGGTCACCCCCCAGGGCTCCAAATGCACCACCCATTGCACGGAATCTAGCGGTACCACTAAGAGTCTCTGTAGAGTATCTTACGGCATCTGTAATATCCTGCGCCTGAGAAAAAGTCATAGCTAAACCTGCTATGACCGTTAATAATAGCTTTTTCATAGATTATAAAATAATATAGATATTAATTTCCTCTACCTCTGTTGGTAGTTGTTCCGCCAGATGATCTTCCGGTGTTTCCAGATGAACTTCTCACTGTACCTGAGCTGCGGTTTGTATTTGTGCTTCTCACAGTACCGGTGTTGCGGGTAGGCAACTGAGACCTGGAATAGGTGTCATTTGTCCTACGTGTGTTAATGGTACGATTTGTATTATATTCAGAATTTCTTCTTGGATCATACGTTCTGTCTACAGATCTCCTGGTAAGGCCGTAATTATCGTTGGAGCTCCTAAGGTTTCTGATGCTCCTTGAATAACTGGAAGTCCTGTTTCTGGAATCCAGAACAGTGGCATTTCTTACAGCCGAATTGTTTCGGGAATTCATATAAGACGAAGCCGCATCCCTTCTTCCTGTATTATAGGCAACGTTCTGGCGAAATTGATTGTATCTGTGAGTATAATGATTATATGGGTTGTACCAGAATGGATTTCCGTAAAACCCGCCATAACCCATTCCGTAGCCATAAAAACCACCGAAGCCAATCCCTATGTTCCAGCCACTTCTCCAGTACGGACCGTAAAATCCGGGACCATAAAAACCTGGGCGGTACCAGCCGGGACCATAAAATCCGGGACCCCAGAAGGGATCAAAGCCGTATAGCCCACCTCCCCAGTACGGATTGTAAAATCCGCCGTAGAGGCCGTTGTTGTAAATATTTATGGTATAAGAATCGGGGTCATTTCCCCAGGGTGCCTGGCCACCTAAATAATTGGTCTGCTCATCACCGGGTTGATAGTTTCCTGTAGAAGAATAGGAATCAACATCTGTAAATATGGTGCTTTCAGAAAGAACTTCTCCATAAAGAGCCGCTTCTTCTGCAAATAGATTTTTATAATAACCGCTGTTGTTGTCCTGGGTCGCATTTTGATTTTGGCGCTCGTAACCACGATTCGCCTCTCCGTAAATACCATCTTCATTTCCCGAATATTGGTAAGAGCCACAAGATGCCAACAAAAACAAAGACGCAGGAGCTAAGATAAAAAGAAAGCTTTTAGAAGTAATTTTAAAAAGTTTCATTAGCTGTGCTTTTAATTGTTGAACATTACAAAATTAGTTAGTTTTGCGCTAACTAGTTGTACCTTTAACAAAGACACAACATATAACAAAGACGCAAGATTTGTGCCAAAATACAGATGGGTAAAAAATTAACGACACGCAAGGAAGATTATTCAAAATGGTATAATGAATTGGTAGTCAGTGCCAATTTAGCTGAAAATTCTGCAGTAAGAGGATGTATGGTAATCAAGCCATATGGATATGCGATATGGGAAAAAATGCAGGCGGAATTGGACAGGATGTTTAAGGAGACCGGTCATGAAAACGCCTATTTTCCGCTATTTGTTCCTAAAAGCCTTTTTGAAGCCGAAGAAAAAAATGCCGAAGGTTTTGCCAAGGAGTGTGCGGTGGTAACACATTACAGATTAAAAACAGATCCCGAAAACCCTTCAAAGTTGATCGTAGATCCCGAAGCCAAACTGGAAGAGGAGCTTATTGTAAGGCCAACATCTGAAGCTATTATCTGGAATACATATAAAGGGTGGATCCAGTCATACAGAGATCTTCCTATTCTTATTAACCAATGGGCCAATGTGGTGCGCTGGGAAATGAGAACCCGTCTTTTTTTAAGAACGGCTGAATTTTTATGGCAGGAAGGTCATACGGCCCATGCCAGCAAAGCTGAAGCGATCGCAGAAGCCGAGCAAATGAACAATATCTATGCTGAGTTTGCTGAGAATTTCATGGGTATCCCGGTTATAAAAGGGACAAAATCTGAAAATGAGCGTTTTGCCGGGGCTATAGAAACCTATTGTATTGAAGCCCTTATGCAGGATGGAAAAGCCTTGCAGGCAGGAACATCCCATTTCCTTGGGCAAAACTTTGCCAAGGCTTTTGATGTAAAATTTGCAACCAAAGAGGGAGGCCTGGAGCACGTGTGGGCAACTTCCTGGGGAGTTTCCACCAGGCTTGTAGGTGCCTTAATAATGACTCACAGTGATGACCAGGGATTGGTGTTACCTCCAAATCTGGCCCCCATACAGGTAGTGATAGTTCCTATTTATAAGGGTGAAGAGCAACTTGCACAAATTTCAGAAGTTGCAAATGAGTTGGTATCTAAACTTAAAAGTGTAGGGGTCTCTGTAAAATATGACGACCGGGACACTCAAAAGCCGGGCTGGAAATTTGCCCAATACGAATTACAAGGGGTACCTGTGCGTATCGCCATTGGACCTAAAGATCTTGAAAAAGGAAATGTTGAACTTGCGCGCAGGGATACATTAACCAAGGAAGTAGTGCCTCAGGATGAAGTTGTAGAAAAGGTAAAAGGCCTAATGACAGAGATACAGGAAAACCTTTATATGCGCGCCCGCAATTTCAGGGATAGCCATATAACAGAAGTAAACAGCTTTCAAGAGTTTAAAGAAGTTTTAAATACCAAAGGCGGATTTATTTCTGCACATTGGGATGGAACTTCGGAAACTGAACTGAAAATCAAGGAGAAGACCAAAGCAACTATAAGGCTTATTCCTATTGATGGAAAGAAGGAGGAAGGGGAATGTGTGTTTAGCGGTAAAACATCCTCACAGCGCGTTCTGTTTGCCAAAGCATATTGATTTTCACCAGGTATAAAAACAAAGAAAGGATCCCACTCATATTTTATAGGGGGATCCTTTCTTTTTTCAACTTAATTTAAAAGTTAAACAAGGGTTGTTCCTCCTTGGGTTTCCAAGGGATTCAGCGCTTTTTAGGGTAATTGAATGGGAATGTTTTTCCCTGATATACATTTTAAAACGCCCTTAAATTCGAATCCCGAAAAATTGTTTAATTTTTTTCACCTTAGATTTGCGGCATTAAAAAATAGTTGTATTTTTGCATCCGCATTAAAAGAAATAATGGTCCGTTCGTCTAGGGGTTAGGACGCCAGGTTTTCATCCTGGTAACAGGGGTTCGATTCCCCTACGGACTACAAAAGCAACTAGGTTGCTACTCTTGTTTAAAAACAGGAATTTCTGCCCCCGTGGCAGGCATATTTTGAAATAATAATGGTCCGTTCGTCTAGGGGTTAGGACGCCAGGTTTTCATCCTGGTAACAGGGGTTCGATTCCCCTACGGACTACAGTAAGAAATTAATTAAATAGTATTTGTAATGGCAAATCATAAGTCATCGTTAAAGAGAATTCGTAGCAATGAGACTAAGCGTCTTAGAAATCGCTACCAGCATAAAACTACCAGAAACGCCATCAAAAAATTGCGTGAGGCCGATAAGAAGGAAGCTGAGACATTATATCCATCTGTAGTTTCTATGATAGATAAACTGGCTAAGAAAAACATTATCCACGATAATAAAGCATCCAACTTAAAATCTAAGTTAGCTAAACACGTAGCTGCGCTTTAATTTAAAGTAGTGTTCAATTTTATAAGGACTGTTGGAAACTTTGTTTTCAACAGTTTTTTTGTTGTCTTAAATTTAAATTGTTTTTCCTGAGATTTTTTGGATCAAGCCTAATAGTTGTGGACTAAGCAAAAATCATCTCGATTCAAATTCCCCTCCTACGGAGGGGTGGCCATAATGACCGGGGGCGTTCAAGTCCAACTCCTGTTCAGAATTTTTTCGCTTCGTATGGATTTTCAGATAAAAGGTCACTGATTGCAAATCCGCGCTATCATTAATAAGACTATTCTCGTGAAATTTCCCCTCCTCCGGTGGGGTGGCCATAATGGCCGGAGTAGGACGTTCAATTCCAACTCCAATTTGAAATTCTTAGTATAAGATTATTCCCCTTTAAACTGCAGGTTTA
This sequence comes from Gillisia sp., assembly GCA_039989915.1. Classification (GTDB taxonomy): domain Bacteria; phylum Bacteroidota; class Bacteroidia; order Flavobacteriales; family Flavobacteriaceae; genus Gillisia. The sequence continues at coordinate 301,736 of JBDXGW010000016.1, forward strand.
AAGAATCTATGTAGGCAAGAACTTCATCTTTTCCCAATCCATTTTCAGCCGAGGTAATAAAATACTGTGGCATCTCTTCCCAGACCTCAAGCATTTGCTCTTTGTATGAGGCTACATTGCGCTCCAGGGCTTTGGGTTTTAGCTTATCTGCTTTGGTGAAAATTATACAAAAGGGAATTCCGTTCTCACCCAGATATTGCATAAACTCAAGATCTATCGCCTGGGCGTCGTGCCTGCTGTCAATTAAAACAAATGCGCATAACATTTGCTTGCGTTGCTCGAAATAAGCGGTGATGAATTTTTGGAAAGTTTTTTTTATGCTCTTGGAAACCCGGGCATAACCATACCCAGGGAGATCTACCAGGTGCCACGAATTATTGATAAGAAAATGGTTTATCAATTGTGTTTTCCCGGGCCGGCCGGAAGTTTTTGCAAGGCTTTTGCGACCGGTGATCATATTAATAAGGGAAGATTTCCCAACATTGCTGCGCCCTATAAAGGCATATTCAGGAAGAGGGCTGTCCGGACACCTGCTCACATCGCTGTTGCTTATCACAAATTCAGCACTCTTAATTTTCATGGGTAATAATTATAGATTTCTTTTTTGCAACCAGGCGTAGAGAAGATCATTAAAAACATCAGGATGTTCCATCATAGCTGCATGCCCGCACTTATCAATCCAGTAAAGGTCAGAATTGGGTAATAACCGGTTGAAATCCTCGGCGACTTCGGGCGGGGTAACATTGTCATCCCTTCCCCAGATTATACAGGTGGGTGTTTCCATATTGGGAAGATCCTTGGCCATATTATGGCGTATGGCACTTTTGGCAATAGCAAGGGTCTTTATTAACTTATTCCTGTCACTTACCGTAACATAAACTTCATCTACGATCTCTTTGGTAGCAACCGCGGGATCGTAAAAAACATTCTGGGCTTTTTTCTTGATAAATTCATAGTCGCCACGCCGGGGATAACTCTCGCCCATTGCATTCTCGTAAAGTCCGGAACTTCCTGTTATTACAAGACCTTTTATTAATTCGGGATACATTTTAGTGGCAAGCAGGGCAATATGACCGCCCAGCGAGTTTCCCAGCAGAATGACCTTTCCAAGGTCTCTGAATTCGATAAAATCCTTAATAAATTTAGCAAAAGTTTGTACACTGGTTTGAAGGAGGGACATTCCGTACAGGGGTAATTCCGGGATTAAAACCTTATATCCTTTTTCAGGGAAAAAATCAACAACACCATCAAAATTACTTAATCCCCCCATTAGCCCATGTAAAATAACGATTGGTGTTCCTTCACCTTTTTCAAGATAGGAGAACCTTCCTTCCTGCTGTAAATTATTTTTCATTTATGGCCTTTGCGGTTAGCAATCGCAAATATAGCGATTTCAGTACAAGTATAAACAAAAATCCTAAATACCATCCGCAAATCCTTAAACCATTTGGGTTAAAAACCGAAGAAAAAATCGTAAAAAATACACAATTGCTTCCCGGGAAACCAAGCGCCTGAAATCTAATGAAGTAGCGCTATTAAGTAGTCTTTCAGGAATATACGATGTTAAACTTATCAACAAAGTGGTAAAAAGTGGTAAAAAGTGGTAATAATTTCAATATATTTGAAACTATAAATAGGAGCAGTGGTAAACCTCATTGGAACATATGAATGCAAAGTTGATGCAAAGGGCCGTTTAATGGTCCCTACTGCATTAAAAAAGCAATTGGCTCCAATGTTACAGGATGGATTTGTTTTAAAACGGGCTGTTTTTCAGCCATGTTTGGAATTGTACCCTATGGAGAGGTGGGAGAAATTAATGTTAAAGATAAACTCTCTCAATCCTTTTATAAAGAAGAATAATGATTTTATAAGGGCCTTTACTGCTGGGGTAAAAACTGTTGAAGTTGATACAAATGGCAGGTTATTGATTCCAAAAGATCTAGTTGCCTTTGCAAAGATAGATAAGGAGATCGTCCTGTCTTCTTCTGTTGGCATCATTGAAATTTGGGATAAAGATAAATATGAAGCTACCATTAATGCAACAGCCCAGGATTTTGGATCCCTTGCTGAGGATGTAATGGGAAATATTGATTTTGATGGAATATCATAACCCGGTTTTATTAAAAGAATCTGTTGATGGCCTCAACATAAAACCCGATGGGGTGTATGTTGATGTGACCTTTGGCGGGGGAGGGCATTCCAGAGAGATATTGAGCAGGCTGGGTGAAAAAGGTAGGCTATATGCGTTTGATCAGGATGAAGACGCCCTTGCAAATAAAATTGAAGATCCCCGGTTTGTGCTTATCAATGAAAATTTCAGGTTTATAAAAAGGTTTCTGAGGTTTCACGGGGTAAAGGAAGTAGACGGTATCCTGGGAGATTTTGGGGTTTCCTCCCACCAGTTCAATGTTGCCGAAAGGGGTTTCTCTACCCGTTTTGATGCCCGTCTTGATATGAGAATGAGCAAAAAAGGGAATTTGAGTGCCTATGAGGTGATCAATGAATATGACGAGGAGCAGTTAAAGAAAATATTCTACGAGTATGCCGATTTAAGGATCGCTCCCAAACTTGCGGCAGAGATCGTCCAGGCCAGGAAAGAGGCTCCAATTGAAAGCAGCGACAGGTTAAAGGAAGTTTTGAGTCCGTTTTTATTTAAAGAAAAAGAACATAAGATCCTTGCGCAAATTTATCAGGCCATAAGAATTGAGGTGAACCAGGAGCTTGAAGTGCTGCGGGAGTTTTTATTGCAAACAGAGCATTTGTTGAAAAAGGGAGGAAGGTTAAGTCTTATTTCCTACCATTCCCTGGAAGACAGGTTGGTAAAAAGATATATACGCAGCGGATTGTTTGAAGGTGAACCTGAAAAAGATTTCTTCGGAAATATTTCGGTTCCATTCAAAAAGGTGGGAGGACTAATTATTCCCACTGCTGAAGAGATCAAATTAAATAAACGGGCCCGAAGTGCGAGGTTGCGTATCGCCAAAAAACTATAAACTATAAGGTCCTGATTCAGGAAAAGTGACAGTTAAAATGAGAAAGGGATTTTACAACATTTTAAAAGCAAATTTTCTTATAAGCAATGATGCGGTTAAGAACTGGCGTTTTATTGTTTTCTGCACCCTTCTGGCAATAGCAATGATAGCCAGTTCTCACAGTGCTGAAAGGAAAGTGCACACGATCGCCAAATTAAATAATGAAGTAAGGGAAATGAGGAGCGAATTTGTAGAGGTGAGATCTGCTCTTATGAAACTTAAGATGGAATCTACCCTTACGGCTAAAATGGCTGCACGTGGAGTGAAACCATCAGAGACACCTCCATCCAAGATCACCATAAAAATAAAAGACTAATAGCAGTGGCAACTACTGAAAAACACATCTTAAACCGCTTGTACCTGGTAGCCGGACTTATGTTCATATTTGCCGTTGCGGTAGCTGTGCAGTTGCTTAATATTCAGATAGTAGACGGGGATAAGTACAATCAGCTTGCAGAAGAGCGCACCTACCGCAACTTCACCATTCCTGCAAACCGTGGAAATTTATATGATACCAACGGAAACCTTCTTGCCACCTCCATACCTAAATATGATATTCGTTTTGACGCTGTTACAGTAACCGATAAGAATTTTGAAGACAATGTTGTTGGCCTGTCCAGAGAACTTTCCAAAATGTTTGGAAAGAGCGAGGGTCAATGGGTACAGGCGCTTCGCACTGCCCGTGCAAATAAGCATCGTTATTTCCCCATAGCCCGCAACCTGGGTTATTCAGAATATTTAAGGGTTAAGAGTTTTCCTATGTTCAAACTGGGCACCTATAAAGGTGGGATGATCATGGAGCAACGCACCGTGAGGGAGCATCCCCTTGGTGCCATGGCAGCCAGGACGGTTGGATATGACCGCCGGGATGATCAGGGATATTTTACCAGGGTTGGTCTTGAAGGAGCGTTCAGTCCGTTTTTGGAAGGGACAGATGGTCACCGCCTAAAACAAAAAATAGCGAAAGGACAGTGGAAGCCAATAAGTGATAACAATGAAGTGGAGCCAAAAGATGGTTATGATGTGATCTCAACCATAGATGTAAACATCCAGGATATAGCTCACCACGCTCTCCTGGCCCAGCTTGTGAAATATGAAGCAGATCACGGGACCGTAGTGGTGATGGAAACAAAAACCGGGGAAATTAAAGCTATTTCCAATTTGGGACGCACCTCCCAGGGTACCTATTTTGAAAAACTCAATTATGCTGTGGGCGAAGCACATGAACCGGGTTCAACTTTTAAATTAATGGCCATGATGGTGGCCCTTGAAGATAAGGTGATAGATACCAGTACGGTAGTAGATACTCAGGGAGGTATAATGACCATACGCCGTAATCACGTACGGGATTCAAAAAAAGGAGGGTATGGTGAGATCACCGCATCCCGCGCATTTGAAGTTTCCTCCAACGTGGGAATTGTAAAGCTCATTTATGAAAATTACAAGGATAAACCTCAAAAGTTTATTGACGGCCTTAACAGGATGAATTTGAACAAAGAGCTTGGAATATCATTAAAAGGTGAAGCCAAGCCTTATATCCCAAGTCCGGGCGACAAAACCTGGTCTGCGCTTTCCCTTCCGTGGATGGCTTACGGGTATGGAAGTGTCCAGATCACCCCACTGCAAACCCTTACATTTTATAATGCTGTTGCAAATGACGGGGTGATGGTGAAGCCAAGATTTATAAGAGAGATAAGAGAGTGGGACAAGGTGATTGTCAAAAATGAAATGGAAGTGCTTAATCCCGCTATTTGCTCCAAAGAGACTATAGGGAAAGTAAAGGAAATGCTTAAGAATGTGGTGGAAAGAGGTACTGCGAAGAGTCTTTATTCCCCCAACTTTTCAATGGCCGGAAAAACCGGAACTGCCCAAACCGAATACTGGAAAGAAGGTTGGGCTGCCAACAGACAATACATTTCTTCTTTTGTAGGTTACTTCCCCGCTGAAGATCCTAAATATACCAGCATAGTTATTATTCATAAACCCAATAACAGGATTGGGATCTATGGAGCAGATGTAAGCGGGCCGGTTTTTAAAAGAATTGCCCAAAAGATATATACAGATACCCCGGTGGAAGATGAAATCGAATCCCTTGACATAAAAAACAAGGTAATCTCTGAAGATTTTGAAAAGTTCTATACCACCGCTCAAAATGAGAAAAAATTAATGCCCGATGTTACCGGAATGCCGGTAATGGATGCGATCTCTTTATTGGAAAACCTGGGATTAAAAGTCCAGATCAAAGGGAATGGTACCGTGAAAAACCAGTCCATCGCCCCGGGAGAGAAAATAAAAAGTAACCAGAAAGTAGACCTGAGTTTAAGTTGAAAATTTTAAAGGACATATTGTATAAAGTGCCAATGGAGGCTGTTGTGGGAAGTACCGCAGTGAGCATCAATGCCATTCAGTTTGATTCGCGAAAGGTAGCCTTCAACGATGTTTTTGTCGCTATACGCGGAACAATTTCAGATGGGCACAAATTCATTACTACGGCCACCAATCAGGGGGCAATTGCGATTATTTGTGAGGAGTTGCCTGAAAAAATTGTAAATGGGGTAACCTATGTGCAGGTGGAAGATGCACAAACGGCGCTGGCTTACATGGCTGCCAATTTTTACGACAATCCTTCAGGAAATCTAAAATTGGTGGGAGTTACCGGTACAAACGGGAAAACTACCATAGCCACTTTATTATATAACCTGTTCACCAAAGCGGGATTCAAGGTTGGATTATTATCTACCGTCAAGGTGATGATTGCCGAAGCCGGGTATGCTGCTACCCATACCACCCCGGACCCCCTGGTAATAAATTCCTATCTCAAAATGATGAATGAGGAAGGAGTTGAATTTTGTTTTATGGAGGTGAGTTCTCACGGCATCGCGCAAAAGCGAACTTCAGCATTGGAATTTGCCGGTGGGGTATTTACAAACCTGTCGCATGACCATCTTGATTATCACAATAGCTTCGCGGAATACCGCGATGTAAAAAAGTCATTTTTTGACAGCCTGCCTCCTTCAGCATTTGCCCTGGTAAATGTAGATGACAAGAACGGGCTGGTGATGCTTCAGAATACAAAAGCGAAAAAATATACCTACGCCCTGAAATCTTATGCCGATTACAGCGCGCAGATCCTGGAAAACCAATTCAGCGGATTATTGTTAAAGGTTAATGGCCATGAAGTATGGTCTAAACTTATTGGCACCTTCAACGCCTATAACCTCCTGGCTATTTATGCGGTAGGGGAATTGCTTGGACTGGAAACCCAGGAAAATCTGAGGATAATCAGCGAGCTGGAATCTGTAAGCGGAAGATTTCAATATGTGGTTACCAACCAAAAAATAACCGCAATTGTAGATTATGCCCATACTCCAGATGCGCTTAAAAATGTGCTGGAAACCATTAATGCCATAAGGACCAAAAATGAGGAATTGATCACCGTGGTAGGATGTGGGGGAGATCGTGATAAAACAAAAAGACCGGTAATGGGAAATATCGCTTCGGCCCTGAGTACCCGGGTGATATTCACCAGTGATAATCCGCGAACAGAAGATCCCGAAAAGATCCTTGAAGAAGTGGAAGCGGGAGTTGAGCCTCAGAATTTCAAAAAAACAATGAGTGTGGTGAACAGGAAACAGGCCATTAAAACTGCCTGCCAGCTTGCCAAACCAAATGATATAATTCTTATTGCCGGGAAAGGCCATGAAACCTATCAGGAAATAAACGGCAAGAGAACAGATTTTGATGATTTCAAAATTGTAAATGAATTTTTAAAAGAATTGGAAAAATAGTTTCCCCGTTGAGGGGTAACCCATCTCAATAGAAGATATGCTATATTATTTGTTTGATTTCTTAGATGAGTATTACAAGGTGCCCGGAGCCGGATTGTTCGAATTCATCTCCTTTCGCTCTGCAATGGCCATTATCTTGTCTTTAGGGATCTCAACTATTTATGGTAAAAAGATCATCAACTACCTGCTTAGAAAACAGGTAGGCGAAAGCGTTAGAGATCTTGGACTTAAAGGTCAAAGTGAAAAAGCAGGTACCCCTACAATGGGAGGGGTCATTATTATAATTTCTACCCTTATCCCGGTATTGTTATTTGCCAGGCTTGATAATATCTATGTTATCCTGCTTATCATAACCACCTTATGGATGGGTGCCATTGGCTTTATAGATGATTATATAAAGACTTTTAAAAAAGATAAGCAAGGCCTTAAGGGTATTTTTAAAGTAATAGGTCAGGTAGGGCTTGGAATAATTGTAGGCGGTATCATGTACTTTCATCCTGCAATTACCGTAAAGCAGGAAACCGGTCTATCTGCAAGAAACACTACAGAATTTGTGGAGCAGGTTGAGATTTCCACCGCTACTCCATCACTTGAAGAAAAAAGCACGACCACAACCATCCCATTTGTAAAAAATAATGAATTTGATTACGCCAGTTTGATCACCTGGATCAATCCCGGGCTGTTAAATTATGCGTGGCTCATCTTTATACCTATTGTGATCTTTATCGTGACCGCGGTTTCAAACGGTGCAAATCTTACAGATGGGGTAGATGGGCTCGCAGCGGGTTCTTCGGCCATAATAGTGCTCACCCTGGGGATTTTTGCCTGGGTTTCCGGTAACATCATATTTTCAGATTATCTAAACATAATGTACATCCCCCGCTCGGGTGAAATGACAATTTTCATAACCGCCTTCGCGGGTGCTTTGGTTGGGTTTTTATGGTACAACACCTACCCGGCGCAGGTTTTCATGGGAGATACGGGAAGTTTAACCATAGGTGGAATTATAGCTGTACTGGCCATTGCAACCCGAAAGGAACTTTTGATCCCTATTCTCTGCGGAATATTCCTAATAGAAAATCTATCGGTAGTAATGCAGGTTGCCTGGTTCAAGATCACAAAACGAAAATATGGAGAGGGCCGAAGGATTTTTCTGATGTCCCCGCTTCATCACCATTATCAAAAGAAAGGACTGCATGAAAGCAAGATCGTAGTGAGATTCTGGATCGTTGGGATTTTTCTCGCGATTGTGACGGTGGTAACGCTGAAGGTTAGGTAGTGATTAGTGAATGGTGATTAGTTATTAGAAAAAAAAGTAAAGACGCGATGCCTCGCGTCTCAACAGAAGTAAAGACGCGATGCATCGCGTCTCAAACAAAAAACAAAAAACAAAAAACAAAAAACAAAAAACAAAAAACAAAAAACAAAAAACAAAAAACAAAAAATGAACAAAAAACAAAAAATAGCAATTCTGGGAGCCGGCGAAAGCGGGGCGGGAACGGCTGTTTTGGCTAAAAAGCAGGGCTTTGAGGTTTTTGTTTCAGATTTTGGGAAGATCAAGGATAAATATAAAAAGGCCCTTGAGGAATTGGGAGTGGAATGGGAAGAAGGTGGTCATAACGAGGCCAGGATCCTGGAGGCAGACATTGTCATGAAGAGCCCCGGAATTCCGGAGAAAGCCCCAATGGTGCAGAAATTAATTGAAAAGGGAATCCCGGTTATCTCGGAAATTGAGTTTGCTTCAAAATTCACTTCGGCAAAGATCATAGGAATAACGGGTAGCAATGGAAAAACCACTACCACAAAATGGGTATATCATATCCTTAAAAATGCAGGCCTTTCAGTAGGAATGGCCGGGAATGTAGGAGATAGTTTCGCAAAACAGGTGGCCGAAGAAAATTTTGACTGGTATGTGTTGGAATTAAGCAGTTTTCAGCTGGATGGGATTGTAGAATTCCGCCTGCATATTGCAGTGTTAACCAACATCACCCCAGACCATCTGGACCGCTATGAGTACAAATTAGAAAATTATATAGAATCAAAATTCAGAATAACAAAAAACCAAACCGAAGAGGATTTTTTCATTTATGATGCAGATGATGAATTAACCACTTCCTGGCTGGACAGCCACCAGATAAAAGCACAAAAACTGCCATTCTCCCTGTCTAAAAAACAGGTTGCCGGCGCTTACGTAGAAGACAACAACATTAAAATAATTACACCAAATTCCCAATTTATTATGCCACAATCCTCCCTAGCACTTGAAGGTAAACACAACACCAAAAATGCCATGGCTGCTTCAACAGTAGCCCAATTATTACGAATTAGAAAAGAGACCATTCGTGCGAGTATGGAGAACTTTCAGGGAGTGGAACACCGCCTTGAAAAAGTTCTGAAGATCAACAATGTGCTTTATATAAATGATTCCAAAGCCACCAATACCAATGCAACTTATTACGCCCTGGAGAGCATGGAATCTGAAACCATCTGGATTGTTGGGGGGGTTGATAAAGGGAATAACTACGCCGAGCTTTTGCCATTGGTAAATGAAAAAGTAAAAGCCATTATCTGTCTGGGAGTTGATAATGCAAAAATATTTGAAGCCTTTGGAAATTGTGTTGAAGTAATGATGGAAACCCAATCTATGGCAGAAGCCGTACAAATGGCCTATAAGATTGCCGAAAAAGGCAACATCGTATTACTTTCTCCCGCTTGCGCGAGTTTTGATCTTTTTGAGAATTACGAAGAGAGAGGAAGGGAATTTAAGAATGCAGTCAGAAATTTATAACACCAAAGACCTCACAGGTTTTTAAAACCTGTGAGGTCTAATAAAAAGAAAAATGGGTAACGTCTTTTCAAATCTTAAAGGAGATAAAGTTATTTGGGCCACGGCCGGAATGTTGGCATTGTTCTCATTCCTTCCGGTGTATAGCTCAAGTAGCAACATCGCCTATTTGTATGGAGATGGCAGCACTTTCAATTATCTTGTGGTTCACTTTTTTCACCTGGTATTAGGGTTTTGCCTGCTGTATGCGATTCACAGAATTCCTTACCACTATTTCAAGGGCCTTTCCATTTTGATGCTGCCCATTGTTATAATCCTGTTGCTCTACACCATTTCCCAGGGAACAACCATAGATGGTTCCAATGCGAGCCGGTGGATACAAATACCTGTGGTGGGAGTAACCTTCCAGTCCTCAACCCTGGCTTCGGTTGTATTGTTGATCTATGTGGCCAGATATTTAACCCGTATTGCAGATAAAACGGTAACATTTAAAGAAACCATTCTACCGCTATGGATGCCGGTTTTTATTGTTTTGGTTTTAATACTTCCCGCCAACTTTTCTACCACCGCCATCATATTTACTATGGTGATGATACTGGTGTTTTTAGGAGGATATCCCTTAAAATATATTGGCATCATTCTGGGCGCAGGTTTACTGGTACTCACATTATTTATCCTCACGGCCAAGGCATTTCCGGGATTATTACCAAACCGTATTGATACCTGGACCAGCCGGATAGAAAACTTTTCAAATAGTGAAGATACAGAAGCCGATTACCAGATAGAAAAAGCAAAAATAGCCATCGCACGTGGTGGGGTTACAGGATCGGGAATTGGAAAAAGCGTTCAAAGAAACTTCCTGCCGCAATCTTCTTCAGATTTTATTTATGCCATCATCGTTGAAGAAATGGGCTTGATAGGAGCATTTGGAGTGATGAGTGCCTATTTGATGCTGTTATTTAGAATAGTGATCGTGGCCACAAAAGCCGATACCATCTTTGGGAAACTCGTGGTAATGGGAGTGGGGCTGCCTATAGTTTTTCAGGCGTTGGTAAATATGGCGGTTGCCGTAGAACTGTTTCCGGTAACGGGGCAAACCCTGCCGCTTATAAGCAGCGGGGGAACATCGATCTGGATGACCTGTCTCGCCCTTGGAATTATTCTAAGTGTGAGCGCAAAAAGAGAAGAAATTAAATCCTCTCAGGAAAGAGAGCTGGAGGGAGAGAATCCCCTTGATATATTAAGCGAAGCAATATGAACAGGCAATTGAAAGTAATAATTTCAGGAGGAGGCACAGGGGGACATATCTACCCTGCCATCTCTATTGCCGATGAAATAAAACGCCGCCACCCCGATGCCCAAATACTTTTTGTAGGGGCAAAAGGCAGAATGGAAATGGAAAAAGTGCCCCAGGCGGGTTACAAAATTGAAGGTTTGTGGATCACCGGGCTTGAAAGAAAAATAAGCCTGAAAAACCTGAGTTTTCCCTTTAAACTTATGAGCAGTTTATTGAGAGCTAAGCAAATAATTAAAGATTTTAATCCCGATGTGGTAATTGGTACCGGCGGATTTGCCAGCGGACCCCTGCTTAAAATGGCAAATTCCCGAAACATTCCTACCCTCATCCAGGAGCAGAATTCCTATCCGGGCATCACCAACAGGTTGTTGGGAAAACAGGCAGATGTGATATGCACCGCCTACGAGCATCTGGAAAGGTTTTTTCCTGCTGAAAAAATTAAGATCACCGGGAATCCGGTACGGCAGGATCTTTTAAGTATAAACAACAAGGTTGAGGAGGCGCGTTCCTTCTTTAAACTGAAGGAAAATAAAATGACCCTGCTGGTGCTTGGCGGAAGTCTTGGCGCAAGAAGGATCAATCAGTTAATGGAAGCATATCTGCCTTTGTTTGAAGAGCGGGAAGTACAGGTGATCTGGCAAACAGGCTCCCTGTATTACGAAGAATATAAAAAGTTTAATAAAGGATTGGTACAAACCCATGCATTTTTGAACAGGATGGATCTTGCCTATGCCGCTGCCGATATTATTATCTCAAGGGCAGGAGCAGGAAGTGTTTCAGAATTATGTATTGTGGGAAAACCAGTGCTTTTCATCCCGTCGCCCAATGTGGCAGAGGACCATCAGGCAAAAAATGCACTTGCAATTGCCGCGGTAGATGCTGCCTTTGTTGTAAAAGAAGATCACCTGGTAAAGGATTTTGAAGAAACAATTGTATTAATGCTGGAATCGGATAAAGTGAGGAAACAACTTTCGGAAAATATTCTGAAACTCGCAAAACCAAATGCCACAGCACAAATAGTGGATGAAGTTGAAAAACTGTTAACAATGAACAATGAACAATGAACAGTAAACATTAAACAATTTACAACATACAACTGACAACCGACAACTGAAAACCGTGAAAAACCTGAACAACATACAAAACTTTTACTTTATCGGCATTGGCGGAATAGGGATGAGCGCCCTGGCCCGTTATTTCAATGCTACAGGGAAGCGGGTTGCCGGGTATGACAAAACACCTTCGGTGCTTACGGGAAAATTGGAAGCTGAGGGAATTGAGGTGAATTTTACAGATGAGGTGGATGCAATTCCGCAGCAATTCAGAAACAAAGAGAATACGCTTGTGGTTTATACTCCGGCAATTCCGAAGGATCACAAACAGCATCATTATTTCCTTGATGAAAACTTTGAAATTCAGAAAAGAGCCGAAGTTCTGGGATTGATCACAAAGAACATATTTACACTTGCGGTTGCGGGTACGCATGGCAAGACAACCACAACGGCCATTTTGGGTCATTTGCTAAAGGAAACCGGGGCAAAGGTTACGGCTTTCCTGGGTGGTATTAGTGAGGATATTCAAAGCAACCTTATCCTGAACGGCAATGAAGTAATGGTAGTAGAGGCCGATGAGTTTGACCGCTCATTCCTGAAACTCTCCCCAAATATTGCAGCGATCACTTCGATGGATGCAGACCATCTGGATATTTACGGAAAGCCTGAAGAACTGGTAAGATCCTTCAATGATTTTGCTGCTTTGGTGCCAGAGGATGGGACCCTGTTTGTAAAGAACGGATTGCCGCTTAAAGGAGTCACCCTTGGAATAGAGGATGAGTCTGACTATGCCGCGATCAATGTAAAAATAAATAACGGGGCGTATTATTTTGATTTACGCACCCCTAACACAATACTAAGAGATTTAAAATGTTTTCTACCCGGCAAACACAATTTGCAGAATGCTATAACGGCCCTTGCGATCGCCATCCAGTATGGTTCCCCCACGGAAAAACTCGCAGGGGCCTTATATAGTTTTAAAGGGGTAAAAAGACGTTTTACCTACAGGATCAAGACCAATGATCTTGTTTTAATTGATGATTATGCGCATCATCCCACAGAAATTGCGGCGGTTCACCAGGCCGTAAGGGAAATGCATCCCGGTAAAAAAGTCATGGCAATTTTTCAGCCTCACCTTTTTAGTCGTACACGGGATTTTGCCGATGATTTTGCTGAAAGTCTCAGCCAGTTTGATGCTGTAAGGCTGCTGGATATTTATCCTGCCCGCGAACTTCCTATGGAAGGGATCACTTCGGGATGGCTTTTGGAAAAAATTGAAAACCGGAATAAAAAGCTCGTTTACAGGGAACAACTTTCCGCAGAAATAAAGGAATCGGGTTGCAATGTCATCGTAATGATGGGGGCCGGCGATATAGGAGAAATGGTGCCCGAAGTTGAAAAAAATATGAGTCATGAAATTTAATTACAATTACTTAAAAGCCTTCCTGGTTTTGGTACTGGTCATATTCCTTTTTGGCTTCGCTGAAAAGCGCAATGAAACCAGGCCTTTAGGAAAAATTGAAGTAAAATTTACCGAATTTGAGAACCTCTATTTGACTGAGGAAGCGGTTAATAAATTGTTAATACAAAATAATGTGACTGTTGCGAGTGTAGTTAAAGAAACTTTAGATTTGAATAGGGTGGAGAAGGTTTTGAACACTCATGAAATGATAGAAAATGCCGAAGTTTTTTTAACCCTGGACGGGACTTTAAAAACTACGATCGTTCAAAGGAGACCAATAGGAAGAATTCTGGGAAATGAGATCTTCTATATTGACAGGTTGGGAGAAAAAATGCCGCTCTCAACATACTATTCGGCACGGGTGCCGGTGATCACCGGGGTGAGGAAAGAGGAGATCAAAGAGGTTTATCCTTTGCTGGATCACATAAGCAGGGACAAGTTCTTACAGGAGCATATCACGGGAATACGGCGGTTGAGCGGGGGAGTTTATGAACTGGAAGTAAGAAAAATGGATTTTAGCCTGTTTGTTGGGAAGGTGGAACACCTGGATACAAAATTCAATAATTTCAAGGCTTTTTATAAAAAAGCTTTTAAAGACGATATATTAAATACTTACAAGATGGTGGACTTACAATTTGGGAACCAGGTTGTTTGCACTAAAAAATAAGGTATGGAAGAGAACGACATTGCAGTAGGTCTTGATATTGGAACCACAAAAATTGTGGCCATGATAGGGCGTAAGAATGAATATGGAAAAGTGGAGATCATAGGCATTGGAAAATCCAAAAGTATGGGGGTGCACCGTGGCGTTGTAAATAACATCACGCAAACCATACAGTCTATACAGCTGGCAATTCAGGAGGCAGAAGCAGATTCAGGTTTAAAGATTAAAGATGTGGTGGTGGGTATAGCCGGCCAGCATATAAGAAGTTTGCAGCACAGCGATTATATCACCCGTCCAAATCCAGATGAGGTGATAGATTCAGATGATATTCACACCCTTTGCAACCAGGTTCATAAACTGGTAATGTTACCGGGAGAAGAGATCATTCACGTGTTGCCGCAGGAATTTAAAGTAGACGGGCAACCGGAGATCAAGGAGCCCATTGGAATGTACGGCGGAAGGCTTGAAGCCAATTTCCACGTGGTAGTAGGCCAGGTTTCCTCGATTAGGAATATTGGCCGTTGCGTAAAAAGCGCCGGTCTTGAACTATCTGCAGTAACGCTGGAGCCATTGGCATCTGCCAACGCGGTTTTGAGTCAGGAAGAAAAAGAAGCGGGAGTGGCTTTGATCGATATTGGAGGTGGTACAACAGATCTTGCCATTTTTAAAGATGGAATAATCAGGCATACAGCCGTAATCCCTTTTGGCGGAAATGTGATCACAGAGGATATCAAGGAAGGTTGTTCTATCATAGAAAAGCAGGCCGAATTATTAAAAATAAAGTTTGGATCGGCTTGGCCGGGGGAGAACAAGGAGAACGAGATAGTTTCTATTCCCGGGTTACGCGGGAGAGAGCCTAAGGAGATCACTCTTAAAAACCTTTCCAAGATCATTCACGCACGCGTGGTGGAGATCATTGAGCAGGTTTATCTTGAGATCAAGAATTACGGTCACGAGGAGCAGAAGAAAAAATTGATTGCCGGGATGGTAATAACCGGAGGTGGGGCGCAGTTGAAGCATTTAAAGCAGCTGGCCGAATATATTACCGGGATGGATACCCGTATAGGTTATCCAAACGAGCACCTCGCGGGGAACAGTGACAGTGAAACTACGAGTCCGCTTTACGCAACAGCTGTTGGATTGGTATTGAACAGTCTGGAGCAGAAGAAGCACCAGTTCCAGGAGCAGGTGAAATTCAAGGAGCCGCAAAAATCTTCAGAAATTGAGCAACCCGTGTATGAGGAAGAGGATGATGAAGACAATAAAGATCACGGTAAGAGGGAGAAGCCTTTCAGAAAGAGCATTTTTGATAAATGGGCAGAGAAGTTTAAAGATTTTTTAGATAACGCAGAGTAAGAAAATATAGAACCAGTAAATCAGGATTTATGAGCAGTACAGAATTCGAAAACATCGCATTCGATTTACCAAAAAACCAATCGAACGTAATTAAGGTCATTGGTGTAGGAGGTGGAGGAAGCAACGCAATCAACCACATGTTCCTGCAAGGGATAAAAGGGGTAGATTTTGTTATTTGTAACACCGATGCCCAGGCCTTGGACAACAGTATGGTTCCAAATAAAATTCAGTTGGGTGTAAGCCTTACTGAAGGTTTAGGAGCAGGAGCCAACCCCGATGTAGGGGAACAGGCAGCAATTGAAAGTTTTGAGGAGATCAAACGAATGCTGGACACCAATACCAAGATGGTTTTCATTACTGCCGGTATGGGTGGTGGAACCGGAACAGGTGCCGCGCCAATTATCGCCAAACAGGCAAAAGAAATGGACATCCTCACCGTGGGGATTGTTACCATTCCTTTTCAGTTTGAAGGAAAAATGCGGAACGAGCAGGCCCAGATTGGGGTAGAAAAACTTCGTGCCCAGGTAGACTCCCTTATTGTTATCAACAACAATAAATTGAGGGAAGTTTACGGGAACCTTGGTTTTAAGGCCGGTTTCTCAAAGGCAGATGAAGTTTTGGCAACAGCCTCCAGGGGAATTGCAGAGGTTATTACACACCATTATACGCAGAACATAGATTTACGTGATGCGAAAACAGTACTGAGCAACAGCGGTACCGCAATTATGGGATCTGCAGTTGCCTCAGGCGCAAGCCGTGCACACGATGCCATCACCAAAGCGCTGGATTCGCCGTTATTGAATGACAATAAGATCAAAGGAGCCAAGAACGTATTACTGCTAATCGTTTCAGGCGGAGAAGAGATCACTATTGATGAGATTGGAGAAATTAACGATCATATTCAGCAGGAAGCCGGTCATAGTGCAAACATCATTATGGGGGTTGGGGAAGATGAGAAACTTGAGGATTCCATAGCCGTTACCATCATTGCTACGGGATTTAATGTAGAGACTCAAAACGAGATCGTTAATACCGAAACCAAAAAGATCATCCATACCCTGGAAGATGAACAGAGGGCCGAGCATAGTTTCAATAAAAATAAATATACCCCTTTTGAAGATGTTGCCAGGGAAAAAGTTGAAGAGGTTGCCCCTCCGGTAATTGTTCACACTCTTGATGAAGAAGTAATAGAGCAGCCTAAAGGAAAAGTAGCCGATGAGAATCTAAACACCCCTCCAAGTGCAAGAAATATGGATGTTACCTATGAGGTGGTAGATTATGAGAAGGAGGATTTTATAATTACAGATACTTCAGAAGAAGTGCGCAACCTTGAGGTGATAGAATCTCAGGAGGTAGCTATAGAGAAGGAAGAACAGTTTATGTTCACATTTGATTTTCCCATTCAAAAGAAAGCCGAAGATAAAAGACAGGCAGAAAATACCCCTCCGGCACCAAAACAGGTTCAGCAGGCACCCCAGGCGCAGAACCAGAGAGTAGTTCACGATTTGAATGAAAGGACCAGGGAAATAGAGGTGAAGGAGCACATAGAAATAATTCCGGTGACCGAAAGTTCGGCAAGCGGGATTAAGCGTTACAGCCTGGATGATTATATGGAAGTGGAGCAGATGCTTAAAAGTTCAAAGCCGGCACCAAAAAAGGTGGTGGAAGAGGATGAGGTGATCTTTGAAAAGAAGACGGTTGCCCCGGCCCCAACAGAGAATCCTTCAAGGGACAATAATGATCCTTTTGACAATCCAATTTCAGAAAGCCTTATAGAAAGAGCGGCAGAGAGAAGATCAAAGATGAAGGAGTTCAACTATAAGTTTAGGAATAATAACGCGCAACTGGAAGAGATCGAGAGACAACCGGCATATAAGCGTGCGGGCATAGAGCTTGAGAATTCAAGGCCCGGTGAGGAAAAACTCTCGCGCACAAGCCTAGGAAAAAGCGATAATGAAGAGTTGAGGTTTAGGAGCAACAATTCCTTTTTACACGATAATGTAGATTAAGATTTATATCTCCCCCTAATTATTTAAACCCGGAATTCCTTGCAGGATTTCGGGTTTTATTTTTATCTTCGCACTCCTGTATAAAAGAAGAAAAATGAGTTTACAAGAGCGTATAATGACGGAGATGAAGGATGCAATGCGAGCAAAAGATGCCGTGAAGCTGGAAGCATTGCGCGCCATTAAAAGCGGCTTGTTACTGGCTCAAACCGAGACCGGCTCAAAGGAAGCCATAAGTGAGGAAGAGGAAATAAAATTGCTTCAAAAACTTGTGAAACAACGCAAAGACAGCGCTGCAATTTATAAGGAACAAAACCGCGAAGATCTTGCCCAACCCGAACTGGACCAGGCAGCAGTGATAGAGCAGTTTTTACCCGAGCAGTTAAGCGAAGAAGAGGTAGAGGCAAAGGTGGACGAGATCATCGCCCAAACCGGTGCTGAAGGAATGAAAGATATGGGAAAGGTAATGGGCCTTGCATCACAGGAATTAGCCGGTAAGGCAGATGGCAAGACGATCTCCATGATTGTAAAAAGGAAACTTAGTTCTTAGAATATAGAACATAGAACATAGAGTGTAGAATATAGACTAGAGAGAAGAGAACCTTGAATTTGGAACTTTGAATCTTGAATCTTGAATTTTTTGGCCCCGTGCCCGCCCGAACGTACCTTTTCGGTACGGGCGGGGCGCATAAATTGAAATTATGTATTATGTTTACGTCTTATATAGCGCTGGGTTTGAAAGGCAATATGTAGGGATGACAGATGATTTGGATCGTCGGCTGGTTGAACATAATTCAGGTAAGAATCAATCGACTAAGGCTTTTAAACCCTGGTCATTAATTCATAAAGAACCTTTTGGTTCAAGAGAAGAAGCAAGAATTAGGGAAAAGTACCTAAAATCTGCCGCAGGAAGAAGATGGAGAAAGAATAATTTACGGCCCCGTGGCGCAACTGAATAGCGCATCAGATTTCGGCTCTGAGGGTTGGGGGTTTGAATCCCTCCGGGGTCACCAAAGCTAATATTAATTAGCAACAAAACCACGCAAATCTTAGGATATGCGTGGTTTTCAGGTTTTTAGGAGTTAATATAATTTGAATTGATTTGGTATTTTATGGAAACTAAAAGGTTACCTAAAATTAAAAAGTTACCTCGAGGTTACATGTGTTAGAAAGCGTATATTTAAAAGGATAGTTGATTTGACTTTCGTCTGAATTATTGTTTAATAAAAAGACGACAACTATGGGAACTACAAACACATTTTCTGTGCTTTTTTGGGTGAAGAACGAAAAAGGAGAAACAGGAAGGGGAATTATTTATGCAAGAATAACAGTAAATCAAAAAAGGGTTCTTGTTAGCCTGAAGCGAAAAATTTTATTGGAATTATGGGATTCAGGTAGAAAAAGGGCCAAAGGTCATTCTCTTGATGCCAGGCAACTAAATCAATATCTGGACTTGGTACAATCCAGATTTTTTCATTGTTACCAACAATTAACTTCAAAAGGGAAAAAGGTAACCGCGAAATTGATTAAAGCTGTATATCTTGGAGATGATGAGAATTCCAAAACGCTTCAGGAACTCATTCAATACCATTCCAGAAAAATTGAAAGTACCCTGGCTTCCGGGACTATTAGAAATTTTGGAATAACTGAAGGCTACATCAATAAGTTTTTGGCCAAGGAAAAAAATACTACTGATGTTTACCTAAGGGAGCTGGATTATAAATTTTTATGTGATTTCGAAAATTTTCTTCTGGAATATTACCCCAAGAAACATCCCCGGGCGATGAGCCATAATACGGTGATGAAGCATATTCAAAGATTGAGGAAAATGGTGAGGATGGCTTATCACTTGGAGTGGTTAGATAAAGACCCCTTCCGGCGTTGGAAAACAACCTTTGAGAAGAGGGAACGGGAGTTTTTATCTGACAATGAATTATCCAATTTGGAGACTTATGAATTTCCTTTAGAAAGATTAGATAGGGTAAGGGATTTGTTTGTATTCAGCTGCTACACAGGTATAAGTTATGTTGATATAATGGGGCTCTCTCTGGACAATATTTCTATGGGCATTGATGGTAACAACTGGATTGTTACAAAACGGCAAAAAACTAAAACACCTATAAAAATTCCCTTACTTGATCCTGCTTTGGAATTGATTAAGAAATATGCAAATCATCCGTTTACACAAATAACAGGAAGCCTTTTACCAATAATAACAAATGAAAAGCTAAATGTATATTTAAAGGAAGTGGCCATACTTTGTGGAATAAAAAAAAACCTCACTTTCCATATGGCTAGGCATACTTTTGCTACAACTGTTACCTTAAGCAATGGTGTACCCCTAGAGACTGTTTCTAAGCTTTTAGGACACACGAAAATAGCCACGACTCAAATATATGCGAGGGTGCTAGAAAGGAAAGTAAGTGATGATATGGAGGCTTTGCGCAAGGTTTTGAAATTAAAAAAGTCGCTTGCATCGAATTCTTTAGAACACTTTAATTAAATTTAAAGGATTTTATTTTTCATAAATCGGATACTTGTTTGGATATTGGTTTCTTATGTGGAAGCTTCCCTTAAAACCGAACTGTTTAAAAATAGAGTACTTCTTAATTTATATTGATTGAAAAGGATTATATATATTACAACTTTTGGAGCGGTGTTATCCCGCTACTTGTGGATCTGAAGTTTCAAGTAATGGGCTGAAGAAAGTGAAAACTTTTGCTAACAGCCTATAAAAACAATGCTAAAATCAGTCTTGAATCGAAAGTCCTTGCTCCCTTGCTCAGCGTGATTGTGCTGCCGCTGTTCCCTTCGGTCGGAACCCGCGGACAATCACGCTCGCCAGCTTGCACAGTTTTTATACGAGACGTCAGCCAAAAACTGGTACGGTAAAGGGACATCCTTTACAGAGTTAAAGGGACATAGTTTACACTTTTAAGATTTATAAATTACGTGAAAATGTAATTTATCATGGTCTGGAAAACAAAAACTAAAATGGAACAAAAGGTAGAATTCATTCACGAATGGTTAACTCAAAATTACACCATCACAGAACTTTGTAGGTCATTTAACGTATCCCGGCCTACGGCATACAAGCTTATTTCCAGGTATGAAAAAATGGGATTATCCGGCTTAATTGAGCAGGAAAAAGCTCCGATTAATCATCCCAACCGGACCGATCAAAAAGTTGAAGATTCTATTCTAAAATTGAAAAGCAAACACCTGCTCTGGGGTGCCAAGAAAATTCGGATTTTGTTGTTTAAACAGTACCCTGAAGAACTTATTCCAAGTGTGGTTACAGTTCACACCATTCTTTCCAGAAATGGCCTGGTTAAACCTCAAAAGCGAAGCCGCAGGGTCAAGCCGGTATTTCCAATTTTTGATCCTAAGAAGTGCAATGAAGTATGGAGCGCAGACTATAAAGGGAAGTTTTTAGTGGGAAACAAAATATACTGTCATACCCTTACAATTGCTGATTCCAAGAGTAGATTTTTGTTTACGGCAAAAGGACATTACAAAGAGAACTTTCTGTCCGTCAAGCAAGAGTTTACGCAGGTTTTCAGAAAGTATGGCATCCCAAAACAAATACATACCGACAATGGAAGTCCCTTTGGATCTGTATCTGCTATTCAAAGATATACCAGGCTATCTTACTGGTTTATCGAGTGGGAATTGATCCTGTGTATTCCGACCCGGCAAGACCAGATCAAAATGGTCGACACGAGTGTATGCACCGTGATTTAAAGGCAGCTTGTGCAAAACCTTCATCATTCGACCTGAAGTCTCAACAACGTAGTTTAAACCGGTTTGTAAAGGAATATAACCACAAGACCTCATGAATCTTTAGGAATGAAAACACCTGCAGATTGCCATGATTTTTCCACCAGACCATACCCTGAAAAGATCCCTAATTATGACTATCCCTCAACCATGAAAGTGATGAAAGTATGTCAAAATGGATCCTTGCGTTGGAAGTCGGTATACTTGGTATTTTTAACCTCAGGACTTAAAGGAAAATACATTGGTGTAGAAGACCAGGGAAATGGAATCTGGAGGGTGTTTTACAGAGAAGTTTTTTTAGGTTACTTTAACGAAAATAAAATAAGAGACAAACAAGTATCAATTAGACTAAGTCAGAATCTAGTGTAAAGCATGTGACTTTAACTTTGTAAACTATGTGCCTTAACGAACAACTAAAATGAAAGTTAAGGAAGCAAATATTCGAGAAATGGCAGAACTCATTCTGTGCGGACAATTTTGTTTTCTAAATACTGTTACCGGTGATTTCGATTATCATCCCGCAGAAATGGATTTTTTTCCGGACGAGGAAAATCCAGGGCAAGAGGTAATAGATAAAATCGAAAATAATTGGGATGATTATATACGGATCGAGCCAATGAATTCCAGCCAATCTTTTGCTGTAATGGAATCCTTTGCGGACCAGTTGAAAGCGGACGGAGTTGAAAAAAATTTGATTGGTGCTCTAAACCGACCAAAACCTTTCAGGAATTTCAATTATCTGATCCACGAATCAGATTTTAGGCAGGAATGGTTTGACTTCCGACAAGAAAGAAATGTTGAGTGGGTTAAAGAACAAATATCTAACCTCTCGGAGGAATAAAAGAAATCATTTCGAAAAAAGTATTTTAACCAAAATTTTCTTCAGCTTTGACGCTTAGGGGTCAATTATTTAAATTATAGATTTAAAACCGCTTTTTTCCATTTTTAAAATAATTCACCATTTTAATCCATTTGAGTTCTAATTAAATTATTCTCGTTTCAAAGTATGATAAATTACATTATTATCAATCAAAATAAATTTTTTATATTTTTTAATCAAAAAACATCTTATTTTTTTAAATTTATTGTAGAAATTATCAGTATAAATTGGAAAATAAAGATAGATATATAAGAGTTGGAACGCAATACTACAAATTGGTAAAAGCCCCAAATATTTCTGGTCTTGTAAATGAGTCTTTAGTGCCCTGGAATATTGAGACTATAAGGCAGGATCACGGAAAAACTTTTCTTGCATCCATACCTAAATTTGATGGCTTTACCTGTATTCCAGATCATTTGGACTTCAAGTTTTCCTACAACAATTTCTATAATAATTATTCCCCCCTTAGCCATCATATTCAAGATGGTGAATGTCCTGCTACAATAAATTTTCTGAAGCATATTTTTGGAGATCATTATGAGCTGGGCTTGGATTACCTTCAACTCCTCTTTACAAAACCCACCCAGATTCTTCCCATTCTTTGCCTGGTTTCCAAAGAGCGCTCCACTGGAAAGAGTACCTATTTAAAATGGCTGAAACTTATCTTCGAAAATAACCTTACTTATCTTACCAACGACAGCTTTACAAGCCAGTTCAATGCAGACTGGGCTAATAAACTCCTTATCTGTATAGATGAAGTGTTATTTAATAAGGAAGAGCTGACAGAAAGGATCAAGTACCTGAGCACAACCAATATCAACAAACTGGAGGCTAAAGGGAAAGATAAAAGGGAGGTGGAATTCTTCGGAAAATTCATTCTGTGTAGTAACAACGAAGAGAACTTTATTAAAATTGATCATCACGAGACTCGTTTCTGGGTATTAAAAGTGCCTGTGATAAAGAAAGAACAAACTGAATTTTTAGAGACTTTGGGAAAAGAGATTCCTGCTTTTTTGTTTTATTTGAAGGAACGAAAACTTTTCACTAAACATACCACCCGGATGTGGTTTTCAGCTGAGCAGATAGAAACTCAGGCCCTGAAGAAGCTGGTACAGAATAACCGGAATCGGGTAGAACGGGAATTGGCAGGAATTCTTATAATGGTCATGGAGAACCACGATCTGGAAGAGTTGGATTTCTGTCCCATGGATGCATTTAATGCTATTACCAAAACAAGACTTAGAACAGACCTTACCCAAATAAGAAAGATTTTAAAGAAAGACTGGAAACTTGTAAACCAGTCAAATTCCAATTACTACCAAAAGTTTTTGATCTGGGGAGATGGCAGCACAAATCTCACTGATGCCAAAGGCCGTTTTTTCAGCATAACTAAAAAATTCCTGCTTGAGAATTTTGAGGACCAGGAGTTAAGCTAATATTGGTTTTTCAAAAATATGATGAAATGATGACAAAGTGATGACAGGAAACTCCCAGCATTTGCTGGGGGTTTCAGATGCTGTCATCGTTTCATCAAAATGATTGGTGCTTTTGAAAACAAAACTTTAAAATATTGTTTTTTTTTGATGAATTGATGACAATAGCCTATAAAACCAGTAATAGCAAGGGTTTGGAGTGTCATCAATTTGTCATCAAAATGTCATCAAAAATAAAAAAGATGACATAAATATTCAAGACTTAAAGAAAACGATTAGTTGAAAAAAAATGCTGATGAAAACAAAAAGAAAAATCACTTGTGAACAAGCCCGTAGCATTTGCATCATACTAACGCTTAAAAGGCTTGGACACTTTCCCAACCGGAAAACGGAAAAAGAAGCCTGGTTTCTAAGCCCCCTTCGTACAGAGACCCAAGCCTCTTTCAAAGTCTCTCTCCCACTCAACCGGTGGTACGACTTCGGAATCGGGAAAGGAGGAAACGTGATTGACCTGGTTGGTCTTATTTTCAATTGCTCGGTGGCAGAAACTTTATCTTATTTATCGGAGGAGCTTTCAGTTCTTTCTTCGAATCCAGATCATGAAATCATAAGGCATAAAAACTCCGATAAAAACATTTTCCTCAAGAATAGGCCAGTTGAACACGATCTACTGAAAAAGTATCTGCGTTCCCGGGAAATTCCTGTTTGTATAGCAAGAAAATACTGCAGGGAAATCTGGTATGAATGCAATGGAAAAAAATTTTTTGCTCTCGGTCTTCAGAACCACTTAGGCGGCTGGGAACTTCGGAATCAATACTGCAAAACTTCAACTGTTCCGAAAACATATACCTATATTAAGAAGGGAGGACAAGAACTCATTGTGATAGAAGGAATGTTTGATCTTTTATCATTGGCAGTTATCTCTTCGGAAGAAGTAGAGAAGGCAGATCTTTTAATTCTAAATTCACTGGCATTCATACCGAAGGTCCAGCTTCTTCAAAATTATACTTCTGTACAATTATTCCTGGACAGGGATTCCTCCGGCAGGAAAGCAACTGCTGAAATTCAAAAAAGTCTTTCACATTGTGTCGATGGGAGTATTATGTATGATGGGTATAAAGACTTAAACGAGAAACTATTGAAAAGGACAACCTAAATTTGGCGTTATTCTTTTAAAAAATATTCAAGATCCTCATTTTTGAGATCAATGTTTTCTTTTGCTAAAGTGATATTTGGTAGATGTTTAAATAACCAGAAATCTAATTTATTTATTTATTGAATTCCCGGTAATTGGGTTGGTTACCGGAGGTATTCTTTTTCTCTACCCACAATGGTTTCCTTTTAGGTTCATCCTGTTCCAGTATCGCTTGAAGCATAGCGACTGTTGGTTTGGTTTGATTTTTCTCCATATCTTTTATAATTGCTATTACAGCATTAATCCTTAGTTTGATTTTCTTTTCCAAAAGAGTCATATTAGGTCCAGGATCTTCATGGGGAGATATTGAATTGTGTTCAAAATAATCCATCATTACGGTAAGGGTTTCTGAATGATTCCTGCACACCTTTTTTGAAAATAACCGAAATCTTTCAGCCACAGCACTCTTATAACTTACAGCTGAAAAATCATGATTTTTATTGTCTTTGCTTTCCATTTACAGTAATTTTTTATTGATTTTAAAGGGCTGTCGGGGCTTTTACAGTAAATAATTTCATTATTGAAAAAACTTTATTTTTCAATAGACTGATAATCAATTATTTAAATTAGAAAAGGAATCCATAACATCGCTCTGCGTGTTACCCTCTTGCTATTCCTTTTCGTCCCGCATACCGGGACAAAAATTCAAGCTTAGGAAAGGTATTCATCAGTATTCACTTCTCCTTGTGAAGTGTGGATTTTAAGAAAACTGGGAGCTCATTTATACGAAAAATTCATAATTATTTTAAGGATGAAGAGAATTCCCTAAATAAGAATCCGATGACGATTGCCACTCGAAATAATAAGTTAGCTTAAAACCTTTCTCCCTTATTCAGAATTGAAAGAATGAATGGTTAATAATATTTTTTAACCTATTTACTTATTGTATCCTGAGCGTTTTCCAATTTTTTGATTTTAAAATTTTATAAAATTATGACTAGGAGAATCCGATACATGTTATTTACTTCCCGTAGCGCCTTCGCCGTTACCATTTTTTGATTGCCTTTATTCCCGGGATTTAGAATTAGGATAGGACGTATTGAGTACTGGGAAAAGAAGGCGGTTTATCTTCCAGGCCGGCTAATTTCTAAATCCCGTAATTTTGCTTTATCAAAAAAATGGTGATGGCGGTGAACTGAAAATATTAAATGGAAGTTTCGGGCAGGAAAAGGATTTAAAGCCTGTTATGGAATTGAATCAAAAGCGGACTTGAGTAAAAAAGGGAGGTAGGAGTGAAATGGAATTCGCTCCAGAGATAATTGAAAGTAGTGAATGGAATTAAACGGATAGCCCTCCTTTTTTACTTTGGTCCAAGACCCTTCGACGAAGCTCTTTTCCCGAAATGAAGTGTAACGGAATGAAGGGAAATGTGCTGAGGGTGTGAGTAGTTATATGTTTAGGTTATCGTAAGAATAATCTTTTTTTATAAATCAATCTTGAACATATGAGTTAAATTGAATTTAGAGTTCCCGGATATTAATTGAGAAATATGAACCCTTGGAGGGGTTTTTGGTCAAGGAAAATGGAAAGCCTATAAAAAAGTATAATTTTTAATCTAAAATCCTTTATTATAAACCATCAAGATATCTATAGAAATCTCCTTACTAATTGTAAGGAGTTTATGTAATAGATACCCGAGAAATTTCAGATTTTACACCAAAGTATTTAATTAAGCGCTTTAGGAGGAATCTGAAAATCCATAAAAGAGTAGGAGAAATTATAAATTTATTTATGAAAAAATTTTTATTACTATTCGCTTTAATTCTAACGTGCCTTCCTTCTCTCAAGGCTTCAGAATTGAAATTAGCTTCAGAAGAATGTGAAGATGTTGCAATGAATGAAACCATCCTTTGGTTAGATGCAGGGATTGACCCTGCTTTTGCAGGGTGCCTTGGTCGTCAAGCTTATGCCTATTGTGAGGGCTATAGTCGAGAAGACATGGATGAAACATGTTCTTAAATTTTTTAAAGGCTGGGGTTAATCCATCAGCCTTTTTTTCTAATAAAAACAAATATGAAAATTTTAATTTTAATTTTACTTTTAATTACTAATTCTGTTTATTCCCAGATATCTTCAGGAAAAATTCGATATTCTACAAGGTTTAATGTAAAAGTGATTCTACAGGACACAAAGCCAAATCCTCACCTAAAAAGTATGTATGAGAATGTTGAAGCAGAAGTTGAAAGGTCAAACTCATTTTTGATTTTTAATCAAGATTCCTCAGAATTCAAAACCGAACCTAATTTACCCTTAGATAAAAATAAAGCAGCTCATAGTTTGGCGCAGGGAATTATATCTTCGGGCATCCACTTTGTTAAAAAAGATGAATATATTAATTTAAGAAAAGTTAGTGGAAAAACATTCCGCATAAAAGAAATTCAGTCTATCGATTGGGAAATTACCAGAGATGTTGGGATGATTAAAGGTTACAAGGTTTATAGAGCTTATGGAAATAAATATTTCATTAATGCAGTTTCAGGAAACGCTAGGCAAATAAAAATTGAAGCTTGGTTTGCTCCTGCAATCAACTTTTCTTATGGTCCTAAAGGTTATCATGGTTTACCCGGGTTGATCTTACAACTTGAGGATGGCCCAATTACTTTTTTTGCTGAAGACATCAATTTATTTCAGAAAGATAATTTAAACATAAAATGGCCTTCGGAAGGTGTTTTAATTTCAAAAGAAGATTATGATCGAATTATAGGAGAAAATTTGAAAAATATGTTTTAACATATAATTATCTTCTGGCTTATTTCTCTTCTAGAATGAACAAATTTTAATGTGCTTTTCTGAAAACTGACATTTAAAATCGCTCGGTGAAAAACTTATTTCTTTTCTTTAATTTCTTCTTATTTGTGAATTTACTTTATGCTCAAGATATTCTTTTGGAAGGTAAGATTACTGATAGCTTTTCTGTTTCTATAGAAGGTGTTAACCTTTTAGCAATACCCAAAAATCCCAAGGAGAAGATTAATTTTTCAATAAGTGATAAAAATGGGAGGTATCAAATTCTATTAAAAAAAAATTCTTATTACTATTTAGAACTAAGTTATATGGGTTTGAATAAATTGTTTGATACGATAGTTGCCCTGGAAG
The DNA here is from genome assembly GCA_039989915.1 of Gillisia sp. Taxonomy (GTDB): domain Bacteria; phylum Bacteroidota; class Bacteroidia; order Flavobacteriales; family Flavobacteriaceae; genus Gillisia. The sequence goes on from JBDXGW010000016.1 coordinate 329,562, forward strand.
ATCAAACCCGTAACTTTAAGATGATAAAAAGTCAGGAGAGCTTAGATGAAATTTTAATAAATGCAAGTATTCCTGTAATTGTCAAAAAAGATACCATAATATATAGCACAGGATATTTTAAAACCGGGGAAGAGCGCAAGCTAAAGGAAGTTCTAAGTAAGTTGCCTGGGGTAGAAGTGAATCGGGATGGAACTGTAACTGTTAATGGCAAAAAAGTAAATAAGCTTATGGTTGATGGAAAAGCATTTTTTACCGGAGATACCAAACTAGCTATTGAAAACATACCCGCCGAAGCTGTGGATGAAGTAGAGGTATTAGATAATTATAGCGAAATTCCATTCTTGAAGGGACTAGAAGATAGTGAGAAGATGGTTATGAATATTAAGCTCGCTGAAGGGAAAAAGAAATTTTCTTTTGGAGAAATCGTGGCCGGTTCCGGATTGAAGGAGCGATACCTTTTCCATCCTACATTGTTTTATTACAGTCCCAAAACATCAATTAACTTTATAGGTGACTTTAATAATTATGGGAAAAAATCATTTTCCATGCGAGATTACCTCAATTTTGAGGGAGGAAACCTTCCATTAATGAATTCATTTCAGAGTAGTATATATAATGATGAGTTTTCACAATTTTTAAGCAATGAGGATTTTAAATACAGCAGAAATGAATTTGGTGCTATAAATATAGTACAGAAGATAAATAATGTGATGGACATTAATGCATATACAATTGCTTCCAAAAATGTAACCGAGATGCGGGAAGAAAATTATAGTAACTATGTCAATTCAGAGTCAATTCTTGATGAAAGGAGGGAAACCCAAAGTAAAAATCAAATTTTTTTTTCATTAACGAAACTTCGATTCCGGTACATTCCCGATGCCAATGAAGATCTAACTTATGATGCACATATCAAATCCTCTAATGGTAACATTGATTTTTTAATCAATACAAATAATACAGGTACATCAAATTTCATAAATACCATGGAGCGGCCTAAATCTCTAAAATTCTCTCAAAATCTTAGTTATAGTAATAAATTTTCGTATAACCATACCAGTACAATTAATTTTAATCATCAGTATAGTACTAATTTTAATGCAAATGATTGGTTTTTTAACAGAGCCTTATTTAGTAGTATAATTCCTTTTATTGAACAGGACAGAGAGTTTCACTTAGTTCAAAATACCAGTTCTAAATTGAATAGGATTAATATGATATTAAAGCATTATTGGGTTATAAATAACACTAATCATCTATATCCTTCCTTTGGGATAGATTATTCTACCCAGAAATATACCACAAGGGATTTTCAGTTACTCAATGATGAAAGGGAGAATAGTTTTGCAGAGGAAGGATTTAATAATTCACTTGATTTCCAGCTATTGGATTATATTGCTGGGTTTCAATATAAAGTGAAAATTGGGAATCTAATTTTAAAACCAGGTGTGTTTTACCATTTTTATCAATGGAATATAGGACAATTAATGAATAAAGCACCGGATAAACGTAAAGATGTGGTTCTGCCGGAGTTTGACGGGGAATATCAGATAGGAAGTTCGGAAAAATTAAAACTTAAGTATAATTTAAATTCAAGGTTTTCTAATGCTAGTAATTATGCAAATCGTTTAAAATTAACAGATTTCAATAGATTGTTCCAAGGGAATGCTAATCTAGAAAACGAATTATATCACTCCACATCTTTAAGCTATTTTAATTTCAATTTATTTAATGGCATTTACATTAATGCGAATTTAAGATATGTTAAACGGGAGCAAAGTGTTCGTCAAACAACTATAATTGAAGGAATAGATCAAATTGTAACAGCAATATATACAGAACTGCCGGAGGAAGATTATGGTTTATCTGCTTCCTTTTCAAAAAAAATGAAAAAATATAAAGTTACATTTCAGGCAAATGGATTATTTACAAATTACCAAAGGAGGATTAATGATAAAATTGTATCATATAACAATAAAAATTATGGCATTAATTTGAAAGCAGAAACTTCTTTTAAAAGATTACCTAACATTGAGCTGGGGATCCAAAATAGATTAAACGAGTTTCAATCAAATAATTTTTCCAACACGTTTATTTTGATAAATCCTTACATAAATTTTAAATATGACTTTCTAAAGGCATTCATATTTAAAGCTGATTATGCTTACAATTTTTTCGAAAATCAAAATCGTGAAGATTCCAACCGTTTTGAAATGGGAAATGCCTCTCTTTATTATAATAAAGTAAACAGTCCATGGGGGTTTGAGATGGAAGTAAATAATTTTTTTAACGAGGAACTTAAACAAAGTAATTCTATAAATCAATTCATTGTGAGCGAGAGGCGAACCTTCATCCAACCTAGGACCATATTGCTGAAATTATCATATAAATTATAATTGGTATATATCTCCTTCAATTACGAATTTTCACATTTCTGTAATAGGGTATAGATTTAGAATACTTTACAGGTGTATGTTTCTTCTCTATTGAAAAAATTTGAGAGTTACCTATCCCTAAACGATTTTAAACCTACAAATACAAGCTTTAGAACGTATAAAGAGTTTATATTACAAAGGACTGTGATTTTTTAATGCTCATGTTTCATTTCCATAATGGTTTTGAAAGAATCCGTCTAGTAGGATTGAATTTAACCAATTTCTTAATTGTTAAGTTGAAAAACGTTTGCCTTCGCAAAAATCAAAATACACCATTGGTAATTTGAATATAATGTGGAATCAATTTTCTTTATTTGAATAACTTTTTGAAGGACTTCATAAATGAAAATAATTATCAAGTATAATTTTTGAAGGATACTAAATATGAAGGCAACGAATTCCAAAAATCCTTCGCGCTAAATTCTAAAAATATAGAATAATATGCCACTGGTCAAACCGCGGGACCACCTCACCCATTATTAAACGAAAAACTTATTAATTCGAGATAGAAAAAATGCAACTATAACATATTGATCTCTTTACAAATGCAGGAAATCTCAAACGGTTAAAAAAAATCTCTAGAATCATCTTGAATAACCCCTACTATCTGTAAGGGGAATAATTACAGTTAGCGTATTTAGGCCATTATATTTCGGTTCTAAAACAATAATTGTTTAATTAAAAATATTCAAAATGAAAAATTACAAATTGTTAAGCTTCCTCCTTGTTTTATTTATAATGTCATGTGAACCACAAGAATTAGAATCGAATCAAATTATAGTTTCAGATACTGGCGATCAGAAAGATGTTAAGGTAAATGAAAAAGAAGATGATGATTAGAAAAGTTTAAATTTGGATAAACAATTTAATATTAAAATTGTATTTTTTTTAAAAATAGGTCATTCTGAATAATTGTATTATTTTTCTGATCCTATCGGATATATATTGAAAAAGGCAATCTTATTTTTTTTTATTGTTATAACTATTTCATGCTCTGAGAATAGTAAAAAAAATTTAAATCCTGCTGATTCATTAGAGGATTTAGAAATCGCTATATATAATATTAATAATCAGGAACTGAATAATTACAATCGCTCAAAAAAGATTGATAATGTTTTGGTTTTGGCAAACAATATAAGGAATGATAGCTTGAAAAATATTGCTTTTTTCAAGTTGGCATATTTCTTTTATAAAAATGAGGATTCTCTGCTTTTCCTTGAAACGAATAGAACAACACATTTACTCTCTCAAAAGTTAAATGATTCTAGCCGAATTGCCGAATCTTATTGGGATAAGGCAAATTTTTATTCAGGTTATTCAAAAATGGACAGTGCCTATTTTTTCTTTAATAAAGCTGAAAAAATTTACTCAAAGATAAATGATGATTTAAAAGCAGGGAGAATGCTTTTAAGTATGGCGATCATACAAAAAAATATAAAAGATTATACCGGAAGTGAGGTTTCTACAATAAAGGCAATCAGCATATTTAGAGAACATAAAAAATTTAAATTACTGTATAGTGGTTATAATAATCTTGGAATAATTTTTAATGAACTGGAGGATTTTGAAAGTGCGCTAAAATTTCATAAAAAAGCCAGGAACTATCAGGAAAAATTAGAAGATAAGGATTTCTATAAAGAATTGAGCTTAAATAATATAGGAGTGGTTTATCAAAAAATGGGAAGCTATAATAAAGCAAAAAGTAATTTCCAAAGTGCGTTATTGAATAAAAAACTTCCAAATGAAGATCCTGTTCTTTATGCTATGCTATTAGACAATTTTGCTTATTCAAAAATGAAGAATAGGGAGAAAGATGGGGTATTAGAGCTTTTTAAAAAATCTTTGAAAATAAGGGACAGTATAGGGCATACCCCTGGCCAGATCATTAATAAAATTCATTTAGCGGAATATTACCTAATTGAAAAGGATTCTACCACCGCTTATAATTATGCGAATGAGGCCAATATATTGGCAAAGAACTCAAACAATCAAAGGGATTATTTAAATTCTTTATTATTAATATCAAGGTTAAAAAGTGAAAATAGCCAGGAAGCATTAGAAAAACATATTGAAGTTAATGACAGTATTCAAAAACAAGAACGTGAAGTCCGTAATAAATTTGAAAGAATAAGACTTGAAACGAATGAACTCATAGAAGAAACAGAACGGTTAACGGTAGAGAAAACATGGATTATTCTATTTTCAACCTTTTTTCTTATAAGTGTTTTATTATTATTTTATATAAGAGTACAACGTAGCCGGACAAAAGAAAAGTTCTTCAAACAAGAACAACGCCTTGCAGATGCAGAAATTTTGGAATTGGTAAATCAACAAAACACAAAATCACAAGAAGTTCGACAGGGTGAAAGAGAAAGAATTTCCCGGGAGCTACATGATGGAGTAGTTGGAAAAATGTTTGGTGCGAGGTTAAGCCTGGAATTCCTAGACCTTAAAGGAACAACATCAGAATTAAAAAAGTTTTCCTCTCTCACTAAAGTACTTCAGAATATTGAAACTGAAATTAGGGACATATCCCATGATTTAATCAAGGAAGGAGATATTTTAGATTACAATTTTCCCGGATTGGTAAAACAACTTATAACGGAAAAACCCTATTCGAGTTTAAATGTTGACCTATTTTTTGATGAAGGGATAAAATGGGAAACTTTATCAGCAAATATTCAAATAAACTTATTTCGCATAGTTCAGGAAGCTATGCATAATATATATAAACACGCTAAGGCTACTGAAGTCAAATTATCTATTGAAGAGGTTGGAAATGATAAATTAAAACTTCAGATTACAGATAATGGTAAAGGTTTTAATTTGAATAAAGATATTAACGGCCTGGGGATTAAAAATATGCGAACTAGAGCCCAAAATATTAATGGTGAGTTTGATATTAAAACTTCAGAAAAGAATGGAACTATGTTAATATTTATATTTCAAATATGAAAGAAAATTTCCATGTGGTCATTATTGATGATCACCCGTTGATAATTGAAGCTTATAAAGCTGCATTAGAAAATTATTTCAGCAATGAAAATAAAAATCTTTCAATATCCACCTTTGGTAATATTGAATCAGTAAAAATGATTCTGCCAAACCAAAACTTTATAAATAGTATTGACCTTATTTTTCTAGATATTCAATTACCCAATTCTGGGAATTCTAATCTTCATTCCGGTGAAGATTTGGGTGTGAGATTAAAGGAAATTAGACCAGATATAAAGATTGTTATATCTACATCCTTAAATGATATTTATAGGGTAAACAGTATTTTAAAGAGTATTGATCCCGATGGTTTTTTATTAAAAGGTGACATTGATCGGGCTGAACTCTTGGTAGCTATAAAAACTTTGATTTCTTCACCGCCTTATTATAGCAAAACCGTTTTACAGCTACTACGAAAAAAGGCAAGCTCAAATTATGTGTTGGATGAATTTGATCGAAAATTGCTTTACGAGCTTTCAATTGGCACAAAGCTCAAGGATTTGAAAGAAATATTGCCATTTTCTTTAGGTGGGATAGAAAAGAGAAGACGAAATCTAAAAATGATTTTTGAAATTGAAGAGGAAGGTGATAGAACCTTAATTCTAATAGCAAAGGAAAAAGGATTTATATAATTTTTTTTAAAATTCTCTGGTATATAATATTTAACAATGAATGAAAACCCCTTACACTTAGTAAGGGGTTTTTTATTTCTATATGAATATATCATTAGAAATTACATCCCAAGAAGGAGCTTCCGAAAATCCTGAATAGAGTAGGACAAACATTAATCATTAATTATGAAAAAATTATTATTAATCCTTGGATTTATTATTTGTACAGCATCGGGATTCTCAATGCCAGATTTATCAACAAAAGTAATTGAAAGAAATTTTAAAAATGTCGCTTATTCATTAGAGAATTATACAATTATTGAAAATGAATTTTCTTGCACCGTTTCCTTTAAAGTGTACATTCCTACTGCATCTGGAATATACGGAGTTGGAATGAGTATTACTGCAGATACCTGCGAAGAAGCTAATCAAGGAATGATGGAGGCTGTAAAAGGATTTATCTCAGAAATCTAATTTTAAATATTATCTCGCTCTAACAATAAAATTTTATCAAAACTAAAACTTATATATTATGAAAAAACTATTATTATTATTAGCCCTAACAGCGGGAATTTTTAGCACAACTTATGCTGGGAATGAATCTTATACATCAGAAGTTATTAACCTGGTTGATGTTGAGGATCAAAATTTAAATGAAGAATTAATTGGATTTTTAAAAGACGGGACAATTAAATCTTTAACTATTTCTTATGCCGGAGATTTCTCATGTACCTTAACGGGAGAAATTAGCTATAATGGTGCTTCCATTAAAGTGAGCATTACCGCAGAGACTTGCGAAGAGGCAGGTGCCGGATTAGCACAAGCGACTAAAGGCTTTCTAGCAGAAGTTGCGAAATAAAAATCATCAAATTTAATTTAATGTAAACTCGTTAGAGCGGGTTATTATTTATAAAAAAATGAAAAACTTATTTATTCTTATTTTCCTTTTTTATTATCAAGTTTCCGTTTCGCAAAACAATGTTGAAATTGGTTATGAAATGAATCTGAATATTGGCAAGCCTGTAGTTCTTCCTGCTAAATTAATTTACTCAGATAATGTGAGTTATTTCCATTGGAATGATATACAAAATAATACAGTATCATCTATGGATATGGAAAGCATGAAGATCGAAATAAAAATCACTGATAGTCTAGGAACTATAAATGTTATAGATTATAAAAAGGATAGCATTTACACAAGAAGCTTACATTTTAAAGAAATTCTGCTTTTAGAGGAGGAAAAAACAAAGTTAGTTTGGAATCTAACCAAGGAAACGAAACAAATCGGCACTTATGTTTGTTACAAAGCCACAACAGAGTTTCGCGGAAGAAATTATACCGCCTGGTATTCACCAGAATTAAGTCTGAATTTAGGCCCCTGGAAATTAAATGGATTACCGGGTTTAATAATGGAAGCATATGACCAGGATAAAACTGTCCTTTTCTATTTCAAGTCTCTAAAAAGAATCGACTATAAATTAATAGATTATCAAAAAATCTTAGCTTCAGGAAGAAGAATAGATATAAAAGAATTCGAGAAAATTCAAAGTAATTTGGCGGATGAGCTTATCAGCAAAATAAGATCAAAATTACCGAGAGGCGCTACCTTAGCTGTAGATGGAGTAGAAGAGAATTTTTTGGAAAAGGAGTTTTAAATTTTTTTTAAACCCTTACTCATCTCTTTAGTACTTCTCCGTTACCACAGAAATAATTTTATGAATAAAATAAGGCTTTATTTCTGTTTCCTTTTTATTTTGGTTGGTGGAAATATATATGCTCAGTTTACAATTTCAGGTTCCGTTACTGATTCTTCAGGAGTACCCATCCCTAATTTAACTTTATATCTTCAACCAATTGATTCTACTATAATTTCAGGTTATGGGAATACAGACCCAACAGGTAGTTATAAAATTGAAATTAAAAATACCGGAGCATTTGAATTAATTACAGGTGGCATTTTTTTTGAAAAAATTCAAATACCTGTTTTATTCAAAACTACCTCTAAACATTTTCAAAAAAATATTATTCTTTCTCAAAAGGTTTTTGAACTTGAGGAGGTGGTTATAGTGCGGGAAAAACCTATTTTAATTAAAAAGGATACGATTGTTTTTGACGTAACCTCCTTTGTAAGAGGCAACGAAGTTGTGGTTGAAGATCTTTTAAAAAGTATTCCTGGAATATCTGTTGATTCTGAAGGAACTGTAAAAGTTAATGGAAAAGAAGTAGAAAAAATAATGGTTGACGGAGGTGATTTCTTTGAAAAGGGATATAGGGTTTTAACCAAAAATATGCCCTCCGAATCTATAGAGAAAGTAGAATTACTTCAAAATTATTCTGAAAACCGACTACTTAAAGATATCGAGGATGATGATAAAATTGCTCTTAATTTGACCATTAAGGAAGATTCTAAAAGAATTTGGTTTGGGAATGTTCAGATGGGTTATAATATTTTGGATGATCAATTTTATGATGCGAAATCCAATTTAATGAACTTTGGAAATCGCACTAAATTTTATTTTCTTACAAACTTCAATAACGTAGGGTATGATGCGACCGGGGATGTCAATCATCTAGTTAATCCCTATAGCGGGGATGATTCCTCTCTAGGTGATGGTATAAATGCCATTAAAATTCTTTCTAATAATATATCTCCTTTAAGTTTCAACAAAAATAGAACAGATTTCAATAATGCCGAATTGATTTCATTGAATGCTATTTTTAATCCTAATAAATCCTTACAGATAAAGACGCTTGCATTTTTGAATTGGGATGAAAGTACCTTTTATAGGGAGCAAGAAGAGAAAGTGCGAATAGATGAAAATTTCTTTGAAAATAATGAAATTTACACCCTCAAGAATAAGAAAGAATTTTTTTTAGGTAAAGTAAATTTTAAATACGACAATAGGGGTTCCAATATATTTGAGGGTACTTCTATTATAAATATTGGGGAATATTCATCCCCTTCTATTTTGATATTCAATTCTAACTTAACCAAGGAGGAATTAAATACTGATAATATTTTATTTGATCAGTCTTTAAAATTCACAAGGAAGTTTCACACGGGTAAAGTTCTCCTAATAACAAGTAGATTTAAAACTGAAAAAGCTCCACAAAATTATAGTAATAATCAATTCCTATTTCAGGACCTGTTCCCAAGTTATCCGGAAGCTAACAATGTGAATCAATTTGTCGAAAATAAATTGGATCTTTTGGGTTTTGAAGCACATCTTCTCGACAGGAAAACTAACGGAAATTTAATTGAATTAAAAGCTGGATTTTTAAACACAAGAAATTTTTTAAATTCTACATTTCTAATTTCTGAAGGTAACCAAACCTTAGATATGCCAGCATTTTTTCAAAATGACCTTTGTTACAATGTGGCTGATATTTATCTTAAAACAAAATATAGATTAGAATTAGAAAAATTTGCAGTTATAGGAAAATTAGACTTTCATTTAGTGTACAATTCTTTAATGTCTATAGAAGAATTAATTAGGGAAAATATCCTTTATTTAAAACCAAGTATAGGATTTAATTGGGATTTCCACCCAGACCACAATATCACTTCGTTCTATACCTATAACACTTCAAATTCTGATATTTTGAATGTATATAGTGGCTTTATTTTAACTGATTATAGATCTTTTTCAAGAGGATTAGGGACTTTTAATCAAGTAAATTTTTCTAACTTTTTTCTTAATTATAAATTTGGAGATTGGAGCGATAAATTTGTAGCTAATACTTCGATTCTTTTCAATAAAGACCTTGACTTTTTTTCAACAAACCATGTTATTCAGCAAGAATATAGTTTATCTGAAAAAATCTTAATTAGAGATAGGAATTTGTTAAGCATCACCAGCAACCTTGACAGATATATAGATTTATTGAAATCAAATTTTAAAGTAGAATTGGGATATTCCAAAACTAATTTTAAAAATCTAATAAATGATAATTTAAGAGAAGTGAGATCTACCACTTGGAATTATGGGTTAGAATTTCGATCAGGTTTTAAGAATTCTTTTAATTTCCATTTAGGAAGTAAATGGGTGAACAGTAGAATACAAACTACCTCTATTTTTAAAAATAAATTTAACCTGAGTTTTGCCGATTTGTTTTTAATCCTGGATAATGGGTTAGAATTTCAGTTTAAAAGTGAGAGATATGATTTTCAAAGTGAGGAGCAAAAAGAATATTATTTTGTTGACTTTGAAGGAAAATATAAAGTTTCTCAAAAATTAAGTTTATCAGTGATTGCTAAAAACTTAACTAATATTGCAAATTTCACTAGTTTTTCTATAAGTGATATTGGAAGTTCTACAACAGAATATCGATTACTGCCAAGGCACATTTTATTAAAATTTCTTTACAGGTTTTAATTAATACTGGTCAATTCATTAGTTTACATTAGTAGTAACTATCAAAAATGGTCATATTAAAAAAAAACGAACTGTTCAAGTTCCCATCATCAGGCACGAGTTGAAGATTTATTTGAAATCACAGATACGATTCAATCTAAGATCTTCTTCAATTATTATGATTTTAAAAATTATCCTTACTTATAGTAAGGATTATTTTTCTTTTTTCTCTTCTTTACGGATTAAATTAGGGATATTAATAAATTTAAATATCCTACTTATGAGAACAAAATTTTTACTACCAATTTTTGTATTCGGAATTTTTCTAACCTCGTGCGAGAAAGAAGACGTTCCGTCTGAAACAGATGAATTTCTTTTAGATCAGGAAGACCAGATCTCCAAAGAGGATTTGAAAACAATTGCCGATTTGCATTTTAATAATAAAGATGCCAAAATTGTAGATTTTCTATTTCCTGATGGTTCTACAGAAAAGACTTTTCTTTTAGAAGGTGACATTGTTATGAATCCCGATCAATTGAAAGAAATGTATTCGGGAAATATTACCTCAAAACAGTACCGAACTTACAACCTTGTTTACAGCCCCCGTAATGTTAATGTTATTGGTTTCACCGGTGGTGGAGGTCAGGGGTTAACTACGAAGCAAAGAAGTGCATTACAAAGTGCTATAGCCAACTATAATGCTTTAAATATTGGTTTAAATTTTACTTTAACGTTTGGTACAAATTACACTCCTTATGATATAGTGGTATATCAAAATTCAAATGGCCAAGCAGGGGGAGTTGCAGGTTTCCCTAGTGGTGGAAATCCTTATAAATATGTCCAAATTTTTTCCGGAATGGAGAATTACAGTACTGCAACTAACGAGCATGTAATTACACATGAAATAGGTCATGCGGTTGGCTTAAGACATACAGACTGGTACAGCAGACAAAGCTGTGGTCAAAGCGGCGAGGCTGCTGATCCATCTGGAGCGGTACATATTCCGGGTACTCCAACAGGATATGATTCCAATTCAGTGATGCTTGCGTGTTTCAGTGCGAGTGAAGATGGTAATTTTGGTTATTATGATCGAGTTGCTTTAGAATATTTATATTAACAATTTGTAGATATTATAAAAGAAGGTGTCCTTGTGACACCTTTTTTTATACAGGTATTTTTTCTTTTAAAGAATAATATAAATTTAGGTTATAAATTATCACAAATTTTATATTTCATCTACGTATTAGATTTTACCTATTAACAATAAATAGAAATTGGGACCTAAATAAAAAATTAATATTCGTATTTTTATAGGATCGAAAGTCAATTGGCTAATTATTGATTCAAAATAAAAGTTACCTATTAGGTTACCTCAAAAATAAAAAGTAGGAGATTAACCGTTATTACTGACATAAGCGTGGTGGGTTTGAATCCCTCCGGGGTCACGGATGAATGGAAAATCTGCAGCGAAAGCTGCAGATTTTTCTTTTTAAAAAAGGAATGAAAGCTTGCTTTCAAATTCCTTTTTTAAAAAGAAAAATCATCAAACTGGAAGTTTGGTGCAATTTTTCATTCTCAAAACGGAGCCAACAGGGAAAGCCGAAGGCAATCCCTAGGTTCGGCCGCTTTTCCATTCTCAAAACGGAGCCAAAAGGGAAGGGCGCAGCCAATCCCTATTTGTTCGGCCGCTTTTCCATTCTCTAAACGGAGCCAACAGGGAAAGCTGTAGGCAATCTCGTGGAACATTTAAATAATGATAAAACTTCAGTTTAAAAAGGGGAAAATCCCCTAAATAATCTCATCAGGTTTCATCTACCTTAGGCTCAGTGAATCAACGGGTTGTTAATTCATGTTTGTTTCGGTAACTAATGCTTCAGGATTCCTGTTGGCTTGGTCACAGTAGCCTTAAATATTCCACACTATGAAAATTCTTAAAATTGCTGTTGTGTCCTTTCTTTTGATCTCTTGCGAGAAAAGTGATGATGTAAACATTGTTTCGCCGGTTATTGGAAAGTGGCAGTTGAGAGAATTATATATAGATCCCGGGGATGGGAGTGGAGAATTTGCTGAAGTTGAAAGCGATAAGACCATAGAGTTTTTTAGCAACGGTAAAGTTACTTCCAATGGCTCTTTATGCGATGTAAGTGGAGATGCAAATGTGCCTACAAGTGGGACCTTTTCAATATCCACTTTTACCATTGATGCTCCGGGATGTTTTAATGGAGAAATTCCCTTTATGGATATTTTTTTCAGGCTTGAAGGAGACTATCTAAAAATAAATAAACCTTGTTTTGAAGGTTGTGCAGAAATTTATAGCAGGCTTTAGTATGGGGACCAGTCCCCCGAATTAAAGTCTCTCGACTTTAGAACCTGCCTCTGCTATAGACTAGCGTAAGGATGCGCTGTTGAAGTTTTGCTGTGACTCCCGTTTAATAGGAGTTATTTGCACCCTTAAGAATATGTACCTAGGTGTGTTTCATTATAAAAAGATATAAAATTAATATTAAATATGTAGAGCCAGTGTGAGAATGTCCGTCCGGTAGAGGGTGGTTTTTCCCTCTGTACGTCAGGTCGCTTTACTTCTCTACGTCAGTTCGAGTGTTTTTTGCTAAAGCGATAGTGAAAGCAAAAAATGTATCGAGAACAGGTTTGTAGCAAAGAACCCCCTCTGTTCTCGATACAAATTTTTCTCGCCGAAACGCTCAAAAAATTCACTCGAACTGACGAGGGTTTTTTTACTCCTTCCGTCAGTTCGAACCTGCCCGTCTGGTAGGAGGGTTATTTTTACTGAAACGATACCGAAAACAAAAATATATCGAGAACAGAAGTATCAAAAAATAAAAACCACTACTAACATAGAGTCAGGTAGTGGTTTTTGTGGTTTTAAACTATTAACCGCTAACTAAAACGGTGTATTGGTTTAAAGATTAGTGATATTACAATTAAGATCGATCCTAAAATAAATTATAACCCTACTTACAATAAATTTTATGGGCAATTACTTAACTGCAAGCTTCCCTAATTTTCATTAAAGATACATTGTAAGTTAAAGCGTACGAAACCCATTTAGTAAACGTATGGAATTGAGAAGTTATCGTTGCTTAAACCTGCAGATCAATGACAACCGCAGTGCCTTTATCTTTAGCAGAATTTATTTGTATTGCCTCCTCCACATTGTACCCCAGCAAGGTTAATCGCTCTTTTACCAGGGTAACTCCTTTTGATTTGTGCAATTTATTGGCTGAATTTGGAGAAAAACCAATCCCGTTGTCTTCAATTTTGCATTGCAGTACATTTTCCTGCAACAACTTAAAACTTACTTTTAATGTAGGATCGCTTATGCCCGGCGGAAAAGCATGTACAAAAACATTCTCTACAAAGGTTTGTAATAACATAGTGGGAATTTCAACCTCATAGGTATCAATTAAAGGATCTACATCAAACAGGACCTTGATCTGATTATTGAAACGCGTATTTTCTACCCGTATATAGGATTGTAAATATTCAATTTCCTCAATGAGTAAGATGGTGGGTTTTGTACAGTGGTCCAGGTTAAGCCTTATAAGTTTGGCGAAATCTCCTAGAAATAGCGTGGCATTGTCTATATCGCTGTCCATAATATAGTTCTGGATGGAGTTCATTGCATTAAAAATAAAATGCGGATTCATTTGCGCCAGTAATGCTTCCATTTTGGTTTCTTCAAACCGCTTTTGGATCAATCCTTTTTGTTCTTCAAAATTTTTGGTTTGCCGTATTTGAAAATTATACATACTGTAGATCCCTATGAACATTGTGAGCATCATCAACAATATAAACCACCAGGTTTTCCAGAATGGGGGGAGAACGGCCAGGCCTAACAGAGACTGGGTGTAATTTAAACCGGTACTTTCATCCAGCACTCTTACTGAAATGTTATAATCCTCTGTAGGCAAGAAAGGCAGAAATATTTCGGGTTTGGCAGAGGGAAGACTCCATGCAACATTTTTATTTAAACGGTATTGATACGATAATTTATTAGGGTAAGGATGTGCATTGGTGCTTAACTTCAGCAGGATGGTATTTTCATTGTGCGCCAGTTGTAAATTCTCCTTATTGACAATTGGTCCAAGGGAAAATTTGCTGTTATTTACAAAGATCTCTTTGAGTTTCAGGTCATGCACTAGGGGTTGCGGATTGGTAAGTTCTTCAAGGTTCAGGATATAATACCCATTTTCGCTGCCTATGGCCAGTTTCTGGTCAAATTCGCCCGCGCTCAATAAAGGCTGTTTTAGCCCCTGCTCTTCATCTAAAAATATAAAGCGACCGTATTTATACAACGTTAATCCCTTCTCAGTTCCTATCACTAAAGTTTCTTTATATTCCTTTAGGAAAGAAATTGAATTCCCACGGATCTTAGCTCTTGGAATTTTTTCCACGATATTAAACGAGGCTCCATCATTAAGGATAAAAACATCTCCAAACTCATTTGAGATCGCGAGATGTGGACCCAAAGGAGTTATGTGTTTTAATTTTTTTTCGTCCCAGATCCCATCCTGCAGCCAGGATTTAAACCCGTTATTTTCCCAAACAAAAAGACCTGAAAAGACCGACAAAAAGTAGGTTTTATTCCCCTTTTGTAAACTATTTACAACCATAGTGGGGGTTCGGGGATCTTCCTGTTTAAAACGGGTATATGAAAAAGAATCCAGGTCGCTATAAACCCGGGCTCCACCATAAGGATGGGTTTCTATAAGATTTCCCTCATGGGTAAAATTGATTTCTTCGGAATGCAGAGGGACATACCGTTCCAATTCCCCTGATTCTTTTATGGCAAACAGCCCTATATTGGTATTCACCCAATAACTGCTTCCGGAAACTTTTATATCATAAAAACCAATCTCCTTTGCCGGGGTAGTGTAGTCCAGCTCATAAAAAGAATCCTCGTGCCTTGGCAGAGGCAGTTTGGTGCTTAACACATATTTTTCCTGCCATTGTTTGAGCTGGGCCAGCGTAATAGAATGGTTGGTTTCAGCATTTTTTATAATGAGGGCATCATCCAATAGTACTGCGGAACTGGTTTTTGTCTTGGCGAATCCAAGGACCCTTTTTTCGGGAATTCCCCTGAATTTTATCTGGGGTTTTAGATTGATCTCATACAATCCCTCGTCCCTGGTGCCCACGTATAATTTTTCAAAGTTGGCATCATAGGCCAATGAAATTACATTTTTGCTTGAAATATTAAAATCCTGAGCCCGGGAGATCATTTGATCGCCCACCACTTCATAGATCCCTCCGTTGGTGTCATATATTCCCCAGGCCGCTGCAAATATTTTTTGATCGGTAGTTTTCACATAATCCCAGATGATGGAACGACCAAGTCGCTTACCGGGAATAAAATTCTCCCTTACATAATCCCCTAGTTTGCTTTTGGTAAAAAAACCTTTGTTGCTGCTGTAAATACTGTCCTTATCAATTAAAACCGAATAAATGAACCGGTGGTCATTTACCTGGACAAGCTCTTTCCGGTAATTGTTTTCCTGAATTTTATAGATCCCGATATTATAGGTGACAACATAGATCTGATCCTTATATTCAAAAAAATTCTGAACCCTGAACAGTTCATTAGTTGATGGGGTATTTAAAGAAAGCACCTTAAAAGTTGCAACATCAATAACAGAAACCCCGTCGCTGGTGCCTACATACATATAATTTCCATAGGAAAACAGCCTGGTAATTTCGTTGTGAACCAGGCCGTCCTTTTTTGAGATCACTTTAAATTTTGCACCGTCATAAATGCTAAGGCCTTCGCCGTAGCTGCCAAACCACAATTTGTTGTTTTTATCTTCGGCTATGGCCCAACAGCTGTTTAACGCCAGACCATCCTCTTCAAAAAAATAGGTAAAGGCGTCATTTTCCTTTTTAACCAACCCATTTTCAGTACCAATCCATAATATATTATTGCTGTCTACCAGCAGGGATCTTACAGAATTATTAGGCAAGGCAGTTGCTGCAGTATAATTTTTACCGGGGAAGTTTTGGGTAAACAAAATATTGACCCACAAAAAAAAGAAGGTGAATAGTTTAATTGCTTTGTAGAATGGCATTGATGAATTCTTCTTCTTTTCGAAAAGAAACCGGAATTTTCTCTCCATTGGTTAATTCAACTTCCTTATTGGCCTTATTGTACCTAACCACATAATTTAAATTGATGACATAGGTTTTATGTATTCTCTGGAAAGAAGAGGCAGGAAGAATTTCTTCTACATATTTCAAGGTTTTTGCGACCATTTTAGTGTGGCTGTCAATTTTTTTAATGCTGGTATAATTACTTTCTGCCTTGCAATATAAAATCTGGTTGGAATGAATGAGCTCAAATCCTTCTACCGTGGGAAACGCGATTTTACTTACGTTCTGGTCATTTACATTTAAGTTCTCAAGCAGCAAAGACAATTTTTTCTGGGAAGAACTTCCTTCACTTCGGGCTTCAAACCTTTTTACAGCATCGGCCAGATCCAGATGATTTATTGGTTTTAATAGGTAATCCAGCGCGCTTCGTTTAATCGCTTTAATGGCGAACTGATTGTAGGCAGTAGTGAAGATTACTTCAAATTTTATGACCTTGAAGTAATTGAACAATTCAAATCCGTTCTTTTCGGGCATTTGAATGTCTAAAAATACCAGCTCGGGTTCATGTTTCTTTATGGCAAGCACACCCATGTCTACCGAATTGCATTTTTCAACTATATTGAATTTACCGGGGAAATACCTGTCAAGGGTTTTCTCCAGTAAACTCTGGGCATTTATTTCATCGTCTATGATTACTGCTTTTATCATAATTTAAAAGTACAAATAAATGATGAGTTGCTACACCCTTTGAGATAAAGGGGTTAATTTTTCTGTTGTCAGAGCCTATCTAAAAGTTACAGCACTCTTATGAAAAACTGTAAATTAGTATTTTAATTTAGTCTATGAATTGCAAGCTTTGTAACACCCCCTTATTAAAAAAGCCGGAAGAGGAATATTATAAATGTCCCGTTTGTAGTGCATGGGTGAAAGACAATAGCCTGTATCTAACCCCCGAAGAGGAAAAGCTGAGGTACCTAACGCACAATAATGATATAAACGATCCCCGCTACAGGAAGTTCACTTCCCCCATCACCAATGTTATCTTTGAGAATTTTGGAGTGCAGCACAAGGGATTGGATTTTGGATCGGGTACCGGCCCGGTTATTTCGGGAGTGCTGAAGGAGGCCGGGTATAATGTAAAACAATTTGACCCCTTTTTCGCAAATGATCCAGGGCTGCTGAAATTACAATACGATTATATTTTTGCCTGTGAGGTGGTAGAGCATTTTTATGATCCCGCAAAGGAGTTTGAGCAGCTCTTCGCAATGCTGAAGCCGGGAGGGAAGCTCCTTTTAATGACCCATCTCTATGAAGATAGCATAGATTTTAATACCTGGTATTATAGAAAAGATCCTACTCACGTTTTTATATATTGCAAAGAAACCTTTGAATATATCGCAACAAAATTTGGGTTTGAAAAACCTGAAATTAAGGACAGACTGGTGGTATTAAGTCGGAATTCGGTTTAGGGATTAAAATTTATAAACCTTTGCAAGGCTTACCTCATTGTCAAATTCGGCGGTAATTAGGCATACTCCTTTTACCTCTTTCATCCCGTAAGTTATTCCCCTTGCAAAATCTTTCCACTGTAATTCATCTGTTTGTACAAGATCCCGGTTGAAGGAGGTGATATTATAAATAGTTTCCGACTTAGGTTCTACAACCTTGAATTTATAGCACAATTCATTGCCATCACTAAAGGTTTTGAAATACAATACTTTTCCCTGATGATAGGTGCCACTGGCTTTTGTGGTCATGGGTATTTTGTAGAACAGGTAATTTTCACCGCTCTTAGAGATCCCTTCAGAAAATGGCTCGCCATATTCTTTGATCACATCACTTTTGGACTGTAATATCTGGGCTTTTGCTTCAGGAATCAAAAACAGGGATAGTATGGCAATACCTACAATAATCTGGAATTTCTTTTTCATAGCTTTAGGGTTTAAGAAATTATAAGTAAATGTCTAACACTTCAATATACAAAATTTTTTCAAAATAAACCATCCTTCCGGGGAAAGGGCAATTATGGATCTATTGATCTTAACTTCGGAAAACATCTCATTCTAACCGAATTTTTAAATGGAAGCGAAGAAATTCCGAAGTAATTAGCCGGGATCAGGATCCTCTAACATTCAGCCTGAATCCTTAAATTCCGATTATAAACCGAAATGAGTGCAACAGAAAAATAACCCAATACAAAACCCCTTAACTTTTAAAAAAATCAAGGGGTTTGCCTTAAAAAATAATTTCAAAAATGAAGTCTTATCTCCCGTCTGTTCCTAAAGTGGAGTCGGGTAAACTGATGTTGCCATCTTTCAGGTACGTGTCAAACCAGCGCATCATTCGCATATTGTAATCATATCTTGCGGTAGATCTTCTGTTCCCGTGGCCTTCCCCGGGATACAGAACCAGTCTTACCGGGGTCTCGGTCCTTGTTTTGATATGGCGGTATAATTCATACGACTGCCCCGGGCTTACGCGGGTATCGTCCTTCCCATGTAATATAAGAAGCGGAGTCTCCGCCTGGTGGGCATAAAAGATGGGGCTGCGTTCCAGGTAGAACTGGTAATCGTCCCAAATTCTTTTACGGGCGTGTACCAGGTACATTTCTTCCGGAATATCGCTGGTTCCCCATTTTGATATGTTGTTGCTTATACCTACCGACATTACCCCGGCGGCAAAACGCTTGGTATGCCGGGTAGCCATCCACGCGGTGGCATAACCCCCATAGGATCCTCCGGTTACTCCAACCTTATCGCGGTCAATATCATACTTCTCAATTAAATGGTCTATCCCATCTATAATATCATCAAATTCTTTTCCTGCAGGATCTCCCTGACTTGACTTTGCAAATTCAATCCCTTTGCCCGTACTACCACGGTAATTTGGATAAAAAACAGCATATCCTTCTCCGGCACCCAGGTGCCCGGGCATATTGTAGCTGGTTAACCACCCATTGCTGTAATGTGCTTCAGGCCCCCCGTGAACCACGGTGATCAATGGAGTCTTCCCCGTTTTGTTTACCGGGTGTATCAGGATGCCTTCTAACTCGAGTCCGTCCCCTGCCTTATATTTTATCACCTCCTGTTTTCCCATTTTCATTTGGGCCAGCCAGGTATTTGTTGTTGTAAGCCTATCTACTGCGGAAGCTTTGGAATTTAAAACAAACAACTCGTCGGGATGTTGTGGGGTATTAGCCGTGAGAATAATGCTGTTATTGTTGGCTACTGAAAATCCGGTAATGTTCATATTGTCATTTTTATACAACCTGTCCATTTTCCCATTCATATCAATAGTTCCCAAACTGCTGAAAACTCCTTCACTGGCCTGATAATAAATGCTGTTGTTATCTTTCCAGGCGAGGCCGTCAAATTTTCCCTTGAAATCCTTCTGAAGTATTTTCGGACTTCCACCGGTGGCATCGGCAACAAATAGCCGGCCATCTATAGGGTCATGCTGGTCTTCACCGGCAATAAAGGCGATCTTTTTCCCGTCGGGACTCCATTTAAGCGGGCCCAGTTTCGCTTTATGGTTTATTTCAGCAGTTACTTTTAAACTAACGGCATCCAGGATCAATATTTTTTGCGAGGTGTAAAAATCGTCAACCAGGGAGGAAGGGGCCGCGCCAAGTGCAATTTGGTTGCCATTGGGACTCCATTGTACCGTGGTTACGTGGCCCTCTACTTCTACCACTTTGGGAGCCGCAGTGCTAAGGTCTGTAATATACACTGCTGAAGTTTGAAGATCTGTTTCATAGATCTCGGGTTTATAAGGAAGTTTAGATTCGGTTTGATCCTTCTTTTTAGAGGAAGTAAAAGCAAGCCGGTTTCCGCCGGAGTGCCAGTCGTAGGAAGAGATAGAGGTTTCAAATTCATATAGTTTCTGGGCTTCCCCACCACTTAGCGGAATTTCATAAAGAGAACTGGTTTTGGCGTTATCCCTGGTTGCTGTAAAAGTGATACTGCTGTGCCCCGGTCGGAATTTAATATTGGAAGCACTGTACCCGGTCACAAAAGGGGTGGTTCTCTTTGTCGCCATATCATACACATACAGGTGGCTTTTTGCCGGTACATTTTCTACAGTTGGAACTGCCGGGACAATCTTTTGGTAAGTTATCTTTTGGCCATCCTTTGAAATTACGGCATTTGTAATTATTTCAATTTTAGCCACATCCATTGCCGTGAGCGCTTTGTCTTGTGCAACAAGTCCCTGGACAATGAAAAATACGAGAAGAGCAAGAATTTTTTTCATGCGTTTATGATTTAAAGATTTTTAGAAATTTGGGCTTAAGATAAATTAAAAATTAATCTGGAAATATGATTATGGTCAGGAAAGTCTGGGGGATGGTGATTGGTGAATAGTTTTTTCATCTGGTGAGATTTCCCGCAAATGCCGCAGATCTTAAAATAGAACTTTCAAACTTTCAACTTTCAAACTTACAATCTTGAATCTTGAACCTTGAACTTCGAATTTTCAACTTTCCACTGTCCTCTGACCACTTTTTAGTGATTGGTGAATAGTTTTTCCATCTGGTGAGATTTCCCGCAGATCCCGCAGATTTTTAATTAAGCTATTCAACATTGAATCTTGAGCCTTGAACCTTGAACTTCGAATTTTCAACTGTCCACTGTCCTCTGTCCTCTGTCCACTTTTTAGTGATTGGTGAATAGTTTTTTCATCTGGTGAGATTTCCCGCAGATCCCGCAGATTTTTAATTAAGCTATTCAACCTTGAATCTTGAACCTTGAATTTTAAACCCACAACATACAACATACAACTGACAACTGACAACTGACAACCGACAACCGACAACCGACAACCGACAACTAATTTAGGAACTACATGAAAGCATTGAGCAACCGGCTTTTTTCGTAGCCCAGTCGGGTCTTTTTTGCAGTAGTTCTTTATTTGTTTCGGTATATGGATTTTGCAGCGCGTTGCGCAGTTTTTCAAAAAGTGTATTTTCTCCCTTTTCCAATTCTTCAATAGCCTGATGCAACAGATAATTACGAAGTATAAACCGCGGATTGGTTTTCTTCATTAATTCAGCGGAAGCTTCGGCCGAAATGCTATTGATCTTTCGTCTTTCGGCATAGGTACTTAAGAGCTCCAAAAGATCTGATTTTAGTTTTTCTGAAGGTTCATTATATAAAGCCGGAGTAAAGTGGTTCCACATACTTTCTGAAGAAACAGAAGGGAGGTCAATAAGCAATTGGTAGAAAATGCACATATCTGGTTTTACGAGCGCGAGCAACTCCTCCAGTTTGGTGATCATTTCCTCATCGCCAGCACTAATTTTATCCAGCCCCAGTTTATTTCCCATCATTTCATAATATCGCTTCCAAAAGAAGGCTTCGTAGGTGTTTAAGGCTTCTTCCAGTGGTTGGGTATCATCAAAGAGCGGACTAAGCGCAGTTGCGAGCCTGCTGAGGTTCCATAAGGCGATGGAGGGCTGATTCCCAAAAGCATATCGCCTCCCGGGCAGGTCGGTAGTATTGGGTGTAAAAGTGGGGTCGTAATCATCCAGGAAAGAAAAGGGTCCGTAATCTATGGTTTGGCCAAGAATTGACATATTATCTGTATTCATCACTCCATGAACAAATCCAACGCGGTGCCATTCCACCATTAAAACAGCGGTTTTTTCTATTACTTCCTGGAACCAGTTGATTATCCTGTTATCGCCGGTGTGATGGGGGTAATGCTTTTTAATGGTCCAGTCTACCAGTTGTTGCAAATTATCTTTTTCTTTCCTGGCAGCCAGGATTTCGAAATTTCCAAACCGAAGAAAACTTTCAGAGATACGCATTACAATTGCCCCGGGTTCATAGGCTGCGTGGCCGTTGTAGAACATATCTCTTAATATTTTATCGCCCGTTGTTACCAGGCTAAGCGCCCGGGTGGTGGGCACTCCCAGGTGGAACATTGCTTCGCTCATAAGATATTCCCGTACCGAGGATCTTAATACAGCCCGGCCATCGGCCATTCGGGAATATGCCGTTGGACCCGCGCCTTTAAGTTGCATTTCCCAGCTCTTACCGTTAGATTCCCATTCTCCCAGGGTAATCGCTCGGCCATCGCCGAGTTGCCCCGCCCAGTTCCCAAACTGATGCCCTGCATAGCAGGCCGCATAGGGAAACATGGAAGGGGTTGTTAGATTACCTGCAAGGATCTTTATGTCCTCGTCATTAGGAAATTCAATTCCCATTTCCTCTGCAAGTTCCTCTGTCCACGCAAGCAGTTTTGGATCGCTTACGGGGGAGGGGAGGGCTTTGCTGTAAAGCACTCCCGGAGTTTGTCGCGGGGAAAGGTCTCCACTGTTATCTCCCGGAAAAATCGAGGTGAAGGTATTGCTGAATTTTTTATTGGAAAGGCGCATAGTGCGGAAGAGATTTTAGAAAATTAAATACAATTATATAAAGATATTACCCGGAAAAACTAATGGGACGCATTCGGGGATCTTTTTGATTTATTTAACAGAAGTGGAACTTTTGTATTCCCGCAATAATGACAACCAGGCCAGGATTTAATGGAAAATTTTCATTCTTACAAAAGCAGATTACAGGGAAAATGTGATATTTGAGGGGTGTAAGTCGTTGGTCGGTAAATAATTACATCATATCGAAAAAGCAAAATTTTTCATTAGACCAAACAAAAAATGCTGTTAATTCGTTGTTGTGAACTTTTAAAGTACTGTTAAATAGCCCTAATCTAAGAAAGCTTTTCCCCATTGCTTCTTCAGATGTTTTCAGTCCTTAAAGTTTATCCCCCACACCTGTGTATTCTGAATTTTCTTGAACATAAAATATATTTCTAACACTCTAATTATGTTGATATGGCTGAATTTTTACATTTAAAAAAGGGTAAATTCCTGAATTTCACCCTCACATTTATTGCCTCTTTTTTCTTCCTGGCAACGGGGTGGGGGCAAGAGGTAATGACAGATAAGGATGATTATGCGCCTGGTGAGTATGTTATCATTACCGGAACTGGTTGGAAACCTGGAGAACGTGTTGACTTCACCTTTGAAGAAACGCCTAAACCTGAGACCTGTGTCAATTCCCACGATAATTTTGCCATTGCAGATGCGAATGGCAATATCTATTATGATGGGTTTTTGATTAAGCCAAATCACGTGGGGGTGGCATTTGAATTAACTGCTACAGGTCAATCTAGTGGTTTAATAGCAACCGCATTTTTTACAGACGCCAATTCAAGCGTATCTAACACTTCTCCATCTTCAGCCTCAAACGATGCAATTATAATTTTGAGTGCAAGATTAACGCAAGCAGGTACAGATAATTCTTGTGGAAGTTGTGTTGGTAATGGGAATCCAATTCCAGGAAAGACTATTAATTTCTCAATAAATAACGGTACTTTTTTAGGTTCCGGAGTTACTAATGCAAATGGTGAAGCTACGTTTAGTTGGACTGTAGATCAACCTGTTGGCACCTATAATGGTGTGTCTGGAATAAAGGCAGAATTTCCTGGTGATCCCGGTAATAATCCTTACGCAGGTAAAAGTGAAACAAAAAACTTCTCAATTTCTTGCGCAAATCCAAGCATTACAATTGCTCCCACAGCCAAAACCGTCACCTATGGTGATCCTGATCCTACTTTTTCAGTAACAGCAACTGGGACTGGACTAAGCTATCAGTGGCAATACAATACCACAGCTGTACCAGGAACTTGGAATAATGTTGGGACAAATTCTAATAATTATACAGTTCCTGCGCCAGACGTTAGCTTTAGCGGCCGAACTTATAGAGTGGTTATAACAGGTACCTGTGGAAATGTTACCAGTACTCCTGTTTTATTGACGGTGAATAAAAAAACCATTGCAGTTACTGCTGATGCTCAGTCTAAGGTTTATGGAGAATCTGATCCTGCACTGACTTATGGTTTTAGTCCTGCACTTATTGCCGGAGATTCTTTTAGCGGAGCACTTTCCAGAACGGGAGATGAGAACGTTGGAAGTTATTTAGTTCAGCAGGGAACCCTTGCACTAAGCGACAACTACACATTGGATTTCACAGGAGCTGCTTTTGATATTACTAAATTGACAATCGCAGTTACTGCCGATGCTCAGTCTAAGGTTTATGGAGAATCTGATCCTGCACTGACTTATGGTTTCAGTCCTGCACTTGTTGCCGGAGATTCCTTTAGTGGAGCACTTTCCAGGACAGGGGATGAGAACGTTGGAAGTTATTTAGTTCAGCAGGGAACCCTTGCACTAAGTGACAACTACACATTGAATTTCACAGGAGCTGCTTTTGATATTACTAAATTGACCATTGCGGTTACTGCCGATGCTCAGTCAAAAGTATATGGAGAATCTGATCCTGCACTGACCTATGGTTTCAGTCCTGCACTTGTTGCCGGAGATTCCTTTAGCGGAGCACTTTCCAGGACAGGAGATGAGAATGTTGGAAGTTATTTAGTTCAACAGGGAACCCTTGCACTAAGTGACAACTACACATTGAATTTCACAGGAGCGGCTTTTGATATTACTAAAGCAGTACTTACTGCTACTGCTGACAACCAGACCAAGGTTTACGGTGCTGCCAATCCAACATTGACCTTCCAGTACAGTGGATGGGTGAACGGAGAAGAAACAATTGACACTGCGCCAGCTATCAGCACTACTGTTGATGGTTCTACTGAAGTTGGCACTTATGAAGATGCGATTACTTTAGAAGAAGGAGTTGACAACAACTACACTTTCAATCTGGTTACCGGAGACTTTACAGTTACCAAAGCGGTTCTTACTGCTACTGCTGACAACCAGACCAAGGTTTACGGTGCTGCCAATCCAACATTGACCTTCCAGTACAGTGGATGGGTGAACGGAGAAGAAACAATTGACACTACGCCAGCTATCAGCACTACTGTTGATGGTTCTACTGAAGTTGGCACTTATGAAGATGCGATCACTTTAAGTGGTGGATTGGACAACAACTACACTTTCAATCTGGTTACCGGAGACTTTACAGTTACCAAAGCGGTTCTTACTGCCACAGCAGATAACCAGACCAAGGTTTACGGTGC
>JBDXGW010000017.1:0-22004 GCA_039989915.1 Gillisia sp.
AACACCATTCTTACCAGTCAGGGATTGACCAGAGGAAACACCTTTGGCAAGCTCAGCTACCAAAGCTTCAAAGTCATTTTTCTTCTTTTTATCTTTCATGTGTCTAATTTATAAAATTGACACACTTTTTTGAACAGTCTCATTTTAGACCAGATCAAACCATCCCCTATCAATCAAATCATCATACTATTATAAAATTTTACCATCATTAAATAATCATACCATCTCAAAGCGTCATCTATTGTCGCACCTACCCCGTATCTTTAATTATTAAATAAAGGGTTAAAGGTTAGGAATTGGGAGCTAAAACCTTTTTAACCTTGAGTCTTGAATTTTGAACTTTGAACTTTGAACTTTTTAACTTACAACCCATGGACCCATACCGCGAAAAAATCCTCCTCACCTACAAATTCCTCCTCAAAACCCACGAAGAACTCCTCACCCGCACCATCAACGTTGGCATGTTGGGTGAAATGGCCGAAGTCAATAAATTCTTTGCTGTAGGTGACACATATAATTTTGACATAGAACAATTCCGCGGCACGCCGGACACTAATCTTAATTTGTTGATCGACTTTTTTGACAAACTGGAAGACCTGATGAATTCCCTGGCTAATATTAATGCGATTACTGAAGAGGAATTGGAGGAGTTTGAAGAGGATGAAAAATAAAAGCCAAATTTGTGAAAACTTTTAGTGGTTTTCCTTAATATAGGTAATTTCACAAGGCTTGCATTTTCTCCGCTTTTGATCTAAATCTGCAATGGAAAATCGTCCTTCGGGTCTTTGGAAAATATCCAGACCTCTTCCAAGAATTATTTTCCATCCGGTATCCGTTTGGATATAACGATCATGGTGATTTTCAAATTTGTAGCTTAGTTCGATACTCAAATCCTTCACGCTGGAAACTACTTCTTCAAAATATTTTTTACTTTGATGGTGAAATTCTTTTTCATTCCAAGTAACCAATTGCAAATTAATTGTTTTGTCTAAATCTTTTACGTCCCCCAACATAAGACAAAATTCAAGAAGATTTTTGAACTGATGAGGATACCTAATATATGGATCCTGAATTATTATAGTGTTAGAGCCTTCGAGATAATCTGCAAACAGATCCTGATAAGTAATATTGGTTTGTCCATCTTTCAGTATTTTTTGCCCTGTAGTAAGTGAATATATTTCTTTTACAGGCTGGTGATGTCGCTTGTATTCTTTATTTAATTTTTGGAGTTTTTTACTCTTGTCAAAAGCCAATAGTTCTTTTCCTAAAAAAAATCTATCCTTAATAAATGGTTTAAAATCAACGCCTCTCGCTCCAGAGGAGATATCCTTCATATAACGGTCATTTTTATCTGAAGATATATAAAGATCTATTGCCATTTTTTCTTCCCAGATTCTAAAATCACTATATGGATCGAATGAATTAGCTGGAATTTTTAGATAAACTAGCTCATCCTCCCCTACCAAAAGAATATTAATATCCTCTTTTAAACGTTCCAGTTTAATATTCATCCACCAAACTGGACGTCTTGAATTAATATTAGAGAAATTAGTATTAGAATTCCTCAATAGTTCTTCTCCCCTTTTTCTATTAAAATAATTAATAGCTTCTCCTTTTGTCATTAATTTTTATTTTATGTAGGGATTTAGTAAGTTGATTCTAATTTATAGAAAATTTCCCAATGAATGAAGTTATCAAGATCTAATAAGTAAACATTCAAAATCTTATTAACTAAGTTATCGCAAAAATCAAAATTAAAATAAATCAGCTGCATTTAATCGATTTTACACAAAACCTCTTTCAAAGCTTTAAGAAAATATTTAGATTTACAATCACTTACAATTTCCATTGCCCTATCCTTTGGAAGCTGAAATTCTAAACCATTAATCGCTTACATGGCAGAAACAGACTTCCGTTTAATTACCCCAAACATAAAATGACCCAATCCAAGCAACAACTGGAACAACAACTCTGGAATATCGCCAACACGCTCCGCGGAAAAATGGGAGCCGATGAATTCCGGGATTATATATTAGGATTTATATTTTATAAGTACCTGAGCAGGAAGATGGAACTTCATGCCGACAGGATCCTGAAACCCGACAACCTTAGCTTCCATCAACTTGAAGGCCACCCGCAGGAAAAAGAATTCCTCGAAGCTGTGAAAGATGATGCTCTGGAGCATCTGGGCTACTTTCTTAAACCTTCTGAACTTTTCAGCGAACTCGCCCGCCGAGGGAATGGCAACGGAAAAAGCAAATTCATTCTCGGTGATCTGGCAATGGTGCTTACCAATATTGAGCAAAGCACTATGGGCAGCGAGAGCGAGGAAGATTTCGGAAATCTTTTTGAAGACCTGGATCTTACCAGCAGTAAACTTGGAAAAACTGAAGAGGCTAAAAACGAACTCATTGTAAAAGTACTCACACACCTGGACCAGGTAGATTTTGATTTGGAGAACACGGAGAGTGATGTTTTGGGTGATGCCTATGAATACCTGATTGGAAAGTTCGCTTCCGGAGCCGGAAAAAAGGCCGGGGAGTTTTATACCCCTCAACAAGTGAGCAAGATCCTGGCAAAGCTGGTCACGATTGGAAAGAACCAGATTAAAAATGTTTACGATCCTACCTGCGGCTCGGGTTCCCTCCTGCTACGCGTTTCTAAGGAAGCTAATGTAGGAGCGTTTTTTGGACAGGAGAGCAATCCAACCACATATAACCTGTGCAGGATGAATATGATCATGCACGATGTGCATTACAAACGCTTTGATATTTACAACGAGGACACGCTTGAAAATCCTGCGCCCCATCATTTGGAGGAAAAGTTTGAGGCTATTGTTGCCAATCCTCCTTTCTCTGCCAACTGGAGCGCGAGCCCATTGTTTATGAGTGACGACCGCTTCTCCCCTTACGGAAAGCTTGCACCAAAGACCAAAGCCGACTTCGCCTTTGTGCAGCATATGGTACACCAGCTTTCCGATACCGGGACTATGGCTTGTGTGCTGCCACACGGCGTGTTGTTTCGCGGAGCGGCCGAAGGCCACATTCGTAAATATCTCATTAAGGACAAGAATTACCTGGATGCTGTAATTGGTTTACCTGCCAATATTTTCTACGGAACAGGAATTCCCACCTGTATTCTGGTGCTGAAGAAAAACCGGGAGCACAGCAAAGACATTTTGTTTATTGACAGCAGTGAAGGATATGAGAAAATAAAAACACAGAATTATTTGCGGGACGAGGATGTGGAAAAGATCATTGCCACCTATAAAAGCAGAACCACGATTGATAAATACAGTTATGTGGCAAAACTTGAAGAGATTAAAGAAAATGATTACAACCTGAACATTCCCCGTTATGTAGATACTTTCGAAGAAGAGGAACCGGTTGATTTGGAAGCAGTTTCTGCAGAATTAAAAGAGCTGGAAAATGATTTAAAAACTACAGATGCTGAAATAGCCGATTTCTGTAACCAATTGGGAATTGAACAACCTTTTTAAAATGGAAACGGAAATTTTAGAATTGCAGAAAACGATAACGAGTCTAAGATTTAATAGCTTCAAGGACAATTGGATCAAGAATGGATTAGGCCATGTTTGCATAAAAATACAGGACGGAAATTATGGTGCTTCTTATCCAAAAGCAGAAGAATTTGTAGAAAAGGGTATTCCATTCTTAACATCAAAGGCAATTGGAGGAGATGGAGTTTTAATTAAAGAAAAAATAGATTTCATTCCCCTAAGTAAACATCAGTCTCTCAAAAAAGCTCATTTAAAATTGAATGATGTGCTTTTTACCAATCGCGGTGCAAATGTTGGCACCGTAGGTTTTGTAACGGCAGAAATCTCTCACGGAAATATCGGGCCTCAATTGACATTACTTAGGGCTGATTTGAATCAAATATCTCCTTTGTTTTTAAGATTCTTAATGATATCTCCTAGTTTTCAAAAACAATTAAAAGCTCAGGATAGCGGTAGCGCAATGAATTTTTTTGGTATCGGAACAACATCCAAATTTAAAATTTTTACCCCTTCCCTCCCCGAACAACAAAAAATCGCCTCCTTCCTTTCTGCTGTCGATAAAAAGATCCAACAACTCACGCGGAAAAAAGAGTTGCTGGAATCCTATAAAAAAGGCGTGATGCAGCAGTTGTTTTCGCAGGAGATTAGGTTTAAGGATGAAGTTGGGAATAATTTTCCGGAGTGGGAAGAGAAAAAGTTAGGTGAATTAGCAACTTTTTCAAAAGGCAAAGGAATATCCAAAGATGATATTTTAGAAGATGGTTTAAATCCATGTATTAGGTACGGGCAACTATATACTACATATAAAGAAACTATTGAACACACTATATCCAAAACTAACGTTCCCAAAAAAAAATTAGTATTGAGTGAAGCTGGAGATGTAATAATTCCTGCCTCTGGAGAAACTCAGATCGATATCGCTACAGCATCTTGTGTTCTAAAGGAAGGAATTGCCTTAGGTGGAGATTTAAATATTATTCGTGGAAGCTTTAACGGAGTATTTTTAGCGTATTATCTCAATGCTCATCTAAAAACAGATATTGCAAGACTTTCACAAGGAAGCTCTGTTATTCATCTTTATGCGACTCAATTGAAAAATTTAAAATTAGAAATTCCTGCAATAGAGGAACAACAGAAGATAGCAGAATTTTTATCTGCCATTGATAAAAAAATAGAAGCTGTTTCACAGCAAATTGAGAAAACCCACAGTTTTAAAAAAGGGCTGTTGCAGCAAATGTTTATTTAGTGGGTTAAGTAAAAAATTAATGTTAATGACCAAAAAAGTAAAAAATGATAACCAATTAAACAACAAGTGTTGTATATTTGCATCAACAGTACACACCACGCTACCCATTAGAACAGCGTCCCAGGGTGTGTCTTTTGCTTTTAAGAGATTATATTTAAACCCCACAAGGTCTTCCCTTGCGGGGTTTTTTATTTTTTAAATGTATGTTTGAAAAAAGAGCATTTACTATACAGGAGCAAATTAAACGGCTTAAATCAAGAGGATTGATTATTAAACCGGAAGATGAGGCTGAACATTTTCTTTCTCCTATTAGCTACTACCGGCTTGGGGAATACTGGTTTGTAATGCAGGATGATAAAGTTGAACATACTTTCAAACCCAATAGTAGGTTTGCAGATGTTATCGCGCTTTACAACTTTGACCGGGAATTAAGGATCCTGTTATTTGATGTGATTGAAAAATTGGAGATAAGCCTTCGAACCAAAATGATATACCATCTTTCGCACGAATTTGACGCCTGGTGGTTTCAAAATTTTGATTTGTTTCAGGATAGCAGGGCTTTGGTTAAGACTCTGGCAAACCTGGAAGAAGAAATAAACCGCACGAAAGATATCACTATTAAATCTCACCTCAAGAAACATAAAGACGATCTACGATTTCCTCCTGCCTGGAAATCTTTAGAACAAACAAGCTTTGGGGCTTTGTCCAAATTATATGGTAATTTGAAGAATAATATAAGGTCCAAGGACATTATTGCCATAGAATATGGTGCAGTTAATCATACCTATTTACCCAGTTGGTTACAGAGCATATCGCAAATAAGAAATTATTGTGCTCATCATACAAGGTTGTGGAATCGAAATCTTCCCGGAGCACCAAAATTACTATCTAATCCTCCTAACGAATGGATAAACGATGTACCATCTCCCGGCCAATTTCAATTTCTGTACATTCACCTTTGTATAATGAAATACATGTTAAATATTGTTCAGCCGGTAAATCATTTTACAGAA
This sequence comes from Gillisia sp., assembly GCA_039989915.1. GTDB lineage: Bacteria > Bacteroidota > Bacteroidia > Flavobacteriales > Flavobacteriaceae > Gillisia. Next base: position 5,780 of record JBDXGW010000017.1, read on the forward strand.
AAATTAAGTGTCCTCTTTGAAAAATATCCGAATGTTGATCCAAACGCGCTGGGGATGAAACCATCCTGGCAGGAGGAACCTCTGTGGGTAAATAGAGATTAAAAATGAAAGCAGAATTTTTAAATAACGAGATCTGGATCCTCACATTTGGTGGTGGTTTTCAACGAGCGAATATTTACAAAGAAAAAAAGGTAACAACGGAAGTTAGGAAAAAATTCCGGCAGGCTTTGAGAGATCAAATAGAAAAACTTGTTGAAGATCAATACCATAAAACTGTAACTGAGGAAAAGCATCTAGAAAATATTCATTCTTTAGTATTCTTTTCAAGAAATACAAAATTTGGAGTAGCTCCTATTGAAATAAATTTTGGAGTAGCTCAAAAACTTCTTAATCTCTATCTTAAATATTCCTGGTGCATTGGAAAATTAAAAAAAGTACCGGTACATTTCCCAGTAGATCGATTAATACAGGGAAAACTCAATGAAGAAGCTAAAGATTCAGGAATACCTAAAATCAAATTAAAAGCCTGGACTCAATTTGAAGATGAAGAAGACTATCAAAAAGTTATTGAGTTCGCTGAAACCGTGAGGGCTAAAAATTATCCCGATAAGTCTTTAGCAGAAATGGAATTAGAAATATTCACACGAAGATAAATGGAAAATACCACAAATTGTCTTAAGTTAATTAATGATGCTTCCCGTATTCTTGAGCATCAAAAGGAAATCTCCACTTTAAAAGGAGAAAACTTCAACATCTTTTCCATCCTCAAAATGGAATCTAAAGAAAATGCAACTCATTCTGCTTTCTTAGGTGAATTATTGGATCCTGAGGGCTCCCATAATTTCGGCAGTACATTTCTAAAAATTTTCTTTGATGTTATTGATGTAAAACACATCGACCTGGCATCTGCTAAGGTAAAATTAGAAAGATATGTGGGAGAGAGGAATGATAAGGAAAAAATAGGCGGTAGAATCGATATATATATTTGGGATAAAAACAATTCCTCAATTTGTATCGAGAATAAAATTTATGCCCCTGATCAGAATGTACAAATTGAACGATATTGCAATCATAATAAAAATAAGAACCAAGTGTTTTATCTTACTCTTGAAGGAGAAGAGCCAGGAAAAGAGAGCCGGGGGGATTTGACACCTGGAGAAAATTTTCACCTCTTGAGTTATTCCGATGATATAGTAGATTGGTTGACGGCATGTGCTAAGGAAGCCTGTAATTCTCCAATTATTCGAGAGAGTATCCAGCAGTATATTATACTCATCAAAAAATTAACTAACCAACTTACCGATAATAAAATGGCAGAGGAAATCCAAAAGCTTATTGCTGAAAATTACACCACGACTAAAACCCTGGCAGCAAACTTAAAAACAGTTGAATTAGAATATTCTAAACTCTTTTTAAAAGAAATAAAAGGAGAGCTCGATAAAGAATTACAGGAAGGATGGTCAGTGGTGGCTTATGAAGATTTGGAAGAAGCCTGGACAGGCCTATATATTAGTCATAAGGATTGGCCGGTAAATATTTTTGTTAAACTTGAAGGGCAGTCAAAGGTTCCCTGGAGTGATAGTATTTATGGAATTATTGCAAATGAAAAGATTTGCAATCGTCAACAACTAAATGAGGAACTGTCTAATGTAGAATTTCTACAGGAAGGCTTTAAGTCAAATAAGGTTTGGCCGTTTTATAAAACTGTCCTTCATTTTAGCAGTTATGAGGCACGTGCTGTTTTATTTATTGAGAATAAAAGAAAAGAACTTGTTCTAGATCTCTCTGAAAAATTTCTGGAATTGGCAAAAGCCTGTGAAGAGCCTTTGAAAAAAGTGCATCTAACGAATAATGTAAATGGCACTCAAGTTTCTTTAAACTAAACTCAAAAAGGATTTGAGCTACCAATCTGAATCAATATTAGAAAACAATCTGGTAAAACAGCTGGAAGGCCTGAAATACGAGAAAGTGCAGGTGAATTCTGAGGCTTTGGTACTGACTAATCTCAAAAGTCAGCTGGAAGCTTTTAATAAAACTTCTTTTTCTGAAAAGGAATTTGGCAGCATCTTAAATCACCTGGCAAAAGGTAATGTTTTTGAAAAGGGAAAAACCCTCCGAGGCCGTTACCAGCTCACCCGGGACAATGAAGACTCGTTTTATGTTCAATTTTTTAATTCTGAAGATAGGAATAAAAATTTGTTTCAGGTCACAAACCAAATCGCCCAGGCAGGCACTTATAAGAATCGATACGATGTAACGCTTTTTATAAATGGGTTGCCGCTGGTACAAATCGAATTAAAAAGGCGCGGACTCGAGCTCAAAGAAGCTTTTAAACAGATCAACCGCTACAAGCGTCACTCCTACTGGAATAATTACGGGCTGTTTAATTTTGTGCAGCTGTTTGTGATAAGTAACGGGGTGGACACGAAATACTTTTCCAACAATCCCCTTCAAACCCTAACCTTCAAGCAAACTTTTTTCTGGGCCGATGTTAAGAACAGGAACATCAAAGAACTTTCAGATTTTACCAAAGAGTTTTTAAACCCGGATCGTCTTGGGAAAATGCTGGCTAAGTATATAGTCTTTAACGAGACACATAAAGTTTTGATGGTGCTACGCCCCTATCAGTTCTATGCTACAGAGGCGATCATCAACAAGGTAAAAACCTCAAAGGATAATGCTTACATCTGGCACACCACAGGATCAGGAAAAACCCTAACCTCTTTTAAAGCGAGTCAGCTCATCATGGACCTGCCCGAAGTTCATAAAGTGGTTTTTGTGGTGGACAGGAAAGATCTGGATTACCAGACGATGAAGGAGTTCAACAGTTTTAAGAAAGATTCTGTTGATGTTACCGATAACACCAATTCCCTGGTAAGCCAGTTCGCCGATGATACAAAACTCATCCTTACCACTATCCAGAAACTGAACAACGCAATTTCACCCGGACGATACCAGTCCAGAATGAACCATTTGCAGGACAAGCGTATTGTTTTCATATTTGACGAATGCCACCGCAGTCAGTTTGGAGAAACACATAAAAAGATCACCGGGTTCTTTAATAATAGTCAGCTGTTCGGTTTCACCGGCACTCCCATTTTTGCAGATAATGCAGCAAAGAATGATCTGGGAAAACGAACCACCAAAGATCTTTTTGGAGAATGCCTGCACAAATATGTGATCACAGATGCCATCAGGGATCAGAATGTTTTAAGGTTCAGCATTGAGTACATAGGCCGGTACAAACAAAAGAGCAACACTTTTATAGATATTGAGGTAGAAGACATCGATACTCGTGAAGTTCTCGACAGTTCGAAGCGACTGGAAAAGATCACCGATTACATCATCAAATACCATGACACCAAAACCAGGAACAGGGAATATTCTTCCATTTTCGCGGTGAGCAGCATTCCCAATCTTATAAAGTATTACGAACATTTCCAAAGGAAGAAAACCGCCGGGGAACACGATTTGAGGGTGGCGACAATTTTTACTTATGGGCAAAATGAGGAAGATGAAGAAGCTCAGGGATTGTTGCCGGAAGATCAGCAATTGGCTGCAGATGGAATTCCCGTTTATAAAACGAGCCACACCCGGGAAAAGCTGGATGATTTTATTGAAGATTACAATGTGATGTACAACACCGCTTTCTCTACCCGGGACAGCAAACAATTTGAGAATTATTTCAAAGACATAAGCAAACGCTTAAAGGAAAGGGAGAAAGTCGGTTTTAAAGACGAAGATCGTCTCGATATCATCCTCGTGGTAAATATGCTGCTAACGGGATTTGATGCAAAAAAAGTAAATACGCTTTATGTAGATAAAAGTTTGCGCCACCACGGACTAATCCAGGCCTTTTCAAGGACCAACAGGATCCTGGATGAGAAGAAATCCCATGGAGAGATACTTTCCTTCCGAAATCTCAAAAATGCCACAGACGAAGCTATAGCGCTTTTTTCAAATAAGGATGCAAAGGAAGACATTCTTCTACCTGATTACGAGGTGATCACAGAAAAATTCTCAGAAGCTTTTATAGAATTGCTCAAGATCGCGCCCACGGTGAAGAGCGTTGATAATTTACCCTCAGAAGATGAGGAGCTGCAATTTGTACAGGCATTTCGAGCTCTTATAAGAGCCAAGAATGTTTTGACATCCTTTGCCGATTTCAGCTGGGATGATGTGCCCATGAATGAGCAGACTTTTGAAGATTACAAAAGCAAATACCTGGACCTTTACGAAAAGGCAAAAGGAGATCACCAGAAGGATAAAACCTCCATTCTGGATGATGTTGATTTTGAGCTTGAATTGATCCACCGGGACGAAGTGAATGTCGCATATATTTTAAAACTGCTCGCCAACCTGAAACAGGCGAAAGGTCAAAACGCCGCTCAACAGAAAAAACAGATCCTCGACATTCTCGCAGGAGATATAGAACTCCGCAGCAAACGTGAATTGATCGAAAAATTCATAGAAGAAAACTTGCCAAAGATAACAGACATAGATTCCATTCCCGATGAGTTTGAGCAATATTGGAGCGACCAGCGGGTGCTGGCATTAGGAAATTTGTGTGAAGAGGAAAATCTGGACAAAAAACAATTTAAATCATTAATAGATGCTTACATCTATAACGAACACGAACCCCTGCGTGATGAGATTTTCAAATGCCTTGACAACAGGCCAAGCGTGTTAAAAGCACGCGAGATTGGCGAAAGAATCATCAACAAGATGAAGGAGTTTGTGGAAGTATTTGTAAGGGGGGTTGGGGCTTGATGAATTATCAAATGACATATTCAATTTTGAAGGATTTTTTGAATCAAGAATAAAATAATTACCATATAATCTTAAATTAACTAATGTATACTATTGATAAAAATTTAAACCGCATTGCTGAAGTAAAGAAAAAAACATTCAGCGAATTAGGTTTTAATGAACGTAGTCATGTTCAGGAATGGATCGCAAATAATCCAACTTTTTTTGGCGAAGAATTACTATTTATCCAAAAAGAATTTGATGGCTTTGATCAAACACGTGAGCGTTTAGACCTTTTGGCTCTCGATAAGAATGGAAATATTGTTGTTATTGAAAACAAATTGGATGATAGTGGGCGAGATGTGACATGGCAAGCTTTAAAATATGCATCATATTGTGCAACGCTTACTAAAAACCAGTTACGAGATATTTTCCAGGACTACCTTATTAAAGAGAATATTGATCGAAGAGCTGAAGAACTTTTAGTCGAATTTTTTGATGCAAAGGAAGAATTTTCAGATCTCGAATTAAATAAATCCCAAAGGATCATATTAGTGTCCGGTAGCTTTAGAAAAGAAGTTACGTCTACCGCACTTTGGTTGCTTAATAATTACAAATTAAGAATCCAATGTTTTAAGATTACACCATACTCTCTTTATGACCAATTTCTCTTGAATGTTGAACAGGTTATTCCTGTAAAAGAAGCTGAGGAGTATATTATTAAAATGGCAGACAAGGCACAGGAAGACTCTGATGTTCACGAAAGTTTAAAATCGCGCCACAAAATAAGACTGAATTTTTGGAGAAAACTTTTAGATAGAATAAATTCAACTTCTTTCGAACGTTTTCGAAACATAAACCCTTCAAAAGATAATTGGTTAAATGCAGGAATTGGTTGGAGTGGGGTGAGTTTAACTTTTGTAATTTCAAGGAAGAGCGCCCGTACTGAATTCTATATTTCCAGACCATCTAGTGAAGAAAACATTTGGATTTTTAATTATTTGAAAGACCGCAAAGAAATCATTGAAAAAAAATTTGGAAGTGCATTGGAATGGGAGGATCTCGAGGGCCAAAAAAGTTGTCGTATCAAAAATGAACTTCTTGATGTAAGCTTATATAATGAAGATGATTGGGAAAAAATGATCGAATTTATGGTGGATTCAATGATCAGAATGGAACGTGTATTCGAGTCCTATATAACCGAAATGAAAAATGCACTAAATCAAGAAGGTCGGGAATTATAATAAACTAAAATAAAAAATTTTTAAAAATAAATTCTAAAACTTTATAGCAACTTATGAAATTTGTTTCTACAACAGCCTTAGCAAAAAAGAACAATTTAGAGCCCCAAGAACTCTTTAAAATCCTTTGTGAAAACGAGTGGATGTATAAAAAGGATGGAAATTGGACTCTTACAAAAAATGGGAGAATTGCAGGCGGTGATGTTAAGCAAAATCCCAAGTTTGGAGAATATATAGTTTGGCCGGAGACTTTAGATTATAATAAAAGTGTAGATTCTTCTTCCACGGTTAATGCTTCCCAATTAGGAGAACATTTTGGAATCTCAAATCGTAAAGTCAATCTTTATTTAGCTGAGCTTGGATGGATAGAAAAGGATAAAGGAGGCTGGGTAAGTACAACTGAAGGAGCTAGGAATGGTGCAAAGCAAATGGAGGCCAGAAATGGGAAGCCTTATATAATTTGGAGCGAGACTGTATTAAAAAATCAGCACTTAATTCGTGAAATCAAGGAAGGAAGCGGTGAAATGGAAATTCAACAAAAGGATATTGACAACGATAATTCAGATGATTTTCGTTTAAAGTACCCAGCAACCATTCGCACTCCAGATGGCCACATGGTAAGAAGTCGTGCAGAAGCAATGATAGATGATTTTCTGTATAAAAATGAAATAGTACACGCCTATGAAAGAAAATTAAATATTGACGAGGTGATGTATTGTGATTTTTATCTCCCTAAACAAAAAGTTTATATTGAATACTGGGGTTTAGATGAAAATGAAAAGTATTCAGCCAGAAAAAAAATTAAGCAAGATATTTACTCTAAATACCATTTTAAATTAATTGAACTAAATGATAAAGACATTGAAAATCTCGATGAAAATTTAGCGGCAAAATTGAGGAAACATAACATAATTATTGAATAATTTATAACCGTTCACCTTATCCGAAATAAGAATGTTTTAAATTAAAAAATCAACGTCTATAGAAATCACCCACATCCAGGGCGGAACGCGGGAATTTGAAAGAACCGGGATTTATCCAAATTATATATTATTTTATCTTACCGGTACTCGCCAGAAATGGAAAGTAAATATTAAAAAAAGCCCACAGGAGGGATATCTTAAAAGCAAGGATAAGGTTGTTTATGAATATAGGTTTGATGAAAATTTTTGTAAATACAGGGAAGTGCGGGATGATGGGACATTTAGGGAGTGGTCGGAGCCAGAAGGTATGATAATTCAAATGAGGGATTAGAAGGCTGTTTGTTTTTAAACCCTTCTCTATTAAAACAATCTGTGGGGTGATAACATAACTGAACTTTACTCCGCTATAGACTTACATCATCCTGAAACAGTAAATCCGTATATAGCTGTAATATCCACTTTTCTAAAGGATTTTGAACCTCCACCGGTAATTTGTTATCAAAGCAGATAATTTGGAATTTTAGGCGTGGGATTTGCAATAGATGTGCTGCCGTCAGGAGATTGCGCTATTCTAAGGCAGCTGTTGAAATATTTATCGAATGCAGGAAATAATAGATGTGGTAGAAAAATTATACCATTATATTCCAATACTAAAAGATAATAAGACTTATCAATCTTTTAAAAATGAAACTCCTGCCTACTTTACTAAATATTTTGATGTAAAATGGGCAGGATTTATATCCAACATTTACCACAGCCGCATACAATTTTTGCACTGCTAGCTGTTATAGAAGATAAATGATAAGCGCTAGATACATCAAAGATTAATAGACATTGAAAATTTATTGGTGAAAGTACGGTTCTAGAACTGGAGCTGCAAATAAAACAATCTATTCAAGGATATAACACGAAAAGACCACCCTTGAGCCAAAAAGATTAAATCGCCAAACTTTGTGGATGACAAAACCTGTGAAGATTACTCCACAGGTTCCTATCTTAATTATTTTATAGCGCCAACTTATTATAGGAGGACTTAAAAAGAAGATAATTATTAGAGAAGGATTAGAAGTGTGGGTCTACCGCATACTCTAATAATTTAATTTTATTATTTATTGACACTTAATTAGTTTATTATCTCCAGTAGATTCTCCACAACAAAATTCATAAGAATCGTCATCTAAAATGAGGTTTCCCTCTTCATCGACTTTCATTTTTAGTGTAGCATTAAATTCTTCTCCTTCACTAAAACCCTGAATTGAAAAAATATAAAAATCCTTTTCTTTTTCTAACTCAACTATACTTGAATGCCATTCATATCCCGATACTTGAAGGTTTTTATCTTCATAGTAGATATTTATAAAATAGGCCATCTCACAATGGGAAGGTTCCATAACCCAACCTCCCACAAACTCATTAGGCAATTTAATCTCCTTAGTCTGTCCCAAAACAGTTGATGTATATGTGATTGATAATAATATGATAATTGTAAAAATGTTTTTCATTTTGTTTAATTTAAAATTATTCTACTCTTAAGGACTTTCAATACCTCCCAGATTTTATGTTTAAGACTCAAAAAAAAGGACTAAATTTTTAAATATTTAGTCCTCGTGGATTACTTCAATATTTTCTTTTTTTCATTTTTCATGAAATAGTAAACTACGTTTGCCACTCCAAGGGTCCACCATCCAAAGAATAAAAATATTAAAATGTGTCCAGCTGTTGATCCGTTATTTCTCGTTAAAAGAAAAAATTCAGGAGTTTCCTCTTTTAATTTCCAGTCATTAGCGATGTACATTTTCACATCTTTATAAGCTTCATCCCTTGCTGCTTTTTTCTCTTGTTCAACAGTTGTTGTTTCCATCTTTATTTAAATTAATTTATTATAATTTTATTTTTAATGTTTTGACCCAGATAAATAATAAACGATATTCTTAGGTAAATACACTATTCTTTAAGTCCAAATATTCCTTAAAAAAAGGGAAAGAATGGTGCTAATTGCCCTGGTTAAAATATCAGAATCCTATTTTACCCTTGGACCTTTTCACAGTAACTTTTACCCAAAACTTTTTCAAATCTAAATATTTTGTTAAAGACAAAAATTTCCGTTTAGTAAACGTGTGGAATTGGAAAGTTATCGTTAAACCTTTTATGAGTAAAATTGCCGTTACATCATTTTTTGCCAAATTTTTCCCTTGATTTAACCATGCCAAGATGATACTTCAATTGAATTAAAAATAGTCCTACAATCTTTGAAAACAAATGTGCGCACTTCTGGAAAATCAAAATGAGATCAGCGGAAAAATAAATGTGTGAATTACCTAAAGGAACAAGATAATTGCTGCCAGTACCCACCTATGCGGAACCTCTTCAAAAAAATAAATCGGTTCTCCATACCTATTGGTTCTTTTCAGCACCTGCCCCTCCAAGTAATACAGATTTTCTCCATACCTGTTCCGGGATTTTATATAATTACCGTCAAAGAATAACAGCGGTTCTCCATATCGATTTTTAACCTTTACCACATCTCCATCCAGATAGTAAATTGGGGCACCATACCTATTCTTGAGCCTTAAGGTATTTTCAGAAAAATAAAGTACGTGGTTCCCATAGCTGTTATTTGACTTCAATACATTCTGATCAACATAATAAATTGAAGTGCCGTACCTGTTTTCTATTCGGATCGATTGGGACATTCCGTGGAAGGAAAACACGAAAATCAATACAAGAAGGTAAACAGATCTCAGATTCACAATTCGTTATTTAAGTTTTAAGATTATTTCCGAAAAAAAGTATGTTTAAATTAGGGGGAATTAAAGGTATTAAAATTTACTTCCCCTTCAGATAATTAATAAGTAATCCCCTGATCTGCTCCGCCGCCACCGGATTGGCTGAATGCACCTTGAATTTGAGATTTCTCAGATCCAGGCCCGATTCATAAACCAGTCATTTCGCCATAGCATAGCCATCAGGTTCAATTTTCCTTTTTCATCCATACCAAGGTCGTTGTCAAAGCTGATAAAATCCGGGAGTCCGTTAAGCTTGATGTAATCAATAAATTCATTATGGTTTCTGACCACAACGAAATCATTGGCTTCTATTTGATCATAGATCCAATCGGGATTTCGGATTTCGTCAAGGAAGAGTTTTTTCATGTTCGCTGAATGGTAAACTTTTAATTGTTTTATGGTGAGAAAGCTTTAGTCTTTAGTAAAAAGTTTAAAGTTAATAGGTAAAGCTTCCCAAATCGTCACTTTAAGACCCCGATAATTTTTATATTAGCTTGAGGTGATGACGTATTTACCCGGCCTACGAAAGCTTATCGTAAAATTTGAAATGAGAGGGGCGTAAAAATTTTAGGCTGTTTGAGCGAAACGAATTAACCTCCCCAGATTTTATATTCCCGCGAGTTCCTAAAATTTAGCCACCGAATGAAAAATTTAGATACGGTTTCGTCAGCCTAGACTTTTTTGGTTCTTTTTCTTGCAACCGACGACCAACGGGAGAGGATTGCAGCAAAAAAGAACAAGCGGTCTTATGAAATGGGAGTAGAATCGATACCAAAGTGATTGGGTAACATAATGCACATCAAAAAGGTCAATAGTAGTGTTGCTGAGTGAGCGTTACCTTAAACACCGATGTATCATGACTTCTCTATACATTTTCTCCTTCCCTACCGGTCGGAAGAAAACACTCGAAGTGACGATTACTATACAGCCATGAAATAGCTGTAAGTTTTGTAAATACATCATAATTTCAAAATCCCTCTGACCTCTGTCCACTGCCCTCCGACCTCTCCCCTGGGTCAATAACACAACTTATCAAAAAACGATTCTACCTCCTCCTCAAATAAGTCTGTCGGAATCCTATGAGCCAATCTGGGAACCAGTCGAAGGTGAATATCTGTAACCGGATTGAAATTTTCGGATAAATAAGAAAGCGTATCAGCCGGAAGAACCACATCATCGCTTTGCCCGATGATGATCTGCTTTAAATTATTGTAATTATTGTAATCTGGAGGTATATTCTGAAGAACAGGTCTTTTCTTCAACGCCGGATTGAATAACAACGCCGGACGAAACAGGGCATTTGAAACATGGTAAGCCACAAATCCTCCCATACTGCTGCCCATAACTGTGTTGATATCGATATCGTGGTACAATTCGAGAATGGTTTCAAAGGCATCTGGGTTTTGAAAATAATCAACATCAGGCGCGTATACTTTTCCAAATTTTTCCAAGATCTCTCTTTTAGCGGGACTAAGTTTACTTTCAAGTCCGTGCAAGTAGAGTATATTCATAGTTTTGCGTTAATGAGGTTGGTTATTTTAATATCGGGTAAAAATTCTTGTTGTTTGTTGCTTCCGTAGTTCATTGTTATTTATTTTGATAAATTTTAAGAATATAAAGCCATAGCTCTATCTCTTTTATTATTACAATATAAAGATCAACCTCAATCATGACAAAGAGTGTCGCCTATGAAAAAAATGACAAAAAATAAAAAAATAAAAAAGCCCTGGCCCACTAAAGATGCTATGGTACAGATATAAGAAAACAACTTGTGGGGTGGTAAGAAATCTGAATTTTACTCGGGGTTAGGCTCACATCACCCAGCTCTGCAACATCTTTCGCTGCGTGAGGTCTGCGACCTCGAGCCTGCTACAAATATAAAAGAACAGGGAAAGACAAGAAGTCTCCTGACTTCATATGGTTAAACATGTTAGAACCTTGCTGTATAGAGAATTCAGGCTTTTTCGGAGTTTTTCTGAAGATCCACTTTTTGTCTATTTTCCTCATCAAGTGGAAGCAGGATTCGAAAAACTGAGCCCACGTTTTCTTCAGACTCAAAAATAAGTTCTCCTCCGTGTGTTCTAACAATATCAAAAGACAACGAAAGACCCAGGCCTGTTCCTTCTCCGGAAGGTTTGGTTGTGAAAAAAGGCTTAAAAATTTTATGACGTATATGCTTCGGAATTCCGGAACCATTATCTGTTATTTTTATTTCTACCTGCATTTCCAGAGCCTGGGTTGCTATTGAAATTAAAGGTTTATAATTCTCCTCCTTAAGTTGGCCATTAACCTGTTTTGAAAATACGGCATGAAAAGCATTGCTTAGAATGTTAATAAGGACCCTACCCAGATCCTGTGGAACAGCCTGTACATTTCCCAAATCGCTATCATAATTGGAATCAATTTCCACCTTGAAATCCTTATGTTTATTTCTGAACCCGTGATAGGCCAACCTCAGGGAATCTTCGATTAATTTATTAATATTTACCGCCTCTTTTACACCGCTACTGGCCCTACTGTGCTTTAACATACCTTTGACAATAGCATCTGCCCTTTTCCCGTGTGCGGCTATCATTTCAAGGTTTTGCTGAACATCTTTCATCAACAAATTCGCCTCTGTCAAATTCCCTTTTTTGATCTCTTCCCGCACTTCTTCTATAAGATCCTTGCTTACATCAGAAAAATTAGTGACAAAGTTCAGCGGATTCTGAATCTCATGTGCGACCCCGGCAGTTAATTCCCCGAATGATGCCATTTTTTCGGCATGAATGAGTTGTTTTTGTGTTGCTTTCAATTCCTTATAGGCCTCCTCGATCTCATGAGCTTGTTTCAATTCTCTTTGAATGGCTTCCTGCCGTGCTTCAAAAAGCACCCTGTTCTTTTGAAACCTATCCACAAAATAGAGCATAATAAGGAATAAAATTACATACATAACATATGCAAAAAAGGAACGATACCAGGGCGATCGCACCTCAAAGGGATAATTAATAGGATCACTCCATATCCCTTCAGAATTTCTAGCTTTCACTACAAAGTTATAGTTGCCTTCTAATAGGTTGCCGTAACTGGCCACACTGGAAGATGTAATAGGAGACCAGTTGTCTTCGTACCCCTCAAGCTTATACTGGTATTTCAACAAATAAGGTCGTGACGTTTCCACTCCTACAAATTCTATATCCAGGTCGTTTTGAGTAAATGGTAAACTAAGATTTTCAGGAACCGGGTAAAATGGTTGAATCCCCGAGAATTTTACCTTCTTAAAACTTTTAAGCATGGTATCACGTTCCATTTTCCCCAGTTGTTTATCAAATACCAACAACTCATTCGCCTTAAAGGCAGGCGCACCTGCCCGGGGAAATAATTCTTCTTGATTTCGTGCCCATGCCAGACTGTGCCAGCTTACATCTTCATTCCTGATTTTAAGTTTCTCCAGGTATAATTGCGGGGGAACAGAATCTCTAAGCACGCTGCTGTAATCAAACCTAAGAAATTTATCTCCTGTGCCCAGCCAGAATTTCCCCTCGCGATCTTTCACCATACTAAAATTGTTGCTCACATCTTTAATAGGGTAACCCGTCTTTTCATTAAAATTCTCAATCCCTGCGCTTCCAATCTCAATACCATCCTTAACACCTCCTTTAATAACTGTAAAACCTAAGTTGGTACCTACAAAAATATCCCCCTTTTCATCTTCAAGAATTGTATAAACCACATCATTGGAAAGCCCGTTTGTGCTGGTGAAATGCTCAAACAAAACATCACAATTCAAAAATGGCTTTTTAGAATGCAATTTTTGCAGCATCTCTTTTCTAATCACAGAAAGACCTCCACCCCAACTTCCAATAAGCAGATTTCCTTTGGAATCCTGGAATAACCGGGACAATTTATTATCTGTGAGCCCCTGCTCCTCATAGAAATTCATGAATCGATTGCCGTCATAGCGGCTTAGTCCGCCCCGGGTTGCAATCCAAATTACCCCATCTTTATCTTCCAGTATATCCCACACTGTTTGATGTACCAATCCCTGTTGCTTACTAAAATTGGTGAATGATTCACCATTAAAAATTGATACTCCGCCTTCAAAGGTTCCTATCCATAAATTTCCATTTTTGTCCACCTTGAGGGAAGTAATGTCTGTATCTGGCAACCCCTGCTGCTGTGTATACGTTTTAAATTGCTTCCCATCAAACCTGCAAAGACCATTATCACTGGCGAACCACAGGTTTCCTGAATGATCTTCTGCGATACTTAAAAAAGTATTGTCGGGAAGTCCCTGGGAAATAGTGTAATTAATAAACTCACTTTTTTCAGCCGGTTCCCCGGCTCTTTTAAACTCCACTATCCCCCCATCTGCCGGAGCTAACCAAAGATTTTTATTTTGATCTTCTAAAACAGCGTAGATTGCTTTCCATGAGAAGCCTCCGGTATTTCGGTATTCAACCACACTCTCCCCATCAAATTTATTTAAGCCACCTCCATAAGTGCCAAACCACAAACTTCCGGCTTTATCCAGGGTGATATTACGAATGGTATTGTCTGCAAGGCCGTTTTCTGTTTTGAGGTTCATGAAAGTACCGGTATTTTTAGAAAATTTGGAAACCCCGCCTTTAGTTCCAAACCAAATATCCCCGTTATTGTCCTCTGTACTACTGTAGACAAAATTATCAATGAGCCCGTCCTGTTCATTAAAGTGTCGCACTTCTCCTGTTGATGGATTATATTGAGCTACAAAAGCCTCCGTAGCAATCCAGATGATCCTTTCAGAATCTTCTATTATTTCATTCACCTTGCTTCCTTTTAAATCCAGCATTTCTGATAGATCTAAAAAAGCCTTTTTACCGGCCGCATCTGAAATAGGATCATAACAATAAACACCACCGTTCCCTGCAAACCAAAGATCTCCGGAGTCCAACTCCAGTATATCATCCATAAATGCATCTGAAAGCCCGGCTGAGGATCCATAATTGGTGAATTGCTGTGATTCAGGGTGATACCTGCTAACCCCTTTTATAGTTGCAAACCAGATGTTCCCTTTTGAATCTTCCAGTATCTCATGAACATCATTATCTATAAGCCCATCTTTTGTAGTATAATTATAAAAATGAACCCCATCATATTTGCTGGCTCCCCCATAAGTTCCAAACCAAATATTACCGGCTTTATCCTGGCTAACTGTGTGGATGTAATTGTGAATAAGCCCATAACTCGAGGAGAAAGTGATAAAGGATTTGCCATTGTACATACTTACCCCATTCCCGTTGGTTCCAAACCAAAGATTTCCCTCTTTATCTTTAAAACCACAAAGAAGCGAGCTCATGGCGAGACCATCCCCGGTATTGAAGTTTTTCATGCTAAAATGAAGATCAGCTTCTGTTATTTTGGGAGCGGGTCTTGCAGATAATAAGACCGTTTTTGGAGGTGGAAAATGAGCTAAAGAATTTAATTCGAATTCGCCAGGTTCCACAATTACGGGTGCTGCCTGAGGTTTGGAAAGTTCAAATTCCTTGTATTTTTCTTCCTGCCCCGGTTCACAAGACAAAAGTAAAGATCCTATTAGAACCGTGAGATATAATATTCCTGCCCCCTTTTTCATTAAAACTAAATTTTTTCAATCGTACCTAAGTGTACCGGGGGCTTCGGAACAAGACTTCAGGTTTTTTTAGAACTATGTAATCTTTGGGGGGCTGTTTTGATGTGGCTTTATTAAAAAAGCATTACATCAAGGAGAAAATGACAAAATCCAAAACCTAATTTACTCATTTTAAGAACAATAATCTCAAATAAACTTTAGAATGTTAATACTTTTTGTCCTGACCAATTAAGAAACCGATAAAAAGTAACCATATAAAAGGTCGAAACCGGGAGGCAGTATAAGGATTGGCCGCTGGAAGCTTAATTGATGGTGTGATTATACGATGGTATGATGGTGGGATGATTTGAGGATTTGATGTTTTGAAGATAGAATAAGTTGTAGGTTGTAGGTTGTAGGTTGAAAAAATCGGACCCGTTGGCGCGATTTTCAATTTGTCTCAATCACCTCATTTTTGCATCGAAATCAGGTTGGTAGTTCCAAACTCTGGTTATTCAATCGATATCAAGTTCTTTTAGTTTTTCTTTACAGGCTTCAATCTTATCCATTTCCTCTTGTATTTCGTCCTCTCTTTCCCCCATCCCAGAAAGCCCTGAAGCGGTTGCACCCAGGTACTGGTTGTCCAGTTGGTTCCTTTGGTTTGTTAGCTCCTTCATACGAATTTCGAGTAACCTCATTAAATAATCTTTCATAATTTTTTTATTTGAAGTTACAATTTTTTAAAAAGTTTACGAAAAATTCACCCGAACTGACGAGGGTTTTCGTTCATTGCACGTCAATTTCATTATTTTTTCAACTGCACGTCAGTTCGAGCCTGCCCGTCCGCAGGCGGGTGTTTTTTACCGAGGTGAAAGCTGAGGAAAAAAATGTATCGGGAACAGAGGCGAGCAAGTTACTCCCACTTGTTCTCGATACAAATTCTTTCCTGCTGCCGCA
>JBDXGW010000018.1:0-262606 GCA_039989915.1 Gillisia sp.
GCATCCCAATGAATCTCAAGCGCCAACCTGTAGATCAGTGGGAATTTACTTTCCTCGGGGTGGATCAGCAACTTTCCCTCAGCGTCAATTTCTATTCTAATTATTTTATCCTTTCTCATTTTTTTTAATGAAGCACAACGTTTCGTATAAAAACTGTGCGAGCTGGCGTGCGTGATTGTCCGCAGGACAATTAGCGCAGGAAGCGAGCACGGAGTTTCGATTCGAGACAGGTTTGAGCATTGTTTTTATATGTTGTTGGCAAATGTTTTAATCCGCTTTTAATATTCCTGTTTTCTTAATCTGAAGGTTTTTGCATTTATTCACTTCGTACCATTCAAGCCAACCAGCCCGATCCTTTTTATAAACGTCTGGAGGATAAACACCAGCATAATTCAATCTACTTTCGAAGGAAACGGGCGCATACCGTGAAACAAACCGTAGCGAATTTTCAACATCCGGCTTTTGTCCTTCTCCTTCCTGATATTTATGGATTGTAGATAGATGATCAAAGTATATTCTTTTGAATTCAGGGTTTTCATCGCAGTCCGCTGTCGGTTGCCCTTGCCAGACAGAACAGCCCAAGATCAGGAAAGTCAGAATAAGTAATATTTTTTTCAATCAGTTACTTTTTTAATATTTGCCAACGTCTCGTATAAAAACTGTGCGAGCTGGCGAGCGTGATTGTCCGCAGGACAATCAGGCGTTGCAAGCGAGCACGGAATTTCGAATTGAGACTTATTGAGCATTGTTTTTATATAATGTTGTGCACAGGACTTATGCCCGAATTCTTTTTAAGACTAAGACCGTAGTACTATCATTTTCTTCAACATCCAGTATTTCAAATCCGTCAATCCTTTTACCTTTACTCAACAAAGTTATCTGAGGTTTAGATTGCTTCTCCTGGATGACGACATTCAACGAGTCAGTCGGTCTGGTTATATCACGAGTAGGCGGCTCCATACAATAATGTTCTCGCGTCAATATCAATTCATTTGAATTACTAAAATTCCAATTTACAGTTTCGCATAGGTGCATCCGATAGCTTCTTGTTTTGAATTGGAAAACCCGAATTGTGTCCGATTTATAATATGTGCTATCCACATTATCACTTCTCCACGGGTGAACATAGTTCGCCACTTTAATTTCTTTTTGAACACTTTCTTTGAACAGATTTTTTAAATCCTCCGAGGTAATTTCTTTATTTTGACAGTACGAGAAATTTAGAGAAATTAAAGTAAAACAAAGGATCTGAATTGTTTTCATAGGTTTTCTTGTCTTGTGCACAACGTCTCGTATAAAAACTGTGCGAGCTGGCGAGCGTGATTGTCCGCAGGACAATCCGCAAAGCAAGCGAGCACAAAACTTCGATTCGAGACCAGATTAAGCATTGTTTTTATATGTTGTTGTAAGCAGTTTTGTCTGCACAATAATTTTAGTTATTCCAATCAGGTGTTAAGTCAGTCAGATAATAAAATCCGATTAATAATACTGCTCCAATAATCACAATAAGATTTTGTTTTAAGAATTTCAAGAGCAATATCAATATCAGACCTATGGAAAGAACTAAACCAACCTTAGCATAAGGCGCAAAAATATCAGAAATGGATTCCTGAGGCATTAACGGATTATCAAGATTAAGTTTGAGGCTTTGAAATTGCGCAAAAGCTGAAATAATTAAAAAATTTACAAATAGGATAAGAACAATTGAAGCTCCCATCACAACCCTTGTATTATTTAAAGCTAAGTATTGATTTATTATATTCTTCATCTTGTATTTAAAAGGTTAAGTTTGGGTAATTGCTTACAACGTCTCGTATAAAAACTGTGCGAGCGGGCAAGCGTGATTTTCCGCAGGACAATCCGCTGAGCAAGCGAGCAGGGAGTTTTGATTCAAGACCAAATTAAGCATGGTTTTTATATGTTGTTGTGCAACGTTTTTTTATCCCCAAGAGTAGTTTTTACTCCGTTTATTTCCACGCCGCTTTTCAAATCCGTTTTTTGGATATCATAATAAGGTTTCCATTCTTCTAAAATCAGTTCATTGTCAGCTGTCCAACCAGTTATTCTAAGTCCATCCGGAATCAGTCCTTTTTCAAAGTCAGATTCATTTTCCTTATCTTCTATAACTGACCAAAAGACTCTCGAATATCCCAATCCGCCATTATCGAATTGATATTCATAATATCTATATTTTTTATTAGGAGAAACTGAGTCGGAAATAAGAACAAAATTAGCTTCTTTTAGAGAATGTTCTGAATGAAACGCTTCTGTGACTTTGTCAAAATCCGAGTTGAGTTTATATCCAATTCCAATTATCCCAATTAGAATTATTCCGATTATTATTAATACCCATTTTTTCATTCAGTACTCGATTTTATGTTGCCCAACGTCTCGTATAAAAACAGTGCGAGCTGGCGAGCGTGATTGTCCGCTGGACAATCCGCTAAGCAAGCGAGCAAGATGTTTCGATTCGAGACAGGTTTAAGCATTGTTTTTATATGTTGTTGTACCCAGTTTTTAACCATCCGCCATCATAAATACTTTACAAACTTCAGCTGTCTTAATATTAATTTCAACCACAATTCTGTTTGCACAGCATTTAATTCCTTCTTCCATAAAAGAAATATTATAAAGGTCCGTGCCATTAATTTTATTATAACCGACTATCTCAAAAACTTCAATTTTGGTTTGTGAGAAGGGTACATTATATGGTCCGGGATCTGCAGGAAAGTTCTTATCCCTTTTGGATTTGGGTAATTTCAAATTGTTTATGGATTGCTTTATGGCTGCTATGGCAGTTTGGGTAATTTCCTCGCTCCAAGGATAAATTTCTTGTTCTTGCTCAGAATCGGCAACAATAAGATTTTGAGAGTATCCGTAATTACCCACAATTGCAAAAAGGGAAAAAATTAAAAATATAGTTTTCATACTTCTTATTTTTTTAAATTGGGTACAACGTCTCGTATAAAAACTGTGCGAGCTGGCGTGCGTGATTGTCCGCAGGACAATCCGCTAAGCACGCGAACACAGAGCTTCGATTCAAGAACAAATTAAGCATTGTTTTTATATGTTGTTGTGGGTAGTTTAAATCAGTTCTATTTGCTCCTTTAAAGATATTCTTTTCCCAAATCGATCATAAATAGATGATTCGATATTCTCAAGATATTCGGTAGTCCCTTTTTTATAAATTGAAGCGAGCCACCATTTTTCCTCACTTTTTAGTTCGGCCGGTATAAAAGTTACAGCTTTAAATTTTTCATCAATTGAAGCCAGAATTTTAAGAAAAATATGATGGTCGGCAAATTTCAGAAAGGATTTTTCCTTTTCTATTTCGAAAAGTATTTCTCTACGCATATCTATATGAAATTCCTCGTCCAAATCATCTCCAAACTGGGCAATTTCCACATATTCATTCCACTCGGTCAATAAATTATGGGGCACAAATTTTACATCCCAATGTAGAATATTAGATTCTTGGCAAAGTTTAAATACGGCAGAAATGTAATCCGCATCTTTAATTTCTGCATTAAAGGTTTCTTTTAATTCCCTATCTGGTGAATAAAATTCCATAGTAAATATTTAAGTAAGTTTTTTCAGATTACCCACAACGTCTCGTATAAAAACTGTGCGAGCTGGCGGGCGTGATTGTCCGCAGGACAATTCGCTGAGCAAGCGAGCACGAAGTTTCGATTTAAGACTGATTTAAGCATTGTTTTTATATGTTGTTGTGAGCTGTTGTTTTTTAATCCGTTAATTAAAGGCAGTCTAAAATTTCCTTTTTGTTTCGGAAATTCTGCCTTTTTAGCTCTAAATATTCACTTCCATCCTCTCTCAGGAGATGTATGTTCTTGCCATAAATAATTCCAAGCTTCTTATTAGGTTCTTTAACCATTTGATCACAATTAAACCCAGAGCTGTCCGCTAATAAATACAAAGTATTACCCTTAATTTGATAGTTTCCCTTTTGAAAATATTCCTTATTTACGTGACCCTTACCCATAATTTCTTTATATAAAAATTTTGAATCTTCAAGGAGGTAAAGTTTGGCAGGAAAGTAATCTGAATTTTTAGATACATATTTCTGGGCAATCTGAGAATGTGCTGTGAAAGCAGTGAAAAAAGTAATTAACAGTACAATGGTTTTCATATAATTTTATTCATTACGTAAATAATCATCCAGTAATAATTTAGCAAACAATATCATATTTATCTGTCCGTCTTTCACTCCATACTGCTCAATGGCTCACAACGTCTCGTATAAAAACTGTGCGAGCTGGCAAGCGTGATTGTCCGCAGGACAATCCGCTGAGCAAGCGAGTGCAGAATTTCGATTCAAGAACGAATTCAGCATTGTTTTTATATGTTGTTGTAGCACGTTTTATTCATCACTTATTAAATCAGATGTTACTCTTTTTACCAAAGCCAAATATTCCCTAAAATCATCTTCATTGACTAAAGATGGTCGGTATTGTTCTGGCGGGAAATGGGAAAGGGCATTTCTCAACTTCCCCCATTCCAGGAGCTCCTCATAATCTGAAGAGCTTATCTTATTTGTAATTTTTCGAGTTAAGTCTAATTTTGATTTTAAACCGGTTAACTTTTTGTCCGGAAAAAAGGCTTGTTTCATTAAACCCTCAAAGATTCCTTGTAATCGCCAAATTCCAAAGTGCCAAATAAACTGGTTATCTGTATCCGCGTAATAGAGTAAGTCCGAGATAGCCTCTGAATCAGTTTTCTGTCTTTCGAGCTCTAATACTTTTGTCCGAATCTGTGCGTTTCGATCTTTAATTAAATCCTTAATTAATCTGCTGGTATAGTCATAATCTGAAATAGATAATCCGTATGTATGCCAGTCAGTATTTTTAAGTTCTTCTCTCACACATTATTACGTTTTGCTTTTAAAAGCCATTAAAACAATTTAATCGTTATAAATCCGATTACAAGTCCGATGAGAATCAGAAAGAATAAGTTCCGAGCCCATTTGTCCGCAGTCTGTTCTTTCTTTAAGTCCGTTTTTCCAAACTTGACCGTCAGCCACCAAAGAAATCCTCCTAAATCTGAAAAAATTTCATATCTCATTTATCTGCATTTTGATTGAATGTGCTACAACGTCTCGTATAAAAACTGTGCGAGCGGGCCAGCGTGATTGTCCGCAGGACAATCCGCTAAGCAAGCGAGCACGACATTCCGATTCAAGACTGATTTAAGCATTGTTTTTATATGTTGTTGTGAGTCCGTTTCTATTCACGAGCCGCAACTTTGTAAATAATCCAAAAAAAGCGATTCCTACGTTTTCCTTGCGTTCGAGTCCGCTACAACTCACACGGAGCTTTTTTGTTACTTCGAAAAGGAATTAAAGTCGCAAATAAACCAAATGGTGCCGACTGCGTTCTCCTCCGCTTTTTAGAATGGCTCACAACGTCTCGTATAAAAACAGTGCGAGCTGGCGGGCGTGATTGTCCGCAGGACAATCCGCTGAGCAAGCGAGCAAGGATTTTCGATTCAAGACTGAATAAGCATTGTTTTTATATGTTGTTGGGTACAGTTTTTTTATTTTTTCTTATTGAAATCCTCAATCGTATTTTGATAAAACTCCTCTTCACATTTTACCATAGTCCTAAACACAATCGGAAAAATTTCCTCTTTTGCCAATCCCAATTTCTTTAGTTCATTATTTTGGTCGGCCGTTGTCCACCCGCCATCTCTCCATAATGCTACCTGTTCGTTCTCTGAAAAAATAACGGGTTGGATATAGTCAAGTCCGCTAGAATCTTGAGGTGAACAAAATCCATTCAGGGAAGTGCCATTTTTTAATGTAAATGAAGTAAGAACAATAAATCCCTTAGTTCCACTCTCGTATATTTCCTTTTTGTACGTGGGTTTAACATATTCTATATTCCCCTCCGTCCAATGTTCCCACACTGGCCTGTTAAGCAAATCCGATTCTTTTAGATTTATCAGTTGTTTCATTTCCATTTTTAAATTGTACCCAACGTCTCGTATAAAAACTGTGCGAGCTGGCGTGCGTGATTGTCCGCAGGACAATCCGCTAAGCAAGCGAGCGCGGACTTTCGAATTGAGACTGTTTTAAGCATTGTTTTTATATGTTGTTACCCTTGTTTGCGACACGTTTGAGTAAGCACGTTTTCAAACATTTTTTATCACGCCTGAGTAAAAGTCCGCTGCGTATTTAATTACGTTATGATTAATCCGACTGAGCAAGTCCTCATTTTATCCCTCCTGCTTGTCGATCCGATTTGCGCTTTCCCAGGATCCGTTATAACGGTTAAATCCGCTCTAATAATCGAGTTCGTTATTTATCCGTTCTATTTGTGTCAGTCCGCGCCACATTTTTCACGTTGCATTATAGTCCGCTTCCCGCAACATTTGCCGCCTTTTATTTAATTTTCTTGCTCCGAAATTAATCGGCAGGATTTATTTTGGAGCAATTAAGGGTAACGTACCTATAAATGCATTTATGCATTTATAAAGCGGTTATTTATTGAATTGCGTATAATTACTATTTATTCTGATAAAAAGTAGGATTACATTTATATTCACCTTGTCTTTTTATGTACTTGTTAGGGAAGTGTTACGAATCTAAGGGATTTTTTATTTTAAAAAAAACATTTGTCGCAACATGGGTATAGATTTCGGTGGTTTTTGTGCTTTTATGTCCTAAAAGTACCTGTATGTACCTTAGATCTGTGCCGGCTTCCAGTAAATGAGTGGCAAAGCTATGCCGCAGCATATGGGGAGAGACCCTTTTTTTGATTTTGGCATTTTCCGCTGCCCGACTCACAATTTTAGCAACACTCTCCGGCGAATACCGTGCTCCCATAGGACCTTCAAATAAATAGGTCCTGGGCTTCCATAGTTTGTAGTATTCCCGCAATTCCTTCAGCAGTGTTTCAGAAAGTATGGTATACCTATCCTTGTTCCCTTTTCCTCCTCTTACCTTGATCGTCATACGTTTGCCGTCGATATCTTCGGGAATCAGATTGAGCAATTCGTTCCGCCGCAGTCCGGCAGAGTAGAGAAGGCTTACTACACAGCGATGCTTTATGTTGTTGGTATGAGAAATTATGGATAGCACTTCCTCTTTGGACAGCACTTTCGGTAATTTTTCCTCCACCCGGGGCCGCTCCATCCCGTAAAACCGGTTAGGCATTTCCATCACCACTTCATAATAGAACTTGATGGCATTGATCGCCTGGTTGATATAGGAATTGGAACTTCCTTCCTGTATCAATTTTTGAAGGTAAGCCCGTATATCGTTCTCATTAATGTTTTCAGTTTCAATATGATTGTAGTGATTGATGAACGCCTCAAAACAGGAGACATAGGTTTTTACGGTATTGTTGGCATAGCGTTTTAATTCCAGCTTCAACAGGTAATCTTCGGGGCAACGCCTGTAACCTTCGGCGTGAGTACGCTTCCTGAACCAGTCTACATTGATATCTTCATTGTTTCTGCTAAACCCGCTGTTGGTAAAAAAATGGTTGCAGTTCACCCAGGCCACCCCGCGAAACTGGCCAAAGATCCCGTCCAGTGCCGCGGGGGAGTTGGGCACATAATTAATATTGAACTCCTCACTCCAGCCTATCCCGGGAAGTTCATTGACCAGTGCCTGCAGCACCTTATCCTGGTAAAATTTGAGCCCAATACATTTCTTGCCTTCTATCATTAAGTTCTTAAGAGTGATAAACTTCCGGTCCATTACTGAATAAATTATAACAATAAAATTACACTGTAAATAAGCTAATTATGTCAATTAACCGTATATTATTCGGATAATACGTGGCTATGATTCGTAAACAAAAAAATTGCCTTGCCTGTGACAAAGAATTGGTTGGACGCAGGGATAAAAAATTCTGTGATCCTTATTGTAAAAGTGCCTTTCATTATAAAAAAGTTCAGGAAGATAACCTAAGTTTTTATGCGCGAGTTGACCGGCAATTAAAGGTGAACAGGAGAATCCTTAAATTTTACAATAAAGCAGGGAAGTCAACCGTGAGATCTGAGGTTTTAATCGAACAGGGGTTTGATCCCCGATTTTTTACCCATTATTGGAAAAATGCCAAAGAAGATGTTTATTTCTTCGTGTATGAATTTGGATTCTTGAGCCGACTGGAAAATGGTAAGAAAAAATATATTTTAGTCACCTGGCAGGCTTATATGGAAAAATGAAATATTAAAAATTCTTATGGTGTACTAGTTAAAAGGCGATGGAAGGTTTTATATAAATCCATCATAGGGTATTTCTTAAGAAAAGTGAATCATATTATTTATTTATAATTATTAAATTTTAGCAGCTATATAGGTTAAAATTAAGTTAAAGGTGTAAAATTCGGTGTAACTCAATTTCCACCCTCTGCCAGCCCTTGTATTTGCTGCTAAAAATAAAAAATGGTTGGTTCCTCTTTCTCCGCAAAGAAAAACCCACAACGAAAGTTGTGGGTTTTTTGCTTTTTCAGCGCCCGAAAGCTTGCTTTCAGGGGCAGCGGAAAAAGCAAAAAACAGCACTGCGCAGCAGGGTGTGGTTTTTGTTTGCAGGATCTCCCCCCTGCAGATCAACGCAATTAATCCCAAGAAAAATGTTCCGAAAGCTTATTGCCCCGAATTTTGTGTATAACGAGACGCAAAGAAAGCATTCCGGGATATTGAATGTTCATTATCCTCTTTGGTTTCATTTAGAGACCCGCCATTTATTTTCAATCCCATTTCATATTGGTCAACCGAATTTACCAATCCAATACTATTGAGGAAATTAATTTTATTTGTAAGCCTTACATCCACATTGTTAATTTTAATTGTGCCTGAAATTTGTCTAATCCCTGAAAACAGCCTCTCCCATGCATTTTCCCCTTCAGTTAACAGGTCAAATTGAGCTAAATAACCATTTTCAGGATTTATTGCAAAAAATGATTCCGGAGTATTATCATTTAAAACCTGAAAATATCTAAAATTCCCCTCTCTAATGGTTTCTTTCTGATTGTCCCAGCAATAGCAGTCATTACCGGGTAAAATTTCCCAATTAATATCATGATAGTTTTTTTCTTCCAAACCAACTGAAACCCTGTTTTCAAGGTTAATGGTCCCATTATAGCACTTATATTTTTTAAAGATCTCAAATCCTATGCTTTGATAAGATCTAATGGCTATTTCATTAGTGGTAATAACTTCCAGGGAACAGTTTACAATACCATTTCGCTTCAAATCTGGTAGCGCATACTTGTATATGGACCGCACTATTTTAAGCCCCCTGTATTCCGGAATTACGCCTGTGCCTGTATTATAAGCTGTCAGGGCACCATTTCTGGTATCAACCGCATTAATGATAAAGCCAACTAATTTTTCCTTATCAAACATCCCGTAGGATAATTTATAATCCACTTTGGCGATTCTCCAACGCTCCCTGTAGTAATTTCTTTCAGTTGGCATTTTTACAAAGTAATTTTCAAATGCCAATAAAAAGCAATCCATTAGTTCGTCAAAATCTATATTTCCCAGATCCTTTACAGTTAATGCTGATTTGCCTGTGTTCAAAATGCTCATTTTCTTTATTTCTTATTTTAATGATCTTTGGAAGTCCTTCCCGGGACATTTTTTTTTAGAATTTGTGTTTTCCAAGATAAGCGAGAATTGCCTTTTCAAGGTCTTCTATGTCTTCAATAAAAGGCACATGTCCTCCCTTGCTTTCCCAGAGCATCAATTCGGGAAATTTTAAGGTCTTATAATGTTCGGGGCCAACCATATAATCGGTTTTTCCGTAGAAATATAGCACGGGCATATGCATGGTTGCTGTTAGGGGTTTAAAATCCTCCCAATAATCAGGGTAGTCCATGGCATACCTGCTTAGATCATAATTAAAATTTTCTATTTCTGCTGAAATTTTATCCAGCGCATCAAAGGTACCTGCATTCCTGGAGCCCATTTTCCAAAAGATATCCCTTTCCCTTAATTTTCCGCCAAACTCATTCATTCTTTGAGGCATGGGTATGGTATCTCCTTCACAGCTATACTTCTCTCCAACAAATTCCGCAGCTGTAGGCAACCAGCTTTCACAGGCAGATTCATGGAGACTTATTGTACAATTAAGCATAATCATACCGGCGATGGCCTCCGGATATCTTTCGGCGTAACCCATTTGTAAAATTCCTCCAAAGGAATGGCCCAGGGTGAGCCAACTTTCATAGCCTAAGGCTTCCCTTACTTCTTCAAAATCTTTAGTAAGACGATCCATAGAATAATTATTATCTGCAGGGCTGCCTGATCTCCCCACGCCCCTCTGGTCCAGGTATACTACTGTGAAATGTTCCTCAATAAAGTCTCCTGAAAGTTTCTCAAACCAAAGGCTTGCCGACCCGGGACCTCCGTGAAGGAACAGCAACGGGGTGCCACTACCTTCTATTTTAACATATAGCTCTACCCCATCTGAGGTGGTTATGGTTTTTTCACCTGCCTCCAGGCCAAAACAAAGCGCGAAAAATGCAATGAATGCGACTAATGATTTCATGTGATTTTGATTTTTAATTTACCCAGGTCTAACCAGGGCCTAGACACTAAAAAAGATCCATTTTTGGTCTTTTTAATACAGACCTCCGAAATTAAGAATTGTTACAAGTGCCATTACAGGAAATTTCAATATTACCTGAGTGGTCTGCTACACCTATAGATACAGGTTCCTTTAAAGCGTCTTTTCCATCATTCCCTGTCCATTGCTCCATAACTTCCGGAGCCGGCCTGGCATTTACGCCCTCGCCATAAACAGTTGCTGTGCCGTGCGTATAAAACGCTTCCCAGTCTACTCCCTGCGGATCTGTAATCCAACTTTTTTGAGATTTTGAATAGCAGCAGGTACACTCTCCCTCTTCTCTTACAGTTCCTTTTGCATTTTCCATATGGTCAAAAACTTCGAGTAATTCAGTTTCCGATTCAACCTGCAATCCTAAATGTTCAATGCCATTTTCATTGTGACCGGTTGAAATTGCGTAGTTGATACGAGGATCTTCCAACATCCATTTGGCATAATCTTTCTTTACCAATGTTGGTTTAGTATTAAAAAGGGCATTGTAAAATTCAATGCTTTCTTCAAGGTTTTTTACCCTTACGTGAACATGAAATCTTTTCATTTTTTTAAAATTTTATTTGTTACACATTCAGGACGAAGAGGGTATGAAAAAGACGCAAATTATTTTAAAGTTTCTTTTATTTTTTTGCAAAGGCTTGCAAGTGGCTTTAAAATCAAGGGAATCAATATAGCCGGCAACAACGGTTTCTAATTGACAGCAGGTAAGAAATTAAGCTTTTCAAAATTGTCTTGCTATTTACTGCGTTAGCAGGGCGGGGGTTTTCTTTGCATGTCCCCCCTGAGGATCAACGCAGTTAATCCCATTTAAAAAGTTCCGAAAGCTTGCATTCAAGGGGCGACTTAAAAAGCAAAAACCGCCCTGCAATTGCAGGGCGGGTATTTTAGGGTAATCAGAATTCTATTTCCTAACTTAATTAATGATTTTTTCTGGTCATATTCAAAATCTTAAAAGGAATTAAAGTATCAAATTGAATACTATTGGTTGCCACAAGTTAAGTGAAGAGTTGTAATAGTTGAAAATTAAAATCATTTGCTATTCAACTTCATAATTCTCTCGAAATCTTCAGAAGATCTTCCTGATTAACAGGCTTTAAAAGAAGACCCTGGATACTTTTAAAAGATTTAGCTCTGATTGAATCGTTAGGGTCTATGGACGAAGTCAATAGATAAACAGCTACCTTTTTTTTCCAGGAAAATTTATCAAATTCCTCCAAAAATTGCCAACCATCCATTTGCGGCATATTAATGTCTAGAAAAATTAAATCCGGAAAATTTTTATCTTTTGCAGAAGTAAAATTTTTTAGTTCTTCTAAGGCATTTTTTGCATTATTAACTGAATGAATATTTTGAGAGAATTTAATTTTCTGTAAGTTCCTTGTAGCAACAAATATTTGAATAGGATCGTCATCAATGATCCAGGTGGTATTATTGTTTGTCATATTTAAAGAATATAGTAAAGGTAGTACCCTTATTCACCTCGCTTTTAACTTCTATTTTACCTCCCATTGCTTCTATTTGATTCTTAGTTATAAATAATCCAATACCTTTTGCATCCTCGTTATGATGGAAGGTTTTATACATTCCAAAAAGATTTTTCTCAAACTTTTTAAGATCAATTCCTATCCCATTATCCTCAATTGACAATTCTATATTCTCCTCCCTTTTCTGTGCCTCAAAGCGCAATATGGGGTCCCTTTCCAATGAACGGTACTTTATGGCGTTGGTAGCAAAATTTAAAATAATACTTTCCAAATAAGCCGGAAGCGAAAGTACTTCCAGGTGGGCGGGAATTAGATTAAAAACCCTGAGGTTCGCTTTCTTTGTTAGTGCATTTAATGATTCCAGAGTGTTTGTTACTGACTTTTTTAAATTAATAGGAATTAACTTTTCTGAAACGGACATATTAATGAAAGCAACTTCATTAAGATCTACAATTGTTTCCTTCAATTTATTTGAAGCTGTTAATGCCATTTTTATGACCTCGTCCTCTTTAGTTTCCGGATGTTCTTCCGTATAAATATCCAGAAGCATCTCTATATTTCCTGAATTGGACCTGAGATTGTGAGCCACAATATTTGCGAAATTTTTTAAACGCTCATTTTGTTCTTTGGTTATTCCTAACATTCGGACATTTTCCTCCTGGGCCGATTTCAGTTCGGTGAGGTCTGACATTTGTGCTATCATGTACAGGGGGTTTAATTTATGGTCTTTCACAATTGAGACCGATAAAAGCACATGTACGGTACTACCATTTTTATTAATAAACCTTTTTTCCTTATGAACATTTTCCCTTTCAGAATTCAGCAGCTCTTTCATTACTTTTAAATCGTCCTCAATATCTTCAGGATGAGTAATTTCAAGGAAATTCATTTTTTTCAATTCACCGGCAGAATATCCTACCATTTGGCAAAGGCTTTCATTTATTGCTGTAAAATTGCCATTAACATCAGAAATAGCCATTCCATCAACCGCATTTTCAAATGTTCCTCTGAACATTGTTTCACTTATTGCTAATTGATTTTCAATTTGTTCAAGTTCAGAGACATCATACATTGCTATTACCGCACCGCTAATGTTTTCATTTTTATCAAATAATCTGGCTCCATTTACAACAACAGCTCTCTTCTTTCCCTTTACAGAGTGTATTATCATTTTTTTCTTCCTTATAATTCCTTCCTGTAGCATATTAAGAAGAGGTATTTCTTCAGTTTTAAACAATGTTTTACCATCTGCTTCATATAAATTATAATATTTGGCATATTCCGTTTGAGGAATATTTTGAGGGGGCAATCCATGCCATTTTTTAGCCGCCTTATTAAACAGGAGGAGTTTTCCTTTACTGTCGCAGGCAATAACTCCAATATTAATAGTGTCTAGAACGGTCCCCAGAAGCTGTTCTCTTTGGAAATTCAGTTCAGCGTTGTTTTCAATGTGAGAAAAATCTGAAATCTTTTTAAATGCTATTACCACGTGCTCTCCAACCTGCAGTGACTTATAGGTCATTGGAATTAAAAAACCTTTGGAGTGAAGAAAATTAATTTCCCCGGTAAGAATTTCTCCAAAATCATCGGGTGTTTTTAAGATCCTTTTAATTTCACCGTTGCCCTCGGGGGAAATGATTTTTTGCAAGGACAATTCTCTCTCTGTATTATATCCCAGAGAGTGCACTAATTTCGGGTTATACCAATATTCATCATGCTTATTAATTTTACAAATTATCACCCCATGCAAGCCGTTCTCCTGGATAAGTTGAAAAACCTGCGCATTTTCAGAAATAATAGGGTGTGCAACTTTTATAAAATCAATCATATTAAGGTTTTAAATTATAAATCCCCGATCACTCTCTCATTAAATCTATCCCGGGTTAATTCTAATGACTCCTCATCTACTTTCCCACTTATAAAAATGAAGGGAAAATATTTCCATTAGAATTTCGACCTGACTATTGATTAAATTTATACCCGTTTGGGATGAAGAATTCCAAAATGAATAGTAAATGTATAAATTATTAAAATAAAAACCCGATAAAAGGTTTGATTTTACCGACCTACTACATAATTACCCCGCTCAATATATAAATTTGAACTTATAAACCAGGGTAGAATCCATCCCCGCAAACAGGGATTATAGATTGGAATAAGTTACCACCCCCGGTGTGGAAGAGGTCTCAAAAATAATAGCAGATGCCTTCCAGAATGAGTGAAGGAGAATTTATCACTTTTGAAAATTGTGAGGAGAGAAAAAAAATTCAGCCCCAAAGATTTTAAACCAGAGGGCAACAAATTGAGAGGAATAATTAAATAATTTTCTTAAACGGTACAGCTCCTTAAATAAAATTGTTAGATAAATTACGCCGCTTACAGGCACAAGAAAATAGTACTCCATCCTGTAATACCAAACGGAGTTATTGTATTAAGTAAGTATACAAATTCATCATTTCAGGTCAGGCACAGGAAACCGTCACGCTATGTAAATGCCCCGCATCTGAAGTGGAATTAACGGTGATCTGAGTATTGCCCTTTAGAGTATTGAATTGTGCAGGGGTAATTGTTAATTGATGAATATGATTATCTGTGTTTGCAGCAGATAAAGTATACGTTTTAGCAACTGCTGCATTCACATCTTCTTTAGAAACCACAAGAGTATGTCCATGATTAGCGCTTATAGCACTATTAGTACCATTTTGCAGACAATTTCCCTGAGGGGTAGGATTGGGATTTGGGTTAGGATTAGGTCCCGGGCTGTCATCAGATGAAGAACATCCTAATAATGAAACTACAGGAATACTTACTAAGACTCCTGCCGATACGGTTCTGATAAATGTTTTACGGTTCATGACTTTGAAATTTAAAGATTAATAAAAATATTTAGTGGTTAATTTTCTGTATCCCATATATTTTCTTCCTTGGGTCCCAGGTTAAAATTTCGTGAGATCGAGAATCCAAATCTCACTTCCCCGTCTCCCCATGATTCCCTTGTGTTGGGTATAAAATTGTTTTCAGTTACAAACTTTGCATTCTGAAAATTAAGACTAAAAACATGCCCTCCGGTTTGGATCTCCAAGCCCACTCCCAAAGGATTTGTATACCCGCCATCAAGATTATTTGGCCGGTCCAGACCATTCACCAATGTATAGTCTGCAATCAGGGAAAGCATTCTGGTGAGTTTTAGCCTGCCTCCAAACCCAAGCACAAAGAAATTCTCCTTATCCAATGGGTCTTCAATATGGTAACCGGCCAGATACCCGGGATTGACCATAAGAGATAAGGCCTGGGAAAATTTTCTTGTGAGAATTACCTGAAAAAAATGAGAGATCCTTTCACCCTGATTATCAAATTCATCAGCAAAAAATTCCCTTCGGGTTATCCAGCTGCTCTGGACAAAAAGACTTACAGAGATAGGCATTGCCTCCTCCATTTGCCGGAGAAGACGATATTTGGCATTAAAATTATAAGTTTCATTGAACCTGCTTCTTCCTATTCCTACCGTGAGATCATCTGTTATTCCATAGTCAAATCCTATATGGATATCTGTGGCATCATCTAAACCGAACAGAGAACGCCCCCCTCCAGATTCTCCCCCAATATCTCCAAACCGGTGAGATATCCAGAATGTGAGGTTTTTTTTCTTTTGAGTTTCATTGGTTTGAAGTAAAACAAGCTTTGGACTTTTAAAGGTTGAAAGTACCGGTTGGTTTTGAGATCCGGCATCAAGACTTTGCATAATGGAATCCAGGTCCTGACTATGTGAAACAGAAAAGGACAAAATAAAAATAAGAAGGAATAGTTTTTTCATATCTATCTTTTATAATTAGCATTTACATCCACCTTTACCACTTCTGCAATATTTCTCCACAAAAGCTTTGGAATCTTAATTTTATGATCTTCACAGGCAACATTGAAGGAGCTTTTAAGAATGATCCTATCATTATTTATTTGAAATACCGCGGGAATTTCCCTTTTTTGCTTAACTCCATGAATATCCAGAATTCCACTTAATATCACGGAGACCTCTCCCTGTGTTTTAAAATTCACAGTTGGATTTATTTTTCCGCTGAAAGATGCAGTAGGATAACGATCACTTTCCATAAAATTTTCATTAAAATGCTCTTGCATTAAAGCCTTGGGAAACTTCAGGGATCTTATATAAACCCTAAAAGTTATTTCCCCGGTTTCTGGCTTAATAAGTGAAATTCCCTCTCTGGAAGTAGCCTGTATATCTTCCACAGGGGCAGAGGAAAAAAATCCCACTTCGGCCGTAGTGGTTTTGAGAACCTCTTGATAGGGCGGCAGAATTATTTCCGATAGGGAAATAAAAACCAGTAATAATTTTAGTGCAGCATTCATATTTTTAATTGTTCAATTCAATGAGGAGGTCTTGATAGGTGTAAATTTAATCCAGGATAACACCCGGTTTTGTAATTCAAGAAATTTGGAAGCTAAAGGATGCCTGCGGGATTTTTTGGTTTTCAACTCCCTAAAAACATTGTGAACAATCCTGTTGCAGTAGATAAGGTTGAATTCAAAAATTTCTTCGGGGGTGTACATTTTTTGAATTTCTTTCTGCAACAAAACTTTTGCCCGCTTCAACCTTATTTTGACGTTAGATTCAGAAATTTCAAGAGCAGCGGCTGTTTCCATAGTACTCATTCCATTAAGTTCCCGAAGGGTAAATACCAACTTATAATTCTCGGGAATTTCATGTATGGCCGTTTCCAGCACATGCTTTAATTCATTATTCATCACTGTTTTACCGGTATTTGAATTATTATTTGAAAACTTAGGTATGACATTACTTTTTTGAGCCGTCCCATTCACCAATTCATTTTTATAACTGAATTTATGTTTGCGATGATAGCAATGATTGAGCATTATTTTAACCAGCCAGGTTTTTAGGGAAGATCGGTTCTCAAACTTTTCTAAACTGGTATAGGCACTTATAAAGGCTTCTTGCATAAGGTCTTCTGTATCCTGATGAATAAACCCATAACTTCTGCCTAATTTGAACAGGTATGGATTATACCTTCTTATAATAATCTCGTAAAGGGCAGTTTCGCCCTGGAGAATTTTGGAGATTATTTCTAAATCATCTAATTTCTCACATTGGTTTAATCTCATCATACCCTTATCTTTTTTGATTAATAAGATTTAAAAAAAATTAAGGAAAGTAAGCGGCGCCGTTTACCCTGCTATAATCCTTCTTAATTTAAATTGGGGTAGCTTAATATTTTAAATCCCTTATCTTTAGGGAACAACTTTTTAAAAAGGAATGGTCCTGCCTTAAACCACGTTAAGAGAATGATTATATTCTTTTGTTCTATATTAATAGAGTAATTAAGATTAATAAAAGTTACAAAATAATTATGATTTGTTTATCTTTTAACAAAAGATAATATTTAAGTCATATATTGAATAAAAAATTTTGCCATATAGCTTAATTAGAAATTAGGTACCTACATAAAAAAATCAATTGCATGTACCTGGCCTTGTAGGAAAAAAAGGTATAAAGCTGTTAAAGTAAGGTGAATTAAAGATCTTCACACTTCAATATTACAGGATTCGGCGTATTATAAAATTTAAAAAAGGAAATAAATACATATAACAATTGTAGGAATAATATTACTCTTGATCTTATTCATTAACGGTTATTAGCTCCAAAAATCGATTACTTGTAATTATTTAATATATTAGTAAAGCACTCACTAATAAGTGGTACTTTCCAGACCCATGAATAATAATGAAAATGAACAATGCGCTATTATAAAAACATCTTTGAAAATTTACCTTTCCCCTGTCTCTTGTTCGAAAAGAGAAATGGGATTTTTATAATTAAAGAAGCAAATAGCAATTATTGCAATGTTACCGGGAGGAAAAAGGAGGAATTGAAAAACAAATTGATTGAAGAGGTTTTTCCCGAGAACCCTTTTTCTATGGGCCTGAATGAATTCCGGAATTCTTTACAAATTGCCTGCAGTACTCATAAATCTCACAAAATTGAAATTCACCGATATGACATTTTGAACAAGCAAAATGGATCATATGCCATAAAGTATTGGGAAATTGAAAACATACCAATTTTTGAAAATTCGGGAGAAATCATATATATTTTGAATGTAATAAAGGATATTACTTCTGAGATTCTGGAAAGAGGCAGGTGTAATATGCTCCAGGTAAAATTGGATGCAAAAACGGAAAAACATGAACATTTTGCTGGAAGTATTTCCGACGGTCTTTTTTCCCTCGATAAAGAAGGAAATTTTTTGAGTCTAAATAAAGGTTTAATCGAAATAGCCGAAACCTCTGAAAAGGATTTGCTGAAAATGAATTTTTTACCGTTTTGCGATCAGGGCGACCGTGAAAATATTGTGAAAAGATTTCAGGCAGCCTTACGGGGAAATAATCAGAATTTTCATGCAAATTTTATTTCCGGGAAAGGGAACAATAAGTTTTTGGAAATTTCGCTTGTTCCCTTACGAAATGGCGATATAATCACCGGTTTATATGGGATCGCAAAAGATATTACCAGATTAAAAGAATCTGAAGAGGCACTTTTACAAAGCGAAAGAAAATTTAAGGCATTAGTACAGGAAGGATCTGATCTTATTGGAATCCTTGACATAGAAGGGAAATATAAATTTGTAAGTGAAACTTCTACCTCTGTATTGGGTATTCCACCAGGAGAATTTATTGGCAAAACGGCCTTTGACTTTATTCATCCCCAGGATCAGGATCGGGTCATCAAAGAATTTTCGGCCTTAGAAGAGATAAACCAAATTCAGATCAAACCGTTTCGTTTTAAAAATGGTGATGGTAAATGGAGATGGGTTGAAACTAAAGCAACCAATCTTATTAATGATCCGGCTATAGATGGGATTGTAACTAATTCAAGAGATGTAACAGATCACATAAATTCCCAAAAGACTATAATTGAAAGTGAAGAAAGATACCGCTCTTTTTTTGAAAATAGTACAGATGCCATTTTGGTTACTGTACCCGATGGAGAAATATTAGCCGCGAACCCCAGTGCCTGCCAAATGTTTCAAAGAACTGAAAAGGAGCTGTGTTTATTAGGCCGCGGCGCAGTGACCGATCTAATGGACCCACGTCTTGCCGGTGCTCTTAAATTGAGGAATGAAACCGGAACTGCAACTGTTGAACTTAATTTTTTCAGGAAGGATGGAACGCAATTTCCGGGTGAAATTACATCTTCCATCTTTATTGATTCTGAAGGTAATTTAAGGAGCTCAATGATAATTAGAGATATTACAGAAAGAAAAATAGCCGAAAATAAATTACTGGAATTAAATAAAAGTTTAAAAATAAATACCAGGGAATTAATAGGAGCAAATAAAGGACTTGAACAATTCTCATATATTCTATCCCACAATTTAAGAGCACCGGTGGCCAATATCCTTGGAT
Source organism: Gillisia sp. (assembly GCA_039989915.1). Lineage (GTDB taxonomy): Bacteria > Bacteroidota > Bacteroidia > Flavobacteriales > Flavobacteriaceae > Gillisia. The sequence continues at coordinate 19,513 of JBDXGW010000018.1, forward strand.
TGGCCGAGCTACTTAATGATAAAGAATACTCAAAAGAAATACAACTTAATTTAAGTAAGGAAATTCATAAAAATGCTGAACGAATGGACAAGGTATTTAAGGACCTAAATCAAATCCTTCAAATAAATCATGAATTGAGTGAATCTAAACAAGCAATTAACTTAAATGAAGTGGTACAATCCATAAAAGTTAGCCTTCAGGATCTTATCAAAAGGGAAAACATAAGTATAATTACGAATTTTGAAGAAATTACTCATATAAAAAGCATAAGCAGTTTTGTTCATAGCATTTTTTACAACCTCATATTTAACAGTATAAAATTTCGCAGACCGGGAGTAGATTCTGTGATAAGGGTAACCTCCAAAAAAGAAAATAGCACCATAATCTTTATTTTTGAAGATAACGGCCTGGGCCTGGATCTCACAAAAAAGCAGGATGAAATTTTTGGACTCTACAAAAGGTTTCACCCTCATGTTGAAGGAAAGGGATTAGGACTGTTCATGGTAAAAACACAAACGGAAATGCTGGGTGGTAAAATTACAATGTGCAGTCAAGTCAACTCCGGATCTACTTTTATTATAGAATTTCAGGATCAAATTTTAATGCAATGAAATCCCAATCACTAAGCTATATGGTAGTAGATGATGATAGCACCAATAATCTTATTTGTGATTTTATTATCCGGAAATTTGACAAGGATGCAATTATAAATTTATTCCTTGAACCTGAAACGGCCTTGAGTTATATTGAAAATACCTATTCGGGAAATAGTGGGCCTCTTCCAACCGTTTTATTTCTGGATATAAATATGCCTACTATGTCCGGGTTTGAATTTCTGAATGAATTTAACAGGTTCGACCTTGAAGTGAAACAACAATTCTATATTTATATTCTAAGTTCTTCGATGGAAGATTTTACTTCAAAAGCAATAAAATATCCCATTGTAACCGGCTTTTTATCTAAGCCCCTTAGAATCTCAACCCTTGAAGAGATTTTTAACCATAACAGTATAAATAAACCTTTTTAAACAGAAACCTTTTTTAAATATTAATTTGACTATCTTACTCAATTATGCTTTTTATAAACGATTAAATTAATAATCGGGAATTAGTCCAATAGATAAATAGATATGGGAAGACCCTCCACCAAACCGAGTGATTTAAAAGATGGCTACTATATTGAAGTTCGTAATAAAAACCAGAGATCTGGAGTAAAAATTCGCCGGGATACTATAAAGCAACTTCGTTTTGCTATTAACGAATATCAGGGCAGTAAAGAGGTTGTAATCCTGGGAAAATCTGAAAACGGGAAAATGATAAATATTCCCGACCCTCTAATTCTCAGTTGACTTTCAATAGAATTTTTTTAAGGCAAACTTACAAATAGATCTCAGGCAGTTGATGTAGTACCCCCGGTTTATTTTTTCAGTTTTTAAAAACCCGGTTATTTCATAGAATGCAAACCAACCGGGTTTCCCTCTGTATCCATTATTATAGAAACAAATCCATATTCTCCAATACCCATTTTTGGGCGTAAAATTTTTCCACCGGCCTTTTCAACCCTGCTTTCTTCAATGGAGCAATCTTCACAAGTAAAATAAACAAGTGTACCACCTTTTCCGGGAGCCATTTCTTTAGTTTTAACCAGGGCCCCACTAATGTTTCTTTCATTCTCTGCCCAGGGAAAACTCAACATTTTCAAGTCACCCGTCTCTTCAGCAATAGGAAGTTCACTTAATTCTATTGCCAATATGGTTTCATAGAATTTCCTCGCCCTGCTCAGGTCTTCTACATAAATTTCTACCCAACCGAATGGGTTTTTTGGTTTTGTTGCCATAGCCCAGTTTTTAATTTAATTTGATTTTTAATCTTGCTTACAATTAAGTTACCCATAATTTTTAACTATAACAGTTAAAAAATTCAAACAATTTATTCCTTATTCAAAAAATTAAATCCCCCCAAGTCAGCATCTGGCTTTACCCCTCTCATTACAAAAATACAGGAATTAACTATCTGATATTCAAATTATTATTGTCCAAATTTTAACAGCGATAAATAAAAAGTTGTCGTAACTTTTATATAAGAAACAATAAAATTAATCTTGATCATGAAAGAGACTAATCCATTGAAAAGGATTCTTTTGGTGATTCCTTTTCTATTTTTTTCATTCACATTATGTGCACAGGACACAAATGATTATGAGAAAGCAAAGAAAGAAATTGAAACAGAATTTGGCACTTTTCCGGCCATGTTTGCTTCTTACCCCAAAGCGGCCTTAGCAGGAGTCTGGGGTTCCTTTAAACAATTAAATGGACCTAACAGCACCATTCCCCCAAAATACAGGGAGTTGTTGCAACTTGCGGTAGCATCCCAAATTCCCTGTAACTATTGTATTTATTTTCACACGGCTTCTGCAAAAGCATTTGGTGCCACAGACGAGGAAATTAAGGAAGCGGTGGCGCAGGGGGCTCAAACTAGGCACTGGAGTATGATCCTGCAGGGAAACCAGATAAACCTGGAAACATTCAAAACCGAGTTTGATGGAATGATGACCCATATGGCAAACAAATCCAAGCAATAACGGGGGATAGAATTTTGAACAGCTTCTTGAAATCTAGCGGTACGATCAATCCTGGATAGGAAATGTATTTTATTCTTCCCAGTCAATCTCTGATTTCAATTTTAGTAAGTTTTTAAATTAAGGTTGCCCGGAATAAAATTTCCCAACCGTTATCCATGTGAAAAGTTTACTGCTGTCTATAAATTGTTAATTCTCCGAGATTTTTTTAAGTTCCTGTAGAGCCCTTGGAAAGGATTTATTCATCCAATCAACATAGTTTTCAATGGTATCAACTTCCACAATTACTAATGTTGAACCCTCATTTTGTTTCAACCGGTAGCTTTCAAAACAACCTGTCCATCTTTTGGTTTCCTCATCCAAAGGCAGTTCCTTTTTGTCTTTCAGCATTCCAATGTGTTTAAAAATGAGCAATTCATTTTCCCTTAAAATTTCAATATCGCTGTACATTCCTTCGCCGGTGGGCGATAATAAATGTACTCTGTTGCCCTCTTTTAACTCCCCTTCATAATAAGAACCTTCAGTAAAAGGTTTGGTCCAGAGCGTATAGGATTCTTTGTCCCAAAGTTTTCCCCAAACTTTTTCCCGGGAGGCTTTTATATTTACTTCAAAGACTAATTTTTTTATGCCGTATAAATAATTCCTTAACTGCGTTTTTAAAATTGCATTCCAACCCTTTTCAAAATTGGACCTTTTAAAATCCGGACCTGCATCTGCCAAATTTTCTGTTCCCGAATGCGTGATCTGCACTTTGGTTTTGTTGCCTTCCGGAAACAACTCCCATTTTAAAACCGAAACTCCCTTGGAATAGTCGGGATAGGTCCAGGTGTGTTCAATAATTTTCTGTGGTTCAATCCTAAGGAATTCACATTTATGAAGGAAGGTTTGACTGTGTTCGCTTTCATAAAATGAAAATGTTTTACCCACTTCAAACGTATAATTTTGCACCGGAAAATACCAGGTTTTGAGTGCCTCTTCATTTGACAGCGCATGCCATACTTCTGCAAGGCTGCTTTCATAAAGTTGGGATATAATTATAGGTTTCATACTGGCTGTTTTTTAGTTTTGGTCCTTACAAAAAAGGACACAATTAATGAAGTTACTATTCCCATCACCAGTGCACCTATGGTACTTTGCAGCGCAAAATTTTTATAATTAAAAAAAGCTTCAGCTTCCTCCCGGGTCGCGTGATATCCGGTTTCTAATGAATGCTCAATGACATTCGGGAAATATTCCGGGGTTATGATGTATGTTATTATCCATTGCGTTACAGGACTAAATAGTGCTACAATTAATGTAATAATTAAACCTGAAATAAATCCCTGTTTGAAATTCATGAGTCCATTGTAAAAATTCTTCTTTTTGTCCTGCAAGGCCAGTACAAAAATCCAGACTGCGGGAATTGCAAACAAATTTGTGAGATAATAATGTTTGTCAATATGGGTGCTGTGCAAACCACTCAATTTTTCCAGGACCATCCAAAGCAAGCTTACAGCTATGAAAATGAATGCCCACTTTATTTCGATTTTGTATTTGTTCAGCATTAGTTCTCCATTTCAGATTTTAGATTGCTCAATCCCGATTCGAGATCATCACCAATCATTTTCTCAAAGTCCATAAATAGCATCATTATATTCATAGGATAATTCATATGTCCGCTAAAACCCCATGTAACTTTGGTTTGATTTTCAGTAACACTTTCAGTAGTCATAAATGCAGGTGAGGTTGATTCAAAAGGTTCTTTAAACCGGAGCTCAAAATCAATTCTTTCTCCCTCTTCAATTTTTATGATTTCCTGTTCTCCGCTTCCTACATCATCATTTTCGCTTTCCCAGGCCGAAACAAAACCAACAGTTCCATCTGTCCCATTATAGGTTTTTTTCATATTTGGATCCATAGTTGCCCATTTGCTGTAATTATCCTGGTTTTTGAGGTATTTCACATATTCAAAAACTTCCTGTTTGGGTTTATTGATAACGATTTCCCGCTCTACGGAATAGTCTTTTGGTAAAAAAAGTGCAACTACAAGAGGAATTGCAATAATGACCAGTACAATGATCAGAATTTTTTTAAGCATTGCTGTTAATTTTTGGTTAGTTGATTAAATTTAGACAATTAATCAACCTGATTATTATGAGACTTAAAATATTTGCCCTGGTTATATCTTTTACCTCGATTTTTTTCTCCTGTAAAGAGGTAACGGAACCAGATCCTGTAACAGAAAACCCTGAATTAGATACAAAAAACTCTCCCGTGGTTGAAAATGAAATCCCTGTGGTTGAACAGGATTCTCTTATCCGGGAATTGCCAGGCAACTGGAGAGAGACTGAATATCCTTTTCGATTGGCTGAATTTCAGGATTCCCAAGTGAAATTTATTGAGGAAGGAATTGTGGAGGAACCCAGATTTCAGGAATATAAAATATCGGGCAGCTGCCCCTTTAAGGTTAATAATATCAATGATCTTCAACAAGATGATTTAATTCTGGTGCTTATTGAAAATAAGCGTTGTGAAAAATTAAAGGTAACCAATGACACCTTAACCTTGAGCGGTTTTAATGTGAATACGGGTGCAGAATATCACATTGTTTATAAAAGAGCGGATTAAATTAGAACCTCCCAAATTTAAATTCAGGGTAAAAATAATTTCATTTCGCTTTATCTTCTAATTTTTACCAATAAAACCTTAATAGGTCCTGCCATTTTTCTTATACCTTTTAATCAATTTAATTAAACCCTGCATAGAAAGCGTTTGCGCATTATTAACATAGTCCCAGTTTTTTCCGTCGGCACTTTTGGTAACTTTTGCAATCCCGGTCACCATTCCTTCTGAAAGAAGCGTTTGAGAATTCAGGTCATAGATCTTTATGATAATTCCTGCCTCATTAGTTTTAACCGTACTTCCCATTGCCGGTGCATGAGCAAAGGAACCCATCTCGTTTTTAATCATATTTGATTGCACATTGATCAAATAATCTTTGCCGGTTGCAGTCTTTAGGTCATACAGGTTTTCCTGCGAAGGATTAAAAGATAATTGGGCCGGCACCAGTTTATCCTTTCTTAGAGATTCGATAGGGAATAAAGAATCGTCCAGGATCTTGCCAAATTCCCTGCTGGCTATTTTGTTAATCCTTTCTTCATTATAATTGGTATAGGCTTTATTGAGGATCCATTCTCCCTTTGTAAAATCAACAATACTTCCTTTTTCAAAATAGTAATGGTATTTGGTGTTCCCACAAGAGGTAAATAGTAAGATGAATACCGCCAGAGCACTAATCTTTTTAAACCAAATGTGAGGCCAGTAGGGGTTAATAGAGTAAGAAATTGTTTCCAGCTTTTTAAAATTAAAAAGGATCATATAAAATTATTTTTTTGAAGCCCTATGACCTTATAAATTTAATTTGGTTTTTCAGGACTGTTGTAATTGAAATCTAATTAAACCATTAAAAGGAATTTACATTTCCCCGGAAAATTTCAAGTTTGGCTTTCTTTACTTTGTGAAACTATTAAAATTCATGAAACCAATACAAGTTCTCATTTACAAATTTATCTATATCTTCCCCCTGTTTACCAACCCCCTAAAAATATGCAAGTATTGGCCCCAAACCTGCACTGCAAAATAGAACGGCGTTTCATAAATTTTGTTTCCTGCCTCTTTTTTCTAATCCTTTATACAGGAGTTAATGCCCAAACCCGGCACCCGGAGCCCTACCCCGCTACCAATCTTAAAGAAGTTGTATCCCTTCACCAATATGCCCTTTATGCCAATGCCGGACAACAAATTTACACTTTTGGAGAGGTAAAGGACCGTGCTGCCCATCTGGATTTCAAGCCCTTAAACGATGAGAATTTAAATATCGGGTTTACAAAAGATTACTATTGGGTGAAGTTCAGCATTAAAAACACTACGTCTCAAATTCTCACCTATTATCTGGAAACCGGCAGGCCCATAACAGATGCGGTAGAACTCTACAGCATTTCTGCTTCCGGAGAAATTCAATCACAAAAAAGCGGAGACAAAATGGCTTTTGGGGATCGCAGTTTTAATCACCGCAAAACGATCTTTGAAATACAGCTGCCTTCAGAAGAAAATCTTGACATCTATATTCATTATAAAAATGATGGGGAAGTTTTGAATTTACCCCTTTTGTTGCATACCGCTTCCAGCCTTCTAAAAATTACCTATATAGAACAACTGGTATTTGGTGTTTTTTACGGGATCTTACTTATCGCTGCTATTATTTACCTGTTTTTCTTTTTTGCAATGGGAGAAAGGAGTTTCCTGTTTTACAGTATGTATGTTGTGTCTGTAGGCTTATTGCAATTTGCACTGGACGGGTACTTTTTCCAATACCTGGGACCCGGGGGAGGCTGGGTTTCCAATCATGCGGTGGTGCTGTTTGCCATTATTTCAGCGGGATTTCTTGGAAAATATTCAGAAGTGTATTTAAACATACGCCAAAGCAACAAAATCCTGCCCTGGATCTTTAACGCAATTTATTCAGGCCTCGCACTTTTGCTACTGGTAGTTATATTTGTACCGCGATTACTGGAATATTCATATCCTTCAGTAAACCTCCTTGGGCTGGGAGTACTGGTGGCAATTATAGTTTCTATAGTGATCCTGATCTCAAAAAGAATTACGGTAGACAAATTCTTTATCACGGGTATATTTTTTCTCATCCTGGGGTTTGTGATCTTTATCCTGAACAATCTAAGTATCCTCCCCAATACTTTCCTTACCCAGAATAGCGCTAAGCTAGGAACAGGGCTGGAAATTATTTTCTTGTCGCTCTCTATGGCAAACAGGATCAAAAAGCTGAAATTTGAAAAAGAGCAACTTCAAAACCTCGCATTGATACGGCTTAGGGAAATGAATGAGCTCAAATCTTATTTTCTTTCCAATTTGAGCCACGAATTGCGCACCCCTCTCAATGCCATCATGGGCCTTGCAGATACTATGGCCAGCGAAGCCAATGAGCATAAAGTAAGAGCGACCTCAAATGTGATCAAGGCTTCTTCTGTCCGGCTGTTAAATCTTGTGAATGATATCCTGGATTTTTCCAAAATTGAAAAAGGGGAATTAAAGCTTGAAAATGAGATTTTTGACCATATGGAGATCCTGGAACAATTACGCCAGACGTATAAAAACCAGGCTGAGGAAAAAGGGCTTTCCTTTGAATTTAAAATTAAAAACAACATTTCAGGGAGGGTTATTGGAGATGCAAATCGCCTGGCACAAATTGTTAACAATCTGCTGGACAATGCGGTAAAATTTACCCCGGAAGGAAGGGTAACTATAGAAATTGAAATAACCTCAGGGAATGGAAATACCATGGAGCTTTTTCTAAAAGTAACCGATACCGGAATTGGGATCGCCAAAGATAAAATGGATTCTATATTTGAATCGCTTACCCAGGAAAGCATCAATAACAAGCGGAAATATGGTGGCCTTGGTTTGGGTTTATACATCATAAAGGTGCTGGTAGATTTGCACAAGGGAAGGATACATATACAAAGTCACAAGGGAGCAGGTACTACCTGTATCTTAAGCCTTTCATATCCCCTCGCCCCGGCCCCCGTGGAACTGACAAAACAATTTCCGGTTGACAGGTATGACTTGCGGGGAACCCATGTCCTGGTAATAGAAGACGATCCCATCAACCAGATGGTCCTGAAGATGATCCTCACAAAATGGGAAGGCACGAGGATAAGTTTTGCAAATAATGGCGCTGAAGGACTGGAACAATTGAAAGAACAGGAGGTTGATATTATTTTAATGGACCTGCAAATGCCTGTAATGGATGGCTATGAAGCCTGTATCGCTATAAGAAATGGAGATGCAGGTGATGCCTGTAAAAATATACCCATTATCGCAGTAACGGCAGATGTTATGGAAAGCACCAAAGAGCGGGTTAAAAATATTGGGATGAATGATTACCTGGCAAAACCTGTGAATAAAGCACGCTTATATCAAAAGATCACAGCGTTGCTGGAGGAAGTCCCAAAACGGGTAGTTTAAGAAGCCGATTGCAATTAACGGTTTGGCTCCATGTACCTGTATTTATCCCAATTGGCAGGCAGTTGATTTACAATTTCAAGTTTATTGGAAGTGATGGTTGGTTTAACCAGGATTACTTTTAGGGAATCGTTTACCGTTATTTTATGTTCACTTCGCATATTTACCAGGTCCAGATGCCTAATATTAAAAACGTGCTCTCCATTTTCCAGCTTGACTATTGCAAAATCCTTAGCCCGTAACTGCCCTAAATTTTTCCCATCCAGTTGAATGTTCAGTTGGGAAGTATTATCGGCCGTATGTAAAATATTTGCATCATTGTAAATTAGAATGGTTCCCTTTCCAAGCTCGTTTATTGTGATTTTTTCTTTATTCATCATCACGAGATTATGCTCAGATGGAATGGGTTTCATCGCACAGGAAATAAAAAAGCAGGAAATAAAAATGCTGAGGAAAATTCTGAAAAAATTTTTCATTTAAAAAAGGTTTATGGTTTTATAGTATTTTTTTTATTGCAACAAGAGAACTTCTAGATTACGGGCTCCAGGTCTCCCGAAATATAATACACATGGCAACAGTCGGCACCCACACTGTAAACTTCGCTCACCACTTCCTCGCCTTCAATATAGCCGGTGAATTTTATTTGAATTTGCCGCTGCCTGAACTCCTGCGCATATCTGTCACTAAAAATGGGATAAAGGCCTCTCTCATTCATTAATGTAGTATCATCCGGCTGAATAGTTAGATACCTGCCACTGTTTTCTTCTACCACTTTATTTTCATCCAATATTACAGGCTCACCTTCGCTGGTTTTTATTTCAACAACTATAGTTCTATACTCTTCTGTGCAAATGCCGGAGCATTCTTTGTCCTTTTCAGAACAGGATTGAAAAAGGAGAAGGAGACAGGTAAATAAAATGGTGCTGAAGGTTTTCATAGTTAGAATTGTAGTTTTTGAGTAATTCTTATGCGGTTAACCTAATCTTACATTTCAAGCAGGGGTGAGCTTATGAAATCATAATTCTTACTAAGTCATACCTTGCTCCGGGTTTTCAAATTAATTATCCATCCTACATTAATTCACGATCCCGGCATAGTTGCCCATGAACTTCCCCGTGCTCCTTCACAACATTACCCGTTTTCTTTTTTTTCCACAACCTAAGAAGTATTTCTATCATTATAGTTGTTTTTTTATTTCACTTCCTTTCTCTGTAATTAGGTACTTTTGCTTAGGATGATTTGGGCTATCCGGATATTTCATTTCAATTACCGCATCAGCTATAGCCGGCTCCAGATAATTTTCTCTAAAATTACCCACATGTTTTAATTCCAGTGCTTGTTGCATTTCTTTTCTGCTCATTTCCCCTTCCATTACTTTTAATAGATTTTTGACTTCTACGGAAGTGCTACGGAGGTCCTGCGGTACTTGGTCGATACTTGGGCGGAGCTTAGTCGGTACTTGCTCAGAGCTTGGACGGTAAAGTATGGCCTTAAACTCTTCTTTTTGCTCGAAATCAGGCTCTTGCAGATTATTTTCCCTTGCAATACGAATGATGTCGGCCGTACCCGTACCCAACCGTTCAATATATCCTTTCAGATACATTGGCTCTGCCAATAGCGGATTGGCCGGAACAGATGTATGTAAGGTTTTTAGTTTTTCTGTGGTCCAGCCAAGAGGTAAAGTACCGGGATTGATGACTTCCAGCCTGTCACTAAATAACATAACCTGAATGCTACCGTTGTTGGTATAATCTCTATGTGCCACTGCATTAACAATTGCTTCTGCCACTATTTCTTTTGGGATTTCATATTTTCCAGGAATGGAAATCTCTTGAGAGCGAGTTCCAACACTATAGTCTAGTTTAGACAATACAAAATTTACGGCTTGATCTACCAATTCAAAAACATCACCTTTAAATACTTTGTAGGATGGAATAGGTTTTTCTATTATGGTTCCGTGAAAATGGACACATCGCACTTCTGAATTAATAAAAAAACGTTGAGGTTTTTTTCCAAAAAGCAAGATTGCTGCGTTTGTAATCCTGTCTTCCTTCATCAAATTTAGGTGCACTAATACTTCCTCTAATGCAGCTGTTTCAGATAATTTAAACCCTCTTCTTGCTCTAGCTGTCTTTACAAAGTCGCTCACCTTATTGGAGTCAATATCTTCTAAAGTCGCCAATGGATCTAAGGAAGCGTCAAAAGGCCCTACACGAATTAACTCCTTCTCGATCAAATAATTTACTAAAGCGGCATAAACTGAGGTTTTAAGCTCGTCGATCGTAGAAAAGCGCTTTCTAATCAATGCTAACTGTGCTTTTTGAATAAATGTGTTTTGCTTATCGTTTCGTTCCTGATCACTATGACTGGTTAAGAAAATTAATCTGGTTTTATGGTGTAGTGTCGCATGATCAAACTCTCGTTCTGTTGGAGATATTCCCTCAGCGTCTTCAAAACCATATTTTGTACCTAACAAACCTAAATATATAGGACATTGTTGCACTTCTTTTAAGTAAATGGTATCGGTTCGTTGATCTAGAGCGGGTAAACGTTCAAAAAGAAAGGGTTCGAAAAACCTACCTAACAAAGGATCTGCCAAAATGTATTCAAACAACATTTGTCTTTCCCTGGCAAACTCTGCTTGTACACTGCTAATAAATATTCTGGTTTTTGGCATTTTGATCTTTATATATTATTGAACAATTCTACTCCCCAGGTTCATTCACCCTATTACCGGCTTTTTTTAATTTTAGCAGCCGGTTCTAACCAAATTACAACATGAAGTCATGAGACTTCAAATCGCTCACTCCTTCTACCAAAATTGCACCAGGCACGAGGTCATGAGACCTCACCGATAGCTATAGCGCAGTCGCTTTTTTTTTAACTGTAGAAAGTATCATAAAAACTTAAAAAAGCATAAACATCCTTATTTTCCGTCACACAAACTTGATTTATTATTTCATTTTTAGTTTTCTCAATATTATCAAAATTGCCTCCAACTAAGTAGTAATAATTCAAATGCTTTGTTTGACGATAATTATTATGAGTTCCAATAATGGTTTCAAATCCTAATGGAGTGTTATGAGATTCAAACGAAAAGTGATTATTTATAATTACATCTGAAATTTTTGCTTTACCCAGAATTTCATCGTCTTCTTCAAATGATAATCTACAATTTATTGGATATTTATAATCCAATTTTGAAAATACGGTTAAAGCAACTATTGAATTAAATTCTGAACTATTTATAACTTCTAATTTTGCATTTTGAAATTCAAAAAATAAGTTTTCATATTCTGCGGATTTATATCTTTTATGTGGTTGGCCAAAGTCTTCAATTAATTTTTCCATAGTAATTTTTCCTGGTTCATATTGGTATAAAAAATCTTTACTTAAAATTTTTAGCTTTTTCTTTCCAACAATTGATTGTTCAATTTTTTCTTTTCCCTTTTGTTTTTTTTCATTTTTTATTTGAATTCCAAGCACAATTAATCCACCTATTACTCCACTTAATATATTTTGAAATAATGAATTTCCTACTACTGTTTCAATAAAGTCCATAATTAAACTGTATTTCTGTAAATTGCACATAAACGTTATATACTAACTTTCTTAACTTTTTATCCAAAGTTTTTCTGGAGTAATGGTATTTTTTTTCTCACCGCACACATCCCATCAACAATCCCAGTTTGCTCACTTTATTAATATTATAGTGTTCTCAAATCACATAATTAAATCATGACCTAACTACAAACCCTCAACAATCCCAATCTCCTCCTCACTCAAACCATAAAGCCGGTAAACAAGCTGGTCAATTTCTGCTTCTAAGGAAGAGGTATCTGCTGCAGGATTTTCTTTTTTTAATTTTAAAATTAGGCTTACTTGCTCACCTATTTTAGTGGACCCCGGATCCACAATTGGGAAGTGCTTTAAATATTTATAACCAGGTTCGAAAAAATCTCCCCGTAACATCGGAAGAGTATACCTAAAAAGGAAATAAGTAACTTTACTGTTAAGTATTCCTAATAAACTTTTATCAATTCCCGAAATTATAAAGCATTTTTGATTAGTGTATTGTCCCCATTCATCCCAAGTAAATTCTGGTTGTTTACAAATATTAGGATATATAATCTTCTCTTTTTCAAATTCAGAATAGTAGTCACAAGCTCTAAGTTCCCACCAATATCTACCTTGATCATACCTTTTTTTAGCTTTATCTCTAAAATTTTGGAGGTGGCGCATTACTGCTGGATATTTCTCACTCATTTTTTCAAAAGCAATTTCTTCTTTTACTTTTCCATACAATTGATGGGTATCACCATTTTTAAAAAGAATTAAATATTTATCTGTTGAGGATACGTCATATTTTTTTATGTCTCGTCCTGCTAAGAATGGTTTTATTACTTCTTCAGATTTTGGATCTTCAGTTATAAGATCATATTTTGTCTCCTGATCGATGACAAAAGCTTCGTTTAAACCTGTTTTAATGCCGTAAAAAATTTTGGAATCTACATATTCTCCTAAAGGGGTTCCTTGCCTTCGCAATTTTTCCAAAACATTCTGAACTTGGATGTTTGTCAGAGTCCAACCTTCTGACTGTAAGAGACGACTATCCACTGGAAAAAGCTTTTCAACGAGATAATCTTGGAGACCTTTATCAAAAGAAAGTTGTTCCACAACGGCGCTCATAAAGATCGTGCTTCCCGCAGTTTTTTCCACTTCTAAAAGACAAGGGTAAGTGGTGGCTTCTTCAAAAACGGGTAAGTCTCCAAAGTCAATAATGCTTTTAATCTTCTGTTCTAATAAATAAATACGTAAATTTTCACCGTACCCAGTTCGCAACCATTTGTTCGGCAAAATATAAATAAATTGACCTTTCTTCCGTAGAATAGACATTCCTCTTTCCACAAAAAAGACATACAAATCAGCAGTTCCCGTGTAGGTCCTATAATTGGTGCTCAAGTAAGGTTTTATTTCCTTAATTTCCTCGTGTCGTATATAAGGCGGATTCCCAATTACCACATCAAAACCAACATAATTCCCTTTATCATCCAGCACTTCGGGAAACTCAAAGCGCCATTCAAAGGCATTTTCATAGATCTTATTGTTTTTAATCTCCTGGATTTCGGTTTCCAGTTTTTTGCTTTCCGTAGAAAGTTTTTCCAGTTTTTTGTTCCAGGCGGCTTTTTCCTTTTTTGACATTTCAAACATCTGGGTTTGGTTGGTCAACAGGAAGAGTTCGCCTTTTACTTTTTGCAGGCGTTTTACCTTGGGATCGTTGCCGGAGATCTCGCTTCTAAAGTCATTCTTGATATCGTGAATGATCTTTTCCATCTCCCGCTTTTGCTCCTTGGTTTGGGCATTACGGTAGGTGTCTACGGCGTTGCGATAACTGTCTATGTTCCATTTGCTGTCTTTGAGCGCCTTGCTAAGATTTGCATCCAGTTCAAAACGGCTTATAAGGGAATTACCGCATTTGATGTTGATGTCGATGTTGGGCAGGGTTTCGAGCTCTGTTTCGTTCTTGTAATAAGCGTTTTTGAGCAGTTCGATCCAGAGTCGGAGTCGGCATATTTTTACGGAGTTTGGGTTGATGTCTACCCCAAAAAGGCAGTTTTCTATGATGGTTTGTTTCTCGTGGAAAAGCGCCTCCTGGATGCGCTGGCTTTCTTTTGAGGCGGGATTGTATTCAAAGAGTTCGCCATCCTCATCTGTAACAATAAGTTCGTCGTTTACCACTTCCACCTGATATTCCTTGAGTCGTCTTCCCGTGCGATCCTGCAGGATATTGAGGTCATTTTTGATAGCGATCATTTCATTAAGCGCCGAGACCAGAAAGTGGCCCGAGCCTACCGCGGGATCACATATCTTTAGACTGTTTATGAGCTCATTGGCCTGTTGGCGCGTGAACATTCTATTATCGTCTATTTGATCATAAACATCATCCAGTGTCTTGAACCTGGGTTCTCCCCCTTCGGGGGAGATGCCGGAGGCAGAGGGGGATTCATTGAACTTTTGCACCACTGCTTTTCTTATGGTCTCGCGGCACATATACATGGTGATAAAGCCGGGCGTGAAAAAAGAGCCGTCCTTATAACCATTGATCTTTTCAAATATAAGCCCGAGGACCGAAGCATTGATAAGCGTCTTGTTGTCTTCCTGTATCGCCTCTCCCCCTTCACTGCTAAAGTCATAGGCATTGAGGAATTCAAAAAGATATTCCAATGCATTGAGCTCGCCGCTGCGTTTTTTGCCTTTTTTGTCCTTCAGCACCGTGGCGCTGTAGATGGGCAGACTTTTATCGTCCCGCAGGTTGCTTATAAAAAGGGTTGCGTGTTCAATAACTGTAGGTTCAAACAGCGAAGAATTGAGATAAGGAACTTTTTCAAAAAGGGCTTTTACATCTTCATTGCGGTCGCTGTGCTTTCGCGCAAGCACCTGGAAAAAAAGGCTGTTGAGATCGTCATAATTATGGATCCTCTCCAGGCTTAAAAATTCGTATGATTTATCGCCCTTTTGGTAGGTGATCAATTGCGCCTCCAGCAGTTTTAGGAAAAGGATCCTGTTGAGCCAGGTGATGCTTAGCTCCAGTCCTACATTAAACAATCTTTCCTGCTGGGTATCTCCAAACTGCGACGGATTCTCCAGCCTGCCAATTTTATCCATACTGTCCAGCTGGATGATGGCATTTTCCAGGAAGGAGCCGGTATTGCGGTTGCCTTCCTTTTGGCGTTCAATTAATTTCTTGCCGCCCTGTTTTGTTTCGGTTAATCCTATGATGTGCAGCAGTTCGCCATAGAAACGTTTATCCAGGCTGTTGCTGTCATTGGTAAATGGAAGCTTCAGCAAATGTTCGGGCGACAATAATTTGTAGAGGGCTATAAGTTTATTGTCGTCCTTCGGGTTGTTGTTGCGCAACGGTTTTTCGTAATTGCGAATATCGAAGTACGTAAACTGGACATCGTGCTGCATTTCAGCAATAAAAGGTTCGGCTATTTCCTTGTAGAAAAAGTCGGTATTCTTTCCTGCCAGCCTCCTGGCCTCAAAGTCGGTAAACTGCGCAACCAGTTTTTTGTTTTGTGCAAAGGACTTTTCAAAGATATTGGCGTCAAAGATGAACCATTCATTGATATTGGTGGCGATGAGATATTTCACCTCCAGGTTCTTATGCGTGATGCGTTCTCTAAGATAATACAGCACCAGCTCCTGGAAGGCCTTTACGTTGACCTTTTCCTTGCTGAGCATCTCTGCCCTGTTGGTAGGTTTTTTTGCCTCAATGATCACTCCAACGGGGCTTTTGGCCTTATTGCCGTTGTGGATCACAAGATCGTTTCGGCCTTTGGTATTTATAAAGTGGTGTGGCTCATAGTACGTCTTCTTTAAAAAATCTGTAACAAGGTTCTTGTGGAACTCCTCACTTTCAGTATCATTGGTCCTGTCCAGCAACTGAATAAGATTTTCCTTGAACTGCTCAATTTGAGACCGGTTGGGCTTTACCTTTAAAAAAGCTTTGTTGAGGGCCTTGCGGGGTTTGAGTATATGTAGGTTCCCTGAAGAATGAATAGCCTGATTTATCTCCATGGAGAAGTTGGGGGTTAATTTTTAAGACGAGCAGTTTGTAGGGATCTGCTTTTAATCTTTGTTAATAAGATCTTAAAAATAGAAATTTTTTTGATATTATAAGGTGGTGTACTTGATTTGAATAAAATAACTTTTCTATCCAAATTGTAATTCAGATTATTCACCCCATTCTACTTCCTAAAGAATTGTTAATTTCTTACAAAACAAAGGTTAAAAAATATCTATTTATTTATAATATTTAACATCTTTAAGAAATTATTTAGAAATGTTTATGCACCCCCACTTAATTAATTTTTTCTGAATTTTTTGAGGACAGTTAAAACCTGTCCTCTTTTTTTGTTTGAAATAATTTTTAATCTAATTATGGAAGAGTGCGATGTCATTAAAAGTTACCCTAAACGAATTTTTAGCCCTTTCCAGAGAAAAACAGTTTGATGCCATCTTCAGCATTGGAGATTACTTAGAAACCCGACCCCAGGAAAATAGCCAGGTGATACTTTATGCGGTAGATCGTTTTTTTGTTGAATTATACTTTGATTCCAAAATCAATAAAATAAACCAAATTAATGCTTTTGATTCCGGGATTGTTTTGGATAAATATTCCAATAATCTTGAAAATAATATATAAATACTTTTTTTTTCACCTTAACCTTTCTATAAACAGTTTCGGTTATTATTATCCTCATATAACAGAAGTAAATTTTTATTCTCTTTCATCACTCCCTTTTTTTTGAAATTGACGCAACCTTTAAGGAATTACGGGTCATATAAGTATACACAACAGACTAAATTTAAAATATGAAAAATCTTTTACTTTTTTTGGCAGTAGTATTATCCCTTTCCTCCTGCTCATCTAATGATGATAATGAATTGGGGGAAACTTCAGTTACAGGTGAATGGAAACTGATAAGAATTACCGGAAATAATATGGAATGGACCGGTGAAGATATGGATTGGCAGGAAACATATTTAATCAGGGCCGATGGTACTTTTAAAAAGACCAGGATTCAGGATAAGGAAAGTGTGACCGCAGAGGGTACCTATACAATTATGGAAGAAGCCGTAACTGCAGATTCAAACATCAAACTACATCTTACAATGCTCTTTGATACTCAAAGCCCAATTATCGCATCGTGTTATTCGGCAAGTTTAAAAAAGGAGTATTTGTTTATTACGCTGAATGGCCTTTTGAAAAGCACCTATAACCAATGTGATGGCCCGGGATTGGAGTATAGAAGAACGAATTAAGAGGTGAAGCATTTAACTAAATCAATTTTAGCAACACTCACCAGATTTGATGAAAATAATAAATCAACCTTGTTTTTTTCGTATAAAATTCAGATATTTCTTAATCCTCAAATTGGATAGTTTTCTCTCTGGATTATCCCTTGTAAGTTAAAAGTTTCTTGCAGGGGCTAATCCTGTTTTAAATCACTCATTATATGGATCCCGAGGAAAGGATTAGAGATAATATGAAAATATGGAGATGGGTTCTTCTTTTATGCAGCATTTTAATTGCTGCATTTATTGTCTCCAAATATATTTAATAAAAATTTTGATCGCGCAACTGCTTAATTTTACTCTGTAATTTAAACAATAGTAAGTACAATTCTTTTTAATTTCTCCTATACCGGGATAACACCTTGAAGGTCTATTTACTTTCCCATTATTAAACCCTTCATTTTAAAAAATGCAGAAACAAGGATTTTACAATAATCCATCCACTATATCCTGCTCCCCGCCGAAATTGGAGGAAGCCTTATCTTTCCTGTTTAATTCTATTCTCCTTTTTTAATAGCCGGGCCTACTTGTTTACCGTAAAAAGAAAAAAAAATGGAAGGTTTTCACTATTCAATCCACAATATCTTCTTGCAAATGAAAGCTTTACAAAAATAAGATTTCCAAAAAATTCCTGTACCGGACCGACCATCAAAAAAAACAATTTTTATCTTTTTTATTATTTAGATTGATTCTACATTTGCGCCCTATTTTTAATCAATCTAAATAATATAATGTCTAAGAAACCCCTCCTGTTTTTAATAATAGCGCTGCTTAGCCTTTACGCGGGCGCACAAAATTCCTCAATTTCCGGTGTTGTTAGAGATTCGCAAAATGAAGGTATTCCCTTTGTAACTGTAAGTATATCCAATACCAATTTACAATCCTATACAAAGGAAACCGGTGAATATTCTATTAATGCAATTACCCCGGGATCTTATAAGATACTATTCTCATCCCCCGGATATAATACAGTGACAAGGGAGGTGAGCCTGGTAGCCGGAGAAGAAAAGATTCTCAATATCCAAATGGAGGAAGACCTCAAAGCCCTGGATGAGATCATTATCACTTCCAACAGGAGAGTTGAAACCCTGGATCAGGTTCCTTCTTCTGTCTCTGTTTTAAACGCACGTGAAATTGAAACCCTTTCCCTTACAAGTAATTCCGTGGCCGATCTTATGAACGAGGTGCCGGGTCTTGCCCTGAGTACCAGCCAAACTAGTAATACCGGGCAAACCCTGCGTGGAAGAAATATGCTCGTGTTAATAGACGGAATTCCGCAGTCTACCCCTTTAAGGAATGGCAGCAGAGATATTAATACCATTGATCCTAATGTGATCGAGCGAATCGAGATTATTAAAGGTGCCACAGCTATTTATGGTAATGGGGCAGATGGCGGGATCATAAATTACATTACTAAAAAGCCCCGAGCATATAAAAGCCTTGAAAGCACTACAGAGCTTAGCAGCGGAATTTCCCTGGTAGATCAGGACCATTCCCTTAGCTCCAAACTGTCCCAAACCTTTTCAGGTCAGGTAGGGAAATTGGGGTATGTAGCCAATGGAAGTTTTCAGCAAACCGGGGTGTTCAGGGATGCCAATGGGGAAATAGTATCTCCCTCCTATGGACTGGGCGAAACAGATCAATATAATTTATTTGGAAAGCTAAATTACCAGATCAATCAGGATCACTCCCTGGAATTTATGTACAATTACTTCAGCAGTAATCAGGATACCGAATATATCAACCTGCCCGGAGTTTATGGAGTTAGGCCGGCAATTGGGATAATAGGTGATGACCCGGGAGTAGACCAGGGAAACCGGTACAACCATAATGGCCAGTTCACGTACAATGCCTTTAACCTGCTTGGGAACACAGATTTCAATTTGAATCTGTATTTTCAGGATTTCCAGACTGTTTATGGGTTTTCCCCCTTCTTCTTTAATGCAGAAACCGGCTATGAAGGGGGCCAGTCTATGATCGAATCTGATAAAAAAGGTGCCCGCGTTAATTTTAAAACTCCTTATCACTTTGGAAGTGAATTTTCAGGAGATATTCTTTACGGGGTTGACATTCTGAATGATGTTACTTCTCAATATCTGGTAGACGGAAGACTTTGGGTACCCGAAGTTGACATGAGCAACTTTGCCCCTTATGCCCAACTTAAATCCCTATACAGGGATTTTGTATTTAAAGCCGGAATTCGACTGGAGAACATCAACATTGAGATCCCGGATTACAGGACAATCTACATTGTTCCCAATGGAGGAACCCCGCAGGGAAATGTGGCGGTTGAAGGAGGAGAATTAAAGTATAATGCCACCACCTTTAATGCAGGACTGCGTTATAACCGTTGGGAGCAATTCAAACCTTTTGTGAGCTTTTCACAAAGTTTCTCTATCGCCGATCTTGGCAGAACATTAAGAAGCGCTACTGAAAGTACCATAGGCAACATTTCTTCAAAAGCGGTTGTTGCCAACAACTACGAGGCAGGATTCAACACCTACCTGGGAAGAACCAGCATAAGCGGGGCTTACTTTTTAAGCACCTCTCAACTTGGGGCCACGTACAGGGAGGTGAACGGAATTTTCCAGATCGCCCGCCAACCGGAAAAAGTATATGGATTTGAACTGGCTGTTGACACTAAGATCACAGACAAAATAAACCTGGGAAGCTCTTTATCCTGGACGGAAGGGAAACTGGATTCTGAAGATGATGGGAATTACAATTCCTGGATGAATGGGGACCGTATTCCTCCTGTAAAAACCGTCACTTATATTGGATACAACCCATTTGATAAACTGAATGTTCGCCTGGCGCACGTTTACAGCGGGAGCCGTAACAGGTTTGAGCCTAAACAAAATGGCAGCTATACCTATGGGCAGGGACCTGTGGAGAACATCAGTCTTTTTAATCTCACGGCCAATTATAAATTTACAAATGAAACCTCGCTTGGACTGGGAGTAGAAAATCTTTTTAATGAGGATTATTACCTCCCCATTTCACAGTGGGATGCACGACCTGAGAATTACATTAAAGGAAATGGAGCAAGGCTTAACCTTTCTCTAAGGGTGAATTTATAAATTTACAATGGGCAGCTACAGGGTAACCTGTGGCTGCTTTTTTATATGAAAAACAGGAAGATCTTAAAATACCATTCAATCGCCGGCCTTATTGCGGGGGCATTTTTATTTCTTATGGGCATTTCCGGCGCTGTGCTTGTGTTTCAACATGATATTGAGGATCTTCAATGGGAAAAATATAAAAATGTAACAAATTATGAAGGTTTAAATATTGATACCGGGATCAAATCTATCCAGGAAAAATATCCTCTCTGGGATACCAGGTTAATACATTTTGAAGAAAACGAAGCATTGATCTTTAATCTGCGGAAGCCTACTGAAAGGCTCTTCATTTTTGTTCATCCCAGTACAGGGGAAATTATAAAAGAAGTAAATGAACTTACCACTTTTACCCGCTGGTTGCTGAAGTTTCATTATAGCTTCCAGGCCGGTACCCCGGGGAAAATATTGGTATTTGTAATTGGAATAGTATTCTTTTTTTCCCTGCTCAGCGGAATTTACATTTATCGGAAATCATTTTTTAAAACTCTTTTCTTTCAAACCCGGATCGTTCATAAGAACAAAAGGACATTTTACTCTTCCCTTCACCGTATGGTAGGTGTATGGAGCCTGCTCCTTAATTTACTTTTGGTTGTTACGGGTATTTTTCTTGCGTGGACGGTGGCTGCTACGGGATTGAAACCCCCGGTTTCGGCGGAAACTCCGCTGGTTACCACCTCAGTGCAGGATGTGCTTACAAAAATAAAGATCGAAAATCCTGATTTTACACCCTCCTATGTTCGGCTTCCTCTTAGCGCAGGGGCAGATATCAGGGTGTTTGGAAATTTTGATGATGACGCTTTCTTCTATTCCGAATTTTATAACAGTTTCCTCGCCCATCCAGAAACCGGAGCGATCACAGGGATCATACGGGTGCAGGAAGCAGACCTGAAAACCAAATTATCAAGTACACTTATTCCGCTGCATTTTGGGCAATATGGCGGGATATGGACAAAGATCTTATATTGTCTCACAGGCCTGTCAGGCCCATTTCTTTCTATTTCAGGTTTTATAATCTGGAGAAAGAAAATTCAGAAGAAAAATAGGGCAAACCAAAAATCCATTTTCACAAGCTGAATTTATTCTACTGGTTTTTACACTAATGTTTTCCCGTTCAATGTTGGTACCGGTACTTAAAGTTTGATCTTAATTCCGCCATTTATCACAAAGCCATCTACAGGAGCAAAAATATCCTCAAACTGAGGATTGGATCTTGAACCCGTGAAAATAGGATCAAACCGCGACTGCCGTGTATCTGTAAAATTCTCAAAATTCAGAAAAAGGGAAAAATCCTCCCAAAGCCTTTCCATCATTAACCCAAAGATCCAGTATTGTTCCCCTACCCTGCCATCTGTTAATTGCTGTTTGCCAAAGTAATAACCTTCCAACCCTATTTTCCATTTTTCTTCAACTTCATACATCAAAACATTGTTCAACCTGTGGGTGGCTACAAGTGGCATT
The DNA here is from genome assembly GCA_039989915.1 of Gillisia sp. Taxonomy (GTDB): domain Bacteria; phylum Bacteroidota; class Bacteroidia; order Flavobacteriales; family Flavobacteriaceae; genus Gillisia. Next base: position 41,550 of record JBDXGW010000018.1, read on the forward strand.
TGGGTTGTAATTCCATTATAATGGCGGTTCACATCGGCAAAAGTATAGCCTGTAAAGAGTTTAAAATCATTATATCCAAAGGTAAAATTGGCCTCTATTCCCTGGGTATCTATAAAGCCGTCCGGTTGCAGATATTCCAAAACGTTTGGAAATGTATTCATAAGCACCACAGGATCCTGCACCCTGGTATAGAACAATAATACATTCCCAGTAAAATCGATGGTTTCAAATAAGGAACTGCGGTAATTAACATCGAAGTTTCCTCCAATGGAACTTTCAGCTGTGGTATTCTCTACATCAAGGGGCAGTACGTTTTTAAACTGCACCCGTTCTGCATCCTCAGTAAAAACCGTTGGGGTTTTATACCCAAGACCACCACCAAGACGGGCTGTCCATTGAGGATTAAAATTGGCCAATAAGGAAAACCGTGGTAATACAAATAAACCAAACTCATTATGGTAATCTGTTCTCAGGCCGGTCTCCAGGCTAATAATTTCACTGAGTTTCCAGGTATTTTGAAGAAAAGCACCCAGCGTTATATAATTGTAATCAACCGGTCGCCCATTAATAACCTCTTTTTGCTCAAACCTGTCTATCCAGAAATTTCCTCCCAGGATCCATTCAAGTTCCCGATTCCCAAAGGTGTAACTGGCTTCATTAAAAGAGGCAAACTGATCTCCTGAAAATCGATAATCAGGAATTTCAATGCTGCGTTCAAAGAAGCTAAAACTGTTCTTTAATGTAAGGTATGCCCCATTATTAAAAGAAGTATTGAATGCAGCTCTTGTGGTGATCCTTTCAGTATTGTTCTTTTCAAAATATGGGTTTTCTACAGGGTTACCTTTTATAAAATCGATATCTCCCCCTATACGTTCTTCAATTACCGTATTTATGCCAAGCTCGAGCGAGGATCTTTCAGTTAGATCATAGAACATGCGTGGATTTATGGTTAGTCGGCGGAATTTGGGAATGGCGGTAAATCCTTCATCAGATGGATCATAGGGCGTTCCCAGGTTATAAGACGTAAACACCGTTGTGCCCAGTTTTCCGAATTTTTCTGAATAAAAACCACTAAGATCAAGGCCAAGAGCCGAAGTTCCGTTAATAAGGAAATTGAGCTGGCGTTCTTCACCGGGGGTGCGGGAGACAAGGTTTACCAATCCGGAAATGGCACCTTCTCCATATAGAGTGGAGGCAGAACCTTTGATCACTTCAACCTGCCTTAAGTCTAATGGTACAATTTGCAGCAGACTTAGCCCCCCTGAAAAACCTGAATATAAAGGAAACCCATCTTTAAGGAGCTGGGTATATTTTCCTTCCAATCCCTGGATCCTGATACTGGAATTATAGGAGGTTGCAGAGGTTTGCTGGGTTTGGATCCCCGTTGTTTCGTTTAACAGCATTCGAATATCCCCCGGTTTCATGTTTCCTTTTTCTTCCAGTTCTTCCCCACTTAAAACTTCTACCCTGGTAGGAAGATCGGCAATGGTCCTTCGGGAACGGGTAGCGGCGATAATTACGGCATCCATTTCTTCTCCCTTGGGTTCCAAACGAATTTCAAAGGTCATTTCTTCCTCCAGCGGAAAATTGAGGTTTAAAGATTGTGAAGTATACCCCAGGAAAGAAAAAATGATCACCTGGGGGCCATTGGGAATTTTAGTAATTAAAATTGATCCCTCCTCATTGGCAGTTGCGCCCAGAGTTGTTCCCTCAACGCCGGCATTGGCTCCAAATAATGGTTTTGAGGTAGTTGCATCCAGAATTTTTGCACTAAACTTATTTTGAGCCTGCAACCCTGAAAAACCCAGGAATAGCAAAAAGGTAAGAACAAAAGTAAATTTCATAGGGTATAATAAATAAAGAAGCAGTAAATCTACATAATTTAGAAAGCACGGGAATGCAGGAGTCCTATTTTTTAAAACTGCAGACTCTTTAGGAAAGAATTTTTCATTCTGGTCTTAGTGGGTAAATTATGGAAGAATAAGAATTATATAGGAGTGGTTTGTAGACCTTTCGGTTAATCCCATCCAGGATCAAGGCGGTTACCTCCTAAACAGGTCCAATTCTTAAAACCTTGGCCCCCTTAATTTTTTTGGTTTTTATTTCCATCAAAGCAACATTCGCCTCTTCAAGGGCATACTCCGTTACTGTGGGCCTAATCCCGGCCTTTATTGATAACTCGAGAAATTCGGTGACATCTTTGGTCGTAATATTTGCCACGCTTTTGATCTCTTTTTCCCACCATAAGTGATCTTCATAGGTAATTCCGGTTAAAAGGTGCCGGTCTGTATTTTCCTTCCTTATAGCATTGACCACCAACCGCCCTCCTTTTTCAAGATTCCTGAGCGATTCCAGCACCGGTTTCCAGGCGGGGGTGGTATCTATTATGCTGTTGAGCATCACGGGTGCACGGTCTCCTATGTCACCGCACCAGGTAGCTCCACATTCCATAGCAAAGTTTCGCTCTTCCTCTGTTCGGGAAAACACAAAAATACCCGCGGACCCATATAAATACCGAAGCAGCTTAATGACAAGATGGGCCGATGCACCAAATCCCATTAACCCTATATTATCCCCTTCCTTGGGTGCTGCAAGCCTGAGCGACCTGTACCCAATTGCACCTGCGCATAAAAGGGGGGCGGCATGAACATCGCTTAATTCCTGCGGAATTTTAACGGCGAAATCCTCTCCAATTACCATATATTCGGCATAAGCGCCATTGGCATCTCTTCCTGTGGCTTTGAATTTGCTACACAGGTTTTCCCTGCCCGAAGTACAAAAATGACATGTCCCACAAGCTGAAAATATCCAGGCAACCCCCACCCGGTCCCCGGGGGAAATCCTGGTGCACCCCTTGCCGCATTTCTCCACTATCCCCACCCCCTGGTGGCCCGGAATGATTGGAAAAAAAGCGGGCATTGCCCTGCCTTCTATCTCGTCCAGTTCGGTATGGCAAACCCCACAAACACTCAGCTTTATAAGTACTTCTTTAAAACCGGGTTCGGGCACGGGAATTTCGCTTAAGGCCAGGGGTTCCCGGTTCTCATTTATGTTTGTCACCCTAAGAAGCAACATCGCCCTCATTATTATTCTTTAAATAAAAAACAATTAACAGGTAAGAAAACTGAATGCACTGTAAGTAGTTAAAACCACTACCAAAACGGAGGGAAATTTTTTCCACTTATTCTTAAACCTTCATCGGGGCAATGGGGTAACCAAAATAGGTTTTTGTCTATTTGGATCCTATGATAAAAGTCAGTCGTCTTTTTGGTTACCTATTTTCCTGGATAATAAAATCCGGCCATTATCTATAAATCCCTTTTTTCGGTAAAGGATGGAAGCTCCTTTATTGTGCTGCTCCACTTCCAGGTGAATTACGTTGATCCCCAGTATGGGTACTTCTTCAAGAATAAAATCCATCGCCAGTTTACCATACCCCTTATGCCTAAATTCAGGTCTTAAATACAATTCATCTATAAAAGCATCCCGGCCGTTGTGTTCAAAACTAAACCCAAAACCAAGGATTATATAGCCTATGTATTGGCCGTCTTTTTTTATGATCCAGGCCCTGCCTAAATTCTGGTTCCCCAGGAGGTCAATTAAATTCTTTTTGGTGCGTGCCTTATCAAAGGGATAGTTGTCAATGGCATTAAATTCCCCCATCATTTCCAGGATTTCAGGAACATCATTTTCTTCTGCCTTTAAAAATTGGATCTTTATTTTCTATCCCGCATTTTCATAGGCCGCTCTTATCCAGTCCAGCACTTCACTGTCTATGTCCTCAATTCCGGAAATATTGATCTTATGCGAACACATTGAATTTGGTTTTTCGGCAATTAATTTCCCTTTAGGTTCCAGGCCTTTATGATTAATGCCAATTTCAAAACGCGTCTTTGTAGCCGGATTCAGGATCGCAAACTGTTTTTTGCGCCTCAAACTCACATAGGAGTTTTTAGGTGCAATTTCAATATCCTGGCCGTAGGTCATGATTTCGGAAATGAGCGTGTCGTAAATAGGCTTAAAATGCTCTTTTCCCTGATATTGTTTTGTTATAAGCTCATTTTGGTCCTCTGCCGAACCGGCATCAGAGCCTTTTGCCTTATGAGCAATAAGATTGGCAAAACCGTGGGTAAGCTTGTGTTTTTCTTTAAGGAACTTTATAATTTCTCCGTGCTTTTCAAAGTTCTCACTTCTTACAATATCAATCCATTGTTCCAGTGTTTTACCCGTGTTCTTATGCAGGTTATCTATCATGGTTTGTGTTGCCTTGTCCATAGCAGAGAATTTTAATTTTCAGGGTATTTCTTCTGAAGAAAATCAACCGAAGATCGTATCATTTTGCGGAGGGCAGTCTCATTAATATCTGATAGTTTTTTAACGTAGATACAGGCCTTTCCCATTTTAAATTTTCCCAATTCCTTCAGCAAGTCTTCTTTCCCGCCACCGCTGTAAACATACAGGGAAATAGCTGCTTTTCTTGGTGAAAATCCCACCAGGAACCACTCTCCCTGCTGGCTGCTCCTGTCAGATTTATAATGGTAGCTCCCAAAGCCTATCATAGTAGGTCCCCACATTTTAGGTTCAAAGCCGGTTTCCTCCTGCAGGATCTCCAGCAACCGGAAACTGTCCTCACGTTTTTGTTCGGTATCAGCAAATTCGTTTATAAAATCACGAACATTTGCCTCAGTTTTTTTTGTCTTTAATTCGGCCATTTTGATTCAATATTAGTGAGTGTTATAGTGGTTTCTCAACAGGCCTCCGGTTTTGAAAACCCGGGGGGGTCATAACGCATTCTTTTCTAACCAACCTGTAACAAGAGGTTTGAAATCGCAGATCTAAAGCGGTCAAAACCCACCCAAAGGTTTTAAGTTATTCCAGATCTATAGACATTTTATTCTGGGTATTATATTTTTCCTCTTTTCCAATTGAAAGCATATACCTGTCATAAGACGCTTTAGCCAGCCATTGCACCTGGTAATTATCTTTCAGTCCGTTATCCCGGGCAGCATCCCTGGCCAGGTGTGAAGCGATCTTATAATACATGCTTTTATCGCTGTGATGATACACAAAAGCTGCATAAAATTTATCAATAGGTTCTATAATTTCATTTTTCTCATAAAACCTATTTACCTGCGCTAACCTTTTCGTATCTCTTTCTTTAATTTCGCTTAAAACCTTAATATAAGACCTTAATTGTTTCCTGTCATTTTGATCTGTTGAATAAGCATAGGCTAATTTTTCACTCACACTGCCTGATTCCAGCAAAACCTTTTCATAGGGACGAAATAAAGAAGCAATTACCCCCGCTATGCAAATAATGATGATCAATACCGGAACTTTAAAATAACCGTAGGGAATAGATTTAAAATAATTCCTTACCGCCGCCAGGATCAAAAATATAAGTGATAACAAGATTAAAGCTAACAAAATAAATTCAAAAGACTGAATTTGATAGGAGAGAAATGCAGCAATACTTATTAGGGTAATTAAAGATATTTTTCTTTTCATTCGATAAGGTTTCTATTTTTAGAAAAAGACGATTAAAAAATGGACCTGTTGCAAATTTATACGATGCTATTATAAGGGTTCCAATCTCGTTTCTCAAGCGGAAGAAAACTAATATTGTATATATGGGTTAATACCTGAAATGCAAAACCCTCAATTAAGAATAGACGAAAAGTCAAATTTCTTTAATTGAGGGATTAATTAAAAATAATTGGGGGTGAATTTATTGGGGATGAATTTATTAGGGGTTATATGTGTTCTTTTTACGGTTGTTTTATAAAAATATAAACTTTATCCAAATTATTTGTAGGAGGTATTCTTAAAATTTTCTTAAAACAATTATTAATTATATCTCAATTGGTTCATTAGGTGGGATCTCCAACTTTCCTAAATTTAAAAAGTAGCTTCGGTTGTAATGTTTATAAGAACCCCGGTGACCTCTCCCGCTGTTACGGTTACCGGAAAGATCTCCCGGCCTCCACCAAAGCTATTGGCATAATAATTATCACCTTCCTTTATGAAAAGGCTGTACCTCCCAGGCTCAAGTGTTACCTGGAAGAAACCCCCGGCATCAGACTGGGCCGTGGTTATAAGATTGGTGTAGATGTTGGAAAAAAAAGGAGCATACCCAATTTGATCTGCATCCTCCATAGTGGTTAGTTCATAGATGTAAACCGTGCGTTGTACCGCTGCGCAAAGTCTCATGACTTTGAGCTATCTTCCGCTGCGCAAAGTCTCATGATTTTGAGCTATCCCAGTCGTGAGAATTCAAGACGCTCATTCTTTCATTCACAATTGTGGAAGGCGCGAGGTCAGGAGACCTCACGCAGCGAGTTTATAAAAATTAAACCAAATAAAAGGCTGATTACAAATAGAATTTTGTTTTTCATAATAAATGCAGGCCGGTTAAATTCTCATTTTTTACTTTCTCCAAAGGTCAACAAGTTATTGTCCGGATCCAGCAAAGAAAATTCCCTTTGTCCCCAGGGTTTTGTTTCCAATTGTCCATTGGGATGAATTGAAACTTTGTTGTCAAGAAGGGTTTGATAAATTTTATCAATGTCATTGGTGCGAATATACACCTGCCCGTAGTTTTCTTTTGGGTTAAGGTCTTTGAACTCAAAAAAGTGAAGTTGAATATTGTCCTTATAGACCATTAAATAGGCTTCATAATCATTTTCGCCAACGGTTTTAAAACCTAATTGGTTTATATAATATTCTTTGGTTACCTTCTTGTTGCGCATAGGTAACTTAGGATGTATTTCTGTGAGCATCTTAAAATGTGATTTTGTGGCCAGGAGCTTAATTTTAAACCCCGGGATATTCCTTCTTCCTAAACAAATTAATAAAAAACTTTTACTTCCGCTGCGCAAAGTTTGAAGATTAGAGCCCTTGCGCAGCAGGTTTAAAATTTTAAATTCAGATTTTCAAAAACCTGATTCAATTTATATAAGGATTCCTTTTCAATGATATTTTTAGAAATTCTGAGGGTGGTTTTATCAGTCTCAATTTTATAGCTATTCACAAATTTTCTCACCTTTCTTATCTCATTCAGTTCTATAACTTTTGGAAAAACAGAATGTTTGGTAAGCTTGTTATTTTCTATGGTGAGGTATTGAAATTTCCTAGCTGCGCAAAGTCTCATGACTTTGAGCTATCCCATTCCGTATTCCACTCTGCAAATCCCTAGCTGCGCAAAGTCTCATGACTTTGAGCTATCCCAGTCGTGAGAATTCAAGACGCTTATTCTTTCATTCACAATTGTGGAAGGCGCGAGGTCAGGAGACCTCACGCAGCGAGTTTACAAATAGAATTTTGTTTTTCATAATAAATACAGGCCGGTTAAATTCTCATTTTTTACTTTCTCCAAAAGTCAATAAATTATTATCCGGGTCCAGCAAAGAAAATTCCCTTTGTCCCGTGGGTTTTGTTTCCAATTGTCCATTGGGATGAATTGAAACTTTGTTATCCAGGAGGGTTTGATAAAGTTTATCAATATCGTTGGCTCGAATATACACCTACCCGAAGTTTTCTTTTGGGTTAAGGTCTTTGAACTCAAAAAAGTGAAGTTGAATATTGTCCTTATAGACCATTAAATAGCCTTCATAATCATTTTCGCCAACAGTTTTAAAACCTAATTGGTTTATATAATATTCTTTGGTTACCTTCTTGTTGCGCATAGGTAACTTAGGATGTATGTCGGTTAGCATCTTAAAATGTGATTTTGTGGCCAGGAGCTTAATTTTAAACCCCGGGATATTCCTTCTTTCTAACCAAATTAATAAAAAACTTTTTCTTTAGCTTTCCAAAGTTTGAAGTTTTAAGCCCCTGCGCAGCAGGTTAAACTTTTAAATTCAGATTTTCAAAAACCTGATTCAATTTATATAAGGATTCCTTTTCTATGATATTTTTAGAAATTCTGAGCGTGGTTTTATCAGTCTCAATTTTATAGCTATTCACAAATTTCCTCACCTTTCTTATCTCATTGAGTTCTATAACTTTTGGAAAAATAGAATGTTTGGTAAGCTTGTTATTTTCTATGGTGAGGTATTGAAATTTCTTATTATAAAAATAGGTTCCGGTTTGCAAGGCTCCTAATATCAACCACGTATAATTAAAAAATGTATTGCTATCATTGGCCACAGCAAATATTCCTATTACGATCATAAAGAGCCCGTAAACCAAATTGAACTTTAAAGATTTTTCTTCGTATTTAATTTTCATTGCTCAAATAAAATTTCCTTTTGTGCCCTATTCAACAGACCTCACAGGTTTACAAAACCTGTGAGGTCTCCACCTGTGAGGTCAATTTATATTTGTTACTCATTCGTTTTTAAAATTTTCGTAACTAATAACCGCAGAGGTGAACCAAATAATTTTTAACCATTTAATAAATGATCCACTCTTATTGCCGAAATGGGGATTATTTAAAAACAAACCGCGTGTAGGGATGCAATGTCTGTTATTATGTTACTTAGTTTTTAAAAGTAACATATTTTTTGAATAATGAAGGAAGCAGACCGCGTATTAAATAAGATTAACTTTTTATAATCAACAATTATATTTAACTGCCAAGGAAACGTTAAAGGATTGTCACCTTACAATCCTTTATGCGTAATTTTAGTATTAAAAGTGCCCTGAAAGGTACATGCATCTTAAAGCGGGTGCCTTAATTTTTACCCCCCGAATACCGTCTTAGTTCCTCCCGTAAATAAAATAAATCCATTTTGAAATGCCTATTAAACTTACCGTAAAGGAGTTCCGCGATCTTCCAAGACAGGAGCAACTTGATGTGATCTTTACAATTGGTGATTATATAGAAACAAGATTTGATGAAGGTTTCCAGGTGATGCTGTATGCCGTTGACCGGTTTTTTGTAGAATTATATTATGACCCTCTTACCAATAAGATCCAACTATTGAATCCCTTTATTTCAGGATCATTCCTGAATAAATATGCAAAAAGCCTAAAGGGGATTGTATAAGAAATGTTATCAAGGAACCTTGAAATAATCCCAAAATCGAATTTCAGGCAATTACCGAAGCTTACCAGGTATTCCTAATTATTAAATATATGTTATAGTCATTCCCAATCTTTGCTCATTAGTCCGCTTTCTCCCTGCTTTAAGATAAAATTTGCCAAAGTGTTTGATTTGTAGCTATATACAATTCAAATATTAATAACATCCCTTAAGAAAATAACTAATGCGACATGCAATATCTTATGTAAGTACCGCTGCAACTGAACTCTCTGTGGCAAATATCAAATTTCTTTTGAAGGATACAGAAGATAGAAATAACTCATTGGATATTTCGGGTTTTCTTGTTTGCTCTGAAGGAAATTTTTTCCAAATGCTGGAAGGAGAAACTGCAGTGATATTAGAGATTTTTTCTAAAATAAGCGAAGATCCAAGGCACCATAATTTAATTAAAATAGTAGACAAACAAGTGCAGTCAAAACCCTTTGGGGAGTCATACTTTTGCAGTTTAATAGGGGAAAATGCCTTATACCCCAGGTATCAGGTTCAAAACTATTTGCGGTACACCCAGGTTCTTGATCAAAGGTCTCAAAATGCAGTACAGCGAATCCTCGAAGCCATGATTATTTAATGCTATCCCGTTTTAAGATATTGATAATTTAGATCATAAAATTTTCAATTTGTAAAACCCTGTGGAACAAGCCTTAATGCCCAAATAAAAAAACCCGTTTCCCGGTGGGCAGTGTAGGGGCTTTTTAAGAATTTCATTTAGCCGGCAATAATGAAAAATTTAAGTTGGCTTACGTATCCTGCTCTTCTACATATTCCAAAATATCTCCCGGCTGGCATTCCAGCACTTTACAAATAGCTTCCAGGGTGCTAAACCTGATCGCTTTTGCCTTTCCCGTTTTAAGAATGGAGAGATTAGCAAGGGTTAATCCCACTTTATCAGAGAGTTCATTCAATGACATTTTTCTTTGTGCCATCACCACATCCAGGTTTACAATTATTCCCATTTTTAAACCGTTAGTTCATTTTCATTCTGGAGTTCAAGGCCTCTTTTAAAAATTTGAGCAATTACAAAAACAATTCCCGCCAGGAATAAAAACTCTGTACTGCTGCCATCATAATCATACGGTATGCCGGCTTTATAAAGCCATTTGGCATACCCGTTAAAAATAAATGCAAGTATGCCTATTCCAAGGGCCACCTTGCTAAGTTTTAATAACAAATCGCCTACGCTTTTGCTAAAAGGCTGCTCCAGGTTAATTGCCGTAAAAAGTTGTACTACCATGTAAAACATATAGGCCTTAAGCGCGGCAATTGCTATGAGAAAAGAATTGATGAGGACATACTCCCAAACCCCGGAGGCAAACACATCGCTTAGATCCTGCTCCATATATAAATTTGCAGCAGCTTCAGAATTAAACAGACTAATAATAAATGAAATAATTATAGCCCCGGTTTTGATACATAACCCGATAAAGATGATCCAGGAAAATACCTTTAAAATTCCCAGGATCTGTTTCGTACTTGTTTTCATCAGAAAAAATTTTATTTATCAAATATCATATAATTTTTATTGATAAACAATAAATAAAGCGAAAATAAATTCCTGCAGCAATTTATTCTGAAGTGTATATTCAATGAAATGGGAGACATCAATAGCCGGCTGGATACCTTTCGTCAATACGATCTCACGAAGCTTAAACCCAACCGATGTTAAGTAAAGGAAAATTTTGCTTAGGATGCGCGCAGGATCTTTTCCATTTTCCTGCCCTTTGCCAGCTCATCTACCAGTTTATCCAGATAACGCACCTGCTGCGTTAATGGATTTTCTATCTCCTCTACCCTATAGCCACAGATCACCCCTGTAATAAGTTGTGCGTTTGGATTAAGTCTGGCCTTCCCGAAGAAGGATTCAAAAGTTACTTTTTCATTAATAAGCCCGGCTATCTCTTTATCACCAAAGCCCGTTAACCATTCAATGACCCGGTGCAGCTCTTCTTTGGTCCTACCCTTCTTTTCCACTTTGGCGAGGTAATGGGGATATACCGAGGCAAAGGTCATATTTGCCATTCGTTCATTGTGTGTATCTGAAGTTTTCATCGCAAAATATATTTATTAGTTTAATCCTCCTCCCCAAAGGAAAAGGCCGGAATGCCCATCCCTTTCCAGGATTTTTACCGGATTCTAAAATTCGGCTAAACCATTATAAATATACTCAATGATTTTAATTCTATATTGGTGTTTTTCCGGGGGTGTAATATTGCCACGAATAAACCAGACATATAAAAAGAGCCGACTTAAGGCCCCCAGTGCTCTAAATCGGCTCTTTTTAATTATTAACAGGAAATCAAAATGTTAATTGAACACCCCAATGCCAAATTAACCTTCTTCATACTTTGGTGAGTATAATATAATTTACTGTTATTTAATAAGTTAAACATTAAAATCAATAATTATATGAATTATTAGTATACCTTGCCTGACTTTCATTGAAGAGATATGAATTCACCCACTTTCCCCAGCATTCGTATTTACTTAATGATCTTATCTTTAGTAGGTTATTTAATCACTTTTCTATTCCTTATCTTTCAAAGTGCGAATCAAAATTTTTATAAATTCTTCTTTCTGGCAGGTTCCATTTTTTTGTTCTTTTATTTCATATCCTATGTATTTCAATATACTCCCCGCGAAAAAAATAAACAAAAAAACACCAATGAGGCCAATTGATTTGACCCTTCGTCTTCAAGCTCCAAATAGGCTTTAGTAGATCTCTGAAGCAATTTTCTGAATATTGGTGCTTTTGCCCATAGAGTAATAGTGCAGAACCGGCACTCCTGCCTGTATAAGCTCCCTGCTCTGATCAATACACCATTCTATTCCTACCTGATGCACCTGCCTGTTATCCCTGCAGTTTTCAACCTGGGCTGTGAGATCATCGGGCAAGTCTACATGGAACCTGTGAGGAAGTAATGTGAGTTGTTTTTTGGTGGTGATGGGTTTCAGGCCTGGAATTATAGGCACCGTTATTCCGCTTTCCCTGCAGCGCTTTTCGAATTCAAAAAATTTTCGGTTGTCAAAAAACATTTGTGTAACCACATATTCTGCCCCGGCTGCAATTTTGGCTTTAAGGCGGGCAATGTCTTTTTCAAGGCTGGGAGCTTCCATATGTTTTTCAGGATACCCTGCCACCCCAATACAAAAATCGGTTTTGTGATTGTTCTCCAGGGCATCTTCCAGAAAAAGACCATTGTTCATATCTGTGATCTGCCTCACCAGGCCATCGGCATAACAATGTCCATCGGGTTCGGGTTTAAAATAAATTTCACTTTTTACCGCATCACCCCGTAGGGCCATTACATTTTTGATCCCCAGAAAATCCAGGTCTATCAAAAAATTTTCGGTATCCTCCTTTGAAAATCCGCCGCACAGGATATGCGGTACCGCATCTACCCCATATTTACTTTGAATTGCAGCACAAATTCCCACGGTGCCGGGCCGCTTTCTCACAGTTTTCTTTTCCAGTAATCCGCCTTCTTTTTCAAGATAGACATACTCCTCGCGGTGATAAGTAACATCTATAAATGGAGGATTAAACTCCATAAGAGGATCTATCCCATCATAAATGGACTGGATATGCTGTCCCTTAAGGGGAGGTAAAATTTCAAAGGAGAATAAAGACTTCCCCTTTGATTTTTCTATATGTTCGGTTATTTTCATTAATGTGGTATCACATATCAGGCAGAACCTGATCATCATTATTAATTCGGGAAAAATTTTAATCTGCTATTGAAGGCCGTAGCCATTTTTTTGCCGTATCGAGGGGTATATTTTTTCTAAGAGCAAAATCCTTTACCTGGTCCTCCCTGATCTTCCCCACTCCAAAATACCTGGCTTCAGGGTTGGCAAAATAATAACCACTCACACTTGCTGCGGGCCACATGGCCATACTTTCAGTAAGTTTAACTCCTATGCGCTCCTCCACTTTTAAAACTTCCCAGATACTAAGTTTTTCAAGATGATCTGGGCAGGCGGGATATCCCGGGGCGGGCCTTATGCCCTTATAATTTTCCTTGATAAGTTCCTCATTGCTCAAATTTTCGTCAGAAGCATATCCCCAATCGTGGGTGCGCACCTGCTTATGGAGGTATTCTGCAAAAGCTTCGGCAAGACGGTCAGACAATGCCTTGATCATAATAGAATTATAATCGTCATGATCTTCTTCATATTTACGGGCCAGCTCCCCGGTACCAAAGCCGGTGGTAACACAAAAGCAACCTATATGATCTTTGATCCCCAAATCCTTTGGCGCAATAAAATCGGCTAATGCAAAGTTTGGTTTCCCCTGATACTTTTTCAGCTGCTGTCTAAGGGTCCTGAAGACCATAGTTTTTTCTTCAGCCCCATCCCTGTACTGCAATTCAATGTCATCATCCTGAAGGGTATTGGCAGGGAAAATTCCATAAACCGCTTTGGCCTTCAGCAGCCTCTCTCCAATTACTTTTTTCAGCAATGCTTTTGCATCATCGTACAGGGAAGTTGCCTGTTCTCCCACCACCTCATCTTTTAGAATTTCCGGAAATTTTCCGTGCAATTCCCAACTTCTGAAAAAGGGTGTCCAGTCTATATAATTCCCGAGTTTTGCAAGGTCAAAATCTTCAATTACTCTGATGCCCGGGTTTTTGGGAGTAATTAAATCTGCTTTTGTCCAATCTATCTGAAACTTGTTTTTTCGTGCTTCCTCAATGGATAAATAATCTTTTACCTTGCTTCGTTTATTAAAATTTTTCCTGAAGCTGTCGTATTCCACTTTTAGATCATCCATATATTTTCTCCTGCTGCTCTCCTTAAGTAGATCGCCTACAACAGTCACTGCCCTGGAAGCATCGTTTACATGCACCACCGCCTGATCATAATGCGGATCTATTTTTACAGCGGTATGAGCTTTGGATGTTGTAGCTCCCCCAATAAGTAAGGGCACTTGAAAATTCTGCCGCTGCATTTCCCTGGCCAGGTGAACCATTTCATCAAGCGAGGGAGTGATCAAGCCGCTAAGCCCTATAATATCTACATTCTCGGCTTTGGCAGTTTCAATGATCCTTTCAGGTGAAACCATAACCCCCAGGTCAATTATTTCATAATTGTTACAGGCCAACACTACGCTTACAATATTCTTCCCAATATCGTGAACATCCCCTTTTACGGTGGCCATTAAGATCTTCCCCGCCTTTTGAGCGGGTCCCGACTTGTCGGCTTCGATATATGGCAGTAAATAGGCTACGGCTTTCTTCATTACCCTGGCCGATTTCACCACCTGCGGCAGGAACATTTTTCCGCTCCCAAAAAGATCCCCCACCACATTCATTCCAACCATTAAAGGACCTTCAATCACTTCAATAGGCTTTGGAGCAAGCCTGCGGGCTGTCTCAATATCCTCAAGAATATAGGCATCTATTCCTTTAACCAGCGCATAGGTAATACGCTCCTGCAACGGGGCTTCCCTCCAGGAAAGGTCGGCTTTGTTTTCCCGTTTGGTGCCCACTACATTTTCTGCGAAAGAAAGCAAACGCTCGGTCGCATCTTCACGCCTGTCCAGGATCACATCTTCCACATGCTCAAGAAGGTCTTTGGGAATACTGTCATATACCCCCAGAAGTTCTGGATTTACAATTCCAATGTTCATCCCGGCCTGGATTGCATGATAGAGGAAAACCGAGTGCATGGCCTCGCGTACAGGATTGTTCCCGCGAAAAGAAAAAGACACATTGCTCACCCCGCCACTTAAGCTTACGTGAGGTAGGTTCTCTTTCACCCAGCGTAGGGCCTCTATAAAATGCACGGCATTTTTTCTATGCTCTTCCATTCCCGTACCCACGGGGAAAATATTGAGATCAAATATGATATCTTGAGCAGGAAAACCCACTTTTTGGGTAAGGAGATCGTATGATCGCCGGGCTATTTCAATTCGTCTTTCATAATTATCTGCCTGCCCTGTTTCATCAAATGCCATGACGATCACGGCAGCTCCATATCTTTTAATTTTTTTTGCCTGATCAATAAACTGGTCTTCCCCCTCTTTCAGACTTATTGAATTCACCACGCACTTCCCCTGCACCACCTGCAGGCCGGCTTCTATGATCTCCCATTTAGAGCTATCTATCATTATTGGCACGCGGGCAATATCGGGTTCAGCAACAATGAGATTCAGGAATTTTACCATCGCCTCTTTCCCATCTATAAGGCCATCGTCCAGGTTCACGTCAATGATCTGTGCGCCACCATCTACCTGCTCCCGCGCAATACTTAGTGCTTCTTCATATTTATCCTCTTTTATAAGCCGAAGAAACTTTTTTGAACCTGCGACATTGGTTCGCTCTCCTACATTAATGAAATTGCTTTCAGGAGTAATTATTAAAGGTTCCAGCCCCGATAATTTTAAGGGTCTCAATGCTGCCATGGCTTAAAAATTTTGCTGTTGTAGGTTCTTTTTCAAAATACGGGGCGCATAGTTTTGTGCAACTTCTGCAATGGCCTTTATATGTTCCGGAGTGGTGCCACAGCAACCTCCCAGAATATTCACCAATCCCTTTTCAAGATATTCCCTGGTTTGTCGCGCCATTTCTTTTGGAGACTGCTCATATTCCCCAAAAGCATTCGGTAAGCCTGCATTGGGATATGCTGAAACCGCATATTCAGATTTTTGTGACAGGATCTCCAGGTGAGGGGTGAGTTGCTTAGCGCCCAGGGCACAATTAAATCCAATACTAAGCAGAGGAATATGAGAGACCGAGATCATAAAAGCTTCGGCCGTTTGTCCGCTTAACGTCCTTCCCGAGGCATCGGTTATTGTGCCGCTTATCATCACCGGAATATCTGTTTGCAATTCCTCCTTTAATTCATCTATGGCAAATAAAGCAGCTTTTGCGTTCAGGGTGTCAAAGACGGTTTCCACTAAAAGCATATCCACCCCACCATCAATTAGCGCTTTTGCCTGCTCTTTATAAGCCTGCTGCAATTGGACAAATGAGATTGCCCTGTAACCGGGATCATTCACATCTGGCGACATACTCGCTGTTTTATTGGTAGGTCCCATGGCGCCGGCAACAAAGCGGGGTTTAGCCGGATCTTTAGCAGTGAGCTCAGTTGCCACTTCTTTTGCAATTCTTGCCGATTCGTAATTCAACTCATAGACGAGCGCCTGCATTTGATAATCGGCCATTGCGATGGAGGTGGAAGAGAAAGTATTGGTTTCCACAATATCTGCCCCGGCCAAAAAGTACTTTCGGTGAATATCTGCTATTGCTTTGGGTTGGGTAAGGGAAAGGAGATCATTATTACCCTGCAGGGGAACCGGCCAATTTGCAAAGCGGTCGCCGCGAAAATCTTTTTCGCTAAACCGGTATTCCTGAAGCATAGTGCCCATGGCACCGTCCAGAATAAGTATTTTTTGTGAGAGTAATTCTTCTATTTTTGACATAAACATGCAAGGTTGCATTATCAAAAAAAGAAATGAGGAAAGTATTCTTTCTTGTTATCTATCCAAGTTAAACGAGGTAGAATGTAGCACCTTCTCCATTAGGAGGGTTGCCAAGGTTTCAACGGGTCTATTCCCTCAACCTTTCTTGATAACGAATTAATAAAATATATGAACTTAAGTGTGCAAATATAGAAGGAAAATTTTAAAGAACAAGTTGCGCTTATTTATATTACAATTAACTTCTTTAAAATTAGTCGGATTTCAGGTTTTCCTATTTTCGCGGCCCATGAAAATTTTGTATTTTAGAGAGGCATTCATTAATGAAACCTAATTGGAATCCTGGTGGACCCACCTGGATATCCCGTTTAAAATAAAATCCTATGAAAACCGACATAACCACAGATCTAAAAAGCGCCTCCTTTGAGGCCAAAAGAGAATTTAAAGCAGATATTTCCCTGGTGTGGAAAGCCTGGACAGAAGCTTCATTACTCGATCAATGGTGGGCCCCGGCACCCTGGAAATGCGAGACCCGTCACATGGATTTCAAGGAGGGTGGAAAATGGATCTATGAAATGCTGGGTCCCGGAGGGGAAAAACACGGGGGAATCCAGCTCTATGAGAAAATTGTGGAAGAGGATTTTTTCTCGGGGAAAGATGCATTTGCAGATGAAAATGGAAACATCAAAAATGATCTCCCGGTTTGTAGCTGGAAGAACACCTTTACTAAAACTGAAACTGGAACCCAGGTGAGCAGTGTTGCCTACTATTCCCGGCCTGAAGATCTGGAAACTGTTCTTAATATGGGAATGGCTGAAGGCCTTACAGTTGCTCACAATCAATTGGAGGAAATTTTAAGGGAGCAGGTCTCCTGATTAAAAAATGATGGTAGAATTAATCTTCCTAAATACTTCCCTTTGACCTTCAGGAAAAACTATTTCATCCTCACCCTAATACTTTTCCTGGTGGAGGTGATAATTGCCGCTTTTATCCATGATGATTTTATACGACCCTATCTTGGGGACGTTTTAGTGGTAATTTTGATCTACACTTTTACCAGGACATTTTTTAAGATCGGGACCTGGAAAGCGATATTTCTGGTAGTGAGTTTTGCCTTCCTGGTAGAATTTTTTCAGTATTGGAAACTCATTGAAAAACTGGATCTACAGGAGAATCCTGTGGCGCGGGCAGTGATTGGCACCTCCTTTTCCCGGCTGGATCTTTTGTGTTATATAGTGGGTGGGGTAATAATTGGGATAGCCGAATTTTTTAATTCTAAACAGGTTTTCACAAGCAATTATAAAGAGGTTTAAAAAGAACCAATTGCCAAATTCCAAATCCTACTCCTTCCTCTCCCCGCTTTGTTTTAATTTAAGATAATCACCAATTACCACTACCATAGGAAATAATACTTCTTCTTCCAGGGCCGAATGTTTATGAAGTGCCTCATCAAATCCCGAAAGTTCCTCATGACCTTCCCTTACAGCCGCCAGCATCATCTGGCCCAGGAAATGGGTGATCATTTGATGTTCAGCAAGTATCACGGCTGAGTTTCTGGCAGACTTTTCGGTAAGCAGGATGATCTCCCCTGCATTTTTGGGAAATTCTCCCCCTGCAATTATGGGAAGAATGCCCAATGGAGGCAAAACATAATCTTCCTCCTCCTTAAAATGGAATTCCATCACCTCATATAGCTCCCGTGCATAATACCCCGTACTATCCCCGTAAAAGGTGGCCTGTTCCAGTTTTTCAAGGAAATAATGATGCTCTTGTAAAATGACTGCCGGGGTTTCTATTTTACCGGAAACAGGTAAACCTACAGCCGGGTCTTCTTTCTTACTGCACCCCTTGAGGACTATGAATAGAAGGATGATAAAAAATAATAGTTTTAAGATTTGTTTTACCATTGCCGGAAGTTTATATCTTATGTTTCCTGCGGAAAATTTCCCGGAATAGTAAATTAGCAGGAAAGAGTAGGCCAGCGGTTGGCCCGAAATTTATTCCGGTTTTTATTCAAAATGTAAAGTTTACCTTATTTCTGTATGCCTTATTTCCCCTCCTGTTACTCCAACATAGTAAGCCGAAACAAGACAGGAAATTGCAAGGATAAGTACAAGGATGTACCCGTAGGTTGCCAATTTTATTTTTCTCCATTGCAGCAATAAAGTAATCAACGCGGCACCACCCAGTATTAAGGCCAGGGTTAAAAATTGTTCTGCAAATTCTTCGTGCTCATGAATTATGGATTCATTTATGCCCGGAATTCTTTCCACGATTTCTTCTGCCCCTTCCCCGGTCGCATTGGCAGCTATCGCGGCCAGAGCACTAAAAATAAAAATACCCAGGGAGGTAGCTTTAACGTGATTGTTCTTAACCAGATATCCTGCAATTAAGACCAGGAGCCCAATAGTAATACCAATACTTGGAAAATGGTTAAGTATTAAATGCAAATGTGCCTCATTCATTATTTCAAGTGTTAATTGTTTATACTTTTTATTGAAATAGGAACACTGGGGCAGGTCCTCTTAAAGTTACTAATAAACCTTGATTAACCATGAGAAAACGGTGAATATATTCGCGTAAAAAAACGGGAAGCAGAAAAACAAACCCGGCCTTTTATAAAAAGAAAACTTGGGTATATTTGTGAAAAAAAATATGAAATCCAGCTTTTTTGCCCTTCTCTTTATTTTCTTTATTTCCTGTGGCGGTGATGACCAACCGGTAGACTATGTAAGCCTTAACGAAAAGGAAATTCAGAAATATTTGCTGAATAACAATCTGCAGGCAGAGAAAAGTCCTTCCGGATTGTATTATATAATTGAAAGTGAAGGCACCGGCTTGCAACCAACTACCACAGATCAGGTTCGGGTGGCATATAAAGGATATTTTTTAAATGGCAGCGTTTTCGATCAAAGTGCTGCTGAAGGCATCTCTTTTAATTTGCAGCAGGTAATTCCCGGCTGGACAGAGGGCATCACTTATTTTAAGGAAGGCGGTAGCGGATTGCTGCTCATTCCTTCCCATCTTGGGTATGGTTTTAATGATTACAGAGGCATACCCGGGGGCTCGGTCTTAATTTTTGAGATCGATCTTATCAAGGTAAATTAAGGCAGGAATTAATTTTGAGGTTTTTTATTGAGATAAGGTTAGAGTAATTTAAAAACCTCCGGCAGCGAGAACCTGCTGTTCCACATCTATTCAACAGACCTCACAGGTTTTTTAAACCTGTGAGGTCTGTGAGGTCTCAACGTCTTACAATCTTCCGCTACCCAACGTTGAACTTTGTAAATCTTTGATTTCATGACTTTAAGCTCCTTCAATTCTATTCAACAAACCGCACGCAGCTGGGCGTTTGCCCGAAATATGCTTATCAAAGGTGTTCCTTCGTGCTTTTTATTTTCTTATTGTCTCTGAAAATCTTACTGCAATTGAGGTTCCAATGATAAAATTGTTATTTGTTGGACTTGTTTTGGTTTCAAAAACGTTGTCTTTGCTATTTAACCAACGGCCCTCCAGTCGGCAAATGATGTTTTGTATCGGTGAGTAATCCAGATTGAATGAAAGCCCCGATGTTCGGAAACCGTTTACTGTGCCTGTTGGAATTATTATGCCTGTTCTGTCCTGATAATATTCTGCTCTAATAGCGGTGTGGAGGTTTTGGTTAATGGCAAGTTGTCCAATAATTACTGGACTAAACCAAAAATCGTAGTCAGAACTTTCTTTTGATCTTTGTTGTATCCCAATGTCAAATCCTGAAATTAAATGAATTTGTTTTGTCAATTGAAATTGTCCATAAAAGTTATTGAAGTATCGCATTCGTCTTGTTGTGTCTTGGTCGTCAGTTCCAATAAATGTGCTCCAGTTTAAAGTGATTTTTTCAGATGGTCTAATATTTACCTGAGTACCAAAGGATGGAAGGGAATTTCCTTCCAATCGTTGAATCCGTTGTCAACCATTCACAATTAATCCAGCTACTTCCCATTTTTCGCCAGGATTAAAGGTCAATTTTACCCCGGTTAAAAAATAAGGTGAATTTTCTGCCAGCAATGATCTGGTTAAGGTCATATTGTCTATTGAAATGGCACTTTCAAAGCCAATATGAGAAGGCATAACCCCTGCATCTAACCAAAGAGTGTTATTCCTGTTTAGTGATATCCCTATATTCGCTTCAAAAATATTTTTCAATAACCCGGGTTCTTCAGCGTAATTGTCATTAGCATAAGTACCAGTATGTAAAGCAATTCTGGCTCTATATTTTGTTTGCTCTAAAGCAAAATTTATCAAACCTACATTTAAGTTGAATTCATTATGTCGGTTATGGTTGAATAAAAACGATTGTCTCTCGTTGCCTTGTGGTTGGTTAAAATCATATACATAAAAAACATCTGCAAAACCTGAAATAATTAATTCAGGTTTTTTTTGCCAGGTGCTGTCAACCTGGGCTGAAAGGTTGAGACTAAATAAACAATAGGCTATAATTATATTGAAGTGCCAAACCTGCTTCATTTTCTATTGTTTTAGTTTAATATTTTCTATCAGGAATTGTCTATGTGGGTGGCTTTTCAAATGACGCATAATTAATATTCAATGTTTAAAGTAACGAAATGTTGGTGTTTAGGAAATAAAATACCGGAAATTTCTAAAACATTTCTTTTTAATGTTTAGAAATTAAAAAAGATATAATTTCCCTTTAAGAATTCTGATTTAAGACAGAGCGGAAATTGCCACTAAAATATAAATAATATTAAACGGGTTAATCCGGCTTATTTTATGAAGTATCTTTAACTTTTAAATATTCAATTTGACATTTAAAAGGAAAATAGAGGAAGATCAACGATTGCAATATCTCATAGGAATTAGTACCATCTTACTAATCTCCCTGGTGTGTTATTTATTCATTGATGTGATAGGGTACCATGTGGTTGCCCTTGTATTGTTACTTGCGGTTTCTGTCCTGGCAATGTTCTTTAAAATATGGCCTGTAGTAACGGTGGCTATATTAAGTGCTCTTATCTGGAATTTTTTATTTATTCAACCCAGGTCAACCTTTAGTATCAACACCCCTGAGGATGCTTTATTTTTCCTGATGTATTTTATCATTGCGGTGATGAATGCTGTTTTTACAACAAAGATTAGGAAGGCGGAAGCGTTAAGCAGAAAAAGAAAAGAACGGGAAAAGGAAATAAAACTATATAACACCCTGCTAAATTCACTATCACACGAATTAAAGACCCCAATTTCTACGATCATTGGAGCAATAGATATGTTGAAGGAAAATTCACAGAAATTGACTTTATCAAATAAAGCCGACCTCCATTTGGAAATAGAAAAAGCGGGGCACAGGCTTAATAGACAGGTGAGCAATTTATTAAACATGAGCCGGCTTGAGAGTGAATTTATTAAGCTTCAGCTTGATTGGTACGATGTAAATGAAATAATTCATTCGGTAATACAATTTAACCAGCCGGAAGCCGAAGATCATACTATTGTTTTTGAAGCAAATGAAGAACTGCCTCTCTTCAAAATTGATGCTGTTTTACTGGAACATATTCTTCAAAATATTATTAATAATGCACTACAATACACCCCTGCAAATTCTACCATAACCATCAAGGCTTTTCACCGGTTAAATAATTGCGTAATCACAATTGCCGATGATGGGAAGGGGTTTCCGGAAGAGGCTCTCACCAAAGTTTTTGATAAATTTTACCGTGTTCCCCACACTGCCTCCGGGGGTACCGGTTTAGGACTTTCAATTGCTATGGGATTTGCCCAGGCCCATAATGGAAGCCTTATACTGGAAAATCTTGAAAGTGGAGGAGCCTTGTTTACATTATCCCTACCGGCAGAGATTGCACATCCAAATTCTTATAAAAATGCATAAAGAAGAAATTTTAATAATTGATGATGAACCACAAATAAGAAAGTTGTTGCAAATAACCCTGGAAAGCAATGATTATAAGATAATTCAGGCCACAACCGGAATTGAAGGAATACATCTTGCCGCCAGCCATTCTCCCGATCTTATTATTCTGGACCTGGGATTGCCGGATAAGGAGGGCCATAAAGTGCTTTTAGAACTACGGGAATGGTTTGATAAAGCGATTATTATATTATCTGTTCAAAACAGTGAACAGGATATTATAAAAGCCCTTGATAACGGAGCTACAGATTATCTTGCAAAGCCTTTCAGGACCGGGGAACTCCTGGCAAGGATACGTTCTTCCCTGAGGTCAAATCCTAATACTGAACTATCCCCTTTGGTAACATCGGGTACCCTGGAAATTGATCTAAGTTCCAGAAGTGTCATTAAAGACAATAGTACGGTAAAATTAACCTCAACCGAATATAATTTACTGGCACTTCTCGCAAAAAATCAGGGGAAAGTACTTACTCACCAATATATTTTAAAAGAGATCTGGGGAGCAGGTTCACAACTGGAAACCCAATACCTTAGGGTTTTTATAGCTCAGCTAAGAAAAAAACTGGAAATAAATCCCAATTCCCCCGCCCATATTATAACCCAAAGTGGGGTTGGCTATCGTTTTACTTAAATCTTTATAAAATCTTTATATCCCCGGGAAAATCCTTATATCCTCTTTATACCCTTCAGCCTAACTTTGTAGATTAACAAAGACACATAGGGTGACTGAAAAGGAAAATAAAAATATCAGGGAACCGGCCAGCAATTATAAACATTTAAAATGGCCCTCCATCATAATGGCGGTTTTAATCATCCTGATGATTGTTGCCTTTGATTACTGTTCCAGAAGTGGTGCTATTTAAGATATAAGGATTTTGAATTTTCAGGAGTCAGAGCGACAAAAAAAACGAGAACACCTACTATCCCGATTAAGAAGATTTTCTTTCTGGACTAGTTTTTTAACAGTTGGTGTAATTCTCTATGACCTGGGATTTAAACACCCTTCTATTACCGAAACCCATCTTTCCTCAGTTTATCTTTTCAGTTTATTTGTTGGAGCTGTTACAATAATTGCCCGTGCTATAATAAGGAAAACCCGGCTTCTGCTTAAGGTTAAGATCTTTGATGCGGTCATTCTTTTTCTCTTTACAATCATTTTCCTTATTAAATCCAATGTGGTTCCCGGGGAATCATTTTTTCTTGATTTTTTTAATAACATGGGGTGGGTGTATATTGCCGTCATCACCTATTTTATCAGGGAATTTTCCACGTTTACCATTAACCTTAACAAAGATTTTCTTAATCCCGCCCAGCTTATAACCGTAAGTTTTCTAAGCCTCATTATCATAGGAACATTTTTGTTGATGTTACCAAATGCCACCTATGAGGGGATTTCCCCTGTTGATGCTCTTTTTACCTCCACAAGTGCTGTATGTGTAACAGGGTTAATAGTAGTGGATACCGGCACTTTTTTCACCCCTTTTGGGCAAAATATTATCCTTATATTAATACAGTTGGGAGGACTGGGAATCATGACTTTTGCGAGTTATTTCAGTTATTTCTTCAGGGGAAACAGCTCCTATGGTAACCAGATCATGCTCAAGGATGTAACCAATGCAGAGAAAATTGGAGAGGTTTTCAATGTGGTTAAAAAAATTGTAATTCTTACTTTTTCCATAGAACTGGTGGGAGCTATCTTTATTTTCTTCTCCATTAAAAAAGCTTTAATGCCTGTTTTTCTTGACCGTATTACTTTTTCAATTTTTCATAGTATTTCTGCTTTCTGTAATGCCGGGTTCTCTACTTTAGGAAACAGCCTTTATGAAACTGAATTCAGGTTTAATTATTCCCTTCAACTTATAATCATTGCCTTATTTGTTTTGGGAGGTATTGGATTCCCGCTTCTTTTTAATCTGTATAAATATCTGGTGTATTACATTAAAAAGCAATTGATCAAAATAAAAAATCCCAAAGAATCTATCTATATTCCCTGGGTACTTAATATAAATAGCCGAATTATCCTTATAACCACCGGCATTTTATTGGTGGTTGGAACAATTTTATTCTACTTTTTTGAGGTTAATAACTCGCTTGCAGAGCACTCAACCTTTGGCAAGATCGTGGTTTCACTTTTTGGGGCCGCAACGCCACGAACCGCGGGTTTTAATTCGGTTGACATGACTGCCCTTAATTTTTCCACCATAATGATCATTTTTATATTAATGTGGATAGGGGCCTCCCCGGGGTCTACAGGAGGTGGTATTAAAACCACAACTTTTGCATTAGCAACCCTCAATTTTTTTAGTATTGCACGTGGCAAGGACCGTGTAGAGCTGTATAAAAGAGAAATATCAGATCTCTCCATTCGCCGGGCGTTCTCTATAATCTCCCTTTCTCTTTTTGTAATTGGAACTGCAATCTTCCTTATTGCTTCATTTGATAGTGAAATGACCCTTTTAAGCATCGCTTTTGAATGCTTTTCTGCCTATAGCACTGTGGGTTTAAGTCTGGGAATAACTTCCTTGTTGAGCACACCCTCCAAACTGGTGATCATCGCCACTATGTTTATAGGAAGGGTAAGTATGTTAACCATTCTTATTGCTCTATTAAGAAGTGTAAAACATTTAAACTACCGGTTTCCTAAAGAAGAAATTTTAATTAACTAGAATATGAAATATATAATATTAGGCCTTGGAAATTTTGGGGCCTCCCTGGCTGTAAAACTAACAGAAATGGGAAATGATGTAATTGGGGTAGATATTAATTTGAGCAAAGTAGAATTGCTTAAGGACAAAATTACGCATGTAGTTGCCATTGATTCAACAGATATTACCGCGGTTACAAATCTTCCTGTAAAAGATACAGATGTTGTAGTAGTAGCTATAGGAGAAGATAAGGAGGCTAATATTCTGGCCACAGCCCTTATGAAACAATTAAAGGCAAAACGCCTTATAGGCCGGGCAGTTTCCCCCCTTCATGAAATGATCCTGGAGGCCATGGAAGTTACTGAAATAATACACCCTGAAGAAGAAACCGCTGAGCGTTGGTCTAAAAAACTCAACCTCCAGGGGGTGGTAGATTCATTTGAAATAAATAATGATTACAGCATAGTTGAAACCGCGGTTCCAGATCATTACGCCGGGAAAACCCTGGAAGAAGTTGGCCTCAAAAGGAAATATAATATCATTGTACTCACAACCCTGAGTATGGTCCAGGAAACCAATATGCTTGGCATTAAAAAGAATGTAACGAATGTACAGGGTGTTGCCTCTGCAAGAACTGTATTTCATAAAGGTGAAATAATGGTTCTTTACGGGCATAATAAGGACCTCAAAAAACTATTAAAGGACCAGGATAAATATTAGGATGAGAATTATTAATTACTCTTCCTCCTCGGCTTCCTGATATCTTATGGTTCCCTGGAAGACGGGTACAGGCTTTGCAGGTCGGCGGGATTGGCTTTCATACATTTCAGCAAATGTTTTTTTGCCTTTTCCTTCTTTTGCAGTGTAGGGCTTATTTAGTTTCATACTGGCATCCCGGGTTTTTTAATTTTGAAACAATTTAGAACTTAGGACAGAGGGGTGTTCACAAGAAAATCCCAATTAGGAAAAATTTACATTTTTCTGCCAAAAAAAATACCCCAAAGATCCCGGACCTTTGAGGTATTACTAAAAACAAACCTACTCTCAGCGTTATTGATCACTCATCCTTTTTCTTCCGTACGCCCTTTTTCTTTTTGTGTTTAAGAACTTCTGCCTCCCTAAAAAAGATGATCTCTTCAGCAATATTGGTTACCAGGTCTCCAATGCGCTCCAGTTTTTTTATTATGGAGAACAACAGTAGGAATTGATCTATAAGGTTAGGATCCTTTTTTACTTCAGTTGAAATAATTTCAAAGGCCTTCATATTTATCTTATTCAGGGTCTTATCCTTCTTAAAAACCTTTCTTGCCTTTTTTGTGTCTGAAGCTACATAGGCCCCGGTGATGTCATCCATCATAGACAATGCAGCATCAAACATTTCTTCAATTTTCATCAACTCCAGCAGCCTTTCTTCAATAGGAGTATCAACTTCAATAATATAATTTGAGATACCGTAGGCATGGTCTCCTACCCTTTCCAGGTCAAAATTGATCTTTCTCAGGGCCAGTACAAACCTAAGGTCTCCGGCTACAGGATTATGAAGGGCAATAAAGCGTTCGCAATCCCTGTCTATCTTCAGGTCCAGTGCGTTCACACGATTCTCTGTATGTAATACCTCCTCTGCCTGGTCGCTGTCGTGATTAAAAAATGCTTCACGGGCATTTCTTAACTGTTTGGTGCACAGTTCAAGCATTTCAATGCCGCTCTGGTTTAAGGCTTCCTTATGTTGATCTAAACTTATCATAATTTGTGATTTTTAACCGAACCTTCCGGTGATGTAATTTTCAGTTTGTTTCTTTTCAGGATTGGTGAAGATCTTCTTGGTGCTGTCATATTCCACCAGTTCTCCCATATAAAAGAATGCCGTACGGTCGCTTATACGTGCCGCCTGCTGCATATTATGGGTAACGATCACGATGGTATATTTGCTTTTCAGTTCAAAAATAAGCTCCTCGATCTTGGCTGTAGAAATAGGATCCAGGGCCGATGTTGGCTCATCCATCAAAATTACCGACGGTTCCACAGCAAGCGTCCTGGCAATACACAACCTCTGTTGCTGCCCGCCCGAAAGCGCCAATGCCGATTTATTAAGATCGTCCTTCACTTCATCCCAAAGGGAAACCTGCTTAAGCGAGTCGATCACTTTTTCTTCAAGGAATTTTTTATCCTTGATCCCCTGGATCTTTAAGCCATAGGCCACATTTTCAAAAATGGATTTTGGAAAGGGATTAGGTTTTTGAAATACCATCCCTACCTGCTTTCGCAATTGTTCCACATTCACTTTCTTGCGATAAATATTCTTCCCGTCAATGGTGATCTCCCCTTCCACCCTAAAGCCGTCTATATAATCATTCATCCGGTTGAAAAGGCGTAAAAAAGTCGACTTTCCGCAACCTGAAGGACCAATAAAGGCCGTAACCTTATTGGCCTTTATATTCATATCTATGCCCTTAATAGCTTCAAAATTGTCATAAAAAACCTTTATTCCGGTTGCCTGAAGCTTATATTGCCGCTTTAATGATTTATCAATCAAGGGCTCTTTTTCCTTTTTAACCATTTGCATTAATTGTTTAATTTTTTCTGCCATTTATTTCTGAAATAAACAGCAATGGCATTCATTATAAAAGTAATCAATAACAGGATTATGATCGCTGCTGCGGCATTTACCTCAAACCCTTTTTGTGGTCGCGAGATCCAGTTAAAGATCTGGATAGGAAGCACCGAGAATTCATCCATTGGAGAGGAAGGAGCAAAAGGGACATATGCCAGTGCGCCAATTACAATTAGCGGAGCGGTTTCTCCCACTGCTCTTGATAAAGCCAGGATCACCCCGGTTAATATTCCTCCAAAGGAGGCTGGCAGCAATTGCATAGAAACGGTTTGCCATTTGGAAGCGCCAAGCGCATAAGAGGCATCCCTTATAGATTTTGGCACCGCCTTAATTGCTTCCCGCGTTGAAACTATTACAATGGGTAAAATAAGCAGGGCCAGGGTAAAACTTCCTGCCAGAACGCTCGCACCCATTTCAAGGATCCTCACAAATACCTCCAGGCCTAAAAGTCCGTAAATTATGGAAGGTACTCCTGCCAGGTTGGAAATATTCACTTCAAGGATTGAGGATAACTTTCCCTTTTTGGCATATTCCTCCAGGTAAATGGCTGCCCCTATTCCAAGGGGTAGGGCAATTATTGTGGTAAGGACCAGGATCCATACACTCCCTGTAAGGGCGGTATATATACCGGCTCTTTCGGCACTACGGGAAGGAAGGTCTGTTATAAAAGCCCAGTCAATTCTTTGTAGCCCATCTATGAGAATGGAACCTATAAAAATTGCTAGCAGGACAAGGCCAAGCAAGGTACAGGCAATTCCCCACACCTTAAATGCCTGATCTTTGAGCCGGTTCTTTTTTATATTATTCATATTTCTCGGCGAATTTCTTACGGAGCCTGTAACTCAGCGTATTTAAAAAGAACGTGAAAATAAACAAGGTGATCCCCGCTGCAAAAATAGTTTGGTATTCCAGGGTTCCATGACCCACATCTCCCAGACTTACCTGAACAATATAAGCGGTAATGGTCTCAACCGGTACGGTGGGATCCATTGTAAGACGGGGTTGTTGTCCTGCGGCAATTGCCACGATCATTGTCTCTCCAATTGCCCTTGAAACCGCGAGAATTATGGAGACGATAATTCCTGAAGAAGCCGCAGGTACCAAAACCTTGAAAGCCGTTTGCAGTTTGGTGGAACCCATCCCATAGGAAGCTTCCCGCAAGGAATTTGGCACCGCGTGAAGCGCATCTTCACTTAAGGAAGAGATGAACGGAATGATCATAATACCCATAACAAGTCCTGCGGAAAGTGAATTGAATCCCGATAATCCAGGAATAAAAGATTGCAAAAATGGTGTAACCACCGTAAGTGCAAAAAAACCGTAAACCACGGTAGGAACTGCGGCCAGCAATTCAAGAGCCGGTTTAATGGTCTTCCTGAAACTTTTGGGAGCATATTCACTTATGTAGATACTAATAGATAATCCCACCGGCACCGCAAATGCGATTGCAATAAAAGAGGTTAACAGGGTCCCTGAAAGCAGGGGTAAGATCCCGAAATGCTTCTCTGTGAACAATGGCGTCCATTGGGTATCTGTGAGAAAATCTGTAATGGGAACAACCCTGAAAAAGTTAAAGGCCTCAACAGATAACACCAGGATAATGCCCAGGGTTACAGCTATTGTAACCAGGGCACTTACCAAAAGTGTTTTTTCTATTGCAACCTCTTTGAATTTCTTCATATATTCAATTATTGAAGATACTTAATCTTAAACCCGGCCTATTGATTGGCGTTTGCCGTTACAAATTCCTGGAATTTTGCCTTTTCTCCTTTATACTCCTCAGGGCTTAAAGGAAAATATCCTACATCTTCAAGAAGCGTTGGGGCCTGGTCCAGGTAAAAGTTTACAAATTCAATGACTTTAGGATTCTTAAGCGATGAACTGTTTATATAAATATAAAGAGGCCTTGATAATGGGGCATATGTGCTGTTCTTAACTGTTTCCAGAGAAGGCATAACACATCCTGCACCTCCATCTACTCCAACCAGTTTTAATTTATCCTGGTTCTCCTCAAAATATGCCAACCCAAAGAATGCTAAGCCATATTTTGAACCCGATACTCCCTGTACCAGGACATTATCATCTTCACTGGCAGTAAAATCTCCCCTGCTGCTACCGCTTTTACCAACAATTGCCTCGGTAAAATAATCAAAGGTACCCGAAGCAACCCCGGGACCAAAAAGCAGGATCTCCTCATTGGGCCATTCAGGATTGATCTGGTTCCATCTTTTTATGGTTCCCTGAGCCGCAGGTTCCCATATTTTTTTCAATTCTTCTACCGTAAAACAGGTTACCCAGTCATTCTCAGGGTGAACCACAACTGCAAGCCCGTCATAAGCTACTTCTAGCCCTACATAAGAGATATTGTTTTGCTGTGCAATGGCTTTTTCTTCGTCTTTAATAGGCCGGGAAGCATTGGCGATATCTACTTCTCCCCTGCCAAATTTCTTGAATCCGCCTCCTGTACCTGAAACTCCAATGGTAACGTTCACATTGGGATCTACAGCACGAAATTCTTCGGCCATAGCTTCAGTAATGGGATATACCGTACTTGACCCATCAATTGAGATCGCGCTGCTGCCCGATTCTTTTTTATTATTTCCGCAGGCAAATACCATAAATGCCATCGCGCCGGTTAAAAATATTTTTTTCATAAGTATCTGTTTATTGTTGTTTTTATTAGCCTGTTTTAAAAATGGAAATCTATTTGAAACCTGTATATTAACCGGTTGTCTACATTGTCCTCATAATCATTCATGCTTACATCTGTTTGCACTTTTAATTTATGCCCCACAATGTATTTGGAAAGTCCCAGGGTATATTGGGTTTCTATCCCCGCCCCGGTAATTGCTTCTTCCAGCCCAATGGTGGTATATCTTCCTGTTACCTGAAAATTATTTTTGAACACATATCCTGTCTGGATATTAAACCCATCTCCTACATTCACCACCGCCCCGGTTGGGGTGCCGTCTGAATTTACTGCCACAGGGTTGTCGCTATCCCTGTTAGCATACTCGGCCATGACAGACCATCCATTATATTTGAACATAGCATCCAGGAAAAGAGTATTGATATCGGCTTCGTGAAAGCCGGTATCATTCACCATATAGGTACCGGAATTTGACCGGGTCCTAACAGCATTGGAGTTATGATCATAGGTTAATCCTACGGAAAGTTTTGGAGTTTGTTCCCGGGCAAGATCTGCCCCGGTATAATCGTCAAAATCACCAAAAGGCAAGGCTTCTACCCTCCCTGTAAACTGGTAGCCTCCAAGGTTGCCTGTAGTGACATTCCTGCCCTCACCCTGAGAAAATGCAAATGCCTCACGAATCAAAAAATTGGTTCCCAATTCTATAGAGTGATGAAGTTGCATTCCCATATCACGATCTATATTAAACCTGCTGTTTACCAGCGACCTGTCTACCGTTTCCAGGTTGGCCGACGAAATAACCCGCTCGCGGTTACCGGGAAGTTTTGTTTGTCCAGCCCACAACTCGAAATTTTCAAAAAAGTTCCATTTCAGGACCGCATCCATAACATAGCGTGGAGTATTCCCGGTGTAAACCGAAGTTCCCGAGATATCCCGGTTGGAGAGCCCAACCTCAAGTTTATATACCAGTTTTGGCGAAAAAGCAAATCCGTCAAATTTTAACCTCGCTCTGCGGATCAAAAAATTGGAGCCTCCCGATTCAAATTCCTCGTAATGCGGAAATTCCCATTGGGATTCATATAAAGACTGAAAGCGGGCCGCAAATTTAAGACTGTAAGAACTGTCTTTTGCAACCACATTTACAAGTCCCTTTCCAAAACGATTTTCAGTAATGTCCTGACCCTGCATTGATAATGATATGAATAAGGTCAACACGGCTGGTAATAGGTGTTTAAATTTCATCTACTTCTTAATTTTTGTCACTGCAAATAACCAACAACAATGTTAAGTAGATGTTATGCGCAAATTATGCTTACGTAAAATAAAAAAGGTTGCCTGGCCAGGGCAACCTGTTCATACATCTAATCGACAAAAATTAAGAATATATGGATTTAACTCAATGAACATCAAGTGAAACAAAGAAACCCAACAATATAATTACCTGCGTTAAGGTAATATCAAGAAATAATGCGGAAGTGTTCTCAAAAGGTTAAGAAAATACAGGCAGAAAATTACTAAAAGCTCGGAATGCTTGAGCAGAGGACAATTATTGATAATAAAAAAAGAGCACATGTGACATGTGCTCTTGCGTTAAATAACAAAAAAAACCTAACTCTTTTGAAAAACCAAAGCTACATTAAAATTAGATTAAAATTCTAATTTTAATGTTATTTTTTATTTTAGGGGTGAAAAATATTTTTTTTCAATCATGTAAAGTACAGGAACTTACTTTGCCAATTAAACCCTAAGAAATCCCAACTCAGGGTTATGCTAAGTAAGATGCTATTCCATAGGGTAAATGTAGATTTACTTGTACTGTCAATATCAATTTTCTTAAAATGTTGAAATATATGATCAAGGTCATTATTCGGCTGAAAGGGATAAGATAATTTAGCCTCCAAAACAGGAATTGCCCTAAAAGACATGAACGTATTAATCCTGACAGATCTTTCACCGGTGGCGAAAAACGCCGGGGAATTTGCGCTGCATTTCCTCAGGGATACACCTGTGAAATTCCACCTTCTTAACATTGGACAATTCCATACTAACCGGGACCCACAGCTTACGGGAAGTGAAAAAATGGCTCAAGCCATGGAAATAGTGGACAAACGTATTGGAGAGCTAAGAAAAATCACTAAAAATCCTAACCATCATTTTGAGGGATTGTATTCAGAAAATGATCTGGTTACTGCTACCAGGCATTATACAGATTCCCGGAAGATAGATCTTATTGTAATGGGAGCCGCAAGTAAAGGATTTTCACCCCATACCATTGTGGGTAACCAGACCTATGAAATTTTGCAAAAGGTAAAATGCAACCTTTTGGCAGTGGCCGAAGGTTCAAAATTCCGCGAGATAGAAAAAGTGATCTTTCCCTATACCTATTACCCCTCGCTGGATGAAAATATTAAAAAGCTCCAGAATTTCCCCGCTTTTAAAAAGAATGTGGAGATCAATGTCATGGAGATCTTTGGCCCTTCGTATGAGGAGGAACCAGAAAATCCCGCGGGAAGTACTCTGGTTGCTACAACAACTCCAGGTAAAGTAAAGCATTTGAAGGTGCGCGACCTGGAGATCTTCTCCATTTCCCATTTACAAAAACTGCAGGAAGATTTTGACCTCATCACCCTTATGGGCAGGGATATTACATTGTGCTATAAATTGTTGCACAATAAATACGGGATCTTTTCTACCATCTCCGGCAAACTTCCCATATTTGTCCTGCACGATTAGAATTTTTACCCTGGCCCAGGGGGCCATTTATTTTCAAAAAATCTCATGTATTTCTATAAATATGTCCAATAGATATGGCGCTCCGCTGGAGCTCATTGATGGGGTTGGGTTGTTTTTTTCTATAAAATATGTCCTATAGATATGGCGCTCCGCCGGAGCTCCTGTGAAGGGATGGGTTTTTTCTTTCTATAAATATGTCCTATAGATATGGCGCTCCGCCGGAGCTCGTTGATGGGTTGGGTTAATTTTTTCTATAAATTATGTTTTATAGGTATGGCGCTCCGCCGGAGCTCCTGTGAAGGGATGGGTTGTTTCTTTCTATAAAATATGTCCTATAGATATGGCGCTCCGCCGGAGCTCGTTGGTGGGGATGGGTTGTTTCTTTCAATCAATATGCCCTATAAATATGTCGCTCCGCCGGAGCTCTTCCTTTTATTAAATCTTATTTTTCAACCCTACTTTCAAAAAAGGTTCAAAACACTTAGTTTTACTATTCCGGCCAGCCCATCCTAGTAGTGAAACACATCCTTCCAATTATTGTTCTTGCCCAATTTTGCTGTACTTCGCTATGGTTTGCGGGAAATGGTGTAATGGGCGATCTCATTCTGATACATGGATTGGATCTACAGGCCCTTGGGCATCTTACCTCGGCAGTGCAATTTGGATTTATCACAGGCACGCTTATTTTTGCATTTTTAAGCCTGGCAGACAGGTTCCCTCCCTCCAAAGTTTTCTTTATATGCGCATTAACCGGGGCGCTTGTGAACCTGGGAATGATCCTCAACAACAATAGTTTTGAAAGTTTGATGTTGTGGCGTTTTCTCACAGGGTTTTCACTTGCCGGCATCTATCCCGTGGGAATGAAGATCGCTGCCGACTATTATAAGGAAGGGCTTGGCAGATCTCTTGGATTTCTGGTGGGTGCCCTGGTCCTTGGAACAGCTCTCCCTCATTTGCTAAAAACTTTTTTTTCAGAAGAAGGACTCCCCTGGGAAATGGTGATCTATTCAACCTCTGGCTTTGCAACCCTTGGCGGATTTCTTATCCTGTTTTTTGTGCCGGAAGGCCCTTACCGGAAACGGATATTGGAAAAGGATCTATTTGCATTTTTCAGAGTTTTTAAAAATGCCCAATTCAGGTCGGCAGCATTTGGATATTTCGGTCATATGTGGGAACTATATACTTTCTGGGCTTTAGTTCCGGTGATGCTATTAGTATTCACCGGCCTGCACCCCAACATTTCACTAAATATACCGTTGCTTTCGTTTATTATAATTGGTCTGGGAAGTGGAGCATGTTTCGCGGGCGGATTTATTGCAGAAAGATTTGGGGCAAAAAACACTGCGGCTACTGCCCTTCTGCTTTCCGGATGTTGCTGCCTCATCGCCCCGCTCCTCTTTTTCCAGGATTCCGCACCATTGCTTATAGGTTTCCTAATATTCTGGGGACTGGTTGTAGTAGCAGATTCTCCCTTATTCTCTACCCTGGTAGCGCAAAATACGATGCCCGAGACAAGAGGCACTGCCCTTACCATTGTAAATTCCATAGGTTTTACCATCACTATTTTGAGCCTTCAGCTTATAACGTACCTTCTTATTTATACAGAACCTGTTTATCTCCTGCCCGTTCTCGCAATTGGGCCCATCCTTGGATTATGGAGGTTGATAAAGGGTGAATGAACTTATCTCTTCGGAAGGTTCCTTTTATTGATTTCGAAAATCAATCCATACTCACCTTCTGCTTATAAGCATATTTTTGTCGCTCCCTGTTTTCATCCTCTGCCACCTATACAAAAGAAACCGGCGGGCAGGCAGAAGGGCAGAATTCTAAAAGGAATTATCCCATTCAGAATCCAGCCTCCCGGACAGTCGCCGGTTCATTGCAATTTTGTGAAGTCTCTTTGGTTACATTATGCTTCCTGCAAAGATTTCATATCGATCACAAACCGGTATTTCACGTCGCTTTTAACCATCCTGTCATAGGCGGTATTGATATCCTGCATATCTATAAGTTCCACATCGCTTACAATATTGTGTTCCCCGCAAAAATCCAGCATTTCCTGGGTTTCCTTGATACCGCCAATTAAGCTTCCTGCGAGTCTTTTTCGCTGAAATATCAGCTGACCTCCATGCATGGGGTCAATAGGTTCAATAGCACCCACGATCACCATGGTAGCATCGCGTTTAAGCAGGCCCAGGTATTGGTTCACATCATGTCCAACGGGAATGGTATTCAGCAAAAAGTCAAAGGAATTGGCGTGTTGGGCCATTTGTTCTTCATCTTTGGAGATAAGCACTTCGTGTGCGCCCAGTTCTTTGGCATCCTCGCTTTTAGCAGGTGAAGAAGTGATCATTACCACCCGGGCACCCATGGCATTTGCAAATTTCACACCCATGTGGCCAAGTCCTCCCAGGCCAATCACCCCAACTTTATCTCCTTTTTTCACATTCCACTGCATTAAAGGGGAATAGGTGGTAATTCCCGCGCAAAGCAGCGGTGCAGCCGCTGCGGCATCAAGATTTTCAGGCACGAGGAGCACAAAATCCTTGTCTACCACAATTTGCTGGGAATAGCCTCCAAAGGTCATCCCGCCCATATATTTATCTGGTCCGTTATAGGTAAAGGTAGACCCCTTTTCACAGTATTGTTCCAGGTCTTCATCACAGGCATTACACTCACGGCAGGAATCTACCATACAGCCCACGCCTACAAGGTCTCCCTCTTTAAATTTGGAAACATTACTGCCCACTTTTATCACCCGGCCAATGATCTCGTGTCCCGGCACCAGGGGATACTGGCTCATTCCCCAATCGTTTTGCACAAAGTGAAGATCAGAGTGGCACACCCCGCAATATTCAATATCTATAAAAACATCATTCTCCTGTACCTCCCGGCGTTCCAGCTCAAATGGTTTTAACGCAGCCGCCTGTTCGTGCGCCGCATAAGCTTTAATCTTTCTCATAATTTTATTTTTTTTTTGATTTCTCCCTAAAGTACGAAAAATAGTAATCGGAAATCTGTGATCAAGAAAATTACCAATATAACAAATTGAAAACAAGCAAGTTATATCCTGCATGGATCAATTTCCGGGCAGGACGGTGTGAAGATCATCAACCTCCCCGGAAAGGTCAAACTGAGCCCAAACAGGAATATGATCTGAAATTCGCCGGGCAGTTTTCATATCGGGAAAACTTTCAAAAAACAGCAGTACGCCATAATCAAGAATTGCCGTAGTATTGGTGTTGTAAAAAATATTGTCATATTCAGATGCCAGGCACTCCTGCCCTACACATTCCATTTTCATGGTGGTCTTTTGGCCTGCAAATACCGGGCGATAACCAATTTTCTTCAACGGATTAAAAACGCTGTGATCCTGCGGAACATTAAAATCTCCCAGAAATATAAGATTGCTGCCGGGGTATTTTCCGGGAAGGAACTTAAAATATTTGATCTCGGTTTCAGGTTGTTTCTTTTTTGGGATCGCATGGTAATTCACAAGGGTAAAAACCTTACCACGGTAGCCGAAATTGGCCAGATATGGCTCCCTGTCAATTTCTAACACAAAGTGAGGATCCAGCCAGGCTTCTTTTAGCTTGGTGACTTTTGATGTTTTCCAAAGGAAGGCATAACGTTCAGCCGCCTGAGGGTTGCTGCTTTGGGTAGGGTTACTCACAACAAAATCCCATTTGGCCCCGGTACGGTTCAGCTCACCCGCAAGCCTGGCCACCGCCTGTGCGCCGCCATAACCGGCAATAACTTCCTGCAAAGCGATCACATCAAATTCACGAAGCGTATTTGCCATAAAGGCGATCTCTTCCCCCGATTTTGATTTCCCGAAATTCTGAAGATTCCACGAAACGATCTTTACCTGCGCAAAGAGTAATCCATTGTTTGCCAGGAGTAAAAAACTTACAAGGAAAAATATAAAACGGCGGGAGGATTGATACATTGGTTATAAAATGTAATTTTAATTGCAGATTAATTTCTTTTTCTCTTCATTTCTCCACCCGGCCCGATTGCTGAAATTAACATAGAAGATCTTGAGGTCGGCCTGGTTTGGAAAAGCCACGAAATAGATCTTTTTGGAAGCCTGGTTCTCAAATTGGGTGAAAAACCAGTTCCCTTCGCAGCCTTCGGCCCGGTTTCTATAATCTACCCTGTATACATTCAGGTCGGCCTGGTTTTCAAATTCTACTTCAAAAACCCTCACATCTGCCTGATTCATAAATTTTACCGGGAAAACGGTTTGCCCCATTAACGGCCCCTGGGAAATTAAAAACAGGAAAAACATTCCGGTTAGAATTCCCTTCCATCTTTTTTTAAAAAAATGTGGTCTCATAGGTTATAGTTTAAAGTTGAAGATTTTGGCTCTTATCTTATAACGTTCCGCAAAGCAAAATCGCGCGAATTATTTGAAACATTCGATGAAAACCTTTTCCTATTTATTTATAACCGGCAAGGGCCTTTTTCAATTGTGCCACAATATCCTTTCGCAGACTTTCGGGTTCCAATACCTTTACGGTATCGCCATAGGAAAGGACCTCCATTTTAAAGTCATAAGTAGGCACCAGTTCGTATTCAAACCGGCGTTCCGTTTTATTCTTCAGGATCTCTTTCTGGCTGTGATGAAGCGGAAGGGATTTTACATACCGGCCTTCGGTAGGTGTAAAAGAGAGCACTATCTTTTCAGATTTTTCCCCGGTTCCATTAATAATTCCGAATGTGTATTTGAATTCTTCCGAAGGGTCAAAATCCTTAATTTCCCTGAATTTTTTACTACCTATTTCCAGCCGGGTTATTCGATCCAGGCCAAAATTCTTCACCACCCCACTCGCGGGGTCTTTAGCCAAAAGATACCAACGGTTTCTGGCTTCCTTAATGGCAATGGGATAAACAGTCCTTTGTGTAACAGTGCCACCATCAAACTTCCGGTAGCTGAAATTCACTTCATATCGGTTCCTTATGGCGTGTAAGAGTCCGTGCATATGCTCGGTTCCCAAAGCCCTGCGATTCTCAAAGATAAGATGGTTTCCAAAACTGTTCCCCATGCGTATGGCATTGAAAAGATCAAAGGATTCCATAAGTCTTTCGCTCTGCGCCTCACGTTCATCTTCCTTGATGAAATACACTTTCTGGGATTTGTCAAATTCTATATCAACATTATAAAGGCTGGAGATCTCTTTCACTTCCCGTTGGAAAGTACGAAGAGAACAGGTTAATTTTCCTTCTGAAATTTCCTCCTGTAATTTTAAAAAGTTCAGGATCTCCTTAAAAGTAGAGGGTTTTTTATTGAGCTGATGAATAATGAACCGGTGGCGTTGTATTCCTTCCTTTCTTGACATGTATTTTTGGTTAGTTTGTATTTATACCCTTGCCTAACTTTAAACGAAGTTTAAATTTAATACAAGATAAAGTTATTTAACGACATATCTTGTCGTTTAAAACAATGAGAAAATTTTCGCCTCCAGTTGTATTTTTTACTGCAGATAATTTCTAAAAATTTTCTTAAATTCGGAAGACCAATCAAGAAATTATGTCCAAAATTACATGTTCCCAATGCGGTGAAGAAAAACCTTCTACTTCAAAATTTTGTGCCTCCTGCGGGTATGCTCTGCCAAAAATTGCAACTGCTCCCGCCCCCGAAGCTTCTGCACCTTCAGCAAAAACAAGAACAAAGAATACCATCCCGGGCGTAATAGTGGGAGTTGTGGTCTTTTTTCTCGCATTTTTTGCTGTCCAGCACTTTTTTTTCAGCGAACCTACTTTTAACAAGGCGATGACAAAAATAGCTGCCGAGCTCAATAAAGAGACTCCTCTAATGGTAGATGCAGATACCCGGCTGGACAATGTTATTGTGTTGCCCGGGAACGTTTTTCAATATAACTACACAATCCTCACGGCCGAGGTGGAAAATGTAGACGTACAGGGTCTTAAAGATTACCTGGAACCCATAATCACAAATGCCGTAAGCACCGATCCTCAAATGCAGTTTCAACGGGATTATAAAACAACAATGAATTATAATTACCGGGATAAGAACGGGCGGCATATGTTTCTCATTTCTGTTACTCCCGATAAATATTTGTAACTCCACGATTTGTTTTTCCTTTTTCACCTCTTATCAGGTAGGAATTCCAAATAATCCCATTCAATCCTGCACTTGAACTGCATAATAAAAGAAATGAAGATGAAGACCGAAAAGGAAAAAATGCTGGAAGGGGAACTATATAATGCTGCAGATACACAGCTTACCGGCGAGAGGCAGCGGGCACGGCAGCTTATTAAGGAATATAACAATACCCCCGAAGACCAGGTAGAAGAAGGAGCTGCCCTGCTGAAAAAACTCATCCCGCACAGTGGGGCAAAACTGGAAATACAACCGCCTTTTTATTGCGATTATGGTAGCAATATTGTCTTGGGTGACAATGTCTTCTTTAATTTTAACTGTGTAATTCTGGATGTCACAAGAGTTACCATAGGAAACCGGTGTCTTTTTGGTCCCGCGGTCCAGATCTATACCGCCACCCACCCAATGGACCAAGCACAAAGGGCAACCGGGTTGGAATTTGGAAAATCGGTCACTATCGGAGATGATGTGTGGGTAGGGGGAAATGTTACAATTTGTCCCGGGGTGACAATAGGCGACCGCGCTGTGATAGGAGCCGGAAGTGTGGTGACAAAAAATATCCCACCCAATGTTTTTGCGGCAGGAAATCCGTGTAGAGTTATCAGGAAACTGGAATAATTTTGGCTGAAAACCTGTCTATTCCCTCCTCTTCTTTATTAAACCATAATTTTTTTCTATTTGTCGCTATTAAAATTATGATGGAATCCACTATCTTGGCCAGATTATTAAAAATCAGCATTTATTTTTGAAATGAGCATAACGGTAACTCGATCCACCCATTTTTGAAGATATGCGAATTGCTCCCAATAGCTATCGGGAGACCGTTTAAAAACAATTATTATATACATATGAAAAAATTAATTTTTACCGCCCTTACCATTAGCGTATTTAGTTGCGGAGTCCACCAGCAAAAAACGGTAGAAAATGCAGATGTAATGACCTATGCAAATACCATTACGGCAAGTGAACTCAGTGAGCATTTGTACATTTTTGCCAGTGATGAATTTGAAGGAAGAAATACAGGAGAACCGGGGCAGAAAATGGCTGCTGAATATCTTGTGAATGAATATAAAAAACTAAACATCCCTTCTCCTGCCGGAGTTACCAACTATTACCAGCCTGTACCTTCAACGGCATTTAGAGGAAATGTAAAGGATTCAGAAAATGTACTGGCCTTTCTTGAGGGAAGTGAATTCCCGGAAGAAGTATTGGTGATCTCTTCGCATTATGACCACGTGGGAATGGATGCTGAAGGAAATGTTTTTAACGGCGCAGATGATGATGGTTCCGGTACTGTCGCTATCCTTGAGATCGCCGAAGCTTTCATGAAAGCCAAGGCCGATGGATACGCTCCAAAACGCTCTATCCTTTTCCTGAATGTAACCGGGGAAGAAAAAGGTTTGATAGGATCAAAATGGTATACAGATAATCCTGTTTTCCCATTGGCAAATACCGTTGCCAACCTTAATATTGATATGATAGGCCGTATTGGAACCGGAAAAGAAGAAGCCGGAGATTACGTATATCTTATAGGTAGTGATAAGCTAAGCACTGAACTTCACAATTTAAGTGAAGAAGTGAACGCGAAATATTTTAATATGGAGCTGGACTACACGTATAATGATGAGAATGATCCAAACCGTTTTTACTACCGCAGCGATCATTATAATTTTGCAAAAAACAACATTCCAATTATATTTTACTTCAATGGAGTGCATGCAGATTATCACAGGATAACCGATACTCCAGATAAAATTGAATATGATCTACTGGCTAAAAGAGCCCAGCTTGTATTTGTAACCGCCTGGGAAATTGCAAACCGCGATACCCGTCCTTTGGTTGACAAGCCTGTTGAAGCTGCAGCCACTGCAAAATAATTAAGGAACCCTTAATATCAAACTGCCCGGAAATCCGGGCAGTTTTTTTATGAAATTATAAGAAAAATTCTGTTCGAAACATCCACAATGCCTTTCTCAAATTGATATTCCAAAAATCATTTAATGAAGTCTGAAAAAGGTCAAAATCAAGGGTTTTTCCATAATTAAGACTCTTACACCTTAAATAAATATTCCGCTCCTCCGGAGCTCAGATAATCAAACACTCATCCTATTCTTCCATAAATATGCCGCCTCTCCGAGGCTAAAAAGAATAGCTCCGCAGGAGCGGCATATTGATAGAACAAAATAACCACCCCCTCCAAATGAGCTCCGGAGGAGCGACATCCTTATAGAAAAAAATATTTATCCTCTACAAATTGAGCTCCGGAGGAGCGACATATTTATAGAACAAAATAACCAACCCCTCAAAATGAGCTCCGGAAGAGCTGCATCCTTATAGAACAGAATATTCATCCCCTACCAATTGAGCTCCGGAGGAGCGACATATTTATAGGACATATATATTGGACATGTTTATAAAACATATTTCCCGCTACATATAATTTTTTACGCCATGGTATCCAGGATCATATCAATATCTGCCTCGGTAGTGTCCGGGTTTATAAAGCAAAAACGGGAGATGGTTTCATATTGGCCGTTGGTTTTCCATTTTGTAGGAGTAACAAGGGCAATTCCTTCCCGGTGATTCTTATAGGTCCAGTCCCGGTAATTATCGGGTGCCCAGTCCTTTCTTCTGAAAAGCACTACAGATAAACTGGCGGGTCTTACGAGTTCCAGGTAAGGTCGTTCTTTGATTTTATCAGCAGCGATCCTTGCCAGTTCTATCCCACGTTCAATGGCTTTGCGGTACTTTTCGGTTCCGTGCATTGCCAGGGAAAACCATAAAGGCATACCTCTAACCCTACGGGTAAGCTGAATTTGATAATCTGATGGATTAAATCCCTGTGCACCTTCATCTTTAAATATTTCCAGGTAAGCACCTTTTTGGGAATG
This sequence comes from Gillisia sp., assembly GCA_039989915.1. Taxonomy (GTDB): domain Bacteria; phylum Bacteroidota; class Bacteroidia; order Flavobacteriales; family Flavobacteriaceae; genus Gillisia. The sequence goes on from JBDXGW010000018.1 coordinate 83,593, forward strand.
GGCATTCGCGGCCAGTTCCATATTCTTATAGATTACCGCACCACAGTCATAAGGCGAAAACAGCCATTTATGAGGATCTATGGTGATACTGTCTGCTTTTTCAATTCCGTTGAACAAATGCCTTACCGATGTTGCTGCCAGGGCACCGCCACCGTAGGCACAATCTACGTGGAACCATACTTTTTCTTCTGTGCATACATTGGCGATCCCGTCCAGGTCGTCAATTATTCCTGCATTTGTAGTACCGCCTGTTGCCACAACTGCAAAAAGGCGTTTTCGGTCCTTTGGTTCCAGCTCATCTATTGCCAGGCGTAGTTCTTTTCCTGTAAGAAAATCGCCGTCGCAATCTATCATTAAAAGATCGGCATCCATAACCCTCGCCATTGCCTGGACAGAGCTGTGCGCCCCGTTGGAGGTTAAAAGCAGGCCTTTATGCCCAATATTATCTATATCGCGGGAACGCCATTCTTCCCTTGCAGCTACCATTGCTGAAAGGTTGGCGGCCGTACCTCCGCTGGTAAACACCCCGAAGGATCCCTTGGGTAAACCTGTAAGTTCTACCAGCCATTTCATAGCCTGGTTCTCACAAAAGATCCCGCCTGCGCCTTCCATCCAGTAAGCTCCGTGAATACTGGAAGCTGAAGTCACAAGGTCAAACATTATCGCGGCCCGGGTAGGGGCTGCGGGCACAAATGCCAAATGCCGGGGGTGATCTATGGGAACTGTTGCTTTAACCAATACATCCCTGAACAAGCGGAAGGCATTTTCTCCTCCAATCCCGTTGGGGGTAATGGTTTCGCCCACAAGTGCAAGAAGGTCTGCTTCTTTTTTTGGGGAACCCAGTTCGGGGGTAACATTTGAAATTCGGTCTATTGTATATTTCATGACATCCAGTGTCATTTCCACCAGATCCATGTCTATGGTGTGCATTTTATTATTCTCCAAGGCTAAGGATTTTAAATTTTAAATCTAAGGGGTCTAATTCCTCAATAAGTGTGGGGATCAACCGGTCCCCATATTCAAGGTACATTTCAGAAAAATTGGTATGCCGCTCCTGCAGGCTTTTATTGGGAAAAAGTTCATTTTGAAGCCGGGTAATTCGGGAAACCTCATCCTTCAGCTTTCGCTTCTGGGCTTTTAAAAGGCGTTTTTCAAGATTGTCAAGCCCCTTTAGCTGCTTCACCTCCTGGGCTTTAACGGCATTCAAAAATGTTATATCTGTTTGCTCTGCTATTTCATACATTTTCCTGAATTGCTGCCTCAGGGTTTCTTTTTGGGGGCCAAAATCTATATCTATATTGGATATCTTGCGAACTTTGCGGTTGATCAATTCGTGTTGTTTTAAAAACAATTCGGCCTGGGAGATATCGAGTTTCTTCCTTTTTTCGTGCTGTTTGGCGGTTTCTATCAGTACCGAATTGCGCAATAAAAGAATTGGAAAAGGCACGTTTACAGCCTTGAAAACCTCTTTAAGCTCAAACCAGTAAGCCAGTTCTCCCCCACCTCCTATGTAACACAGGTTGGGTAGGATCACCTCCTGGTAAAGAGGCCGGGTCATAACATTCGGGCTGAATTTTTCAGGATTTTCATTCAATTCCCGCAGGATCTCTTCCCTGCTCCAGGAAATATCGGTCTCATTTACAAAAAACCGTTCTTCCTGTTCAATAAGGCGCTCGCGCACACAAATATCCAGGTAAAAGAGATTTATTTCCCTTGGAGTAACCTGCACTCCATAACCCAGCTCATCCAGTTTTTGAGCCACAGGACCGGCGCTATGAAAGGATACCTGCTGCGTCAATTCTTTTTCCAGGTAAGGGATGAATTCCGCTTTCAGTTCTTTTGCATGCCCGTCCAGGATCACAAGTCCATATTCTTTGAATAATTCATTCGCCAGGAAACGGGTGGCATCGGTAAGATTGTCGTGTTCCAGGTAAGATCTTTTAAATAGTTCTTTCAGGGTTTCGGCATTTTTACCTCCTCCTATTTCAGCAGAAAACAGATCAAAAACCTCATCAAGCCCCTTTGTGCTTAAATTTCCCACGGCGTCATTTCCGGCGCCTGCCTGCTCACTATTCCACTGGAATTTCTTTCCGTGGAGAATAAAAAAATTGATCTCTGCAAAATCGTGGTCTTCTGTTGCCATCCAATAGATGGGCACAAAATTGTAAGCGGGATTTTCTTGCCTTAATTGGGTTGCCAGGTTGATGGCAGAAACTATTTTATATAAAAAATATAATGGCCCGGTAAATAAATTAAGCTGATGCCCGGTAGTAACCGTAAAGGTATTTTCCTGAAGCAGGGAATCAATATTGGCGGTAACCTGAGGGGAAACCTCCAGTTTTGAATACTGTTCTCTAAGAGCTTTTACCAGAACCTCCCTTTTATCTTTGGTGAAGGAAGCCTGTTTTTCTTCTATTTGCTCCTTAAAATTTGCCAGGCTTGGAAACCGGTGATAAAACTCTTTTAACTCCTCTTTCCGGTCCAGGTAATCTGTGATAAGTGGGGTAAAATAATTGGTTTCTTTATAGGAAAGACAGTCTGCAGGCATATAATTACTTTATTACTGTAAAGATACCCAAGATAAACTTTTTACAATCTATTTTTTAGTAAATTCCGGGTGGTATGCTATCTTTACTTTCTTAATCCTGATTTTATTCCTGTACATGAAAAAATTATCTTTCCTTTTTTGTATTCTTTTTCTGAGTTTTCAGTTCACAATTGCACAAAAATTACAATCTCCCGAGGAATTCCTGGGCTATCCCATTGGCACCCAATTCACCAGGCATGCAGATGTTGTAAATTATTTTAATCATATTGCTGAAAATTCAGGGTTGGTAACCTACCACACCTATGGTAAAACCAATGAGCGCAGGCCTCTTACCTATGCCGTGGTTTCTTCTGAAGAAAATCTAAGAAACGTAGACCAGATTCGCAACAATCATCTTCGCAATACCGGAGTTCAAACCGGCAACTACGACAATTCTTCAGAAAAAGCGATAGTTTGGCTTAGCTACAATGTGCATGGAAATGAAGCTTCCAGTACCGAGGCAGCCATGCAAACCCTTTATGAACTGGTGACTACCAAAAAAGACTGGCTTGAGAACACTGTGGTGATCATTGATCCCTGTGTGAATCCCGATGGCAGGGATCGCTATGCCAACTGGTACAACCAGGTAAAAGCTGAACCTTATAACACCTCACCAATGGCTGTAGAACACAATGAACCATGGCCGGGAGGAAGACCAAATCATTATCTTTTTGACCTTAACCGCGACTGGGCCTGGGCAACACAGGTGGAAACCCAGCAGCGCATAAAAATTTACAACCAGTGGTTGCCGCATATTCACGTAGATTTTCACGAACAGGGAATCAACGAGCCCTATTATTTTGCTCCCGCAGCAGAACCTTTTCACGAAGTGATCACCCCGTTCCAAAGAGAATTCCAGACCGAAATTGGAAAGAACCACGCCCGTTATTTTGACGAGGAAGGCTGGTTATATTTCACCAAGGAACGTTTTGACCTTTTATATCCAAGTTATGGCGACACCTATCCTACTTATATGGGAGCCATTGGAATGACCTATGAGCAGGCCGGGAATGGTGGCGCAGGGTTAGGTATTGATACCAGGGAAGGTTATGAGCTTAGCCTGGTAGACAGGGTGGCACACCACCATTCTACGGGCCTTTCAACTGTTGAAGTAGCAGCAAAAAATGTGGATAAGCTAAATAACGCCTTCAACGAATTTTACCGCAACAGCAATGCCGAATTTAAGAGCTATGCCCTGAACGGGAATGCCGATAAAATTGCATCTTTAAAAAAATTGATGGACCTGCACGAGATAAAATACAGCGCCGCTTCTCCAGGCAAGATCAAAGGAAAGAATTACAACAACAGCAAATCAGATTTTAGCGCTACGTCCAATACCCTGCTCATAAATGCAAATCAGCCCAAGGGAAAAATGGTAAAGGTCCTTTTTGAACCATCAGCCAAATTAAGTGATTCGCTCACTTATGATATTACTGCATGGAGCCTTCCCTATGCCTATGGCTTGGAAGCAGTTGCCAGCACCCGTGCTTTAAATGCCGGGGAAACTGCAGCACCAGAGGCTTTAAACAATACCGCAACCCCTTCAGGTGCAGGTTATGTCACGAAATGGAACAGCATGCAGGATGCGCGTTTTCTTGCAGCCTTGCTGAAAGAAGGAGTAAAAGTTAGATTCAGTGAAATGCCATTTGAGAATAATGGTGTGAAATACGAGCGCGGAAGCCTGGTAATTACCAAGAGCGATAACCGCACCACCCCGAATTTTGATGCCAAAGTTGTTGAAATTGCCAATGCCCATAACAGGCAACTGAGTGCAGCAACTACGAGTTTTGCAACCAGTGGTCCCGATTTTGGTTCTCCGGAAGTGAAACTGGTGAATGTACCCCGAATTGGTGTACTTCGCGGCAGAGGAACTTCTTCCCTTAATTTTGGGGAGATCTGGCATTTCTTTGAACAGCAGCTTCAATTCCCTATCACCCCGGTTGATACCGATGATCTTAGCTGGATAGGTTTGGAAAAACTGGATGTTCTCATCCTGCCTTCTGGTTCTTACAGTAGGGTTCTTGACAAAGCTGCCATGGAAAAACTTACTGCCTGGGTTAGAGGTGGCGGGAAGGTAATTGCCATAGGAAGTGCAGTAGGTCATTTCGCCGGAAAAGAAGGATTTGAGCTGAAAGAAAACAAACCTGAAACTCCAAAAGATTCTGCTAAAGGAAATTTAACGCCTTATAATCAAAGGGAGCGTGAGAGCATAAAGGAACTTATCACCGGAAGTATCGTAAAAACAAAGGTTGACAACAGCCACCCTATGGCGTTTGGTTATGAGCCTGATTATTACAGTCTAAAACTTAGCAATAACAGTTACAGCCTGCTGAATAATGGCTATAATGTTGCTTATTTACAGGAGAATCCTGAGATCGTTTCTGGTTTTGCGGGAAGTGAAGCCAGGAAAAGCATTCAAAATTCAATGACTTATGGGGTAGAACCGATGGGAAGAGGAAGTTTTGTGTACCTGGTTGATAATCCGATTTTCCGCGGTTTCTGGGAAAATGGGAAACTCTTTGTGGTAAATGCCATTTTCTTTGTGAACAATGATGATCTAAGCAGGTATTAGGATTTATATCTTATTCACCTTTCTGAAATAATGGGGCTAAAGCCCATCTTGAAGATATCTCTTTTTCCCCCGGCTTAAGCCGGGGGCAATGGAAATTGAGCCTTTCATTTTGTCCCGGTTAAGGCAAAGAGTGGAGAAAAATTTAAAGATGGTTTTTATTCATTCCAGATCTGATTAAAATAAATTGAATGAGAAAATTAAGGAATGTAAAATATTTGCTGATTCTATCTATCCTTTTAAATTCTTGTTCTAAAGGAGATGTAGAAATAATTGAAGATCAAAACAACAATTTTTCGGCAAATATTGATGGTAAACAATTTGTGCTTTCACAACAAGAAATATGCGCCTTTCCCAATCCTTGCAGAACTAACGGGGGATTTGAAATGGTTTATTTGAATCTAAACCAGTTAGAGTTTACGGCTGGAGATGTTAAAAATAATTATGCTTTTAAAGTAAAATTGCTGGTGAATGATCTTAATAATTTTATTGAAATTGTAGAACCAAATTTTTTATATGGGACCGACTTTGACGAATCTTTAAATTTCATATCCATTACCTACATAAATAAAAACAGAGTAAATGCTTTTACTGAATTTGGTGAATATAGTAGTTATTCTGATGTTACCTTAAAATACGATTTAGTAGAAGGAGAGATCAATATCCTGGAATTTGATAAGGAAAATTTTTTATTTGAAGGTCAATTTACAGGCAGGTTTAAAATGAGAAAAGAAGGGGTTAGTCAAGGAGAAGATTTTTATCCTTACACTTATCCATCTGGGATACCTGAATTTATTAATATATCAAATGGGTATTTCAAAATAACTGAAAGATAAATTTCGATATGTAATTATCCTTTCTCTGATTTCGCATGACTTTTACCCTTTAGTTATGTAATTGTGGAAGTCCAGGAATTTAAATTAAAAACATAAGAATCAACAATACAGCAATAATAAAAATGAGAAAATTTAAAACCATATTACTATTACCCCTTCTTCTAGTATTCTTCAATATTTCGGCCCAGGAAAAAGGATCGGCTACTAATATAGATTTTGAAACCTTTACGCTTGAAAATGGCCTAAGGGTGATATTTCACGTAGACCGCTCAGACCCGGTAGTAGCTGTGGCACTTACCAGTCATGTGGGTTCTGCCAGGGAAACCGAAGGCAGAACAGGTTTTGCTCATTTATTTGAACATTTGCTCTTCCTGGAATCTGAAAACCTTGGACCGGGGGGTCTTGATAAATTAAGTGCGAGAATTGGAGGATCTGGTGCCAATGGTTCTACCAGCCGTGACCGCACCAATTATTTCCAGACCGTACCCAATGATGCCCTGGAAAAAATGATCTGGGCCGAAGCCGATAAACTGGGATATTTTATAAATACCGTGACAGATCCTGTTCTTGCTAAAGAAAAGCAGGTAGTGAAAAATGAAAAAAGACAGAGCGTAGACAACCGGCCTTACGGGCATACGCAATATGTAATTGATAAAGCCCTTTACCCCGAAGGACATCCATACAGCTGGCAGGTAATAGGCTCTCTTGAAGACCTTCAAAATGCAACCCTGGAAGATGTAAAGGAATTTTTTAACCGCTGGTATGTGCCCAACAATGTGGTGTTAACCATAGCCGGAGATTTTGATACTCAACAGGCAAAAGATTGGGTGCACAAATATTTTGACGAGATAAAACCCGGTGATAAAATTGAACAACGGGAAAAGCAACCTGCAAAACTCACCGAAAATAAGAACCTGTATTACGAAGATAATTTCGCCCGCCTGCCGGAGCTTACCTTAACCTGGCCATCTGTTCCCTCATACCACGTAGATTCTTACGCCCTTGAGATCCTTACAAAATACCTGGCTGATGGGAAAAATGCTCCCCTTTACAAAACGCTTGTTGCCGAAAAGGAGCTTACAGATAATGTACGAATGTACAACTACACCTCTGAGCTTGCCGGGCAGCTAATGCTGCAGGTACGGGCGTATGACGGTAAAGATTTGGATGATGTGAAATCTGCCATTGATGAAACTATGAAAAAATTTGAAAAAGATGGCATTCCTGAAAAGGACCTTAAAAGAATTAAAGCAGGGCAGGAAACAGATTTTTACAACAGCATATCCAGCGTTCTTGGGAAAGGTTTCCAGCTTGCCCAATACCAGATCTTTGCAGGTGACCCTAACGAGATCAATAAAAATGTAGATAAAATAATGGCTGTATCGCGGGCCGATGTGAAAAGGGTTTTTGATAAATATATTAAAGGCAAACCCAACGTAGCTACCAGTTTTGTTCCTAAAGGTCAAAAGGAGCTGGCACTGAAAGGGGCGGTTCCGGCCGAAGTTGTTGAAGAGAAGATCGTTGAAGGTGCCGAGGATGAGATCGTTTTAACCGGCGATGTTACCTATGAAAAAACACCTTCCAGTTTTAACAGGGAGATAGAACCTCCTTATTGGGGTACTCCCGAGGTGAAGACACCACAAATCTGGTCAACAGCACTACCCTCCGGGCTTCAGGTTTACGGGATCACAGAGAATGAAGTTCCCCTGGTGAGGTTCGCCCTTGAAATGGAAGGCGGCCTTCTTCTTGAGGATCGGGAAAAAGTAGGAGTTTCCAACCTGCTTGCAAATTTAATGACAAAAGGGACAAAGAAAAAAAGTCCGCAGGAATTGGAAGAGGCCATTGAACTATTGGGGTCCAGTATCAATGTGAATGCGCAGGATGACAAGATCATTTTAAGCGGAAACAGCCTTGCCAGAAATTTTGAAAAAACCATGGAGCTGGTAAAAGAGATCCTATTGGAACCACGTTGGGATGAGGAAGAATTCAAATTGGCAAAACAACAGGCCCTAAGCCGAATCCAACAGCAAAAAGCAAATCCCAACAGCATTGCTGAAGATGAATTCAGGAAACTTGTTTACGGCCCTAACCATATCTTTTCCCACAATAATTTGGGAACCCTGGAGAGCGTTGAGAAAATAACTATGGCCGACCTAAAAACCTATTATAACAATAACCTATCTCCCCAAAGTGCTAAATTTTTGGTTGTGGGTGATATCAATGAGAAGTCAGCGGTGAATTCACTTAAGGCCATTTCAGCAAACTGGGCACCCAAAACCGTAAGGATCCCAACATTCCCGGAGCCAAAAGCTCCTGAAACCGCACAGGTATATTTCTATGATGTTCCCGGGGCCAAACAATCTGTAATCAAGATTGGCGCACCTGCACTCGCTGCAAACCATCCTGATTATTACAGCGCCGAGGTTATGAACTATCGTTTGGGTGGTGGCGGATTTGCATCCCAGCTCACCCAGGAACTTCGCGAAGGAAAAGGCTACACCTATGGAATTCGCTCAGGTTTTACCGGAAATAAACTTGTAGGACCCTTCTCTGTTACCAGTGGGGTACGTTCCAATATCACCTATGAGGCAGTGGATCTTATAAAGGAAATTATGACCAATTATCCCGAGAGCCTTCAGCCCAATGATCTTGAGGTAACCCAGGGATTTATGATCAAGAGCAATGCCCGAAAATTCGAAACCCTTGGCGCCAAATTGGGAATGCTCAGCGATATTAGCAATTATGAGCTTCCGCATGACTTTATTAAACAACGTGAAGCAACGGTGAATAATTTTACAGTAGAAGATCTTCAGGCACTGGCTACCAAATATATCGAGCCGGGCAGAATGATCTACCTTATAGTTGGAGATGCCGAGACACAGCTTGAAAAACTGGAGAACCTGGGCTTTGGGAAACCGGTCCTGCTAAACCAGAACTAATTGGATTTAAAGAGAACAGGTGATCTGGTCTCCCTTCCCGGGATTTATTTCTCCCTGCTGAAAAATGTTTTGAAACAGAAGAAATTCATCAGAAGGAATATTCTGAAGGAATTGGAGGCATTTCGGGAACCCAGTAATGGAATTACCGAAGTAGATCTAAAAAAGATCACATCTTATTATGCTCTTGGAGTGCCGGCAATTCTTGGTGAATCCCTGGCTGTTCTTAGAGGAAAACCTTTAAAGGAAAGAGAAAGATATTGTCTCACCTATTTGGGAGGGATCTCGGGATTGCTGGATGATCTTTTTGATGACCCTTTAAAAAAAGTTGACCACCTGGAGGAGTTCATCCTCCACCCTGAAAACCTGGTGCCTTTAAATAAGCATGAGCAGCTTTTGTTGCATATGTATTTGAAAGGCCTGTCATATTCCACACACCCGGGGAAACTCAAAGCACAGGCCTTTAAGGTTTTTAAAGCCCAACAGAAAAGTATTCAGCAAAGGGAAGACACATTATCCCCGGAGGTCATAGAGGAGCTAACCCGACATAAGGGAGGAACCTCCTTTAACTTTTACAGGCTTTGTATGGAAGACCAGCCTTCCCCGCAGGAGGAGGAGATGTTGTTTCATCTGGGCGGACTCATGCAACTGGGGAATGATATTTTTGATGTGTGGGAAGATCACCGGGAAGGCATCACTACCGTACCTGTCCAAAGCATTAGCATTCCTGAACTTCGAAATGTCTTTGAGCAAGAACTCCAACTCTTCTATGATCTTACCTGGAAAATTCCTTTTTCCCCAAAACAAATATCCCAATTTCTTAAAATTACTACGCTAGCACTTGCCAGGGTTTTTGTATGCCTGGACCAGTTTGAGGCTTTGGAACGCTCCTCGGGCAATAGATTCAGATTAGAAAATTACTCCCGGAAACAACTCATCTGCGATATGCAGAAACCTGCCTATCAGCTTAAAGCAATAAAATACTATTTAAAGAAATCGACCGAACTTCGATATTAATCTACATTCGCTTCCTTAAGATGAGTGGCAGGAAAATATTTTTTTTGGTCAGCCTGTGGATAGCACCCTATTTTCAATTAATTTCGAATTAAAATTCAATTAAAATATGCTTATCCCTATTCTTTTATTGATCGCAGGCCTTACAATTTTAATTTTCGGAGCTAATTATATGGTTGAAGGGGCTTCTGCCCTTGCAAAAAAGTTCAATATTTCCAATTTGGCCATTGGATTAACTGTGGTGGCTTTTGGTACCTCCGCTCCGGAGTTGGTAGTGAACACCTTTGCAGCAGTCCAGGGACACCAGGATATTGTGTTTGGAAATGTGCTGGGAAGCAACAACTTTAACCTGTTCATTATTTTAGGAATAACGGGCCTTATTATACCATTGACAGTTCAGTCCAGCACGGCCTGGAAAGAGATCCCAATTTCGCTGGTAGCCGTAGTTATCCTGTTTATTATGGTGAATGATGCCTTGCTGTTTGGTTCAGATATTTCCGTTTTGGGCCGCTTTGATGGGGGTCTCCTTTTGGTTTGTTTTGGGTTGTTCCTCTTTTATGTTTACAAACAATTAAAAAGCGATCCTGCAGAAATTGAAGAAATCGCGGGGGTCTCCAATTTAGCTCCCTGGAAGATCTGGGTATTTATTATAGGCGGTCTGGGAGGGCTTGTATATGGGGGCCACCTGGTAGTGAACAATGCGATTGAAATAGCCGAATCTTTTGGTATAAGCCAGAAGATCATCGGGCTTACGGTTGTAGCAGCAGGAACTTCTTTACCGGAGTTAGCAACCTCGATTGTGGCAGCAATTAAAAAGAATGCAGATATAGCCGTGGGAAATATAATAGGGTCCAATATTTTTAACCTTTTCCTTATTCTTGGAGCCTCTTCTTTGCTAAGCCCCATAGGATTTGATCCGGCTTTTAATATGGATATTTATGTGCTGGCTGGAGGAACCATCTTCCTTGTACTGGCTATGTTCACAGGAAAATTCAGAAAGCTGGACCGCTGGGAAGCAGCTATCCTGTTGTTATTTTATTTGAGTTATACTACCTATCTTGTAATGCAGGAACTTTAATGCTCACAAATTTAAAATAAATGAAGAAACTTATATATCTGGTCATTATTGGGATGATGTTTTCCTGCGGAAAATCGGCCGAAGAAATTTCCCTTGCTCAAAAAGTGGATTCCCTTCAAATGGAAATCACTGAGCTGAAAATAGCAAATGATACCCTGAGCGATCATGTCATGAGAAAATCTTTTGTCACCAAAAATTTCCCTGCTTATTTTGACAGTATAGCCGAGCCTGAAGAATTCATCCTGCAACGACTTCAGGGAAAACCGGAACTAATCACCAAAAAAGCGGTGCTGGGTGGCACCATGAGATTTACCCAAATCACATTTATTGAAGAGGATCTCCTGGTAGCCGAATTTGAGGACGGGCATATTATGGGGAAAACGCTTTTTCAGTTTCGGGAAGACAGGAACGGGGAAATTACCTTTACCCGGGTTTGTAATATAGATTATTAAAATCGGGGAATTTCCATTTTAGGGCAGGGCCAATAATCCTATTTAATAATTGGGTAACTTAATCCCGCTCAAATAACCCAAATGCATAAAGCATTCAAATATGTATTCGATTTTATTGCTTCAATAGTAATCGTAATAATCTTATACATTATTATTGGGATGGGAAGTTCACTTATTCCGGTGAATACTAACCAACCCGAGGGACCAAAGGAACTTGAGATTTTTATCCAGTCCAACGGGGTGCATACAGATATTGTAATGCCGGTACAAAATGAGATTGTAGATTGGCGCAGATTTGTGAACCCGGGCCATACGAGGGCCGGCGCGGTAGATTACGCTTTTGTAGCCTTTGGCTGGGGAGATCTTGGATTCTATGAACACACGCCGGAGTGGAAAGATTTAAAACCCGGAATTGCTTTCAGGGCTCTTTTTCTTGAAACCCCGGCCGCGATGCACGTAAAATTCAGGCATTATGTAATTGAAGGTGAGCAAACGATCTCAATAAAATTAACCTCTGAACAGTATAAAGCTCTTTCAGAACATATTAAAAAAAGCTTTTCCAGGAATGAAATGGGATTGCCAAGGAATATTCCGAACCTACATTATTCTCAGAATGATGCATTTTACCACGCCGAAGGATCTCTCACGCTTTTAAATACCTGTAATACCTGGACCAACAATGCTTTAAAACATGCAGGGTTACGGGCCAGTTTATGGACCCCCTTTGTAGAAGGCATCTTTTACAGCTATTCCCGATATTAGACTTTTCCTCTTTCTGTTTTCCAAAAATTGCATTTTTCTGCAGTGTTTCTTTTCCTTATTATAAATCCCTTTTTTTTAAGTTTAATTTATATATCCCCAACGCCCTCCTCTTATTTAAAATCTTTATCTTAATGTAGAATGTAATTCCGGGTGTAATGGATTCTACAACTTCCAACATTAATAATTCAAATTCTCATTTTAAGCCACTTGCAAATACAGCTCACCTGCAACCATTATTTGATAGCATTGGAAATTCCAAATATGTTTTATTGGGAGAAGCAAGTCATGGGACGCATGAATATTATACCTGGCGGGCCCATATATCCAAATACCTCATAAAGGAGAAAGGATTTACTTTCATAGCAGTTGAAGGAGACTGGCCGGATTGTTTCCGGCTGAATAAATGGGTCAAGGATCCCAAAGATGAAACCCCTGTAACAGAAATTTTAAAACAATTCAACCGCTGGCCCACCTGGATGTGGGGCAATTGGGAGATCGCCTCCTTTGCTTCGTGGTTAAAAAAGTATAATTCCGGCCTACCCTATGAAGAGCGATGCGGATTCTACGGACTTGATGTTTACAGCCTTTGGGAATCTATGGAAATAATGGTGAATTACCTTCAGAAAGAAGATCCGGAAACCGCAAAACTGGCGGTAGATGCATTTCGATGTTTTGAACCTTTTAAGGAAACCGATTCCTATTCCTCTGTCTATATCAATTCCCTGCCCGATTGTAAAAGGGAGGTGGTCAAACTCCTGAGGGAAGTAAGGGAGCACTCCTATAAGTACAATTTTGAAAAAGAAGCAGGGCTTAATGCTGAACTGAATTCCCTGGTTATGAAAAATGCCGAAAAATATTATGAGGCTATGGCGGGTTTTGGAGAGGAATCCTGGAATGTGAGGGACCGGCATATGGTAGAAACCCTGAAGACCCTAACGCGATATCATGGGGAAGATTCACGGGTGATCCTTTGGGAACACAACACCCATATTGGTGATGCCCGGGCAACAGATATGGCAAAAGATGGGCTTATAAATGTTGGCCAGCTGGTACGGCAAAAATATCGCAAGGAAGGGGTTTACCTTGTTGGTTTCGGGTCCTGGACCGGAACGGTGATAGCAGGAAGAAAATGGGGCGCACCCATGCAAAGAATGAGAGTACCCTCTGCAATGAAGGGCAGTCTCGAAGACCTTTTGCATTCTACAGGACAGGGAAATAGTTTATTGCTCTTTAGGGAAAATGAGAATTTAATAGAAGCCTTTGATAAAAAACTTGGTCACAGGGCAATTGGGGTAGTGTACTACCCTGAAAGCGAATCGGGAAATTATGTTCCCACCCGGCTTTCACAGCGCTATGATGCATTTATATTTCTTGAAAGCACCCAGGCTCTGCATCCCCTAAGGATAGAACCCGATGGCCATAAATTTCCGGACACCTATCCCTTCGGAATCTGATAATTTATAAAACCACATTAATCATGAGAACATTTGAAGAAATAAGGGAAAAACTGGGAGATGAAGCCGAATTTTTACTGGAACATACTTGTGAAAAGATCCCAAAAGAAAAACTTACCGTTCCCAACCCGTCAACTCCTGAAAATTTTATAGACAGTGATCGCAATACCCGGGTATTGGGAAGTATATCCCGGTTATACGGGCATGGAACCCTTGGAAATACGGGATACCTCAATATTTTACCAATTGATCAGGGAATTGAGCACTCGGCAGCATTCTCCTTTTATAAAAATATCGATTATTTTGATCCTGAGAATATTATAAAACTGGCCATGGAAGGTGGTTGCAACGGGGTGGCATCTACCTTTGGAGTACTGGGCCTTCATGCCAGAAAATATGCCCATAAGATCCCCTTCATAGTGAAGATCAATCATAATGAACTCCTTACCTATCCCAATAAATATGACCAGATCCTTTACGGAAATATAAAAGAAGCATGGAACATGGGGGCTACAGCTGTTGGAGCCACCATTTATTTTGGATCTGAAGAAAGCTCGAGGCAAATTCAGGAAATTGCAAATGCCTTTGAAGAAGCCCATCAACTGGGAATGGCGACTATATTATGGTGTTACGCCCGAAATTCTGCATTTCAGACAAAAGAAACAGATTATCATACCGCTGCAGATATTACGGCCCAGGCCAATCATCTTGGGGTCACTATTAAGGCAGATGTTATTAAGCAGAAACTGCCTGAGACCAATTTTGGTTTTCAAAATGTAAAATTCGGAAAGTTTAATGAGGACATGTATCATAGCCTTACCACAGATCATCCTATAGACCTTTGCAGGTTGCAGGTGGCCAACTGTTATATGGGAAAGATCGGGCTCATTAATTCAGGGGGCGGTTCCGGCGGTGCTTCAGATATAACAGAGGCGGTAAGAACGGCGGTAATTAATAAACGTGCGGGTGGCAGCGGATTAATAATGGGCCGTAAAGCATTCCAGCGCCCTCTCAACGAAGGGATTGATTTATTGCGCAGTGTGCAGGAAGTGTATCTAGATGCGAATGTAACGGTAGCTTAAAAGAGGATCACTAATAATTAACAGAGGTAATTGGCGATTGAGAATCCCTCTCAACTGCAGCTTGTAATAGTTTAATGTCCTCTTCAGAATATCCACCGAGGTCCAGAATAATTCCATTTGCAGCGCCGGACTTGATTGTCAAATGATTGTTTGAAATAAAAACAGCGTCAATATCCTGCCAGGAATAGGTAAGTTCTTCATTGGCCAGGTCCTTTACAATTATACCGAAATTGTTCCAGGAAATATATTCTTCGGTTTTATTACGTGTCGAGTATCATATTAAACCTGGAATTTTATCTCCTTACGGCCCGGGCGAACATCGGTCACATTCAATGCTTCCCCGTAGAGGTCAAAGTCGGCAGCCTCATTGATCTTTACATTGTAGAAATCCCCTGTTTTTAAATATATTTTGGTGGCGTCAATTAGCACCTCATTATCAACATCGGGCGAATCAAATTCGGTACGGCCAACGTAGTAATTGCCTTCTTTTCGGTCTATCACCACTTTAAAGGTTTCCCCTATTTTTTGTTGGTTCAATTCCCAGGAGATCTGGGATTGAAGTTCCATGATCTGGTTTGCACGATCCTGTTTTACTTCCTGCGGCACGTCATCTACAAGATTAAAGGCGTGGGTATTTTCTTCATGGGAATAGGTGAAACAACCAAGACGTTCAAAACGCATATCGGCTACCCATTGTTTCAATTCCTGAAAATGTGCTTCGGTCTCACCGGGGTAACCAACAATAAGGGTTGTTCTTATGGTCATTTCAGGAACTATGCTCCTGAATTCTTTAAGAAGATTTGTAGTTTTCTCATGAGTAGTTCCCCTTCGCATGGATTTCAAAAGATCATCTGAAATATGCTGAAGCGGGATATCGAGATAATTACAGATCTTAGGTTCTCGTTTCATTAGGTCCAATACATCCATTGGGAAACCTGTAGGGAACGCATAATGCAACCTTATCCATTCAATTCCTTCAACTTTCACAAGGTTTTCAAGTAATTCAGCAAGATTTCTTTTTTTATAAAGGTCCAGTCCATAGTATGTAAGGTCCTGGGCAATCAATATTAGTTCCCTTACACCTTTTGCAGCCAGTTTACGGGCTTCGGTAACAAGATCTTCAATAGGAGTCGACCTGTGCTTTCCACGCATTAAGGGGATGGCACAAAAGGAACACGGCCGGTCACAGCCTTCGGCTATTTTTAAATACGCATAGTTCTTTGGCGTGGTAGTAATTCGCTCTCCCACCAGTTCGTGCTTATAATCTGCTTCCAGAGCTTTCAACAAAGCGGGAAGTTCTGTAGTTCCAAAATACTGGTCAACATCAGGAATTTCCTTGATAAGGTCCGGTTTGTAGCGCTCGCTTAGGCACCCGGTAACAAACACCTGGTCTACTTCCCCTCGCTGCTTTTTTTCAACAAATTCCAGAATGGTGTTAACCGATTCTTCCTTTGCGTTATCAATAAATCCGCAGGTATTGATCACCACAATATTCCCCTCCTCCTCATGCACAACATCCTTGTCATTGGCCTTTAACTGGCCCATCAATACTTCGCTGTCGTAAACATTTTTACTGCAACCAAGCGTTACTACATTGATCTTGTTCTTCTTTATTGATTTAGTTCTCATGCTAAAATAATTATCTTGTTGTAGACCTCACAGGTTTCAAAAACCTGTGAGGTCTAGGGTAAAACCTGTGAGGTCTTAGGTTTTAAAACGGGTGCAAAGATACAACCTAAAATTTGATTGAGAGAACGAGTTGGGAACTGATTAAATTCCTGATCTTAAAAAAATTACCATCATAAAAGTCTTCTCTGCATTTTTGTATCTTCCACGAAAACCTACTCACAATAATAAATTTATGAAAAACAGTTTTCTTTTTCTGTTCCTGGCTAATATGATCAACCCGGTTTTTAGTCAGCAAAGGCTCAGGGACCTGGGAATTGAAATCGGAGTTCTGCCCCCAGGGAAATATAACAGTATTACAGATGTTACCGGAGTCCTGGTTGGTAATTCAACTATAATGAAAGGAGATTCTGTGCGCACCGGGGTTACCGCTATCCTGCCACATAGCGGGAACATTTTTCAGGAGAAGGTACCGGCCGCGATCTACGTTGGTAACGGATTTGGAAAGCTGGCCGGAAGCACACAGGTTAACGAACTGGGAAACATTGAAACACCTATAATTCTTACCAATACCCTGAGTGTAGCAACAGCGATGGAAGCTGTAATCTCATATACCCTAAAGCAACCCGGGAATGAAAATGTACAATCTGTAAACGCCGTGGTTGGCGAAACAAATGATGGTTATCTCAATGATATCAGGGGAATGCACGTTAAGGTTGAAGATGTACTCCAGGCCATAAAAAATGCCGAACCGGGTGCGGTAAAAGAAGGAAATGTGGGAGCAGGTACAGGTACTGTAGCATTTGGTTTTAAAGGAGGAATAGGAACTTCTTCCCGGAAACTACCTGAATCTATGGGAGGTTATACAGTGGGGATAATCGTTCAAACCAACTTTGGCGGAGTCCTTCAAATTGCCGGGGTAAATGTAGGAAAGGAATTAAGGCAATTTAGCTTTAGCGATCAACTCCTGAATAATGTTGATGGCTCCTGTATGATAGTGGTGGCCACCGATGCTCCTCTGGATCATCGAAACCTGGAACGACTGGCAAAACGTGCATTTTTGGGAATTGCAAAAACCGGCGGAATAGTTTCCAATGGAAGTGGCGATTATGTCATAGCTTTTTCTACCGCTACAGGAAATCGCATTCCCTATAGAACAGGATCAAACCTTCAAAATCTGGAAGTGGTTCCAAATGACCGAATGTCCCCTCTTTTTATGGCCGCCATTGAAGCGACCGAGGAAGCAATTTTGAATTCGCTGTTTATGGCTGAAAACATTCAGGGAAAAGGGGGGCGTGTCATAGAGGCACTGCCAATGGATAAAGTACTTCCTATACTGAAGAAAAACCGGGCTATAAAAATTAAACCTAATTTCTTACAATTTGGAGAAAGGCCTGTTGGATCCTCGCCGTTAACTTCCCGGTATTTGGTTTTTTAAAAACTTCCTTCCCTTCATAAAACATAGAAGTAACTGCAAGGATCTGTGTTGTTGTACCGGTAATAAAAACCTCGTCAACCTCTACAAGTTCATCAAAATGCACACAATCTTCAATAATATTAATCTCCAGCTCTGCGCATAATTCAATAACAGCTTTCCTCGAAATTCCCGATAAAATATGGGGACCCTCAGGATGGGTATAGATGGTCTTATTCTTCACCAGAAAGATGGAAGTATGGGAACCTTCAGTAAAATAACCTTTGCGCAAAAGTAAGTTTTCATCCAGCCCTGCTGAAATGGCCTCATTATTTGCCCGAATATTTGCCTTCAGGGAAATAGATTTGATATCACAACGATGCCACCGGAGATCTTTGGATACAAGAACCGAAGCCTGTTTTTTTTCAAAACCTTCCAGCTGAACGGCAAAAGCATAAATAAGCAGAGTGGGTTGGATATCTATGGGATAAAAATGGGTTCTGGGAGCCACTCCCCTTGTTACCTGCACATACACCGCACAATCTGTATCTTCAAATCCTGCACGGGAAACTGCCTCGAGCATATTTTTCCTTATATGATCCACTTCCAGATCTACTTCTATCTGGGATAGTGAATATTTTAGCCGGTCCAGATGGTCTTCCAACCTATAGGGTACACCTTTATAAAAGGGAGTTACCTCGTAAATCCCATCTCCAAGCATGAATCCGCGGTCAAATACCGAGACAAAAGCCTGGTCGTGGGGCATCCATTTTCCATTGAAGAACACTTCTTTGGGATAGGTCTTTTTCGGGTGACCCGAGGTGTTTGTAGAATTCACAGTGTGTGTTAATTAAAATTGCTGTATACCAACCATCCATTCCGTTTCAAAATACCTTATCACGCTTATCACCAAAATCCCCGCAATTACATAGATCCAAGAAAAAGTATTCTTCCTGACCATTACCCAGCCTACTGCGGCAAAGATCACGTAGGGGATGGCAAGGATGAGATTGGGAATAGGCCAGGCATTTTGGAAAATCACCGCGATCAATTTCATTATTACATAAAATACACTGTAAAAAAGTATGATCTTACTTATAAGGGCTTTAAGGTTTCGGTTTGGCATGCTTATTTCTTAAAATTTTCAGGAGCTATGCGAAGTTTTGTAGCCTGTTCATAGGCATAAGCCCAGCTGTACAGATCTGCTTCAGCATATGGTTTTGCAATAAATGTGAGACCTTTGGGGGCATTGTTTTCTCCATAACCCATGGGTACAGTAATAGCCGGATATTTGGCCACTGCAGCGAAGCTCGCGTGGTAGTTATTTATTGATAAGATCCCTTCAAGTTGATGCTTTTTCATGGGTCCTTCAAAAAAACGGGTTCCATTTCTTTGCAGGGTGTCCTTGATCGCAGCAAATTCTTTATCTGTAGCTGAATCGCTCACGATCCCCTGAAATAATCTTTGTCCATAAGGTGAGCTGTTTATAGAATCCTTTAAATTAAAGGCCATGACGTCTTCCACAGTTCTTACTTCAACATTTCCACCGTATTTTTCAAAATACTCAGGAAGGTCTTTTTTCATATCCAGGTTTAAAAGTCGGATGAAATTTGGCAATTGAATTTCCTCCGGTTCAAAAACCACCACCTCGGCTCCCGCAAATTTTAGATCATTTACTGCAGCAACATATAAAGAATCTTCCATGAGGGTTTTTAATGCTCCAAGCCTTACCCCTTTAAGAGACTTTTCAGTAATGGAACTATAGAAATCTGTGGTAATATTCTTATTGGCTACTGAAGCAGGATCCTCAGTATCGCGACCTGTCATTGCAGAAAGAAGAATGGCATTGTCTATTACAAATTTTGTTATTGGCCCCGGGGTATCCAAAGTGCTGGAAATGGGAACGATACCACCCCTGCTCAATACACCAACCGTGGGTTTTAAACCAACTACCGAATTTTGACTCGAAGGAGATAAAATAGACCCCGACGTTTCTGATCCTACTGCTGCAGGAGCAAAATTTGCTGCAATGGCTACGGCACTCCCACTGCTGGAGCCTCCGGTATCAAGAATTTTTCTCCCATACGGGTTCAGGGTTTGTCCGCCAACAGCTGAATATCCACTTGGACAATCTCCGCAAAAGAAGTATGCCCACTCACTTAAATTGGCTTTTCCCAATATCAAAGCCCCATTTTCCTTTAACCTTTGAACAATGAAAGCATCTTCAGTATTATTATTTTGAAGAGCAACTGCTCCAGCCGTAGTTGGCATCCCGGAGGTATTAATGTTATCTTTTAAAAGCACAGGGATCCCAAATATAGCGTGTTTGCGCTCCCCGGCCTGATATGCGCGATCCCTTTCACGGGCCTGTTCCAGGATCGCCGGATTTATTGAAATTACCGAATTAAGGCTCAGGGAATTGTTCCTGTCAAATTTCCGGATGCGGTACAAATAAAATTTAGCAAGTTCTTCATAGGTGAAATCTCCATTTCTCACAGACCTTTGAATATCGGGAATAGACTGATCCATGATCAAAGGCAGCAACATTTCATAACGATCAAGAGAGAATGAGGCCATTTCATTTTCAAACGGAGCCCAGATAGATTCCTTTGTAAGAAATTTTGAATCCAGGACTTTATATTCCCTTTCAACAACTGCAGTGGTATCTGTTGCTTCAGCCTGTACAGCATCCTGCTCTTTGGAATCCTTTTTACAACTGCCTATAGAAATGATAAGAAACAAAAAAATGATCTTTTTCATATGTTGAAAATTATTGTTATTTATTGGTCATATGTAATTCGCATATCAGCATCGGTGTTAGTATCGTGATTACGTTATGCTTATTTCATATGGGAAAATTTATTGTTTTTTATTGGTCTTTCCGCTTTGCTCATATCAAAAGTTTGAGAAAGGTTGAAGAATTTTTGAGGAGAATTACTTTTTAAAAAAGGAGTCAACAAATTCAAATTTATTAAAAACCTGCAGGTCTTCAAGGCCTTCCCCTACCCCAATATATTTCACCGGGATGCGAAACTGGTCGCTGATGCCTATTACAACCCCTCCTTTTGCGGTCCCGTCAAGTTTTGTTACAGCCAGGGAGGTTACCTCGGTTGCAGCCGTGAATTGTTTGGCCTGTTCAAAGGCATTCTGGCCGGTGGAACCATCCAGCACTAAAAGGACTTCATGGGGAGCCCCCGGAATTACCTTTTGCATAACCTTTTTAACCTTTGAAAGTTCATTCATAAGGTTTACTTTATTGTGCAGTCTTCCCGCGGTATCTATAATTACCACATCTACATTCTGTTTTACACCGCTTTGTACAGCGTCAAAAGCTACAGATGCCGGGTCGCTGCCCATTTGCTGCCTTACCATTGGCACCTGGGTCCTGTCTGCCCAAACCTGCAACTGCTCAATGGCAGCGGCACGAAAGGTATCGGCCGCACCAAGAAGCACCGTTTTGCCTTCCTGCTTGAATTGATGTGCCAGCTTTCCAATAGTGGTGGTTTTGCCCACCCCATTCACTCCAACAACCATGATTACAAATGGTTTGTGCTCACTGCTGAAGTTAAAGCCCTCACCTTCGCCGCTATCTGTTTCAGATAACAGACCGGCTATCTCCTCGCGTAAAATTCCGTTGAGTTCCTCGGTACCAAGATATTTGTCCCTGGCAACCCTTTCCTCTATTCTTTTAATTATTTTGATGGTGGTAGCCACTCCCACATCACTGCTCACCAATACATTCTCCAGTTCATCCAAAACATCCTCATCTACCGTAGATTTTCCTGCCACGGCTTTGCTCATTTTAGACAAGAAATTTGTTTTGGTTTTTTCTAAACCTTTATCCAGGGTTTCCTTCTTTTCCCGGGAAAACATCTTTTTAAATAAACTCATTTTATTGGAAGATTTTTTACTCGATTGGTGGTGTAAATATACATAAAAAGGAAAAGCCGTCCAGATTGCTCAGGACGGCTTTTAAAATATTTTGAAATAATCTATTTTTTGCTCAAAAAGTCATTTACCTCTTCCGGGGTCATAATGCTTTCAACAAATGTATAAGCACCAGTTTTTGGTGATTTTATCATTTTGACAGCTTTTGTCAATCTCTTCGAACCTGTTTGTAAGGATGCTACTGATTTCTTTGCCATGACTCTCTTATTTTATCTCTTTATGAACCGTCATTTTCTTAAGGATAGGGTTAAATTTCTTTAACTCTATTCTATCTGGCGTGTTCTTTTTATTTTTAGTTGTAATATATCTTGAAGTACCCGGTTTCCCTGATTCTTTATGCTCAGTACATTCTAAGATTACCTGTATTCTGTTACCTTTCTTTGCCATATCAATGTGTCTTGATGGTGGGGATTATTTATTCAAAAATCCTTTTTCTCTGGCGTCTTTCATAACCGCAGAGATCCCTAATTTATTAATGTTTTTTAATGCAGATGTTGAAACTTTTAAAGTTACCCATCTATCCTCTTCTGGAATATAAAAACGCTTCTTTAACAGGTTAATATTAAATTTACGTTTTGTTTTATTCATAGCGTGAGAAACATTGTTCCCTACCATTGCTTTTTTACCCGTAAGCTCACAAACTCTTGACATTGTTTTATTCTTTATTTTGTTATTTCAAAACAGGCTGCAAATTAACGATTATTTTACCAAACAGCCAACAATAATTTAAAAATATTTGCAGGATTTTTACGAAGATAATTTTTTGAATATCTCTTGACATACAAGCTCTCACCGTATCTCGCAGCAGATCTTATTTTTTAACCAATTCTCTTAGAAGGAGTTCAAAGGCTTTATTTACGGCTTTTTTAACAACTTCTTCCCGGCTTCGGCCAAATTTATATTTTTTTGAATACACCCGGGTTGGGGTAGCTATTCCAATATAAACCGTTCCCACCTCAGCATCGCTTTCCCCCTTTTTGGGCCCTGCATTTCCTGTGGTAGAAATGGCATAATCTGCCTTAAAGAGTTTTTTCGCATTTCTGGCCATTTCTTCTGCCACCTCCCCGCTTACTACACTATGTTTTTTAATAATTTCCGGGGAAACATCAAGGATCTCCTCTTTGGCCTGGGTAGCATAAGTGACAATTCCGCCTTTAAAACAGGTAGATGCCCCGGGATTAATAGTAAATTTAGCCGCTACCTCTCCCCCACTGAAACTTTCAGCTGAACACAAAAATTGCTCTTTGGCAGTGAGCAACTTATTAAGGGTTACCGTAATATCATCGTCTTCATTTATATTCTCTAATAGTATATCCTCAATTAAAGGGTAAAGCAAATCCAATTGTTTTTCAATGGCAGACTTAAGTACCTCTTCATTTTCTCCTTTTCCTGAGATCCTGAGCCTTACGCTGCCAAGATCAGGCAAATAAGCAAGTTGTAATTCACCGGGGAGATTATTCTCCCAATCTTCAATTCTCTGAGCAAGGGCGCTTTCCCCAAGGCCATAGGTACGTAAGGTTTTGTGATAGATATAGGGGCGTTTGAATTCTTTTTTAAGTTTTGGAATGATCTCCTTCTCCATCAACATTTTCATTTCAAAGGGAACTCCCGGAATTGCAATAACCACGGTTGCATCCTTTTTCATCCATAACCCCGGGGCGGTTCCATATTTATTGAACAAAACGGTTGCTTTGGAGGGCACCATTGCCTGTTCCCTGTTAAGATCTGATATAGGATTATCGTTTATTTTTTTGAACAGAGCCTCTATATGCTCCAGCACCTCATTATTTGTAAGAAGGGTGTCATCAAAAAATTGGCAAAGGGAATACTTGGTAACATCGTCCTTTGTGGGGCCCAACCCTCCTGAAATTATGACAACATTTGCACGGGAAGAGGCCTCCTTAAGAGTTTTGAAAATATGGTCGCGGTCATCTTTTATACTTATTATCTGGTCTACAGAAATTCCAATCCTGTCCAGTTCCCGGGCAATATCTGCGCTGTTTGAATCGACAATTTGCCCAATAAGGATCTCATTCCCAATAGTGATGATCTCTGCGGTCATTCCAGATCAAAATCTTTTTTAAGCTGGTGCTGTGCAAGATTAACCTTTGTTGCTATACGTTCACCTGCTGTGAGGGCATTGGCTTCTTTTGCATTGCCTTTAGACCAGGCCTCTATGGTAAGCACGTGCTCCATGAGGTCAAGGCCAAATAATTGGAGGTTGGGTTTCATCTTATGGGCATATTGATATGCCAGAGAGGGGTTTCCATTTTCTATGGCCTCGTTCATTGATCTTACATCTGGCGGAATTTCTTCCAGAAAGGTTTCCACAATAACTTTTAAAAAGTCCTCGTCCCCGCCGGCCATTTCTTTTACGTCCTTTAAATCGTAGTAGTTGCTCATTACTTTACGTTGATTGAAAAAATTTGTTCCCCTTCAATAAATCCGGCAAGCCGGTCATTGACTTCAACTTTCCCTACCCCCTGAGGGGTGCCGGTGAAAATTATATCT
Source organism: Gillisia sp. (assembly GCA_039989915.1). Classification (GTDB taxonomy): domain Bacteria; phylum Bacteroidota; class Bacteroidia; order Flavobacteriales; family Flavobacteriaceae; genus Gillisia. The sequence goes on from JBDXGW010000018.1 coordinate 107,862, forward strand.
CCTATTTTAAGCGTAAAAAACGTGGAAACATAAGAAATTATTTCATCTATTTTCCACAACATATCCCCGGTATTTCCTTTTTGAACAGGTTGATCGTTTTTTAGTAAGCTAAAGTTAATATTATTTAGGTTTTCAATGGAATTTTTATCAATCCATTTTTCGCCTACTACTGCCGCGCCGTCAAATGCTTTTGCTTTTTCCCAGGGAAGTCCTTTTTCTTTTAACCGTTGCTGAAGGTCCCTTGCTGTAAAATCTATTCCTAACCCTATCTCATTATAGTATTTATGAGCAAATTTTTCCTGAATATATTTCCCTACTTTATTGATTCTTACAAGGACCTCCACCTCATAGTGAACATCAGTGGAAAATTCAGGAATAAAGAATGGTTGTTTTTTAAGTAGGATAGCAGTGTCCGGCTTAAGAAATATTACCGGCTCTGCAGGTTTTTCATTTTTTAATTCTGAAATATGCTCACTGTAGTTCCTGCCAATACAAATTATTTTCATTTGATATATCGCTATTTCAGTTTAGTATTAAGTTTTCTAAGTTTAATAGAGGTAAGCACCTTTTTGGTATAAAGCGGAAAATCTGCATTCTGGATCCAACCGAAATAACCCGGTTCCTCTTCCAGTACCTTTTCAACATTTTTTCCTTTATACTTTCCAAAAGCGAATACCTCAGCTCCGGTCTTATCATAGGAAATAAAGCCTGCAAAATCGGCAAATTTCTTTCGGGTGCTGAAGGTTGACAGGGAACTTATATCATTATCCAATTCCTCATAACGCTGGATCTGGGATTTTAGGATCTCATATGTGGCCAGGGTATCAGCTTCAGCTGTATGCGCTCCCTCGAGGTTCTTTCCGCAGTAAAATTGATAAGCGGCAGAAAGCGTGCGCTGTTCCATTTTATGAAATATGGTTTGCACATCTACAGATAGGGTAGATTTCATTTCAAAATCTATCCCAGCACGAAGCAGCTCTTCTACAAGTAGCGGTATATCAAACCTGTCTGAATTATAACCTCCCAGATCACAACCTTTTATCATTTCATGAACTTTAGGGGCAAGCTTATCAAAAGTGGGTTCATTCTCCACTTTTTCATTGCTTATCCCGTGAATGGCGATTACCTCATCGGGGATCTTAACCCCCGGATTTACAAGCCAGGTTTTGCTTTCCTTATTACCGTTAGGAAAAACTTTTAATATCGAGATCTCTACGATCCTGTCCTTGGCAAGATTGGTGCCGGTGGTTTCAAGGTCAAAAAAACAAATGGGTCTGGTAAGTTTTAACTCCATAGCAGGGAACTAATTTTTTGGTAAATATAACATTTTTTGATGGTTCACTTTCGGGAAGCGGTATTAGAACTGTGAAAACTGGCTTACACAAGATTTAGAAAGTACTTTAAGTGAATTTCTAATTTTTCACCAACGCACATACCCCTAATTAAGGATTTGCACAGGGAAGTTTTCATAAAAAAACCGGGATCATTAAGAGAGTCCCGGTTTTAAATAGTATTTATAGTATGGTGTTACACCACCCTGTTCTTATCAAATCCTTCAAGATATTGTGCTACCCGTTGTACAAACTGGCCTCCAAGAGCACCGTTCACCACCCTATGGTCATAGCTATGTGAAAGGAACATTTTGTGACGTATGCCAATGAAATCTCCTTCAGGCGTTTCAATAACCGCAGGAACTTTTCTTATTGCACCCAAAGCAAGTATAGCTACCTGTGGCTGATTAATAATTGGTGTACCCATGATACTTCCAAAGGTACCCACATTGGTTACGGTATAAGTTCCACCCTGAATATCATCGGGTTTTAGTTTATTGGTTCTTGCGCGCTCTGCCAGGTCATTAACAGCTTTTGCAAGGCCTACCAGATTTAATCTGTCGGCATTTTTAATTACAGGGACTATAAGATTCCCGTCAGGCAGGGCGGCGGCCATTCCCAGGTTTATATTTTTTCGTTTTATGATCTTATCTCCATCTACAGAAATATTGATCATTGGGAAATCCTTGATCGCTTTGGCAACTGCTTCCATAAAAATTGGTGTAAAAGTGAGTTTCTCACCTTCCCGCTGTTCAAAGCTGTTTTTGTTTTTATTTCTCCAGTTCCAGATGTTGGTAACATCTACCTCGATAAATGACTGCACATGGGCTGAAGTGGAGTTGCTCTCAACCATATGATGCGCGATCATTTTACCCATACGGGTCATTTCCACGATCTCATCTTCAGCATTAACACTAATAGGAGCTGCGGGTTTTTTAACTGCGGCCTCACCGGCAGCAGGTTTCGCAGTTGTAGCAGCAGGAGCTGATGCAGGTTTGGAAGAACGAGTTTCAACATACTCTAAAATATCATTCTTGGTAACTCTTCCATCTTTTCCTGAGCCTTTTAATTTGTCAAGTTCTTCAAGAGATATACCCTCTTTTTTGGCTATATTCCTTACAAGCGGAGAATAGAATTTATCGGGATCTGCAAAATATTCAGGGGAAGATTGAATGCTGTGAGTCGCAGAGGCAACAAGTTCTTCTGCTTCTTCTACCAAAGCCCCGGTTTCCGGCGCTGCAGATTCTTCAACACTCCCATTGCCTTCTCCCTCAATTTCAATAATGGCTATAGTTTGCCCCACCTGTACCACATCATCAACTTCAAAAAGCTTTTCTATTAATTTCCCCGTAACCTCGCTGGGAACTTCACTATCTACTTTATCTGTGGCGATTTCAAGGACCGCTTCATCAGCATCTATGGTATCACCAATTTCTTTTAGCCAGGTAGTAATTGTTGCCTCGGCAACACTTTCACCCATCTTGGGCAATTTTAGTTCAAACTTTGCCATATTATTATCTCAAAGATGTTTTTTATAATACTATTTGCGAAATTACTGCTTTTTAAGGTTCTTAAATATTAAATATTCAATAAAATTAAAAATCCCAATAAAATTGATTCGCAAACTTTAACTTTCATCGGGTAAAATTACGCTTTTCAAAGGTTTATTTTGAACAGCCCGGAGGTTTTCATTTAACTCCAGGGGAAATTTACCCAATAGGGCAATTAATTTTTAAGTGAGCTTTCAAATGGAACCCGGTTGGTTATACTTCTTCCAAGGGTTACCTCATCTGCATATTCCAATTCGTCTCCCACAGATATTCCCCTGGCAATAGTAGAAGTCTTAACCTTCACCCCTTCCAGTTGTTTAAAGATATAAAAATTGGTGGTATCTCCCTCCAGCGTACTGCTTAGTGCAAAAATGATCTCTTCAATTTCCCCTTCCTTTACCTTTTCAACCAGGGACCTTATGTTTAATTGCGAAGGTCCTATCCCATCCATCGGACTTATTTTGCCGCCCAGCACATGATATAATCCCCTGTATTGTGAAGTGTTTTCAATTGCCATTACATCTCTTATGTCCTCAACCACACATACAATTTCGCGTATGCGGTTGGGATTTGCACAAATTTCGCAAACCTCAGTATCGCTTATATTATGGCAATTTTTGCACAATTTTATGTTGGTGCGAAGATCCATTAACGCCTTGGTAAACTGTTCGGTTTGAGCTACAGGCTGTTTGAGGAGGTGCAATACAAGCCGCAGGGCGGTGCGTTTCCCTACCCCCGGCAATTGAGCCATTTCGGCAACTGCCTGCTCGAGTAATTTAGATGAAAAGTTCATACTGCGAATTTAAGATTTTGGGAAATGATTCCTGCAAGAAAAGCTCATGTTTAGTGTTAATTTGTAATTTCGCCCCCGGAACCCTAAAAAAAGCTATGCAACCTTACCAGATCTTATTGCTAATTGCCGGCTATTTCGGCGTATTGATCCTAATCTCTCATTTAACAAGCCGGGGAGGAAGCAATGATGAATTCTTTAAGGCCAACCGGCAATCTCCGTGGTACCTGGTAGCTTTCGGGATGATAGGAGCTTCCCTGAGCGGGGTTACTTTTATTTCAATTCCCGGGACTGTGGCTGACCAGGGTTTTAGCTATTTTCAGGTAGTTCTTGGGTATACCGTGGGGTACGCGGTAATTGGACTGGTGCTACTACCACTATATTACCGTCTTAATCTTACTTCCATCTATACCTACCTTGAAACCAGGTTTGGGAAATATTCCTATAAGACCGGGGCATCCTTCTTCCTTTTATCAAGGGTGGTTGGTTCCAGTTTCAGGCTATTCCTGGTAGCAAATGTGTTGCAGCTTATAGTTTTTGATGCTATGGGCGTCCCGTTTTACGTAACCGTTTCCCTTACTATTTTGCTCATCTGGCTGTATACCTTTCGCAGCGGGATTAACACTATTGTGTGGACAGATACCCTTCAAACATTTTTTATGCTTACTGCACTGGGAATAACTATTGTTATTATTTCTGAAGATCTGGGCATTTCCATGAATGGTTTAATGGGGTACCTGGCGGACAGTGAGATGTCTAAAATGTTCTTTTTTGACGATTGGAAAAGCAGGGATTATTTTTTCAAACAATTTATATCGGGGGCATTTATCGCAATAGTTATGACCGGCCTGGACCAGGATATGATGCAGAAAAACCTAACCTGCCGAAATTTAAAAGATGCCCAAAAAAATATGTTCTGGTTTACCATAATCCTTACCATAGCCAATTTCATGTTCCTGGCTTTGGGATTATTGCTTACAGATTATGCCGAATTTATTGGAATAGACGCGATTAAAGATGATCTTTTCCCGGCAATTGCTACCAGCGGCCAATTGGGTATGGGAGTAGCCGTCCTGTTTATATTGGGTTTAATAGCGGCTGCTTATTCCAGTGCAGATAGCGCACTAACGGCATTAACAACTTCTTTTAGTATTGACATTCTTGATATAGAGAAAAAATATAATGAGCAAAAACAAGTGAGAATCAGGAAAATGATTCACATTGGAGTTTCGCTTCTTATAATTATAGTTATGCTTATTTTTCGCTATGCCATAGAGGACAAAAGTGTGATCAATAAACTTTTTGAATTCGCGGGTTACACTTATGGGCCTTTGCTTGCCCTTTATTCCTTTGGGTTATTTACCAAATGGCATGTACGCGATAAAATGGTGCCCTGGATCGCGGTTGCTTCCCCTGTACTTTCCTATTTAATAAGCATAAACAGCCTGGCCTGGTTCGGGTTTGAATTTGGATTCTTTATCCTTATTTTGAACGGGTTCTTAACTTTCCTGGGATTAATATTGATTCGTCGCAAGCATCACTAAGGTACAGGCAATTTCAATTTCAATATTATTTTTTCTGAGCAGAGCGTAAAGCTCCGGATTTTCAGTGCCCGGATTAAAGATCACCCTTTTAGGCTTTAAAGACAGAATGTAATCATAATACTGTGCTTGTCTTTGAGCATTCAGGTAAAGGGTAATAGTATCTACCTCCTCAAAATCTTCCTCTTTATTGGTAATAGCTACTCCGGCCACTTCCCCTTTTCTTAATCCTAATGCGACGGTGGGTTGCCCATGGGATACCAGCCTTTTAATGGCAATATTAGAATATCTTCCGGGATTCATGGATGCTCCCAATACAAGTGTTTTCTTTTTCATAAGTAAAAATATTTTGATTCCAATGAACCATATTAATGCGCCCCGCGGGAAGGTTCATTGATATTTGCTTTCAGTTTGCGCCAGGCACATAACAAAACTCTCAGTTTTTAAAATTTAGATACGGAATTTTAAAACTTGCAATTTCAAAGTTACCAATTACGGGGCAGTGTAACAACTTAAATAATCCCGGGTCTTTAAAATGAAGCTCTGCAAAAAAGATCTAAACGGAAATATTGTGATGGTAAATATTTCTAAAAAGATCTTTTTTAAGTCCGCGCAAAATTTTTGTGCGGACTTTTTTATTAAAAAGTGTAACAATTAAATTTTAAGGGCGTCTATTATAGTATAAAGCATGATTTTTTGGCTTCACGGGTAAAACTATTATGCTATGCCAAGTAATTTTTATTACCCCCTAAGAAAACAACATAAGTTATTTAAAGGCAGAACAGAAAAATAAATATCATCAATCATCAAAAACAACCATCAAAACAATCATCAAAATGAATAAGCTAATTTTAATCATCGCATTTTTAACAACCGTTCTAGGGCAGGCGGGAAATGAACCTATAGGAAAAATATCGGGGACAGTTATTGACAAGGAACTTAATGAACCTATACCTTATGCTACTATTATAATCAATAATCTGGAAGGAGCCTTGGTGTCCGGGAACACTTCTGGTGACGACGGAAGTTTTGTTGTAGACAAAATTGAAGCGGGGGAATACATTTTCCAGGTGCAGTTTATAGGGTATAAAACGCATTCCCAAAAGATCACAATCTCAAGCAATAATGCCAATATAAATTTTGGGGTTATAGCACTGGAGCCCGAACTTGCCCAGTTGGACGATGTAAATATTGTTGCTGAAAGGTCAACAATAGAACAGCGAATAGACCGTAAGGTGATCAACGTGGGGAAAGACCTTACTACGGCCGGCGCTTCAGCTTCAGATATTATGGGAAATCTTCCCACATTAACGGTAGACCAGGATGGAAATATCGCCATGCGCGGTAATGACAACGTGAGAATACTGGTAGACGGCAAACCCACCAATATCCCTGCTGCTCAATTGCTAAAGCAAATTCCAAGCACATCTATTAAAAGTATTGAATTGATCACCAATCCTTCAGCAAAATACAATCCTGAAGGGATGAGCGGGATCATTAATATAATCCTTCATAAAAACACCAATCTTGGTTTTAACGGTAATATAAATACAGGGGTAACTATAGGCGAAAATACGCGTTATAACGGGTCTCTTAATCTAAACTACCGCACCGGGAAATTCAACTTTTTTGGTAACCTGGGAGGAAATTGGGGAAAACGCCCTCAAAATGCCCTCATTGAAGATTTCACTAATAATACAGAACAATCCCTTCTTTTATTGAGCGATAATAATAGTATGCTGTATAAAGCCGGAGTAGATTTCTATTTAAATGATAAGAACACGTTCTCCTTTTTTACCAACCAGAACAGGTTTAATGGGGAAACTTCAGGAGACATAGATGTATTCTTCCTTAACAATGCCGAACCCAATATTTTCCAGAATTTCCTTTTCGATAATGAAAATATATCTTCAACCTATAACGCAGTCTATAAACGCACTTTTGAAAAAGAGGGACACAGTCTAGAACTGGAAGCCGATTATAATATAGTGGATGGCAGCGATATTGGAAGGTTTGATATTAGCGGAGGTGGCGGCAACTTTGCCAGCTATACAGATAATACAAAAAATGATATTAACAATACCACGATAAACCTTGATTATATTAATCCGCTAAGCGAGAGCTCCAAATTGGAATTGGGGGCTGAAGCAAGGTTGAGAAACAGTGAGAGTGTTTATAGATCTACAAACCAGAATATTCCCGCAGCCGATTTTGAATATGACAACAGCATCTATTCCCTGTATGCCACCTTTGGACAAAACTTTGAGAAATGGTCTTACCAAATGGGCGCCAGACTGGAACAATATGATGTTGAAGCCACCAATAACGCCCAGAGGGTATATGAAGATGACTATATAACAGTTTATCCTTCAGCCTTTACTACTTATAAGATAACAGATATGAAAACTCTTCAGCTTAGTTTTGGAAGAAGAGTGGACCGTCCTGGTTTATCCCAGGTAAATCCTGTGCGGGACTTTAGTTCTCCAAGAATTACGGTAGTAGGAAATCCTGAATTGGATCCTCAGTTCACCAATTCCCTGGAATTGAATTATACTCAAAATTATACCAAGGGAAATTTAAACGCCGGTTTATTTTACAGAGTTATAAATAATGAGATCAACCAGACCTTGTTGCTGGATCCCGAAGATCCCAACAAATTAATACTCACTTTTACCAATGGGGAAGACAACGCGGCCTATGGGGCAGAAATATCTGGTTCCTATAAACCCTTTAAATGGTGGAGCCTGAACCCCAGCTGTGAATTATATACCCGTAACATAAGAGGGGTTGTGGGAGACCAGTATGTAGAGGTTGAAAATACGGCTTACAACTTCAGGTTAAACCAAACATTCAACGCTACCAAAAAATTAAGCTTTCAGTTATTTGGAATGTACCGCAGTAAAGCACAATTATTACAAATTGAAGCCCAGGAGATGTATTTCATCAATGCAGGGGCGCGATATACTTTCCTTCAAGACAAGGCAACCTTAAGCCTTAATTTCAATGATATTTTTGATACCCAGCGATTCCAGTTTGAATCTGAACTGCCCTACAGCCAAAGAGGTACTTTTAAACCGGACAGCCAGACGGTCTATTTAGGATTCTCCTATAATTTTGGAGGTGGAAAAAATTCAGCCTTAAAACGCAAGAACCGTGATGACAATGAAGCTCAGGGCGGCGGTTTGTTCTAAAAAGTTAGTTAGTTTTTGTTAATTTGATTAGTTAGTTAGTTAAAGGGGAAAACCCGCATCTTCATTGAAGAGCGGGTTTTTTCTATTTTAATATTTCAGAGAGTCTGCGAGGAATTACCACTCAATAATGGCACTTCCCCAGGTAAATCCGCTACCAAATGCAGCAAGTACAACCGTATCGCCATCCTTGATCTTTCCTTCTTCCCAGGCTTCGGTCAAGGCGATGGGTATAGAAGCGGCGGTAGTATTACCATATTTCTGAATGTTGTTGTAAACCTGGTCATCATTCAGTTTTAATTTATGCTGAATGAATTGTGAGATCCTTAAATTGGCCTGATGAGGGATCAACATATCAATGTCCTTTATTTCGAGCCCGTTTTGCGCCAGTCCTTCCATAATAACTTCAGAAAAACGCTGAATGGCATGTTTGAATACAAACTGCCCGTTCATATAGGGGTAATAGGGAATATTGTCGCCCTGAGGATTTTCAGCAATGATCTCCGGCACCCAATGCATTGTGCTTGGCCCCTCCAGAGAGAGTTCTTTGGCATGTTTTCCTTCAGAATGTAAATGAGTTGAAAGGATCCCCTGGCCTATATGGTTACTTCTGGTTAAAACAGCAGCTCCTGCCCCATCTCCAAAAATTACCGAAACCGAGCGGCCACGATCTGTGAAATCGAGACCACCACTGTGATTCTCACTACCTATTACCAGGATATTTTTATACATTCCGGTCTTGATAAATTGATCGGCCACGGAAAGGGCATAAATAAAACCGCTACACTGGTTGCGCACATCTAACGCAGGACAGGTATCTATATCCAGCATTTCTTGCACCTGCACCCCACAACCCGGAAAATAATAATCGGGACTTAGGGTTGCAAAAACTATAAGATCAATATCATCTTTTGAAATTTTGGCTCTTTCAATGGCAATTTTGGCAGCTTTCACTCCCATAATCGCTGTTGTATTGCCATCTCCCTTCTTAATGTGTCTTCGCTCCTTAATACCGGTCCTTTCCTGGATCCAGGCATCATTGGTGTCCATTATTTTTGCAAGATCGTCATTAGTGACCACATTTTCCGGCACGTAACTCCCAAGACCGGCAATTTTTGATTGATACATTTTTTAAAAAATTAGGGATTTAAAGTTTATTCTTATTAAATTTAAGCAATTAATAATTTTTTGCTCTGCAATATAAGAAACATTAACATCTCCATCTGTTTGCAGTACAATTCAAATCAAAAAATCATATGAAAAAGTTGATCTTAGGTTTTCTGGTATTTAATTTTATTTTCAGCGTTTATGCGCAGGAAAATCTTACCTACCAGAAGCCACCCCAGGAAATCCTTGAACTTGTTGACGTGCCTCTTGCTCCCTCTACCTTAATTGACAGCAAAGGAGAAATGATGGTATTGCTGTATCGCGACCAGTATAAATCTATAGCCGAATTAAGTGAAAAGGAATTACGCCTTGGGGGTTTAAGAATTAATCCGGTAACAAATATTAGCAGCCGAGCAACCTATTTTAATAAGGTTGAAGTAAAACCCATTATGCAAAAAGAACCTTCGGCCATAGCAGGACTGCCTGCCAATCCGCGTCTTTCTAACTTTTCCTGGTCGCCGGACGAAACCAAAATTGCCATGACCCACACTACAGAGAAAGGGGTAGAACTCTGGGTGGTTGATCTTGCTGCGAGACAGGCTAAAAAACTTACGGAAGCAAAACTAAACGCCAATATGGGCGATGTGATCAACTGGTTTAAGGACAACTCGGCCGTACTGGTTAAAATGCTCCCCAACGATCGAAAGGAATTGATCAATACCGAAACTGCGGTTCCTGAAGGCCCCACTGTTTCCATGAGCGAAGGAAGCAAAGCCCAGAACCGCACCTATCAGGATCTATTACAAAACCCAAATGACGAGTATAATTTTGAGCAACTGGCAAGATCCGGGTTAATGAAGGTATCTCTTACCGGAACAATAACCGAGTGGAAAGCACCTAAAATGTACAGCAGTATTTCATTTTCACCAGACGGTAATTATGTGATGGTAAGTAATATGAAAAAACCATTTTCCTACATAGTTCCCTATAACAGATTTCCTACTGAAACCTATATCTATGATAAGAACGGGAAAGAGGTTAGTATGATCAATGATGTCCCGCTAATTGAAGAAATGCCACAAGGATTTATGGCAGAACGGGAAGGCCGCAGGAGTATTTCCTGGCGAGGGGATACCCCGGCTACCCTTGTTTATGCAATGGTGCTTGATGGTGGGGATCCTGAAAATGTAGTCGATTTTCGCGACGAGGTATTTTTACTTGAAGCCCCGTTTAAAGGTGAAGGAAGATCCATATTAAAAACTAAAGATCGCTATGCAGGGATAGTATGGGCAAATTCTTCTACTGCTATCGCATATGACAGGTGGTGGAATACAAGAAACACCAGAACCTATGTTTTTGATCCTTCCAATCCAAATAAGGCACCTAAGGTATTATTTGACAGAAATTATCAGGATCAATACAGCAATCCCGGGAACTTTGTAACCCATAAAAACAAGTTTGGATCATCGGTGCTTACTTTAGAAAATAATAAAGCATTTTTACTCGGGCCGGGTTATACCGAAAAAGGACAATTCCCCTTCCTGGATGCCATCAATCTTGAAACCACAGAAACCGAAAGATTGTACCAATCCAACTATAACGATAAAAAGGAAAGCCTTGTAGAAGTGCTTGATATCAAAGAAGGAAAATTGCTGGTAAGAATAGAAGCCTCTGCAGAATATCCAAATTATTACATTAGAAACATCAACAAAGGAGAAGACCTTACTCAGATAACTAATTTCCAGAACCCTTTCAAGGCCCTGGAAAATGTTCATAAGGAAGTGATCACCTATAAAAGAGATGATGGATTGGAGCTAAATGGTACCCTCTACCTTCCGGCTAATTACAACAAGAATTCCCCTGCCAAATTACCTATGATCCTTTGGGCGTATCCACGGGAGTTCAAGGATAAATCATCTGCAGGTCAAAATACATCAAATGCCAATGACTTCACCTATCCTTACTATGGTTCCCCAATCTATTGGGTAAACCGGGGGTATGTGGTTCTGGATGATGCTTCTTTCCCAATTGTGGGAGAAGAGGACGATCAACCTAACGATACTTTTAGGGAGCAGCTTGTAGCAAACGGAAAAGCTGCCATAGATGCAGTAGATAAACTGGGTTATGTAGACAGGGACCGCGTTGCAGTAGGTGGCCATAGTTATGGAGCCTTTATGACAGCCAATTTGCTTTCACATTCCAACCTTTATGCTGCGGGTATTGCAAGAAGCGGAGCTTATAACAGAACCCTGACTCCTTTCGGGTTTCAAAGTGAAGAGCGAAATTACTGGGAAGCGCCGGATGTTTACAATGATATGTCGCCATTTATGCATGCCGATAAAATGAAGACTCCCCTCCTTCTTATTCACGGGGAAGCAGATAATAATTCGGGAACTTACCCCATGCAAAGTGAACGTTACTTCAATGCGCTAAAAGGATTTGGAGCAACCGCCAGGCTTGTTATGCTGCCAAAGGAAAGCCATGGGTACAGCGCAAAGGAGTCTGTCTTACACGTTTTATGGGAACAGGACCAGTGGCTGGAAAAATATGTGAAGAACCGTGATAAGACATCAATTGAAAATACCGGAGAAGTTTTAAGGAACTAAACCGGAAGCCAATTATATTAAAACTGCCCAAAAGTCAATATGATCTTTGGGCAGTTTTTTTATGCATTTACGCAACTTAAGGAGAAGATATAAAACGGAAAGCGCGGCTCACAATAGCCGCGCTCTCCTAACAACCTAACCTAATTTAACCTAACCTAACCATTAAAAATAGAACCTTATAAATATTTTTTGTAATTATTAATTTCAACTTCAGCTTTTAGATCGTGCAGCAAATTATACAAGCCAAAGAATGTTCTGTTTATGTAAAGAAAATGTTTACTCCCGCGATTCCCGTTCATTTTTCTAAGTTCGGTATCCTTGCTGTATTTCTCGCTTAGATCTGTAATCCCTGTCCAAAAGGCGCCATCGGCAAAATCAAAAGTTTCGTTATGGAAGGGGCTGGTAAATAGACTCAGCATTTCATAGAACAATTCAGAAAAGAACTTTATTTCTTTTGGAGAATCATCCCTTCTCAGGATCTCAAGTTCGTAGAGTTTTTCCCTGAAAAATTCAGGGTTAGCGATGTTTTCCTTATTGGCCAACTCAAAATAGGGTACATAGAAATCTTCCGGCACTTCTTTAATACAGCCAAAATCTATGGCTATTAAATTATCTTTTTCATCTATTAAAAAGTTACCCGGGTGAGGATCTGCATGCACTGCCCTTAATTGATGCATCTGGTACATATAGAAATCCCATAAAGCCTGGCCTATTTTGTTTGCTTTTTCCTGGTCAATGTTTTGTTTGGCAAATTCGCTTAAATGCAATCCTTCCATCCATTCCATTGTTATAATTCTTTCACTGGAATACTCCCGGTAATATTGGGGAAATTTCAGGTTTGGTATATGTGCACAAGCCTCTGAAATTTGAATGCTTTGCTTTACTTCCAGCAAATAATCTGTTTCCTCGAGAAGTTTATCTTCAACTTCCCTGAAATATTTTTCAGAGTCCTTACCCTGTAAATTGAACATTCTTGTTGCAATGGGTTTTACCATCGCAAGATCTGAACTGATACTGTCTGCAACCCCCGGATATTGGATTTTCACAGCAAGTTTTTTCCCATCTTTTGTAGCGCGGTGCACCTGACCGATGCTGGCCGCATTTACCGATTGAGTTGCAAACGTATCAAACAGTTCTTCGGGATAATTCCCATTGTATTTTTTAAAGGTCTTTCTCACCAATGGTGCTGAAAGTGGCGGCACACTAAATTGTGCCAGGGAAAATTTTTCTACATATGCATTAGGCAGTAAGCTTTTTTCCATTGAAAGCATTTGTGCAACTTTTAATGCACTTCCCTTAAGGCTTTTTAAACCGTCATAAATATCTGTAGCGTTACTTTCATCCAACTGGTCCCGGCTAAAGTCTTTATCAAAAGCTTTTTTACTGTAATATTTAAGGTAATTTCCCCCAACTTTAACCCCGGTTTGAACCATTTTACTGGTCCTACCAAGCTTGCCGGTGGGTATTTTATCTATTGTTTTCATATGTTTTTTTCTAAAACCTCACATGGTTTAATGTGAAGGGCCATTAAACCTGTGAGGAATATAACAGGGGGATGTTATCCCATTTTTTCCTTCCACAAAAATTTGCCGAGGTCTACCACTCTTTCCAGAGGTGTATTGTCAAAAATGTCAAATACCGTGTTTACAGATTTCTCAATTACCACATCTGTACTTTCAAATCCGGCAGAGTTATCATCTTTCCAGAATTTTAATATAAAAAGGAATTGTACCCAGGCTGCCTCAGAAAATATAAGCTCAGACTGTTGCAGGATCTTTGATGTCTTTTCTTCATTTCCTGCTTTAATAAGGGCGGTTGCATACCCCTTTATCTTTCTTCTAAGGCCTTTTAATTGCTCCATATTTTTCATCATCCCACCGGTTTCTGTGAGAATGAACAATACATAACTGCGGTTGGCGGTAAGCATTTCAAAAAAGGTGAAGTAAAACGTGAGCAACTTTTCACGGTTGGTAAATGCGTCATAATCCGGACTCCTCTCCATCAGGGCAATGGTATTATCAAAAAACTGTTCCCATATCCCTTTTTGAAGGCCTTCAAAACTTCCGAAAAATTTATAAAATCGTTCCTCGGTTATATTATTATCCTTACAAAATCTATAAACCGTCTTAGGTAATTTTTCATGCTCCAGTACATAATTCATATACAGCTCTATGATCTGTTCCCGTGAGATTTGTTCTGCAGCGGGTTTTAGCGGAGTGATCTTATTCTTGGTTGCCATAATTTCTTCTTTCTTTGTCAAAGATACAAAATGTTTAATCTTTTTGAATAATCATTAAACAAAATAATTTGTTAAATCTTTTAGTTCCTAAATATGTGATAATGAGTTGGACGTGTTTTCAGCCTCCCGCTTACATGTGCCAGTTTGTCAGCGAAAATTCCTTGGTATTTTTTTTGACTATAGAACAACACTTAAACATTCAATTAAAAAATTTATATATGGCAACCGGAAACATTAATGTATCTGTAGAGAACATATTTCCTCTTATAAAGAAGTTCTTATACAGCGACCATGAAATCTTTTTGCGTGAGTTGGTCTCCAACGCAACAGATGCAACTTTAAAAATGAAACATATCACCACCATTGGTGAAACCAGTGTTGAATATGGAGACCCGAAGATCGAAGTAAAGATCGATGAGGATAATGGTACCCTTCATGTAATTGACCAGGGGATTGGAATGACTAAAGAGGAGGTTGAGAAATACATCAACGAGGTAGCCTTCAGCGGTGCTGAAGAATTCCTTGAAAAATATAAGGACTCAGCTAAGGATAGCGGAATAATTGGCCATTTTGGTCTGGGTTTCTATTCGGCCTTTATGGTGGCAAACAAGGTAGAGATCATTACAAAATCTTACAAAGATGAGCCTGCAGCACATTGGGTGTGTGAAGGAACTACGCAGTTTACCCTTGAGGAAGGTGATAAAAAAGAGCGGGGAACCGAGGTCATCCTGCATATCAATGAAGAGGATAAAGAATTCCTGAAAGAAAGCAGAATAGGTGCATTGCTTGAGAAATACAACAAGTTCATGCCTATTCCTATAAAATTTGGGACAACCGAAGAAACCATTCCACTTCCTGAAGATGCTCCAAAAGATGCAAAGCCGGAAACAAAGACGGTGGATAATATTATAAACAATCCAAACCCTGCCTGGACTAAACAGCCCACAGATCTAAAGGATGAAGATTATAATGATTTTTACAGGGAATTGTATCCCATGCAGTTTGAGGATCCATTATTCCACATTCACCTTAATGTAGATTACCCTTTCAACCTTACCGGGATCCTTTATTTCCCGAAAATGGGGCAGGATATGAATATCCAGAAGGACAAGATCCAGTTATATCAAAACCAGGTATATGTTACAGATAATGTAGAAGGGATCGTGCCTGAGTTCTTAACCATGTTACGCGGGGTAATTGATTCGCCGGATATTCCTTTGAACGTGTCAAGATCTTACCTGCAGGCAGATGGTGCGGTAAAAAAGATCTCCAGCTATATTACCCGTAAGGTTGCAGATAAGCTGAAGGGCTTGTTCAATAACAATCGGGAAGATTTCGAAAAGAAATGGAACGATATCAAAATAGTTATTGAATACGGGATGCTTTCCGAAGAAAAATTCTTTGAGAAAGCCGATGCCTTTGCCTTGTATCCTACAGTAGACAAGAAATATTACACTTTCAAGGAACTGGAAGAAAAGATTAAGGACAACCAGACAGATAAGGACGGAACTATGGTGATCCTTTATGCTTCAAATGAAGATGCGCAGCACAGTTATATTGAAGCTGCAAAGGAAAAAGGATACGAGGTATTGCTAATGGATTCTCCAATAGTATCGCACTTGTTGCAAAAACTGGAATCTACCAAAGAGAAGATCTCCTTTGTGCGGGTAGATAGTGATCATATAAACAACCTTATAAGGAAAGAGGAAGAATCAATTTCAAAACTTTCAGATGAGGAAAAGGAAAAGTTGAAAGCCGATTTTGAAAAGGTGATCCCAAAACAAAAGTACTCTGTACAACTGGAGGCTATGGACAGCAATGCTGCGCCTCTTATTATCACCCAGCCGGAATTTATGCGTCGAATGAAAGAGATGCAACAAACCGGCGGCGGCGGAATGTTTGGAATGGGAAATATGCCAGAGATGTATAACCTGGTGGTGAATACCAATCATCCACTTATCTCAGATATATTAAATACCAAAACCGAGAAAAAACAGGAGCGACTTATTAAACAATCCCTTGACCTTGCACGTCTTTCTCAAAACCTGTTGAAAGGTGAAGAGTTAACAGCATTTATCAAGAGAAGTTTTGAAATGGTGAAATAACAGGTTATTACCTGATTAAAATTAAAAAGCCGCTTTCCTTAACAATTAGGAAAGCGGCTTCTTATTTGGTGGAAATTATCTTTTTTAAGCAGTAGCTTAATTGGATTAAACAACAGGAGGAAAGTGTTTCCAGTTCTAATAAGGAATTAATTGCTCACCACCTCTGCGGGAATATTCCTGTAGATCACCTGGTAGAAGACAGAGGTGTCGTATGGCTTAACTATAATGTCATTCATTCCTGCCTGATTGATCTCATCTCTTATTTCCTCAATCTCAACGGCCGTTAACGCAACGATAGGAATAGTTTGATTGAACTCCCTTATCAATCTCGTGGCTTCCAGGCCGGATATCCCCGGCATATTTACATCCATGAGCACCAGGTCATATGGGAAATTCCTTATTTTAAGAATCGCATCTGTCCCATTGTCACAGATATCGCATTTGAATCCTTTTTGCTCCAGTATCCTTTGAGTAACCACCTGGTTGATCCTGTTATCATCAACAATAAGGATGGTTTTTTCCATCCCGCCGGCAATAGTAAAACTGGTTTCTATATCACGTATGTCCTGAATTATTTCTTCCTGAATACTGGCATCGGTCTTGAACTCAATTTCAAAACTAAATTCCGACCCTACCCCTTCTTCACTTTCCAGAGAAATTTCAGAATTGAATAGCGTTAGTAATTTCTTTACAATAGGAAGGCCAAGGCCGGTGCCCTGGTAATTATAATTGGCCGATTTTAACTGGGAGAATTCTTCAAATATTATTGTTTGCTTGTTTCTGGGAATTCCCAAACCATCATCCTTAATTGAAAATAGGATTTGGGCAGTTCCTTCCTTTGTACCTGCCAGGCCTACTTTTATCCAGATATTACCCCTTTCAGTAAATTTCATCGCATTTCCTACCAGGTTCATAAGAACCTGTGATAATCTTACGGGATCTCCTATTAGGTTGAATGGAATTGCGGGGTCTATAACAAGGTGAATATTATTCTTGTTTTGAAGACGGGTAAATTCAAACGATTTCACAATGCTTTCAAGGAGATCCTTCAAATTCAAGGGAAGGTTTTCCAGCTTCACCAAATTTGACTCCATCTTGTTCATTTGGAGTACATCATTGATCAGGGCCAAAAGATAATCGGCAGAAAATTTTAAGGACTTCAGGTCTGTTTCGTGATCTTTGAGGGATTTATCCTCAAGAAGTATAGAAGTAAGGCCTATTACCCCATACAATGGGGTGCGCAGTTCGTGACTTATGGTTGAGAAAAATTTTGTTTTCAACTGCGAAAGTCTTTCGGCTTCTTCCTTAGCTTGTATTAACTGTTCGTTCTTATTGCTTAGCTCTTTTATTAGTTTTCGTCTTGACCTCATGATCCTTACCAAAGCAAGTAGAATGATGCAGAGCCCTATGGAAGAAATAACCATTATGAGCATTTTTTCCCGTGACTTTTCTATTACCTCATCCTTAAAGATCTGTTCATTTTTGGCGATCTCCAGGTTCCGCTGATATTCACTTACATCAAATTTTATATTTGTAGCTTCAATTTGCCTTATCCTTTCTCCTTCAAATATCTGGGAGTTATAATGGTTGAATTTTTCAAGAGCAAGATAGGCAGCTTCAAAACTGCCCTCGGCAAATAACAATTTTGAATATTCCTCATAAACCACCGCAGCCTGGAGTATTAACGAATCTTTTTCTACAAGATCAATTGCCTCTTCAAAATATGGCTTTGCACTCTCAGGGTTGTTGATCCCCATATAATACCTTCCGGTAAGTGTGCTCAGTTGTGAACGGCTCAAATTATCATCTCTTTGGCCAAATAACTCCCAGGCACGCTCAAGATATGGCCAGGCTTCCCGATACTGTTCATTATCTATATATGTCCAGGCGATATTAACTGTAGGGGTAAAAAGGTAATCTGAAATATCAAGTTTTGTAGCCAGGTTGATCACCAGGTTGTAATAATCAATTCCAATTTGGGTGGTATTTCTGTCTTCTGAATAGATATTCCCAAGATTGTTATAGGCCCCCAGAACAAGGGTATCAACTTGGGTGCGTTGGGCATAGACCAAAGCATCCTCGTAATGCTTCTTGGCCCGTATAGTATCATTGAGATCATTATAACTGCCTCCCAGAATATTATGGCCCTGATAATGGTAATAATGGTGATCACTTTTCTTCGCTTCTTCTATTAGCAATAAAGAAGATTCAATTGCCTCTTTATATTTATAATTTTTAAAATTTGAAGTAGACGATTTGTAGAGGGAATCAAGATAAATTTCAGCAAAAGGCCCCTGCTGCGCAAAAATAAGCGTAGAGGATTGCAACATCAGAAAAATGATAAAGTAATTTTTTTTCAATAAAATCTGCGATTAAGGGCGTAAAGTAGGGAAGGCAATTTACTCTAATTAAGTTAATTACACAATAATTTTCTTAAAATTATCTAAAAAAATTTGAGAATCAAGAAGTAATTTTTAAATACCCCATTTTAACCTACCTTTAAAATAAATTGAAAAACGTGGAATTTCCCTGGCATCTTTATTTAATGGCGAGCATGTATATTGTTGCAGGCAGCATGCATTTTATCAAACCGCGTAGTTATATGCGAATTATGCCCCGATATTTACCGGCACACAAATCCCTTGTATACGCAAGCGGGGCAGCAGAGGTGATTTTAGGAATTGGCCTGCTGTTTCGTCAAACAAAGGATTTGGCTATTTTTGGGATCATTGCAATGTTACTCATTTTCTTACTGGTGCATTTTTACATGCTTTCATCAAAAAAAGCGGGTGCCGGTATTCCTTCATGGGCCCTGGTGCTTAGGATACCACTGCAATTTTTTCTTATCTGGTGGGCTTATTTTTATTTACAGTTTTAATTTAATTACATGGCTCTGCACGAGGATCCAAAGTCGGCAATTTCTCCCGTTCTTCGGGATGCAGATATTTTATATTACCGGAATTTTCTTTCACGTGATAGCGCCCGGGAATATTTTAAGATCTTATTTGAAAGCCTGAACTGGGAGCAACATGAAATAAAACTCTTCGGAAAGACCCTTCCACAGCCAAGGCTTACAGCGCTGTATGCTGAAAGTGGAGTGCCATATTCCTATTCCGGGCTTACTTTATTTCCGAAGAAATTCACCTCTGAGCTGGAGGAGATCAGGAACGAACTGACAAAATATACCCCCGATCACTTCACACATTGTTTGGCCAATCTATACCGTAACGGAAATGACAGTATGGGCCTTCACTCCGATGATGAAAAGGAATTGGGTCTAAATCCTACAATTGCCTCAATTAGTTTAGGCGGCACCAGAAAATTTAAACTAAAACATAAGATGCTGAAAGATCAAAAATTTGAGATAGATCTGGAACCGGGCAGTTTATTGTTAATGCAGGGAAGCACTCAACATTTCTGGAAACATGAGCTTCCAAAAACAAAAAATCAGGTTTCTCCCAGAATCAATCTTACTTTTAGGACCGTTTTATAAGTCGTTTAAAAGGTCCTGAAATACTTTTGAAGTATGAATGAAATCACAAATGACTATAAGTTTAATGAGAGGGAAACAGACAGGATCATAGAAATGGCCTGGGAAGACAGAACCACCTTTGAAGCAATCCGGTATCAGTTTAATATAACTGAAGCCCAGGTGATAGAGATCATGCGGCTTCAGTTAAAGCCCGCAAGTTTCAAACTTTGGAGACAGCGGGTTCAGGGCAGAAAAACCAAACATCAAAAATTACGTGAAAATGAAGTCGGCCGCTTTAAAAGCAGCCGACAACGTTCCATTTCAAATAACAAAGTATCTAAACGATAATTATTTATAGATCTCGTTAAGTACCTGGGCGAGACGAATTCCCCCTTTTTGAAGCTGGTCCTGCACAACCGGGAACCAGTCATACATATAACGATAGCCAAGTTTTTCTCCAATCTCTGCAGAGGCATAGGCTTTAGTGGCAAGCTCCTTAGATTCATACATCCAGTCCTCGAAGGTGCCTTTGGCAATAAATTGTTTTTGTTGCCTGGAAAGAACTTTAGTGTTTACCGCCAGCTCTGTATAACTCATTTGATAGGAATTGATCATATCACTATCCCATACCCGGTGAATATTTGAACCCTCATTGAACCATCTTACCTGAATATCATTTCCTCCTTTATCTTCTCCCCTTCCCACATGAAATGGCTGGTGAAGATCTCCCATAAAATGAACCAACATTTTGAGATGAAACTCCTTTTCTTCGTGCGAAGCATTTTTATCCTCCAGTACAGCTTTACATTTTCTAAGCGCAAATAATATATCGCCCTCGGGGTTTGCGGTTGCGGGATCGTATTTGGTTTCTCCCGGCTCCATATTCACATAATGCCACGGGCCGTATTTGCGATATTCGGGATCACTTTTTATATCATCTCCATAGGTTGAAACCACTGCAAGGGTTTTTCCATTAAGCAATTTTTCAATTGCCTTTTTGGCTTTGCGGGTAAGATGGTTTTGGGCAATTTCTCCTGTGGCACGGTGGCCGGTTTGTCCCCAATCTGCATCTGCTGCAAAACCGGCACTTAAACTAAATAGGAAAATGAAGGAAAACAGGATATTTTTCATTGTAAAAATTAAGTTTTTTAACTGAAGCATAAAAGTTTTTCGGCCCCGGGACCTCACTTCTTATAGCATTGCAAATATATACAACCTAATTCATCTTTTTATACAGATCTTTTGTGCAACATTTAAATTTAATTTTATATATTAGTGATATCATTTTAATATCAGAAACCAAAAACTATTATGGATACACAGGAAAAAATCACCAGCCCCTCAAACGGTTATTTAATGCTCTTTTTTATTTTCATTCTTTTTGTGGGAAGCATTGCGGCATTCATAATGCTTAAATCTCCCTGGATGTTGCTTCTTATTATTTTTTCAATATTTCTTGCAGCAGGGTTAATTCTTGTGAATCCTAACGAATCGCGTGTGCTTTTGCTTTTTGGGGAATACCAGGGAACTGTAAAAAAGAATGGATTGTTTTGGGTAAATCCGCTTTACACCAAAAAGAAAATTTCCCTTCGTGCCCGCAACTTTGACAGTGAGCGACTCAAGGTGAATGACAAGATGGGGAACCCTATTATGATCTCAACCATTCTGGTATGGAGGGTACGGGATACTTATAAGGCCTCTTTTGATGTAAATAATTATGAGAATTTCGTTGTGGTTCAAACTGATGCCGCTGTAAGAAAACTTGCCAGTTTATATCCTTATGATAATTTTGCCGATGAAGGCCTGGATGAAGATATCACCCTTCGTTCCAGTGTGAATGAGGTAAGCGAAGCTCTTGAAATGGAAGTGACCGAGCGTCTTAATATTGCAGGCATAGAAGTACTGGAAGCCAGGATTGGCTACCTGGCCTATGCCAATGAAATTGCCAGCGCGATGTTAAAACGCCAGCAGGCAACTGCAATCGTTGCCGCACGGCATAAAATAGTTCAGGGAGCAGTGAGCATGGTTGAAATGGCTCTTGAAGAATTGAGCAGTAAGGGAATTGTTAATCTTGATGATGAGCGCCGGGCAGCCATGGTAAGCAATTTAATGGTGGTATTATGCAGCGATAAAGATGTAGCTCCCATTGTTAATACAGGCACCCTAAATCATTAGGACATGCGCGTATTCACCGAAACACAGCGTTTTAACCAGTGGTGGCTATTTTTGCTTCTTGCGCTTGTAGCGGGAATAATTTTAAAAGCAGTATATGAAGAAACAAACGGTTTTAAGGAAGCAGAAAATCCCCTCTTCATACTCTTTATAATTTTTGCGGGATTTATACCCATAGGGTTATTGCTTGGATTACAATTGCAAACCCGCATTGATGAAAAAGGGATATCGGTAAAATTTCATCCGCTGGGGTTTACAAAAAAACATTTTACCTGGAATGAAATGTTGGATTGCTATGTAAAAAACTATTCCCCACTTAAAGATTACGGTGGTTGGGGCATAAGAGGGATGGGTGGAAAAAGAGCTTACAATGTTTCCGGCAACCTTGGCATCCAAATTGTAACCGTGACCAATAAAAAATTCCTGATAGGAACAAGACAACCCGAAGCTGTTAAAGCAGTCCTTGCAACTTATCGAAACAAAATAAAAACTTAATACCTAATATCTATGAAAAGTTACTTCCTGAGTGTTTGTTTTCTTGTCTTTTCACACTTCACTTTTGCGCAGGAGAAGGTTTCTCCTGAACAGGAGATCTCTATTGATAAGTTTACTGATGGTACCCTCGTTTTTCCTGAAAATACAGAAAAAGCACCGTTGGTGATCTTTATCCAGGGCTCGGGCCCTACCAATCGCGATGGGAACCAGCCCATGATGAAAAATGACGGAATGAAAAAGATGGCCCACGAACTGGCTGAAAACGGAATTGCAAGTTTTAGATACGACAAACGTATTTTTAAAATGGAGAAATTGCGCATCAGGGAGGCCGATCTAAGCTTTGAAGATTTTGTTACAGATGTAAACTCAATTGTAGATCATTTTACAAAGGAGAATAAATATGAAAAAATAATTATTGCAGGTCACAGTGAAGGCTCCCTCATTGGAATTCTTGCCGCACAAAAAGGAGAAGTAGATGCTTTAATTTCCCTGGCAGGTCCCGGGAGAAGTATTGACGAAATAATCGTGGAGCAACTTGCAAAACAATCGGCAGAACTTTCTGAAAATGCCCGGATTGCCTTAGATGAAATTAAGGCAAAAGGCAGTACCCAAAATTACAGCCCCTATCTGGAATCCATATTTCGGGCCAGTGTACAGCCATATATGAAATCGTGGATGCAGTTTGATCCTGCAAAAGAGTTGGCTAAACTGGAGATTCCGGTTTTATTGGTAAATGGGAATTATGATCTGCAGGTAGATGTTGTGGATGCTGAATTGCTTCAACAAGCATCTCCCGATTCAAAATTGGTGATCCTGGATAAAATGAACCATATTTTCAGAAAAATTGAAGGTGAAAGTCTTGAAAATACCAAGGCCTATAATGAACCCAACAGGCCCCTACACCCCGAATTGATCCCTGCAATGGTTGATTTTATCAAATCAATAGAATAAACATAATGAGTAAAAAGAAAGCATTTGCCTTAAGGCTTGATGAACAGCAACTAAAAGCTATTGAAAAATGGGCTTCAGATGAGTTCAGGAGCACCAATGGGCAAATAGAATACATGCTTTCCAGGGCTTTGAAAGAAGCCAAAAGACATCCCCGCACCGCAGATAAAAAAGACACCGAGGAAAAATAATGGCTTACAAGATCGTATTTTCAGATATTGACGGCACCTTGCTTAATAAAGAGCGGCAATTATCGCCCGCAACAATAGAGACAATAAAAAAGTTAAAGAATAAAGTCCCTTTTGTCCTTATTTCTGCAAGGATGCCTGCGGCAATGAGGCACCTGCAACAACAACTGGAGATTGAAGAATTGCCCATAATTAGTTACAACGGGGCGTTGATCCTGGTAGACAACCAGGTTAAAAGTTCTACACAGATCCCGGTTGAGATCCTGGCAGAGCTGGCAAAATGGAATAAATCTCAAAATATTCATTTAAGCCTGTATAATAATGATGAGTGGTATGTACCTGCGATGGATTACTGGGCAAAACGCGAACACAACAATACAAAGGTGGCACCTTTGGTTAAATCCAATATGGAGGTTGTAAGATCCTGGAAGACACAGGGCAAAGGGGCGCATAAGATCATGGCTATGGGCGAGGTACCAAATATTGAAAACACCATAGATTTCCTTGAAACTAATTTTGCAGGCCAGCTACACCTGTACAGGTCTAAAGACACCTATCTTGAGATCGCCCCCAAAACCATATCAAAATTCACCGCAGTAGAATTTTTATTGAAAAATCATTTCAACCTCACTGAAAAGGAAGCGATCGCCTTTGGCGATAACTATAATGATGTAGAAATGCTTAAAAATATAGGGTATGGGGTTGCAGTAGGAAATGCCCGCCCGGAAGCGCTGGAATTTGCAAATCTTGTTTGTGAGACCAGTATTGAAGATGGGGTTGCAAAGATTCTTTCAAAGTTATTTCAGCACTAATTAATTTTCCCCGATATCGGTTTGAGTTCTTAAGAAAAGTTTAAGAAAATTTGTATTTTGCCGCCCTAAGAAAACCGATTGATGGAAACCACCGCTTTATTTACCAATGACGCAATTGTATTAGGGATTTTAATGATATCCCTTGGATTCGTATTCTATACTTCCTCCCAGAAAGAAGGCTTCTGGCAAAAATTTTATAAGGTAGTGCCGGCCCTTTTAATGTGTTATCTTCTCCCTGCTATTTTCAATTCCCTGGGAATAATTGATGATGACACTTCCCAACTTTATTTTATAGCCAGCAGGTATCTCCTTCCTGCATCCCTTGTTCTTATGACCTTGAGTATAGACCTTAAAGCCATTTTTAATCTGGGACCAAAGGCCCTAATAATGTTTTTTACAGGGACTATTGGGATCATAATTGGCGGACCAATTGCTATTCTCCTTATATCCATATTTTCCCCAGAAACTGTTGGAGGCGTGGGCCCTGATGCAGTTTGGCGCGGACTCTCAACCCTGGCCGGAAGCTGGATTGGTGGAGGTGCCAACCAGGCAGCTATGCTGGAGATCTATGAATACAACCCCGATCTTTACGGCGGGATGGTTTTGGTGGATATTGTGGTTGCCAATATCTGGATGGCCATTATTCTTCTGGGAATAGGAAGAAATGAAAAAATTGACAAATGGCTTGGAGCAGATGATTCGGCCATCACTGCTTTAAAAGAGAGAGTAGCCTCATATGCGGCCAGCGTAACCAGGATCCCCACCCTGGCAGATTTTATGATAATGCTCGCTATAGCCTTTGGCGCAGTAGGAATTGCCCATTGGGGAGCAGATAATATTTCTGCCTGGCTTGTAAACAATTTTGAAGTTTTCAGCGACAATAAAAGTTCCCTCGCATCATTTGCATCTTCATTCTTCTGGATGATCTCTATAGCAACTGCCCTGGGGATCATTTTATCATTTACCAAATTCAAAACTTATGAAGGCGCGGGAGCAAGTAAAATAGGAAGTATTTTCATTTATATTCTGGTGGCAACCATAGGTATGAAAATGGATCTTACAATGGTTTTTGACAATCCCGGACTTATAGCAATAGGCCTTGTTTGGATGACAATCCATGCGGCTCTCCTTATTCTTGTAGCCAAATTGATAAAAGCACCTTACTTCTTCCTCGCGGTTGGAAGCCAGGCAAACGTAGGAGGTGCAGCAAGTGCACCCGTAGTTGCCGCAGCCTTTCATCCCTCCCTGGCAACGGTAGGAGTATTGCTTGCAGTCTTTGGTTATGTAGTAGGAACCTATGGCGCGATCTTATCTACTATTTTAATGCAATTGGCCGCTGCAGGCTAGTTAAAATTCAAAAATAATCAGATATTTGCGCACCAAAAATTCAGTTTAAATTCATGAAAAAGCTACTGGTTCTATTACTTGTAATTATTACAATTTCTGCCTGTTCCAAAAAGGAGAGCAATCTCACGGTGAGTGGAAAAATTGAAGGCCTTAAAAAGGGAACGCTGTACCTTCAAAAAATACAGGATACCCTTCTTATCAATGTAGATTCTGTAGTTATAAAGGGGGATGCAAATTTTGTGCTTGAAGATTTTATCAAGAGTCCACAAATGATGTATCTATACCTGGACAAGGTGGATAACGAAAACTATATAGACAGGATTGAATTCTTTGCTGAAGAAGGTGAGGTTACCATTAATACAACCCTCAAGAATTTTGTGGGTGATGCAAAGGTAACCGGCTCCGGCAACCAGGAGAAATTGGTTGAATACAGAAAGATGATGCAGCGATTTAATGATGCAAATCTTGACCTTATCCAAAAGAATTTTGAAGCCCAACGCGATAATAATGAAGAGCTTATTGTACAAACCAACCTGGATTATGAAAAGTTGCTGAAGCGAAAATACCTCTTCACGGTTAATTACGCCCTTAATAACAAAGACATGGAAATTGCGCCTTACCTCGCTTTATCTGAAGTTTTTGATGCCAATATAAAATATTTGGATACCATTTATAATTCTATGACCCCCGAGGTCCAAAAATCATTATACGGGAAGGAATTAAAAGATTTCCTGAAAGAGAGAAGGAAACTGGAAAAGCTGGAAGCCAAAGTAGAAGAACAATAGAATAAACTTCTTTAAAATCATACACCGAAAGTTCGCTTTCGGTTTTTTTATGTCTTGTAAGCAGCAATAATGGTGATGGAAATGTGGGCTTCCTCAAATTAGTGAAATGAAAAAGCCTCCCGGAAAGGGAGGCTTTAAGATGAGCCGATAGAGGGACTCGAACCCACGACCTGCTGATTACAAATCAGCTGCTCTAGCCAGCTGAGCTACATCGGCATCAACTAAATATTATAACTTATTTATTTTTTCAACTAGATCTTTAGCTTTTATTTCAAGTTCTTTTTCAATCGTCTTGAAATGTTGCTTTTTATTTTCGATTTTTTTCTGGTTGATCTTGGCCATTAACTCGTCAAAACCTTTGATAGCCTCATCAACTATTTCTTCAGTTTTCTTCGCGTCTTGTTTTGGGTTTGCCAATTGATGAACGTATGCTGCCTCAATTATATCTCCCATTACATAGTTAACGTCCCTTTTCAACAATCTTTTACTTGCCATCTTTAATGAAATTTTAGGCTGCGAATTTAAGATATTTTTAAATATAATTATAAACTTACTTCTAATATTTTTGCATTATCCCCTTCAATAGTAATTTTATCAATGGAGG
This sequence comes from Gillisia sp., assembly GCA_039989915.1. Taxonomy (GTDB): domain Bacteria; phylum Bacteroidota; class Bacteroidia; order Flavobacteriales; family Flavobacteriaceae; genus Gillisia. Next base: position 135,142 of record JBDXGW010000018.1, read on the forward strand.
CGGGCACCAGCAGGGTTTCTCCTTGTTTTAATTCTTCCTTTTTTCCATGAAAGGAAACCAAACTCAATCCCTCAACTCCAATTAGTATGACAAAAGTGTCCATCCCGGTGTAGACGCGCGTTAATGAACTATCCACCTTTAAAATATTGGTGATAAAATATTGTGTATTGATTACGGGCGAAGCCGCATTGGATTCTGTTTTATATGGAATTTTGAAATCATCTTTTCCTGAAAGATCAATTGCCTCCATAGCCAACTCTGTATGCAATTCCCTTTTTTCACCATTCCCGGAATCCCTGTCCCAGTCATAGATCCTGTAAGTAAGATCTGAGGTTTGCTGAATTTCTGCCAGGACCACTCCTGCTCCTATCGCGTGGATCAATCCCGGTTTGATAATAAAAGCATCTCCCTTATGTACTTTCTCCCGGTTAAGGGCCGCAGGCAATTCCCCTGTATCTACCAAATCTTTATACCTGGCTTTGGACATTTCGCCTCCAAATCCCAGGATAAGTTCAGCATCTTCTTCGGCCTCCATGATGTACCACATTTCGGTCTTTCCAAAAGAATTGTGCTTTTCCCTTGCTATTTTGTCATTGGGATGCAATTGCACCGAAAGGGTTTCCGCAGCATCAATGAATTTTATAAGAAGGGGGAATTTATTTCCGAAGACCTTGTAAACCTTATCTCCCACCAACTTTTCCTTATACTTTTCTATAAGGGATTGAATAGATTCTCCTTTTAACGGTCCATTTATAACAACCGAACTGTTATCCTCTACATCTGAAATTTCCCAGCTTTCCCCTGTTTTTGAGGAGGTAGCTTTCTTGCTGAACATTTCTTTCAGCTTTGTACCACCCCATATCTTTTCCTTTAGAATAGGTTCAAATTTCAGCAAATAAAGGTCATCCTTCATGTTCCGTTTCTTTTAGGGCGCGCAAGGCTTTGGTGGTGTGATGTGCAGCACTCAAATTATTATAACGCATTTTTAAAACTCCCTTTTTATCAAATACAAAAGTTTCACGCCCGGGAACAATTCCCATTAAGGAAGATCTTACTCCAAATGCCTTTCTGGCAACCTTATCGGGATCTGAAAGAAAAATAAAGGGCAGCTTGTACTGGTCTGCAAATTTGCGGTGAGAGGCTTCACTATCTGAACTTATGGCAACCACTTCAGCTCCAAGATCCTTAAAATCTTCATATTTATCACGAAATTCACAGGCTTCAGTGGTACAGCCTGGAGTGAAGTTCTTCGGATAAAAATAGATCACCAAAGCTTTGCCTTTTAGAGTGGCAAGGTTAAATAATTTACCTTCTTTATCTTTTATAGATACAGATGGAAGTGTATCTCCGGTTTTTAATGTCATTATTCACCTTTATAGGTTACAAAATTTCTAGGGGTCTCGTATAAGGTGACAGCCAGCTCCAGCGCTGGTTCCAGGTGTGGTTTGAGTTTATTCCATATTACCACCGCGATATTTTCTGCGGTAGGATTCAGGTCCCTGAATTCTTCAACTTCCACGTTAAGATTCTTATGGTCAAAAGCTGTTTCAATTTCATTATAGATCAGGTCTTTCAGGATCTTCATATCTATAACAAAGCCTGTTTTTTCATCTATTTCGCCGGTAACTGAAACTGTAAGCTCATAGTTATGCCCATGAAAATTAGGGTTGCTACACTTTCCAAATACCGTGCCATTCTTTTCATCATTCCAATCTTTACGATATAATCTATGCGCAGCGTTAAAATGCGCATTCCTGTTCACTGTTACTCTCATTGCCTGATTGTTTGGTAATATTTATCAAAAATGATCTTAAACCAGGCAGTGTATAACTGCGGATTTACTTCCATATCCTTTTTAACATCCTCCAGGTTCATCCATTTGAAAGACGCGGCCTCTTCGGGATTAAGAACAGGGTCTTCGTCGTATTTGCCAACCAGAATGTGGTCAAACTCATATTCTGTAAGTCCGTTATCAAAGGGAGCCTTATAAATAAAAGAGATAGTGTCCCTTAAGTCTGTAATAAAGCCCATTTCTTCCTGCAACCTTCGCTTTCCGGCCTGGATATTGGATTCTCCTTCCCGCTGGTGACTGCAACAGGTGTTGGTCCAAAGCCCGGGGGAATGATACTTGGAATGAGCCCGCTGCTGCAGCATAAGTTCATCCTTTTTATTGAAGATAAAAACCGAAAACGCCCTGTGAAGTACCCCTTTTTGGTGGGCTTCCATCTTAGGCATTAATCCTATTTGCTCGTCCTTCTCATTGACGAGGATAACATTTTCTTCCTGCATAGCTTTTTTTGATTTTCAAAAATACAAAATCACCCGGCCAAATCATAGGAAAATTAGGCACTGCCATTCTATTTCTACAACTTTTGGCAATTAAAACCTAATTCATTTACAATTCTATTTTTTGGTAAACTTATTTTATCTTTGCACCCTCATTTACGCATAGTTAAAAGAATTCCGGAGAATTGATCCTGTTTACTTAAGAGATATGCATACCTCCCGGTAACTCCCTGGAGATTTTAAGAAACCTGAATCTAAATATGAAATTCACCGACGAGATTAAACGCAGAAGAACCTTTGGGATCATTTCTCACCCCGATGCCGGAAAAACCACCCTTACAGAAAAATTACTTCTTTTTGGGGGTGCCATACATGAAGCCGGGGCGGTAAAATCCAATAAGATAAAGAAAGGTGCTACCAGTGATTTTATGGAAATTGAACGGCAACGTGGAATTTCGGTAGCAACTTCTGTACTTGCATTTGAATATGATGGTGTAAAGATCAACATCCTGGATACCCCGGGTCACAAGGATTTTGCTGAAGATACCTTTAGGACCCTAACCGCGGTCGATAGTGTAATTGTAGTAATTGACGTAGCCAAAGGGGTTGAGGAACAAACCGAAAAACTGGTAGAAGTTTGCCGGATGCGGAATATTCCTATGATCGTTTTCATCAATAAAATGGACCGGGAGGGAAAAGATGCCTTTGAACTGCTGGACGAAATTGAGCAAAAACTCAGCCTGAATGTTACTCCGCTTAGTTTTCCTATTGGAATGGGATACGATTTTAAAGGTATTTATAATATCTGGGAAAAGAATGTAAACCTGTTTACCGGTGACCCAAAAAAGGATATAGAAGATACCATTGAGGTAAGCGATTTAAGTTCTCCTGAACTGGATAAGCTTATTGGTGAAAAAGCTGCCAATAACCTACGCTCAGAACTGGAACTGGCTTACGGGGTCTATCCCGAATTTGATAAAGAGGAATATCTTGCGGGGCACCTGCAACCGGTATTTTTTGGTTCGGCCCTAAACAACTTTGGAGTACGGGAATTGCTGGACTGCTTTGTAAGCATCGCTCCTACCCCGCGTGCAAAAGCCAGTGAAGAGCGTACCGTACAGCCGGATGAAAAAGAATTTACCGGTTTTGTATTTAAAATACATGCCAATATGGACCCGAAACACAGGGACAGGCTGGCCTTTGTGAAAGTGGTATCGGGAATGTTTGAAAGGAATAAACCCTACCTGCACGTAAGACAGGGGAAAAATTTTAAATTTTCCAGCCCTAATGCCTTTTTTGCTGAAAAGAAAGAGATCGTGGATGTTTCATATCCCGGGGATATCGTTGGATTACACGATACCGGGAATTTTAAGATCGGTGATACTCTTACCGAAGGTGAATTGCTCCATTACAAGGGAGTTCCCAGTTTCTCACCGGAGCATTTCCGCTATATAAATAATGCCGACCCTATGAAGACCAAGCAATTGGAAAAGGGGGTTGACCAGTTAATGGATGAAGGGGTTGCCCAGCTTTTCACCCTGGAAATGAATGGAAGAAAAGTAATAGGAACGGTTGGCGCCCTGCAGTTTGAAGTGATCCAATACAGGCTGGAACATGAATACGGCGCAAAATGCACCTATGAAAACCTTAATGTATATAAAGCTACCTGGGTAGAAGCAAAAGATCCAAAAAGCGAGGAGTTTAAAGAATTTAAAAGAGTAAAGGCAAAATACCTGGCACACGATAAGCGGGGCCAACTGGTTTTCTTTGCCGATTCCCAATTCTCTTTACAAATGACCCAGCAAAAATACCCAAACATTATATTCCATTTTACTTCGGAATTTTAAAATGGAATAATAATTCCAGAAAGTAAATATTTTAATTTATGGGAAGATATATCATTCCGTTAGAGAACCCCCTTAAATATTCTTTTCAAAACAATAACTTTTCTCGATCCCTGCGTACTGGCCATAGTTTGGAATAATAAAATATCCGCTTTTCCTGTACAGGGAAATTGCCTCCGGCTGATTGACCCCTGTTTCAAGAATGCACTTTTGATATCCCATTTCCTTAGCCCACAATTCAAGGTCCTTTAAAATTCGGGAGGCATATCCCCTGCCTCTCTTGTCCCTTATAACGAACATTCTCTTAACCTCCATCACACCCGGCCCAAATTCCTTTATCGCTCCACAGCCTACAGGTTGATCGTTTTCAAGGAGCAGTATAGCATATTTAATAGTATCACTTTTATTGAATTGATCATAAAAGGCGTGATCATCTCCATCTGTAATGGCGAGTTCAGCATCGAGTTGTGCCACCAGTTCTTTATATCCCGGATGAGCAGGTGATGTTCTTAAAATTGTAATCATTTTTTGATCTAAAAATTGCGCTAAGATTTAGGTTGTAAAAAGGGAATAAAAGGTAGTTAATTTTAAAATTCGGAAAGCCCCAAGTTTACTGAATTAAAGTAATACCTAATATTTCAGGTTTCAAAATATTTTAAAATGAAAATAGCGCAATACTTCTTATATTAAAGTGTAATTATAGCATTAAATAATAATGAAAATAGCCACCTACAACGTCAATGGAGTAAATGGAAGGTTACCGGTCCTTCTCAGGTGGCTGGAAATGACAAAACCTGATGTTGTTTGTTTGCAGGAATTGAAAGCTCCTAATGAGAAATTTCCTGAAAAAGCACTGTTAGATATAGGTTATAATGCGATTTGGCATGGGCAGAAAAGCTGGAACGGCGTAGCTATTTTAACCAGGAACCTGGAGATCAATGAAACCGGCCGTGGCCTGGAGGGTGATGATGAAGATGTGCAAAGCCGCTACATTGAAGCTCTGGTTGAAGACATTATTATTGGTTGTCTTTATCTTCCAAACGGAAACCCCGCTCCGGGGCCTAAATTTGACTACAAACTGCGGTGGTTTGAAAGACTAACTACCCGGGCATCAGAACTTCTCAAACTCGACACTCCGGTAATTCTGGTTGGAGATTATAATGTAATGCCTACAGAGTTGGATGTATATAAACCAGAACGTTGGATTAAGGATGCCCTTTTCAGGCCCGAAGTGAGGGAAGCCTTTAAAAATCTGACAGATCTGGGATATACAGATGCGATAAGAAAACTATATCCAGATGAGGTGATCTATACCTTTTATGATTATTTCCGAAATGCCTATGCAAGGAATGCCGGATTGCGAATTGACCATTTTTTATTAAGTCCGCATTTAAAAGATCAGTTAAAAGCCGGCGGGGTAGATCACGAAGTGCGGGGTTGGGAAAAAACCAGCGACCACGTACCGGTTTGGATAGAGCTGGATCACAGGTAAAAAATCCTGTTAACGGGGTGGCAGGGGAACTTCGGGTTGCCGGTTCCTTTTTACAAGTTCAGCATTTAAACCAATAAACCATATAAGAACAAATGCAAAGGTGATCTTTTGCAGCAAAGGAAGAAGCTCTACAAAGTTCCTGCTGAAGTATATATAATTATTGATAAGCAGCAATAAAACACTTAATATCCCCCCTATTTTCATAAGGGTCATATCGCTGTTATACACTTCCCTAATTATTCCCACCAATACAAATAGTCCAAAGAAACTCGAAAGGGCTATCATTAGCGCATGGTAAGGGGTGAATGTAAGAATAGCGAATATCATAGCAAGGGTACCCGAGATCTGGATTAGATATCTCCATACCTTATGTTTGGTGAATTTTGCAGCAAACTGAATAAAAAAGATCATAAGACCCAGACACATCATTACCATAGCGGTAATAGCAAAAGGTTCGGCTGGGTTGGGCTGTTCATTGCGACCGGTTTCATTCATGAGGTCGCTCCAGTAATTATGCACCCAGTCAAAGCCGGGAGTGGTAAGATCTGCCTGGGACCCTCCGGGATATAATGTTGAAGAATAGTAATAAATAACTGCAAATAGAAATATGCAAATAGTGGGCAGCCACTGCAGGTACGGTTGAAGAAATTTACTTTTGTTCAATTAATTTCAGAGAATTTGAGAAATGCCATTTTTGACTACAACTCAAAGAAAACATAAATTTCTTAATTCTAAAAAAGTTCACTGTAAAAAGCTTAGGGAAATTTTTTTTAGGAGGAAAGGTTCATTCCATGGACCGGTTTCTTTCTTTATCAATGCAGGTAAGGTTATTTTTAAAAAATCCCATTAAAAAACCGGAGTTGCGACTCCGGTAATAAGGTTAAAAATTGGATTGAATATATTTGAATTATGCCTGCCCTGTAGGGCCAAAATTAAGCGGAATTGGCGCCTGTTCATAATCCTTGATCTCACCATGGGCTTTTTCAAACCTGTTCACATTCTCACCCAAAGCTTTTAAAAGTCTCTTGGCATGTTGTGGGGTAAGGATGATACGCGACTTTACTTTGCTTTTGGGAGTCCCCGGCATAATACTTACAAAATCTACTACAAATTCTGAAACGGAGTGATTTATAATAGCAAGATTGGAATAAATACCTTCTGCTACTTTTTCATCAAGTTCTATATTGATCTGGCCTTTTGGAGCTTTGTTATCTTCGTTCATGGTTTTCAGTTTATTAAATTTAAAAGTACAAAAAAATACTATCTCCCATATGGGAACTAAAACTTATGCAATGGTATAAAATAAAAAAGGGCTGCATCTGCAGCCCTTGGTATTTAAATTACAGTTAGTTATAATTAACTTCCTGCTTCTTTTCCATCATTTCGTCAAATTCTTCTTTAGAACCTACGATTATGTGATCATAAGCTCTCATACCTGTACCGGCAGGGATCTTATGTCCAACAATAACATTCTCCTTAAGACCTTCAAGATCATCAATCTTACCTGCCACAGCAGCTTCGTTAAGTACCTTGGTTGTTTCCTGGAAGGAAGCAGCCGATATAAAGGATTTTGTTTGAAGTGAAGCTCTTGTTATACCCTGAAGTATTGGAGTTGCTGTTGCAGCAACTGCTTCCCTGGCAGTAGCAAGTTCTTTGTCTTCTCTTCTCAATGAGGAGTTCTCATCTCTTAGTTCCCGTATAGAAACTATTTGACCCGGCTTCAAATTGGTAGAATCTCCTGCATTCTCGATCACCTTCATTCCAAAGATCTTATCGTTTTCCTCGATAAAGTCAGATTTATGGATCAATTGGTTTTCAAGGAACAAGGTGTCTCCTGAATCTACAATTCTCACTTTTCTCATCATCTGGCGCACCACAACTTCAAAATGCTTGTCGTTGATCTTCACACCCTGTAAACGATATACTTCCTGCACTTCGTTAACCAGGTACTGCTGTACAGCATTTGGTCCTTTAATTGCAAGAATATCTTCAGGAGTGATAGAACCATCAGATAACGGCATTCCGGCACGAACATAATCGTTTTCCTGCACAAGGATCTGATTAGAAAGTTTCACTAAATACTTTTTAACTTCTCCAAGTTTGGATTCCACAATGATCTCGCGGTTACCTCTCTTGATCTTTCCGAAGGAAATAACACCATCGATCTCACTTACTACAGCAGGATTTGAAGGGTTACGTGCTTCAAATAATTCGGTTACTCTTGGAAGTCCTCCTGTAATATCCCCTGCTTTAGAAGATCTACGAGGAATTTTAACCAGGATCTTACCAACCTTGATCTTCTCATCCTTATCCACCATTAAGTGGGCACCAACCGGAAGGTTATAAGAACGAATTACTTCGTCTTTTTTACCAAGGATCAAAAGGGTTGGGATAAGCTTTTTGTTCTTGGAATCTGTAATTACTTTTTCCTGGAAACCTGTTTGCTCATCTATCTCTACCTGGTAGGTGTATCCTTGATCTATATTCTCATACTTGATCTTACCGGCAAATTCTGAAATGATCACCCCGTTATATGGATCCCATTGACAGATGATATCATCTCTCTTTACTTCATCACCATCGTTAATAAAGATCTGTGAACCGTAAGGAATGTTACTTGTTGTAAGCACTACTCCGGTTTTCTTGTCTTTTAATTTAAGCTCTGAAGTTCTTGAGATCACGATATCGGTTATCGAACCGTCTGGCCCTTCACCTTTAACCACTTTAAGATCTTCAATCTCTGCTACACCATTAAATTTGGCTATAACTTTATTTTCTTCTGAAATGTTCCCTGCAATACCACCCACGTGGAAGGTACGAAGTGTAAGCTGTGTTCCCGGCTCTCCAATAGACTGGGCAGCAACAACTCCTACAGCTTCTCCTCTTTGTACAAGTTTATCTGTAGAAAGGTTTCTACCGTAACACTTCACACAAATACCTTTTTTGGCTTCACATGTAAGTGCAGATCTAACTTCAACTGTCTCAATTGGAGCATTGGTGATCTTGGCAACAGCGCTTTCTGAAATCTCCTGACCTGAAGCTACAAGTAACTCTTCGGTAATAGGATTGAATATATCATTTAAAGCGATACGTCCAAGGATCCTTTCTCCAAGTGATTCAACGATCTCATCATTCTTTTTAAGCGGGGCTACTTCAACTCCACGTAAAGTTCCACAGTCTTCCTCATTTACGATCACATCCTGGGAAACATCTACAAGCCTACGTGTTAAGTACCCTGCATCGGCAGTTTTAAGTGCTGTATCGGCAAGACCTTTACGTGCACCGTGAGTAGAGATAAAGTATTCAAGAATCGATAGACCTTCCTTAAAGTTGGAAAGGATCGGGTTCTCAATAATTTCTCCACCACCTGAGCTTGATTTTTTAGGTTTGGCCATAAGACCACGCATCCCGGTTAACTGGCGAATCTGTTCTTTAGATCCCCTTGCACCGGAGTCAAGCATCATATATACCGAGTTGAATCCCTGGTTATCTTCACGAATACGCTTCATAGCCAATTCAGTAAGACCGGCATTGGTTGAAGTCCAGATATCAATTACCTGGTTGTAACGCTCGTTGTTGGTAATAAGTCCCATGTTATAGTTTCCTATAATGGCTTCTACCTGCTCGTTGGCATCTGCAATCATCGCACCTTTTTCTTCAGGGATAATAATATCACCTAAAGAGAAGGAAAGACCACCGGTATATGCAAATTTATATCCAAGATCCTTTATGTTATCAAGGAAAGCAGCAGTTTCGGCTACGCTGGTAGCTTTCAATACTTTTCCAATAATATCACGAAGGGATTTTTTAGTCAATACCTCATTGATAAATCCTGCTTCTTCCGGTACGGTTTCATTAAACAATACCCTACCAACCGTAGTTTCAATGATCTGGGTTGTAAGTACCCCTTCTTCGTTAAAATCTTTCGCACGTATTTTGATCACGGCGTTAAGATCAACTTTCTTCTCGTTGTAAGCGATCACAACTTCTTCAGCTGAATAAAAAGTAAGACCCTGGCCTTTAATTTTTACTTCATCTGTAGATACCCTTGGTTTGGTCATATAGTAAAGACCAAGCACCATATCCTGTGATGGAACCGTAATTGGAGATCCATTTGCAGGGTTAAGGATGTTGTGAGAACCAAGCATTAACAATTGAGCTTCCAGAATTGCTTCCGGTCCAAGTGGCAAGTGAACTGCCATTTGATCCCCATCAAAATCGGCGTTGAATGCAGTACACGCAAGTGGGTGTAACTGAATCGCTTTTCCTTCAATAAGTTTTGGCTGGAAAGCCTGGATACCAAGTCTGTGAAGCGTTGGAGCCCTGTTAAGGAGTACAGGATGTCCTTTTAGAACGTTCTCTAAAATATCCCAAACCACCGGTTCTTTTTTATCTATGATCTTCTTGGCAGACTTTACAGTCTTTACAATTCCTCTCTCGATCAACTTACGTATCACGAACGGCTTGTAAAGTTCTGCAGCCATATCCTTAGGAAGACCACACTCAAACATTTTCAATTCTGGCCCTACAACAATTACTGAACGTGCTGAATAATCCACACGCTTACCAAGCAGGTTTTGACGGAAACGCCCTTGCTTTCCTTTTAAGGAATCTGAAAGGGATTTCAACGGCCTGTTGGAATCAGTCTTTACTGCTGAAGATTTTCTGGTGTTATCAAACAACGAATCTACAGCTTCCTGTAGCATACGTTTTTCGTTACGCAAGATCACTTCAGGAGCTTTGATCTCCATTAACCTTTTTAGACGGTTGTTACGAATAATAACTCTTCTGTAAAGGTCATTTAAATCTGAAGTTGCAAAACGTCCACCATCAAGAGGCACAAGAGGCCGAAGTTCAGGAGGAGTAATTGGAATAACCTTCATGATCATCCACTCAGGAAGATTCTCCCTGTTCTTGTTTGCGTCACGAAGAGACTCTACCACTTGCAGTCTCTTAAGAGCTTCGGTCTTACGTTGTTTTGAAGTTTCGTGGTTTGCTTTGTGTCTAAGGTCGTAAGAAAGCTCATTAAGATCTATTCTTCTCAACAGGTCAATAAGACATTCGGCACCCATTTTTGCAATGAACTTGTTTGGATCATTGTCTTCCAGGTATTGGTTTTCCTGCGGAAGGGTTTCAAGGATATCAAGATATTCTTCCTCTGTAAGGAAATCCATCTTTTTAAGCTGTTCACCTTCAGCATTCTTTGCAATACCCGCCTGGATCACTACATATCTCTCGTAGTAGATGATCATATCAAGTTTCTTGGAAGGTAATCCAAGAAGGTAACCTATTTTGTTAGGTAAAGAACGGAAATACCAGATGTGTGCAACGGGAACAACCAGGTTGATATGCCCCACACGGTCACGACGTACTTTCTTCTCTGTTACTTCAACCCCACAACGGTCACATACAATTCCTTTGTACCGTATTCTCTTGTATTTTCCACAGGCACATTCGTAATCCTTTACAGGACCAAAAATTCGCTCACAGAATAATCCGTCACGCTCTGGTTTGTGCGTACGGTAGTTAATAGTTTCAGGCTTTAGAACTTCCCCGCGAGACTCTGCCAAAATGGACTCGGGTGAAGCTAAACCTATAGAGATCTTATTAAATCTCTTTTCTGTAGTATGTTCATTATTTCTAGCCATAATAATCTGTGCTGCTATAATTATTGTGAAAAATCTGCTTGTTAAAGGGATACCCGGGGCATCCCTTTACATGCAGCATTTTATTCTTCTAGTCTTATATCCAATCCTAGTCCTTTCAATTCGTGCATTAACACGTTGAAAGATTCAGGTAATCCCGGTTCCGGCATTGGTTCACCTTTTACGATCGCCTCGTAAGTTTTGGCTCTTCCTATTACATCATCAGATTTTACGGTCAAGATCTCACGTAAGGTTGCAGATGCTCCATAAGCTTCCAGTGCCCAAACTTCCATCTCTCCAAAACGCTGACCACCAAATTGCGCTTTACCACCAAGGGGCTGCTGCGTAATAAGTGAGTATGGTCCTATTGAACGTGCGTGCATCTTATCGTCAATCATATGTCCTAATTTCAACATATAGATCACACCAACAGTTGCAGCCTGGTCAAAACGGTCTCCGGTACCACCATCATATAAATAAGTATGTCCAAAGCGCGGTACTCCGGCCTCATCTGTAAGCTCATTTATTTGATCTAATGTTGCACCATCAAAAATTGGAGTAGCATATTTTCTACCTAATTGTTGACCGGCCCATCCAAGAACAGTCTCATAGATCTGTCCAATGTTCATCCTTGAAGGTACACCTAGCGGGTTAAGTACTATATCAACAGGAGTTCCATCTTCTAAGAAAGGCATATCTTCCTGGCGTACGATACGGGCAACAATACCTTTGTTACCGTGACGACCCGCCATTTTATCACCTACTTTTAGCTTTCTCTTTTTAGCAACATATATTTTTGCCAATTTGATAATTCCTGCAGGTAGTTCATCTCCAACAGAGATGGTGAATTTTTCCCTTCTTAGGTTACCCTGAAGATCGTTTTCCTTGATCTTATAGTTATGGATAAGGTTTGCAACCAACTTGTTCAGGTGATCATCTGTAGTCCAGGTTCCCTGTGTAAGGTGGATGTAATCATCTACAGCATTAAGCATCTTAAGAGTGAACTTTTTACCTTTTGGCAAAACTTCTTCTCCAAGATCATTCATAACTCCCTGTGCAGTTTTACCACCTACAATAGCAAAAAGCTTGTCTACAAGTTCTGCTTTAAGAACAGCAAATTTTGCATCATACTTTTTGTCTAATGCTACTACATCTTCCTTATCCTGTACACGTTTACGCTTATCTTTTACAGCACGGGCAAAAAGTTTCTTGTTAATTACAACCCCGCTTAATGATGGGTGTGCTTTTAACGAAGCATCTTTTACGTCACCGGCTTTATCTCCAAAGATGGCTCTCAATAATTTCTCTTCAGGAGTTGGATCGCTTTCTCCTTTTGGAGTGATCTTTCCTATAAGAATATCACCGGGCTTCACTTCGGCACCAATTCTAATCATTCCGTTCTCATCAAGATCTTTTGTAGCCTCTTCAGAAACGTTTGGAATATCATTGGTCAATTCTTCGTTACCAAGTTTGGTATCACGAACTTCCAGAGAATATTCGTCTATATGAATAGAAGTGAACACATCTTCTCTTACAACTCTTTCAGAAATTACGATCGCATCTTCAAAGTTATATCCTTTCCAGGGCATGAAGGCAACCTTTAAGTTACGTCCAAGAGCAAGTTCACCCGCTTCGGTTGCATACCCCTGGCAAAGCACCTGTCCTTTGGTTACCCTATCACCTACACGCACAATTGGCCTAAGGTTAATAGAGGTTCCCTGGTTGGTTTTTCTGAATTTTATCAATTCGTAAGTTTTTGAATCGCTGTCAAAACTTACCATTCTTTCTTCCTCGGTACGGTCGTATTTAATGGTGATCCTTTCAGCATCAACATATTCTACTACTCCGGGTCCTTCAGCATTTATCAATACACGGGAGTCTGTTGCCACGGCTCTTTCAAGACCAGTTCCTACAATAGGAGATTCTGCTCTTAATAAAGGTACAGCCTGACGCATCATGTTTGATCCCATCAACGCCCTGTTTGCATCATCGTGCTCAAGGAAAGGAATTAATGAAGCCGAAATGGAAGATATCTGGTTTGGTGCAACGTCAATATAATGAACCTCTTTAGGATCAACAACCGGGAAGTCACCTTCCATACGTGCAATAACCTTATCTGAATCTATGGTTCCATCCTCTTTTAAAGGAATGTTAGCCTGGGCAATCTTTTTGTCCTCTTCTTCTTCAGCACTTAGATAAAATGGTTGTTTTGAGAAATCAATCTTACCATCTGTAACAGTTCTGTAAGGAGTCTCAATGAAGCCCATTCCATTTACCTTTGCAAATACTGCAAGGGAGGAAATAAGACCAATGTTTGGTCCTTCAGGGGTTTCAATAGGACAAAGTCTTCCGTAGTGGGTATAGTGAACGTCACGTACTTCAAAACCTGCGCGTTCTCTTGAAAGTCCGCCCGGTCCTAATGCCGAAAGTCTACGTTTGTGTGTTATCTCTGCCAGTGGATTTGTTTGATCCATGAACTGAGATAACTGGTTTGTTCCAAAGAACGAGTTGATCACAGAAGACAGGGTCTTTGCGTTGATCAAATCTATTGGAGTAAACACCTCGTTGTCACGTACGTTCATCCGCTCGCGGATTGTACGCGCCATACGGGCCAAACCAACACCAAACTGCTGAGATAACTGCTCTCCTACTGTTCTAACACGACGGTTAGACAAGTGATCAATATCATCAATCTCTGCTTTTGAGTTAATTAACTCTATCAAATATTTTACAATGGTGATTATATCTTCACGGGTAAGCACCTGCTTATCCATTCCAATATCAAGACCAAGTTTCTTGTTCATCCTGTAACGCCCTACTTCACCTAAGCTGTATCGTTGGTCACTAAAGAACAATTTGTCTATAATACCACGTGCAGTTTCCTCATCGGGCGGCTCAGCATTACGCAACTGGCGGTAGATGTGTTCAACAGCTTCTTTTTCAGAGTTTGTTGGATCCTTTTGCAGGGTATTGTGAATAATAGCATAATCTCCGGTAGAGTTATCTTCTTTGTGAAGAAGAATGGTCTTGGTTCCGGTTTCAAGAATTTCCTCGATGTGGTCCTTATCTAATTCAGTATCACGGTCAAGAATGATCTCATTACGCTCAATTGAAACAACCTCGCCGGTATCTTCATCAACGAAATCTTCATACCAGGTGTTCAATACACGTGCGGCCAGTTTACGGCCTAAAACTTTTTTAAGTCCTGTTTTAGAAACTTTAACTTCTTCAGCAAGGTCAAAGATCTCAAGGATATCCTTATCTCTCTCAAATCCTATCGCACGGAAAAGTGTAGTAACAGGTAATTTTTTCTTTCTATCGATATAAGCATACATCACGTTGTTTATATCGGTAGCGAACTCTATCCAGGATCCTTTGAAAGGAATAATTCTGGCAGAGTATAACTTGGTTCCATTTGCATGGAAAGACTGTCCAAAGAATACACCGGGGGAACGATGTAATTGGGAAACCACAACTCTTTCAGCACCGTTGATGCAAAAAGTACCACTAGGGGTCATATAAGGAATGGTTCCTAAGTAAACATCTTGTACGATGGTTTCGAAATCTTCGTGTTCCGGATCTGTACAATATAGTTTTAAGCGGGCTTTAAGCGGTACGCTATAAGTCAAACCACGTTCGATACATTCCTGAATGGAGTATCTTGGTGGGTCCACAAAGTAATCCAGAAATTCTAATACGAATTGATTACGGGTGTCTGTAATAGGAAAGTTTTCCATGAAGGTATTATAGAGACCCTCATCTCCCCTTTCTTCTGATTTTGTTTCTAGTTGAAAGAAATCCTGAAATGACTTGATCTGTACGTCCAGAAAGTCGGGATAATCAGGTTTGTTCTTTACAGAAGAGAAATTCAATCTTTCAGTTTGCGTTGCTAACATCAATGGACGGAATTATATTTATATAAAAAAATGGGTGCGTTATAAACTTAAACTTTATATACGCAAAAGGGTTTAGACCTTCAGGAGAGTATCCTGAGGTCTAAACCTAAATGTATTGCTTGTTAAGCTTATTTAAGCTCAACCTCGGCTCCTGCTTCTTCTAATTGCGTTTTTAATGCGTTTGCTTCGTCTTTAGAAACACCTTCTTTAACTGGACGTGGAGCATTGTCTACCAATTCTTTTGCGTCTTTAAGACCAAGACCGGTAAGCTCTTTTACCAATTTAACTACTGCAAGCTTCGAAGCTCCAGCTGCTTTAAGGATAACATCAAATTCAGTTTGCTCTTCAGCGGCTTCTTCACCACCACCAGCAGCAGCACCACCAGCTACTACAGCAGCAGCTGCAGGCTCGATACCGTACTCGTCTTTTAATATAGCGGCTAGTTCATTAACCTCTTTTACGGTCAAGTTAACCAATTGTTCTGCGAAATCTTTTAAATCTGCCATTTTCTATCGTTTTAAAATGTTCTTTGTTATAAATAATTATTAATAGTGCGCTTGTTTGATTACCCTTCTTTTTCTGAAAGGGTCTTAAGAATTCCGGCTATTTTACCACCACCAGATTTAAGAGCTGAAATAACGTTCTTAGCAGGTGATTGTAGTAATCCAACTATATCTCCAAGAAGCTCTTCTTTAGACTTGATATTAACCAGGGTTTCTAAGTAGTCGTCTCCAACATAAATAGCCTGCTCAATAAATGCTCCTTTAAGCAACGGGGTAGTTGATTTTTTACGGAAATCCTTGATCACTTTTGCCGGTGCGTTACCAACTTCAGAGATCATAATAGAGGTATTGCCTTTTAAAACTGAAGGAAGGTCACCAAAATCTTTTTCTGATGCTTCCATCGCCTTTGCAAGCAATGTATTTTTAACTACTGCAAGCTTTACGTTTGCCTTAAAACAGGCGCGACGAAGGTTTGAAGTACTTAGGGCGTTAAGACCCGAAATATCTGCAAGGTAAATAATGTTATTATTTTCTAACTGCGCAGTTAAATCTTCAATTACTAATGATTTTTCTTCTCTTGTCATAATCTATAATATTATTGCTCAGTGAACCTTTTGGAGTCGATCTCAACACTTGGGCTCATCGTAGAAGAAATGTGAATACTCTTAATATACACACCTTTAGCGGCCACCGGCTTTAATTTTACCAGGGTAGTTAATAATTCCCTTGCGTTACCTGCGATCTTATCGGCATCAAATGATGCTTTTCCAATCCCGGCGTGAACGATACCTGTTTTATCAACTTTAAAGTCAATTTTACCGGCTTTTACATCAGATACTGCTTTTGCAACATCCATAGTAACCGTTCCTGTCTTAGGGTTAGGCATTAATCCACGTGGTCCTAAAATTCTACCAAGGGGTCCTAATTTACCCATTACACTAGGCATAGTGATTATAACATCAACATCTGTCCAACCAGCTTTGATCTTATCCAGATATTCATCCAATCCTATATAGTCTGCTCCGGCTTCCTTAGCTTCTGCTTCCTTATCTGGAGTTACCAAAGCCAATACCTTTACATCTTTACCAGTTCCATGAGGAAGGGTTACAACCCCTCTTACCATTTGATTGGCTTTACGTGGATCTACGTTCAAACGAACTGCCAGATCAACAGAAGCATCAAAATTCTCGTAGGAGATCTCTTTTACTAATGCAGAAGCTTCAGTTAACGAATATGCTTTACCATTTTCGATCTTGCTGTTAGCCTCCTTTAGCTTTTTTGTTAATTTTGCCATTTTTAAAATTCTGTTTTAGATTAAAACGGCGCTTGCCCTTTAACAGTTACACCCATAGAGCGGGCTGTTCCCGCTACCATTTTCATAGCCGATTCAAGGGTAAATGCATTTAGATCTACCATTTTATCTTCGGCAATTGCCTTAATCTGATCCCAGGAAACACTAGCCACTTTTTTTCGGTTAGGCTCACCAGATCCTTTTTTAGACTTCGCTGCCTCTAATATTTGTACTGCAGCCGGTGGAGTTTTAATTACAAAATCAAAAGACTTGTCTTTATAAACAGTGATTTGACATGGTAACAATTTACCTGGTTTATCCTGTGTTCTAGCATTGAACTGCTTACAGAATTCCATTATATTTACTCCGGCAGCACCTAAAGCAGGTCCAACTGGTGGTGATGGGTTAGCAGCACCTCCACGAACTTGAAGTTTTACAACTTTACTTATTTCTTTTGCCATTTTTATAATTTTTAAAGTGATAGTTTTAAGAGTGGAAGCTTTTAAAAACCATCAAAAATACATGTAACAGTTATTACCTTTATACTTTTTCAACCTGCATATAGCTCAATTCCAATGGAGTCTTTCTTCCGAAGATCTTTACCATTACCTCAAGCTTGCGTTTTTCTTCATTAATTTTCTCAACCGTACCGTTAAAACCGTTGAATGGCCCATCAATTACCTTGATGGTCTCTCCAATGGTGAAAGGAATTGCAACGTTATCTGCTTTTACTGAAAGCTCATCAACTTTTCCTAACATCCGGTTAACTTCAGATCTTCTAAGCGGCACAGGATCTCCTCCTTTTGTTTCGCCAAGAAATCCTATAACACCGTTAATGGACTTAATTATATGTGGAATCTCTCCTGTAAGATTTGCAAGTATCATTACATACCCCGGGAAATACACACGCTCTTTTGAAATTTTCTTTCCATTTCTTATCTGGATAACCTTTTCTGTAGGTACTAGCACCTCACTTACAAGATCTTCCATTCCCTGGTGGGAAATTTCTCGCTCTATGTATTCCTTAACCTTATTCTCATGACCGCTAACAGCACGAACCACATACCATTTTTTATCCTTAACCTCTGCCATAGCCATAATATTTATGATTTAATCCATTCAAAATATTGTTCAATGATAGAGCTGAATACAGTATCCACACCCCAGATAGCCAATGAAAATATAATTGAAAATACAGCCACAATTATGGTTAATCTTTGAGCCTCTGGCCAGGTGGTCCAGGTTACGTGGTTTCTTAACTCGTTGTAAGACTCGGAAATATAATTGACGATTCCTGCCATTGTTTTTACTATTTACACGGGGAAGTTTTTATTGAAGTAACTCCCGGTCCGTTCTTTATGTTAATTTCAAAGAAATGCTCTGAACAATATTTTTCTTATCAAGCACGGGTTGAGAGACTCGAACTCCCGACACCTGGTTTTGGAGACCAGTGCTCTACCAACTGAGCTAAACCCGTTTGTTAAACCTGGAGGGAGCATTTAAGCATCACATATCAGGCCAAACCCTTAAATATAAGTTAAGGTATCCCGGTAAACAGGATACCTCGTACTTATATATAATATAATTAGTCTAAGATCTCAGTAACCTGACCTGCACCTACAGTTCTACCACCTTCACGGATAGCAAAACGAAGACCAAGGCTCATCGCGATAGGCTGTAACAATTCAACGTGAATAGTTAAGTTATCACCAGGCATAACCATTTCTACTCCTTCAGGAAGGTTGATAGTTCCGGTTACATCTGTAGTTCTAACGTAGAACTGCGGACGGTAGTTATTGTGGAATGGAGTGTGACGTCCACCTTCTTCTTTTTTAAGGATATAAACCTCAGCTTTAAATTTAGCGTGTGGCTTAACAGATCCCGGCTTGGTGATAACCATACCTCTTGAGATTTGAGTTTTCTCAATACCTCTTAAAAGGATACCAACGTTATCTCCTGCTTCACCTCTGTCTAATATCTTACGGAACATCTCAACACCTGTTACAGTAGAAGTAAGTTTTCCGGCACCCATACCAATGATCTCAACAGGATCTCCAGTGTTTGCAACACCAGTCTCGATACGACCGGTTGCAACAGTTCCACGACCTGTAATAGAGAATACATCTTCTATAGGCATAAGGAAAGGCTTATCAACATCACGAACGGGAAGTTCGATCCAGGTATCAACAGCCTCCATTAATTCTTTTACAGTATTAACCCACTTCTCTTCGCCGTTAAGGGCTCCAAGAGCAGATCCTGAAATTACAGGTCCGTTATCACCATCATACTCATAGAATGATAATAATTCTCTGATCTCCATTTCAACCAATTCCAATAATTCTTCATCGTCAACCAAGTCAACTTTATTCAAGAATACAACGATTCTTGGAATACCAACCTGACGTCCTAAAAGGATGTGCTCACGAGTTTGTGGCATTGGACCATCTGTAGCAGCAACCACAAGGATAGCACCGTCCATTTGGGCAGCACCAGTTACCATGTTCTTCACATAATCCGCGTGACCTGGACAGTCAACGTGAGCATAGTGACGATTTGCAGTTGAATATTCTACGTGTGAAGAGTTAATTGTAATACCTCTTTCTTTTTCTTCCGGAGCGTTGTCGATCTGATCAAAAGACCTGGCTTCTGAATAACCAGCATCAGCCATTACCTTAGTAATCGCTGCAGTTAAAGTTGTTTTTCCGTGATCTACGTGTCCTATCGTACCAACGTTTAAGTGCGGTTTGGAACGACTATAAGTTTCCTTTGCCATAATTGATAATTATTTATTCTTAGTTATATATTAGTGTTCAATTTTATACAAAATAAAGAGCCAACGACGAGAATTGAACTCGTGACCTCTTCCTTACCAAGGAAACGCTCTACCCCTGAGCTACGTCGGCAAAAAAGATCATCCCCTTCAAGTTCGCACTTAAGGAGATAAATCAACAGCTGCTCTAAAAAACGCTGTCATTAATCTGAGCTTGAAACAACCGGTGAAGGTTTTTACATTCTCATAAGAAATAGTGAGCCAACTTACTCATATTTCATCCTGAAGCAGGTTATTGTTACAAGAACAAAAACCCTTTCCTTAAAATTTAGATCAAGCGCGGGGCGTGATTAAATTTTCAGAGCGGGAGATCACGCTTTAAGCGTGATGACCTTCTCTTGAGCGGGAGACCGGGTTCGAACCGGCGACATTCAGCTTGGAAGGCTGACGCTCTACCAACTGAGCTACTCCCGCAAAAATAAATTCAAGGTTTCAGGTTTAAGATTCAAGGTTATAAACCTTTAAACCTTGAACTTTTAAAACTTTGAACCAAATTGGTGGGGAGAGCAGGATTCGAACCTGCGAAGTTAAAAACAGCAGATTTACAGTCTGCCCTCGTTGGCCGCTTGAGTATCTCCCCGGTGATTTTGGTATTTCAGTATTTCACAGAACCATTTTGAAATTGGGCTCTTTTTTCGAAGGGGCAAATTTATATTAAAATTTTCCCATTCACAAAGCTTTTTTTTCAAAATTTCAGAGCCGATAGAGGGACTCCCTTCGACTGCGCTCAGGACAGGCTTCTCGTCCCTCCTTTGTGCAAGAATCACTATTCTCAACACGTAACCTAAGCGGTTTTCAATTCAAAATTTCAGAGCCGATAGAGGGACTCGAACCCACGACCTGCTGATTACAAATCAGCTGCTCTAGCCAGCTGAGCTACATCGGCCTTTAACTACTTTTTTAGCATAAAAAAGTCCGCTATTTCTAACGGACTGCAAATGTATACAAATTATTTATTTCACAAAACAAATTTCATGAAAAATTGCATTAAACATATGCTTTAATTTTTTCTTTCTTTTTCTTTATTTGACGCTGTAAAGAGCTAACACATTCATCTACACACTCTTCAAATTTCCTACATGTCTTTTTAACAATTATATCGCCTCCGGGAATACTTAGGAGAATTTCTGTAACCTTATTTTCCTTGTCACTCGTATTCTGGACTTTAAGAAAAACATCAGCATAAATAATCTTATCGTAATAGTGTTCCAGTTTATCCAGTCTCACCTGAATAAAATCTATTAATTTTTGGTCTGCATGAAAATTGACGGATTGCACATTTACTTTCATCTCCTAAAAAATTTAATTAAACAATATTTAAACTTACTTGTTAGCCTGTCGCGGATGCGCGTGGTTGTACACCTTACTCAACTCTGATATGCTGTTATGAGTGTATACCTGTGTAGCCGCCAGACTGGAATGACCTAATAATTCTTTCACTGCATTTAAATTAGCACCCTCGTTTAAGAGATGTGTAGCGAAGGAATGTCTCAATATATGTGGACTTTTTTTTACCTTACCCGATGCTTCACTAAAGTAATTATTTATAATCCTATAAACAAGATTTTCATACATTTTAATTCCCTTTTCTGTGATAAATAAATAGGGAATTTTCGGCTGCACCACTTCTGCCCGATATCCGAGATATTCATGGAGCTTACGGCAAATCTCAGGAAGGAGTGGGATGTATCTTTCTTTTTTTCTCTTCCCCATTACTTTCACACTACTGTTTTTAAGGTCGAGGTCTGCAAGGGTAATTCCAATAAGCTCTGCCCGGCGTATGCCCGTAGCATAAAACATCATGATTATGGTGAGGTCACGGGAGGTAACAAAATCAACTGGTTCTATTGCCTTAATAACCTGGGAAACCTCATCCCTAGAAAAGGGAATTTGAATACTCTTTTTGATCTTTAAGGCTTTGTGCGCGGCAAGAGGATTTACCTCTATTTGACCAATGCCAAGCAGAAATCTGTAAAATGCCTTTAAAGAAGCTATCTTACGGTTAATGCTTCTATTGGACAACCCCTGTCCTACCAATAGAATTATCCAACTGCGTATTTGCGGGTAATGGATTTTCTGAAGCGAATCCTGATTAAATTCTGCTTTAATAAAACCGGCGAATGATTTAAGATCGGCCTCGTAAGCTGTTACCGTATTGTGTGAATATTTTTTTTCCAGGAGCAGGTATTCCAGGAAATGAGAATAAGACATAAAAAAACTGTTGGTACACAAAGTTATAAAACTTTGTGGTACCAACAGTAGATTATTGTAATACCCTGAAGCAGGGCTGGTTTCTATCTCTTAAAGCAAATACGCTTTCAGAAGTAGGATTAAGAAATATTAAATTTCTTCTTTATCCCTTAAACCCTGAATGTATTGTGCTTTTTGGACCTGAGCCCTACGTTCAACAGACGGTTTTGTAAATGCCTGCCTGCTTCTTAGCTGGCGCATTGTTCCGGTTCTATCAAATTTTCTCTTAAAACGCTTCAGCGCTCTGTCGATATTTTCTCCGTCTTTAACTGGTATAATTAACATAGTGTCACCTCCTTTCATTAAAATTAAAGGTGCAAAGATAATTCAATCTAATTATCCTGCAACTCTTTCTGATTATTTTTTTAGAAGACGCGATGCTTCGCGCCTTTACCTGTGATGAGACGCCAGGCATGGCGTCTTTACCTTTGCTGAGACGCGAAGCATCGCGTCTTTACCTATTCCGCTGCCGGCTTATACTCTTTTTTATCAATCACCATTTTCGCAATGATCTCCCTAAGGATTTCAGAAGTTCCACCACCAATTGGCCCTAATCTGCTATCGCGGAAAAGTCTTGCCAATGGATAATCCTCCATATAACCATAACCTCCCAGAAATTGAAGACACTTATATATCACCTCATCGGCAATTTTTGTAGAGAGCAATTTAGACATACTGGCTTCTTTCACCACGTATACCCCATCTATCATTCTTTTTACAATAGAGTAGTTGAATTCCCTGCACATTTCAATCTCACTCGCCATATCTGCCACAGAATGTCTCAAAGCCTGGAATTTATCAATTGTTTTTCCAAAAGCTTCCCTTTCACCCATATAATTTATGGTATAATCAAGAGCAAACTCTGCACGGGCATGGGCATTTACTCCCATTATAAGACGCTCCAGAGCGAAATGCTGCATGATATAAGTAAACCCAAGGTTTTCCTCACCCATTAAATTCTCAACAGGGATCTCTACATTATCAAATGCGATCTCCGCAGTATCTGATGCTCTCCAGCCTAACTTATCCAGCTTGGTTGCCGAAATTCCCGGGGTATCTCTGTCTACCAGAAAAATGCTCATTCCTTTTCCTCCCTTTGAAGGATCTGTCTTGGCCGCCACCACAAGATAATCTGAATAAATACCATTGGTTATAAATGTCTTGGAGCCATTAAGGATATACTTATCTCCTTTTTTTACTGCCGTACTTTTCATACCTGCAACATCGCTTCCGCCAAAAGGCTCTGTGATACAAAGACACCCTATTTTATCACCCGCAATACTAGGTGCAAGATAATCGCGCTTGATCCTTTCATCACCCTCTTTAAGCAGGTGTGTCATTGCCAGATAAGAATGTGCCCACATTGCAGCTGCAAATCCGCCTGAATTTATTTTTTGTAATTCTTCCAGGAAGATCACCGTATAGAAAAGATCCAGGTCCATTCCGCCATACTGCTCGGGGTAGGTTATTCCAAAGTAGCCCATATCCCCAAACTTTTTCCAGATGAACCGCTCAATTGTTCCGGTCTTTTCCCATTTTTCGATATGAGGTACTACTTCCTTCTGAAGAAATTCCTGAAAACTTTTTCTGAAAAGCTCATGCTCTTCTGTAAAATACATATTATTCATAAAATTCAATTAATCACTTTAAGGCTTTTATTAAAATAAGAAATGGCAACCTCCTGAGTTGCCCGGTATGAAAAAAAGATTTTAGGATTGTTATATCATAGATTACAACCAAATTCTTGAAATATTCAAACCAATATTCCGGATTCTTATTTTAAGGTCAAATATAACGCAATCCGGTCAATTTTTTCTGAAGGAAACTCTTTAATTTTTGCCAATTCTTCAAAACTGCTTATATTTTCGTGCAATAACCGGTAGTTCACTATCTCCCTCGCGAGCTCATAATCTATATAAGGAACATTGCTTAGCTCCAGTGCCGAAGCCCTGTTTATATCAAGAATTTCCACTTTGGGCGCATCCCTAACCGTAAAATTTTTAAGCACTTCTGCTCTTGTTTCAAAGTTTAATCCGTAAATATCCTTAAGCTGAATATCGTCTACAAATCCCCCAATGCGGTTTCGGTAATTCACAATTCTTCCGGCAAGGGTCTCCCCTATTCCTTTTACGGCGACCAGATCTCCTATCGAGGCTGCATTCAAGTCCTGTTTTTGGGCAGCGGCCGCGATCGGGGCAACATTTCGGTTCACCACCTGTGGCCTGCTTCCTGTTACCCAGTCAGGAAACCGGAAGTAGGGTGAGATAATGTTCAGCATAGAGTCACTTATGCCTGTAACCTGCTGAAATTCCAGGGCAGAATTCACCCATTTATCCTCTGCCCTGTAAGAATGAAGGCGGTCAATTTCTTCAACCGTCATTCCCAGGGTATACCCGCGATAATCTGTAACAAAATTCGGATTGAAAGGATAGATACGTAAAGTATCCCCGGCCTGCCGGGCAATTCTAATAGAATCGATCTTTTTCTGAAAAAGGACTAATTCAGGTTTTTCAGAAGGAGAAGACGGCGAAGATGAACCAAAGTTGAGATAGAAATACAACATCTGTAACACAACAATGACTATTACCAAAATAAAAATCCCATTTCGTTGGCTTCTGTTGAAAACGAAATGGGATCTTATTTGCTTCATATGCAGTTTAATTCATTAAGCGGCCTGTTTTTCTTCTCTCTGTTTTTTGAAAAGTTCGCCGGCCTTTAATTTTCTCTGGTATTCCTTAAGGTCTCTTCTAACTTCGCCCGACATAATATATAGCCCAATAATATTAGGAAATGCCATTGCGAGGATCATCATATCTGAGAAATCCAGCACAGCTCCAAGGCTCACTGAAGCTCCTACTACTACGAAAATTAGGAATAAACTTTTATATATGATCTCACTTTTTATACTTTTCCCAAAAAGGTAGGTCCAGGCTCTCATCCCGTAATAAGACCAGGAGATCATGGTTGAGAATGCAAAAAGGAAAACCGCAAGTGCCAGTACGTACGGGAACCAGGATATCACACTTCCAAAAGCATCAGATGTAAGCTGCGCTCCCGCAATTCCTACCACTTCGTGTTTTCCTGTAAATATCAATACAAGGGCAGTAAGGGTACACACCACAACAGTATCAATGAATGGTTCCAGTAAAGCTACAAAGCCTTCAGAAGGAGGATGGTTTGTCTTTGCTGCACTGTGTGCAATGGCTGCAGATCCTACCCCGGCCTCATTTGAAAATGCGGCACGCTGGAATCCAACAATTAACACACCTATTATACCTCCCTTAAGTGCGCTTGGGCTAAAAGCTCCATCGTAGATAGCAGTAAATGCGGGAACAATATTTTCAATATTCATAAAGATCACCGTCAAACATCCTAAAATGTATATCCCGGCCATTATTGGAACTACTCTTCCGGTAACTTTTGCAATACTGCTTATACCACCTATAATTACAACTCCAACCAGAATGGCAGTAACCACCCCAAACCAGAAACCATTTCCAATAAGAAACGGCATTTGACCTTGTAATGCTTCAAAAGACTGGTTTGCCTGAAACATATTTCCACCACCAAAGGATGCTCCAATTGCAAGTACTGCAAACAGGCCGGCCAGAACTTTCCCTAATCCTTTTTTATTTCTTTTTTCAAGTCCGTAACGCAAATAGTTCATTGGTCCTCCAAATACCCGGCCTTCACTATTAATGAACCTATACTTTACCCCCAGGGTACATTCAACAAATTTTGAAGACATTCCCAGTAAACCTGCAACGATCATCCAGAAGGTTGCTCCGGCTCCTCCAAGAGAAACAGCTACTGCTACCCCTGCAATATTCCCAAGACCCACAGTACCGGAAACAGCAGTTGCCAATGCCTGGAAATGGGTAACCTGGCCAGGTGCATTTGGATCATCATATTTACCACGTGCCAGTTGTAACGCATGGCGAAACCCGCGAATGTTGATAAAGCCCATTCTAATTGTAAAGAACAGGGCCCCAAATAAAAGCCATACTACAATAAATGGAATATTTTTGGTTTGTGGATCACCGTTAGGGTGTGTCAATGGGATCTTCTCATCGTATACAATTTGAGCAAGGTTATGCGCTCCTTCTTCAATAACGTGTTGTTTATTTTCAGAGTTATAGATCACTTCCCCTTCCCGCGCCAGATATCGCACTGCGCCTTTGGCATTGGCCAAAGCGTAAATATCCTCGCCGCTGGCTGTAGAAATAACAGCTAGGGTATCACCCTTGTTCACCCTTTCACCTTCTTTTACCAACCATTGTTTTAAAACAAACCTATCCTCTACGGTAGCTGTCCAGCCCGGGGTGGGAACATTTTTAACATCGGCATACACAACGGGGTCGTACACACCTATTGCAGAAAAGGGATCCCAGAACAATACCGCTCCCATTGTAGCAACTATAGGGGCAAAAGTTCCATTAAAATGCTCGGTAATAGCCTCTGCATCTACTGTGTAAGATCTGGTGGTAGATGCACCTGTGGCATCGGTAATTATAACATTGTAGGGAATACCTTCTACCAGACCTTCGGCCCTTTTAGAGGAAAGCGAAGTCCCCTGGTTATTCCATTTATAAGTATAGGGAGGAGTTCCCCCGCTAACTTCAAGGTCTATAAAACCATCATTTATAATTTTACTTGGGTTTCCAATATTTGCTTTAACATCCAGATCCTGCGCAAATATTGAAATCAATGAAAATGAAAAGAACAATGAAAGTAAGTACTTTCTCATAAGATAAATTAATTGTTAATGAAGGTATTTTTTACAGCGAAGCAAGATGCTAAAAAATCGCGCATTTTCAAATTATTACTCGTTAAAATGTAAAGGAATTGTTAAATGGACGATTTATAAGATTTGCGAAGGAGAATCTCAGAAATAAAAGAAACACGAAAACCATTAGCTAAAATCGGGTAGAAACACTGAAATTCAGCAAATTAGACCTTAAAGATCAAATACCGAACTTCGTTTAACATACACCAGATCCTTTAATTTAAGCCAAAAAGCCAGGGTGAGGTACACGGCAAATCCCATTCCCATAGTGGCAAAAGATAAATAAATAAAGAACAATCTTATGGTCTTGGCCCTAATACCCATCTTATCACCAAGGCGGGAGGATACATAAAACCCGTGGCGCTCAAAAAAGTGACGTATGGAATATACAAATTTCGGCATAATCAAAGATATTAATTATCCTCGTATCAATTTGGATCCAAGGCTACATTTTAAACAAAAATTCCTGTCACAATACATCTTTTTTAAATGCAACAATCCCTGCGATTGTATTGCCGTCACAGCGGTATTGGGACGTATTAAGTTATATTTTTCTATTACAGAATTCTTTTCAGCTTTTATTTCCTGCATTATATTGAGCAATTCGTAGGTGTTCTCTCTTCCCATTGTTCTAAAATAGGAAAACTTAAGGGGCACTATTGTATTGATAATTAAAAGATCTGTAAAATCTGCGGAAAGCATTTTGTGCCTGGTAGAATGCCGTTTCCCAAAATTATAATGGCTGCTCCAATAAACAGATGCTTCTATTCTGAAAATATCCAGAAGTTCGTCACGATTTTTTGCCACTAGGATCTTGCTGAACAAATGAGGGGTTGTAGAGTACAGCACCGCAAATTGTGACAACCTGATATTGGGAAAGTTTTCCGGTCGCAGCCTGAAATATTTTGGCCGTTCTACCCCCGAGTTATTGAGCCCAAATTTTCTTTTTAAATAATTGTATTCCTTTTTCAATTCATGGAAATATCCGTCTTCACTATTTTTATCGAGTAACCCGCTCTGGCCAAAGAATAAAGCCTCCAACGAAAGCGGCGTGTTACGGCATTTTTGAACGATTGAAAAATCCAGGCTTTGTGCCATACTTAAAAATGCCTCCCCATTTACCTTTAGCCCAAAACCCCTTGCCAAAAGAATGAAAAGGACCGCCTCCCAGTTGTTTTCAGATCTCTCCAGCAATTCCTTTATACCTCCCGATCTTTGCTCCAGTTTTTCCAGATACATTCGTTCAAGCCAGTTTTGTACCTGAAAATCATCAAAGTCGGGAAAATCTTTTTCGCAGTTGATCCATTTGGCATTAGGAGCGAGCAACAGTTCCCTATAACTTTTCATCGTTTCCACGGTAACCAGGTTCTTTAATTCGAGGGTTGGAATAACAGAATTGTCCTTTCTAAAGATCTCCATATTATCTTCCCACACCACATGGAGAACAACATTATCATAATTAGGATCTGTTTCGTGTTGATGGGAGTACCAGTCGGCAGAGCGAACATGAATTTCAACATTTCCTGCCCACATTTGCTCTCCAATCTGGATCTTTGCATTGAAGAAGTCTGGGCCAGAGTTAAGATTTGCCGCACCTCCGTTAATTATAATAACAGGCCGGCCGTCTACCGTAGTTGCATTTCTGAAATCGAACTTTTTAAAGTTCCATATATAATGGAGAAAATCTTCCTGCATTCCATAAATATATTGGGTCCTGAACCAGGCAATTAACAGTTAAAGCACAAATTTTACCAAATAAGCAAAACTTCTATTTCAAGAGTTTTTCTTCAACCCCATCAATTATAGTATCAACCCACCTTTTGTACATCAGTGCACTGGGATGAAGACTATCCCCGGCAATTAAATTGCGATCGACAGCGGCCTCGCGGGAAATGGGAGTGATATTATAATATACTACATTGTTTTCCTGGGCAACCCTTCTTACAACATCGTTAAAACGATCAATCTGAACCGTAATGCTATCGGCATTACTTGCTCCAAAGGGAGTCACGCCATAGTCCGGTATACTTAGGGCAAAAACACCTTTTTCCAGTAATTTACTTTGGGTAATTGCTTTTCTAAAAATCTCACGAAGTTCCACCTCAAATTCAGACAGAGACCTCTTTTGGTATTGGTTGTTAACACCTATTAAAATAGAGACCAAATGAAAATCACGGTGAACATCAATTTCAGATTCAAAATGGGTTATAAGGTTTTTTGTATTCCACCCAGTTTTGGCAACGATCTTTGGTGAAGCCACTTTATGTCCCCTTTCATTAAGCCTTTCTACCAGTTGTACCGGCCAGGATCTCTCTACTCCTACTCCTTCTCCTATTGTATAGGAATCTCCCAAAGCCAGATAACTAAAATTCATTTGTGGGGCAACCGGAACTTCCCGGGAAGTGTTGCAGGCAAATACAAGTACCGCAAGAATTATTAGTAGTATTTTTTTCATTTGAAAGGGTTTGAAACCCAAATTACCGTATTTTGCAGCAATTAAAAATTTTTTATAAACTATTTAGCTAAACCCTGAATATTAATTGAGCATACTTCTATAGATGTCAAGTTTTTAAAGCGACGCGAAATGGTACCAATAGCCCGGGAAAACAAGTAAAAACAAATAAAAACCAATAAATGAAAAATCTCATTCTACCTTTTCTTCTTCTTACAATAATGCTTGCAAATGGTCAGGAAAAATCAGGCGCGCAACAATTCTGGGAGAATTTACAGTCTCATTGCGGAAAAGCCTATGAGGGTAAACTCGCTCCTCATGTTACCAATGACGCCTTTAGCGGTAAAACCCTTACAATGTTTGTGCGCAGTTGTGACGATGGTACAATTACAATTCCATTTTATGTTGGAGAGGATAAGTCAAGAACCTGGGTCCTTACTTTTGAAAATGACAGGATCAAATTAAAACATGATCACCGTCACGAAGATGGTAGCGAAGATAAGATCACACAATACGGGGGTACAAGTACCAATTCCGGGTCCCCAAACCTTCAGTTTTTCCCTGCCGATGCAGAAACCGCTGAACTTATTGGATACGCTGCCACAAATGTATGGTGGATCACTCTTGATGAAAACACTTTTACCTATAACCTGAAGAGAATAGGGACTGAAAACCCCGCCTTCAATGTGATCTTTGATCTTACAACTCCGGTTGAAGCACCGGGTGCTCAATGGGGCTGGGAATAAATTTTCCTTTGCAATAAGATCCCACTACTTAAAAAGAGTGGGATTTTTTATTTGCGCCCTTCTTGTTATCGGGGTATACTCCTAAATGTTAGTTAAACTAAACCTATGGAAGTTGGTTTATTTTGCCAAAGAAGGGTTTTTGATTATCTTAAAAACCTGATTTAAATACCACGTGATGTCAATTACTTAAAGCATTTTAATTCTATTTAATGAAACCCAAACAACCTTCAAAAACAGGAAAAACTTCCCGCCGATCCAAAACCGATCCTCTTAATATGGATCATCTTACCCCTCTTAGGGACCATGATAATTCTGTGGTGCGGTTTTTTGCCAAAACCGGGTATACTGTGTGGATCATAGTAATGGTTGTGGGATTGATCCTGGCATTTATTGTTTCCTTATTTCTGGTATGAGACCCCTTTATTACTTTTTTGTAGTTGCCATCTCAATATTTCTAACTAACCTTATTCTGGTTTATTTTAAGGTAAATCTGCCGGAGTGGGTATCATCATATTTAAATGATTTCCTGTGCATGCCTGTTGTACTTACTATTTGCCTTACAGCCGTGCATTTAATTAAAAATGACAAATGCATTCGACTTGATCTATTTACAATAATTTCCCTTACCAGCTTTTATGCTGTGTTCTTTGAATGGTACCTTCCAAAAGTAGAACCCCGTTATACGGCCGACTGGCTGGATGTGGTGATGTATTTCAGCGGGGCATTGTTATTTTATTATTTACAGTTTCAGGAAAGAATTTCAATGAAAAAGGCGCCCAAAAGGGGCGCCTCTATATAAAAACTTAGTTTTCTTAATCCAGGTAACCCATTTTTTTCATCCACTCATCATTATACATTTTTCCAACATACCTGCTTCCGTGGTCATGAAAAAGTATCACAACGACGTCATCCTTTGTAAAATGCTCTTTAAGCTGCAATAATCCCTTAATTGCCGCTCCCGCACTGTTTCCCAAAAAGAATCCTTCTTCCCGGGCAAGTCTTCTGGTATAGATAGCGGCATCCTTATCTGTTACCTTTGTGAAACCGTCAATAATGCTAAAATCAACATTTTTGGGAAGAATATCTTCTCCAATTCCCTCGGTTACATAAGGATAGATCTCGTTCTCATCAAAAATACCTGTCTCGTGATATTTCTTAAAAACAGATCCATACGTATCAACTCCCCAAATTTTGATATTTGGATTTTTTTCTTTTAAATATTTCCCTACACCTGATATTGTCCCGCCGGTGCCTACTCCCACCACAAAATGAGTAACTTTCCCATCGGTTTGGCTCCAAATTTCAGGACCGGTACTCTCGTAATGAGCTCTTGTATTAGCCAGGTTGTCATATTGGTTCACGTACCAGGAATTGGGCGTTTCTTCCGCCAGGCGCTTTGAAGTGGAATAATAAGACCTTGGATCTTCGGGGGCTACATTGGTAGGACAAACCACCACTTCACTTCCCACTGCACGCAAAATATCCATTTTTTCCTTGCTTTGCTTATCGCTAAGCACGCATATCATCTTATAGCCTTTGATAATTGCGACCAGCGCAAGGCCCATCCCGGTGTTACCGGATGTTCCTTCTATTATAGTTCCTCCCGGTTTCAGCCGCCCATCTGCTTCAGCTTCCTCTATCATCTTTAAAGCCATACGATCCTTAACCGAATTACCCGGATTAAAGGTTTCGTATTTTGCAAGCACCAGAGCATCCACCTCTTTGGTAAGCCTGTTCATTTTGACCATTGGAGTATTTCCTATGGTTCCAAGTATATTTTCAGCGTAATCCATATCGTAATTTTGAACGTGCAAAGGTAACCTAACTTAAATAGTTTCCAAAGAATTGAAACCATGAGTTAGTCGGCACGGGGTTAATCAAATTTCATTGCTTTGACCGGGGAGATCCTGGTAATTATTACAGAAGGGATCAATAACATAAGAACACACAAAATGAGGGTTCCTGCATTTACCGCCAGTATATACTGCCATCCTATATATACCGGGACTTCTGTGACGTAATAAGTTTCGGGGTTTAGAGGGAAAAGTTTAAAATATTTCTGAAGAAATAATAGACCCAGTCCAATAAGATTTCCCCAAAAAAGGCCCAAAACAATAAGATACGAGGCGTTGTATAAGAAGATCTTCCTGATGCTCCAGTTACTTCCACCCAGTGCTTTGAGGATCCCAATCATTTGGGTACGTTCCAGGATAAGTACCAGAAGGGCCGTGATCATATTTATACCAGCAACCAGGATCATGATCCCGATAATAAGCGCAATGTTAAAATCAAACAGCGAAAGCCATTCAAATATGGCATAGTATTTTTGTTTTATAGTTCTTGAATCAAGCAATGAAGGAGTATTTTCATATACTTCCCCTCCTTTTTGATCCAGCTTATCAAAGTCATCAATAAAGACCTCAAATGCCCCTACCTGGTCCTGTTCCCAATTATTGAGACGCTGAATATGCCGAATATCGGCAATCAAATAAAGTTCATCAAATTCCTGAAATCCCGAATCATAGATACCTTTTATCACAAATGCCCTTAACAAAGGATTCCGTTTCACATCTTCCCTTAAAAAATAGGTAACTACTTTATCCCCAACTTTAAATCCAAGCCTGTTGGAAATATATCTTGAAACGAGTATTTCTTCAGTAAGGTTTTGGGAATAATCGGGAAGAGAGCCTTCCACAAGGAAATCTTCAAAGTTTTCCCATTTAAAATCGGCCCCCACTCCCTTTACGATCACCCCTTCAAAATCTGTTTCTGTACGAATGATCCCGGCCTTGGTTGCTACGGCCTGCACATGATCTATCCCTTGAACACCGGTAAATTCAGGATAAAAATCCTGATTTAAGGACACAGGCATAATACTTACCTGAGAGCTGTTGTTGTCATAACTGTCTATAATTATATGACCGTTAAAAGCCGCTATTTTCTCTCTTATCTTTACCTGCAGGCCAATTCCTGTTGCAAAGGAAACCAGCATCATGATCACCCCAATAGCTATTGCTGAAATTGCAATTTTTATTATTGGGGCCGATATGCTACTTTTATACTTTTTAGTACTTATAAGCCTTTTGGCTATAAAAAATTCGAAATTCAAGGTATTAGCTATGGTTTACAAATTCCTCAAAAATACATTTTTATTCGTTCTTATCACTATGGTTTCCTGCGGAAGGACTACCGGCCAGACTGAAAATGTTGTGACCGGGAATACGCCTGAAATCCAGGTAGAAGAACCTATTATGGTGGGGGCAAACAGACTGGAAATTTACCTTCCCCTCTTAAAAGGAAAAAGAATAGGCCTGGTGGGAAATCAAAGTTCTGTGGTATTTCAAATGAATGAAGAGGGTTCCTACACTCACCTGGTAGATTCACTATTATCCCGGGAGGTTAAACTTGTAAAGGTCTTTGCCCCTGAACATGGTTTTAGAGGAACTGCCGATGCCGGTGAAACTATAAAAGACGGGAAAGACAGCAGTACCGGTTTACCTGTGATCTCCCTTTATGGTGACAACAAAAAACCCAAACCCGAACAATTGAAGGATCTGGATCTGGTGATCTTTGACCTTCAGGATGTGGGAACAAGATTCTATACTTATATTTCCAGCCTGCATTATGTGATGGAGGCCTGTGCTGAAAATAACATCCCATTAATAGTACTTGACCGCCCAAATCCAAATGGGCATTATATAGACGGGCCAGTCCTGGAAACCGAACACACCAGTTTTGTGGGAATGCACCCCATACCGGTAGTTCACGGACTTACCATGGGAGAATATGCCCAAATGATCAATGGGGAAAAATGGTTAAAAAACGGCTTACAGTGTGAACTTGAGGTAATATCTATGGAAAATTATGACCACCAATCCCAATACAGCCTTCCTATAAAACCTTCCCCAAATTTGCCAAATGATAAGGCGATCAACCTGTATCCAAGCCTTTGTTTTTTTGAAGGCACCAATGTTAATGAAGGAAGGGGAACGCCCAACCAGTTCCAGGTATTTGGATCTCCTTTTCTTGATAAGAATTATTTTAATTATTCCTATATCCCTGTTTCTATGGAAGGAGCAAAATCTCCAAAACATTTAAATACTCTTTGCTATGGCAGGGATCTTACCCAGCATCCACGTTTGGAAAGAATAAATCTGGCATGGCTTATTGAAGCGTATGAGAATACGGCCGATAAATCAAAATTCTTTAATTCCTTTTTCACAAAGTTAGCCGGGACCACTGAGTTACAAAAGCAAATTGAGGCCGGCCTTAGTGAAGACGAAATCAGGGCAACATGGACAAAAGGAATCAAAGACTTTTCACATAAAAGGGACCAATATCTTCTTTATTGATCCAGAAGCATCCAAACCTTTTACGCCAAGAAACAACTACTGAAAAACATTTTTCTCAGACTTTTCCAAAAGAGGTGAACATAATTAGCTAATTATTAACAAAAGCTCTGGAGATACATTGGTAAAATATTTATTATATTGAACATAATAAAACATACCCATGAACTTAGCTGTAAATTCTCTCGTATGGACTTCCCTGATGGCGGCATTACTGGTTCTTCCGGTGCTTGCTCTCATACATATGTCGCAGAATAACTTCAGGGGAAGGCACCGACTTATTTGGGTGCTAATAATAGTATTTCTTCCCTTCTTCGGGCCTATACTATATTTCATAATGGGAAAAAGGTACAGGAGGTTCAATCCTCTTGAAAATGGAGAATAGCGGGGATTGAGAATGTTATATCCAGGATATTTCCGCAGGAATTCTAAACTTTTGCCCTTCGTTTCATTTCCTCCACAATATTATATGCGGCCGGGCATATCGCAGTATTTTTAATAGTAATATTGGATATCTTGTGAAAATCCTTTCTGTCTGTGTGGGGGTATTCCCTGCAAGCCTTAGGCCTCACTTCATAAATGGAACAATAATTATCGCTTCCCAGAAAAGTACAGGGCACCTGCTGCAACACATGGTCATTCTCCTCATCTACCCGTAAATAATTCTCAATGAATTTACTGGGCTTCATTTTAAAATGCCGTGAAATACGCTCAATATCCTTATTGGTAAACAATGGCCCTGTTGTCTTACAACAATTTGCACAGCTAAGGCAATCGGTTTTTAAAAACTCCTCATAATGCAGTTCCACCATTTGCACATCCAGATGCTTCGGTGGTTTTTTGCGCATATTGGCAAAGAACTTTTTATTCTCCTTATGCTTATCTTTGGCCTTTTCAGGGAGATTTTTTAAGATTTCTTCCATAAGGCAAATATATGAAGAAACAAGAAAGCAACGCCGGGAAGAAGGATATCTTCGGAAGTGCAATTTCAGCTTATTACCATCACCGGGACAGCACAGATATCCTGGTGCATTCCCCAGATTTTGATGATGATGTGATCCCCGTGCATTATCTTTTTAGAAAATATAAAGAAATGCCATTGCTGGAAAAAACCGCGCTGGATAATTGCAGCGGCCGGGTGCTTGATGTTGGCTGTGGCGCAGGAAGCCATGCTCTCTACCTGCAGGAGGAAAAGCAACTGGATGTTATGGCAATTGACATTTCCCCGGGAGCCATTGAAATTGCAACTTTACGCGGATTAAAAAATGCCCGAACCATCAATTTTTTTGAGCTGAATAATGAAAAATTTGATACCCTCCTCTTGCTTATGAATGGTACGGGAATTATTGGCAAGCTCAATAAGCTGGATGATTTTTTCAACCACTGTAAAAGCCTCCTTACAGCAAATGGAAAAATACTCATAGATTCCTCAGACCTTAGATACCTATTAGATGAAGATGATGATGGCGGGCTATGGGTAGAAATGAATTCAGATTATTATGGTGAAATGGAATATCAAATTAGTTACAAACAGGAAATTTCTCCATCTTTCCACTGGCTATATATAGATTTCAAAATGCTGCAGCTGGCTGCCAATAAAAATGGATTTTCCTGCCGGCTATTAAAAGAAGGTGAGCATTATGATTACCTTGCTGAGTTAAAACCGGGGAGCAACACAGATTAAATCTGTGATTATTCTGTAGTTAGTTTTAGTATATTTACCCTCTGAAAACCTGAGTTTTAATGAATCCTAAAAAATTATTAAGCCTTTTGTTCCTTTTCCTGGTATTATCGGGGTGTACAAAGGATGATCCCGACGGGTCTACCAAAATTGATAAAACAGCCAATTTAAAGGCTTTGGGAACATCGGCCACCGATCTTTTAAGCGATGAAAAATTTACATCTATAAGGGTGGAGATGGTATATGTTACGGGGTTTGAACCCTCTCAAAAAACCATTGATAATCTCAGGTCTTTTTTACAGCAAAGGACACATAAACCAGATGGGATCACCATTTTCAAGAGAGCCGTTCCATCTTCCAACAAAGCTCCTTTTGTAATCAATGAAATTGTACAAATTGAAGCCGATAATCGCACCACCTTTAACGCGGGCGATGAGATAGCGGTTTACATTTACTTTGCCGATGGCAGCAATGAAAATGACACAAACACCAAAATAGTTTTAGGATCTGCCTACAGAAATACTTCTATGGTGATCTATGGAAAAACAGTCCAAATGATCTCAAACCGCTTAAATTCTCCCGATAAAAGCACGGTGGAAAGCACCGTGGTAAACCACGAATTCGGCCATTTGTTCGGACTTGTAAACCTGGGTTCACCACTACAAAGCGACCACGAAGATGATGGAAGTAACGGGCATTGCCAGGTTGAGGGATGTCTTATGAATGCCAATGTTCAGTTTGGGCAGGACCTCGAAGACATGTTGGATGGCAACGATCTTCCAAAGCTGGACGACCTTTGTATTATGGATCTCCAGGCAAATGGAGGAAAGTAGGTAAAATTGCGAGTCTAGATTCTAGATTCTAGATTCTAGACTCAGAATTTTCCTAATAACAATCCTAATTACTCTCTGCTAAAAACCTTCTCCCCGTTCACCCAGGTTTGCAACACCCTGATATTTGGAATTTCATCTTCATCAACCTTCATGATATTTTTTTCAAGGATGATAAAATCTGCAAATTTCCCCGGAACTATACTTCCTTTTTCCTCATCTTCAAAATTGCTGTAAGCCGCCCAGATGGTCATTCCTTTAAGAGTTGCCTCTCTTGTCAAGGCCTGCTCAGGCATAAAACCGCCTTCGGGATAATTGTCAAGATCCTTTCTGGCAACAGATGAATAAAAGGTGTAGAACGGGCTAACCTCCTCTACAGGAAAATCTGTACCCAGAGCTACTATTCCAGCCTGGTCAAGTAGTTTTTTAAAGGCATAGGCCCCAATCATCCTTTCCGGTCCTAACCTGTCTTCAGCCCAATACATGTCACTGGTCGCATGAGTGGGCTGAACTGAAGGGATTATATTTTTATTGAAATATTTAAAATCTTCGGGGGAAATGGTTTGAGCATGTTCAACCCTCCAGCGCCTGTCTTCATTGTCCTTCAGTAATTCGGTATACGTTTCAAGCACCATAACATTGGCAGAATCTCCAATTGCGTGGGTATTTAACTGAAACTTTGAAGCTGCAACCCTTTCAGCTATTTTTCTGAACTCGGCCACAGGTGATAATAAGGCTCCAAAATGATTTGCGTGATCTGAATAGGGTGCTTTTAAAGCAGCTCCACGGGAACCAAGTGCTCCATCACCATAAAATTTTACCGAGCGCACATTAAGCCTTTCTGTTTTAACAGGATCTTTATCCAGGTAATGATCCAGATTCTCTGGTGTGTTGCTTAACATAGCATAGATCCTGATCTTCAACCGGTCATTTTTTTGCAGGCTGTCTATTAATTCTACCGTATTTCGGTCTATTCCTGCATCATCTACAGTAGTAAGCCCATAACTGAAACTTATTTTCTGAGCTTCAAGCAGGGCATCAATTTGTTCTTCCAGGGAAGGATCACCCATTGCTTTACTCACAAGGTCCATTGGATTGTCTATAAGAAGACCCGTAAGCTTCCCGTCCTTTATTTCAATTGCTCCACCTTCCGCAGAAGTGGTTGGGGTAATACCTGCCATATCCAAGGCCACCTGATTTGCAAGCATAGCGTGCCCGTCAATTCGGGTTATGGCTACAGGAGTATCGGGGAATAATATATCAAGGGTATCTTTAGCGGGAAATTCCTTTACCGGCCAGTCATTTTGATCCCAACCCCTTCCGGTTATGAAATCTACATTGCGTTCTTTCTGGAAATCCACAATTCTTGAAACAACCTCTTCAAAACTTTTGGTGCCGGTAAGATCAACGGTTTGCTGCGCAAGGCCCATTCGGTAAAAATGAGCATGGGCATCTATAAATCCGGGAACTATAGTTTTCCCTCCTGCATCTACTCTTTCTTTAAAAGTGTATTTTTCATCCAAAGCTTCGGCAGTACCGGTTTCGAGAAATTTCCCGTCTTTTACGGCAAAGGCTTCTGCGAGGGTGAAATCCCCGTCTACGGTATAAACTTCGGCATTAAAAACAAGAAGATCTGCCTCCTGTTTATTGACAGAGGCGCAGGAAAATAATATGATAGTTGTAATGATTGATAAAAAGAATTTCTTCCGCATAATTTAATTTTTGCATAAAAATAAAAAATGCACCCCAATAAGGAGTGCATTTTATTAAAATCTTCTTAAAAGTTAAAACCAGCTGGCAACGGTATCAATAATTGCATTTCGAATACTGCTGTTGGCTCCTGCTGCCAGGGCAATAGATACAAATAAACCTATCATAGCATAGGAGAAATCCTTGAAGATCATTCTTCCGGCTTTTTTTCTGTGTTTTTTCCCTTTTTTGGTTCGAGCCAGGCTTATGGCAATTTCCCTACCTCCAATGATACCAAGGAATACCCAGGTTGTACTCATTGGAACGGTGCTAATAAATAATTTATATATAAGAAGGATAACATAGGTTAAATCTACCAGGGTGGCCGCACGAACATCTGAGATCCTTACTTTCTCGCTAACAACTTCCTGAATTTTATCTCCCCTTAAATAGAACAATAGTCCCAATCCTCCAAAAATGGTTGCGGTAAATATTATAAACTGGGTTAAGTCAAGTTGTCGTGGAAGGAATACAGCAATATTTGCTCCATCCTGCATCACCCAAACGCCCCAAAGTGTACCACTTACTACCCATTGAACTACAGTCCAGCTTTTGTGGAACTTACGGCTTTTAAAGAATTTCTTGATAAAATTATAAGAGAGATACCATACCAGGAAAGAAAGTATGAATGCCAGGATGTAACCAGACCAGCTCTTCCATACTACAGAAGTTATCCCCGAAGTATCTGCACTAAACACACTTAAGATAAGAAAGGTGGTAGAAACCGGCATTTTAAGCCTGGTAAGGATCAATAGCACCAGGGGCGCTATGATCTGGAAAAAACTAAAATTAACGGGATGGGGATAACTCGTTGTCCCATCGGGTTTTAAGAGCCGCTGGTAAGTAACATCTCCATCAAAATAGACCCAGCTAAAGGTCACTACCAGAACAAAAACACCGCCAATAAAAAGCCAAAGGATCCACCAACTGCGGGCTTTATTACTTTCAATAAATGTTCCAAGAGATTGGATACTATCGTTTGCAACAGTTGCATAGGCTGCAAAGAAGAACCCTATCCACATGGCTGCCTGGGCGTTATTGGTAAAAATTCCGGCCAGGATAATACCTGCAATAATTATAGCCAGGAAGGTTTTTTCCTGCACCATAAAATCCAGAATATTTAAATATGGCCTGGACCTGTCACTTCGTTTAAATTTTGCCATCTAATAAAGTAGAATTAGGTTTTTAATATTTATTTATTTTCAGCGTACAATATTACAGCCTTTCAATATTAAATAATTGTTTTCAATGTTGTTTAATTGTTAAGAAACTAAATCTGGTAAATCTATTTATTTCCTTATATATCAACCGTTTAACGTCCTGAAGCAATGATTTTAGCTTATAATTTTCCATAAATAAACAAATTTTAAAATGAAACTAAACAAAAAGGCCGCCCAAATTGGCGGCCTTCATTAATTATTGAGATGTTATTAAAAATCGAATTTATAAGTGGCGCCCGCAAGTACCTGGATTCCCTGGACCGGAAAACCGGACCAACGCTCATAGCTTTCTCCCAACAGGTTATTTCCCTTGGCAAAAACAGATAACTGGCTGTTAAACCTGTATCCCAGGTTGGCGTTTAGATCTATAAAACTATCCAGGGTAACCTGCTGTCTCCCCGAAATGCCACTGAAGGTCATTACCGGTTCCAAATCCAGTCTTTCTCCTACAAAGAAAAGGTTAGCTCCGGCAAACCATTTGGATGTGATCTGATAATCTGCATTTACAGAGGCTTTGAACTCGGGAAGGTTCCAGGCTTCTGCCGCAGAATTATTGTCTCTATCAACCGAGTAACTGAAATAAGAGGCATTCATTCCCAGTTTAAAGTTTCTTTTTATATCTACTACGATCTCCCCAAATACAGATAATGTGTTCACATCTTCATAAACTACCCCGAAAGAATTTCCGTAGGAATAGTTCTCAACCTGGTTGGGAACATAGGCATTTCTAAGGAAAAGAGGTTTATTATATTCAGAAGTATAGCTTCCTTTAAAATTATAAGCAATGCTGTTGGAAAGTGCCCCTTTAGCTCCAAGATAGGCATCATAGGGCATATCTGTGGGCTGGATACCTAATGTGGGTGACACAAATGGATTCTCCTGGGCGAAACCATAATAGGTGTTTTGGGTTAATTTACCTTCCAAACCTGCATAGGGGATAAAATAATCTCCCCCCAGCCTGTAACTGGCATTTACTTTCGGATAGATATAAAAACTGTTCTTACTGTTCTCTGCATTCAGCGAGTAAAAGAATCCTGCCCCAAGATTCACTGTAAGATCATCTCTTAATATCAACAAGCTTGGTGCTATCCCCACGTTTACAAAGGTATAATCCCGGGGATAAGGCTCATTGAAATCAAAACTATTTACAAAACTACCGTTCACTACATCGGCAGTGACGTGTGTGCTTATAAGCTCATCTGCAATATTTACTTCAAAAAAGGCATCTGTCTTAAAATTATGCTCAGTTGAACTGTGAGAATCTCCAAAATACCTGTAATTGGCCGATGCGCTTTCAAAGAAAGAATCATACAACTCAAATTTACCTCCTACGAGTGCCGAATAGTAATTTTGAGCTGGATCAATGGCGCTTATAACCGCATCTGAAAATGTAATTTCCTCTGGAAGCCCATACCAATTGAACAACTGGTGTTGTAGCCCAAGTTCTGTAGTCCAGGAGCTGTTGCGGTTACGGGAATTATAATTGAGATTAAGTTCTGTATTATAGAATTTGTCATCCAGTTCAACTCCCTTAATCCCTCCCTGGGAGGAATTATGAGTAAGGAAAACTCCAAAGTTGTCACTACGGTTTACTTCCATATTGCTGTAAAATTCAGCCAGAATATTGGAATAGGTCCCAAAACCAAGGGTTGCATAGTTGTTATAAAGTTTTACCCTTTTGGCCCGCTCAACAGTGGTGGCCTGCCCTTTGGTAGGGGTAAAGGTGGAAGCTACGGGCACAGAAAATATGCTATACTTTACCGGTTTTTTCTCCAAACTTACTGAGTCTCCCATTTTGGGGGTTTCCTTGATCTTAAAAGCATCGTTTACAGAAGGGGTATACGGCTTTACCACGATTACGGTTTCGCTGCCAAGAGGTCTGTCCTGAGCAAAAAGGAAACTGGAAAATAAAAAGGAAAGTATGAAAAGGCTTCTTTTATTTGAAAGAATTTGCATAGAGAAGTTCTTAAAAGTTAGATTATAGGATTATTAGTTGTTTGGTTCTACAGATGCGTTGGTTCTTGCTTCCATAGTCTTGATTCGGTTAAGCTCGGTTTGTGCTTCACTTACCACATCTGGGTATTCCTTGAAGTTGGTGATCACATTCTCAAGAATATAAGTAGCCTGGTAAGCATCTTTAAGAGCATAGAAGTTTTTGGCCATTAATACCAATCCTTTTGCTCCATAATATTTGAATCCGGAGTAGTCCTTGGCAAGTTTTTGCACAGATTCATTCGAGGCCTGTAAGCTTCCGGCTTTATTCTTAAAGTAAGCATCGTAATATAGCGCTTCAGCAGCGAGTTCTCCTTTGGCAATTTTAAGTACTTCAGCATAAGCGGTTTTCGCTTTGGCCTCATTCCCTGTTTGCATTGCAGATCTTGCTATGATTATTTGAGCATCACTTTTTACGTTGTTCTCTATTGAAGGGGTTGCCAGAACTTTTTCAGCATAAGAAACCGCTTTGTTATAATCCTTCTGCTCATAATGAGATTTCATTAAGTTGGATTGGGCATAGATCACATTCTGTGCAAAATCGGCTTCACTTTCAAGCCTGGTAAGCAACGGCAAAGCGTCCTTGTAATTTCTCTTTTCAAGATAGATCTGTGACAAACGTGCCAGTGCCTGTTCTGAAAATTCTCCTCTTGGCTTTTCAACTACAAAACGGTAGTGCTTTATCGCGTCATCCTTTTGGTCATCCCTGAAGTACATTTGGCCCAGGTAGAAATTGGCCTTCAATGAATGTAATCCGTTAGGGAAATTCTGAAGGTATTTGGTAAAGCTGGTTTTTGCAGCAGCGGTATTGTTATCAAGGTATTGTTTTTCGGCCGACTCAAATGTGGTGTTATCAAGATCGGCATCGCTTACCTCAACAAAATCTACATTGCGCACCCATTTGGCGTATTCATCTGTACGTCCAAGATCTATATAAACAAGTCTTGCTGAAGATACTGCCTGCATAGACTCGGGTGTATTTGGATAATCGGCAACTACTTTCTTAAAGCGTTCCAGTGCTTTATCATTTTGGTTACTGTTGTAATAGATCAACCCCTGTTTTAATATAGCCTGTGGTACAAACGCACTTCCGGGAATATCTCTTATAAGGCGGTTATAGGTTTCAATAGCCTGGGTAGTATTTTCCATTGCGAGATAGGTATTCCCCAACTCGTAAAGGGCATCATCGCGATAGGATGAACGCGGATATCTGTTTGCAAAACTTCCAAGTTCCTGAATTTTACTATCGTTCCTGCTCACGAAGCCATAGCTTATGGCCTTTTGATACGCAGCGTAATCTGTATTTCCAAGATTCATTTGAATAGCCTTATCATAGGATTTCATCGCAGGCCAGTACTTACTGGTCACAAAATATGTATCCCCTAATCTTGTATAAGCATCATTTCTACGGGCATTATCTTTTGCCTGGTTATTTGCAAAACGGTTGAAATATTCAATTGCCTGCCCGTATTCCTTCTGCTTAAAATAAGCGTAGGCAATATTATAATCAAGGTTTTCCATTTCGGGGGTGCCTTTTGCGCCGGTCATTCCTGCAAATTCACGATACCCAATTAAGGCTTCTCTTAAGCGGTTCAGGTTAAAATCACTTTCGGCCTTCCAAAAGGTTGCTCTTGCTGTGATCACAGGATCCCTACGCTCACTAAGGGATTTATCAAAATTCACACTTGCATCCCGGTAATTTCCTTCATTAAAAAGTTCCAGACCATAGTAAAACGCAACTTTCTGATAAGCTACTTTATCGCTGAAATTGCGGTTGTTCTCCAGAAGACTCATAGCTTCCTGGAAATTTCCGGAGGTAATAAATGAGTCTATTAACAGAGATTCCATCTCCTGTTTTACCGGAGTATTTGGATATTTTTCAAGATATCCCATTAAAACCCTGGAAGGACTGGTATAACTGTTCCCTATTTCATAGCTTAATTTCGCATAGTTTAAATAGGCATCTTCCTGGATCTTAGCGTCAA
Source organism: Gillisia sp. (assembly GCA_039989915.1). Lineage (GTDB taxonomy): Bacteria > Bacteroidota > Bacteroidia > Flavobacteriales > Flavobacteriaceae > Gillisia. Next base: position 178,969 of record JBDXGW010000018.1, read on the forward strand.
AATCCATTTCGCTGGCATTCTTAAATGCATTCAATGCCTGTTGTTTCTGCTCCAGGTTTAAATAAGATTGTGCCAGGTGATAATAGGCATTTTGGGCAATAGCATTATTTCCTCCAATGATCTTATTGAATTCGGAAACCGCATTTTGATAATCACCCTGCCTGAAATATGCATATCCAAGCTGGTAATAATCTGTATTGGTCCATTTTCCCCTAAGGCCTTTGTATTCTTTTAAATAAGGAATGGCCTTTTCATATTGCATAAGGTTAAAATAACTTTCCCCAATAATTTTATTTAATTGAGAGATCTCATTGCGGTTTGCCTTTGGAAGTTGTTCCAGCCCCTGTTCAATGGCTTTTTCAAAATTCCCGAGTTTAAAATTCATATCGGCCTGGAAATAGGAAAGGTTTTCCTGGTACCGGTCGTTATCTTTTACTTCTTCAAAAAGTTGATTAGCTTCCTGGTAATCATCACCTTCATAGGCCATATACCCAAGGTAATATTTTGCCTGGGAACCATATTCCTTAGAATCTCTAACTCTGTTTAAAAATTTTTCGGCTTCCTCATATTGCTTATTGGAAAAGTAAGCATACCCATTATTGAAGTAATAGCGATCCTTTTCGGCCCGGCTCATCCCCTTTTCATCTACCCTGTCATACCATTTCCTGGCAAGGGAATATTTTCCGGTTTCAAAATAATAGTCGGCAACATCAAGAAAAGCCGAATTCCTTTTGGTACTGGTAGGATACCTGTCTACAAAATCCTGCATAAGCTGGTCAGCTCCCGGCTGTCCAAGTCTTACAGCTGCATTTGCAATATAATAGGCGGCATCAGACTTTATTTTTTCATCATTGGTCTCAGTCTTTACATCATCAAACAAAGTTTGAGCTGCCAGATACTGCTCATTATTATATAATTCAAGCGCGCGGTTGAATTTTACGAGATCATTGGTATAGATGGCAGATTGTTGTGCAAAGTGAGTAGAAAAGGTGAGAAAAAAAACAACGAGTAAGGAGGCAAAATTTCGTGTCATTAAAAAGGTTTTAGGTTGATGGATCAAAGATACTTAAACACAGTTTTTATAACGCAGGTTGGGCGGGTTAATTATGTTAATGTGGAAAAAAGTATTTTGTCAACATTTGATTCATGTATATTTACACATAATTTTACGTTATACATTTAGTAAACCCCAAGTATTAATGTCACAAACTGTCCTGGAACTAAAAAACGCCGCCATTTACCAGCGTGAAAACCTTATTTTATCTGAAGTAGATGTCACCATATATAAAGGTGATTTTGTATATCTTATAGGAAAGACCGGTACCGGGAAAAGTAGTTTTATGAAAACCCTCTATGGGGACCTTCCACTTACCGAAGGGGAAGGAACTATAGTTGACTACAATCTTAGGACATTAAAGGAAAAGGACATTCCTTTTTTAAGACGAAAACTGGGGGTGGTTTTTCAGGATTTTAAGCTGCTGAATGACCGTAATGTGCGCGACAACCTGATGTTTGTTCTTAAAGCTACGGGCTGGAAAGAAAAAACTTCTATTGAGCGCAGGATAGATGAGGTACTGGACAAAGTGGGAATGAAAACCAAAGGTTTTAAATTCCCTTATCAACTTTCCGGTGGGGAGCAACAACGCATCGCAATAGCCCGGGCACTTCTTAATGACCCGGAACTTATCCTGGCTGATGAGCCTACAGGAAACCTGGATCCACAAACCTCTGTGGAAGTAATGGAGGTATTACAGGAAATAAGCAAAAACGGGAATACCATTCTTATGGCAACCCATGATTATGCCTTATTGCTTAAATATCCTTCGAAAACTTTAAAATGTGATGGTGAGAGGGTATTTGAAGTGGTGCAGAAAACGTTGTAAGGAGTTAAGAGTTAAGAGTTAGGAGTTATTTTTTTTGTTTGGAGTATATAGTTTGTGGTTTGGGGTTTATGGTTTGTGGTTCAACGTTTTTAACCGACAACTTGCAACTCACAACCGACACCGATTTATCCACTTTTTGAAACTACATCTTACAACCTCCAACCTTAAAGTTTCCCGCAAATCCCGCAGATTTTCGCAGATCCCAGAACAACACGTAAAAATTCCAATTTACAACCTACAACTATTTTAGTGAATAGTGATTGGTGATTAGTTTGTTTGAGGTTTAGGGTTCAGAGTTAGTAGTTTGGTGCTCAGCGTTTTTAACCGACAACTGGTAACTCACAACCAACAACTATTTATCCTCCTTACTGAAAGTTTCCCGCAAATCCCGCAGATTTAAAATCCGCAGATTTTCGCAGATCACAAGACAACACCTAAAAATTCCAACATACAACTTATAACATACAACCTACAACTCGAAACCGAGAACTGACAACCGAGAACTGAGAACTCACAACTCCTAACTTTAAACTACGGCTTCACATCATCTGCCGGGACGTGCTCTTTTTTATTAATAAAAAGATAGTACACATTTACGCATACAATAGCAACATTGGTAATAATAATTGGCCAGGAATCAAGCAGGAGGCCGTAGGCAACAAAGAATAAACAGCCTATGCTGTTTACATATCTAAGCAAAATGATATTGCGCATTAAAAAAGAAAGGAGTACAAAGAGAGAGGCCGCGTAGCCTATCCATTCAACATATGTTATTCCAAGTAGTTCCATAAAGCTAAAGTTAAATTGAGGGCGAATTTACTAAAATAAAAAGCAGCCTTTCCATTTTGAAAAGACTGCTTTTTTTATAATTATTCCGAAGAATTTTGATCTTTAGTTGATCTTATTTCTCTTACGCTCATTTTCGGTTAAATAAACCTTACGCAATCTAATGAAGTTTGGAGTTACCTCAACATATTCATCTTTTTGAATAAATTCAAGGGCTTCTTCAAGAGAGAATTTCACTGCAGGGAATATTTTCGCCTTATCATCTGCCCCGGAGGAACGTACGTTCGAAAGTTTCTTGGTTTTGGTGATGTTCACCGCGATATCATCCTGGCGGGAGTTTTCTCCAATTACCTGTCCTTCATAAATATCCTCACCCGGCTCTACGAAAAATCTTCCGCGATCCTGTAATTTATCAATAGAATAAGGAATAGCTTTCCCTCTTTCCATAGAAATAAGCGAACCGTTCTGTCTTTCAGGAATACCACCTTTTAAGGGCTGGTACTCTCTAAACCTGTGCGCCATAATGGCTTCCCCGGCAGTTGCGGTAAGCAATTGATTTCTCAATCCTATAATTCCTCTTGAAGGGATCATGAACTGTATGATCATACGCTCTCCTTTGGTTTCCATGCTAAGCAATTCACCTTTTCTCATGGTCACCATTTCAACAGCTTTTCCTGAAACAACTTCCGGAAGGTCAATGGTCAACTCTTCAACAGGCTCACATTTTACTCCGTCTATTTCACGGATGATAACCTGTGGCTGGCCAATTTGCATTTCATAACCTTCCCTTCTCATAGTTTCTATAAGTACAGAAAGGTGCATAATTCCACGACCGTAAACCAGGAATTTATCTGCACTTCCGGTTTCTTCAAGGCGTAAGGCAAGGTTCTTTTCCAGTTCCCTTGTCAAACGATCCTTGATATGGCGTGAAGTAACAAACTTTCCATCCTGACCAAAGAAAGGAGAATCATTGATGGTGAAAAGCATACTCATTGTAGGCTCGTCAATGGCGATGGTTTTTAATCCTTCGGGATTTTCAACATCGGCAACAGTATCGCCAATCTCAAAACCTTCCAGTCCTACCAGGGCACAAATATCACCGGCTATAACTTCTTTTACTTTTTTCTTGCCTAAACCTTCAAAAGTAAAAAGTTCTTTAATTTTAGTTTTTTTAATGCTGCCATCTCTTTTTACAAGGGCTATCTGCATTCCTTCTTTCAAAGTACCACGTTGTAATCTTCCAATAGCGATCCTTCCTGTAAAGGATGAGAAATCAAGGGAAGTAATAAGCATTTGAGGCGTACCTTCACCTACTACAGGAGAAGGAACATGATTAAGCACCATATCCAGTAAAGGCTCAATATTATCGGTTTGCACATCGGGATCATCGCTCATCCAGTTGTTTAATGCAGAGCCGTAAACAGTTGGAAAATCCAGCTGCCATTCTTCAGCTCCTAATTCAAACATAAGGTCAAATACCTTTTCATGCACTTCTTCAGGAGTACAGTTAGGCTTATCTACCTTATTTATAACCACGCAGGGTTTTAAACCAAGGTTTATTGCTTTTTGTAATACAAAACGTGTTTGTGGCATTGGGCCTTCAAAGGCATCTACAAGAAGTAAAACCCCATCTGCCATGTTCAATACCCTTTCAACCTCCCCACCAAAATCGGCGTGACCGGGGGTATCAATAATATTGATCTTGGTGTCTTTATATACAACAGATACGTTTTTGGAAGTAATGGTAATACCGCGTTCTCTCTCAAGATCGTTACTGTCAAGAATAAGATCTCCTGTATTTTCATTGTCGCGGAAAAGGTGGCAATGATACATAATTTTGTCAACCAAAGTAGTTTTACCGTGGTCAACGTGAGCAATAATTGCAATGTTTTTAATAGCTGTCATAATAAGCGCCTCATTTTTAAGGCTGCAAAGGTACGCTTTATTTTATGAATTACAGCACAAGGATTTAGCTATTAAAATTGCAGGGGAATTTGATTAATTTTCATCGGCAGAAGGCCCATAAGAAGCCGGAACCGGAATATCCAGTAACCTGAAATAAACCCCAAGTTGCGCCCGGTGATGTGGCAATTGATTGAGGGCCATTGATCGAAGCATATTAAGCCTGGGCATTTCTACCAGGGTTTTCCCATCTTTGGTAAGTTTCCAAATAACTTCATATTCTTCATTTGGTTTCCGCAGCGCGTCTTCGGCTTTGGTGGTGTTATTTTTTAGTAATTTGATTATATCTTCTACAGAATTGTAATCCGGCGATTTATAACCCGTGAGATCTAATTCCTCCCCCTGCATTATACCTGTTACCCATGCCGGAATTTCGGCCAGGTGATTGGCGAGTTCCTTAATGCTCATGGAGCGCGGGTGCGGCCTCCAATCCATTTTATCTGCTGGGATACGGTTTAAGAACTTTTCGGTTAACACAACTTCATATTGAAGTTCAGGGATCAATAGATCTTTCAATTCCATATTTTTTTTTTAAGGTTAAGCCAATTTAAAGAAACCCGTTATTCTAAAATTGAAGTTTAACTTAATTTAAAGTATTTCCTTCCCATCATCCTTTTTCCGGGAATTGCGCTGCCCGGTTAAATCATTTATCTTTGCTGAAATCTTTTTCCTATGAACCTTAAAAATATCCCGCATATAAAACATATAGATTCCAATAATTTTTTCCTTCTTGCCGGCCCCTGTGCCATTGAAGGGGAAGAAATGGCCCTGAGAATTGCCGAAAAAATTGTGGAGATCACCAATAAACTGGAAATTCCTTATGTATTTAAAGGTTCCTTCAAAAAAGCAAACCGTAGCAGGATAGATAGTTTTACAGGCATTGGGGATGAAAAAGCATTGAAAATTCTTAGAAAGGTTTCTGAAAGTTTTGATATCCCAACTATAACAGATATTCACGAAATAAGCGACGCGGCTATGGCTGCTGAATATGTTAATATCCTACAAATTCCGGCATTTCTGGTACGGCAAACCGACCTGGTAGTAGCAGCTGCCAATACCGGAAAGGTGGTTAATCTTAAAAAAGGCCAGTTCATGAGTCCGGAGAGCATGAAACATGCCGTAACCAAAGTAAGGGATTGCAATAATGAACAGGTGATGATCACAGACAGGGGAACCATGTTCGGGTACCAGGATATGATCGTGGATTTTAGGGGGATTCCCACAATGAGGGAGTATGCTCCTGTGGTTCTTGATGTAACCCATTCCCTGCAACAACCAAATCAATCCAGTGGCGTAACCGGCGGTAGGCCAGATATGATAGAAACCATTGCGCGGGCAGGCGTGGTGAACAACGTAGACGGTTTATTTATTGAAACCCATTTTGACCCGGCTAATGCCAAAAGCGACGGGGCGAATATGCTGGATATCCAATACCTTGAAAAATTACTAAGCCATCTGGTAGCTATTCGAAAAACCATTAATAATTTTTAAAACGCTTATTCATTCCAGAAGAATAACCATTGATATCAAACCCCGGGAGAAATTAATTTTCCGGGGTTTTTAATTTGTTGTTAAAAACGAAGGATGTTTAAAAGGATATTTATTCAGAGAGATTTAACACCTTATGTTTTAATAAAACTAAACTATTGTTAAGGGAACCCGTCCTTCAATACATATTCCATAATTTAATTGTCAATAACCAAAAATTATTTAATAATGGAAAATGAATTAGAATATTTTGGCAATCGGGTAATGAATTTTTTGCCTGATCTACTTGCCGCTTTACTTATCCTCCTTATAGGCTGGCTTATTGCGCGGGGAATTAAAGCTCTTATTGTAAAATTGCTAAGAAGGACCCACTGGGATGAAAGGGTATTCGGAAAAACCACCGAAGGAGATACCAATGTTTTCCTTGCAAATATTGTGTATTACCTTTTAATGATCATTGTGATCCTGGCAGTTCTCGAGGTCCTGGGGATAAACGAGGCCCTGGCTCCTTTAGGCAACATGCTCAATGAATTCCTCTTATTTATACCAAACCTCATTGGGGCTATCCTAATTGGATTTATTGGATATCTGCTGGCAAAATTTGTCTCGAACCTCATCCACATAGGAGGAAGTTTCCTTGACAAATTCGTAGACAGGACAGGTTTTAAGGATACAGACAAACTTGTGCGTATCTTAAGAAAAGTGGTATTTATTGTCATTTTTATCCCCTTCCTTATTCAGGCTTTTAATGCCCTGCAAATGGATGCCATCTCTCAACCTGCAAATGATATTCTATACGCATTTACAGAGATGATAGGACAAATTCTTGTTGCGGCTATTATCCTCATTGTCTTTATCTGGGGTGGAAAGTATCTCGCTAATTTCCTTGAAGATCTTTTCAGAAGCCTGGGATTGGATAATGCAGCTGAAAAGATACAGATCCATAATATGATAGGTGCAAACCAATCGCTTTCAAAGATATTTGCCAATCTTATTTACTTTTTCCTTGTATTCTTTGGTATTATTACCGCGGTAGATATTCTTGGCCTGGACAGGCTAAGCATTATCTTAAATGAGATCCTGGAAGTAACCGGACAAATCATCTTTGGTTTGATCATCCTGGCCATAGGTAATTATATCTCCCTGCTTATTTATCATACCATGACCCGTTCAAGCAGTAATACCTTTATTGCCGGAATCATACGTTGGGCCTCGCTGGCATTGTTTATTGCCATAGCACTTCGTACTATGGGAATTGCAAACGAGATCGTAGAACTCGCCTTTGGGCTTATCCTTGGTGCCATAGCTGTGGCGGTTGCGCTTAGTTATGGTCTTGGTGGCCGTGACGCTGCCGGGGAACATTTCCGGGATATTATTAAAAAAGTAAGAGCTGAAGCTGCCGACATGCCTGCGGAAAAAACTCCTGATTTCTCGAGCGACCGACCTTTAGGAACGCCAAACAGAGGAGATCAATTCAAAACAGGGGAAAGACCCGGCTCCTACGATCGTCCCGTGCATAGACCCGATGACCCTTCGCACAGGAAGGACAGGCCATTTAGTGAAAATCCCGATCCAGATAATTCTGCCGACATTCCGGGAAATGAGGACAGACCTCGCCGCGATTCAGATTTTGACAGGCCATCCCCGGGATCACAGGACCCTGATGGAATTACCAGGGATCCTCAACATCCTGAAAGACCCTATAGAAGAAGTGATGAAGGAGATTTTTCAGGAGATGATCCAAATAATCCAAACCCAAGAAGGGACAATCCGGATGAGCCGCTTTTATAGGCTGCTTCCGGCACTCATTAAAAATCCCTCGCTTTTAGCGGGGGATTTTTCTGTTATATTAAGATCATAATAAAACCTCACAGGTTTTAAAAACCTTTGAGGTTTAGATCAATTATTTAAACTGAAGCTCAACATAAACTGGCAAATGATCTGATGGATATTTAAGATCCCAGGAATCGCTTAGAACGGCATATTTTAGAACCTCAAAATCATCCTTACCGGTGAAAATATAATCGATCCTTTTGGTCACAGGGGCTGTAAAGTTGTAGCCGTTAAAAGTACCTTCAGGACCAAATACAAGTTTTGCTACACATTTGGTATCATCCATAGTTGAAGCAAGAAACTTTATGCTCTCGTGTGAGGGTTCCAGATTAAGATCTCCCATTAATATAACCGGAAGATTTGGGATATTTAATTCTGCAATTTTGGATAAGATCAAGTTTACACTCTCTCTTCGAGCCTGCTCTCCCACATGATCAAAATGCGTGTTGAAAACCCCGAACTTCACTCCGGTGTCTTTTGACTCAAATAAAGCATAGGTAGAAACACGTTCCATTACCGCATCCCATCCTACAGATACTTTCCCGGGGGTTTGAGAAAGCCAGAAGGTGTTTTCTTCCAATACATTATATTGGGTGCTATCGTAGAAGATAGCGCTATACTCTCCCCTGGTTTTACCATCTTCCCTGCCCACCCCTACATATTTATAAGAGGGAAGGTTTTCAGAAAAATGTTCCATTTGAAGAAAAACCGCTTCCTGCACCCCAAAAATATCGGGTTGATAAAACTTTATCTGGTTGGTAAGAAAATCCTTCCGCAGGGACCAGCTGTTTTCGCCATCGGTCTCATTTGCATATTTGATATTATAAGACATCACCTTTACCTGAGCATTCAGGGGAAAGGAAAAGATCACAGTAAATATTAAAAGAAGACCGGTCTTATACATATTGATTCTTTTTAGTTTCGCCATCCACATACTCCTGCAGGTATTTAAATTTGGCGGTGAGTTTTCCGTTTTCTGTCATTTTTGCGCGCTCCAGGATCCCATCCTTATCATTGTTGAAAAATGCCGGGATCACAGATTCCATGAACATTTCCCCAAAACCCTCACTGGCATCACGGGGAAGCTCGCAGGGTAAATTATCTACAGCCATAACAGCAATAGAACCCTTTTCACCAAATTTCACCTCATTTCCTGTGGCAGGATCATAGCCGTAAAAAGGATCGGCAATGGTAGAAGATCGTATGGTACTTGCAATGGGGCCATTAATATCGCAGGAAATATCGGCAACAAGGTCAATTTTGAAATCGGGAGAGTTTGCCTCCTCCCGCGTAAAGAAAACGGGGGCACCATCACCATAAAAATGGCCTGCAATAAAAATGTCGCTCACACGGGCAAACCGCATAAAATCTGAAACGTATTCCCCCGGATTCTTATAAAAATCCTGATTGGAACCTTTCATACTGTCCTTGCGTTTATTGTAATCCATCACATCAATGTGGCAATAAACGGGGTGATCAAAACTTTTTGTCAAATAATCCTCAACATTAACCTCGTGGATTTTTAAATGATCCAGGATCTCTTTTGCCCCGTGGGCCACTTTTCCGCTTCCTGTTAACACGATCTTTTTCGATGGAAGCTTTATAGTATCCAATTCGGCTTTCAGTGCATTAAGATCTGCCAGGTTTTCAGCTTTAGGAAGTTCATACAAGTTATCCCTTAAGCCCAGGGCACGAAAGCAATTATAGGCACCTACCAACCCCGCATAACGTCCAAAACCTATAAGCCGGTGTCCGTTTTCCTTAACGATGACCTCATGGTCATATAATACTATATTTCTGTCGAGTATTGCCCTCAGTAGTTCGCGGTTATAGGGTTGTTTTTTGATAGTGTGGGAGAAGAAGAAATATTTTTTCCCGGGAATAAGTGCCGTAATGGGAACTTCTTTTACACCCAGCATCACATCACAATCTGTCACATCTTCAGATACCTTAAAACCTGCGTTTATATATTCCTCGTCATTAAATATCCGCACATTAGAAGATTCAACTTTGAAAACAGCTTCAGGGAATTTTCCGGATAGAACTTTCAATTGTTCCGGAGAAAAGACCACGCGACGATCTGGCGGGGATTTTCGTTCTTTGATAAGGGCGAATTTTATCATAATTGGTATGAGTTTTGTTTATGAAGAGGTGTTGCTCAAAGATATAAATTTTAAACTGTATCTTTGCAACCTCCCTGCAGGAAGCCTGGTTATAAAGGCAGGTTTTTTAAGGGAAAAAGTTCTTAAATTTATGGGGTCGACTTGGATTTGACAGCGAGTCTAATTGGGTTGTAAGCACGTAGAGCGCTGGGATATAGCTCTTAAATCTCATATTTCACACTTTTTAAACGGCGAGAATAACTACGCCTTGGCTGCATAACCGAATTTTAGTAGGTTATACTTAATCCCTACAAGGTAGGGAGCTGAGATGTCTCGTGGAAGCCTTGATTTACGGCGGCCACACCCGAGACACCGAAAAAGTAAATATAGGAAGCGCAGGGCCTTGATGCACTTCTGAAAACTAATTGAGGATAAGTGTAAGATTGGTGGTTTTCGGCCGGTCTTACATCGAAAACCAAGCGAAAAATAAACGTGTAGAAAGCAGCTGAGTAGCTTGTTTGGACGAGGGTTCGAAACCCTCCGACTCCACTAAATGGGTATCAACCCGAACTAAAAACCCCGAAATCCTAGGATTTACGGGGTTTTTCATTTTTAAAGATGTCAATAAATACTATCTAATATCATATAAAAGGGGACTAATTCGGGACCCTTTTTATGTTTTTAAAAACGGTCCCCTTTTACCATTTATTTCCTTATAATTCAACACCTTACAAAGGTTAAACTTTTTTTTATTTCTTTTATTTTATCTACTTTAAGGGACCAATTCGGGACCTTATTTAGACGACTCATGGATACAACAATTTATTTACGATTTTACCTTAAGAAAAGTAAAACCAACAGCAAAGGCTTAACCCCAGTAATTATGCGTGTTACGCTCGATGGAAAACGTTCAGAAATCAATATCGGACGGACTGTGGAACCCGAAAAATGGCATGCTAAAAGCGAGAAAATGTTGGGTAGAAGCATTGAAGCTAATGATCTGAATGATTATATCGAGCTAATGCGCAAGAAAGCAAAAGATGTTCAAAAAAGCTTTGTTGAAAATTCAGAGATGCTTTCCCTTGAAAAATTTGTCAGGAGATTTAAAGGTGAAGAAAAAGACAAATCCAAAATGGTTTTGGAAGTTTTTAAAGAACACAATGAACAAATGGATCGGCTTTCTGAAAAAAATATTTCAAAAAGCATTGCCAAAAGATATTGGACCTGTTATAATCATGTAGAGCAATTCATCAATGAAGTTTATAATGCTGATGATTTTCGCTTAAAAGATATCGATCACCAATTTATCACCAGGTATGAATATTTTCTAAAAACCAAAAGGGAGTGTAATCACAACTCTGCTTTAAAGTACGTCAACAACTTCAAAAAGATCATCCGGATCGCCCTGGCCAATCAATGGATGGACAGAGATCCTTTTTACAATTATAAAGTCCAGTTTGAATCGGTAGAACGGGAATTTTTAAATGCTGAGGAAGTTCAGCAACTTATTGATAAAGAGCTGCACTTAGACAGGTTGAAGCTTGTACGAGACATGTTTGTATTCAGTTGCTATACCGGTCTAGCCTACTCTGATGTGAAAAAATTGAGTCGTGAAGATATTACCACCGGAATTGACGGAGGAAAGTGGATTAGAATCAAAAGAACCAAAACAAAATCCTTAAGCAGCATACCCTTACTTCCAGTAGCTGAAGAGATAATCAATAGGTATCAGGATCATCCTGAAGTAAAAAAAGGAAATTTTATCCTTCCCGTCCTCAGCAATCAAAAATCTAATGCCTTTTTAAAAGAAATAGCTGTGATGTGTGAGATTAAGAAATCTCTCACTACTCATTTGGCGCGGCACACATTTGCCACAACCATTACTTTGACCAATGGGGTTCCAATTGAAACGGTAAGCAAAATGCTTGGTCATAAAGATCTTCGAACAACTCAGCATTATGCTAAAATTGTAGATAGAAAGATAAGTGATGATATGCAGGTGTTGAGAGAAAAATTGGTTCTTAATAGCAAAAAGCACGAAAAGGAAAACTCCAAGAAAAGTTAAGAATTACCATATATTAGGTAACCAATCTAATAGTGATTTTTGAAATTAGAGAATTTATACCTTTTATTGGTTGTTTTTCAAAAGATTTAATATAGGCCCAATGGTTCTTTTTTCCTTCGGAAATTTCTTGAATAAAGGTATATTATTAAGGATAAAGCAAAACTTTAAAATAGATGGAATCAAATCCCCAACCGAATAGACCCTTCTTAATTTTAAAGAACATAAGGCACAGTCAATATAAGCCGAAATTGATAAATATAATTTAAGAATGATTATGCGTTTCCATTACCATTAATTTAGATATGTATTGTAGCCAAATTTTTAGTCAAAAAACTTTTATTGGTTTTTAAATTTAAAATTTATAAATTAGTTTATCCCCAAACATTATATTATCTACCCTTACGTTGTAATTGGAAGAATTTTAAATGATTCTTCTAATTAGTCGTATACTGCTTCCAGTATATATTGTCCCTTAATTATTCAATGCCAAGATTATTCTAACTTCATAAAAACTGATAAAATGAAAAATCTCCCTTCCATTTAATGTTTTAATGATTCCAAAATTATTCTTTACTTCAGACTTAAATAATCCGGTATTAGAATTTAGAAATAAATTAGAATATCTCTTTAAATCTTATGATAACAATCCAGGAGTAGAAGTAAAAAAACTAAGTGGCGGCTGGGTAAAAGAATATTATAGAATAGAAGGAAATTATTCTTATGATGTACAAAAAACAAAATCATTAATAAGTCTGTATAAGGGAATTTGTGAGTTTATTATAATTAGGTCATTTACAGATCATCATAAATCTAAAGAAGCTGCTGAATCTGACAATGATTTTTCTAACTCCTGTGAAATTTCACATAGACATATTTACCTTTATCAAAATGGAAAATGGGTCGTATCCGAAAGAAAAAATAAAAGCAATTATACAAGTTGGTATGACTGTAATGAAGCTATAACATTAGGTGAAAATGAAAATTCAACTAATATCCAAGGATGTTGGGATAATAATTTTTAATTAAATTCTGCATAAAAACATCTGTAACCAGCACATTGTTCGGAATGGAACAAAAAATGATATTTCAAACCACTAAAATGAACTATGGGGTTTATCTGTCCCGAAAGTAAACCCATGCTTTATAATCCTTGGGCAAAAAAATTAACCTAATCTGGTTATTTCTAATTAAAATTCATAACTTAGGAATACCCAAACTATTTAATCCCCCTAATAGTTGGATAAATCTCTTGTGAGAATTAAAAAACTCTTGCAAGAGAGGCATCCAAATTTATTTTACTCAAAAATTTTGGGCAATGATAGATGATGGAATGATAAAAGATAATGGGAGAATCTATAAATGGATTTTTCTAATCAGTAGCGTACTACTAGCTGCATATATTGTATCTAAATATGCTTCCTAACTTACACCACATTTAAATAAACTGGCCGCCCTATATAATGTCAATCGGTTGAGTTAAAAGTAAAATTTACCTGCCTCCTTATTAACTTAAGCCCCTCTAAGAAACTAACCTGTCACACCCACGATAGATGTTTTTTCTCCGGGGAAAGCGCTTCATCGAAAAGGTGTTGCACACAGAAAAAAAATTTTGATACGCTTCATTTTAATAATCAGTAAATCCAAAAAAAATGTAAGTGAAATTGATTCAAAATATGAAGCTCTTTTTTCCCTGAGTCCGCCGCATCCAACTTCTTTGGATCTTTGAATTTAACCATCCCGATTGGAACTTCTCCTGTTTATAAATTTACCTTATGAGTCATTCTGACTTATACCATTTTTTGAAAAAGCAAAGTTCCGGAATTTAGAAATTAGCCGGCCTTGTCGCTAATTGATGTTTGGTTCCCAATTCTCCTGCGGCCTATCCTAATTCTAAATTCCAGTTTAAAAGCAAATCAAAAAATGGTAACAGCGATGGCTCTATAGGAAGTAAATCACAACGCGACCAAACTTCGTTCAGTTCAATACTTAATTTTTTTATCAGCCGGAAAATCAAAAAAGGAAAACGCTCCGGATATAAAAAGTAAATCTGGTTTATAGTGATACTCATTCCCCCAACCATCATTTTCAATTTGAAAATAGAGAGTGGAAAGGGCTGGAAAGTCATAATTTTTATTTACCAAATTCTTATCAAAAATTAATTATTCTGAGATTCCCATAAAAGTGCAGTTTATAAACTCTTAAAGTTTCTCATTCCCTTCCAAGAAAAAGTCCCGTTAAATATCTTTCCTTAAAGTTGAAATTTCGACCCCCATGGGATCGAAAGTGGAAAAGCAAGAGGATAACACGCTGCGCGATGTTAAGGTATTTCCACTTTCTATATTTCCCTAAAAATCAGTTGTTTAATAACTTAGGTTTGCTGATGGATGTCATTTTACATTAAAATAGTAGCCCCTCCCCTGCTGAAAGCCAATAAATAAAGGATTTATGGGGACCATCACACAAAAAAAAATAAAGGCAATGGATTCATATTCACGCATAAAATTAAATATCAAAACAGCCACCAGGTTCCGGAAGTTTTCAGAACAGATCGCAGGATCTCATTCAGAGGCCCTGACAATTATGATGGATTTTTTTGATCAAAACAAGATATCACCTTCAGAGTCACTAGGACCAAATATGAAAACCCTGGAAAACAATTTAAAGGGAAGAATCAATGCGCTTATAGCGATCATAAAGAATATTGAAAAAAATCAAACCAAACCAACTGCAGCCATGTTAATGGCTCTTTTAGAACCAGCACCCAAAAAACAACCCCTGATGGTGGAGAAAAAAAGAACTCCTTCAAACGATTATTAATCCATACCCAAAATGAATTATGAAATGAAAGAAATTCAACATCCATTTCTAGTGAGTATGAATGCCCTTGAAAACAAAATAGAGCAGCTCACCAGGGAATTAAAGATTAAGCACATCCAAGACCCTGAAATTATATTACTGGACAATGCGGACTTTATTCAGTTATTTAAAATCAGTGCTAAAACTGCCCAGAATTGGCGGGAAGAGGGGCTAATTGATTATGCCCAAGTAAAAGGTAAAATCTATTATAGATTAATCGACATTAAACAATTTATCAATCGGCATCGAAAGAATAAAATAAACTAGCTAGAGAATGACTTCGGAGATCTCGGTTCCTATACAGATGTTTATTGATGCGCAGCAGAAAGGCTACGCAAAAAAGCTTCAATTCTTTTTGTCCTTAAAGCTTCTCTACAGAAGCGGAAAAGCCAGATTGAATATTCAGGAATTGTTATTTTTAGAACTCACTGAACAGATTGGATCCAGAAAAACTACTATGAGATATGTAGACTTTCTAATCAAAAAAGGTTGGCTTCAGTTAAATAGTAAGACGGGATATTATATTATTAAATCTTTTGAGCGGATAAGAATGGAAGAGGGCTGGGAGGTCAGACTTGCCTTTCCGGTAAATTTTGAATCCTATAGAAACATCAAGGCTATAACAGGGGCTATCCTATTTGGATACCTTCACAAGGATTTTTGGAGAAAATTAAGGAGAAAGAAACGCGTACAGATAAAAGGCAGTACCTATCAGTTTCTTTCTCCTAAATTTAACTACCATCAGTCCCCTGCTCCTGTTTCAGTTCTAGGTTTACACAGGATCTTTAAGATCTCCCCTTCCACAGCCTCCAGGTTAAAAGCTAAAGCCGAAGAAAACACCTTGCTAAAAGTAAAAAAGAACTATGGTGAAATCGTTCCTAACAAAAAAGCTATGGAACGCTGTTTAAAGTACAATGATAGCAGAAATAATATTGTTTTTTTTAAAGGAAAATACCGATTCCAGTTAATTGACACTGTTTTACCTCTTTTTCTTTTGACTAAACGGCAAAAACTGAAAACATAAAGAAAAGGTTAATAGAAGAATTTTAAAAATATTTTTTCTTTGCGCGATAGCGCCGTTTGTTAACCCTTTTAAAGTTTTTTAAAAATAAAAAAGAGGGTGTGCGCGCTAGCGCCTTTTATTTGTTTGTTTTTGTTTGCTTTTTGGTTGACCAAAATTTGGTAAACTACCTGGCCAAGTACCTAAACAATTTCTGGTCAGGCTCAAAAGATAGACTGTTCGAAGCTTTTTTAGAACATCATCAATACTTGTTTAAGTGTTGTTTAAAAAAGGTCTCATAAAGCAGTCCATTAAAATAGAAAATCCCGAAAGCTCACTCCCGGGATTTTTTTATTAATTAGAAATTAAAGAATTATTCTTTTCTGGTAACAAGATCGTAAACACAAGGGATTACAATAAGATTAAGAATGGTTGCTGAAAGCAAGCCTCCAAGAATTACAACTGCCATAGGACTCTGGATCTCACTTCCCGGTTCGCCCCCTTTTAAAGCAAGCGGAATAAGTGCCAGGCCGGTTGTGAACGCCGTCATTAATATAGGATTCAACCTATCTCTTGCACCAGTTTGAAGAAGCTCATACCCCTTCATCCCTTCTTTTCGCAGATCTTCATACCTGGAGACAAGTAATATACCATTCCTCGTAGCAATCCCAAAAAGGCTAATAAAACCAATAGTCGAAGCAATGCTAACAATTCCTGAAGTAAAATAAACGATTAGTATCCCACCAATAAGTGCCAGCGGTAGGTTGATCAAAACAATAAAGGATAATTTTACGTTTTTAAATTCAAAATACAGCAACAGGAAAATCACAAAAACAGCGATTACGGCAGATACCAAAAGCATTTCAGATGCCTTAGATTCACTTTCGAATTGTCCTCCATACTGAACACCATAACCCTCAGGAAAATTTACACTAGAATCTATGGTTTGCCGTATTTCCTCCACTGCGCTTCTCAAATCCCGTCCCTGCACATTGGCAGCAACCACAATCTTACGCTGCACATCTTCCCTGCTTATTGTGTTAGGACTACTTACCGAGGAAATTTGGGCAACCTGTTCAAGTGGAACTACAGATCCGTTGGGTAAGCTTATCAAAGCATTTTGAATGTTTTCTATGCTATTTCTAGAGCCCTCATCAAATCGCACTACAAGGTCAAAATATTGCTGACCTTCATAAATCTCCCCCGCTTCGTGGCCGGCAAAGGCAATATCAACCTGTTGCATTAATTGCCCTACTGTCATCCCATAAGCCGATAAAATTTGGCGTTTTGGGGTGATCTTTATCTGCGGAACTTCGATTTGTTGATCTAATGCAACATCTACCAGGCCATCGATAGGAGTAATGGTTTCTTCAATACTTTTTCCAATTTCGTAAAGTTGTTGAAGATCCGGTCCAAAGATTTTGATCGCTATATTAGCCCTAGTGCCCGATAGCATATGATCAATTCGATGAGCGATAGGTTGTCCCAAAGTAATATTCACTCCAGGAACGAAACTGAGTTTTTCCCTTACTTCTTCAAAAAACTCATCCTTGGTTTTATCTCCCAGGGTAAACGGCACATCGATCTCGGCGGCATTAACCCCCTGGGCGTGTTCATCCAATTCGGCCCTGCCTGTCCTTCTGGTAACAACATTTACTTCATCCATTTCAAGTAATATCTGTTCGACCTGTCTACCTGTCTTATTACTTTCCTCAAGAGACATAGCCGGCGGTCCTACCACACTTATTACCAGGGAACCTTCATTAAATTCAGGAAGAAAACTTCTTCCTAATTGAGTGAAGAGAACAATGCTAAGGAGAAAAGCAACCACCGTGACGGCTATTACAGTTCTGGGTATCTTCAAGGCCCTGTTCAATACATCTGAATAGGTTTTTTGCAACCACCTTTCAACTTTAGTGCCTTCAGACTGCTTCTTCAGCATTTTTTCATCTTTCAAAAGGTATGAACATAACACCGGAGTAACTGTAATCGCTACCACCAATGAGGTTAAAACCGATGTAATAAAAGCAATACCGAGAGGTTTCAGCAATCTACCCTCCATTCCGCCAAGGAAGAATAAGGGGATAAAAGAGACGATAATTATGAGCGTTGCTATAATAATGGAACTCCGAATCTCTACAGATGCATCTCTAACGACAGTGATCACCCCCTGCCTTTCAGCAACAGGTTTTCTAATGTTTTCCCGCAAGCGTTTATATACGTTCTCCACGTCAATAATGGCATCATCTACAAGTGCTCCAATCGCTATAGCCATACCTCCCAAACTCATGGTATTAATGGTATAGCCCAACATTTCCAATACTATAATTGTTACAAGTAAGGAAATGGGGATGGCAAGTAATGAAATAAGTGTGGTTCGCCAGTTCATCAGGAATATGAACAACACAATTATTACAAAAAATGCTCCTTCAAGCAGGGTCCAGTTTAAATTACTAATAGACGCATCAATAAAATCTGCCTGCCGAAAAATGTGACTTTTAATCTCTACACTTCCAGGTAGACTTGTCTGCAGTTCTGCGATCGCAGCATCCAGTTGTTTGGTAAGCTCCAGAGTATTTACATCTGGTTGCTTTGAAATGGTAAGAATAACAGCAGATTTGGCATTCAAAGATCCATCACCTATTTTATCTGCAGCGCCTATCTTTACCTGGGCAACATCCCTGATCTTAATGCTTTGGCCGTTTACCTGTTTTACAACGGCTTCTTCCAAATCTTCCACCGCATAAGCCCTTCCACTACCTTTAATAATGTATTGATTCCCGTGTTGGTTCAGAAAACCACCGGGAGCATTGGTATTCGCTTCCGCCACTTTTTCACTCAGTTCAGCCAGACTAATATTGAAGTGCTGCATCTTTCCTGGATCGGCAAAAACCTGGTATTGTTTATAATCTCCACCAATTACCACCACGTTTGCAATCCCGCCGATGGCTTTAATCCTGGGTCGTATTTGCCAGTCTGAAAGTGTTCTAAGCTCCATTGGGCTTAAACTATCTGAAATAACTCCCAATAGCATTATTTCCCCCATTATTGAGGAAATAGGTGCCATGGTTGGAGCTCCAATTCCGCTTGGTAAGTTTTCACGCACCATTGGAATACGCTCACTAACGATTTGTCTCGCTTTGTAAATATCGGTTCCCCAATCAAATTCAACCCAAACAATGGAGATACCTGCAGAGGATGAAGAACGAATCCTTCTAACATTCGGGGACCCATTCATCGCGGTTTCCAGCTGATAGGTAACCAATTTTTCCACCTCTTCAGACTCCATTCCATGAGCTTCTGTAAGTATGGTTACCGTTGGTGCTGTTAGATCGGGGAAAACATCCACGTTCATATTTCGGGCAAGGTAAAACCCCGTTACGCTTAATACAACCGCAGCAAGGAGAACCAGGAGCCTGTTGTGAAGCGAAATTGATAATATCTTATTTAACACTTTTTAAAATTTTTAGTTTTTAAGGATGAATGTTGAATTTCATTGCGAGCTACTTTGAGAAGTTTTTACGATGGAAGTCAAAATCCGGATAAGTTCTTCTGATTTTTCAAGTAATTCTGAAACATCAATTCTTACTATCTGACTTTTCTCTATAAGCTTTAACCAGTACAAAGTTTCCCTTGCTTCCTTAGCTGAAATAGACATCTTGGCTATAAACTCTTTTTTGCTAATTGCTGCGCTGGCTTCTTCGATATTAGCACCAATACTGGTGCCGCTTCGAAGGAGCTGTTTGGAGAGAACATATTCCTTTTCCTCTTGCATCTGCTTATACAATGCGATGATCAAAAGAGCAAAATCAAATGATTTCAATCGAATTATATTCTCTTTTACCTCCTTCATAGAATTCCCAATTAAAAATTCAACATTCACAATTTATTTAATGTGCATGACCGTGTCCTGGGGTTTCTCCGGACATTGATGCCATCTTAACCTGGTAGTTTCCGCTTGTTACAACAACTTCCCCCGCATCAAGTCCGCTCAAGACCTGTACATTCTTTCCGTTTCTCTTTCCAATCTTTATAGGTCTTCTTTCAAAACTTTCTCCTCCGGTTTGCACAATGACAGAATAACTTCCGTAATCTTCCAGCAGCGCAGCCTCGGGTGCTACAATGCCCGTTTCAGGTTTCCCAAGGGCGATCTGGACCTGAGTAAAACTGCCATCAGGCATATTAACCTCATCATTTACCTGGACGTATACCTGGATCAGGGGACTTTGGTTTTCCACGTCCTTTCCTACCGAGATCACGGACCCGCCCGATTCTACAACCTCTTTCCAATCTCCATTTTCATTTTGATACCAGATATTGGCAATGGATTCTTTTGTGGGATTATGAGAAGTACTTAACTTTGTTTGAAGCATACTGGAACGGTGGGTTCCTATTGTTACGAGCTCTGCACCTTGGTCTACAAAGGCTCCGTTTGAAGTATTAATAGATTTGATGAAACCATCAAAAGGTGCGCGTATTTGTTTCCCTCCTGCTCCATAATTAGAAGCCAGCGCCCTGTAATTGGCTTCTGCTACACGGTAATTGCTTTCAACCCTCTCCATTTCAGCTTTAGGAACTATCCTGTCCTCATAAAGCAATTTTTTTCGATCATATTCTGCTTTGGCCTGATCTAATCGGGCTTTAGCCTGCGCAATTTCAGCCTGCATATTATTTGATGAAAGACCTTCACTGCTTAGATTCATTAAAAGCTGACCTTTTTTAACTTCACTACCTTCTGTGAGGTTTTCAAAAACGAAATTTACAATTCCGTTTGATCCCGCTGCCAGAGCTTTATATGTCCCCGGTGGGGCTTTCCAAACTCCGGAAGTATTAACAATATCATAAACTTCACCTTGTGTAACAGGTTCTGTTTGAAAATCGATCTTCCAGGCTTGTTCCTTTAAAAAGCTGATTCCACCGTCATCCTCTTCGATCGATAAGTTTTGTGATGCTTCGGCAACCGAGGCATAAACCTGCACATTTTGGATAACGATCCTATCTGTATATTGAGGGGTTTTTAGATCAAAAACCAGGTCGTAAAATCCAGCCTCTTTGGGCTGTAAAGCCGGTGAAAAAATCCCCGGTGATGAAGGTCCTTCTGCCGTATGACGAATTCCGCTTTCACCTTTTATAAGACTAACGGTCACAGAGCCTTCACGAACCGGCTGGTGCTTGTCCAGTACAGTAAAATGTGCAGCAAATTTGCTTGTTTTTCCTGCTACCAAAGCCGGAAACTCTACGAAAAGTTCTGTCTGGTCTGTCCAGATGGTTTTACTTATCGCCGGAACCTCTAAACTTAAGTGATTTCCTTCTGCATCGTGGGCATGGTCTTCCTCCACACTATTCCCGCAAGAAATAAGAAAAAGCGAGATAAACCCAATTACTATATATTTCATAAGAATTGCTGAATTTAGTGATCATGGTGCTCGGCACCATCATCATGAGTATGAGTTTCTGATTTTTCAGGATTATTTAAAGTGTCCATTCCCACCTTGAACTCTTCTTGTTCCATATGCCCCCCTTCGTCATCGTGAGGATGTCCATGATCTTCTTCTTCGTGAGAATGAGCATCGGCTCCTTCTTCATGCTCATGTCCATGGTCTTCATTAACAGTTTCTCTACATGCGGCAAAACTGAATATTAATAAGGCTGCGAATAATAGATTCTTGATTTTCATTTTGTTTATTTTTAAGTTATAATTGATGTTTTAATAGTTCTGCTTTTAGCTGAAAAAGCTCTTTTTGCATTTCCAGCATTCGGTTATATGCCTGTCTGTAAAATTGGACTTCCCGGTAATAATCCAGAAAAGACAATTCCCCAAGCTCATAAGCTTTAAATAAAAGTTCTTCAGAATTTAGATCCTTAAAAGTGCTCTGATATTCCTCGTATTTTCTCTTTAATAACTGGTATTGTTCATAATCCTGCTGGAACCGTGTATAGAGTTCAGCAGTTTCAGCCCCGGTGTTGGCCTGGGTATATTCAAGATTGGCTACAGCAGCTTTCACTTTATTCCTGCTATTCCATAAGGGAATAGAAATTCCTCCCAAAAACCCTGAATAATTACTGGAATTTACTCCCTGATAATTATATCCAATTGTAAGATCAGGAAGGATCATATTTTTCTCCAGGTTAACCTTTTGTTCGGCCAGAGATTCGCGAGCTTTCAACATTTGGACCTCGACATCTTTGGATAATTTCTCTTTCCAAAGAGTTTGTAATTCAGCTAAATCCCAGTCATCGAAGAATTGAACCTGGTCTACCTTAATCGGATTTCCTCCATTCAATTTTTGCAGGTCGTTTAGCGTGTTTTTAATCTGGATCTCCAGTTGCTCCAATCCAAACTGATCCTGTAACCAGGCAACCTTTGCTTTATTTACCTCAAGGATCCCGATCTGTTCTGCATCAAATAATCGCTGCATCTGATCATACACCAGTTTACCCTGGTCGACCCTTTTTTGTTCCAGCTCTGTGCGCGCCTGAAGATTTTGCAATGCCAAAAGCTTCATTTTAGCATCAAGAAGAACCTCCTGGCGTTTAGTTTTATATTCCAGTTCAAGTAATTCCTTCTGTTTTTCAATTCTTTTGCTTCGGGCTCCATAGACAGTAGGGAATTCAAACTGCTGAGAGATCTGATATTCATAATAATCATCGGTTTGATGATCCCCAAAAGGAAGGTAAAAGGCCGAAATTTGGGGATCCTGTAGATTGTTTTCAGACTTATTACCCAAATTCTGACTCACTATAAAAGATTGGTATGCCTTGAGATTTCTGTTATTCTGACTTATTTCCTCTAAAATACCATTGATCCCGGTATCCTGTGCTAGTGAACCAAAAGAGATAAGTAAACCGCAGACTGCAGAAACTATATATCTGTTCATAATTTTTAATTTAGTTTAATCTATAAAAAGATGCCTGCCATCTGTTCAACAGTGGCAAGAAATAGCGATTAAACCAATTGGGGAGGTCCCCGGAGAGGTATGTGGGATAAATAAAGATTGAAATACTCTGGTGGGAGCTGATAATTGCCTATAAGATAAGCAACCTCACCTTCTGAAAAAGCAGTTTCCTGGAAGAAATTCTGAAGTACCAGGTTTTCGGAGCTTTCTTTTTTCGGAGCTATTTGTTCTGTAGAAGTTTTTACAACCGGAACTTCAGAATTACCTCCTACATGCGAATGCATAGACAACAAAAAAGAAAAAAGACTTTTAGTTTCGCCTGGTTCCTCTTCGTGCTGATGATCATGAGAATGGGCATGTTCCACTTGGGCATGGTCATGATTTTCCCGGTTTACATGGTGAAGATGAGGGATCATCTGATGTAATAACATCAGGGAAAATAATCCCAAAAGAATAGAAGCTTTTATTTTATGTTTCATCTGCACGCCTTAAAGATAGGAATATTGTAAAAACATTACTGCTAATCAATATCTTATTTGTTTAAACGGTTTTCAAATGTAATATGTCGCAAATTTATAAAGGTGGCATTCTTCGGTAATAGGAGGTGTAGAAAAACCCGGGGGTGATACAAAAGAAGTATAATATAACAAACAGTAAGCGGGGATACCAATGTAGAGATAAGTGGTCTGGAGAAGGTTCAACTTTACAGAACCGCCATATCATTATAAATTCCATATTCTCCCGGCTTAAATTTTCGGTATTAAAAAAGTGCGCCAAACCAGTGGTCTGGCGCACCTTCCTTTCTCAAAAAGGAGCCAACAGGGAAAGGCGCAGGCAATCCCTGGAGCTTGCTTTCAAGCAAACCGTATAGTGCTAAAAACAGCATTCCTGCTGGAAAATATAGAAAGTAATATTTACTATTCCTTGTTCTCAAGCCTGTAAATAATTTTTTTCATTTCTGCAATTTCCCGTTCCTGTGCCTCAATAATTTCTTTTGCAAGTTTTTGGGCTTCCGGGTCCTTAATATCTGCTCTCTTACTGGTTAAAATTGCAATTGAGTGATGGGGTATCATTGCCTTCATCCACAACACATCGCCAACAGGAACTTGTGCCCTTACTAAACCTAAAGCACTTAGGAAAATCACCAGGCTCCCTACGTATATGGCAATATTCTTTTTTCGGTTTTTATACATTCCCAGCATCACAGTGAGCATAATCACGGCCATTGCACAAATTCCTAAAATTGCCATATAGAATCTTGTCAGACTAAACCAAACATGGTCCCATTCATAAGTATTCATGTACATTGTTACATACATTGCAATAAATGAGAGAACGAGCATGATTATGAATTTGCTATACATACCCTTTTTCATTCCGCCATCTTTTTTTTCTTGTGAATTCATTGTTTTGAAAATTTATTGTTGGTTGATTATTTCTGGTTTTTGCCTCTTCTTTAGTCAAAGCAAAATGGATTTAGCTTTCCTTGTATAAATGTTCTGTTGCTTATTTTGAAATGGTTTTTTCAACTGATCCGCATTTTGGCATTTTTTCACCAAAATATGGATTAGAAATTTCTTCTACACTGGCATACCAATAAGCCCCTTTGTTATCAAAAGCCATTGGACAGAATTTTTTGTAGATCGTACCCCCGGAAAGCGCATCTTCAAACATTGGCCCGGCATTTTCCGTGAATTGGGCAAACAATTTCCTTTGAGCTTCAATATCATCAGTCTCGGACATTTCCTTTGCAAGGGCCTTCATTACCGCCCTTTCTTCAGAAAAAGACTCCGCCATAGATTTTGCTACGTCTTTAACATGATCTGCATCAGATTCGGTTAAAGCCATTTTTATCTCCAGGTAATTGTGCCATACTTTACCCGTCATTCCATCAATAAATTCAGCATTTGCAATATCAGGAGTCCTTTCTGCTGCCTGCTTAACTTCTTCCGGGGTATTTATTTCTACTGATTGCTTTTCTTTACAACCCATAAACGCGGTGAGTACCAAAACTGTAAAAGTTGTTTTAAGTAGTGTTTTCATTTTTCGAATTTTGAATGTTAATAAACTTTTTAAGCAGGTTTCTGATTTAAATTAATTTCTGATCCGATTCCAATATAAACTCTTTTATTTTTCCCTTATTCAATTTTATAAAAAAACTTTCAAAAGCGGTAAAGGAAACTACCAAAAAATGGTCAATACCAGTTAAAAATTGGGGGACAGTCCTCAATCAATTTTTTAAACCCCAGCTTAAAATGGAAGTCAAATGCCTGTATTTCTCATTTTCACACTTTAGGAAATATGTCAAAAAAAACCGCCTCGTTTTGGTAAATGAGACGGTTAGTTTATTTTATTCTATATTATTTCTCCATTTTTAATTGATGTTCCTTCATTTTTTTCTTCATCATTTCCATCATCTCAGGGTTCTCATGCATCATTGTCATCATTTTATCCATCATCTTTTCCATCATTTCAGGATTCTCCTTCATTTGGGTGTGCATTTTATCCATCATGGCTTCCCTTTCTGCAGGATCATCCATCATTTTTTTTCTCATTTTTTCCTGCATCTTTTTTTGCATCTCAGGATTTTTTTCCATTTTTTCCTGCATCATTTTCTCCATTTTTTCCTTCATCTCGGGATTTTGCTCCATCATTCCCATCATTTTTCCGTCTTCCATCATTTTCATATGATCTTTCATCATCAACTTACTGGCATTTTTATCGCTATTCGCAATTTCCAAAAATTCAGAAAATTTAACGGGATCTGAAACTATATTTTTATAAAGTTCCTTCCTGTTTTCATCGCTTTGTAATACCTGTGCGGCATCAAAGGTAGGTTTGCAGCTTACTATTAACAGAATTAATGTTGTTGTCATTAAAAGTTTCAAAATGTTTTTCATCATAAATTAATTTAAAGTTAGTATATATTGATTATTAAAACCTAACGGAAAGTCCTCCCCCAGCTCCAAAGCGATTGTCATAACTTCCCATCAAAGAAAAATTCTTAGATAAAAAATATTCAGCACCAACTTTGATGGTTTCTTCTTTCTGATATTCTTTACCTTCCGGCAAATCATTTACCCAACCAAAATCTGCCTGATATTCATATTCACCAAAAACAGATAATCTGGGAAAGATCATGATCTCCCGGCTCAAACTTATTTGTGGCCTTAATTTATTATCCAGGCGCAGATCAAGATTGAACATATATGGGGTGAAATAGCGAATTCCGGCAATGGCTGTCTTACTGATTTGATCCATACTGTCTTCCATTTCATTTTCCATATTTATCCCACCAAATACGCGAAACCAGTCATTGAGATAATATTCATAACTTATTTCCGCTTCAATATTTTCATTCCAGCCGTATTCGACATTTAGATTGAATTGATTTCGGATATTAGAAGAAACCAGGTTAAGCTCTGCCATATGAGAGGCGACATCTATCATTCCCCAGGTATAAAAATGATTGGTTTCCTGAATAAGATTTGACACAGGATATTCTTTTAACCTTGGATCTCTGGGCGTGTCATAACTCATTATCCGCGCCATTCCGCCCATCATATGATACAAAATATGGCAATGAAAAAACCAGTCTCCATACTCATTTCCATAAAATTCGATGGTTATTTCCTGCATAGGCGGCACATTTACCGTGTGCTTCAACGGAGAATATTCTCCGTTTTTATTGATTACCCTAAAGAAATGACCGTGAAGGTGCATAGGATGGTGCATCATGGTAAGATTATTCAAAGTAATCCTGGTAACCTGATTTCCCTTGATTTTGATCTTATCGGTTTCGGCTAAGGGGATTCCGTTTAAACTCCAAACGTATCTGGACATATTCCCGGTAAGATTTAAAAGGATCTCGTTTACCGGAACATCATTAGCATAGGTTGTCCTTTCAGGAGATTTTAAATAATCGTAATTATATTCAGAAAACATTTGCATTCCTTCCATTTCGTCATCTTTGTTAATTGAAGGCTTTTCATCTGAAGAAATCGAATCTTGCTCCATTTTCATATCCATCTGGGAATGGTCCATTTTGGAATGATCAATCTCTTTAGTTTTCGCGGAATCGATTGGCATTTCCATTTTAGGATGATCCATTCCTTCCATAGTTTCCTTTTTAATGGTGTCCGGGCTTTGGCCCATTTCGGAATGGTCCATGCCTTCCATCTTCATTCCCCATTTTTCCTTCATTTTATAGGGTTCATCTTTCCCGGGATTATATTTTAAGGCTGGTGCTCCCATTTTCATATCCATCTTGGCCATTTCTTGCATCATGGCTATTTTATCCGGTTTTGGAACTTCCGGAGCTTCAATGATTTTCCCCTCCCCTAAAAATGCCGACGCCGTGCCCGAGCCATCCTGGGCAGTAATCTTGAATTCCATCTTTCCATTTTGCGGAATTGTGGCTATAAAATCATAGGTTTCTGCAACTCCGATAAATGTTTTATTTTTTTTCACCGGAACCACGTCTATCCCATCTGCCGAGACCAGCATAGGAGTTTCTCCGCCAAAAGTCATCCAGAAAGAAGTAGAGGCTGCGCCGTCTATAATTCTAAGCCTGATTTTTTCTCCCGGTTTAAAATCAGGATATTCAATTGTTTGTTCTCCATTAATAAGAAAAGCGGGGTAATATATGTCGGCAATATCTGCGCCTTCCATTCGCTGTCTCCAAAAATCTATTTGAGCGCCAAAAGCTCCCCGGGCAATCACCTGATTTAATGGGGTAGCGGTTCCTTTTTTAATATTATACCACTCTGTACCCCGTTTTAAAAAGCGGAGTACATCCATTGGTTTTTCATTGGTCCAGTCGGAAAGTATTAAGACCAACTCCTTGTCATATTCGAGAGTTTTTTCCTTTGGATGAATTACAATTGATCCAAATACGCCACTTTGTTCCTGAAGCATGGTATGAGAATGATACCAATAGGTCCCATTTTGTTTAATGGCAAATTCATATTTAAAGGTTTTACCGGGCTCTATGGGTGGTGTGGTAAGGTAAGGCACACCATCATGAAAATTGGGCAATAACATTCCATGCCAGTGAATGGAGGTTTCCACATCCATATTGTTTTTTACGTAAATCACAGCGTATTCTCCTTCATTAAATTCCAGGATAGGGCCGGGGATGCTTCCGTTAATGGTCATTCCCATCACATTTTTATTAGCTTTGTTCACCATTTCTTCATTGATCTCCAGCGTGTATTCACGAACCGGCAGATTGTCAATATTTCCTTCTACAGACTTTTCTTTATGAATTTGTGCCTGGGAACCCATAATTGCACATAAAAAAATAAGTGAAAAACTAATCCTTCTCGTACTGTTTGATTTTTTCAATCGATAAATAATTTTGTTCATTTCTCTTTTTTAGGCATCTTTAATCTGCCCAACACTCCTATAGCTCCATGATTGTTTTGATGCAAATGTCTCCCAGGAATGTGTTTTTTTACCAGTTTATATATCCCACGGCTGTATTCTGCAGGCTAACACGCGTCAAACTTACAGTAATAATTCCCTGTAAAACATATTATAACAATTCATTAACTTTGATTTTTTGTTTCATTATTTAACCATTATTTATGAGGATATTTTTTGATATATTTATAAATGATTTTAATATGCAATCTATTTTTTTTTAGAACAGGAATATACCATCCAAAAGAGCAACTAGGAAGATCAGTCAAAAGAACCACCAAATCGGGGGCATTCCCCAAAAATGATAACCATTATAAAACATAATTTATGATTTTAAATTTTTCTTAAATATCCCTGTTGTCTGGAGTAAGTAGGCCATCAAACTCTAAGCTCAGCTATTGTATAATTTGTATTATCCAATGCCTTTTGAAGCTTCTCGATTATAAGCAACTGCAAAGAAGTAATTTCTGCCTGTTTTTTCCTAAATCAACCTTTACCGAAGCTAAATCCGGAAGAGTTGACAATCTTAATTCGACTGTTTTAACACAGCCGCCACAACTCAAGCCCCCGATATGGTAGGAATGAGTTATTTCATTTTATGAATTTTTCATAACTTGATTTTGCGCTTTAGGATTATCTTTTAAACGAGTTTTATTTTCCATTGTTTGAATTTTAAAACCTGGCAGCTTTAATTTACTTTGCTATCAATCACCTAATTTGAATGCTTTGGTTGTGGCGTTATAAATCGCTGCATTAATATTTAATTTTTCATATAAACGGTAAGACTATCCACAACAACATCCACCCTTGTTTTTTTGGTGAGTAGTTGGTTGATCTTCACCAATGCTGTAATTACCGACCTTTGATAAAGCAGAATTAAGTTGGTTTAATGTAACCTTATCCGCTTTTTCAATAATAGCTTCTGGCGGACTCATGCTAACTTGCACTGAGGTTACACCATCTACTCCCTGTAAAGCTTTTTCCACTGTTTGCTTGCAACTTCCGCAAGACATGCCGTTTACTTGGAATTTTTCTTTCATGATTTAAGATTATTTATTTGTTAAACTTTAAGAGTCATTACCGGTAATGTGGATTGATTGATTACACCCTCCGTGTTACTTTTAATGAAAAGGCTTAAAAAACCGGTATGACAATGGTACACATGGGGTCGTGATAAAATCATTGTTACTTTGTCTAATCCTTTTTCAGGAAATCCGCGATAAGGTTTAGCGCTTGTTCACCCTGGACTACGGCTACTGAAACAATAAAATTATGGTCAACCTGTGCATTGTAATACATTTCACATGTTACCTAAAAAAGTGGTGCTATTAATTTAAGGATTATAATTGTCTATTATGACAACTAAATCATAATGTTAAGATGACTGATTTGTGTTGTCTTTTGCATATTATGCACCTTTAAAATTTTATATCTTTAAAGGGTGAAATTATTTACAATAATATTATCTTTTCATTTTATGGGTCTGAACTCTTCATACCTTGTGATGACTTAGTGGATTTCGTAGATAACGACCTTTAAAAATAAAATGATTATAACAACCAATACCATTTCCATTTTTAACTTCTATTTTCGTAATCTACAGATCACTTGAAAAAAAGAAATGCACAATTTTTGACGGGTATGCGCCGCTATGTCTGCCCTGGGAAATTATTCAGGAGGTCTTCTCGCGGTATTTATTAATGTTTCAGGTAAAACTCTCAGGCTGGCCCTTCATCATGCAGAAGGTATAATCATAGCTGTTGTTGGTATTGAATTAATGCCAAACGCCTCTTTTTTAATTCGTCTTCGTCTTACCTTTTTTTTCGGCCGGGTTTTTTAAATGATGTTCATCCAGCTGAGGAAGAGAATCTATACTTTGAGAATATCTGTTGGGGTAAGAACAAGAACTGTGGTATCTCCATGAAGTGCTATAGGTTGCCGCATAATTTCAGGATTACTTCTTATCATTTTTATCCAGTCCTCCGTTGAAAAATTATGTGGCTCAAATTTTAATTTATATGAATCATGTTCCTGATCTACCAGATCCTTGACTTCCAAATTCAACCTGCTGGATAACTCGACTATTTGGGTTCCGGTCAAAGGGTTTTTTAAAATGTCAATTTCCAGAATTGCAAGCCCTTCTGCCTTGGCATAAATCAAAGTTTTTTTGGCAATAACTGATTCCGGATTATAATATATGGTTATTTGTCTGTTGGATGTGGCTATTTCTCCCATTAATTTTAGATTAATGTTATTATATTTTTTATTAAATTTCATTGTATTTAAATGGTTTTAACCAGGTTTTTCCACCCTCCCCCTCCTGATGATTCATCTTAACATTTAAGACTTCCGGTAAATGTAGTTGAAAGTGTTTCAAAAGGGGTCTAAAACAATGATAATTGATCCGCTTTAATTTATTTTCTATTTTTTGCCTAATTTTCTTTTTAATAATTGTGCATTAATGGCAACTATAATTGTACTCAAACTCATCAAAACAGCACCAACTGCCGGGCCTAAAACAAAACCGGTGGAATATAGTACACCGGCAGCAAGTGGAATGGCTATTACATTATAGCCCGTAGCCCATACCAGGTTTTGAATCATTTTATTATAGGTGGCCTTTCCGAATAATATAAGATTTGCGATATCCTGAGGATTGCTGTTTACCAGGATGATATCGGCAGTTTCAGCTGCTATATCTGTACCGGAGCCAACAGCAATACCTACATTGGCCTGAGCCAAAGCCGGGGCATCGTTTACACCGTCACCCGTCATTGCTACAAATTCCCCCTTGCCCTGCAGTTCTTCCACAATTTCAACTTTTTGGTGTGGCAGTACTTCAGCGTAGTAACCATCTAAACCGAGTTTATCACTAACTGCCTTGGCTGTTTTTTCATTATCACCAGTCGCCATTAGTACTTTAATATTATTCTTTTTAAAGATTTTAATTGCCTGGGCTGATTCTGGTCTAATTTCATCAGCAAGAGCAATATAACCTGCCAATTCTCCATCGATGAGGACAAAAACTACTGTTTCAGCGGCATCACTATAAGCATCTTCGGGAATTCTAATTTTTTCATCCCTTAAATAACCTGGGCTTACAACTTTAACTTTTTTATCTTCTACATTAGCTTCTACGCCCTTCCCAGTAATGGCATTGAAGTTTTGGGGTTTTGGAATAGCAACTTTACCCTCTTTTACCTTTTTGATGATACCCACAGCGATAGGGTGTTCCGAACTTTGCTCTAAAGCACTGGCAAGTCGCAATACTTCATCTTTTGAATATTTAGCACTTACAGATTCAATACGGGTTACTCCAAAATCACCTTTGGTAAGGGTTCCTGTTTTGTCAAAAAGTAGAGCGGATATTTTACGGGATTCTTCAAAGGCCGTCCTGTTTCGGATCAACAAGCCGTTCTGTGCCGATACAGCTGTGGAAATAGCAACTACCAGGGGAATTGCAAGACCTAATGCGTGAGGACAGGCAATAACCATTACCGTTACCATTCTCTCCAGTGCATACACAAAAGGAAATCCTAAAATTGACCAAACCGCCAGGGTTCCAAATCCAATTACCAATGCAAGATAAGTCAGCCACTTTGCGGCCCTGTCTGAAAGGTTTTGCATTTTGGATTTGGATTTCTGAGCTTCCTCCACCATGGTTATCACCTTATTAAGGTAACTGTCTTTCCCCGTGTGCTCTACCTTAGCCTTTATGGATCCATTACCATTAATAGATCCTCCAATTATTTTTTGTCCCCTACTTTTCTTTACAGGTTTGGATTCCCCTGTTAGCATCGACTCGTTCAGGTAGCTTTCACCCTCTTCAATAATACCATCAGCAGGCACTTTTTCACCAGGTTTGATAAGAATTATATCCCCTTTCTCCAAAGATTCCAGCTTTACATCTTCAACTTCATCACCATTCATGCGATGTGCTTCAGCAGGCATCATACTTACTAAAAGCTGTAATGCCTTGGAGGCACCCAACACACTTTTCATTTCTATCCAATGCCCAACAAGCATGATTGCAATAAGGGTAGCGAGTTCCCAGAAAAAATCAACTCCCTCTAGACCAAAGACTGTTGCCGTACTGTAAAAGTAAGCCACCGTTATTGCCATAGAAATAAGGGTCATCATTCCCGGTGCTCCCTTTTTAATTTCAGAAAAGAAACCCTTCAAAAATGGCCACCCCCCGTAAAAATAAACCACTGTGGAGAGGGCAAATAGTATGAACTGGTTCCCTGGCAAAAGATACTCATATCCAAAAAAGTCCTGGATCATTGGAGAGAAAAACAAAATGGGGATTGTTAGAACCAATGTTACCCAAAAACGCTTCCTGAAATCCTCAATCATCATTTTATGATGGTCATGACCCATTTGTCCGTGTCCCGGATTGTGACCAGAATGCTCATTCTTATCCATAGCTTCCTCGTGGCCGTGCTTTGTTTTATCCGTTAGATAGTCCTTTAACCCGGTTTCTTTTTTAGATGCCTCTGCCTTTTCAGAATTCTTACCATTATTCTTGTGACTTTGATGTTCGTGATTTTCCATTATAGAAAATTTATTTTTATACTAAAATTTTACGTTTCGTTTCCATGAGTCAGTGACAAACATTCATTTTGATTTTTCTATTCCTTTTCAGGAATTCCGGGATTAGTTTAAGAGCTTGGTCACCCCCGGAAGTTGATGTTATCTAAAAAAAGAGGTGCTATTAATGTAAGAATTATAATTTTCTATTATGACAAAGAAATCATAATATTAAGATTACAAACCAGTTATGTTCGAAAAAGCAGATTGATTAACATTATTTACCTACAAAGCTTTTAACACAAATATGGACCGGCACGTTTAGCTAATGCATTAAACAAAATTAGTAGTGAAAATTTTGATTGGCCATGAGGAAGGAGTAAAAGATCCAGGAAAATATGGAAAAAAATCCAGGGATGGAGGATAGATAGTCAACTTAAAAACTGATACCCAATAATTCAAGAGCGATCATCTATGCTTCTGGCAAAAATCAATAAAATAGACCTAATTTAATTCCAATTTGTTAAACTTTGTTAAAAGGGGACCAATTCGGGGACCATAATTTTCACCCCCACTGGAACCTATTGTAATTACTCAATAGTATAAAATTTGGTCGTTCCCTCCGACTCCACATGAAGCGCGGCTATGCCGCGGATTAAAACAACAAAAATCTGCCAGACCTTTTCGTCTGAGCAGATTTTTTTTGTTTTAAGACGCCCGGCCCGATAGGGACGGTTGCGGCATAGCAGCATTTGCAGGATGTGCGTCTTTGGGTTCTATAAACCCTAAACTTAAATCAACCTGAGCAGATTTTTTTGTTTTAAGTCGCCTGGCCCGATAGGGACGGCTAAGGCATAGCAGCATTTCCTAATTGGGAGTAAATGGGTTCTATAAACCCTAA
The DNA here is from genome assembly GCA_039989915.1 of Gillisia sp. GTDB lineage: Bacteria > Bacteroidota > Bacteroidia > Flavobacteriales > Flavobacteriaceae > Gillisia. The sequence goes on from JBDXGW010000018.1 coordinate 212,695, forward strand.
ACTTAAATTAACCTGAGCAGATTTTTTTTGTTTTAAGACGCCCGGCCCGATAGGGACGGTTGCGGCATAGCGCACCTGCCTAACGGCAGGCAGGTTTGCAGGATGTGCGTCTTTGGGTTCTATAAACCCTCCGACTCCACAATCAAGCGCGGCTATGCCGCGAATTAAAACTTAAAATTCCCGTCAGGTATTCTCACCTGAACGGGAATTTTTGTTTAAGACGCACGGACGCAGGACCGGGAAGGTCGAATCCCCAGTTTCTAATCAATTTAATTCTTTGATTGTGACAGTATTATCATTTTAAAACGACAGAAGATTATTATAATGATTAAATTTCTAATATATATTTAAATATTATTATGGGAAGACCTTCCACAAAACCTAAAGACCTGAGAGATGGTTATTATATTGAAGTCCGCAATAAAAACCAAAAAACCGGGGTCAAGATTCGACGAGATACCAGAAGCCAACTTTTGCTGGCCATTGATGAATATAAAGTAAGTAAGGATATTGTTGTTTTAGGAAAATCTGTAAAAGGAAAAATGAAGAATATCCCGGAACTTAAGATAGAATAATAAGCTTTTCAGTTCAAAAACAAGTTTCGTCTTACTCTACTCCCGTAATGGCCAAATCGCCTTATACCGGGAAATGCATAAATGGAAAATTATCTAAGAATATTAAATTTAAAACTTGATTACCTTCCACCCGGATCATTTCGGTGACCAATTTTCTTCAGCCTCTCTTTAGTTTATAAATAGTCAAATTTTGAATTTTCGATGGTATCGCCCTGTAAACACATCTAAGACAATTTGTTTTATGTGTTTTTTTAGAGGTGACAATATTGGTGACAAAACACCTGATATTGTGAATCCAACTGAAAAATAAAACTATCACGATCAGGGAAAACCTTTTCTAATATGCATAGACCCTGGGCATATTATCAATTTTATTTGGCAGCGAGGTTAATTTGGTTAAATTTAAAAGAAAATAAACCTAAGTGAACTTCCTAAGGAGTATTATCTATCCTCACAGATACCTGATTTTCTTCATATTCCTTCTTTCCTGCATTTTTCTATGGCCGGGAGTGAAAAAAGCCATTGAAGTAGACAACAGCCTAAGCGTTTGGTTTTTGGAGGACGATCCTGCTCTGGTGGAATACAGGGAATATAAAGAGCGTTTTGGAAACGATGAAAGTGTTATAATTCTCATCAAGGATCCCGAAACGGTCCTTAGTAAACAACATTTTTCCTCCTTTATTAATATCACCAATTCCCTGGAATCTATTCCGGAAGTTGATGCCGTATTGGGTCCCGGTAATGTACAGGTTCCAGTTAAAACCTTGCTGGGCCCCGGTGGAAGAAACCTCATCGATAAAAATTCAAACCCGGACAAAGTACTATCAGATCTAGAAAACAATCCGTATATAAACAATCAATTTTTCACCCGGGATCATAAAGCGGCGCGTTTTATTGTAGTTTTTAAATCCATTGAAGATTTTGATGAGAAACGCGATGAACTAATCCTGGAGATACGGGAGAGGGTTGCGGAAGAATTTCCCGCCGACACCAGTTTTATTGGCGGAATAGGGGTCATTTTTTCTGGTTTAAACCAAATTTCCACCGCCGATTTTGGATTTTTTTTAGGCCTCGCCTATTTACTGATGTTTTTATTGATCCTTGTAATTTACAGGAGTTTCTATGTCCTTGCCTTTACTTTTTCCACTATAGCTTTTGCAACCTATGTAACGCTTGGAATATATGGGCTAATGGGACATCAACTCAACTTAATGACCACTTTAATACCTACCATTCTGGTTTTACTGGGGATTCTGGATGTGATACATATTCTTAATCAACGCACTATTCCTACCGGAGAAATTGATGCCAAAACGGATACCCTCCTAAGTATTAAAAAAGTTTTTAGACCTTGTTTATATACCAGCCTTACTACTATGGCAGGCTTTTTATCATTACTAAGCAGCCCCATGGCGATCCTCAGGGATTTCGGGATATATTCGGCTTTGGGTATATTTTTATGTTTGTTCTTCAGCTTCTTTTTTGCCCTGATTTTTCTCCCACTTATTAAATCCAAAAGAGCGATCGGCTCTTCTTTCCAACTTCTTAAGCTGCATAAATTTGTACTAACCCGCAAACCCTTATTTTTTGGGCTTTCTTTTATTCTTATCATCTTATTCACAGCAGGTTTATTTAAACTGAAAAATGACACTTATACTTTGGGCTATTTCCCCAAAAACCATGAAGTTGTGCTTGATCACCAGGAAATGGAACATACCTGGGGAGCTTACATTCCTTTTGATCTGGTTATTGATCCCGAAGAAGGATACCAACTTCACTCCCCCGAAATTGTGCAGGCAGGGCTTGCTTTCTCCGATTCCATAAAGAATATTCCCGGAATAGGTTCTTCCTTCGGATTTCCGGATCTGTATTACGCAGGACTACAAAACAGTTACGGCCAAAATGCAGATAAGATGCTGGAACGAAGATCGGGCCTGTCACAAACCAATAAGTTCCTGCAAATGCAGTATCCAAAGTTAAGTGGTTATTACATTCACAAAGTATCGGGGACGGGAAGGATTTCAGTTTTTGGGGAGATGAGTTCGGCATTAGCCCTAACTCAAAAGAAAGAGGCTTTAATGGAAATGGGAAAATCCCTTTTTGGTGATTATGCAAAAATCACTCCGGCGGGCTATTTACCCATGTATTCAGAAATTGTGAATTACGCAGCACAATCGCAAATCAACAGCCTGGTCCTGGCATTCGCTTTGGTGTTCCTGCTCGTCTGGCTGTTTATAGGAAGCTTCAAAATGGCCGGTCTGGCCATTGTACCCAACCTTTTTCCCGTGTTGTTGATATTGGGAGTTATGGGATGGTTTAATATAGATCTGGATATTGCCACAGCGAGCATCAGTGCCATCGCGTTAAGCTTTTGTATTGATGACACGTTGCATTTTATGTACCACTACAAGCGGCACCGCGATGCCGGAGAAACACCTGAAGCATCCCGCATCCTTAGTTTGAACAGGGTAGGAAAAGCGATTGTATTGACAAGCTTAATTTTGCTCGCCGGATTTTCTTTGATGCTTTTCGCCTCCTTAAAAACGGTTTTCTTGTTTGGCCTCTTAACAGCAATCGCCATTTTGGGAGCCCTTTTTAGCCATCTTATTTTGCTCCCGCTATTGCTGGAGAAGTTCGATCAACCTGATACAATTAAGAGTTAACCCGGCAATTGGTTCCTGTATTTATAATGATCTATCAAATGTTTAGCTCAAGGCATCTCCCGCCGATCGGTTTTTGCTAATTTTTCCCTATATTCAGTCCTTATACCCGGATCCCCTACCCCCGGAAGGTTTAAGGTACTTATGAAAAAATTATTACTTGCAGCGGTCCTGCTGCTCACCGGCATATCCAATGCCCAGGATGAAAATTATTCAGAAAAATGGAAGATCATAGATTCTCTGGAGGTACGCGGACTCGTGGAATCGGCAGATTCCCATGTAATGGAGATCATCTCTTCGGCAATAAAAAGGAAAGATCATTTACAGTTGATCAAAGCCAGGATCTATCATTATAAATTTTACCAGGTAAACAATGAGAATAGCAATCAATTTATTCTGGACGATCTAAATGCTACCATAGCAGCGACACCTGTTCCTTATAAAAATGTTTTGTGGAGCTATAAAGCAATGATGCTGGAACAGTATTTCCAGGAAAATCGCTGGAAGTCCCGGGGCCGAACCGAAATAGATGACCCGGATGCCGGCAGTATTGAAACCTGGGCGCTAAGCACTCTTCAGGATTCCATTCATACTGCTTTTGAAAGTTCCCTGAAACAGGAAAAAGTATTGATCTCCACTCCTGCTCTGCAAATTGAAGACCTGCTTTTTTCAATACCCCTTAACCGAAAATATCGGCCCACCCTTTTTGATGTCCTGGCGCACCGGGCACTGGAGTATTATTCCAATTCATCCAATTTTGCTTCGGTCAATGCTGAAGATGAATTCACTTTCAATTCTCCTGAATTGTATGCAAATACTGCCCAATTCACAGCGCTTACTTTTCTGAAAAATGCCCAACGCACATCAGGGGTGAAAGTGCTCCAAACCTGGCAAAAATTGGAAGCACTGCATTCTGCCGAGAAAAATACTGAGGCAAAAGTCTATGCGCAACTCAGCCGATTAGAATACGTAAATTCCCAATATACCGGGGAAGGTAAATGGGTATATTATGTAACCGCACTTGAGGAGTTATCTCAACAGTATAAGGATCAGGAAGTACAGGCACTTATTCTTTCGAACCTGGCAATGAGCTTCTATGATCGCGCACCTGAAAAGGACGGGGATAACAAATTACTCTATCCCGATTTCCTTACACAAGCCCTCTCTCTTGCAGAGAAGATCACCAGGGATTTCCCGAATACAGATTCGGCACAAAAAGCTTACAATTTAATAAGCACTATTACCAATGTGCAATTGAATGCTAAAGTCCCGGGTATCATTGTCCCGGGAAAACCGGGTAGGATGTATCTTTCCTATAAAAGCCTGGATACCCTTCAAATGAAGATCTATAGGGTTGATCCTGCTTTTGCGGAAAGGATCACCTGGAGAAATAAGGATTCCCTTCTCCTTCCCATTTTTAAGAAAGTGGGACTCGTGGAAGAGCAGATTGTACTGCCTCTTGCAAATGATCACAACACCCATTCTACAGAAATTCTGATACCCCCCATGGATAATGGCACTTACCTGGTTTTTGCAGCGGGAAAGAACGCAACTAAGGGTTATGCCTATGGTTTTTTCCAGGTCACCGGTCTCACCCTTACCAAAACCGATTTTGATAAATATTCCGTATACCGTTCCCTGGATAGAACAACCGGAGAGCCTTTAAAAGATGTTAAGGTGGAGCTGCATTTCAGAAATGCTTCAACCCTTTTATATAGCACAGATTATAATGGAGAATTCACTTACAATAAAAACAGTAATAACCTGGAAAGTAAGGGGATCACAGTTTCTAAGAACGGCGATACACTTAACACCAACTATTGGCAGGGTTTTTATCGCCAGGTAAATACAAAAGAGGTAGAAAGCCCCCGGGCCAAAACCATGTTTTACCTGGATCGCGCGATCTATCGCCCGGGCCAAAAAGTATTTTTTAAAGGAGTTCTTTTACAGCATTTAGGAAAAAAAACCAGTACAGTTCCAAATACCTGGGTTGAAGTTTTTGTAGATGATCCCAATGGGGAAGAGATCGAGGCATTCAGATTAAAAACAAATAAATATGGATCTTTCAACGGTGAATTTACACTGCCCTCCTCCGGGATCACCGGGGAATTTGAGATCTATGCCGAGGAGGATTCTGAAGAAGATTCCCCTTTCTGGGATAAAGTAATGAAACAAGGACGCTATGATGATCACAGCGGTAGCGAAAATTTTAGGGTAGAAGAATACAAGAGGCCCACTTTTGAAGTGAAATTTGATGAAGTTAAGGAAACATTCAAACCGGGAGATACGGCATTTGTCATGGGGAAAGCTGCTACTTTCATGGGATCGGGGATCAACAACACCAACCTCATCTTTGAAGTAACACGGCAAAAACTTGTAAAACGCTGGTGGTACCATAGTTTTAGCGATCCTGTACCTGTGCTAAAGGATACCATCACCACAGATGCTGAGGGGAATTTCAAAATTGCATTTGCCGCCCTTGCAAATGAGAAAGACCTGGAAGATGAAGATCTTTTATACCAATATACCATAAAGGCAACTGTAACAGATGTAAGTGGCGAAACCCGGGAGGCATCAACCACACTTAAAATAGGGTTTAAAAATCTGCTTACCAACATTTCTGTTCCGGAAACAGTAAAGATTGATGAAGATCTGATTATAAAAATAGAGAACACCAATCTCAATGGCACTCCGGTCCCTGTAACCGGCAGCATAAAAATTTACAAGCTGCAGGATCCCGGAAGGATCCTGGGTGAAAGGATGTGGGAGGCACCTGAGATCAACCTTATTCCGGAGAATGAATTCATAACCCTATTTCCCGAAGAGCCCTACCGAAAGAATTTAACCGCTGAAGAATGGCCAAAAGGCGACCATGTATATGAAGGTGATCTTTTAAATGACGGCACGGTCGAAATTGATATCCCCGTGACCCGCGAATGGCTATCCGGCAAATACCTTGTTGAAACCGAAAGCAACAATGCAGGTAACTCCGCCCAGGCTGCAAAGGCTTTTGAAGTGGTGAATCCAAAAGATAAATATCTGCCGGACCATCAGCGGTTCAGTTATTCCATTCAGAATTCAGATTTTAAAAAGGATGGCAAGGTGGAGCTCTTGTTGCAAACCGCTTATAAAGACCTAAACCTGGAAGTCGCAGCCTATGAAGGATATAAACAGCTATTTAAAAAACAGGTTAATCTCGATGGCAGGGAGTTGCTTAGCATTCCGCTAAAAGATCTGAAAGGGGAAGAACTGGAAATACAAATAAGGGGAGTAAAGAATAATTTCTCAATTTCTGAAACAAGGAGGATCAAACTACCGCAAGCGGAAAAAATTCTTCAATTTGAAACAGAGATCTTCAGAAATAAAATCCAGCCCGGACTTGAAGAAACCTGGAGCTTTACCATAAAAGATGAGAAGAATGCCGTGCCCGATGCCGAAGTTCTTGCCTCTATGTACGATGCATCTTTAGACCAGTTTTTTATCCGCGATTGGAATACCAACCCCGGGTTTGGACAAACCTACACCCCATTTCCTTCTTATAGCAACTCCAATATTGGAGCAATTTCCTCACTTATGGGGAATTTCCAATACAGGTATTACCGACCTTCCCGAGCGATATTTGACCGACTCGATTCCTTCGGTTTTTACTATTCCCGGCCAAATTCTTATGAATACAGGAGATATATTGGAAATAAAAAACAGAATGAAAATTCGAAGCCACTTGTTGGTAATACAAGAGGAATAGTCACAGATCAAAATGGCTATGCTTTGCCCGGTGTAAATGTGATTATCAAGGGCGCCAAAACCGGAACCCAAACCAATTTTGACGGGGAATTTGCATTGGACTCCAAAAAGGGGGATATACTTGTATTCTCTTATATTGGATTTTTATCCTATGAGCAAACTATTGGAGATAAAAAAGAAGTCTACGTGGTACTGGAGGAGGATTCTTCCCAACTGGAAGAAGTAGTAATGATGGGTTATGCTGATGAAGAAATGGAAGTAGCCATGGAAAATCAAAATGCACCCGGCGCCGCGGCCAGATTGTTACAGGGAAAAGTAGCAGGAGTTTCTATTGCTGAAAATGCAGACGGGATGATAAGCATTAGAGGCACCTCATCTGGTGCAGGGGATGACCCCTTATTCATTATAGATGGCAAACCTGTGGAAAGTCATGACCTGCGACCGGAGGACATCATGAATGTTGAAATATTAAAAGGGGATCAGGCAACAGCATTATATGGAGCCAGAGGTGCAAATGGCGTTATAATTATCACCACCAAACAGGGACTGGATGCAATGCAAAATGTGCAGGCAAGGAAGAACCTGGATGAAACCGCCTTTTTCTTTCCCAATATTAAAGCCGATGAAAAAGGAAGGTTGCAGTTTAGTTTTACCTCTCCCGAAGCCCTCACCCAGTGGAAATTTCGCCTGCTGGCTTATACACCTGACTGGGCAACCGGGAAATACCAAAATAATGTGAGAACCCAAAAGGAACTAAGCGTTATACCGAATGCTCCACGCTTTCTTAGAGAAGGTGACACTATAACTTTCAAAGCCAGGGTAACAAATCTTTCTGAAGAAACCCTTTCGGGCACCGCGGTACTTCAGCTATTCAATGCGGTGACCATGGAACCTATTGACAGCGAACTTGGCAATTCAGCAAATATTAAAAACTTCAGCATTACCGCTTCAAACGCTGAGGCTGTTTCCTGGGAGCTCACCATTCCCAAAGGTATTCCCGCGGTTACTTACAGGATCCTGGCGAAGGCCGGTGATTTTTCAGATGGAGAAGAGAATTTGTTGCCGGTGCTTACCAACAGAATGCTGGTTACAGAGAGTCTGCCCCTGTTTGTACGCGCCAATCAAACGAAAACCTATGAGTTTAAAAACCTGAAAGAAAACACTTCAGAAACCCTGGAACACCACAAATTCAGCCTGGAGTACAGCTCCAACCCTGCCTGGTATGCCATCCAGAGTTTGCCATACCTTATAGAATTTGAACACGAATGCTCAGAGCAAACCTTTGCCCGACTGTATGCCAATAGCGTGGCGGGACATATTATAAACAGTCAGCCAAAGATCAAAGATGTTTTTGATGCCTGGAAGGAAAGTGGTGCCCTGGTGAGCGATCTTGAAAAGAATGAGGAATTAAATTCTATTATCCTTGCTGAAACTCCTTGGGTAAGGGATGCAGCTTCAGAAACTGAACAGAAAAAACGCCTGGCACAATTATTTGACACAGCTAAACTTGCAACTAAAAAAAAGGATCTTGTAAAACGGCTGGCGATGATGCAGAACTCCTCCGGAGCCTGGCCATGGTTCTCGGGCGGATGGGATAATTATTTCATCACCCGCCACATCGTGGGGGGTCTTGGCCATCTTAAAAAATTAAATATTGAGGTGAATGATGCTCAAATTATTAAAAAAGCCCTTGCCTATCTCGATGTTACAATTGTGGAGGCCGAACGCCGCAGCAGGCAATACAATACAAATCAGGACTACTTTTACAAAAGCACTGAAAATCTCCATTTTCTGTACGTTAGAAGTTTTTACCTGGAAGAACATCCGCTACCAGAAAATGTGCAGAAAATTGCTGAAAAGGTTTTTCAAGCGCACAAAGAAGACTGGCATCTTAGAAATATTTATGAAAAAGGCCTGCTCTCCCTGGTATTAATGAAAATGGGAGAAAAGGAAATTGCCGGGGAAATTCTTGCGGCTTTAAAGGAAGCGGCAGTAAAATCTGAAGAATACGGGATGTACTGGAAGGAAAATGTTTCCGGCTGGTACTGGTACCGTGCTCCCATAGAAACCCAGGCCCTTCTTATAGAGGCTTATACTGAATTGGGGAATGAAGAAAATACCGTCGAAGAACTTAAGATCTGGCTGCTGCAAAACAAACGCACCAATCACTGGCCAACTACCAAAGCAACAACAGAGGCTACTTATGCCCTACTTATGCAAGGCAATGACTGGCTTCAGATTGGGGATAATACCAGCATAAAATTGGGCGGGAAATCCCTGCCTTCAGAAAAACTTGCTGAAACTAAAAAGGAAGCCGGAACCGGGTATATGAAACTGAACTGGAAGGCAGAAGAAATTGAGGATTCCTTCAGTAGCATTGAAGTTGAAAACCAAAACACCACGGCGGGTTACGGTGGTATTTACTGGCAATATTTTGAAGATCTGGATTATATCAAGGTGCATAGTGAAAGTCCGCTGAACGTGGAGAAAGAGCTTTACCTGAATGTTTCAAACCGTGACGGAAATTCCCTGAAGAGGATCACTACTGAAACTCCACTGAAAATAGGCGACCTGGTAACGGTGAGACTCGTTGTAAGATCTACGGCCGATATGGATTACATTCACTTAAAGGACATGCGCGCCAGCGGATTTGAACCTACCAACGTCCTGAGCGAATACAAATATCAGGATGGCACTGCATATTATGAAAGCACGCGCGATGCCGCAACCCACTTTTTCTTTGATAGCCTGAACAAGGGAACCTATGTTTTGGAGTATACCGTGCGGGCCAATAATGCAGGAAATTTCTCTAATGGGATCACCAATATTGAAAGCATGTACGCTCCTGAATTTTCAGGACATACAAAAGGGATAAGGGTGGATATTAAGGATTAAAATTCATTTCCTAAAAGTCAAAAATGAACGGATACACTTTATCGTTTAACACCTATGCCTTTTAGAAAAATAGGGAAAAAAGGCATTTTAGAATGGTGCTTCTTCCACACGCATATTTTTACTTACTAATTCCTCATTAAATCGATTTTGTTAATATAATCAAACATTGTTAAAAAAAAGATCACCAGCTTCCGCCGATGACCTTTCTAAATTTTTTACAATTATTAAGTTGAGGGTACGGTAAAGATCCGGAACATATTCTTGCTCATAGGATCTGGAACTTCTGCTATAAAAGCATACGTTCCCGGTTTTAAATGAGCTTCAAAATACCCCACACGGGAATAGGATTTTCCATCAATAGCAGGCAATTCCTGCATTCCCCCGAGGAATTCTACCCCTGCTGGTGCCGGGGTTTTAAATGCATTGGGATCTGACCAATTCATCCAGGCATTCAATTCGGTTATATCTGCATTTTCATCAAGCCTTACCAGATGAACATCATGACCCAGAAAATGTCCATATACAGTCTGGTCTTCAAACAGCACCTCAATGGTATGTTTTCCCGGGCGTACCTTTTCATCCAATGTAATCCCGCTTGTGGAAGATATATTTAGTTCCATAGTTGATCTGGGTTCCCTGTAGCCATTGTCATCAGGGGTAACTACAAGACCTGTGATCATTCCGCTTGTAGAGTGAAATACCCCGCTTGAATTTTTCACATAACATTCAACTGTATAATTTCCGGGTTCCAAATAAACTGTGCTTTCAGCTACCCCTCCCGGTGAAAGTAATCCTACCCCACCCCAATAAATAATTTCAGCAGACCAGGCGGGTAATTTTCCGAAAGCACTTAAGGCATTGTCCCAATCGCCTAAACCAATATAGTCCATACCTTCCTGAAAAACAGGTACAACCTGAGCTTTACTGTCTTCAACCGTTTTATCTCCCGGAAGTTTTTGAAAAAGGAAGAAGTGAGGATTGTGGCTGTTATTTATATAACGAAATGTTGTCCATCCTGAAGAGATAAAAGATTGCATTTCAAGGTTCATATGGGTAGTTACAACCTCTACAACATTATTTGCTGCCCTTTTCGCAGATTCCATTTCGTGGTTCACGTTTGCTTCATTTATTGAGTCCTGTGGAAGCTGGTCCTTTTCACACGAAAATAAAAAGAGTACGATCATTAATCCAACCAGTTTAATACTGGTTTTTTTGATCATTTTAATAGAATTTTTCATGATTTCTGATTTTTAGTTATTAATTAATTTTTGATGAAGGCTCTGTTTTTACTTTAAGCGGCCGTGGTTTACTGCACCGTAAAGGTTTTCAGCATATTTTTAGAAGCAGGGTCAGGAACTTCAGCGATCAAGGCGTATTTTCCGGGTTTAAGATCAACCGTAATATATGCCGTACTGCCTGCCGGCATTTCCTGTGCTCCTCCTAAAAATTTTACAGGGGCCGGGGTATTTAACCCGTCCGGAGTGGTCCAGGTCATCCAGGAGTTGAGTTTGACCAAATCGGTATCTTTCTCCAGTTTAACAATATGAACATCATGACCCATAAAATGCTCGTGGGAAACCTGATCTTTAAAATGTACTGCTATTGTTTGAAGCCCCGCCTGTACCTCTTCAGGCATTTCTATCCCGCCCTCCCGGGAAATTTCCAGATCAATAGTTGCTTTAGGTGTCAGAATGTTTAAGAAACTTTCCCTAACAATAAGCTGTTTAGTCATAGGATGAAAAATCCCGTTCGTTTTCACATAACATTCTACCACATACGTCCCGGGTTCTACATAAATTGTAGTTTGGGCAGTTTCACCCGGGGACACAAGGCCAACTCCTCCTGAAAAAATAATATCTGAAAACCAGGAGGGAAGTTTTGAAAATTCGGCAAAACCCTTCTCTGCCTTTCCCTCATTAATAAGTTGCATTGCTTCTCCAAATATGGGTGCTATATGGCCAAAATCGGTGTAGGTTATTTGCTTCCCGTTAACAACCGGCAGTTTATCCATTAGCATAAAATGGGTCACGGGAGAAACATTGCTGTAGCGAAAGGTGGTCCAACCTGAAGGGATCTCGTCAGGGAGTATAAAGTTCATTCCTGTTGATTTTACTTCCACAAGATTACCAAAAACCGGAAGTTCAGGTTGATTTGCTATTAATACCTCATCAGTGAATAAAGCGTGAGAAAGATGTTGATCTTTTTGTTCAGATTTACAGGAGGAAGCCGTGATGAGAAATGTCAACACCAGAATTAAGTTGAGTGATTTTGAAATTTTCATTTTTAAGTTTTTTATTAATTATACCAATCTTTCTAAGTAATTACTCCCCCATTTTCTGAAGGCTATGTATCTAATTATCAGTAAAATTATAAGCGATTCTTTCCTAAGTCAGTTTTATGTCTTAGATTCATATCTAAGAGGGTAATTTTAATTCCAATGAATAAATTATACTTATTAGGTCCGGCAGAAATCAGAACAGAAAAGGAAGAACTTGAGCATTCATTTCTTGCCGGTCCAAAGCGTTTGGCGTTGCTTACCTATCTCCTATTAAGCAGTGAGCATGGTTTTCATCGAAGAGATAGTTTGTTGCCGTTATTCTGGCCGGAGCAGGACCAAAAAAGTGCCCGCAATGCCCTTAGTAATATGTTATATCATATAAGAAAAACCCTGGGAAGAGAGGCAGTTGAAAACAGGGGGGCAGAAGAGGTGAAAATAAATCCTGAAGCTTTATGGGCAGATACAATTACGTTCCGAAAGGCTTGCAGTGAAAAAGATTATCGCACTGCAATGGAACTCTATCGGGGTGAACTCTTGAAAGGCTTTCACGTGAGTGACATTTCTACTGAGTTTGATTTTTGGCTGGAACAGGAAAGAAAAAGATTTCATAGCCTTGCAATTGAAGGATGCATTGAATTGGCCAAAACATCCTTTAACGAGGGGGATAATCACTCTGCTGCAATGTTCGCGAAAAAAGCCGCTTCCCTGGATCTTTATTCTGAAAAACTTCACACAAAAATTATTTCTTTTCTTTATCAAATCGGTGATTCCCAGGCTGCTATTGATATGTACGAAAATTATGCTAACCTTATTCGAAGAGAATTTGAGGAGGAACCAGGCTGGCAGCTTAAATCATTGGCTGAAGAAATACAAGCGGGTATAAAATCGTCAGGAAAACAACCCGAAAGGAAATTTACTAATGAAAAAAGGAATTTTCAACCCACCCTCGCAGTGCTTCCTTTTAAAACTTTAGGTTTAGAGAAAGCCACTGCATTCACCGAAGCTATTTACGGCGATATCCTAACCCGGCTCTCTCAGATATCTGAGCTATTTGTAACCTCCCGTACTTCTTCCCAACATTTCAGCAATCCTGTAAAATTGCTTCCCCAAATTGCACGTGAACTCAAGGTTGCGTGGATTTTGACAGGGGAAGTTCAGGAAATCGGGAACCGTGTAAAAGTGAGCGTACGATTAATTAATGCTTCAGAAGACAGAAATGTTTGGGCTGAGATATATGAAAGGGAATTAACTGCCGGAGATCTTTTTCAAATACAAGCAGAAATCACCCAAAAAATTACAGAAGCATTAAAAATGCGTCTCTCCAACAAGGAGGAAAAAGCCATCAGGCAGATCCCAACTGAAAATCTGGAAGCGTTTCGGCTTCAGGCATACGGGAGATGGAATCTTGATCAACGATCGGAAAAAGGTATGCATCTGGCAGAAGAGTATTTTCGCCAGGCTATTTCTCTTGACCTTCATTACGCTCAGGCGTGGCTGGGCTTAGCCGATGCATTGTCACTTTTGCACGACTATGGTTATGAAAAGGAAGGCAAGGCTATACTCCCTGAAGCTGAAATGGCAGCCCTTGAAGCTCTTAAACTCGACCCCACCCTGGCTGAAGCATATTCATCACTTGGACTCCTTAACACTACCAGAAGAAAAGGTAAAGATGCAATTAAGAATTTGGAGAAAGCAGTTGAACTTCGACCTTCTAATGCTGATGCTCATGCCTGGTTATGCTGGATCCTGCTCCTTACTGGTGACAGCCAGAAAGGTCTTGAAAGCGCTAAAACAGCGGTATCATATAACCCATTATCGCAGGAATCTCTAAGTAATCTTGCGTTATCCTTACTTAGCGTCAGGGATTATGAAGGAGCTTTACGGGAGGCAAGAAGGTTATTAGAGGTTCAGCCGGATTTTACCACAGGCTGGTTGGAAGTAGGGGTTGCTCTCTATCACCTGGGTAGGTATGAGGAAGCAGAGGAGGTACTCCGGGATCTAAAGGTTCCCTGGGCAGGAAACGGCCCATTAATTACAAATATCCTATGTTTCATAGAAACCGGTGACCAAACTGAAGCAGAAAAACTTTCAAAAGAAATCGAAGAGGACAAATTTGCCAAGGGCCTCTTCTTTGCAGCTAAAGGTGAAATGGAATCGGCGTTCCAAACTATTAACCAAATTAACCACTGGAATTACTGGGAGATGCTTTCTATATTTCATTACTATCCTAAACTTTTAGACCCCATTCGGGAGGACAAACGATTTCACCAGATCCTTAAAAAAGTTAACCAAAATTGGGGGCTCGCAAACAATAATGTACCAATTTTTCAGAAAACTAAGGGAGCCGCAAAATTCTTAAGCAGCGAAATTGGATCTCCATCTCTTTCAAAATGTAGTATAGCAGTACTTCCTTTCAAGGATCTAAACTCCAATGATCCACAATTCACATATGGGCTACACGGAGATGTTTTAACCTCGCTGTCCAGAGTAAAGGACCTGCAGGTAATTTACCGAACTTCTGTAAACCATTATGAAAATACAAGAAAAACAACCGCGGGAATTGGTAAAGAACTCAATGTATTGTGGCTGCTGGAAGGAGAAGTAAAACAAACGCATGAAGATATTAAAGTCAAACTCAGCCTTATCAATGTCGCCAATGATAAGGAGGTATGGACAGAAGTTTACCGAAAGAAGCTAACTGCTGAAAATATCTTTCTCATTCGGGAAAAGATTACAAAAGATATCCTCGAGGCCCTGAATGTACATTCCTCTGGGAACCAAAAACAGCTAGTACAGCAAAATCCTACGAAAAATCTTCAGGCCTACCGGCTGTACATTCAGGGACGAAGTTGTTTAGACCAACGCACGGAGTCTGCTATTTACCAGGGGCTGGACTGTTTCCAGGGTGCGATAGAAACCGATCCTGATTATGCATTAGCCTGGTCCGGTCTTGCTGATGCTCTTTCCCTTCTATACTTTTATGGTTTTCCCTTTCCTAAAAATAGTCCGGATCCCCTGGAAGCTGCGCAAAAAGCCGTGGAACTGAATGGCAATTTAGGAGAAGCTCACTCTTCCCTTGGAATTGTATATTCAACCCATCAAAATGGTGTGGGAGGATATAAAGCGATGGAGATAGCAATAAAACTCACCCCCGGCTATGCTGAAGCTCTAATTTGGTTTGGATGGATCAATCTTGTTTTAAACAAGCCTAAAGAAGCGTTGAAGTTTGGATTTAATGCGTTAAGATTAAATCCCCTGGCTCCAGCTTTCAGGGTATACCTTGCAGATATTTACCTTGCAAATAACGATTATGATAAAGCCCTGGTTGAGGCACGCAGGGCCCGGGAAATAAATCCTGATTATGGCATGGCTCATTTTATGGAGGGACTGGCCTTTTATCATACCGGAAGATGGGAAGACGCTGTTACTGCTTTCCATAATGCCCTGGAAATAATACCGGCCAGAGGGACCCCCAGCCAGACGGAAGTAAAAACAGCGCTTGCTTTTACATATTACAGTTTAGGAGATCATCAATGGGGATTGGATTATAAAGAGCAAATCTTCGGCAGGATAGATCCATTTCCTCTGGGAATGCTCCAGGCTCTGTTTGGAGAAATAGATGAGGCTTTTCAGACTTTTAACCGGGTTCAGGACTGGACTTCTTTTTCTACCGAATTCATACGATATCTTTTTCCGGAAGTTTTGGCCCCTTTAAGAAATGACAAACGTTTTCCTGATTTGATTGCAAAAGTAAATAAAGCCTGGGGTTTAAATGAAGATGGAAGTTTCCCTAGAGACAAGAAATAATCATAATTTATCAGGGCTGGATGTTGAGATTATAAGGGGGTAATAATATGCTCCATAAAATTACATAACTATAAACAAAGATAAAGATCAGATATCATCCTCTTCCAGAGAACGCATTTTTTGAATGTAACGGGAGAGCATCTTACTGGATTCCTGCTGGATCTTAAGTTTCATCGATTTGGTCCATCCCAGCAAATACCCTTTGAAGCCCAGGGCCTGTCGGGACCATTTCCAAATATCAAAATGATCTGTATGTTGGAGGATCTTTCCGTTCTGAATGTAAAAGGTTCCCACCCCCTCGTTGACAACCCGACGTTTATCAGGACCAAAATAATAGCTGGCAGTCCACCTGGCGCTCGCGTTATTATCATTAGCCTGTATCTCGCTGAAGCTTATACTCAACTCCCCTTTGCTCTTTTCCAAAAGCATATACCACATAGCTCTTACCCGGTCTCCCTTTATATGCCCAAATGCAGGGTCATAGAAGACAATGTCTTTATGGTAACAGGCGTTCATGGCTTTTGGGTTTCCTTGTTGGAAGGCCTGGTAGAAATCAAGAATAAGCTGTTCATTGGGATGCTGCATGACATAAAGATACATTAAAACTTAACGCCGGGCGGTTAAGACCCTTAAGGGGAAGATAGTTTAGAAACATCTCACCTGGACAGATCTTCTGTTGCCGGTTTTATATTATGATTGCTCCTGAACAAATTATTCGGATCCCATTTCTTTTTTACCTCCACCAGCCGTTCAAAATTTTCACCGTAGGCATTCCTTATCCTGTCTTTTTCGTCATGACTCATAAGGTTTACGTAGACGCCGCCATTTGATTCATTTTTTATTGCCCTATAAAAATCCTTTGCCCATTCAATATTTTTTTCATCATCCTCTTCGTTCTGCCATCCCGGGAAAATGTGAAAGCTATATGATTTTTTTCGGTGGGGAAAAGCCGTGGCGGTTGATGGTATTCTTGTTATCGCTCCACTTGCAGGTTCCAAATAAGCTAAAGTATAAGCCCCGGATAAGGAAGCGGTGAAATCCAGAATTGTAGAAATTACTGAATTATTGAGCTCAGGTAAATAGTGCGCTTTTGTAAACCACCTTAAGCCTTTCGGCATTCCGGCATCGAAAGATTTCTGAATATCTGGATACTTCATGTTTTGCTGAAAATTGAAAATAGGATCTCCAATCTCGACTAAAGGTTGGAGAACAGCTTTCCCTTTTTGAGGATCTCCGGCATAACAGGCCACAAGGGCGCAAGTAGTTTTTCCGTGAAATTCTTTTGGGAAAGGGTCCACGGGTGGCACATTCAGAAAAAATGCATAACACTGCAGCTCTTCAGGAGCATCTTCCATAAATTCCCTGTAAAACTTCAGGATCTTACTGCTTTCCTTAAAAGGAAAATATGCCTGAAAAAAAAGCACCTCCGGACCTACTTCGTGAAGCCGGAATTTAAAAGAAGTTACTATTCCAAAATTCCCTCCTCCTCCACGAATTGCCCAAAACAGATCTTCATTTTCAGATTCACTGGCGATGACAATTTTACCATCGGCAGTGACAATTTCCGCAGAGATCAGGCTGTCCAAAGTCAACCCGAATTTCCGGGATAAATAACCCGATCCACCTCCTAAAGTTAGTCCGCCAATACCAATAGAGGAAACGGTACCGGTAGGGATTGCAAGGGAGTATTTTTGGGTTGCTTCATCCAGTTGTCCAATAGTAGCCCCTCCCTGAACATCTGCTGTTTTAGCATCGGGATCCACCTCAACCTTGTTCATTTTAGAAAGATCTATAACCAAACCCTCATCACAGACAGAATTTCCTGCATAATCGTGCCCTCCTCCTCTTACTGCTAGTTCCACCTTATTCTCCCTTGCAAAGGTTATAGCATCCTGTACCTCAGAAGAATTTTTGCATTTGGCAATTGCAGCTGGATATTTATCGTAGAGATCATTCCACACTTTACGCGCCTCTTCATATTGATGATTATCTGGAAGGATCAACTTACCTTGAAATTTCTCTTTAAATTCTTTATACATCCGGGAAACAGGCATAACTTTATATTATACATTCAGCAACATTAAAGATAAAAAATTTATTAACCCTCTGAAAATAATGGAGTTAATCCAAATTAATATGCTTTACCTAATATTTCTTTTGAAATTATGCACCTTAGCAACTCTCGACTACCCGGAAACTATTGGTTGTTATATTAGTGCCCTGTAATTGATTATCTTACCCTTTTTGTCTTAATACAAAGCCTCGTTAATTGAATAATTGATGTGTTATCTGTGCTCAGGTTGTGTATCATTCCCGTTCTGTTGCAAGCTCGGTTATAACATTAAAAACTATATGACCCATGGCAATAAACTTTACAAATTAATTTAATTATGAATTTTAAAACTGAAAGGATAATAATCCGGCCTGTAGAAATTGGAGATAAAGAATCCATCTTTACTTACCGTGCAGATCCTGAAACCAGTAAATATTTGAGTTTGACCCCTCAAACTGTTGAGGATGTTGAAGAATTTATTACAAAAACGTCAAGAGAAATAAATGTTCCCGGGACTTGGTTTCAATTTGTAATTATTGAGAAAGTTACAAACCAGTTGATTGGTGATATAGGAATTCATTTTTTGGAGACCGATTCGGAAAACAAACAGGTGGAGATTGGATATACATTAGACAGCAGATTTCGTGGAAATGGATATGCATCTGAGGCATTATCAGTCATAATCGAATATTTGGTAAGTAAATTAAACAAGCACAGGATCATCGCATCTATTGATCCGGCTAATCTGGATTCGATTAAACTGGTTGAACGATTAGGCTTTAGAAAAGAGGCCCATTTTATAGAGAGTTTGTTTTTTCGGGGGAAATGGGTAGATGATCTTATTTATGCCATCCTTGGCCGGGAATGGAAAGAAAGGAATCCACAATAAAAAGTATTTGAGGTTAAGAAATTAGTTAAAATGAAAAATTCCCGCCAGGTTTTTTGCCTGTACGGGAATTCATGTTTTAAGATATCTCCCCGACCGGGGTTTTACTTTTATATGAATAACAATTGAGTTCCTTCCTGATCTGCCCTGTTGTAAAAATCGCCTATTGTTAATATTCCATCTATATTCTCAATAAGGTCTTTTTCATTAAGGTGGAACATATCTACGGCTAGTTTACAGGCCCATAGTTTAACCCCGGAATCTGACAGGATCTCAAGAAATTCATCAACGGGAGGCATATCCAGTTTTTCCATTTCCTTTTTCATCATATTGGTTGCAAAGGCTTCCATTCCCGGCAAACCTCCTACCATTGTAGGAATATGCATCGCGGGATTTCCCACTGTTGCAACACTCAGTTTATTCATTTTTTTGGGTTGTATTGCTTCCAGGCCAAAAAAGGTAAAGAATATTTCAGCTTCAATCCCCTCCATCCGGGCGCCGTTTGCCATTATAAAAGCTGCATACGCATTTTCAAGAGTTGCTTTTGATAAAACAAAAAGCATCTTTTTTATTACTGTTTTTCCCATGATTTAGATTTAGAAGTTTTTAAATACAGCTTTTTGGTTTTGGGACTCCGGCTATTTTGGTTGAAATTTTTAAAGGACCACCGGGAAACAGGGCGTAAAACTCTTTAATATCAAGCACATTGCTTTTTTTGATACCCCTTATAGATAAAGCGACATCTGCCTGCACCTGATCCTGGAGCCATTTGATCACTTCCCAATGCCGATCTGTCATTTCAATTCCTTCCTGTTTTGCAATCTCTTCTCCAATTTCTTTTGTCCATTCAGAAAAATCGGTTAAATAACCTTCTTCATTTACATTTAATTTGTATCCTGCGAGTGTGGTTTCCATTTGTGTATTTTTTAAATATTATTAATCAATTATATCTTTTTTCCTTTTGTACTCATATTTCTGCCTACCAGAGGTATTGGAATTCCTTTTAAAAGCATATTCCAATAGATCCATCTAAAGGCCAGTTTTCCCCAGTGGTTTAAGACGCTTTCCTTTAAAAGTTTTAAGGGTCCAATTCCTGGAATGGGGAAAGTACCTTCTACCGGTTCCTGGGTGTAATTAAAATCAATTAATAGGGCTTTATTTTTCCCTGTTTCAATAAAACAATTGGCATGGCCGTCAAATTCTTCTTTTAATGGTTTCCCATCTATATATAAAAGGATATTATCTGTCAAAGTCTCTGAGGCAAAATGTGCCACAGATCCAGCCTTAGATGCGGGAACGTTGGTAGCATCCCCAATTACAAATACATTTTCATGGGCTATGGATTGCAGGGTATGATGATGGGTTGGAACAAAATTTAAGTCGTCTCCCATTCCGGAACGTGCTATTACATCGTCACCCATATTTGTTGGAACGGTGACCAATAGATCAAAATCAACAATTTGCCCCCCGTAATCAACAATTTGATTTGTTTCATTATCCACCTTTTCAATAGCAAAATCTGTCACCACCCTGATGTTCTTATCACTTAATAAATGACCTAATGCAGCTGTTGCTTTGGGTTTTGTAAATGCCCCGTCAAGTGGGGTAACATACGTTAATTCCACTTTGTCCCGAATTCCTTTTTTGGTGAAAAAATCATCAGCCAGAAAAACGAATTCCAATGGTGCAACCGGGCATTTAATGGGCATTTCAGTAAAATGAACTATCACTTTTCCACCTTTGAATTCCCTTAGTTTATTTCGCAGGGCTAAAGCGCCCTCATAGGTATAAAAATCAAACACATTTTTGTGCCAGTTCCTGCCTTTCATTCCCTCTGTTTCTTCAGGAGCAATTTTTGAACCTGTGGCTATAATTAGAAGATCATAATTCAAAGTTTCGTCTTCCAACTGAACTTTGTTCTCTTCAGGAAAAATTTGTTCTATCTTTTTCTGAATATAATTAACTCCCCTGGGAATGAATTTTTTTCCGTCCTTTTTTACCTGATCTTCAGTATAAATATCAAAAGGCAGAAACAGAAATCCGGGTTGGTAATAATGAGTTTTATACTGGTCTACAATACTAATATTCCATTTATCCGTTTTTAATTTGGATCTAAGATGGTTTGCCATCATTGTTCCCGCAGTTCCTGCACCTAGTATGACTAAATTTTTCATTGGAAATCCTCTTAGTTAACCATTGTTGAAACCTGTTTTCAATTTATCGGCTCCAGATTATTTTTATATATATCCCAAAATTATTGAAGAAAATCAAATATAAATATGATAATAGTCATATATTATTAATAATTATGTAAGAATTTAAGACTTTTGCAAATACAGAATTTCTCCAGGAGTTTGGAGTAATTTGGTGACAGATTATGGAAGACAGAAATTAAAATTCATGGCATACCGAATTTAAATTCCCTTATAACCCAAAGATAATGTGTAGTTTTTGAAAGTTATGTAACATATGTTGCACAGCAGGGTGTTGGGTAATTATTAACCTAAGAAATGCAGAGATGTTACCTCCAGCCTCATTAATCCTCTTTTAAAATTTGTTGAGCCCTAACCAATGCCAGATTGATATTCTCTGTAATATTATATTTACCTATCAAAGAGTAAATTGAAGCTCTTAACAGTTCCTCCTTTACTTTTCGATTTGCTCCCGAAATAATAATCTGGATTCCCTTTTCCTCAAACCTAAGGCAAATTTCTTTAAGGCGATTTATTCCGGTGGCATCTATAAAAGGTACATTTCTCATTCTAAGGATAAGGACTTTCGGTTTAAAATTCAGATCTGTTACAACCTCCTGGAATTTTTGGGAGGCTCCAAAAAACAAGGGTCCGTTAATTTCATACAGGATCACCCCGGTAGGAATTTCGGGGATCTCTTCCTCAAATAATACATCCTCGTTGCCCTCCTTGGACAGGAATAGTTGGGGCGCATTTTCAATAGTGGTGGCTTCACTCATTCTCTTCATAAAAATAAAACTTGAAAGGATCATCCCAATTTCTATTGCCAGGATCAAATCAAAGAAAACGGTAAGAAAAAAGGTAGTAAGAAGAACAACAATATCCATTCTATTGCTCTTAAACAAGGAAAAGAAATGATGCCATTCCCCCATATGCCAGGCCACAACAACTAAAATCCCCGCTAAACAGGAAAGAGGAATAAGTTTGGCCACCGGAGCAAATAACAGCATTATAAGTAAAAGGACAATTGCGTGAACTATCCCGGAAATGGGGGTTCTTCCGCCATTTTTAATATTGGTGGCAGTCCTGGCAATGGCTCCTGTAGCCGGTATACCTCCAAATAAACCGGTAAAAATATTGGCTGTTCCCTGGGCTACCAGCTCCATATTTGATCTATGCCGCCCACCAGTCATCCCATCTGCTACCACAGCCGAAAGCAATGACTCAATACTACCAAGAAGCGCAATTGCAATGGCTGGCTGAATTAATTGCTGAATAATGGCAAAATTTACTTCGGGCACCTGTGGAAGGGAAATGCTGTTGGGGATCTCCCCAAACCTACTTTCTATAGTTTCAACCGGTAAATCAAATATATAAACAACCAATGTGCTAAGAACTATAGCTACAATAGACCCGGGAATTTTAGAATATATTTTATTGAAATTCAATGCTATAATCACCGTGCCCATGGCAATACTGAAAGCCAGCCAGTTTACCTCGAGAAAATTGCTCCCGTATACCTTCCATTTTTCAACAAAATCCGGTGGAACATCTCCCATATTCAAGCCAAAGAAATCCTTCATTTGAGAGGAGAATATTATTATCGCGATACCGCTGGTAAAACCAACAATAAGCGGATAGGGAATAAACTTCAGGTAGTTTCCCAATCGCGCCAGGCCGAACCCAATTATTAAAAATCCTGCCATAAAGGTGGCGATGGTTAAGCCTCCTACCCCATGCTCCTGGACAATTCCGTAGATAATTATTATAAAGGCACCGGTTGGCCCCCCAATTTGAACCCGGCTCCCGCTTAGCAAAGAAATGGTTATCCCGGCAATAACCGCTGTTATCAAACCTTTTTCAGGAGAGACCCCGGATGCTATTGCGAAAGCAATCGCTAAAGGCAAAGCGACAATTCCTACAATTATTCCTGCCAGAACATCTTTTCCTAATTGTTTCCTTGTGATCCCTTCCCTTAAGAGGGTTACTAATTTTGGGGTAAACTCTGTTTTCATATGCGGTAATCAATGTTTTAAATTATATGTATTTTGCAAACGCTCTGGTTTTACCATTCGAACTCTCTGAATATATTGATTGGCCCGATTAAAAATGTTCATCAAAATCGACATTGATATTGATCAATATTGCCCGTGTCAAACGCATTAATGGAATTTGAAGAAGGAGACATAAGAGGATAATTACCGGATACAGAAGTGTGAAAAATGAGTGGAGATTTTTAAGGGAGAAACCCAGAAATATTAAGGGAATGAAAATAATAAGTACAATAGGATAACTTACCCATAGCGCGGCGGTATAATAGCCGGGTTCCAGTTTGAAAACCTGCCCGCAACGCTTACATTTTTTAGGCATATCCAAAACTTTTTCAAATACAAACCATCCTCTATTGATAAATAAATCGCCCTCCTGGCAGCGTGGGCATTTTTGATTTAATACACTATATACCTTAGTTCCCTTCTCCATTATTCTTTAAAAATTCCTTTTTAATTATTTTCTCGAAACCGAATTATCTTTTTTTTCCAACCTTTGCTAAAATTGTATTGGTGGTGTTTTCCCAATCCTTGTTCTTGTGAGAAATCTCCTTTACTATTTTTATTAAAAAGCTGCGATACACCTCATCCTCTAAAAGGGTGTGAATGTTCACATCTATAAACCCCAACCGTTTTAATTTTTCTATTGCTAAACCGAGGAGTTTTTTCTCTTTATAGGAAATGGACATAAGGATAATTTAATAGCTCTTTTTATGGCATTTTTTTAATCGGGATAGGAATCCATTTATCCCCTACCCTGGTTACATATAGGGATGATAATAAACCGGTAACCATCCTTTACCAATATTTAAAATTTTTATTCATGCAAAGGTAGGTGGAGATATTATCCCGGTTTTTGATCCAGGTTTTCTAATAAATTGATTTAAATCAATTTTAAGGTGCGGGGATCTTTCTTTCTTATCTTTGAGAATAAGAAAAACACCTCAAATGACAGAAAATATTGAATTCTCCGTTGATGATTACCATTTTAAAAGTCATTCTGTTTTTGAGAATTTGCCGGTGGAGGATAAGGATTTCTTAAAAGCGGCAATAATTCCGAAGAAATATAAAAAAGGAGATATGCTGTTTCTGGAAGGCTCTTATCCGGCTGGGATCTTTTATCTTATTGAGGGAAAGGTTAAAAAATTTAAGGTAGATAATGATGGGAGAGAACATATTATTTATATATGTAACAAGGGGGAGCTATTAGGCTATCCCGCTTTATTAAGCGAGGAGACATTTTCAGATTCTGCTGCGGCTATTGAAAACAGTACGGTGGGATTTATACCTAAAAAAGCCTTTATTACACTTCTTGAAAAGTCGCCAGTTCTTTCCAGAAAACTCCTTAAAAATCTAAGTCACGAATTTGCGGTTTTGGAAAATAATATACTTTCCATGGCCCATAAAACAGTTAGGGAAAGACTGGCGCTCACTTTATTGATCTTACGTGATAAATTTAAAACTGAAGGAGAAAACAATGATCCTATTGAAATAAACCTAAGCAGAGAAGACCTTGCCAATATTCTTGGAACCGCTGTTGAAACCCTTGTGCGTTTTCTTAGGGAGTTTAAGGACGAAAAAATTATTCAAACAAAAGGGCGGACTATATTTATCCTGAATGCGAAGAGATTAGTGGAAATTGCAAATATCCATTAGATTCAGGATTTTTTTCTGGTTTAAAAAAATTCCTGGTTAAACAGGAGCCAACTAATTTACTGACAACATCAAGCTTTTACTTCTTTTGAGGTTTTGATTACCTTTGTTTATAGATGTTTTGATTCTGAAAATATTTCTCACGGGGCGTTTTAATAGCTGTTTGGGCACTTCTAATTTTGGTTATTTATAATTATGCAGAAGAATTTCACAATAGAAGAGAAACTTCAGGAAAGAATCAAGGAACTCTCCTGTTTGTTTGATATTGCCTCTATCCTGTCCAAACATGAATCGGCACTAATTCCTACCCTAACCGCCCTGGGCAAGGTGATCAAATTAGCTTGGCGATTTCCGGAAGAAACTATAGTGGAGATCACCCTGGATGAGCACAAATATAAATCTGCACCCATTCCTCCAAATACAGTTTTTCAAAACAGCGAAATTTCTATTTTTAATAAAGTTTGTGGAAATATAAAAGTCCATTATCCTACTCCAAAATATTCACGGAAAGACTTCCTGGTTGAGGAGCAGAAGTTACTTGATAAAATTGCCCAGGAGATAGGGAATTTTTATGAAAAAGAAAAAAATAAAGAAAAAGAAGCCCTTATCAAACTTACTGCCCAACGCAATGACCGCTTACTTATCCTGGGAGAAATTACCGCAGGAATAGCTCATGAGCTTAATACGCCCCTGGGAAACATTTTGGGTTTTGCTGAACTTATTGAATCAAAAACTTCTGATCCCCAGATAAAGTCAGATATTTCAAAGATCATCAAATCTTCCATTTACTCACGTGAAGTGGTCAAGAAATTAATGTTTTTTGCCTGCGAGATGCCACAAAATATGGAGGTAATTAAAATAAGGCCGGTGATCCTGCAGGTACTCTCCTTACTAGGCCCAAATTTTAAAAAAGCCGGGGTTACTCCCATTTTTACAATTCAAAATAAAACACTTGCTGCCAGGCTGGACAGCATTCAATTTAGCCAGGTGTTATTTAATTTATTGATCAATGCTATTTACGTTTCCCCAAAAAATGGAAAGATCGAGATCTCTGTAACCAATAATTCAAATTCGTTTTACATAGAAATTGCCGATGAAGGCCCCGGTATAAGCAAGGAAATAAAGTCCAGGATCTTTGAACCATTTTTTACCACCAAACCCTTGGGTGAAGGTTCGGGATTGGGATTAAGCGTAGTTCACGGAATAATAAAAAGCCATAGAGGCAATATTGTTACATTTGAAAATAAACCCAGAGGAACTATTTTCCAGATAACTCTTCCCTTAACCGTTTGATATGCCGCTTAAAAAAGAAAATATTCTAATTGTAGATGATAATTACGATATGATCGAGGTGCTGCAGCGAAATCTCACTGCACAAAATTTTCATACCTATAAGGCAACATCTGTGGTTGAGGCGATGAATATTTTAAAATTCTCACCGGTAGATCTTTTAATAACAGATCTTCAAATGCCCGGAATTAACGGGATGGAACTGGTAAAATATGTAGATGAGCACTTCCCCGGTATTCCAAAACTGGTTATCACGGGATTCCCCTCTGTAGACGGAGCAGTAGAGGCGGTAAAATCTGGTGCCCTGGATTATTTAGTGAAACCCTTTACCATGGAAGAACTAAAGAAGGCTGTAGAAAAATCCTTCCAGGCCCACCCAAAAATTAAACAGGCAGCCAAACCTTCAAATAATAAACCGGAAGAAAAAACGGTTTATGCAGGAATTGTTGGCCAGTCTGAACAGATCTCCCAGCTTATAGACATTATTGAGCGGGTAAAAAATAACCGTGCTACCATTTTAATTCAGGGGGAAAGCGGGACGGGAAAAGAACTTGTAGCGAGGGCGATCCATTATAAAGGTTCTTTTGCAGGAAATCCTTTTATTCCCGTAAACTGTGGCGCTATCCCGGAGAATCTGCTGGAAGCCGAACTTTTTGGCTATGTAAAAGGAGCTTTTACGGGTGCCAATGAAAACCGGGACGGTTTTTTTCAGGCAGCTTCCGGTGGGACAATTTTCCTCGATGAAATAGGTACTGCCCCCCTGGCGGTGCAAACCAGCCTTCTAAGGGTGCTTCAGGAAAAAGAAGTGAGAAGAGTAGGCTCCCAAACAACCCAAAAGGTAAACCTAAGGGTGATCGCAGCGACCAATTCCAATTTGTATGAAATGGTACAAAAGGGAACTTTTCGGGAGGATCTTTATTACAGGCTAAATGTTGTAAATATTGAAATTCCGCCCTTGCGGGAGCGAAAAAAGGATATTATTCCTATCGCCAAAACCCTTCTGAAAAAATACGGTTCAGAATATCAAAAACCTAATATTCGCATTGACGAAAAAGCTTTGGAAATATTGGAAAGGCATTCGTGGCCGGGAAATGTTCGGGAACTGGAAAACATAATTCAGAGAAGTATCATCATGAGTGAAGATTTGATCACCGTTTCCAATCTTCCCGGTTATTTAAAATATCCTGAACCCCGGGAAGACCAGCTTTCCAAATCTTTAAAGGAAGTTGAAAAACAGCATATTTTAAATGTGCTTGCGCAGGTAGATAATAACAAAACCAAAGCAGCCGAAATTCTTCAAATTGACCGAAAAACCCTGCGTCAAAAGCTTAAATAACATTATTTGTTAAACGGGTAATTCTTTCCTTGCCGGGTAATTTCTCCCCGGCCCCATTTCTTCTTACAAAATAAATTTATTCTTCAGCTGCCTGAAGATCAGCACTTTGCAATTACTTTTGAAATAATATTTTTTACCGGGCATATAGTTTGACTAAGGGAAGACTACTATGAAACAGGATTGAAAATATTAAAAGGAAAATTTCATGAATCTTATCAAAAATGTATTGATAAAGGACTTTGCTCCTAAGACGGACCGGTCCTTTACCCTGCAGCAAGAAAAATTAAAGATAGCTCAGGGTTTATGTATTACCTGCTCTAACCGGCCTCATTGTGTTTGGTTGGAAAACAACAAATTTATGTGTGAACATTTTGATTAAAAAAATTATGACTACTACAACAAAAGAGAATAAACAGGGAATGTTTGAAACTGTTATGCAGCAGTTCAATGCGACGGCAGATGTGATGGATCTTAATCCCAACATTAGAAGAATACTTGCAATTACCAATAATGAAATTATAGTTCATTTTCCCGTGAAAAGGGACAATGGTGATGTGGAGATCATTACAGGTTACCGCGTGCAGCATAATAATGCACTTGGACCTTATAAAGGAGGTTTGCGCTATCATCCATCTGTAGATGTAGATGCTGCCAGGGCCCTTGCCATGTGGATGTCCTGGAAATGTTCCCTTGCAGGTTTGCCTTACGGTGGAGCTAAAGGAGGAATTCAAATAGATCCCCGCAATTATTCATTATCTGAACTTGAGCGAATTACCAGACGATTTACTTATGCCCTGGGTGACAATATAGGACCGGAGCATGACATTCCTGCACCAGATGTGAATACCAATGCCCAAACTATGGCGTGGATCGCAGATACTTATATGTCTACCAAATCTCCATCTGAAAGATCGCACAACCAGCACATTGTTACCGGTAAACCCGTGGGTTCCGGTGGACTTGAAGGAAGGGACAGAGCAACCGGTTTTGGAGTTTATTTAACTATAAGACTTCTTCATGAAAGCAGAGGAGAGAGTTTAAAAGGAAAAACATTTATTGTTCAGGGATTTGGAAATGTAGGTTACTGGACCTCGAAATTTATGGTTGAAGATGGAGCCATTCTTCAATCGGTTCAGGATGCGCACGCCACATTATATAAAAAGGATGGTATAGATGTAGACGCCCTGTTTGAACATTCCAAACCAAGAAAAGGTTCTATAAAAGGTTTTACGGGAGCAGCAGAAATTGATCCTGATGATTTTTTTGGATTGGAATGTGATATTCTTGTACCCGCGGCTTTAGGAAATCAAATCACCGGAGAAAATGCCTATAAGGTAAAAGCGAAGATTGTTGCTGAAGGTGCCAATGGACCCACAGATACCGTAGGTGAGAAAATAATGCTTGAAAACGGGATCACGATAATCCCCGATATTTTATGCAACTCAGGCGGTGTAATAGGTAGTTATTTTGAATGGCTGCAAAACCGGAATGGTGAGCTATGGCAACTGGATGAAGTAATGGTTAAACTGGAGAAAAAGATAACCGAAGCCTTCAATAAAGTACAAAAGGAAGCCGAAGAAAGAAAAATAGACTGGAGAACAGCTTCCTATATTATTGCAATTTCGAGAATAGAAACTGCTTATATACAAAGGGGAATATTTCCTTAATTGAGAATACTGCCCGGTACCTAATGTAGTGTTAAACCTTAAAAAAAGCTCCTCTTTTTAAAGGGTTTCCGGGCAGTTTGTTACTATAATTTGAAGGTGTATGGTATGTGTTTGCTTTAGGGCGGCAGGATACTATATACCTTCATTTTAAATGTTGATTAGTTGGGAGCATAATAATTTTTTTTATGAAATACGGGGAAATAATAGTTGAGAAAAAAGAGTATGAATCTTTAAAGCGTATTATGGGCATGGCTCATTATGCTAAGGATCATAGTTACAGGGAATCGATGGAGAAACTAACTGAAGAGCTGAAGAGGGCAAAAATTGTTCATAGGAAAGATATGCCGGAAGATGTTATCCGGTTTAATAGTACAGTTACCATTAAAACCATTTTTGATGTTAAAAAATCGTATCAACTGGTAACCCCTGAAAAGAGCAATATAAAACTGAATAAGATTTCGGTTTTGGCTCCTATGGGCCTTGCTCTGTTTGGTTATGCTCAGGGGGATGAGATCTTATGGAAGTTTCCTGTGGGAGAAAGTTACATTAAGATCCTTGAGGTAAAACAATTGGAATTAGTATAAAATATAAGATGATGAATAAATTAATAAGAGAACATTATGGCAGTGAAGATATTCAAAGACTCAATATGTTTACTGATGTGAATAAATGGAAAAGCGAAGTAACTTTTATAGATCTGGAAAATCAATTTTATAAAAAACTTTTTTCCTCCAGACTTATTGAAAAAACAGATATTAACCTGCAGGACTTGTATTACCTCCAACAGGAACTGGAAAGTCTCGATCTAAAAAATCAGGCATACCTGGAAAAATTAATGGCTTTCATCCTGGAATTGGATGGATTTAGCGAATGCGATGACCTGCAATGTGAAACTTTCTACTTAAATGAATTACAAAAGTTTAAGATTGAAATTGAAAACTATTTCTTTGAGAATAGAAATTTAAAAACCCTTATTTATTCTTACATAAATAACGGACTGAAGAAATTGCTTTAGATTTTTTAATTCAGAATTTTCAATAATGAACAAATTCAAACAAATCATTACAACATATACTCCTCCCCGTCTCATCTTTTGGGATTATGGGGTGGCCCACGGGTGCCACTGACCCAGGTGTATGATCTTTTCCGAAATTTAAATTATTTACCCGAAGGCAAAATACACCGCTAAGAACTATTAAACTTTGGTACTATTTATAATTAAAGCTAAGAGAAAATGAAACTAAAAAAGAGCCCTAAAGAACTAAAGGATGACCTAAAGGCAAAACGACAGGAAAAAATTATAAAAAAACAGGAAGAAAAAAAGATGAAAAAACGAAAGCTTAAAAAAGTCTGAATATCTCCCCCAATTTTTATATACCCGAAATCTCCCGCCCAAAAGCGGGAGATTTTTTTATACGTTCAGGTAAAGGGTCAAAACCGGAAAAATCAGCTCGGCATATCTCTTGCCTGTAATTATGTATCTCTCCAACCTTAAATTAATATCTTTTACTAACAGGAACTTCTTGAGAACATGGTTAGCAATCTTACCGATCTTCCTTCCCCGCACTTCATCCTCACATAGATCACTACGGCAGAGAACAAGGTAATAACTCCCACTATTAAAACAGCTACTTCAATGCTTATAAGGTCTGAAATCACCCCTGTGAGTATTGCACCCACGGCATATCCAAGATCCCGCCAAAGCCTGAAGATCCCAATACTTTTTGCCCTGTCTCCGGGATGGGTATTTTCGGCTATGGTCGCCAGAAAGGTAGGATACACCATTGCGGTTCCCCAACCAAGCAAGCTCATCAATCCTACAAAAACCCACAAGGTGTTGGCCCAAACAAGGGCGATCAACACTACAGCCTGTAATAACATCCCTGCAAAGAGCATATCTTTTTTACAGAATTTATCGGCCATCTTCCCAGTAAATAATTGTCCAATTCCCCATACTCCGGGGTAAACGGCAACAACAATTCCTATTTGTTCCAGGGTAAATCCCCTTGTGGCCAGGAGAATGGGGAAAAGTCCCCAGGCCATCCCGTCGTTCAAATTATTGATAAGCCCCGCCTGAGTGACAGAGCCCAGATTCTTATCTTTCCAGGTTGTATCCCAAAAGATATTTTTCAGCCTGGAAACATCACTGGTATCTCCTTCTTTCAAGGCATGACCGCGGGTATCTTTTATTAAAAATATACTGAACAACAATCCCAATACCATTAATCCTATCCCAAGATAGAAAGGATATGGCCTAAGACCATACTCCCCGGCGATCCACCCTGTGAGATATGCAACCAGACCTACAGCCAGATATCCGGCAAATTCATTAAGCCCCATTGCAAATCCGCGTTGGCGCTCCCCTACCAGATCAATTTTCATAACCACAGTACTGGACCATGCCAGCCCCTGATTGATCCCCAGAAGCACATTGGCTGCGATCACCCAGTTCCAGTTTTCAGCATACATTAAAATAAAAGGGATAGGGATCGCAAATATCCACCCCAGCACCAGCAGGTTTTTGCGTCCCAGCTTATTTGCCAGCGCTCCTGCATAGTAGTTTGAGATCGCCTTAACAATACCAAATACCACAATAAATGAGAGGATTGCGCTGGTAGCGGCAATGCCGAATTCCTTTTCAGCGATCTCGGGAAGAATGCTGCGTTCAAGACCCACCATCCCGCCCACAAAGGCATTTACAATTACCAGCAGGGTAAATTGTTTCCAGTTTTCCCTTAAGCCGTGTTCAATATGATCTTTGTTCATTGATGTATGTAATTGTATTTTAAAATCATTCCGCAGGGAAACCCATCGCTTTCCAATCGGGAAAACCTTCCTTTAATCTTTTGGCATTATATCCTTTTTCCTGCAGCAGCTTTACAGCCTCATCTGCATACACACACAGGGGACCACGGCAATAAGCGATAATTTCGGCATTTTTGGGAAGGGCCTTAAGTCGGCCGGCCAACTCTTTTACAGGGATAGAAATAGCCTCTTTTATATGACCTCGTTCATATTCCTCCCCGGGTCGTACATCAAGTACCACAATATCTTCCTGATTCATTTTTTGTTGTAATTCTTCCATTGTGACCGGTTCCCTTTGAGAATCGGAATGGAAAAAATTTTTCACCAGGTTTCCCGCTTCGGGATTTTGAGCAAAACCCAGTTCGCGCAAAGCACGCCAGGCTTCAAATACCTTCTCCCCGGCCAGCTCGTAGAAAATAAAATTTCCCTTTTTGGATATTCCAACCAGGCCGGCTCCTTTCAAAACCTGCAAATGCTGGGAGGCATTGGCAACGCTCAAATTCGTTTGTTCAGCAATTCGTTCTACTGAAAATGAACCTTGTGCCAGAAGATCTATGATCTCCATCCTTCGGGGATTGCCCAAAGCCTTGGTCACCCTGGCCAACTCACTATATGCTTTATTTTTAAACTCCCGCTTATCCATGGGTTCAATTATTCGGAAAGCAAAGATATAAAATAATAATCTATTCAATAAATTTATTGAATAGATTATTTAGCAAGCTTAATAACCAGATTTTTTAAGTAACTTAATTATGTAGTTCCTCCTTACCAGCTGCAATGAACTATATGCCATTTTCTATGGACAATGAGAGAAAACTTTTGGCAATTAAATTACTTCATACCCTGGTGTGGGCATTTTTCGTGTTTATTATTTTCTATGTAGTGTATTCAGGAATAACCCACCAGATCACCTCCTTCACCTGGATTGCCATAGGGCTGGTACTGGCCGAGGGATTGGTACTCCTCCTTTTTAAGATGTTTTGCCCCCTCACCCTAATAGCCCGCAAGTATTCCGACTCTAAAAAGGAAAATTTTGACATCTTCCTCCCCAATTGGCTGGCCAAATACAACAAGGTCATCTTTACCTCTATTTATATTATTGGGGTCATCCTGGTGATCCTTAGAACTCTGCAAAAATAGCTTCTCATGTATGTTGCCCGGACTTCAATGATTTTCCTCATATTTTATCAGGGAAGTTTTGAGTTAATTTGGGTAAGATCATGACTTATGAAAGCTGCCTTTTTAATTCTCATCTTATTTATTTGCACTTCCTGCTCCCAACAGGCCGAAAAAATTACACCTCAACGGGCAAGACTAGTAGAATCTGTTTACTCTTCGGCCATCATCCAGCCCGATAGCCTGTATATGGCATACGCCACGGTTATGGGGATCCTGGAGCGGAATCTTGTGGAAGAAGGAGACTCGGTGAAGGTGGGGACCCCCATTGTTCAGCTTATTAATATCACTCCTGCCCTGAGCATGGAAAATGCAAAGCTTGCTTTACAGCAAGCCCGGGATGATTACAGCGGCAGTTCCACTTTGCTTAATTCCCTGGAAAAAGAGATCAGGGCGGCAAGGCTGGCCTTGTTCAACGATTCCATAAATTATGTGCGACAGCAAAAGCTCTGGGAGCAAAAAATAGGTTCCAGGGTAGAATTTGAGAACCGGAAGCTGGCTTATGAGCTTTCCACCAATAATTTACAACTGCTCCAAAATGAATATGGTCGCACTAAAAATCTCCTGTCAATTCAGGTTAGGCAGGCCTTGAATACATATAAATCCTCGCAGTTCTCTTCCGGAGAGTTTACCGTAAACAGCAAAATTAACGGATTGGTTTATACCCTTTTTAAGAACCCGGGTGAGATTGTAAATACGGTAGAACCATTGGCTCTTATTGGGAGTGCCAATGAGTTTCTAATTGAATTATTGGTTGATGAGATGGATATTGTTAAGGTGGCAATAGGACAAAAAACCCTAATAACCCTTGATGCATACGGCTCACAGGTTTTTGAGGCCACAATTAAAAAAATATATCCCGCAAAAGATGAGAGAACCCAGACTTTTAAAATTGAAGCGGTTTTTTCAAATAATCCGCCAAAATTATTTCCGGGTCTTGCCGGGGAAGCAAATATTGTAATTGCTGAAAAACAGGATGCCTTACTTATACCCAGGGATTATCTTATGGATGACAACCGGGTGCTTACCGAAGATGGCCCCGTAACAGTTGTCACCGGACTTCAGGACCTTAATAATATCGAGATCATTTCGGGAATTGATGAAAATGAAACCATTTACAAACCGGAACAATGAGCACGTGGAAGGTTATACTCCAGATTGCGAGAACGCATCTCTTCAGTAAACTGAAGTCTACGGTCACGGCGTCTATTGGAGTAACTTTTGGAATAGGTGCTTATATAACCCTGGTTAGTTTTATGACGGGGCTTAACAATATGCTGGATGATCTTATTTTAAACCAGGTGCCCCACATTCATCTCTACAACGAAATAAAACCTACTGAAGAGCAACCCATCCTGCTTTATAAGGATTTCGAAGATGCCATTCCCATAATCCATTCCATCAAACCAAAGCAGAGTCAGAAAAAAATCCATAATGCCTTGCCTATTTTAAATGATCTTGAGAGCAATGACAACGTAATGGGGGCTGCTCCCCAGTTGCGGGCGCAGATCTTTTACGTGTCCGGATCTATAGAACTGGGAGGAAATCTCATAGGAGTAGATATTATGAAGGAGGCAAAACTCTCTAATATTCAGGATTATATAACCCGGGGAACTGTCACCGATCTTAAAAATACCGAAAACGGGATCTTGCTTGGGGCGGGGATAGCAGAAAAAATGTCCCTCTCTATTGGCAGGACCGTAATGGTGAGTACTGTAAAGGGCGATCAATTTCCTTTAAAAGTGGTTGGTATTTATCAAAGCGGAATTGCAGATATTGATAACATCCAAAGTTTTACCAACTTAAAAACTGTACAAAGGATCCTGGGCGAAGCTGAAAATTATATTACAGATATCAACATTAAGCTTTTTGATATTTCAAAAGCACCGGCTATGGCCGTGGAGCTGGAAAAAAAATATAATGTCACTGCCCGGGACATCAATGAAATGAATGCACAGTTTGAAACAGGATCCAATATTAGAAATCTTATAACCTATGCAGTATCTATCACCCTGCTCATCGTTGCGGGGTTTGGGATCTATAACATTCAAAACATGCTCATTTATGAGAAAATGAATGATATCGCTATCCTGAAAGCAATTGGTTTTTCGGGGGGTGATGTGCAATGGATCTTTTTGAGCCAGGCAGCATTCATTGGAATTTCCGGCGGAATCCTGGGACTACTTCTTGGGTTGGGCCTTTCCAGTTTTATTGACACTATCCCCTTCAAAACCGAGGCTTTGCCTACCATTTCCACCTATCCTATTAACTACAACCCAACCGATTATTTTATAGGGATCATTTTTGCTTTGATATGCACTTTTATAGCCGCATATTTTCCATCAAAAAGGGCAAAAAATATTGATCCGGTGCAAATAATAAGGGGAAATTAAAATTGTTATGAGTCTTATTCTTGAAACAAAAAATATCAATAAATTTTTCGGCAAGGCCAACTCATTTCATGTACTTACAGACATTTGTATGGTTATAGAAAAAGGAGAATTTACCAGCATTATGGGAAAATCGGGTTCCGGAAAATCTACCTTATTATACATCCTTTCCACAATGGATACAAATTATACGGGGGAGCTTTACCTGGAAAATGAGCTTATAACAGGAAAATCCCAGCACCAATTATCCCATATAAGAAATCAAAAAATTGGTTTCATCTTTCAATTTCATTATCTGTTACCCGAGTTTAGTGTCCTTGAAAATGTTATGCTTCCGGCAAAGAAACTGGGACTGAAACCGGAATCTCAAATAAAAGATGAAGCCCTGAATTTACTGGAGCAATTAAACGTTAAACACCTGGCGCCTCAAAAAGCATCGAAAATTTCGGGCGGGGAAAAACAACGAGTTGCTGTGGCCCGTGCCCTTATAAACGAACCTATGCTTCTCATAGGAGATGAACCCACCGGAAACCTGGATAGCTACAATTCAGAGAATTTGTTCCAGATCTTAAAAACCTTAAAAGATGAAAGAGGGCTTTCCCTTCTTATGGTAACCCATGATGAGGATCTTGCCAAAAGAACCGACCGCATTATTTACCTGGAAGACGGGCATATTATCTCCTGATTTAAATTTATGGGAACTGGCCATGGAAGCCCTACCAAATAAACACAATTTTCAGCAGGATGGGTTTTAAATTTTATATCCTTAAATTTACCTACAATCTAAATTCTAAAATTCCCTTATAATGGCTAAAAAAGGAGTCGAAAAAAATACGGCTAACAAAGCTAAACACACTAAACTTCTTAAAAAGAAAAAGGAAAAGCTGCGCAGGGAAAAAGACGCTCATAAGGCAAAATTAAAAGCTATTCTGGATAAAGCCAAAGAACAGAAAAGCTCCTCTTAAATTCTTTCTTTAAACTACTTTTTTCTTCTTACTCCGGAAAGCTTCCTTAAAAATCGGGAGGAATATTCTTTATATATACTTTGTTTTATAAAGCCAATTTTCTCGAACGGGTTGTAAGGTAATGAACACTCTTTGAATTTTTTCTAAAGTTTTTACAACCTCAATAAAGAAAAGGCATCTTTATTGATGAACCATCAAACAACTACACCAACCATTCATTTGTATTCAATTTTTTAGCTATTTATTAATTAACTCAAAAACCTTACAATTTATGGAAGTCAAGAAAAATTACAAAGCCGATCTTACCAAACGTTCCCTTCTCTTTCTCCAGCTGGGTCTCATTTTCATTCTTCTCCTTGTGTATCTGGGCATTGAATGGAAAACCTATGCAGCACAGGAAATTTACCTGGAACAAATATCAATGGGAGATATTGAGGAAGAAATAATACCTATTACAGAACTTCCCACACCTCCCCCACCCAAACTTCCTACCCCACCGGAGATCATTGAAGTAGTTCCCGATGACCCCGATGTGATCGAGGACCCCATTGAATCTACAGAGAGCAGCCAGGAAACCATCATCGATATTAAAAAAATTGAGGAGGCCCCCAATGATGATCCGGTAGAAGCTGTACCATTTATTCTTATTGAAAATGTCCCGGTGTATCCCGGATGTGAAGGATTATCAAACAATGAGGAAAGGAAAAAATGTATGAGCGATAAGATCACAGAATTTGTAAATAAAAGATTCAACAGCGATCTTGGAAGTCAGCTAGGTCTTACAGGCATAAACCGCATTCATGTTCTCTTCCAGATAGATACCCAAGGGAACATAGTGGGAGTTCAGTCCCGCGCCCCACATCCAAAACTGGAACAGGAAGCAGCCAGGGTAATTAATTCCCTGCCAAAAATGAAACCCGGAATGCAGCGCGGGAAAGCGGTGCCGGTATCCTATGCCCTGCCTATAGCTTTCAAGGTGCAGGATTAATATTTAAAAAATAAATACAATCTTAAGAGGATCCTTTCCCGCTTGGCGACAGGATCCTTTTTTTATTTTGAAAAAATCTAAAATTTTAGGAGTTACTTAACTCATTTAGTGACATTTATCATTCTTTTTAAATTAAATACCATGTAATTTTAATTGTATGGAGCTTGAAATGACCCTTTGGGGTCTTCCCCCCATTCAAATTCTTCTGAAAGAAAAAAGATCCTCCCGTTATTTTTAAAAATTTAAAAACAAAATGTCATGAAAAATTTCGTTCTGGGTTTATTTGTTTTTGGGCTAACCACCCAACTTTCTGCGCAAATAATTGAATTGCCTGAAATTGAAATTGTGGGGGTAAATTATAAATACCTTGCCATTGCGGGCGAGAGTGATGATCCACCTCCCGTAAAAAGGCTTCAGCGCCAGGCTGCTGTGTATGATATAAAGGATGCCGAGTTCTATGAAGATGAATATGATGATTACAGCATTTCTTTCTTTATTCCTGAAGGAAGAATTCTGGCCTCTTATGATAAAGAAGGCAATATTTTAAGAACTATTGAAAAATATAAAAATCTGGACCTTCCACCTGCTGTAGCAGATGTTATCGCTAAAAACTACGATGGCTGGACAATGACAAAAAATGCATACCTGGTAAATTATCACGACAGGAAAGGGGTTACCAAAAAAGAATACAAGATCCTCCTTGAAAAAGGCAACCAAAGAATGAGAATAAAAACAGATGAGAATGGGGTAATAATTAAATCCTAACCATCTTAAACCTGGTTAGGTAAGGAATTAATGGAAACCTTAGACCAGATCTACAGCCCTTACCTTCGTGAAAGGATACTGTATTTCAAAAAAGGGTTTAGACGGATTCATTAATCATAGAAACGGGAGGCAGCAGCCACCCGTTTCTTTTTCCCGGGCTTCTGTGTTATTAGAATTACTTTATTGCACTTATGATATTCTTCAATAAGGAATCCACATCAAAATCAGGGTGTTCTGCAAGCCCAAACCTTACCACCACAAGATCTTTTGAAGGAATTATAAAGACATGCTGACCCTGAAATCCGTTGGCCGAAAAAAGATCCCGCGGCACATTGGGATATTTCCCACCGGCATTCAGCCAGAAATGTGCACCATATTCCCCGGCCGACCCTTCCACCGGGGTTGCCGAATAATTTACCCAGCTTTGATTCAGGATCTGTTCACCATTCCTATTACCTTTATTGAGATAGAGCTGTCCAAATTTAGCCCAATCCCGGGCACTAGCCCAACTGTAGGAAGAACCCACGTAATTCCCCGAAGGATCCATCTCAATGGTCATTGAGTGCATCCCTATTTTATCTACAACTTCAGCATACCAAAAATCAAGATATTCCTGGTGAGAATTGAATTGATCGCGGATAAAACCAGTTAACAAATTTGAAGTGCCCGAGGAATAATTCCAGGTATTGCCCCGCTCTCCGGCAATAGGTTTTGTGAGTTGTACTCGCGTCATATCCGGCTCCAGGAACAACATACGTGTAACATCAGATATTGTCTCGTAATCCTCAACCCATTCCAGCCCACTGTTCATTTGTAATAAGTTATTAAGTGTGATAAACGCGCGCTCATCTCCTTCCCATTCTTTAAACAAATTATTCTGATCAAGGCTTATTTTACCCTGTTTTTCCAACACCCCCAAAACCGAACTGGTAATACTTTTGGTCATGGACCATCCTAAGAGTTTTGTTTCAGGAGTTATTCCGGGAGCATATTTTTCTGCGATCAACTGCCCTTTATATAGCACAACAATAGCCCTTGATCGTTGCTTAACCTCCCCCTCCTTATCAAATGCATTTTGTATTGCGGTTTCAATTGCGGGAAGATCGAGATTGGAAAAAACGGTATCCTTCGGGTCTCCACTTCCGTAGGGATATGGGCCGGGATTTTCAGCAATTATGCGAACCGGTTTAAAGGAAAATGCAAATGGCTCTTTTTGATCTTCTTGATCTTCAGAAAGAAGCACACAACCGGCACCCTCAAAATAAGCTGCTGTACGAGGTTTTAAACCAAAAACTGTGGAGGTAACTGTTTTTGCTGAAGAATTTACCTTATTGGTGGCGAGGTTGACGGGAGAAAAATCATTATCCTCTGCTTCTATAGATGCCAGGTCCCTTCCCGCCTCAAAGATACAGGAACACGTATTTTTGGCTGCGAAGCCGGTGATAATATTTAACCGGGGATAGTTTATAAAAAATAAAATGGCCACTACAGCCACCACCAGCAGAAGACCAAATTTCCAGATATTTTTCATAGGGTATTTAAATTATTCCTATAAAAATAAACTTATTTCCCGGGCTAAAACAAAATTCGAAACAGGTAGTTTTAAAGATTTCTGCTGAAGGATCTATTTATTTACTAGATTTAAAATACTTCTTTAACTGAAAATTCAAAAGTTGTTACAGATTGATATTTTTCCCCGGGCCGAAGAATTACCGAAGGGAATTCCGGTTTATTGGGACTATCCGGAAAATGCTGGGTCTCAAAACATAAACCTGAATGCTTTCCAAAAGTTCCTTTTCCTCCGGGAATAGGAAGCGTCCCATCGAGGAAATTACCTGTATAAAATTGCAGGCCGGGTTCGGTGGTATGTACCCGTAACACTCTCCCACTTTGCGGGTGATATGCTGAAGCTGCAAATTTTAATTCGGCTCCCCCATTTAAGACCCAACAGTGATCATAGCCAGGTCCCAATTCCATTTGCGGGTCTTTTGCCCCTATATTTCTTCCAACCGCTATTGGTTCCCTGAAATCAAATGCCGAAGCCTCTACCGGTCTTATTTCGCCTGTGGGGATAATATTTAAGTTTACGGGAAGATACGAGTCGGCATTTATAACCACTTCGTGATCCAGAACAGTGGAATTAAAATCTCCGCTCAAATTAAAATAGGAATGTTGGGTAAGATTAACAATGGTGGTTTTATTGGTGGAGGCCTCAAACAAAACTTCCAGAGTGTTATTTTCCCTGAGGGTATAGGTTACATAGCAGCTAAGATCTCCGGGGAAGCCTTCCTCCATATTTTTGGAAAGATAATGCAGGCGAAGGGAATTTTTTTCTTCAGCAATTACCTCAGCTTTCCACAGTGCCTTGTCAAATCCGTGAATTCCTCCGTGTAAATTATTGCAGCCATTGTTCCTGGCGAGCGAATATGTTACTCCTTCAAGTGTGAATTCACCATTGGCGATCCTGTTGGCAAAC
Organism: Gillisia sp.; assembly: GCA_039989915.1. Taxonomy (GTDB): domain Bacteria; phylum Bacteroidota; class Bacteroidia; order Flavobacteriales; family Flavobacteriaceae; genus Gillisia. The sequence continues at coordinate 253,344 of JBDXGW010000018.1, forward strand.
CTTCCCACAACAGCTCCAAAATATGGATTTTCCTCCAGGTAATTTGCTGCCGAATCAAATCCAAGGACTACATTGCTTAATTCCCCTTCCTTATCTGGCACCTGCAGGGAAATGATTCTTGCTCCATAGGTTATAATATCAACCTGCAAGCCGTTAGAATTGGTAAGGGTATATTGCTCTATGTCAACTCCATCTTCTGTCTGGCCAAATACTTTTTTTTGCGAATGCGTCATTAAAAAAGGAATCTGAAAAAGTTAAATGATTTCTCAAGTGTTGTCACAAAGATAGTTTACCGGTGCCCGGGAAGGAATTGGAATCTAAAATTTATTTATAAAAAAACCGCCGGAAAAAAATTCCGGCGGTTTTTAATAAAATATAAAAGAAGATCTATTTCTTCTCAATTTCCTTTTTTTCTGCGGTTACAGGTTCGTTCAGTTTTTTGCTCATTTCCATCGAGATGGAAGAACGATCAAAAGTGATCTTTCCGGCTCCTGTTTCAATAATAACCGCATTATTTTTTTCACTAAAATCAATAATCTTCCCGTGCATTCCGCTTTTAGTGACTATCCTGTCTCCTCTTTTAAGTTCGGCAGCAAAATTCTTTTCCTGCTTTGCTCTTTTCATTTGAGGGCGTATCATAAAAAAATACACCACTAAAAACATTAAAATAATCGGGGCAAAATTGGTAATTTGTTCCATAAACTGGTTTAAAAGCTATTATTGTACCGGGGTTGTAGCACCGCCTTCAACAAAAGCTTTGATTCTTAATTGTTCTGTACCTTTTTCGGTATTTGCTGTAATATTTACAGTTTTAGTTGTTTGTCCCTGGCCAGATCCATCAAACTTTACTACCATCTCACGGCTTTCTCCCGGAGGGATAGATTCATTTCTAGGATAGGTAGGAACGGTACAACCACAGCTACTGCTTGCATTGGTGATCACCAATGGAGCCTTACCGGTATTGGTAAATTTAAAGGTATGCTCAACTGCGGTTCCTTTTGCAATTGTACCAAAATCATGCTCTACTTCTTCAAACGACATTTCAGGATAATACACAGCCTGTGCATCTCGTTCAGCCGCTGTTTCAACGTTTTCAGCTTTCACCTTACTTGATGCATCATCTTTACAGGAAGTAAAAACCATCGCACCAATGGCAGCTATCATTAGAATTCCTTTTTTCATAATATTCAATTTTAAATTAAAAGTTAAAAATACTAAATTTTCTTAATTACATAAGGCCACGCCCCATTTTATTTAAGCGCTTTTCTTCCTGGTATTCCTTAGATAATTTATCCAGAACACCATTTATAAAAATGCTGCTTTTTGGGGTGCTGTATTCCTTTGCTATCTCCAGATATTCATTGATCGTTACCTTAATGGGGATAGAGGAAAAGTGCAAAAATTCGCAAATGGCCATCTTTATTAAGATAGTGTCAATTTCGGCAATTCGTTCCTTATCCCAATTGGGGGTTTTCCCCAACATTTCACCGGCAAGTTCCTCGTCATTCACATAAACCTTTCGCAATAAATTCACGGCAAACTCCTCATCATCGGGGCTTTTAAACAGTTTAGGAAGCTTTGCATCCTGTGCAGATGTTTCCTTCAGCTTATTTAAAAATTTAAGAATGGCGGTATTTACAAGGGGCAGGTCATCCAGCCAGGTGAGTTTGCTGTCTTCCAGGTAATCGTATAACTTTTCATTTGGGGCAATAAAATCGCGAAGTAACTTTATAACGAACTCTTTATCTTCCTTAAAAGTAGAAGTTCGGGTATCCATATATTCTTTAAACGCCTCACTATTCATCACCTCTTCCCATAGTATGGCAACATACTCACTGTCACGGTGCCAATGGGTGATCTTTCGGGATTCCAGAAGTTTGTTTAATTCAGTATTGGTCTCAAGGATCTCAATGACCTTGTTGTTCACAAACTTCATATTAGGATCTATCTCTTCGCTGGTTGCAAGATGCTTTCTTTGAGATTTTTCGAGATATTTTTCTGAATATGCCTTGATCTCTATTATAAGCTTTAAATAAAGCAAAAACAGATCATACATTTCCTGCATACTCTTCAGAAGAAATTTCTCTTCAGCCTGAAAGTTCTTATTCTTACTCTGATGAAAAGAATATAGGGACTGCATTACCTTAACTCGAATATGTCTTCTGGTTAACATAGGTGTAAAAGAACATTTAAAAATTAACAAGGCGAAAGAACCCTCTTTCGCCTTGCAAAAATACTATTAATTTTAAACTACTTACCTCAAATTTTCCCTTTTTCTATTATCAATTCGCTGTTGCGCGATTTGCAGGGCTGCAAAATGAGTTGGTATGTTGCGGGCCTCGGCCGTTTTCAGGATCTCAAGGGTGGTGTTGTAAATATTTTCGGTTTTGCGCATGATCTCTGCCTTGTCATATCCTTCAAGTTCTGCATATACATTGATGATCCCTCCTGCATTGATCAAAAAGTCCGGCGCATAAAGAATTCCTCTCTCCTGCAGCAACTTTCCGTGGATATTCTCATCGGCCAGCTGATTGTTGGCAGCTCCGGCAATGATCCCGGCTTTCATTCTAAGAATAGTCTCGTCGTTTATGGTGGCACCTAAAGCACAAGGTGCATAGATATCAACATCTGCCGCATACACATCTTCTGTATAGATCTTTGCACTGTATTTTTTGCTTACCTCTTCAAGTTTGGCGGGATTGATATCGGCTATATAAACAATTGCTCCCTCATTTGATAAATGCTCAACAAGCGACTCGCCTACGTGGCCAATTCCTTGTACAAGGATCTTTTTCCCGTCAAGATCATCACTCCCGTACTTGTGTTTTGCAGCGGCTTTCATTCCCATAAACACGCCATATGCGGTGATAGGCGAAGGATTTCCGGCTCCTCCTTTAGATTCGGAAATTCCGGTAACAAAAGGGGTAACTTCACGTACAATATCCATGTCTGAAGTTTCCATTCCCACATCTTCTGCGGTAATATACTTTCCGCTAAGGGAATGAACAAATTCTCCGAATTTTCTCATCAATTCAGGAGTTTTCTGCGTTTTGGCATCGCCTATAAGTACTGCTTTCCCACCTCCAAGATTTAACCCTGTAATGGCACTTTTATAGGTCATACCGCGCGATAAACGCAAAACATCATTTAGAGCTTCCCATTCACTGGCATAATTCCACATTCTGGTTCCTCCAAGGGCTGGTCCTAAAACCGTATTATGAATTCCTATAATTGCTCTTAAACCTGTATCTTTGTCGTTGCAAAAAACCACTTGTTCGTGGTCATTAAAAGATAACTGGCCAAATACAGGCCCTGTAGATTTTAGTTGGTTTGCATTAAGAACGTCAACTTGCATAAATTTAAATTTGTTAAGCGATAATTTCGTTTTTGAAAAAAATTGCGCTGCAAAAATAAGGAATATTTTACATCCCCGCTTAATTCCATCGTTAAATTAAGAATTCAGCAATAAAACAGGGATCCCGCTATATGAAGGAATTACGACATTTAAATAAATACTTTTATAAATATAAATGGAGGCTTATCCTTGGTTTTCTTATAACCATTGCCGCCAGGATCTTTGCTATTTATCCCGTACAGTTTATTGGAGATTCTACCAATGTAATTGAAAATTATGTTACCGGGTCGCTGGAAAGCGCCACCCAATTACGCGAACAGCTTTTTTATTACATCCTTCTTATTATTGGCGCTCAACTGGTTTCGGCATTTTTGACTTTTTTAATGCGTCAAACCTTTATCGTGGTTTCCCGGCATATGGAATTTGACCTTAAAAATGAAGTTTATGAGCAGTACCAGAGACTATCCTTAAACTTTTACAAACAAAACCGCACGGGGGACCTTATGAACCGCATTAGCGAAGATGTTTCTAAAGTGAGAATGTACCTGGGGCCGGCAATTATGTACAGCGTTACCACCCTTACTCTTTTTGTAATTGTAATATGGTATATGGTGAATACCGCACCTATGCTTACCTTATATACCCTTGCTCCCCTCCCTATTCTTTCCTTTGCTATCTATAAGTTAAGCGTGGCCATTCACAAAAGAAGCACGGTGGTACAACAATACCTTTCCAGGCTTAATACTTTTACACAGGAAAGCTTTAGCGGGATCTCGGTGATAAAGTCCTACGGACTTGAGCCTATGACCAACACCAATTTTGTGGAACTTTCCAATGGAAGCAGGGACAAGAACCTGGACCTGGTTAAAGTACAGGCATTCTTTTTTCCGCTTATGGTGCTGCTTATTGGGGTGAGTAATACCCTGGTGATCTATATAGGAGGCAGCCAGGTGATCTCGGGCGAGATAGAAAATATAGGAGTGATCGTGGAATTTCTGTTATATGTAAATATGCTTACCTGGCCGGTTGCAACCGTAGGCTGGGTTACTTCCATTGTACAACAGGCAGAAGCCTCGCAGGCAAGGATCAATGAGTTTCTAAAACAGGAACCCCAGATAAAGAATTTACAACCTGCCCACACCCCGGTGAAGGGAGATATTGCATTTGAAAATGTAAGTTTTACCTATGAAGATACCAATATCACAGCACTAAGAAATATATCATTTAACGTTAACCGCGGGGAAACGCTCGCAATAATAGGAAAAACCGGATCGGGGAAATCTACTATCCTGGAATTGATAGGCCGACTTTATGACGTGCAAAGCGGGGAGATCAAAATAGACGGGGTAAATATAAGGGAACTCAACCTGTATGATCTTCGGGATAGTATTGGATATGTGCCACAGGATGCCTTCCTTTTTAGCGATAGTATAAGGAACAACATTCGCTTTGGAAAGACTAACGCGACAGATGAGGAAGTGATCACGGCAGCAAAAAATGCATCGGTACATAAGAATATCAAAGGCTTCAGCAAAGGCTATGATACGGTGCTTGGAGAGCGCGGTATCACCCTATCGGGCGGACAAAAACAACGTGTTTCCATTGCAAGGGCAATAATTCATGACCCGGAAATATTGTTATTTGACGATTGCCTTTCAGCAGTTGACACAGAGACTGAAGAAGAGATCCTCAACAATCTCTTCAGGATATCAAAAAATAAGACCACTATAATAGTAAGTCACAGGGTATCTTCAGCTAAAAATGCCGATAAAATAATCATCCTCGAAGCGGGCGAAATAGTACAGCAGGGTTCACATCAGGAGCTTATTCAGCAAAGCGGGTATTATAAAGAACTTTACGCAAAGCAGCTAAGTGAAAAAGAAATGTGAAAATAAGTTGTGAAATGTTAAAAATTTTTAGATTTTTGAGCATTACTTAGAACGAACAATTAAGAAATTATTTTATGAGCGAAAATGGAATGATGGAGAAAGATGAAATTTTCTCTAAAGTATTACGAGCAGGAAGACGCACTTATTTTTTTGATGTAAGAGCTACCAAAGCCGATGATTATTACCTTACGATCACCGAGAGTAAAAAATTCACCAATGCCGACGGTTCTTTTCATTACAAAAAACATAAAATCTATTTGTACAAAGAAGATTTCGAAGGTTTTTCTGAAATTTTAAATGAAATGACCAACTATATTGTTGGGGAGAAAGGTGAAGAAGTGATAAGCGAAAGACACCAGAAAGATTTCAAGAAGGAATACGAAGATTCAGAAGTTGAAGAAGTATCAACATCTGCCGATAAATTTACCGATATCAGCTTCGAGGATATTTAAGAAGGTAAGTTAAAATTAAGTTAATGACCGCTCCAATTATTTGGGGCGGTTTTTTTATCTTACCGCTTTAAAATTTTCTATGATAAAAACTATCGCAGAACAATTATTAATTCCGGATTCCATATGAAATTTCTTTTTATCCCCTTGCTGGCCCTATTAACTTTCCAGGTTAATGCACAGGAAAACCTTGACCTATCCTATTATTTACCCCAGGATATTTCCTATAACCCCAACATCTCCACCCCCCAGGAAGTCCTTGGGTACGTCCCGGGAGAATGGCACGTTTCTCATGACCTGCTGGTCTCCTATATGCGCACCCTGGCAAGTGAATCTCCCCGAATTACCCTGGAGAACCGCGGGACGACCTATGAAGGCCGGCCATTGCTCCTGCTCATAATAACTTCTGAAGAGAACCACGCCAATCTTGAAAATATTCGCAACGAACATTTTAATCTTACCGAACCCAATAGCACCAGGCTCAACACCGCAAATATGCCCATTGTGGTTTACCAGGGGTTCTCTATTCACGGGAATGAGGCCAGCGGTTCCAACGCTGCCCTTCTAGCAGCATATTACCTTGCAGCCGGGCAGGGACCAAAGATCGATGAGCTCTTAAAAAATACCGTCATCCTTTTTGACCCCTCATTAAACCCCGATGGATTACAGCGTTTTTCTTACTGGGCCAATACCAACAGGAGCATTAATTTAAATCCCGATCCCCAGGACCGCGAGTTTAGCGAAGTATGGCCGGGAGGAAGGACCAATCATTACTGGTTTGATATGAACCGTGACTGGCTGCCTGTACAACTCCCCGAAAGCCGGGCAAGGATTGAAACCTTTCATAAATGGCAGCCCAACATTCTTACAGATCATCATGAAATGGGATCCAACGCTTCGTTTTTCTTTCAGCCGGGAATTCCGTCGAGAACCCACCCGCTTACCCCAAAAATGAACCAGGACCTTACCCGCGAGATTGGCACCTACCACGCCGCAGCATTTGATAAGATTGGTTCGTTTTATTACACTGAAGAAGATTTTGACGATTTCTATTATGGGAAGGGATCTACGTTTCCTGATATTAACGGGAGTATAGGCATTTTGTTTGAGCAGGGAAGTTCCAGGGGCCACGTGCAGGAAACAGACAATGGCCTGCTTACATTTCCATTTACCATTCGCAATCAGTTCACTGCTGCGCTTTCAACCCTGGAAGCAGCCGTAAATATGAGATCCAGGATCCTTGATTTTCAGCGGGATTTTTACAATACTGCCAGAAGCACTGCAGGAAAAGGGGGGTATGTCTTCGGAAATTCCAAAGATCCTAATACCGCATATCATCTTGCTGAAATTTTAAAGCGCCACCAGGTAGAGGTGCACCAGATCACCGAAGATTTTAATACCGAAGGCAAAAATTTTAAGAAAGGAACTTCATATATTATCCCTAAAAACCAGAAGCAACACAGGCTGGTAGAAGCAATGTTTGAGAAACGCACCACGTTTACAGATAGTTTGTTTTACGATATTTCGGCCTGGTCTTTCCCTATGGCATTTAACCTGGACGTAAGCGAAAACCTGAATATGCGGTACGCAGGAGAGAAAGTTGAAGAATTACAACAACCCGCTGTTCCTGCCCCGGAAAAAAGCGAATATGCCTATTTAATGGAATGGCATGATTACTATTCTCCAAAAGCCCTCAACAAGATCCTGAACAAAGGCCTGCGGGCAAGGGTTACAATGCAACCGCTTGAAGCAGGAGAAAAAAGCTTTGACTACGGGACAATTATGATCCCCGTGCAAAATCAGGAACTTGACAGTGATCAATTGTTTGAATTTTTACAGGAGGTATCCAAAAGTTCCAATGTTGAGATCACTCCTGTTACTACCGGCTGGACAAAAGGAGTTAATTTGGGTAGCAATCAGCTGCGGCCACTAAAAGCCCAAGAGGTAGCGATGATCGTTGGGGATGGAGTTACGCCTTATGATGCGGGAGAGATCTGGCATTTGTTTGATCAGCGTTATGAAATGGCATTGACCAAACTGGATATACGTAATTTATCGGGCGCAGATCTAAGCAAGTATACAGATATTATTCTTCCCAACACCCGGGGCAATGCCCTGGACAAATCCCAGACCGACAAATTAAAGGATTGGGTTCGGGCCGGTGGCACTCTCATAGGATACAAAAATGCTGCAAGATGGTTTAGCAGCAATGATTTTATGAAGCTTGAATTTCTGGAAAATGAGGTAAAACCAACGAATGTGAGTTTTGAAGAAGCAAGGGATTTTCGAGGGGCCCAGGGAATTGGGGGAGCTATTTTCAATGCAAAGCTGGACCGCTCTCATCCGGTGAATTTTGGGTATAAGAACAACGAACTGGCCCTGTTTCGCGATACCACGATTTTCATCAAAGCCGACTCTACCAGCTATAACAATCCAATTCAATATACCAACACCCCTTTGTTAAGCGGATATATAAGCGCTCCAAATTTAAAATTGATCGCTAATACGGTACCGTTTAAAAAATCCAACCTGGGCCGTGGAAATGTGATCCTGTTTACAGATAATACCAACTTCCGCGGCTTCTGGTTCGGAACCAATAAACTGCTTATGAATGCCATTTTCTTTGGGGATCATATGTAGGTTGGTTAGTGAGTAGTGAGTAGTGAATAGTTTTTAGTCGTTAGTTGTTCTTTAGTTTTTTGTTCGGGGTTTGTGGTTTGGGGTTTGGGATTTAGTTTCAGGGAACCGGGTTCCGGGTTCAAGGTTCAAGGTTTGATGTTCAAGGTCAGGATTTCTTGAGACTGTTCAAAAAAGTGTGTCAATTTTATAAATTAGACACACTTTTTTGAACAGTCTCGTTCGAAAAGATCTGGTAGTATATTTTGATAATAGATTTTTAACCGATGACACACTTAATTGAACACTTCCGATTTCTTCAACCTAAATCGTACCATCCCAATATCAAATTATCATATCATCATATCATCCCATCATCCCATCATCCCATCATCTTATCATTATATCATCAATCAAGCACTTGTCCCCCTGAGCGGAGTCGAAGGGTCCCTTGGTTGGTAGTCGATAGACGGTAGACGGTAGTTAAAAGTTAGACTGGTAAACTTGAAATAATATTAAAAAAACAGCTCCCCTCTTTAGATAAAGAGGGGGAAATTTCTCTTCCGTGAGGAAGGGAAATTGGGGAGTTTGAAAAGACCATCTCGAGAAAGATCACTCATGTATTTCCCGCTGATCCCGCAGATTAATAAGCAGATTTCCGCAGATATTATTACATCATCACACCGTCACTTGATCACACCGTCACTTCTTTATAAAACCCGCTGAACTTGTTTTAGTGATTAGTGAATAGTGATTAGTTGATAGTCACTGGTCGATAGACGATAGTTCTTTAAATTTTAACTTACAACCCACAACTGACTAAGACTGAAATAGGTTGCCCTTTTTCACAAACTTTTAAACAATGGAAAAAAGCAAAGAAAAAAGGATTTTTAGTCTTGAAGTAAAATTAGATTTAGTCAAGAAAATTGAACAGGGAGATCTCCGGGTTTTAGA
>JBDXGW010000019.1:0-9519 GCA_039989915.1 Gillisia sp.
AAAGCAAATTTATTTAGCTACAATTAATGCTAATACAAAATGGAATGGTAGTATGTATGGATGGACAGCAGTTCGTAAAGATCTGGTAGTATATTTTGATAATAGATTTTTAACCAATGACACACTTAATTGAACACTTCCCAGGCAGGTTGGAGGTTGAAAACAATAACCCCAAACTACAAACTACAAACCCGGAACAACTAACGACTAACTACTAACGACTAACGACTATCCGGTCATTGAAAATAGTTCCTCTGAAAAGTTGGAAGAAACTACCCGGCCTTCCTGAGGTAAATTATCAAAGAAAAGGATGTTTGGGGAGCCCTGCTTGCGCATATAATTGCTAAGGATCTTGTTGGTGTGGTAGGTGGCCTGCTGCAGTTTTAAAAAAGGTTCAAAATCTTCAAGGGTACTTACCTGTGCACTGGTATCTATATAACCAAACCCCAAATATCGCCCCTCCTTTACCAAAATAAATGCTTCCTCTTCATAGTGCCGTCCCTTTTCCCGGATAACATACGTGGAGGACTCACGGTTAAGGGAAGCGATGGCCGCTTCGACCTTCCTATTGTAAGTATCCACAATTTCTGATCCGTCGCAAATACCTTCACAATTCTTAATGCGGTAATGGGAACATACCTCAACATTGCTTTGCAGGTTACAGTATTTTGGACATAGATTGAATAACTCGCACAACTGCTCCAGCTTTTCAGTAGCCTGGGCCCTGCTGTAAAAGGTCCCGACCGAATCCTTGATTTGCTTTGTTTTACCAAGGGCAAGCTGAATGATCCCACGCTGATTAACATAGCTTATGATCTGGTACACCGTGCCGGGTCGCTTTTGTGCCTGATTGAATTTAGGATAATATTTCCGAATATAGTCGGCCTCCAGCAATAAAGCGATAAGTTCACTGCCGGTAGTCTCGTAATCTATATGATAGGTTTCCTGGCCAAGGTGATATTCCTTGCTCATTTTATCATAGAAATGGGAAATTACCCGTTTTTTAATATTGATGGCTTTTCCTGCATATACCACCTTATGGTTTTTATCTTTAAAAAGATAGATTCCCGGGCTTTCAGGAAGCTCATAGATCTGTTCTGCGCAAAGATGTGGCGGCAAAGTAGCCTGCCGGGAATGAGCGTGTAAAAAAGACCGGATCACCTTGAAATCATCATCCAGAGACAACAGCCTTTGAAAAAGGATCACCGTGGCATCGGTATCGCCTTCAGCGCGGTGGCGGTTGATTATAGGAATATTTATGGAATCACAAAGTCTTCCCAGGCTATAGGAGAACAATCCCGGAATAAGCTTTCGGGAAAGTCGCACCGTACATAATTTCTTCCGGGTATATTCAAAGCCAAGATCTTTAAATTCATTCCGCAGCACATTATAGTCAAAATTCACATTATGCGCCACAAAAATGGCACCGCGGGTCATTTCCTCAATTTTTTTTGCCACCTCGGGAAACTTGGGAGCATCTGCCACCATTTCATTATCAATTCCCGTAAGCGCGGTAATTTGTAAAGGAATATGTTTTTCAGGATTGATGAGAGTGGAATATTTATCAATGATCTCTGCTCCACGAAGAAGGACAATACAAATTTCGGTAAGGCGGTTTCCTGCAATCCCGCCACCGGTTGTTTCAACATCTATAACTGCAAATAATTGATCGTCCATTTCCTAAAGTTCCAGAAAGTAAATGTAATAAAATAATTGAGAAAGTAGGAAATTTTCCTACTAATAGGAATTACTCCTACAGCCTAAGGTGTTATAATACTTTTAATGAGTTTATTTGTAGGGGTAGAATAAACTGGATTCCACCCTGAAAACTTTTACTTTGTGAATATATTCTTACAAGAAATAATTTTAAAACTTAAAGTTCAGTACCTTAACTTTTTAATTTCCTTGCTTAATAGAAAACTTCAATTTTAAAGAGAATTGCGGGAAAAGATTCCATCCCGGGAAATATTTTCTCTTCGGAATTTTGAACTATATACGGGTACGCTGAAAACCGATTAGAGTAAGCATTAATCAACCAACAAAACAACTATGAAATCATTAAATTATTTTCGATTTGCCGCTGCCGGGTTAGTATTAAGCATTTTTACTGTAGGCTGTAATACCGCCCCCGAAAAGGAAAAAGAAGTGGAAGTAAGACAGGAAGCTCCGGTCGCAAAAACAGATATGGCTGCTGTAAAAACCCAAATTCAGGAACTGGAGAACACCTGGGCAGAGGTTGATAATGCAAGGGATGCTGAGAAGATAAGCAATTTCTATGCTGAAGATGCTGTAGTAATGTCGGCAGATAAACCAATGATCAAAGGCAGAGAGGCTATAAAGAAAGATATGGAAGCTAGTATGGCCGCACGTGAAAAAGGCGCAACTGCCAAATATGAAGTGCTGGATGTTTACGGCGATGAGAATGTGGTAACTGAAATAGGAAAATCAACCCGTATGGATGCTGCGGGAAAAGTAATTTCAACGGGAAAATATATTGCCATATGGGAAAAACGCGATGGAAAATATGTTTGCGTAAGGGAGATGAGTTTCACCGATAAGGAAATAAGTCAATAATTATATTTAATAAATTTGTTTTAAAAGAGGAGTTGTGAAATTCCTCTTTTTTTATTTTTGACCTCCAAAAATCCGATTAGAGGCCTCTCCTACTTTTATTTTTTTTACATTTTAAAAGGTATTTCTCAGTAATTCTATTACCCATCCTTCGGGTAATTTATATCTTTAATGCGTTCAAATAAACCAATAGATGAAAAAATTCTCCCGCTTATCCTTCCTGCTTATTTCTTTCCTTTTCCTTTTGCCTCAAATCAATTTTGGCCAGGGAATGAGCGCCCAACAAATAGACAGCCTTGTACAAAAAACCATGAATACCTTTAATGTACCAGGCATGGCCGTTGCAGTTTTAAAGGACGGAAAGGTGTTGCATATGAAAGGTTATGGTACCCGATCTATAGATAAGAACGGAAAGGTTGATGAAAACACGCTTTTTGGAGTAGCATCCAATACCAAAGCGATGACAGCTGCGGCGCTTGCCATCCTTATAGACCAGGGAAAACTGGAATGGGACACCAAAGTGACCAATGTAATACCCGAATTTAAATTATATGATCCTTATGTGACCCGCGAATTTACCGTGCGCGACCTTCTTACCCACCGCAGCGGACTCGGCCTTGGAGCCGGGGATCTAATGGTGTGGCCTGCGGCAAATACCACCACGACAGCTGAACTTATTCACAATTTGCGATATCTCAAGCCCGTATCTTCCTTTCGGTCAAAATATGATTATGACAACCTTCTATATATTGTAGCCGGGGTAGTTGTAGAAAGAGTTTCGGGAGTGGATTTTGACACTTTTATTGCTGAAAATATATTCAAGCCACTTGCAATGGAAAGCTCTGTAGTGAACTGGAACCTAATTGAGGATAAAACCAACGTCATTGACGGCCACGCTCCTACCAATGGTAAACTGGTTACCGTTGGCCTTAGTTTCACAAAAGCTGCCGACCCGGCCGCCGGGGTTTATTCTTCAGTAAAAGATATGAGCAAATGGGTACAAATGCAACTCAATAATGGAAAATACGGCCAGACTTTGCAGGACAGCATCTTCAGCCGGAAACAACACCGGGAAATGTGGACGCCCCAAACCCTCATAAGAACAGGTCCCGGCGATTACAACACGCAATTCAGAGCATACGGTTTGGGCTGGAATCTAAGCGATGTGAATGGAAACAAGGAAGTTGCGCATACCGGCGGACTCCTGGGAATAGTTTCCCAGGTTACCATGATCCCACAACTGGACCTGGGTATAATTGTCCTAACAAATCAGCAATCGGGTGAAGCTTTCCGGTCGGTCACCAACACAATCAAGGATTCTTACTTCGGAATAAAAGGAAAGGACAGGATAAAACAGTACAATGAAAATAGACTCCGGAATGAAAAATATTCAGATTCAGTGGTGGCTGAAGTATGGAAGAATGTAGAAAAGGTTCAGAAGAACGGCAAAACCAATACTGCAGTACTTTCAAACTACACAGGAACTTATAGCGACCCCTGGTTTGGAAAGGTGAATATATTTATGAAGAACGGGACGCTGAGATTTGAAGCCGAAAAAGCACCCGACCTTCACGGAGAAATGAGTTTCTATAAAGGAAATACGTTTGTTATTAAATGGGATGACCGAAGCCTGAACGGGGATGCATTTTCAATTTTTTCCCTGGATCGTGAAGGAAAGTCTAAAGGCTTCGGGATGGAACCTGTATCTCCCATGACCGATTTCAGTTTTAACTTCCATGACCTGGAGTTTGTAAAGGAACAGGAATAACAAATACTTCAAGAACATAAGAAGCAGTGGAATATAATTCCCCACAGCTCCCCAATTGAATTGTGGAAAAAAAGGTCAGGGAAAATGGAAAAAAATTCTCCTGCTATTCCTATGATGAGAAGTTATAAAGTTGCCCTCCCAATATACAGATTGGCATTGATATAATATGGAAACCTAATGGGAGTCGTTGTTTTGAACGAAACCATTCCCGGTTATAATTTTGACGAAAAATCTCCTGATCTCATTAGTAGAAAAAATTTTCCCTGTTTAATTTAAAATAAAATACACTTGTAAAAAAGTTGGACCCATAATTGGTTATATGTACTAACACCCACAAATTTTTCAATTATGGAACCTGCAACTCAACCTACTTTTACCAAGAAAGAATTTCATGAGAATTACCTTGCCCACATCAACTGGGACTGGCTCGTTTTCAAAAGTCTCACCATTTTTGGTAGCATTATTTTTGTAGGTTTGCTTGCATTTGTTCTGTGGTTTTTACCCGATTTCAGGTAATTTTTCAGAAATAATTGGTCCAGGGATTTCATCAAAATCTTCAACAAGCCTTTTTTAGGTATTGGATATAGAAGAAAAATTTCTTCCAAAAATCAAAAGCCCCGCTGCACATATGCAACGGGGCTTTTTATTATATATTCCCGGCTACTCGGTAATTCCTGCAAGCTTCAGGAAAAATGCATATTGCAGGGCAGTTTCCCTGTATGGCTGAAAACGTCCTGAGGCACCGCCATGACCTGCATCCATATTGGTATGCAGCAGCAGCATATTATCATCTGTTTTCATTTCCCTCAATTTGGCAACCCATTTAGCAGGTTCAAAATACTGCACTTGTGAATCGTGAAGACCGGTTGTAACCAGCAGGTTGGGATACTTTTTTCTTTCAACATTATCATACGGGGAATAGGAAAGCATATAATCATAGGCTTCCTTACCTGCAGGATTACCCCATTCATCAAATTCGCCTGTTGTTAAAGGGATGCTGGTATCCAACATTGTGGTTATAACATCTACAAAGGGAACAGCTGCATGCACTCCGTTGTAAAGCTCGGGTCGCATATTTACCACTGCTCCCATAAGCAATCCACCCGCACTTCCTCCCTGGGCAAAAAGCTTTTCGGGACTGGTGTAATTCTGCTCTATAAGATATTCAGATACATCAACAAAATCTGTAAATGTATTTTTCTTTTTCATCATTTTCCCATCCTCATACCACTGCCTTCCCATTTCCTGGCCACCACGAATATGCGCGATCGCATACACAAAACCTCTGTCAAGTAAGCTTAGACGAGGGGAAGCAAAAGTTGGGTTTGTGCTATACCCGTATGATCCATAAGCATATTGCAATGTTGGATTGTTACCGTCCAGTTTGACCCCCTTCCGGTAAACCAGGGAAACAGGGATCTTCGTGCCATCTTTTGCCGTGGCATAAATTCGTTTTGATTCGTAATTATTTTTATCAAAATCCCCTACCACTTCCTGTTCTTTAAGAAGGGTTTTTTCTTTTGTCTCCATATTATAATCAAAAGTGGAGCTGGGGGTTGTTAATGAACTATACCCGTAGCGCAACACTTTGCTGTCAAAATCTGGGTTAATACTGATATTTGCAGTATATGCCTCCTCTCCAAAATCTACAAAATAATCTGTTTTTGGGTCATTCCATTTTTTAATTCGCATAAGGGTAAGCCCGTCCCTACGCTCCTGCAGTACAAGATAATCCTTAAAAATCTCCAGGTTTTCCAAATAAGTGTCCCTGCGGTGAGGGATCACTTCAGTCCAGTTCTCTTTAGTAGTTTTGGTTACAGGGGTTTTCATAAGTTTGAAATTGGTAGCGCCATCCTTATTTGTCCTTATATAAAAACTATCACCAAAGTGATCTACACTATATTCCAGGCCACGTTCCCTTGGCTGAATAACCTTAAAAGCACTGTTGGGATTGGATGCATCTATAAAACGGTATTCCTGTGAAAGAGTGCTACCTGATCCTATGATTATATATTTTTCAGATTTGGTTTTGTAAACAAAGGTTCCAAAGGTTTCATCGGCCTCATGATACACTTCCTTATCTGTAGAAACAGGAGTTCCTAAAGTATGGCTGAAGATCTTAAAGGACCGAAGGGATGGATCCTTCATAGTGTAAAACACGGTTTTATTGTCATTTGCCCATACAGCACCACCTGTGGTATTTGGAATATGGTCTGGCAGCAATTCTCCGGTTTTCAAATTCTTGAACCTTATAGTATACTTGCGGCGACTTACGGTATCTTCTCCAAATGCCATCAATAAATTATCGGGGCTCACATTCATTCCTGCGGGTGCATAATAACTTTTTCCCTCTGCGCGCTCATTGGCATTGAGCATCACTTCCTCCGGCGCGGTCATTTCCCCCTTGCGGCGAACAAAAACCGGATATTCCTTCCCTGCCTCATAGCGGGTATAATAGAAATAACCGTTTCGTTTATAAGGAACAGATTCATCGGTTTGTTTAATGCGGGCTACTATTTCATTGAAGAGCTTTTCCTGAAGCTCTTTCGTATCGGCCATCATATATTGGGTATACTCATTTTCGGCATTGAGGTAGTCTATCACCTCAGGATTTTCCCTTTCATTGAGCCAGTAATAATTGTCAATTCTGGTATCTCCATGCATTATGAGTTCCTTCGGAAGCTTTTTTGCAACCGGTGGCTGGACTGCAGGCGGATTAATATTTTCAGGAACCTGCTGCTCTACGGGGGTAGTTTCAGGAATGTTTGCGGTTTTGCTTCCGCTACAGCCAATACCTGCAAGCAGGAGGAAAGATAACAACGAGGCTTTGGTTGTTGCCCGATAATTTAATTTAATCATAGTTTTCAGAGTTGATAAGGTGTCTCCCCTAGGAGGAGAAATTATATAGAGTAATAAAAATAAACAAAAAGTATTGATAACCAAGCTTTCCAAAAAATCGGTTAGGGCAAAAGTTTAGGTAGTGAGGATATCAATTCAAATACACCACTGTGCTGACCTGAGTTTGGCATTTCTTTTTCCAAAAATTGGAAAGATCTATAACAACTCCTGTCTGTAATTTTCCATTATTGCCTTAAAAAGTTCAGCGGAAGATGGTGGAGTGTAGGAAATGGCATTTGCACCGGCTTCAATAGCGAGCATAATAGAATCATCATTTTTGCCTCCGGTAGCAATTATAGCAATTTCAGGATCCAGGTCCCTTATCATTTTTACGATATGAGAAGTTCGCTCGGCGCCGGAAACATTCAGAATATCTACCCCGGCATCAATCCTACCCTTTAGATCTTCATGTTCAGAAACAACGGTGATCACTACAGGAATATCGATCTTATCCTTAAGTTCCTTAATGAAATCATTGTGAGTAGGTTTATTGAGAACAACCCCGAGGGCTCCCTGAAATTCGGCATCCAGGGCTAGGTCCAGGGAGCGGGATCCTTTTGTGAGTCCGCCTCCCACCCCACAAAAAATTGGCTTATCGGCCGCGAGGATCAAAGAATGGGAAATTAGGGGTTGTGGTGTGAAAGGATAAACTGCGATGATAGCATTGGCATTGGTATTTCTTATAATAGCCACATCTGTTGTAAAAAGAAAAGACTTTAATAATTGTCCAAACACCCGTATTCCCGAACAGTTTTGAATAGCTTCGGGAACCATAACAATATTGTTGCGAAGCTTGCTGGAGAAATTTGGTGTTTTATTCACGGGTTTAAATTTTACGGTCTAATTTACTCAAACGGTTTTAATTATGGCTTGATAAATCAATTGCTGAAATGAAATTATCAGTTAAAATAAAATAACCCCGTTCAAATAACTTTAGGACGTTTTAGAACATTTATGAAATTGGCAACATTCTGCCTTTCCTATTTTAGTTAATTTGGCCACAACATTAAAATCTGAATATTATGAAATGGCAAGGAAGAAGGCAAAGCACCAATGTAGATGACCGACGGGGAAAATCAACAGGTGGGAAAATTGCCGTTGGGGGCGGACTTATTGGTTTGATATTCCTGGCGATACAACTTTTTACCGGGGGTGATACCACAGAGATCCTTAATCAAATCCAGACAAACCCCGGTGCTGCTACAGAGGAACGGGAACTTACAGCTGAAGAGATTGAAATTGGCGAGTTTACCGCTACAGTTCTGGCCGATACTGAAGATATATGGAATGATATTTTTGCCCAACATGGATCCTCCTACAGGGAACCCGGAATGGTATTATTTACCGATGCCGTGCAATCTGCCTGCGGCGGTGCTTCTTCGGCCGTGGGACCATTTTATTGCCCCGGGGATGAGAAGATCTATATGGACCTTGTGTTCTTTGAGGAATTGCGCACCCGCTTTGGAGCTGAGGGTGGCGATTTTGCAATAGCCTACGTGATCGCCCATGAGGTAGGGCACCATATTCAGCATTTAATGGGTACTGCAGGTGAGGTAAGGAGTATGCAACAGAGATTGAGTCAGGGAGAAGCTAACCAACTTTCAGTTGCCCTTGAACTTCAGGCCGATTTTTACGCGGGGGTATGGGCGCACCATAACAGAGAGTATTTAGAGGAAGGCGATATCCAGGAAGCATTAAGCGCGGCCAGCGCAGTTGGAGATGATGCCATCCAGAAACGCACCTCGGGCCGGGTTGTCCCGGATGCCTTTACCCATGGAACTTCAGAACAAAGAATGCAATGGTTTAAAAAAGGCTACACCACCGGAGACATCACCCAGGGGGATACTTTTAAAAGCGTAAGGTAGAGCAGATGATTTGATGGTGTGATGGTATGATGGTATGATGGTGGGATTTTAGTTGTGGGTTGTGGGTTGTCCGTTTTCGGTTGTAAGTTCTAAGTTGTAGGCCTGCCTGCCGCAGGCAGGTTGTAGGTTGAAAAAGTGGATAGTGAAAAGAGGAGAGTCTGAATATTCTGGGTTATCAGTTGTCAGTTATCGGTTGTAAGATTTAGGGCTGCTTGCCGCAGGCAGGTTGTAGGTTGAAAAAGTGGAAAGAGGAAAGTGGATAGTATGAAAAACAAAGAGACTGTTCAAAAAAGTGTGTCAATTTTATAAATTAGACACATGAAAGATAAAAAGAAGAAAAATGACTTTGAAGCTTTGGTAGCTGAGCTTGCCAAAGGTGTTTCCTCTGGTCAATCCCTGACTGGTAAGAATGGTGTT
>JBDXGW010000020.1:0-79070 GCA_039989915.1 Gillisia sp.
AAATCAATAGCATTGCATTTAATGCAACATGTTATAAGTTGCGCTTTAATTTCTTCGATTCCGAAAATTGATATGTCTTCCATAATTAATATTTAAAAAAGCAAGAATGTGATCAGACTAGAGACTCTATGCTTTCCCCGCAGATTTCACAGATTTCTCTCGCAGATGCCCGCGGAATTTAAAATCAATATTTCGAGTTTAAAACTTTTAACTCACAACCGACAACTTTACAACCTGCAACTTTTATTCATACCACTCCAAAATCTCCCTCCCGATATCCGCCTTCAATTTTCCGTTTTCAATAAGATTAAGCCTTCCTACCGCACAATGATGTTTTCTGTCTTTAAATAATCTGAATACCGGTTGAACTGTTTCAGTGGCGGGATATAGTAACATTGACTGTACAGATGCCCAGTAATCATTGTACACATACATTTGCCGAAGATCGTGGGTAGAGGGTTTGGATTGCTGAATATTTTTCCATTTTGTATCTATAACAAACACCTGCTCCTTCTTTTTTACCACAATATCAGGCCTGATGCTAATGCCCTGCCAGAACTCCTTGGAGCTTTGACCATAAACCTCTGTATCCTCCCTTTTTAAAGCTTCCTGTTTCATTCTTGCGAGTACATATTCCTCCCATAAACTATTCATATCAAACAGCAGGGCCAGCATTTTTTCATCTCCTGAAGATATATTCGGAGCATAATTCAAAATGATAAACCTTGCAATTTCAAGTGCTGTGTTATACGGAGCGGTTTTACGGGAATTCTTTATCCTGCTGAATGTTGTTTTATTTATCCTGATGTTTTTTACCTCCGGAAAATCCAGCTGTACCGATTTACATTTAGAATAGAGATAAGTTCCTTTTGAAAAATCTTCGATTATAGAAAGTGCAATGGCCAGGATTTGATGTATTAAATGATCCTTTTCATAGATCTGGTGGGAAGTATAAAATCTTTCCTTGTGGACTAAATTCTTCTGAATGTGCCCCGCAAATTCCAGTTTTCCTTTTAGGGCTTTTACATTGTTTGTTTGAATATAATATTGCTTGAACAATCCCTGCCGAATCAATAACTCCATTTCATTCAGGAACCACTCAAAATAAATGTCGAGAAGGTGTATATTTTGTTTGGTTACATTCGCCTGTCCAACTTTCTTTACTTTTAATTTTTTGGTGGTTTTCAGCATTTCAATTAGTACCGTCTGCCAAAGTTTCTTATCGGTTTCGTTTGAATCAATTTTTGGGAGGATCTCCACGGTTAACCCATCCACCTGAATAACGCCTACATAATTTTTAAACTTTATGCCTTTATAGCGGATATCAAAATATTGATCATTGTGCAGCGCATTCAATTTTGAAAATGCCTGAAGATGGGTCTCTTTAAAAAGCTCACCCACCGGCAAATATTCATATTCAAAAACCTGGATAGATCTATTCTGTTGCTTCATCTTTTCGATTGAGAAGTTTTTTTACAGCTGCTTCGATATCCACGATCCCTTTCTTAAGTTCATAGGACGCAATAAATTCAGGATCTTCCAGATTCTTAAAACTGGCAAACTTCACTATTTCTTCCTTCCTTTCAACAAAACCTTCCCCTAGAATTAATGCGATTTTCTCATAATCGTGGTAAAAGTATTCCTGAAGGAGCGGAATTATTTTGTTATCGAAGACTTGTTTTAAGGCATCCTTATTTCCACTCTTAATACTCATAAAATAAGAATGGCCAATTGTATGGTCGCGATCCAGCAAAGCTTCGATCCTATAATTAAGTGTTATCAGTACCTCTTCTAAATGAAAACCTTCGAATTTTGTATTTCTTAATAATTCGGGTTTTGGCATAACTTCCTTAAAAGTGAATCTTCGCCGTAATGCTGTATCCAGAGCTTCCACACTGCGGTCTGCAGTATTCATAGTTCCTATGATGTAAAGATTATTAGGAACACCAAAAGAAATCTTAGAGTAAGGCAGTTCTACTTTAATTTGCTCCTCGTTTCCAATTCTTTTATCTTCTTCTAAAAGGGTAATTAATTCTCCAAATATGGAAGAAATATTACCGCGATTGATTTCATCAATAATGAGGACATGATTTTTTGAAATGGCAGACTCCCCATTTTTAAAATGGTAATCTTTTTTAAGATGATCAATTACACCTTGAAAATAACCTTCCCAATAAGGATATCTTTCCTCGCCAACTATTTCTTTTAAAATGTTTTCTTTTGTAAGAGTCCCCTGCTTCTTCATACCTCCACCGGTGTGCAAATTCAGGTTATTTTGACTATTTAAAGAAATGCCAAAATTTTTCCCGGTAGGGGTTTTTATTTCCTGAATGTTCTCACTTGTTCCTAAATCTTTGACCAGGGATTCATAGGCAGAATCGAAGCTTTGTTGATAAGGGGTTTTTGCAGAAGTGCATAAATTTTTAAATATTCCATCCTGTACGGCATAAGATATTGAATCACCTTCTAATACTGGTGGAAGGGGTTTGATTCCTTCCACAAAATCTTCATAACTGAAAGACTGGTGAAATGTGGTAAATACTATTTGTCCAAGATCAAATAACCTTTGATATTCCTCATTGATTTTTTTTCGTTTTTCAGCCTCAGATGATTCCCTGGTAGAGAAATCAGGGTTAGCTATTCGAACTGCCAGCTCCTTAGAATAATAAGTTTTCCCGGTTCCGGGAGGGCCATAAAGTATCTGGTTTAAATTTTCCCTATAACCAATCTTTGCCGCCGACATATGTCCTGACATAATTCCTAAAAGTCGTTCGTAATATGTCTTATAATTTGGATCCTCTGTCTTATATGGGGTGATATCGGTAAGTGTTTTTGTCACAATATCAAACTTAGTATACCAGGTCCCCTTTTGCTTCCAATCAACATTTCTACATTTCTGAAAATATGGCCGTTTTGTATCATAATAATAATCTGATGTTACCTCCCCATGACCGATAAGTTCTCGCTTACCTTTCTTAACTATAATAACATCCCCTTTTTTTATTTTATTCTGGAAATCATCACATGCTGTTGCATCATTTTTTTTTGAAGAATCAGAATTATCGAATTCCTGAAGCTTTTCAATTACCTCTTCTTTTGTGGAATATTTTTCAAGGTCACCAAGCCGATCCCATCCTATTGCCATAATTCCTTCCCTATAGAATTCTTCCCAATGTTTAGCCTGTTTTCCGGGAGAGTACAACCAATATTGTTTATTTGATTTCTTTATAGCCATGTTCTTGATCTTTTTATATTCCTCTTCGGTAGCCGAAAAATTTGTCCCCTGATTCCCGGCTTTAAAATTGCTAAATTCCTGAAGCTCTTTAATCTCTTCCCAAAGCACAGGATTATCTACGAGATAATCTGTGATCTTTATTTTGACACGATCAATAGGTGCATTTTCGGTAATCTTATAATACTGTTTTTCATAACCTTCTTCTTCAATATTTCCCACTTCTGAAACTATTTCAGCCAGAGCATAACAACCGGCTTTCTTTCCCGTTTGCCATAAAATAACTTTATCACCAGACTGAATTCTATCCTTATGCGCAGCAACCTTCCAGCTTTTTAGATGGCCTGCTCTTAGTGCTTTCTCAATGTCATAAATATCCGGGCTTCCCTGGAAGATCCAGTAGTTTACATCTTTAGGTCGTTGTTGGATATTTTGCAGGATTTTATCAAATTTTTCGTCTGAAATAATGAGCTTTTTGACACTAGATTCCTCAGCAAGGGCTCTTATTTTGGGATAGAATTTATCAAGAAATCGATATACATTTTCTGGATTTGCAGGATCAACCGCGCCTATAGAAACCTTAAAATATTCATCTGCCACATGTTCTCCATCCGGAAAAATTAATTTTAATTTTTCATAAAAAGCGACTAAATCTTCATCTGTCTCTCCTTTATATTTGATTTCAAAATCACACATAAGATGGTCCTCCAAAGGAAAAAATATTAAGCCCACACTTTTGGTCATTTTCAGTCCTCCGCTTTTATTGATAATGCCTGCAAACGCATACCTATCATTACCCTGAAAATAATAACCATCATCCAGTTTTCCTTTCCGATTAAGTTGCCGGGCCACAAAGTTAAAAGCTGGGTTTTTCTCCCTGTATTTCAATAAAATATTAAGTACCTCCCCGTGAAACGTCATAATCCCTGTGTTAAATAATATTATTAATAATATTTTGCTTGATTCTTATGGTTCTAAAAAATAACCAACTTCCATAATTGTACTTCTTTTAATTCTCATTGCTCCCAAAGCATCAAGTTCTAATTCGGATTCGCTCACCTGATTAGCTTTAGGGAAATAAATTGGAATATTTTGGACCTTAACTCCACTGATCGTTCCATGATATGAATTAAATATATAATTGAAGTCCTTATCTTCTAAAAAATGCTCAAGGGTTTGACCCTCGATAACAATATTATCGGGAATTACCTCAGGCGGGGGAGGAATTAAAAAATATTTATTTTCCAACTCCAAATCCTTTTTTAGCTTCATGCTTTTAAGTGCGACCAAATCAAATTCGTTCTCAACACCTCGATACGTCTTAGGAAGCCATATTTTTACATTTCCAATTTTTACTCCTTTGACAACAAAAGTTTCTGTATCCTTGATATACTTAATCTCAAATTCTGGTCTTTCAAAAATTTCCTGAAAGAGAATCCCATTTTTTATGAAAGTGAGGTCAGGTATAAGGAAAAATTGATATTCTTCTCCTTCCATACATTTTAACTGCATTCTTCCCAGAAGTTTCCTTTTTAATTCTTCTTTTGCTGCCCTATATTTTTTTGGAAACCATATTTTAACTCCTTCTATATTAACACCTCTAACTTCATTTCCCTTATAATTAAAAATCCAAGTTTTACGTAACTCTCCGTTGCTCATTAGATTTCTAAAAATCATTCCTTCTTTTATACCCATTTCTTCCATTACCTACTTAATTCTTTACTGCTTCCCCATTTTCTGTCTCTCTTTTCTTTATTTCATCGATGAGTGAATTTATAAATTGTCTAAAGGATATTTTTCCCTTAAATTCCTGTCCATGATCTCCAACAGTAAGTGCTCGAAGTCTTTGTAAAGTTTCTTTATTTGGAGAATATAAATCCAATACCCCCCAATCATCCTCTCCCCATCCTGATTCAATAACCTGTTTTGCTAGAACACTATATGTATTTATAGTTGATGGTCTATAATTTTCAGCTCTGAGGAATTCTTCATATCCATAAAATAGATCCCTTTCATTTAAAGCAGGAATCCAGCCTAAATCTGGAGTGGCTTTAAAGAAATTTGAAAATTCATAAAAACTGTCGATAAACCAATTCTTTATTTTATCATCTGCTTCCGAATCATTAATTAGGTCATAGATCTTTCTCTCCATAAAAATTACAAATCCAGCAGAATGTGGCCTAAAACTTAATTTGGCTGATTCATTTTCAGAGATATAACTTTTTATAGCCTCTTTCACCTCATTTATTTTTGAGTGAGATTTATTTATGAAAATTTGTGTTTGAAGCTTAACTAAACTTGATTTTATACCATACAATAATTCTGTATGGGCAGAATGAACAGGTAAAATATTAGTTATATAACTGGCAACTCTATCTCTTTGGTCAACAATAACTTCTTGAAAACTTGATTTATCTAAATTGAAAATATCTTCAAAATATGGTCGAGAATTTTCAACATGAATTGTCAAAGTTTCAGCAACTTCTTTGATATTCTTCATAGCAATAATCATTTCAGGAGAAAAACTGTTTTTCTGAGCCATATTGTAGTGATTTAAAAAATTATGATAATTGTGCAGGTAGGGATCATCCAGCTTATATTTTTCCAAAATATCGGCAATTTGATACCAACGAATTTGTTTAAAATTATGTTCGGCAATCTTTTTATGATCTGTAAATTTTGTACAGTAAACAAGATGCTTTTCAATTTCCCCAAAATGAACAGTAAGCGCTTCACAATACCGGTCGAGTTGTTCCCAACCTTCACCGGAATTCACCTTATTTTCAATAAAGCAAATATTTTTTTCTCCCACTAAGAGAAGGTCAATAATGCAATCAGGTCTATCCAAAAGACTATACCTTATCTGTGTTTTAACCTCATAATCATCTATGGGAAGTCCTATTAACTGTATAAAATCAACCAATATGGAAGAATTCAATTTTAAAATACCGGCAAAAACTTCTGTAGTAAAATCCTCGAGTGGGCTTCTTTTGGAATACCCATTCTTGCTATATAATTTATACAGATCTAGAAACATGAAATATTAATTATATATTATGGTTTCCAAATATTCTTCCAGTTCATCTCTATGAGTTAACTGAGGAATTTTGGTTATAAGTTCATCCATATGAACTGACCCAAACCTTAGACCTTCCGGAAAACAACTTTCTGCTATAAATTTGAAATTTTTTAAGGAACGTTGGGGATTATATACTTTGCTGCCTTGGCCATAACAATGAACCACTAAAAAAATCAACTCTTTTTCACAAGCGCAGTTAATTCTATTAATACTATTCTTATTTTGCTTATTCTTCAAGAGGTTCAATAACGTAAATTGACCCGCAACCAATTTGGCCATGTTACTTGCATCTATCTCAATAAGAAATATTTTATCCTCAAACTCTATAGATTCATCTACAGAAACATAAACATTTGAATTGTGGCCAAAATCGATCTTCCCCTTCAAAATCTCGGAATCCACTAGTGATATTAAATCTTGAAATTGCTTTTCTCTTGATCCTGCCTTGTTCATTAAATTTCCATTAAATAGATTGGTCTTCCGGTTCATTATCCATCTCCCGTTGTACCCACTTTAATACAGTATAAAGGCAGGAAGCAAAGTACACTGCTCTTTTTTTATGTTCTATTTCAGTATCTCCATAATTATTTCTATCCCATGGATATACCCTGATATGCTTACCTTCTGACTTGATCCAAATATTTAATTCTTCAATTTTAAAGTCAAAATGCTGATCGAAATAGGGATAAGATTCTCTAAATCCTTCAGGAAAATTGACAGTTATAACGTAGTTATAAATTTTAGTTTTAATTCCGGAAAATTCTCCTGAATTAAACTCTAAAACTGCCGGGGCTGAGGAAGGCCCTCGCCACTCTATCTCCATAAATGAAAAAGAAACTTCCGGAAAAATAATTGGAAGCACTTCGTTTACATAATCTCTGAACAATTTTAGGTGGTTATATTTTCGTAGTGCCATAATAAAAAATTACCTCCCAATACCCCGTACCCTTCGGTCGTATATCTCATTAAACATCATGGACTTAAATAATGCATTCACCTTATCCTCCGTCATCTTATTATAGAATTCCAGTTTTTTATCAATGAAATTCAGGAGCTCCCCATCTATTTCCTCATCGAATTTATCACGGATGTTATCCTTTGAATTACCTTTATTAAAGAATGACATTAACTCCTCATTGGAATAAATACTTGCTTTTACCTTTTTAAATTCTACTTTATCTTCTTCATCCAGATCCAAACCATATGTATCATTCAGAACCTTGATGATCTTGGTCAAATAATCCAGTTCCTCGGCCTCACCTCGTGCAGCACCTCCTGTAGCAACGCCATCCATTTGGCCATCTCCCGATTCCAATTCCAGTTTGGTAGTGTAGGAGTGCCTTATTTTATAAGAATCCAATTCCACATCATTAACCACATCCAGTGGCAAATCCCTTTTCACATAAGGAAGGACTTTTAAAAGTGCGGTAAGGAAAACATATTTCTTTTCCAGCTCTACATCGCTAAATGTCATGATCTGACTCAAAAATCTGTACAGCCGCACAAAGGACTGGGCTGCCGATTTAAATGCGCTTTTGTCCTCATCCTCCATCTCCTCTTCAAAACGGTGGCTAACCGTTCGGAGAATTGGCTGCAGCTTATCGAAATCATCTTTGGTGGTAAAAAATATTTGTGCGAAGGCTTCTACTTCTTCATCATAAATAAGGTTATAATCCTCTACTTCATTTAGTTTATAATACAGTTCATTGGGATCGGTAAGATTTTCCTCGGCTATATAATTCTTTCCATAGTATTTCTGAAAATCCTTTTGCACCTCTTCAGGATCGTTTACAAAATCCAGCACCATGGTACCGTCTTTGGCTTTTGCGGTTCTGTTTAACCTTGATAGTGTCTGAACTGTACTCGTGCCACCGAGCTTCTTGTCTACAAACATCGTGTGCAACTTGGGCTCATCAAAACCTGTCTGAAATTTATTGGCAACTATGAGCAGGCGGTACTGGGGAAGTTTAAACGCTTCCGTAATACCTATCTTTCCTCCAAGCAAATTCATTGAGGTCTCAGTGTACTCCTCCCCAGTTTCCTCGTCTCTAACACTTCCTGAAAATGCTACCAAAGCACCATAAGGCAATTTCATCTCGCGCATTATTTCATCAAATTTGCGTTTGAATCTAACTGCATGAAGTCGTGATTTTGTAACCAGCATCGCCCGAGATTCGCCCGCGATCTCATTTTGTGTCTGGGTGGCAAAATGTTCGATCATAATCCTGGTTTTGGTTTCTATTGCGTGATCCTGGAGATCTACGTAATTACTTAAAACCTTTACCGTTTTCTTTTTATCGTATTCCTTATCCTCAATTTCGCTGCGCTTTATAAGTTTATAATAGCGCTTGAAGCTCATATAGTTTTCCAGCACATCTTTTATAAACCCTTCCTTAATAGCCTGCTCCATGGAATAATCATCAAATGGCTGACCATTATTTCCAAAAAGTATTATTGTTTTATCTTTTGGAGTAGCGGTAAAGGCGAACTGTGAAATATTTGGCTGCTGACCTTTTTTGCTGATCTCGGCTGTTATAATATCATCAACATCTTTGGATTCTTCTTCTTCCTCGGCTGCTTCTTCAAGACTTAGCGCCTTGCGCATATGCCGCGCTACTTCACCCGATTGAGAACTGTGAGCCTCATCTATTAGGATAGCATATTTTCGATCTGGGAAATTTTCCACTGCCGCAGATATTACCCTGAATTTCTGAATGGTAGTTATAATAATTCTTCGCCTGCCCTCTATTTCCTTTTTAAGGTCCTGGGCTGAACTGTTATCACCTAAATAGGCTACAAGTCCGGGCGTTTTATCGAGCTGCCGTATATTCTCCTGGATCTGATTGTTAAGCACCTTCCTATCTGTAACCACAAATATAGAATCGTAGAGTGCTGATTTATCGGTATAATTCTGGTAAAAATTGGCCAATCTGTATGCCAGCCAGGTAATAGTATTGGATTTTCCTGAACCTGCGGAATGCTGTATCAAATAATTCTTCCCGGTACCATCCTCTTTTAATGCTGTTAGGATCTTACTTACCGCCCGTCTTTGGTGAAAGCGCGGAAATAATAGTTTGTCAGACTTTTTCTCTTTTAATTGCTTCGTTTTTGGATCAAAGAATTTATCCACATCAGTTTGCAGACTTATGTAATTCTGAAGCAGGTCCATCAGGGAGTCTTTTCGCAGGACATCTTCCCATAGATAGGCCGTGGAAAAACCGGTGGGATTAAAGTTTTTAAGATGTCTGTTAAAGGGTAAGAAAAAAGTGCTTTTTCCTTTGAGCTGCGTGGTCATATAAATTTCCTCAGTTCCCACTGCGAAATGTACCAGGCATCGACGGAATTCCAGAAATGTCTCTCCTTTAGGATCCCGATCCTGCATATATTGTTTGATCGCGTTATGATGATTCTGGCCGGTAAGCGCGTTTTTTAATTCTGCCGTGACAACCGGAATACCATTGATGAAGATTACCAGGTCTATGGAATTGGTGTTCTTAATTGAATATTGCAACTGTCTTACAATGCTCAAACGATTCTTCGCGTACCACTCCTCGTGCTCCGGGGTTTTGTTATTAGAAGGCTGAAAATAAGCCATCTTTATCTTCTCACCTCCAACGCGTACATTCCCCCGAAGGACTTTTAAAGTCTTTTGCTGATTGATATGATTAGAAACTGCTTCAACAATAACCTCCTCTACCCGATCGCCATACTGGGTTTGCAGTTTTTCATACTTCTTAAGCTGGGTACTTTTTACAAATTGGATCACCTCTCCCGGAATGATAAACAGTTTTTTATCATATTCATTACTCGCCAACTGCCGGTATTCTCTTTCGCTACCATCCTCAGCGACTTTGGTAAGGTAATCTACTATATGTTCTTCTAAATGACTTTCTTTAGTACCTTTTGCTCCCATAAACTATGCAGTTTCTTTTATTCGTGGTTCCCATTCCCGAACATCGATCTTCCCCGTGACAGCTTCGGAAATGATTGAATGACGGTAGTTAATTATTTTTTGAAGTTGATTTTCTAACTTTTCCATTATATTCTTATAATTCACTTCTTGAACTTCTAAATAGTGGTAAATTTCTTCCTGTTCATCTTTAGGAGGCAAAGCGATAAACATATTTTTAACCTCATCAACATAAATATTCTTTTGTGTATTTGATTTTCCAATTCCCACATAAAGTTGAGGATTTCTCAAATAATGGTATAGGAAGTTGATGTTACATTTTAATTTTCTTATAGGTATAAAACCATCGTGAACGCAAACGGGTATCTGGTTGATAAATATTTTACCGATTGTTGCCGAAGCTGTCATTATCAAATTACCAGGTTCAACTCTAGCACTTTTAGTAGATCCTAATTCGGATAATTTTAATTTTCCAGAATAGAGATATTTATCACACTTTGTAGCATCCGAAATGTTTAAATATGTCCAAACTCCATTATCATCAAAATAATTCGGGTCATCTACTGGTCTTAAAATTGCACCTCTAGTAACATCTGCTAAATACTTCAACTTCAAAATTTTCCAATGTTCAGGAATCTTCCCCAACCATTTCACGTGGCTGTCTCTCATTGGCGCATTTGGATGCAAACCTTTGGTGACTGCTTCGTTGATGATCGCCTGCCGCTGCTCTTTAAGTTTTTCAATAAGCTGCTGCTTTTTTTCAATAATGGTATCGATTAAACCAGTTTGATGGTCGAGGTATTGGGAGATTTTGGATTGTTCCAGTTGTGTTGGAATAATCATCAGTACATCTTTCAATATTGTACCACTAACGTGTGGGATTCCCATCCCAATGGTATTAGCCTGAATATGAGACTGAGCAATTTGAAGCAAATAATTCAAATATCCATCTATAAACCTGTCATCCTGAATATCAATTTTGGCCATTGTAGATGATAAAAAGCCCTTCTTTGCGGTGACAATTTCTCCAGCATTAGAGCCATCCCACAAGATCAGGTGATCACCTTCATCGACTTGGAGAAGAGATTCCTGTTCTGGATCGGCATAAGAAGGAGAACTCGTTTGTCCTCTGAGATATTCCATTGATAAATAGGGTAGTTTCCCATTTGATGGTTCTTCGTATTCAGTATTTGGTTTTTTACCTTTTGATATTTTGGCAATCCATTTTAAACGAACAGATTTCCAATCAACTGGAATATCTCCTATCCATTCAACGCAGGAATTTTCATATTTTGAATAAGTGTCTATCATACCAATAGATCATTTAAAAGTCCGGCAATATCTTTTTCCAGGTCCACGATCTCTGCTTTGATTTCCCCAGCGGGCCTTAAGACTTTATATTCATAGAAATATTTAGTGAAGTTGATCTCGTAACCAATTCGCGTTTTTTCAAAATCTATCCAGGCATCGGGTACGTGGGGTTTTATTTCCTTTTCAAAAAACTGCTCTACATTGGCGCTTAACGGAACATTTTCAGTATCCTTCTTTTGGGGGTCTGGCTTTGGGTTACCCTTAGCGTCTTTCTGGATTTCTCCCTTCTTATTCTTCTTTGGCTGCTCTACCGTGAGCTGGTAATACCCAAAATCTTCATTTTTAAAGATCCTGGAATACTCATTTACTTCAAATTCTTCATATAAATTCAGCAAAGCGTTGATATGCGCAGCGGTGATCTCATTGCGCTTGTTGCCTAAACTCTTTCGATTGGATCTGGCAAAAATATGGCTTGTATCCTCTTTTCCTCTGGAATTTGTACCTGTGCTTTCTGTAGCATTTCCATTGATTAGTTGTACAGTACCACGGCGGTGCTGTTCTTTTTTATTCGTGAGGAACCATAAATACGTATTGATTCCGGTGTTGTAAAACATATCCTTGGGCAAAGCGACGATACACTCCAGCAGGTCCTGTTCAATGATCCAGCGGCGAATATCGCTTTCCCCACTCCCCGCATTTCCTGTGAACAATGGTGAACCATTGGTTACCACTCCAACCCGACTGCCTTCCCACTCCATTTTGGAGATCATATGCTGCAAAAACAACAATTGTCCATCTGAAGTTCGAGGCGTACCTGCATAAAATCTTCCTGCTGGATTTAATGCCTCATTATTAATAAATTTCGCATCCTTTTTCCAGGTGACCCCGTATGGTGGATTTGCCATTATATAATGAAAGTGCTTTCCCTGGAAATGATCGTTTGTAAAAGAGTTTCCATGTTTTATATTGTTGGAATCTTCCCCTGTAATCAGAGCCTCAGATTTTGCTATGGCATAAGATTGCTCATTGAGTTCCTGTCCATAGGTTTTAATGTCCGGCTTGTTTGGGTTGTCTTTACAAATTTTATCCAGAATATATTTCTTCCCAAGATTCACCATTCCCCCTGTTCCACAGGCAGGATCATAAATTGTCCGTATTATTCCCGGCTTACAAAGCTCCTCTTTTTCGGTGGCAAAAATGAAAGTATTCATTAACTCAATAACATCCCTAGGCGTAAAGTGCTCTCCGGCAGTTTCGTTAGACTGCTCATTAGAGATCCTGATAAGCTCCTCAAATACATAACCCATCCCGTGATTATCTAATGCATCGGTATGAAGGTCGATCTTGCAAATGGCATCGATCATCTCGTATAGCAAGCGGTTTTTAACCAAGCGTGCCACAATCTTATCAAACTGAAAACTCTCCAGAATCTCCCTTACTTCAGGGTTAAAATGATTCAGATAATTATTGAAGTTGATCTCAATATACTGTGGCTCATCCTTTAGGGTCTGCAGCGTGTGTTGTGAAGTATTGAAGAATTTGAGTCCGCCGGCTGCTTTACGCAAAATCGGGATCATCTTTTCTTCAGAAACTTTATCCTTAAAATTTTTGTATGCGTCGCGCACCTTCTCATTCGCCGGCTCCAGGATACAGTCCAGTCTGCGCAGAACCACAAACGGAAGTACAACATCTCCAATTTCATTCTTCTTAAAGGTATCTCTTAGCACATCATCGGTGATCTGCCAGATAAAGCCTACTTCTACTTTGGTGTTATTATCGTTCATTATTATTTTTATGTCTTGTGTCTTCGTTATCATCACCGCAAATTAATAATGGTAGTGTGCAGGTGAAGTGCATAGATTAAAATTGGTTTAGTAAAGGGTTATCAAGGTTCCCTGCAGTAAATATTATCTCTGTATTCGAACGCTCAATATCCTTAATTGCCCGCTTCAAATAATTGATATTTTTTTTGTGTTGATGTTTCCTGATTTCACCTTTATAATTATGGATGTTTAAAAACACCCAGTTTCTATCACCTTTTGTATACTCTGTTATCCTTCCATTTTTGAAAATTGAAAATCCTTTATCACTATAGATATAATGATAGTTTGTTAAAAGTACTCTTTCGTGAAATATTTTAGTGTCAGTCTGTGTAACAACTCCTACCTGCACATCTACCTTTGTTCGTATTTTTAGATTCTTTTCGATTTTCTTGATTTTTTCGGGAATGTTTCGCGGTGTAAATCTTCCGTTTTTATTTTGTACTACAATGGTTAATTTAAATGGAATTTTCAATTCTTTTGGAATAATACTTTCCATTATAGGATATAAATTTTCTCCGTTTTCTCTGCTGAAATCGAAAAAATCTTTCCATAAAAAATTATCTATTAAAACTGCAGAATTTACGGGTAGCAAAGATCTCGTTGAGAATATACTTTCCCAATTTTTAAATGGACAATCCTCATCAGCAAAAAGAGAATATCCAAAATGAAAATCTTGTTCATCTGGAAAAGAATCTTCTAAATGCAGGGCTAAAATTCCATACTCGCTTCTAATTGATTTAACATCAATATCATCTGGAAGAATCAATATATCATTGAGAAAAGGGGTGTAATTTTGATCGTTAATTTTTGCGAAAGCTGAAGAATCTCCATATAAACTGCCGGAATCCCTTTTTATAAAATGTTTAATTACAGGATTATCTTTTATTAACTCTAAAATTTCTTCAGTTTCAAGATCAGTTACAACATCATAAAATTTTTCGATTATTTTATAAATGGTGTTATCCTCCTCTAATAGCAACAGGTCCACCAAACTTTGTTCACAATAGACTTTTTGCATATTATTTTCTCATTGTAAGGTTTAATTTATATGCTTTAACAGCCAAATCATCTGCTTCATCAAAAAATCCCTTTCCAAAACCTCGTTCAAACTTGGAATCCTCTTTATATTTCATTTCATAAGGCCCTTCATCTTTGTGGAAATAATAAACTTTAAATGGATTTGGATTTAAATTTTGATCTGCAAAATAATTATTCTTTAATCCAAGATACTGAGACTGACGAATTATATATTCAGAATGGGTTTCAATTATAAATTTAAAGCCGTAGTAAGTATTTACGTTTAGAAAAAAAGAAGTCAATTTGGATTGCAATTCAGGATGAAGATTAATCTCCGGCTCCTCTACAATTAAAGTTACATTACCAGGAGAATTGCGGGTTTTCCGAATTAGACTGGCAACTCTTAATATGATCATCATCGCCTGTAAAGATCCCATCCCTTTATCTGCAAGATGGATTTTGTTCCCATTTTCGATCACATGGAATTCGTAGGCTTCACCGGCAAAAAAATTAATTTCAAAATCTTCTCCAACCTCAAATTCTTTCATCCAAGTCTGAATGTAATTCCATTCTGTCTCTCCTTTTTTTATACCGGATTGTTTAAATTCATGTATTGCCTGTGCGAGGGTGTTGTCTTTGGCCCTAATAGAAAAGAGGGCCGATTGCTTACTAGGGTTAGCTCCAAGATAGTAAAAAGTTTCGGAGTTTATTTGACTGACCACTTGGTCCACCCATTTAATTAAATTATCCCTTTCATTATACAACTCAATTGCATCAGCAAATTTTTCAGACATTCCCTGACTTTTAATTTTTTCCCTATATTCAATGTATTTCTTATATCTAATGTTATTATGATAAATGAAAATACTAACAATTTCTTTCAGTTCATTGTCTTCTGTTCTCGGGGCTTCCAAATAGGAATTGGGATATTTGTGGTCAATAGATTCCCATTCTTTCCAATACTCTTTATAGTCCTCTGAGTGTAATGCTCCATTATGCTCTTGCCAATCATAATAATGTAAATCATCATCTTCATCTTCGAGATCTTCCTGAGCTTTTAATGGATACTGTAAATCATAATCGAAATTTTCTTCAGTTTTCTCTTGGTTCGGTTTAGTTAAGGTTTGTTTTTTTTCTAAAAAATTTATTTGGTCTGCTATTTTTAAAGCTTCTTTAGAAACCTTTAAATTGTACTTTTCAAACTCCTCTTTTAATTGAAAAAGCTCCTTTTCAATTTTCTTTATTTCATCTTTAGCCTCAAATTTGATTTCTTTAACCTCAGGCTTTTTTGCAACTCGTACAACTTCCTTTAAATAATCAATAGTTAAATTATATCCTTTCTTTTCATCAATCACTTCCAATTTTGCAACTCCCACTTTAGTTTGCTCGTCATCTCCTGTAACGGAAATGGTAAAACGACAATTATTTAATTTTAAATGAAATTCAATAAAATTTCCTTTGGCAGAATGGTATTTGGCCCTCCCATAAGTAACAATATTTGCATCCTCTAAAACTGAATTTTCAAATGAAAAACTTTGGGATAATTGATTATGTAAATAATCCATAACAAGTAGCCAGGCTTTTACCATTGTTGATTTACCAGAGTTATTCCTTCCTACCATGTATGTTATTTCACCTAATTCTAAAAGTGGAAATTCCTCGAATCTCCTAAAGTTTTTAAAGCCTATTCCGGTAATGGAATTATGATGTTGACCTATTTTTCTTTTCATACTACAAATCAAAAATTCTTATATGCAATCTTCCTGCACACTAATTATATTTTAAAAATAGATTTTCTACTCTTTCTTTTATCTTGTTTCTAAATTCCAGTGGCTCT
The DNA here is from genome assembly GCA_039989915.1 of Gillisia sp. Taxonomy (GTDB): domain Bacteria; phylum Bacteroidota; class Bacteroidia; order Flavobacteriales; family Flavobacteriaceae; genus Gillisia. The sequence goes on from JBDXGW010000020.1 coordinate 16,210, forward strand.
AAAACTTCTACCTTTTCTGCAAATTGCAGGATCTGGCTTTCCAATTCATAATTAGGAATAAGTTCCAATGAAATTTCAACAAAATCATCTTCTCTTCTTAAAACCTTTTGTGAGCCGTGAATAGGTTTGGTTTTTATATAGGGCCAAAGATCTTTTTCAATTCTAAGAATTATCTTTTCCGGTTCCTGCCCAGGAATTATCGAAACTCCAATAGTATCCTCAAAATATTCTGCAAAATTTATATTTGTTGGTTCATAGGGTACACTACATTCCTCAACCGTCTCAAAGCGATCCAAGGCCAAATTCACTACACTCTCATATTGTGAGTTCTTTCCATAAACAAACCATCTATTATTATATTCCTTAAGATGGTAAGGAGACAAGATGATTGAAACCGGCTCAGGATTCTTAAAGGACTGGTAAATGATTCTTACTGTTCTCTTATAAAGTATAGCATTAAAAAGAGGATCTATAAACTCCAAACCTTTTAAAAATTCATTATTATCAAAGCTTATAATATCGCCGGTATCCTCAGTAAAACTGAAACTTTGATCCAGTTTTAATAGGAGTTCATTGATCCATTTAAACTGGGGAAGTCCTTTAAATCGCTGTAAAACCAACATAGCCGATTTAAGTTGTTCTGCTTCCAACTCATTAATTGGCTGATTGTTGATTGAAAAATTAGTGTCTTCATACCGGAAGTATTTTTTCCGGCCGTCTTTAATACGTTCCAAAGGAATATTCCAACCCTGGGAGGATTCCATAAAACTAATGTCATCATAAAGTTGGCGCCTTGCTATACCACTTGAATTATGGTCAAGTTCCTGGAGGGCTTTATTACATTCATCCAGAAGGTCCTGAAGGTAATATCTACGGCCGGGATTTCGGAAACAACGGTCAAGGCATTGGAACCTGATAAGGGCATTTTTGGTTATAGGCATGGGGGTTTGTTAAATAGTTCTTAAATGTAGATAAAAAATGTAACTTTAAAAAAGGAAAACCACATTCTATAACACATACGCACTCATATATTTGGCAATAAATAATAATTCAAAGTAGTTGTTATTTTATAACAAAAAGTTAAATTTGAGATACTACATCTGATCATCCCTACGTGATCAGGTTTTTTTTGCAAATGGAATAGTTATAATTAAGCCTAATACCATAATAAATGACTAGTGCACTTTCACTGCACATAAACCCCATTTATTTGCATAGTTCTTTGAAATACCTGCCCAAAAGATATTGATCGTGGGTGCTGGTCCTAATTTTTTTGGGACAGATCGGCACCTCTACCCGGCTTTGTGTCGGCTAAATGTTAGTAAGAGATTTGAACTTGTGTCAAGTCGAAACTATTAAAGTATGATTTTATTATTTATGATAATTTCTGTTTTATAAGACAAATGAATAAGGTTCTGTTTGAATCTTGATTTTTGAATTATAACATACATAAAGAGTATTAGGGCGGGTATAAAAAGAATCTAATGCTATTATATTATGAAAATTTACCCCGAACAGCAAAACTATATTCGAGAAAAATTCACAATTCTTACTTCAAAAGAAGAACTCCTTATGCTTCTAAACGAAGCTAAGAAAATGATGTATGGGGAGGAATTTAAGCCTATTCGTTTAAAGCATCTTACCTATTATGCTAATCCGGATTTCTGTAAAAAAAGGTATACTTCTTTCTGTATTGCCAAAAAAAATGGTGGAGAAAGAATTATTAATGCTCCAGTAAAAGGGCTTCGGTCTATTTTGCGGGTACTTAACTTTGTTTTACAGGCTGTAAATGAACCACACCCTGCCGCAACGGGATTTGTTTTGGATAGATCAATAGTTGACAATGCCAAAGCCCATGTGGGCAAACATTATGTTTATAATCTGGACATAAAAGATTTCTTTCATTCGTTCGATCGCAACCGGGTTAAGATGGGCTTTATGAGAAAACCATTTAATTTGAATAAAGATAAAAATAAAGAAGAATTAGCCTTTTTTCTTTCCTGTTTATGCACTCATCCTTTTGAAATAGAAGGGGAAATAAAAACAGTGCTTCCCCAGGGAAGTCCAACCTCCCCAACAATTACCAATATCTTATGTCAGGATTTGGACAGGCGTCTCAATGGACTTGCCAAGAAATTCAATCTTAGCTTTACGCGATATGCCGATGATATCACTTTTTCTTCATCCCATAATATTTATAAAGAGGTAGAATTCCAGAAGGAATTGCAGCGCATAATTCAGGAAGATCAACAGTTGAACATCAATCCCACAAAAACCCGATTGCAAAAAACCGGATTCCGCCAGGAAGCCACCGGACTTATTGTAAATGAAAAGGTAAATGTGAGAAAAAAATATGTGAAACAATTACGGATGTGGTTGTATTACTGGGAAACTTATGGTTATAAAAAAGCTGAACAAATCTTTCGAAAGGATTACCACTCGGAGAAAGGACATATAAATTCGGGTATTCCAAATATGAATTTGGTAATTGCTGGAAAGTTGGAGTTTCTAAAGATGGTAAAAGGCGATAAGGATTTCACCTACTTAAACCTGTCTTCGAGGTTTCAAAATCTTCAAAAGCCGCTTCAAAATATTAGTAATTCCAAAAATATCCTCATCAATATTAAATCCCTAAATGCTTCACCTAAGGTTTACCCCGCAGAAACCATTCTAAATAGTAAAAACAACATTTTGGTCTCAGATCTAAATATAGTAGACCTAATATTCGAAAAGGGATTGGATGAGGCTATGCAATTTTATCCAAATCAAAATAATGAAGTAAAGAGAGGATGGGATCTGAATTATATTATAACGCCGGAAGACGAGAAAATTTGGGATGAATTGAAAGCAAAGGCTTTTAAAGAAATAAATAACAATAATAAGAAATGATGTATAGCAAGGAAGCTGCTTTTACTTATTACAGAAATAAGCAATGACCCCCAGCATAAGTGGTTTAAAGAGGAGTTAGAAAAAAAATTCTGCACAACTCCAGCTGCTTTTGAAGATTTTCCATCTTTCCTATTACATCTAAAAAAAAATTACAGAATTAAATCAAAGGAATTCTACAAGAACATTAATGACAAAAAACTGAAAAACGAATTAGTAAAAGATAATGTGGAAATGCAGTGGTATCAAACTACACATGATGTGGAACGATTTCTTTTATTTACTTTTTACCAAATGGAAAACCTTTTAAATTATTACTGTACAAGCAATAATGCCTTTGATAAGATAAAAGCGAACCCGACAAAATATGACCATAGTTATAGTGATAAATTTATAGTATCCTGTTCAAGAAATTTTGCAGGTGCTAAAAATATTGAAAAGGTAAATTCTATTTGGGCCAAATTCACGTTTTGGTTAATTGAATCCAACAAAATAAAATGGTACACCCCTCAAAGAAGTTCAAATGTTTGGGATCTTGTAAATATTAGAAATAAAATAAGTCATAGAAGTTCACAATCTCTGCCTTCTCCCAATGTAGAAGAACAAATTGAAAAACTCCACAAGGAAGACTTTTCTCGGCTAGGATTTTATATTGGTGTCTTAAAAGAAATTCGCGATAGTCTAAACGAAATTGATAAAAAACCCGGATCTAACAATGATACTTTTAAAAAACCTAATAACAAAAAGGTTGATAATACACTGGGAGATAATCCAGCATTGCAAAAGGCATTACAAAAATTGAAAGAAAAGGATTAGTGCACCTCCACTGCACAAAACCACCTGATCTTTACCTCAACTATGAAAATCCTAAACCACTTCCAGCATCTTAATCTTACCAATGACCAGCGCAATGCGTTGGAAAAGCTAAATGCTTTTTTAATAAGTGAGGAAAGGATTTTTATCCTTCAGGGATATGCCGGTAGTGGTAAGACTACCCTCTTAAAAGGTTTTGTAGAATATCTGCAAGCTCAAGAAAAAAAATATCAACTAATGGCTCCCACCGGGAGAGCTGCTAAAGTTATTAATCAGAAAACCGGTTTTGAATCTACAACCATTCACAAAGGGATCTACAGTTTTGATGAACTACAGGAAATTGACCAAAGTGAAGATAAAAACGATGTGTCATTTCTATATCAGTTTAAAATAAGAAATAATCCGGAGGTGCATGATACGGTGTTAATTGTGGATGAAGCATCAATGGTTAGTAATGTTTTAAGCCAGGGAGAATTTTTCCGTTTTGGAAGTGGTCATCTATTAAAAGATTTAATAGCCTATGGGAGAATTCAGGATTCCACCACAACCAGTAAAATTATTTTTATTGGGGATCCGGCTCAGTTACCTCCTATTGGTATGACCTTCTCTCCCGCGCTTGATCCAATATATCTTAAGGAATTTCTTTCCAAAAATATCTCCCAGGCCGAAATGAAAGAGGTAAGACGACAGGAGGCCGATAATGCTATTTTACGTTCGGCCATAAAACTCAGACAATGTCTTACATCAGGATTTTTCAATGATTTTGATTTGCGAGAAAATAAACCAAACATTATTGATCTACCCTATCATAGATATCTGGAAACCTATAACGCAGAGAAATCACAGAAAATAATTATCTGCTATAAAAACAAAACAGCTCTCGATCTTAATATAAAGATCAGAGAAGATAAGTTTGGTGGTGACTTACCCATTCAAAATTCTGATACTGTAATAATCGGTGGGAATAATTATAAATTAGGAATTATGAACGGGGAATTTGCTGTTGTAGCTGAGGCAAATCCTTCGGTAATAAGCAGAGATATTTCATTTTATAGTAAAGGTGGACAAACTCAAAGTGTGCGTTTAACATGGAGAGGAATAACCCTTATTCTGCCGGATATAAATAACCAAACAAAAAGTGTTAGTGGATACATCTTAGAAAATTATTTATATGGGGATAATTACCTGAAACCAGAAGAGCAAAAGGCATTATATGTTGATTTTAAAAACAGGCACCCCAAACTTAAAAAGGGTGCTGAAGAATTTAAAGAAGCAATTTCTACCGACAAATTTTTCAACTGTATACTGCTGAAATATGGGTATGCTGTTACCTGCCATAAGGCTCAGGGTGGGGAGTGGCAGAATGCTTTTGTATTTTGGGACAGGGGCACACAAGCCAATTTTAATTTTTACGAATCGGAACACAACCGTTCAGGAAAAACCAACCCTGACTTTTATCGCTGGGCCTATACTGCCATTACCCGGGCTTCACAAAAATTGTATTGCATCAATCCCCCCTATTTTTCATCTTTCTCTGGCATGACGTTTATTGACATTAACGTCCAGAATGCTTTTAATGAATTAACGGGACAACAAATTCCATCAGAGCAAATCGATATAATTGATGTAATGCCTGAACTGGAAAATTTTGGATTAAAAGATACTTCTTTAACAATCCAGGATCATTTCATTCAAAGGTATTATTACTTACAAAAGCATCTAATCGATATTGTCGGCTGGCAGAAAGTCGGTTTTGAAATTCGTTATCTATTTGAAAGAGAGGGAAAGACTGCGGCATTAAAATATTGGATAAATGGCAAGAATGAATTCAAAGCCAATTTTCAAAAACTCCCCGCTCAGACAAATTCTGATGAACTTTTCGAGACTATTTCAAAAATTCTTGAAAGTTCCCCACAGGTAACTGTCAATCGTAACAATGCAGAGGGCATATTAACTCAGGTTCAATTTGATTTTGATTTGGAAGAACAAAAACCGTTCTTAAAGAATCTATATGACCACCTCAGCGAAAATCTGGAGGATGGGGAAAGAATAAGTGACATCCAACATTTGAACTATAAAGAAAGATACAACTTTGAAAAAAACGGCAAAGCCTGTGTAATCGATTTTGAGTATGATGGAGCTGGGTTCTTCGGTCGTGTATTACCGCTTCAGAAAAATTGCCATAGCCCGGAAATACTTTATAAGATTAAAGATGTTGTAACCAAACTTAAAGAAACTGATTATGTCATTTAAAGAAATTAAAGAATTAAGACAGGCCGGAAAACTTAATGAAGCGCTTCAAATGGCAAATCAGGCCTTAGAGGCAGACCGGGAAAACATATGGAATAAGCGTGGTGCGGCTTGGGTATACTATGATCTTCTGAAAATAAATGCAACAGCAGAAACTTTTGAAGCTTTCCTCGAGAATCTTCAAAAATTAAAAAATTTGGAACTGCCCGAAAATGAAAAGATGGTCTTTGATAATACTGCTTTTCAGATCGGAAAAATGATATTCGCGTTGGAAAATGGGGAGCAAACAGATCTTTCTAAAGTGAATTCTATATTTGAAGCAATTCATCAATTTCATCTTACTAAGCCTTCTGAATCATATTCATTCCTTCTTAAAGCTTTTCAAAAAGTTTATAAAAACAGTACAAAATTCCTGGACTTTGCAGATTGGTGGAATCTGGATAATTTGGAATTAAATGATTTCCAGCCTGAGGAATTTAATGGAAGACAATTAATGTCTTTAGCAGAAAAAGCTTACGATACATATTCCAAACAATTGTTGGTTACAGATACTGTAGATGGCCAACCGGCCTGGATAAGTGATCAGCACCGGCAGAAAATAGAATCATTCCTGCCAAAGTTATCGAAACTCATAACCGAACACCCTGAATATCAATATCCTCCATTTTATAAGGCCAAACTTTTGATATTGCTGGGAAATGAGGAAAATGCATTATCGGCATTCATCCCCTTTGCTTTGCAAAAGAAAAATGATTTTTGGGTTTGGGATTTAATGGCAGATATATTTCCTGAAGACGATCCCAGAAAATTTGCTTGCTATTGTAAAGCATTATCATTAAAAACTCAGGAAGATTTTCTGGTAAAACTTCGTCAAAAATTTGCTGCGAAATTAATCGCGAAAAAATTATATCCTGAAGCGAAAACAGAAATAGAAAAAATTATAAAAGTAAAAACAGAAAAGGGTTGGAAAATTTCACCAGTTATTGTCCAATGGACCCAAAATGATTGGTATAAAACGGCTATTTTAAAGGAAAATAATATGTCTTTATATAATCAGCACATAGGCATCGCTGAAGAAATTCTTTTTGCAGATATCCCTGAAGAAGTTATTGTTATAGAATACGTCAACCGGGATAAAAAAATGGTCAACTTCGTAAAGGATAAAAATAAACACGGATTTTTTAAATATACCGGCATTTTAAAAAACCCTTCAATAGGAGATATTTTAAGGGTACGATTCAACGGTGAAGGGAAAGATAATTTTTACAAAGCTTTAAGTGCAAGGAATGCGAATCCAAATGATGTATCAAATGCCCTCAGGAAATTTTCAGGAACTTTCAGAATGCTTTTACCTAACACTTTTGGATTTGTAGAGGATATATTCATGGAACCAACACTAGTAAAAAAATACTCTTTACAACACAATTCTACCATTGAAGGAAATGCAATTTTATCCTTTAACAAAAAGAAAAACGAATGGGGTTGGAAAGCATATGAAATAAATTAAACTTAAAAATATGGCTGAAATCACCTTAGGTGAGATAAAAAAAGAATGCGGAGTGAATATGGTTATTTTAAATAATTTCCTCCACACATTTGAATTTCACTCTCCGAATTGGGTGGAATATTCAAAGTACCATTACCTCTCGATAGATACTAAAATATCTAATGAAATGGCAAGTTTTTTAAGGGCTCATAAGAAACTTATTCATGAGTATAAAATTGATTTTGACGCTACAAAGTCGGTCAATACAATTTCTCAAAAGATGAATATAGAACCTCTAATTCTTTTAAATTACCTGAATAATTTTTCAGTTTACAAAAGTATTCAGTTTAATTCTGACTGTGGAAATGGGGCTCAGGCTCTTCAACATGGAGGCTTTGAGGTGACAAATTTGTCCGAAAAAGGAGAAGTTACTCTTAAAACCAGATTAAGAAATATTTCAAGTTACCAGATTCTTAAAGATGTACAAAATTACCAGCGAAGAGCTATTCTTTTGAGTGAGGTGGATAATAAAGAAAATTAGAATTGTTTTAATAAACCAACTAATAACTAAAGAACATGACCGCCCAGTCCCGAGAAATAATTTATATAGACGGCAAAGAAGAACGAATGGCGGCTGAGCCATTGGGTTTTTATCTTAATAACAATCCTCAGTTTAAGTTCAAATTTTCCAATACTGCCTGTTGGCGTGGATATTATGGAACCTGGACTCTTGAGAACGATAGATTGTACTTAATAGAACTGGAAGGTAATATTGATGGACCGGATGATTCCTGGAATCCCGTTGATCTTCAATACTTATTCCCGGGCCAGGAAAAGGTATTTGCAAATTGGTTTAGTGATATCATCAAAATAGAAAAGGGTGATTTGCTGGAATATGTTCATATGGGATATGCCAGCAAATATGAACGGAATCTTTTCCTGGTATTTGAGGAAGGGGTTAAAGTAGATGAATACTTAATTGAAAATAATTAATCTTGACACCACACGAGGAAAAATTACTTAACCGCCGGGAAATAGAAGAAGCCCGAGAACTTCTTCACAGTTTCCAAAAGGACGGTTTTTATACCATTCCTAAGATCACCTGGTGGCTTTTGCAATATGAGGAGCTCTACAAATATTCCTTCGAGAACAGGCATACCGGATCCTGCATAGAAGGGATGGGATGCGCCTGTTCCTGGGATGCACCCGAAAGTCTTTTCAGCGGCCTTCACTTTGCGCTGCAGGAGATTGTGGATTTACATCAATATGAAGATTATTTTAAGGAGGAATTGGCCGTTCTGGAAAATGTTCGGGAAGATAATTCGGCCCTGATGCAATGGCTTAAAAAGAACGAAAGCCTGGGAACCGATGATTTTATTTTGTTCTGGATCGAGTGGCTTGATGAAGAAAAAACCACGGTTAATCCCTGGATCATGAAAGAGCTGGATTTGAGAATTAAATTCAGGGCGGAAGAATGGAAATATACAATTGAGCTCCTCATTGAATTTAATGAAATCTACTGGGATTCAGATGCCTGTCCATCTCTTGAAGAATTAAAAAAGCAAACGACATAATTTGTCATTTTACATCTGGAGATTTGCTTCAAATTATATTATCACTATGCCCGATTACATGAAATTCCTGGATCTTGAAGCCATTGAATGTGCCGATGCCGCTTTTGCAAATAATCAATTCAATGTAAGCAGTTTGTTATATAGCATTGCCCACCGCCGATTGATGCAATACCCGGGAGACAGGATGCTTCCAATTCAAATGGCCGGGGAACTAAATGATAAACTGGTGATTTCGGAAAGGGCCTGGGCAGAGAATAGGCACCAATCTCCTCTTACCTACAGCACCTGGAAACTCACCAAAACTTCCTTTGTAAAGGGCCGGCAGTGTTCAAAACAATTATACCTGGACAAGTATAAAAAGGACGAAAGGACTCCCCCTACCCCGCAAACCCGTGACCTATGGAACAGAGGCCGGGAATTTGAAGACAATGTGAGAAAGACCATATTTCCCAATGGAATTGATGTTTCAAAAGCAATGGCATCCAAATTCGGTTACTTCTTTTCCTATACCAATTTCGCTTTGCAAAACAATACTGCAATTACCCTTTTTGAGGCAACGGTGATCGTGGATGATATTTTAGTAATGGTAGATATGCTGGATAAGGACAAGGACGGCAACCTTGACTTTTACGAGATCAAACTTAACTCGGCACTTACAGAAGGGATTCTTTGGGATTTGAGCGTGCAATACTATGTAGTGAAAAAGAGGTTTGGAGATAAGGTTCGATCCTTCAGTGTAGTTCTTCGGGTTGGAGAAGATGCCTGGCAGGTGGTAGAATTAAAACATATACTGGAGGAAAAACTGGTAGAGACCGAGGCCACGGGAAAGGATTTCCTGCAAATCCTCGAAACCGCTACCGAACCGGCAATTCCAATGGGTGGGCATTGCGACCTTCCGTACAGTTGTGATTTTAAAGAATATTGTTTTAGCCAGCAGCAGAAAATATAGCTTGTATGAAGATTCGATCATCATTAGATTGTTCATTTAATCTAATTGTTCAGTGACAATGAACTTTTAAATCGAGTGAAAATTGGTAAATAGCTAACCGGTTAAATGAGCCAATACCTCCTAAATTTTCCTAATTTTTCAAAAAGAGCTATTGAAGAAAAATTAGTTAAAAAAGGAATGACTAAATATTCGGTAATATTTTTTGATTTATTTTGACATGTTGGAAATGGGTTTGTACCCCGATTACACCTCAAAACGTGGAAACCCCTGTGTTTTTGGGAATGATGATTTCTGTATTGGAAAATAAGTTAGTTGGTAATTGGGTAATTGGGGAATCGGGAATTCGTTGGTTCGTTAATTCGTTAATTCGTGAATCCGGTGAATCCGGTGAATAACTGGAGGACGATTGCAAATCCGCATCCTCATATTAAAAGCTCCTTTCGTTTTTCAAGCCCACACATTGGATCAGGTTCAAAGAGCTCCTTCCCTTTTCAAGGGAAGGTGGATTGAATGGCTCTGACAATTATTCCTCGAAGCTCAAAACTCTCCAACCAATCAAGGCGGAAGGGTTTTTAATTAAAAACACCTGTAAGACTCGAAATCGTAATTCGTGAATTTGGGATTTTAAAAGCTCCTTCCCTTTTCAAGGGAAGGTGGATTGAATGGCTCTGACAATTATTCCTCGAAGCTCAAAACTCTCCAGCCAATCAAGACGGAAGGGTTCTGGTGTGGAAAAAGTATCTTTTCAATAAGATAAACCTGCGGGAACCTGTTCCCGATACATTTTTTGCTTGCGGATCCTTTCATCAAAAACCCGTTAATTATGGTCAACGATAGCTACAAGTTCATTTATTATTCTTTGAAATCTGGCCATTTGATCTTCATAATATAAATTTCCAATTATGGCTTCCTGTAATTTATCCTCTTGTAAAATTTTCCTGAAGGATTCAATAAGATATTGCTTAACATCCTCATCGGGTGAATTTATTATTTCTTCCTTAAAATTTAAAGTATAATTCAACAAGTAAATAATATCCTCAAAATCATGGCTAATCCTTGGATCCCGGCCACCTCTTGCCGTAAAGGCAGAGAATTTAGTAGCTAAAAAATAAGGAAACGGAAGTATTCGAATCCTGTGATCATCAATTTGGACAGGAATGGCTTTTTCAAATCCCGGCTCAAACCAGGGATTCGCCGGTGCCCAACCAACTTCTTTAGTAGACATAACGTCCACTTTAACATCCTGTAAACGAAATCTGCAGATGACATCATCTTCAGATGATTGAGAAAAACCACGGCTTACTAAAGTTTCTCTCAATTCTTCCAATTGCCCGGTACTGACAATTTTAAAAGTAATGTCGATGTCTTTTGTGGGGCGAACGTCTTCCGCTGCGGGATCATCAATATAAAAGCTAATCATAGCACCACCTACAAACACTACTTTTTCATTTAATTCCCCCAATGCCACAGCTACGCGTTTGGCGGCTCTTCTGTTTATAATAGTATTCCTCAACCTAATCTTTTTTGTAGTTCTTCGAATGCTATATTCTTTTCTCGGGCTTTACCCACACGTAATGCATCACAAAGTGCCATATATTCATAAAATTCTTTATCCTTTAGACATGCATCCGGAATGTTCCCGTGAAGTGGTTCTATTGCCTGACCTCTTACTTTACCTTTGGCATATGGCCATACGTAAGGATCCTCACTCTGAATAACCTTATTTAATGGTTCCGCCGAATGTGCAGTAGGCAATCCCCGTACTAAAGAGCCGGGCTGCTGTGGGTATACATAAGGCAAACCGAACTTTAGAAAATCCAGTAAGGCAGATTTCATCAATCTTTTCTTATCCTCAAATATGAGCCCTGCAAAAACTGAACGATTTATACTTTCACTTACCTCACTCGCACTTATTCCCAATTCGTATGCAAGGTCTTTCATGTACCAGTCGCTACCATTCTTTGCAGCGATTTTAAGCAAAACCACAACATCATGAGGTCGCATTCCACTGTGCTTTTTCATAGAATTCAAAAATTATCTTTTCAAATGTACGAAATAATTCTTGATTCGCGAATCGCGAATCAAGAATTAATCCAACTGAGGTGCACTAGATAAAGACCCTAGTCAATTCGGGCCTGCCTGCCGTAGGTTGGTGGCTTTTATGACCGGGAGGGAATAAAAGGTGTATCGAGAACACACGAGGGAGATCTTTCCTTCAAACCTGTTCTCGATACATTGCGTTTTCTATAAGTTTTTATTTTCTAAATAAACCAGTAGAAGATGCATCGAGTTTACCTTGTTTTCATAAGTCCGTTTGTTCTTTTTTGCTGCAATCCTCTCCCGTTGGTCGTCGGTTGCAAGAAAAAGAACCAAAAAAGTCTAGGCTGACGAAAGCTTATCTAAATTTTTCATTCGGGGGCTAAATTTTAGGAACTCGCGAGAACGAATATACTGGCGAGAATATAGCGTTTCGCTCAAACAGCCTAAAATTCTTAACGCCCCTCTCATTTCAAATTTTACGATAAACTTTCGTAGGCCCGGGAAATACGTCATCACCTCACGCTAATAAAAATTAACGGGGTCTAGAACTGACGCAGTGCAAGAAAACCCTCGTCAGTTCGAGCCTGCCTGCCGGCCAGCAGATGATTTCTGAAGCCGCAAGGTGAAAAAATTTGTATCGAGAACACACGAGGGAGTTCGGTGCTACCAACCTGTTCTCGATACATTTTTTCCTTGCGCTATCGCTATAGGAAAAAACACTCGAACTGACGTTTAAAGGTGAACCGACCTCACGTTCAGTGCTAGAAAACTCTCGTCAGTTCGAGCCGGCCTGCCGGCCAGCAGATGATTTCTGAAGCCGCCAGGTGAAAAAAGTTGTATCGAGAACACACGAGGGAGTTCAGTGCTACCAACCTGTTCTCGATACAGTTTTGCTTTCGCTATCGCTGCAAAAAACCGGAAAAAATTCAAAACAATAAGAAGGGCGCAATAAAGCCTATCCTTACTTCATTCTTATTATAGTTGGAGGCACCGAGGTTTTGCAGGGCATAATTGGAATGGTCAAAATAGCGGCCAATATAAGCCAGGAAAAAGCGCAGATCATAGTTTTTAAACGGACTGTAATAAATAGTTGGGATCATCCCGTAGCTTCTTCGCATGTGCTTCTGGCTGCTATCCAGCTTAACATAGGCGCTGCTGGTCATTAGGGTTAATAAACCGCTGAATTTCGGATTAAAACGGTATTCTGCCCTAAGCCAGTTTTCGATATACAGCACCTCTTCAGCAATAGTCCCGTCATTGAAAAGGTTTGTCATAATTCCCTTCGTATCAACCTCTTCAAAGCTGTATTGAAAATCATACATAAGGGTGAGATCACGGTTTTGATATTTGTTGCCCAGGGTAAAAAAAGTGGTGCCCCTTTTCTTCACTTCATTGGAATAGCTCAGGCTATAAATGGTTTGGAATTTTCCGTCAAAAAAGTTTCCTCGCCAGTTCCCAACAACGGCTACAGGCCAGTCCGGTTCCCTTATATTTTCTGCAACTACATCCCCATACAGGTCATCATAATGCATGGTGCGCGAGTTTAATACCTGAACCCCGAACTTATGATCTTCAAAGGCCTGGTACGTAATGCCGGCCCCGGTTACAAAGGCGAGAACATTGTTGAACACATCGTTATATTCCAGAACATAGAGAGGGCTGAACTCGTATTCAAATCCGCCATAGAACGCGGTCATTTTTCCGAGTAAGACATTTATCTTAGGAGTTGCCTTGATATCAATGTATGCCAGTTCTATATCATTACCAAGCCTGTCGAGGGTTTGCACATCCCTGTCCTTATTAAAGCGGTTTCTAAAGGCGAAATTGACCTTTTCGTGTACCTTCCCGGAAATTCCCAATGCGGTAAAACCATTTTGGAATTGAATCCCGTTATAGTAATTATCCCCTCCCCTAAACATATAAGCCTGGAATCCAAGACGCATATCAAAGGTGAAATTTATGTTCTCCAGGAGCTTCATCTTTTCAACATTAAAAACAGGTTCCCTCACAGTATCATTTCCCTGTGAGAAAACCGGGTGGTAGAGGGATAGAAGAAGAATAATTATTAGAACAGACTTTACCATAAAATAATTTATGATTTTAATTAATGCAGGCAGGTGCTGAAGTGTCTCAACCTTAGGATTCTTCACGGCACAAAACAACAATTACTTTTAAAATTACTGAAAATTTTACCGGATTGCGACATAACCCACTGGTTTTCAAATAAATTTATTAAAATGGGGAATTAATTAATTGGGGAATGGTTAATTGGAGAATTGGAAATCGTTAATTCGTTAGTTCGTTAATTCGTTCCCGGCGGGGAAAAGTTTCGCCCAACTTTATAGGAGAGGTGAAAGGGAAAATCAGGTATATTTTTTTTTCCTACATTTACTTCCACCTCCAATACCTACAATGGATACAGATAATTACACCCCAAAAATTGATCTTGACCTTGATCTTGAGCTTTTCTTCTCACTTTCTCATGATTTCTTATGCATTGCCGGTTTTGATGGGTACTTCCGGAAAATAAACCCTGCATTTATAAACCTCATGGGCTATACCGAGGAAGAACTTTTTAGCCATCCCGTAAGGCATTTTGTTCACCCACTGGATAAGGCAAAGACTGCAGAGACCCGTGCGAAAATTTTGGAGGGGATTCCTTTGGTACACTTTCAAAACCGCTACATCACAAAATCGGGTGAAATTATATGGCTCACCTGGACCTCTGTTCCGGTACCTGAAAAGGAATTGATCTACGCCATTTCAAAAAATATTACACACCTTAAAAAGCTGGAAGAAGATCGTCATTACAGGATAAAAAACCTTACCTCGGTAAATTCGGGGCTCACAAAATTAAGTTACACTACCGCTCACGATCTACGCGCCCCGGTAAATAATTTAATATCTCTTATTGAACTATTGGATTTTTCAAAAATAGAGGATGAGGAGACCCAAATGTATCTAGATATGTTAGGGAAATCGGTTCTAAGATTAAAGACTACCCTGAACGACCAGGTTGACCATCTCAGGGAGAATCAACTATTAAAACCCGGTTTGGAAGAGGTTAATTTCAAAGAAATCGTGGATAATATTATCGATTCCCTGGGGTCTATAATTGAAAATACGAAAACCGTCTTCAACATTGAATTTTCTGAAGTTGAAACGCTCCGGTGCAACAAATTCTATTTACACAGCATATTTCTCAATTTGATCACCAATTCAATAAAATATTCCCAACCCGGGATCCCGGCGGTAATCAGTATTGTTTCCAAAAGGATTGCAACCGGTACCGAAATTCAATTTTCAGATAATGGAATTGGGTTGGATTTGGAAGAAAACGGAAATAAATTATTTGAATTGCACGAAGTGTTTACAGAGCATCACGATAGCAAAGGGATTGGGCTTTATTTAGTTAAAAGCTACATGACCAGCCTGGGAGGTACTATTAAAGTAAGCAGCGAGAAAAATGTGGGTACTACTTTTAATTTATTTTTTAGGGATTAAACATACCCACCTACCGGACGGCAGACAGGTTTGGATGGAGTAAAAAAAACCTCGTCAGTTCGAGTGAATTTTTTGAGCGTTTCAGCGAGAAAAATTTGTATCGAGAACACACGAGGGAGTTATGTGCTTATATCTTGTTCTGTGCTACCCACCTGTTCTCGATACATTTTTCCCTCCAAGATTAAGTTTAGTTAGGTTATTCATCATTAATAAGATCGCTTGTTCTTTTTTTGCATCGCCCAAAAAAAGAACCAAAAAAAGTCTAGGCTGACGAAAGCTTATCTAAATTTTTCATTCGGGGGCTAAATTTTAGGAACTCGCGAGAATATTAATCCTAACGGGTTTAATTCGTTTCGCTCAAACAGCCTAAAATTTTTAACGCCTCTCTCATTTCAAATTTTACGATAAACTTTCGTAGGCCGATTAAAAAACATCATCATATATTCTCAAATCATCAAATCCTGACACCATCAAACCATCACACCATCCAACCATCACACCATCAGCCCGTCAGTTCGAGTGAATTTGAAGCTGCGATAGCAGGTTCAAATTTGTATCGAGAACACCCGAGGGAGTTAGGAACTTCTAACCTGTTCTCGATACATTTTTTCTCTGCGTTATCACTCCGAGAAAAAACACTCGAACTGACGTGTAGTTTTTAATAGCAAATTTTTATATCTTTTTATAATGAAACTCAGCTATGTATATATTCTAAATTGTGCCGATAATTCCTACTACACGGGAGTTACAGCAAATCTTCAAAAGCGCATGTTTGAACATGCAACTGCTAAACATCCTCGTAGTTTTACGGCACGTCGCAGACCTTTTCAGCTGGTATTTTATACAGAATTTACAGATATATTTTTTGCCATATCCAAAGAGAAACAAATTAAAAAGTGGTCCAGAGTGAAGAAGGAAGCGCTGATTGCCGGTAAGTTTGAGGACTTGCCGAATCTGTCAAAAAAAGATTTTAGAAAATAACCCCCTTGCAGTGCAAGAAAACCCCCGTCAGTTCGAGTGAATTTGGAACTGCGACAGCAGGTTCAAATTTGTATCGAGAACACAGGGGGAGAATCGTCTACACCTCTGTTCTCGATACATTTTTTGCTTGCGCTACCGCTTAAGCAAAAAACACTCGAACTGACTGCGAGGTAGCCTGGAACTAATAATTTCTAATAACTAAAACACCCCCGTCAGTTCGAGTGAATTTGGAACTGCGACAGCAGGTTCAAATTTGTATCGAGAACATAGGGGGAAAATCGTCTACGCCTCTGTTCTCGATACATTTTTCTTTGGCGCTACCGCGTCAAATAAAAACACCTGCCTACCGGCCAGGCAGGCTCGAACTGACGGCGAGGTAGCCTGGAACTAATAATTTCTAATAACTAAAACACCCCCGTCAGTTCGAGTGAATTTGGAGCTGCGACAGCAGGTACAAATTTGTATCGAGAACACAGGGGGAGAATCGTCTACGCCTCTGTTCTCGATACATTTTTTGCTTGCGCTACCGCTTTAGCAAAAAACACTCGAACTGACGGCGAGAGATGTTAAAAAAATTAACTAACTTTCCCCTTCCGGATCCTTCCCTACAAGATCCTGATTTATCACAACACCCACATACCCCTTTAATGGCAAAAGCAGACATTGATTTTGAAAAAGAACTCTGGGATGCGGCGAACGAATTGCGCGGCGCAGTATCTGAGAATAACTATAAAAACTACATCCTTCCTCTTGTTTTCGTAAAGCACCTTAGCGAACGCTATGAGGTGGTGCGCGAGGAACTGAAGGAGCAGCTTAATGATCCCAAATCTGATTATTACACTACAGATAAGGAGGAGATCAATTACGTCCTGGAAGACCGGGATGAATACCGTTCCCGGAATACTTTTAAAATCCCTGAAACCGCTTCCTGGCAATATTTAAAAGACAATGCCGAGCAGGATGATATCAAGGTGAAGGTAGATGATGCCTTTGATGTGATCCAGGAACTCTTAACTGGCTATAACCCCCAGCTGGTGAATATTTTGCCGCGGATCTTTGTGCGGAGTGAACTATCTCCCAAACAAACAGGCGGAATTATAAACCTCCTCTCCCACCCCAAATTTTCTGAAAAGGAAAATCCCGAAAGCGATATCCTGGGCCGCATTTATGAATACTACATTGGCCGATTTGCAATGGCTGAAGGTTCGGGTGCGGGGCAGTTCTTTACGCCGGGAAGTATTGTAAGGCTGCTGGTGGAACTATTGGAGCCTTACAAAGGCCGCATCTTTGACCCGGCTTGTGGAAGTGGCGGTATGTTTGTGCAGAGTTTAAAGTTCATCAAAGAACACGGTGGAAACAAAAAAGACATCGCGATCTACGGGCAGGAAATGACTGCTCAAACATTGCGGTTGTGCCTTATGAACCTGATGCTGCGGGACCTTTCATTTGATATTAAACTGGGGAATTCTTTGCTCGATGACAAGTTCCCAAACCTGAAAGCCGACTATATTATTGCCAATCCGCCATTTAATGTGAGCAACTGGCATCCTGAGGATCTGCCCGATGGTGATCCCAGGCTTTTTGGTCCCAAAGAAGAATTCACTACAGATGGCAGCGCCAACTATATGTGGATGCAAACCTTCTGGCACCATTTAAGCGAAACCGGGACTGCCGGGATTGTAATGGCAAACGGCGCGATGACCTCCAACAACAAAGGAGAGAAAAACGTGCGCCAGCATATGGTAGACAATTCTATGATAGATGCCATTGTTCGCCTGCCCGATAAGCTGTTCCTCACCACCGGAATCCCCGCCTGCCTTTTTATCCTGAGCAAGAACCGCGACGGAAAAGACGGCACCCACCGCGAGCGCAACAACGAGATCCTGTTCCTGGACGCCTCCAAAATGGGCACTATGGCCAGCAGAAAACTGCGGGTTTTTAGTGATGATGATATTAATAAAATTGCCGAAACCTACCACAAATGGCGCAATGTCACCCTGAGCACCTCGTCTGCGCTCGGCACAGGCTCCGTCGAAGGGTATGTGGATGTGGAAGGATTCGCCAAAGCAGCAACCATAGCCGAAGTTCAAAAGCAGGATTACAAACTCACCCCGGGCATCTATGTAGGCACAGAAGCTGAAGAAGACGACGGAATTCCATTTGAAGAAAAGATGCAAACTTTAAAAGCTGAATTACTGAAACAATTCGAAAAAGGAGAAGAATTGAAAGAAAGGATCAAAGAGAATTTTGATAAGATCCTATAAAAGACAATTTGTGGACCCTTTAAAAATGAACGGAGAAGTAATGGGCGGTGCAATTAAACAATTAAAGGAATAAATAAAATTTAGCGATGTTAGTTGCAATTTAAAAAAAGAAAAATGGCAGTAAGTTCAAATTCATTATTCCATTACACTGATAACTTAGAAACTCTAAAATCAATAATAAAAGAAGGCTTTTTACTTTCTTATTGTTTGGAAAACAGTATGGCAATACCAATGATTTCGTTTTGTGATAATCCTCTAAGTCAAGCAAAATACTTTTTAGATAATTACGGAAACTATGCTATAGGAATGAATATAGATTGGGGTATAAAAAACAAATTAAACCCAGTAGTCTATTTAGAAGAAAAATCATATTTAAGTGAAACTCTGGAATTAGCAATGAATTCAATGGGTTTTCTCCATGAATATGTAGATCAAAAATTAGATTTTAAAAAGAGGAAAGAAGTTAAACAAGTATTTAGCCTTCAAAATTTTCCTATGGAAATTACAAGATTTTCAAAACCGTACAGAGGAAAATTAGTAAGAAATGGAACCAGCATAGAAAATTATAAATTTTATGATGAGAGAGAATGGAGATATATTCCTGATTCAAAGCAAACATATTTTCCCCTCGGATTAATTGAGCCAGACTATGAAGAATTTAAAAAAGAAAATCCAACTAAACCACACTTCAAAGAAAATGGCCTGAAATTCAAAGCAAATGATATAAAATACATTATTATTAAAAATAAAAACGAAGTACCTAATTTAATTGATTTCCTAATGAATTTGGATAATCTTGGAACCCCCCAAGATATCCAACTTCTATTTACAAGAATATTGTTGGCTGAACAGATAATTGAGGATATTTAGAACAGAACCTAACAAAAGAACAATCCAATTGGGAATGCAAAAAAATTTTTTGACTACCATAAAAATCAAGTTTTTAATTGATAAAATCGAGCTCCCAAGCCCTCAAATTGGGTTGTGCGGGCCTTAAATACACATTGAAAAAACCAAGATAGTTGAATAAGTACTATTACGAAATCGAAGAAATTTTAGACTATAATCCTGTTTCTATATGTAATTGGATTAAATCAACTTCAGGTATAAAGCTTTCTGAATTAAAAGTAAAGGATTTAGTCTTCCAAAATGGCATGCCAATTATGACTGGAAACGGAGTTTACATATTTAAAGAAAATGACATTCCTATTTATGTTGGTAATTGCGTAGCTCGAAACTTTGTAGAACGTATTCCTGCTCATTTTGATGTTAGACATTACGGTTGGTTCAACAGTTTGTTAGTGACTTTGATTAGAAGAACTTACAACAGAAAAATCAAAGAAGACAAAACTGATGTTAACCTTTCTCAATCCGCAGAATTGGCATTTGAAAATCTCGAATTGGTTTTGATTAATTTTTCCAAATATGATAAATCTGCGATTAATAGATTAGAGGATTATTTAAAGATAACTTTAATACCATTGAATGGTTTTAAGCATAAAAAATTAAAACAAAACGAAATAATGGTAAGAGATTATATACAATATAACCAAAAAGAAATCTAAACCTCAACGTGGAAAAAAAAGGAGAGGAATTGAAAGAAAGGATTAAAGCGAATTTTGAGAAATTAATTTAAAATTGAAAAGTGGCTTTATAAAATATCCTCTCTTGTTTATTTTTAGGAACGTTCATAATTTGTGGACACCCGGAAAAAAGGAACAAAGAAATTTTAATTAAGTAATGGCCGTACAAATAAACTATTGAAGGTGTGAAGAGTACAATTTTATCATAATAACATAAACCGATTCCAATTTTGGATTTACCTAAAAAAAGTATTAGTATAAGACCAGGCAACTTAAATAAGGTTGACATGGTATATTATTCGGCCTTAAACTTTCATTCTTCCAACAACTTTGAGATTAATTTGTTTAGAGGAATAACTTATAATACTTATCTCGATCTGGGTAATTTTTATTTTTACTCAACTAAAGCTTCATATAAAGGGGAATTATTTTCAGGGGTCGCCTTCAATACTCATCCAAATCATTTAGTAAAATACCAGTGTGATTTTTGCAATGGTCTTAAGGATGGGAAATACATTGAATGGCATATTAATGGGTGGCCAAAAATATTAGGTGAATTTAAAAATAACCAAAGGGTTTATATGTCGGAATATCATGAAAATGGAACATTATGTAACACGGTTTATTTCAAAAATGATAAACCTAATGGTCTATTGAAGAAATATAATAATCTTGGAAATTTAATTGAAGAAGGAAGATTAATAGATGGTAACAAAGAAGGAAAGTGGAAAAGTTGGTTTGATAATGGAGCTCTTAATCAAGAATTTAATTTCAAAAATGATAAACAGTAGGAGAACAAAAAATATATTTTGAAAATGGTCAATTAAGTTCATTTGAAGAATATTGCAGTTCCTCAGAAAAGGTTGGCTGTTGGAGAAAATGGCATCAAAATGGTCAATTGGCTTCAAAAGAATATTACAATTCATCGGAAAAAGTTGGTTCTTGGAAAACATGGCATCAAAATGGACAATTAGCTTCGGAGAGAAGTTATAAAGAAGATAAGATTGTTGACGGTTGTTACAATGATTGGTTTGATAATGGTGAAGTTAGCTTTGAGGGATGTTTTCTGAAAAACAAAAAATCAGGTTTGCATAAAGAATGGCATAAAAATAGGCATTTAAGTTTTCAAGCTTTTTATCAAAATGGTGTACTTCATGGTAAGAAAACAGAGTGGTTCAAGGATGGTTCATTTTTTAAGCGAGGATATTGGATCGATGGATTAGAAGATGGCATTCATGAAGAATGGTTTTCAAACCAAAATAAAAAAGAATATAGAGAATTTATAAATGGCGTGAGGCACCAAAAACATATTGGCTGGCATGGAAATGGAGTGAAACGTTTTGAAAATGTTTATAATAATGGTAAACCAATTTATCATAAATGGTGGGATACGAATGGTAAACTTCTATATTTAACAACTTTCAACAAATCAGGGAAACAAATCAGAAAGGAATCCTTTTAGTTTGATAATACTCGAATTTAAAACAGTACAATAATGAATAAGACAAATTGCCCATTGTCTCTCATAAATGCCCTTTATGCCTCCCTTTTTAAACCAATGTTTACCAGATAAATTAACATTTTGCGGGAAATTGTGCAACAGTTAAAAAAAACCTAATGGAATTAAATATTGCAATTGAAAATATAAGGCATCTCTCTCTAGATGTAAATAGGTTAGATCAATTTAGATTTAATCACAAAGAAGATTTTATCATTCTTGCACGAAATATTCAATACGGTAAAATTGACTTAGTATCTAACTCTGTTCGTTTTATACTTGCAGATATTCTAAACAAAAACAGTGTGCCGAGGAACTTAAATTATTCCGGCTATTTTGAACTTATTGTAATTGGAGATTTTGAGAATCGTGTTAGACTGGTAGAAGAGGTTGCGGATTCATTAACCAATTTCTATATCAACACGGAAATCCTTCCTAAAATTAGACCAATTAATGAAGGGTATTTAAGTGACAATTTTGATCAGTACGAAAAATTGATAAAAAGAACAACGAAACTTTATGATCGAGAGGAAAATATATTTTAGCATAGCAGAAAGATATTTGAATTCAGCAAATAATGAGCTTGCATCTGCAAATCCTCATTTAGAAGTCATAGCATTTAAATTTTATCATTCTTATGAATGCCTTGCATCTTCATTAACTCTGTATTACAATCGTACAATATCTAAAATCCATCCCAAAAAATTAAATACGTTTTTAGCATTATCCAAAAACGAGCCCAGTTTAAATTTACATAACGTTGCTTATTTAAATATGCTTTTTGAGAACCAAAGAAATAAATATTTATATCCAGAAATTGAATCTACAGGAAATATAAAAGAACCTCAAAATCAAATTGACAGCACAAAACTTAATATTATCAGGACAAGAGTTGAAGGAATTCATCGAAATTTGAGGCCAATAATATGAAGAAAAGCACCAAATAATTTATGCAAGAATATAATCATAACAGTCTCAAATCGAAGTCCGTGCTAACTTGCAACGCTGATTGTCCTGCTGCCAAATTACGCCTCAGTTGAGACTGTTTTTATAAGGGACGTTGTAAATAATTAAAGAAAACTTATGAGTATTGAAAAGCTTTGGAATGATTATGAACTTTATTTTCATCACGAATTTGTTAATTCTGAAAAATTCGAAAAATCAAAATTAGAAATTCTACGTCAAGATAGAGGACACTATTTTATAAATAATGACTTTACAATTTATCAAGAAAAACTAAATAAAGACGAAAATCTCAACGAAACTGACTTTAGAAGGAATTATGCAACTTTTATCGTCATATTAATGAATTTGCCAGTTAATAAAGTAAAAGATTTCTTAGAGTTCCATCACCACAAGTACAAAGGGGAAAAGAAAAAATTTCTTGAGTTCGTTTATTATGAATTAAAAGGATCAAAAACTTCACGAGGAGGAATAGAAATTGAACCATCAGAACAAAAGAAAATTGCAATTGAATGGTGTAAAAATCGTCTTGACGAATTAAATTCTAATGGTCAAGAAATTTTAAAAGTTAATAACAAAACTTATCGAAAAATTAAGGCGAAATACATTGCGTTAAAACAAAGAGTTATAAATATCCAAAATATTCATAATACATTTCCTCAAGATATTTTTGAAAGTTTGTCAAATCAATTTAAAAAAGAAGTAGAAAATTTAAAACCTAAATTCAGAGAATTAGAAGATTTTGTTCCCTCAAATTACGATCAATTTAAATCACCATATGGTGGTTATTTCAGTTGGGCATCGAAAGCCTTGGTAAGCGATATAACATTCTTTATTGACTTTTTAGAAAATATCGAGCCTGAAGATATAGAAATTAACATTTCAGAAGAAGGGATTTTTTTTTCAGGTCAGAATTTTGACGCTTTGCTTAAATTCAATGAAATTATTTCAAATGCCAAATTGGAAATTATATTAATCGATAATTATTTGGACGAGAATGTTTTAGAAGTATTAGGAAGTAAAAATAAGGATGTACAATGCAAAGTTCTTACTTTTAAAAGGTCTTTATCCAGGCCACTTAAAACATTTATCGAGGCATTTAATAAACAGTATAAAAATCTTGAAGTAAAAACGACATCCGCTTTTCATGACAGGTTTTTAATTTTAGACAAAACTGATTTTTATCATTTTGGAGCTTCAATTAAAGATGCTGGGAACAAAGGATTTATGTTTTCTAAAATTGAAGAGGGTTTTATTAAGAAAAAATTATTAGGAGAGATTGAAAATGAATGGGCTAAGTAACTATGCCCAACAATGAATAATACAATTGCGAAATAACTCAGTAAAATGGCATTTTTAACTATCATTAAAATAATTTTTACCTGACAAATTTGGGTTTCCCAAGCCACAACTTACATAATATGAGATGTTAAAAGAAATAAACAACCACTAATGCCGGAGAATTGGAAAACATACAAAATTGGTGATATAACTTCTGAAGTTTTTTCTGGTGGTACACCCTCCACTAAAAAAGAGGAATATTATGGTGGGAATATACCCTGGTTAAATACCAAAGAAATAGACTTTCAAAATATTAGATATACTGAAAAGTTTATAAGCGAGTTAGGCCTTCAGAAATCCTCAGCGAAATGGGTTCCAAAGAATGCAGTTATTATCGCGATGTACGGTAACACGGCTGGTAAATCAGCTATTACTAAAATTCCCTTAACAACAAATCAAGCTTGCTGTAATCTTGTAATTAATCCTGAAAAAGCAGATTACAGATTTGTTTATTACAGAGTTTTAAATGATTATAAGTTAATTAAGGATCTCTCGGTCGGTGGAGCTCAACAAAACTTAAATGCTGGAACAATAAAGAACTATGAAATTAAATTACCGTCATTAAAAGAACAAAAATCCATCGCCTCCATCCTCTCCGCCTTAGACGATAAGATCGAGCTCAACCTCCAGATGAACAAAACCCTGGAAGAAATGGCAATGGCTTTATACAAGCACTGGTTTGTTGATTTTGGACCTTTTCAGGATGGGGAATTTGTAGATTCTGAACTGGGGGAAATTCCGAAGGGATGGGAGGTTCTCACATTATCAGATGTAACTTCAAAAATTACAGATGGTGCGCATCACAGCCCTAAATCGGTTGCGGAGGGAAAACCAATGGCTTCTGTAAAGGATATGGATCATTGGGGTTTTAATATTGAAACTTGTAGAAAGATTAGTGAAGAAGATTACATTAAATTGACAAACCAGGGTTGTCGTCCATTAAAAAATGATGTTGTAATTGCAAAAGACGGGAGTTATCTAAAACACGCTTTCGTTATTGAAAAGGATTTAGACATCGTACTTTTATCTTCCATTGCTATTTTAAAACCAAATGGAAAACTCAATTCTCACCTATTGAATCTCAATCTTAAATTGGATTCAGTTAAGACGAGAATGAAAGCAATAGTTTCAGGTGCCGCAATACAGCGTATAGTTTTAAAGGAATTTCGAAAATTTTTAATAATAGTACCTCCAAAAGATATTCAAGACTCCGCTCTTCAAAGTATTGAAAACCTAATGAAACAATGTTGGAACAATAATTCGGAAAACCAAACCCTCACTCAACTCCGCGACACCTTATTGCCAAAACTCATCAGCGGGGAAGTCCGCGTGAAAGATGTGGAGAAAACCTTAACAGAAGTCTTATGACACAAATGATCGAGATCACGGTGCAAAAGGCTGCCATAGAGTGCCTCAGGGAGTTGGGATACACCTATAAAGAAGGCAATTCCCTGCAGCGGGATCTCAAAAAGGTGGTGCTGGAGGAGGATCTTCGTGAATTTTTAGTGAGTTCCTATCCCGGCGTACCTGGCACCGCCATTAACGAAGCACTTTCAGCATTCACCCAGCACCAGGGAATGGATCTCGATCACCGCAACCGCGATTTTCATCTTAAGATGACCCAGGGGGTTTCCATTACCTGGAAAGATGCTTCGGGCAAGGAACAGGCCCGGCACCTCTACCCTATCAATTACAAGGAGCCCGAGAAAAATACCTTTGTGTGTGCAGATGAAGTAAAGATCATTGGCAAGAACAGCCGGCGCACAGATCTGCTCGTCTTCATCAACGGACTTCCGCTCATTGTTTTTGAATTCAAGAATATGTTTGATCCCGAGGTGGGTGTGGAAAACGCGCACCGGCAAATAGGGCATTACTTTCAGGATATTCCGCAGCTGTTTGATTACAATGCCATCACGGTAGTTTCAGATGGGCTGGAAACCCTGCACGGGATGTACAACTCCTCCCTAAAATGGTTTGCTCCGTGGAAAAGTCTGCACGGAGATGACCTTCAGCAGCAACAGGAACTTCAGCTGGAAACCTTGCTGAAGGGATTATTTCCGAAGAAAACCTTATTGAATTACCTGCAAAACTTCATTTTCCACGAAGACCACAATGGGAAAATAATCAAGAAAGGCGCAAAATATCACCAGTACTGGGGCATTAAAAAAGCGGTGGACTCTGCGGTAGAAAATATTAAACCCAACGGTGACGGTCGGCTGGGAGTGATATGGCACACGCAGGGATCGGGCAAAAGCATTTCGATGGCCATCCTTACCGGGATCCTGCGGCAAATGCCCGAAATGAAAAATCCCACCATCCTCATCCAGGTAGACCGCAATGACCTGGACCAGCAACTCTATGAGAATTTTGTGCTGTGCAAAGACCTGGTGGGCCACGTACAACACGCCGATACCACAGATGAGCTGCGGGCCCTGCTGAGCACCGATGGCGGCGGGGTGATCTTTACCACCATTGAGAAATTTCGGTTAAAGGAACTGGCTTCGGGAAAAGAGCTCTCCCACCCTGTACTTTCTGAACGTACCAACCTTATCGTGATGGCAGATGAAGCCCACCGCACCCAGTATGGGTTCCATAGCGGCGGCTTTGCGCAGAACATAAGACGCGCCCTGCCCAATGCCTCCTTTATAGGCTTCACCGGAACTCCCGTAGATGGCAAAGATGCCGATACCCAGCAGGTATTTGGCCCCACCATTCACACCTACGATATCAAACAGGCCGTAGAAGACGGTGCCACGGTGCCCATTTATTACGAGCCAAAAATGGTTCCGCTCAACATCAAAGCCAAATATGACAAGGAGCTGGATGAAATGGAAGAAGATGAAGACGAGGAGAACAATGCCGTTTGGGCAGCGATAGAAGATGCCGCCGGGGCTGTGGACCGCGTGGAAAGGGTTGCCAAAGACATCCTCACCCATTTTAAGGCCAGGACCGAAAGCCTGGAAGGCAAAGCGATGATCGTGTGTATGAGCCGCAAGAACTGCGTAAAAATGTACAACGCCCTCATCGCACTTAAAGGATGCCCTGAAATAGCCGTGATAATGACAGGGAACATCAGCAAAGATCCTACAGACTGGAATCCGCATATTCGGACCAAAGATGCGATGGAAGCCATTAAAAAGCGTTTCCGCACACCTGAGGATCCGCTGCAAATCGTGATCGTTCGCGATATGTGGCTCACGGGATTTGATGCCCCCTGCGCCCATACGATGTATGTGGATAAGATAATGAAAGGCCATAACCTGATGCAGGCCATTGCAAGGGTGAACAGGGTTTTCAAAGACAAACCCAACGGACTCGTAGTGGATTTCATAGGCATCTCCGGCTTCCTTGCCGAAGCCACCAAAAAATACACCGCCGGAGGCGGGGAAGGAAAACCCACTTTGGATCTTGAAGCCGCGGTAAAAATATGCCTGAGGCAGTTTGAGAAAGTGAAAGATTTGATAGGTGATTTTTCTGCGGAAACCGTCAATTCAATGGCCGAAATGGACAGATTGAAATGGTGCAACAGTAAAGTGAACAGCCTTCTGAAATCTGATCCTGTAACTGATGCCTTTTTGCTCGAAGAGCGCAAGCTGGCAGAACTGGTGGCGATGACCAGTTCAGATCCCCGCGTTTGGGAGATACAGGAAGAGTTGGCGATCATTCAGAAGATCAGGCAACTCATAAGAAAGATCAAATTCCCACCCGGTCCACGCAGGGAGAAGAACGAAAAGATAAAAGACTTAATCAGCAAATCCCTGGAATCGCAGGAAATTGTGGACCTGGCAAAAATGTACAACCTGGATAAGATCGATATTTCCATAGTAGACGATCGTTTCCAGGCCATTGTCAAGGAAAAAGGCGACGAGAACATCAAAGTAGAACTGCTGCGCAGGATCATCAATGACGAGATACGGGTGCGAATGCCAAAGAACATCCGCCGGATGAGAAAGCTAAAAGATGAGCTGGAAAAAGTGCTGAGCAACTACCACAGGAATTCTTTGGATTCCATCGCCGCCATCAAGCACCTGCTGGATATCGCCAATGAATTTCAGCAGGATGACATCAGGACCAAACAACTCGGTTTAACCGAAGACGAACTGGCTTTCTATGACTTGTTATCTGCCAACGAAAAGCTCCTCAACCAATCCGGCCCCATCCAGGACCTTGTGCACACAGTAGTTAACTCCGTAAAGAAAAACCTCCAGCTCGACTGGACCAAAAAAGAAGATGCCCGCGCCGCCATTCGGTTAGCAGTGAAAAAAGAACTACGCGGCAAAGTGCCATTTTCTGAACTGGACAATTTATTGAAGGAGGTTATTGAACAGGCTGAAGGGCAGTATAGGGATTGGCCGTTGGAAGCGTAGGGGGTAGTATTACGCCCCTTCAGGACTCTTCACACCCCCCTTCTTAATACATCCCGCTTTACGGGATGTTAATATAGTCCGCCCCTTCAGGGCTATGCTATAGCCCATCATCAGAAGCCCTGAAAGGGCGGGATATCTCAAGGATGGGTGCAGCCCATCGGAATAACGCATAACGCGGTATAGCCCTGAAGGGGCGTAATATAAGAATGATGGGTGAAGCCCATCGAAAAAGCCCTGAAAGGGCGGTATCTACTAACGATGGGTGCAGCCCAGCGTTAACGTAACTTAGATAGAGCTATGAAGGGGCGAGATACCTTAAGGATGGGTGTAGCCCATCGGAATAACGCATAACGAGGTATAGCCCTGAAGGGGCGTAATATAAGACCGATGAGTGAAGCCCATCGGAAAAACCGTAACTTAGATAGAGCCCTGAAGGGGCGTAATATTCTAAGGATGGGTGCAGCCCATCCGCATAATATACCGCATAACGCGGTATAGCCCTGAAGGGGCGTAATATGAACAACTATGGGCCAATCTCTCGTAAAAAATTATGTACACCTTATCTTCAGCACCAAACACAGAGCACCATTAATACAACCTCCTGTAGAAAACGAGCTGCACAGCTATCTGGGAGGTATATGCAACAAATTAGACTGCCACGTAATAAAAGTTGGGGGCTATACCGACCATATTCATATACTCTGCATGCTTTCAAAAAAGATAGCCCTGATGAAACTTATGGAAGAATTAAAATCGCATTCATCTAAGTGGATAAAAACCAAAGGAGAGGAATATACAAACTTCTACTGGCAGGATGGATATGGGGCATTTTCGGTAAAACCTTCTGAAATTGACAGAGTCATTGCATACATCGCTAATCAGCATGAGCATCATCGTAAGAAAACATTTCAGGAAGAATACAGGGCCTATTTGGAAAAATTTAATGTTGAATATAATGAGAAGTATGTTTGGGAGTAACCTGTAACAGGGTAGCTATATTACGCCCCTTCAGGGCTCTTTCATACTACCTTTCTTTAATTCATCCCGCTTCGCGGAATGTTGATCTATGACGCCCTTTCAGGGCTAACATATCACGCCCCTTCAGGGCTCTCTCACCCTGCCGTTATTATAACATCCCCCTTCGCTTAATGTTTACATAGTACGCCCCTTCAGGGCTCTCTCACTCTGCCGTTATTATAACATCCCGCTTCACGGAATGTTTACATATGTCGCCCCTTCTGGGTTATTATAACATCCCGCTTCGCGGAATGTTTACATAGTACGCCCCTTCAGGGCTCTCTCACTCTGCTGTTATTATAACATCCCGCTTCACGGGATGTTGAGATATCACGCCCCTTCAGGGCTAACATATCACGCCACTTCAGGGCTTCTTTATAGGACTCATCTTAATCCATCCCGCTTCGCGGAATGTTTACATATGTCGCCCCTTCAGGCTATGGTGTTCTTCCCGGATTGGGGATATAATCCCCATGTTTCCTTGTCTCCCCACAATTTATCCCACATTATAACTCAAAGAGCAGCTGATTTTCAAGGCTTTTGTTTCACGGTATATAAATTGGTAATGCCAAGGGGATTAAAAGACCGAACTATGTATGGCACGGCTTCAAAGCAAGTCAACATATTTAGAAATGAATTTGATTAAAATTAAATAATACCATGATTGCAGAACAAATTAAATTACCCTCTTCAGCTAAAGCTGAAAAATTAAATTTAGTTAAACATACCCCCCAACAAGAAACTACATTTTCCGAAACCGGGAGAGAACAGGCTTCAGATAATAACTACCGCAGTGCCACTTTTACCAAAAGGCATCATTTCACTTTAGGAATGACTTTTTTGCTTCTTATTGGCGGAGCTTTTTCAGTATACCTTTTGCAACCCCAGTTCGAAGAAATGAATTTAAGCCGAATGGATACCCTGGGCGGGATGATCCTGGTTATTGTGGGTAGCTTCCTGTTACTTTTCAGGCTGGGCTTTTTGGCGTACATAGCCCGATTATTCTTTAAGTACAAACCGGTTACTTCTGTAAGTGATGCAGAGTTGCCGTCCTGTACTGTTATAGTACCTGCATATAATGAAGGGAAACTGGTGTATGCCACCCTTAAAAGTCTTACAAACAGTTTATATCCCGAAGCAAAACTACAATTGATCGCCATTGATGATGGTAGTAAGGATGATACCTGGGAATGGATGAAAAAAGCCAAGGCAGAACTGGGAGATCGTGTTTCCATCTATCAACAACCTTCCAACCAGGGAAAAAGACACGCGCTTTACCGCGGATTCAACCTGGGTACCGGGGATGTTTTTGTAACGGTAGACAGTGACTCGATCGTGGAAAATGATACGTTGCGCAACCTGGTTTCTCCTTTCATAACCAATAAGGATTGTGGTGCGGTAGCTGGAAACGTGCGCGTATTGAACAATGAAAAAGCTATCATTCCGCGTATGTTGAACGTGAGTTTTGTTTTTAGTTTTGAGTTTATTCGTTCTGCACAAAGTGTTTTGGGATCTGTTTTATGTACACCCGGTGCGCTGGCTGCCTATCGCAGAAATGCGGTAATGAACTGCCTGCCCGAGTGGATCAATCAAACCTTTATGGGAAAACCAACCGACATTGGTGAAGACCGTGCAATGACCAATATGATCCTGAAACAGGGCTTTCATGTGTTGTTTCAGCGAAACGCTTATGTGCTTACCAATATTCCTGAAAAATACAGCAGCCTGCACAAGATGTTTACCCGCTGGGAACGAAGTAATGTGCGTGAAAATTTAATGATGTCAAAATTTGCCTTCACCCCATTCAGGAATGGAGCAAAGTCCGGCACCAGGTTATTACTGCTTAATCAATGGATGGGAATGATAACCGCTTATCCGCTATTGCTGATCATGTTCTTTTTACTGATCTCACAACCGGTGCTGTTCATAAGCTCTACCCTGTTGAGCATCTTAATATTTTCAACCTTACCGGCATTCTTTTATGCTAAAAAGTATAATATTTCTGAAGCTTTCTGGGCGTATTCATATAGTATTTTCTATACTTTCAGCTTATTCTGGATCACTCCATATGCTATGGCTACCGCCAGTAAAAGAGGATGGTTAACAAGGGAACTCCCGGTGAATAAGTAAGATTAAAATTTCCATATACGATCCACGGCAGAAATTTCTGTGTTGGGATCTTGAAAAAGTTACCTGAGCAATTGGGTAACTTTTTTTATTAAAAGTTTTTAATCCCGGGTTTCTTTTCCGGTTATTTATTGTTCACCACCCCACTTCCTTTGAATTATTCTTTTCATTCCTTCGTCCTAAAAATGTCCGTTTTTTCCAATGCCTGAAAATGTAATACCCTTATATTTAAATAATTGCTGAATTTTTTATGATATAATTCTTTTTGAACTTATTTTTTAGCAGCTATTTATTTCCCTACAGCAAACCACTCCCTACATTTTTTTAATAACGACATTAAAACCAACTGTAATGAAAACGACAGCACCTTCCTATTTTCGAAAATTTCTGTTTCTAATGTTCAGCCTTTTATTTTTTTATTCCTGTAGTTCCGGGGATGATCTGGAAGTTGTGGAAGAAGTTGCAGATACCCCATTAGAAACGCCTACAGATACCCAGGATGATGATGAGAATGAAGATAATCCCAACAATCCCTGGCAGCCTATGGGTACAGGGATGGATGATACCGTAATGACCTTAATGCAATTTGAAGATAATCTTATTGCGGGAGGTTGGTTTGAAAAAGCAGGAGGTGAAAATGTGGGATTTGTGGCTCAATGGGATGGCTCTTCCTGGAGCAAAATGGGAACAGGGATGGATGATATCGTTTATGCCTTTGAAAATTACAATGGCACTCTTATAGCTGCCGGTTGGTTTTATAAAGCCAGCGGAAAGTCGGCATTTTTTATTGCCTACTGGGATGGCAGTGAATGGCAACCGTTGGGGAATGGAAGGAGAGAAGCTACATTGGCCCTTACAGTATTTAATAATGATCTTATAGCAGGTGGCTATTCACCGGACGGCGGTGAAGATATTGAACGTGTAGCACGATGGGATGGAACAGAATGGCACCCCATGGGCATAGGTATGAATGGTCCTGTATGGGATCTAATAGTGTATAAGGGAGAATTAATTGCCGCCGGCTATTTTAATAAAGCAGGCGGCCAAACCGTAAACTTTATTGCCAAATGGGACGGTAACAACTGGCAACCTTTAGGAACAGGGCTTAACGCCGGTGTAGAAGTGCTTGCCGTTTTTGAGGATGAACTCATTGTAGGGGGTAGTTTCACTAACGCAGGTGGAATTACAGCCAATAATATAGCCCGGTGGGATGGCTCACAGTGGCATTCCATGGGTGAGGGAATGAAGTCAACCAATGGCGGAGTATATTCCTTAACCGTATTTGATGATCAACTTATAGCCGGGGGTGTCTTTTCTCAGGCAGATGGCAAGGATGCAAATAATATAGCAGCATGGGACGGCGAAGCCTGGAGCCCCATTGGAGACGGATTCAATGCCTGGGTTCCGGCATTGGCCACATACAAGGATACCTTTGTTGCCGGTGGTGATTTTAATAAGTCAGGAACCAGGCCTGTATCATTTATATCCATATATGAAGAACCGGAGGAATAAAATCACATAAGTTTAAATCAACTCCTAATTACCTCGTCGCCTTCATTCGAGGTCACAAAAGTAATTAGGAGTTACTTTATTTTTTTTAAATTTTAAAATTATAACAGGAACCTTCATCAAGAAGCGAAAGTTAGTTTATTGCTCCTTTCCTACCCATAAAGGTTTTTAAATACGAGTGTTCCCCGTTCAAAAAATTTTCCGGAGTTTTCCCTATTAATTTCTGAAAATCATTAATAAAGTGTGACTGGTCATAATACCCGCAATCCAGCGCCAAATGATGGATTTTTTCTTCTTCCGAATTATTAAGAAGTTCAAATACGGTGGCCAACTGAATTATTTTGCAGTAATATTTTGGAGAAACACCAATCACCTTTTTAAAGATCCTGCGGTAATGCCGGGCGGTCACCTCGGAATCTATCACCAGTTCATGCTGCGAGACATTTCCGTTCTTAGCAAATATTTTAACCAGGGAATCCTCCAGCCAGCATATGGCTGGAAGTCTTTGCTTTTCAAGCAAGATGAGAAAATCAATGATATAAATGAGGCGTTCTTCAATGGTATTTTCCACATCCAGGTTTTGAAGAAGCCCTTGGGTGTCCAGGGGAGAAGATTCCTGCATACTACACCAGGAATTTAAAAATGCATCTCCGGTTTTATGAAAAAGATAATAGCTGGCAGTGGGATAAAGCACTACTCCTATTTGACCCAAAATGCCATTGATGTGAAAATTTATATTTGCATTGCATATCTGTCCGGCGATTACGAGCCTGGAGGCGGGTTTTTGCTTTTGCCCATTAATAGTCAAGTAGGGTTGAACCCCAAAAATATTGAACAGGATGGAGTATCCCGATGGATAAAGGGGAATTACTACCCTCACTTCTTTTTCTGACGTTCCCTGGATGAATCCCACGACCAAATCCTGTAATTCAAACGGCACCTGGTACTCTATTTTAGCAGCGAAATTTTTGATCATGTTTCTCTTTTAACACAAGGCCGGGAGAATGTCTCGAATTATAAAATGACGATTAAAATGTAATTACTTAATTGTAAGCCTATTAAGATAACAAAAATTAAGCTCTTATTCG
The DNA here is from genome assembly GCA_039989915.1 of Gillisia sp. Classification (GTDB taxonomy): domain Bacteria; phylum Bacteroidota; class Bacteroidia; order Flavobacteriales; family Flavobacteriaceae; genus Gillisia. Next base: position 50,450 of record JBDXGW010000020.1, read on the forward strand.
GTTTGTGCGAAAAAAGTTCAAGATTCAAAGTTCAAGGTTCAAGGTTCAAGATTCAAGATTCAAAGTTCAAGGTTCAAGATTCAAAGTTGAAAGTTCAAAGTTCAAAAAAAAGGGAAAGAGCAGGAGCCTTTTTCACAACAGATTCTTTCATAACCCGCTCGTAGCGGTTTCTTCAGAATGACACAAATCGAAGGCTACTCAACCTTCCGGAACTACAAACTTCCAACCACTCAAGACTACCGTCTAACGTCTATCTACTAACAACTATTCACCATTCACTAACTACCATTCACTTTAACTTTTAGATAGATTTTAACTTTGTTGAAGGTTTCTTCTCCTCCGTTCGCATTTATTGGGAGAATGAACGGTGGTTTATTTTTTTATTCTGAAACCCCTGTTGCTACAGCAGCATTGGACTCGTTAACCGTATTTTAATCTGCCATATCTTACACTCCTAAAATATATTCTAAAAAGCATTAACAAAAATCTGTTTAACAAAATGCAAATAATGTTAATCATTTTAAGGTTGCATTATGCTTGGATTAGTTTTATCCTATACAAACCTTAAAACGGATTATTTATAATGAAAACTTTACCAAGAATTTTATTTGTACTTCTCATTAGCAGCATGCTGCCCGCGTGCAGCTCAGATGATGATGCCATTTCTGTTATGCCAACAGGAGAAACAAAAACCTATGACTTGTCTACCGTGGCTGTTCCGGGCATTTCAGGAACAGCAACCTTCATTGAAAATGATGACAGGTCGGTCACCATTGATCTTGCTTTGACGGGAACACCACAAAATGGCTCACATCCCGCCCATATTCATTTTAATTCGGCTGCCGAGGGTGGAGATATAGCCCTTACACTTGGAACGGTAGCAGGTGCTACAGGAAAAAGCACTATCACCGTTTCTGCCCTGGATAATGGTACTCCCGTTACTTACGAGGAACTTCTGGATTTTGACGGGTATATCAATGTACACCTTAGCGCGTCTGATCTTGGAACTATCGTGGCCCAGGGTGACATAGGTCAAAATGAACTAACAGGGGAATCCAAAGTCTACAATTTAAATGAGCGTGCCGTTGAAGGAATAAGCGGTACTGCTACTTTTGAAGAAAGAAAAAACGGGGAAGCACTGGCAACCCTGCAACTGGATAATACACCCGATGGGGGAATGCACCCTGCCCATATTCATGCCAATACCGCCGTTGAAGGGGGAGATATCATATTCTCTTTTAATCCTGTAGATGGGACCAGCGGAATGAGTAAAACAAATGTAGCAACATTGGATGATGATACTCCTTTTGGATATGATGATGTAATGGATGTAAATGGTTATATCAATGTGCATCTTAGCGCAGAAGATCTTGGTACCATCGTGGCCCAGGGAGACATAGGTCAAAATGAACTAACAGGGGAATCCAAAGTCTACAATTTAAATGAGCGTGCCGTTGAAGGAATAAGCGGGACAGCTACTTTTGAAGAAAGAAAGAACGGGGATGCCCTTGCCACCCTGCAGCTGGATAATACTCCAGATGGTGGAATGCACCCAGCGCATATACATGCCAATACAGCTGTTGAAGGAGGAGGAATTATTTTTACTTTCAATCCTGTGAATGGTTCTACCGGGATGAGTATGACCAATGTATCTTCTCTTGATGACGACACCTCTTTTGGATACGATGATGTAATGGACGTAGATGGATATATAAATGTACACCTTAGTGCAGATGATCTGGGAACTATTGTTGCCCAGGGTGACATAGGTCAAAACGAATTAACCGGAGAATCTGTTACCTATCAGCTTGAGGAAAAAGATGTACCCGGAATTAGTGGAACTGCCACTTTTGAAGAGAGAAAAAATGGTGAAGCCCTTGCCACTTTACAACTTGATAACACCCCGGCCGGAGGTATGCATCCTGCCCATATTCATGAAAATACTGCCGCACAAGGTGGTGGAATAATCTTCACCTTTAACCCTGTTAACGGGACTACAGGTATGAGTATGACGAATGTTTCGGCTCTGGATGATGATACAGCCTTTGGGTATGATGAAGTATTGGAAGTTAATGGCTATATAAACGTTCATTTAAGTGCTGAAGCTCTTGAAATAATTGTTGCACAAGGCAATATTGGGGCAAATGCTCCCTAATAAATAGGTTGATTTGAGTAGTTTTAAAACTCCTGAAGGTTAATTCTTCAGGAGTTTTTTTATGCAACAAAAGTTTCTACTTTCTTAGTATATCAGGGAAAGGTTTCAAGGGACCAAGTAAGCCGTAAATTCTTTCAGCACCAGCTCGTAGTGCCTTCTTTAGAAGGACAAGAATAGCTATTACCCAATTCCCAATGACCAATGACCAATTACCAATCAACAATTACCAATAACCAATCAACAATAACCAATGACCAATGACAAATCACCAATAACCAATCAACAATTACCAATGACCAATGACCAATAATCAATCTCTAATAACCAATTCCCAATGACAAATAACCAATGACCAATAACCAATGACCAATAATCAATAAATCACCATTCCCTATTCTCTAACCACCATTCACCATTCCCTAATCACTATTCCCCATTCACTATTCACTAATCACTAATCCCCATTCACTATTCCCTAATCACCATTCCCTATTCTCTAATCACCATTCACTATTCACTAATCACTATTCCCTATTCTAAAGCCTCCACCTTCCCGTCATAGAACCGGTACCATATATGTTCACTGGCTGCAACCGGAAAGATCATAAAAACCAGGCCGTAAACTTTTCCAACTTTCTCTACTATTAAACTTCCATCCAGGGATTTTGACAATAGGACGTATTCCTTTTGATACCCTGCCACAGGATTTCCGCCATTTTTAAGGGGTTGATACGTGATCTTTAAACCTTCTTCCTTTTGTTCCAGTTTTAGATTGTAATCAACAACTGAAAGGGGAATATATCCGGTAGACAGGGCTTCGTTAAGATGAGGACAATCGGGGCGATATTTAATTTCGTTCACACTTATAATAAAGTCGTATAAACATTCGGTGGTATCTCCAGGGGTTAAGGTCTGAACATTCAGAAGTCGTATCAAAGCTGCATTATACCGCCCTGAATAATCGGTAACCGCAGTCTCTACGCGTGGAGACCAGTTTTGAGGATATTTTGCCTGCCCGGTGGCACAATTGAAGAGGCTTAGAACGAGCAATAACGATCCGGCATTTCTTAGAAAAGCTTTATTGAATACCACTATTTGATTCCACAAGAGTTCCATCGGGAAATGGCCTACTCCTATAAAGTTAAAACCTTATGAGGATATAAACTAATAGTTCGATAACTGATAATGCAGATTTTTCCATCCTGCCTGAATTGGTTAGCAAGTTAAATTTTACTGCAAGTTTTACAAGTGAACCTTTCCTTTTTTCCCACAAATTCTTTCAGAACCCGCTCGTAGCGGCTTCTTCAGAATAGCAGGAAGAATTTTGTGGTTTCAATCTTCTAGTTACGAACAAAGCCTATGGAATAAACCCGATCATTTTTCGCCTGGGATTCTTTCAGAACCCGCTCGTAGCGGCTTCTTCAGAATGACAATAATAACTATTTCCCAATCACCTATCACCAATGACCAATTACCAATTACCAATGATCAATAACCAAGCACCAAAGATCAATCACCAATAACCAATGACCAAAAACCAATACCCAATACCCAATGATCAATGATCAATAACCAATCTCTAATAACCAAAGACCAATGACCAATCACCAATCCCTATTCTCTATTCTCTATTCTCTAAGTTTAACTAATAAATTTGATAACTAATAGTTATTAAAACTTATATTTATAGTCATAGATTTTTTTTTAAATAAGGGAAAGGGTAATTGTTTCTTTTCTCTTTTTAATAAAGTTGATAAGCCTACTAAGATCGTGGAGGAATTTTTAATTCCTTTCGAATTTAAACCACGGGTATTCTAAACGGAAATAAAATTATTAAGTAGCACTACCTGCTTTTTAATTTTCACAATGTTTCCTTAGCTTCTTAATAAAAAGTTCTTATATAAGCCAGGAATTTAATGATAGACAGGAAAGGGTTAATTTCAAGATTAAGGGAATTGCGCACAAAACATAAGTTTACCCAGGCCTTTATAGCTGAAAAACTTTTTATATCACAAACTGCTTATTCCCACCTGGAGGCAAATATTAATGCTGTTTCGGTAGATCACCTTTTCACACTAAGCAATCTTTACAATGTGACAATGGAATTTTTATTAACCGGGAATAAAAAATTGATCATCATGAACTCAAAGAATGGATTTCTCCCCCTAATTAATGCAAAGGCTCATGCGGGTTTTTTAAAAGGTGCTCCCGAGGAAAACCTTACAGATGATCTGGAGTACTATCGTATCCCGGGTTACAATCCTACTACAGATAGTGTATTAATTGAGATCGAAGGCACCAGTATGCAGCCTACAATAAATGAAGGAGATATACTTATATGCCAACAACAACGTAATTTTGATTATGTGATTGATGGTTCTACCGCCATTCTGGGAACAAAAGATGAATTTGTATTAACCCGTCTTTTTAAACATGAGGATAAGCGTTTTTTCCGTATTGAAGGGGATAATACAGATGAGATAAGTACAAAGGAAATTGCAAAATCCAAAATTCTCAAACTGTTTTTGGTACTTGGAAAAGTAAGCAATGCCCTTCTCCCACATAAGGAAATGGCCTTTAAAGGCAAAATAAAATCCCTGGAAGAATCTATAGATTTATTAAATAAAGAAGTTTTTAAGATTAGCGAAAAATTGGAAAAAGGAAAAAAATAAAAGTAGGTTATGGTAAGGACTTTTTACTTTTTACCTTTTTAACTCTTTCACTCTTTTTTTTCCTTCCAAACGAAAATCCCAAATCTTTTTTAAATGCTGTTAAATTCACGCCAACGATAAAACATTTGGCCATCATCTGCATTATAAGGTTCGTAGCGCTAACAAAGTAACCTGGGTAACCCCAAATTCAGAGATTATGGAAGCAAGAGAAAACCTGAGAAATGAAAGTGAGGCTCTAAAAGTTTATTCTTCACAGATCAATTTTGATAAAATGTTCTTTAAAGGCCAAATTATCCTGGGCGCCATTTTGATTGTCGCATTCCTCCTCTATTTTCTGTGGACCTATTCTCAAGAGGTGATTAGCGCTCTTTAGCGGGAATAATGATTAGTTGTTTGGGTTTGTGGTTTGTAGTTTTTAAAGATAAACTTATAAATCCCTGGCCGTAAGCGTACTGCAAAATGGCTACTACCATTACGCCAATCAAGTTGGACCCGCCATCCCTTAATCGACCGGTTATTCGTTCAACAGCAGTACTTCTCACTTTAAAACCCACTACACCAGACCTTTCTTTCATTGTCCCAAAAATGGTAGGAGAAAATTTAAAAAATATTTTGTTTAATTAATTAATAAATAAGTTAAACATTTCGTATCTTCACTCTCAGAAATTCTTTCTGTAATTTTATAATACAAAGCTATGTTCGGAATATTCAAAAAGAAAACAGAAAAGGAAAAGTTACAGGAGAAATATCAAAGTCTGCAAAAAGAAGCTTTTGAACTTTCTGTCACCAATAGAAAACTGAGCGATCAAAAAGCTTATGAAGCCGAAGAAGTCATGAAGCAGATCGAAAAGTTGAAGTGAACCAAAATACCAGACAGCAACAATGAAAACTATATTTTTATCTACCATTATTATGAACAGCTTACTCCTTTTTGATTTTAGTGCTTCCTCCAACTGGTCTGTTTGGGAAATAGAAAATGACGTAGTGATGGGAGGAAATTCCACCAGTCAACTTAATCGAAGCAAAGAAGGCCATGCGGTTTTTAGCGGATTTGTTTCCCTGGAGAACAACGGTGGCTTTGCTTCAATGCAATATCATTTTGATGCCCGGGACATAAAGGGTTATAATAAGGCAGTCATCCGTTTAAAAGGGGACGGCAAGGAATATCAGTTCAGGATAAAAGCTAATCTGGCTGAAAGAGCCGCTTATGTGTATACCTTTAAAACCAGCGGAGAATGGCAAACAATAGAAATTCCGCTAAATAGAATGGAACCACGCTTCCGCGGAAACAAACTAAACCTGCCCAATTTCAATGCAGATAAACTTCAGGAAGTCCGTTTTATGATTGGGAATGGAAAAGCAGAAAATTTCAGAATCGAAATTGACAGGATTGAATTACAGTAAAAACCCTTCAACTTTCCTGTCGCTACGCTAACTCCTTTTCAATTCCTACCAGGGTCACTTTTTCTTAAACCGACCTTTACACATCATTCTTACCTTTTTTTTCTTAAAAAAATCTGCTGCTGCTTACAATTCATAACCTGATAATCAGTAAATTAGAATAGAATTAAAATAATCTAATGCTGAGGAATTATGAAAAGGACGAGATTTTTAATGATGCTCCTGGTAGTGGCCTTTTTCTCTTGTAAGAATTCAGAGCCTGCCCAACAGGAAGTAGCGAAAGCACCCCTTGTTACTGCTAAATACGGATGTGCACCAAAAACTGTAGATATTGAGTGGTATAAAAAGGATAATATTGCTCCACTTATCGATGGGCTGGATGTCCTCCACTACCCTATTACCACAAATAATCCTGAGGTGCAGAATTACTTCGATCAAGGCCTGGTTCTTTCATATGGCTTTAATCATGCCGAAGCCGCAAGATCTTTCTACTACGCTACAAAACTGGATCCCGAATGTGCCATGTGCTATTGGGGATTTGCCCTGGTTTTAGGACCCAATTATAATGCGGGGATGGAACCGGACAATTACCAACGGGCGTGGGATGCCGTTCAAAAAGCTATTGCAGTTTCAAAGAATGCCAGTGAAAAGGAAAAAGCGCTCATAAACGCTCTGGAACAAAGATATGTAGCAGAACCCCCGGAAGACAGGCGCCAGCTTGATCTGGACTATTCGGCTGCAATGAAAAAACTTTATGAAACCTATGATAATGATCCCGAGATCGCCGCACTTTATGCTGAATCTGTAATGGATCTGTATCCCTGGGATCTGTATGAAAAGAATGGCGAGCCTAAAGAATGGACCCCTACCGTGATCGCACTGCTGGAAAAAGTAATGAAGGATTATCCCGATCATCCCGGGGCACATCATTTTTACATTCATGCTACTGAAGCCTCCAACTCACCCGAACGGGCTTTGGCAAGTGCTGAAAAATTTGATAATGACCTCGTGCCCGGCGCGGGACATTTAGTTCATATGCCGTCGCATACGTATATTCAAACGGGAGATTATTATAAAGGAAGTCTTGCCAACCTAAGAGCGGTGGAGGTTGACAGTGCCTATGTGACCACCTGCCATGCGCAGGGAGCATATCCCCTGGTGTACTACCCGCACAATTATCATTTTCTCGCAGCCACAGGAACCCTTGAAGGGAACAGGGAACGTGCATTTTTAGGAGCAAACAAACTGGCAGAACGCATTCACCCGGATATTATGAAAGAGCCGGGATGGTCTACCCTGCAACATTATTATATGATCCCCTATTTTGTAGAGGTGAAGTTTGGAGCCTGGGATAAGATCCTGGAAAGGCAACTCAGGGATTCTCTTTTATATCCTCAGGCAATTTCCCATTACGCCAGGGGTATGGCCTTTTTGGGGAAAAATGACCTGCCTAAGGCGAAAGCTGAACTCAGGAAACTGGAAGCTATTGCAAAGGATGGTAGCTTTAAGGAAATGAGGATTTGGGAGATCAATTCCATGCAATCTGTAGTAGATATTGCCACCAAAGTTTTAAAAGGAGAGATCCTTGCTTCTGAAGGAAAATTTGATGAAAGTATTGTCCGGCTGAAAGAAGCTGTTGCACTGGAAGATGAGCTTAATTTCCAGGAACCCCCCGATTGGTTTTTTTCAGTAAGGCATAGCCTTGGAGCAGTTCAAATAGAAGCAGGAAAATATGAAGATGCTATAAAAACATTTGAGGAAGACCTAAAAATATTACCCCGAAACGGATGGGCGCAGCACGGACTCAAACTTGCCTATCAAAAAATGGAAATGGAGGAAAAAGTGAGGGACATAGAGGCGCAATTAAAAGAATCCTGGGCAACCGCAGATGTTACAGTTGAATCCTCCCGTATAAAGTGATAACAGGCATCCTGCTTTTTTTATAGTTACTAAAGGTCCCCCCATATTTCCTTCCTTTTATATTTAATAAGAATTTTGAATAGTCCTAAGAGAACAATCATCTCTTCCTTCTTAGAGATCCACCCTTACCATTTAAAATTTTGTTAAATCCTGTTTTAATGAAATTTGAAAATAAAATCCCCGTTTTAAACCTACAAATCAAAATTTTAAAATTATGACTAAACTAAAGTTTCTTAGCCTGGCATTTGCTGCCACGTTAACCTTAAGCTCATGTTCCAGTGACAATGACGACGATGAATTAGGTACAGAAGTAGATTTAACCCTTACAGCACAGAGATCTGATAACTACATCAACACGGCCGCTTTACCGCAGGCGATCCTCAATTATATTAGCTCAAATTATCCTGACAATACTATTACTGAAGCTGAAATTGAAGACAATAATAATTATGAGGTAGAGCTTAATAATGGTATAGAACTGATCTTTGATCAACAAGGGAATTTCTTAGGAATTGATGACGATGATGATGACGATTTTGGCGATGAAGATATTGCCCCGGGAGATCTTCCTGCAAATATTCGCGATTTCATTGCCACGCATTTCCCGGGTACCACCATTGAAGAGGCCGAAAGAGAGAATAATGGCAACTATGAGATCGAATTATCAAACGATGTGGAACTAATTTTTGATGCCGACGGAAAATTCCTGGGTCGCGCAGATGATGATGATAATGATGACAAGGATGATGATGACATTGAAGTTTCAGAATTGCCACAGGCCATTCTTGATTATATAGCGACCAATTATCCCAACAATACCATCATTGAGGCCGAAAGAGAAGATGACAACACCTATGAGGTAACCTTAAATAATGGGGTAGAATTGGAATTTGCAGCAGACGGGACTTTCCTGGATGCTGAAGATCACAATGGAGAGGACGATGATGACGATGATGATGATAACGAAGGCTAATATAATTATTTGAGGCAAAGCAAAGGCTGCGGAAATCCCGCAGCCTTTTTTAGTTTTTTACTTTATGTAACAGCATATCTTCTTTATTAACATAGGTGAACCGGATGGTAGTTTGTTTTCCGGAAATTTGTTTCATCAATTTAAAAACTTACAACGATGAAAACATTACTGAAACTTCCGCTATTCCTATTTTTATTCTCGGGTCTTCTGGCAATTTCCCAGGAGAAACCAATCATATTTGCGTCAACAAGTGATCCTGTAACAGGATTGAGTGCCTATAGCCCTATTGTGATACATACCCCTTACAAGCATCAAACCCGTAAAAAAGCGGAATACTTTTTTACCGGTTTAAGAACCCGAAATGGAGAAAAACTTCAGGTTACAGCAATAAAGGATGTACCCAATCCAAATTTTAAGAAACCAAAAATTCTTCTACACAATTACATCACCGGCGAGGTCATTAATAAGGGAAATGGAAAGTTTCTAAAAAAAGTAACTTTAAAATCAGAAGAAAGTGGAGAAATATATGAACTCTTTATTAATACGAATATTAAAGATGAACTCCTGGTCCCGCAACCATTCCTATTTGAAATTCCGGGAGGATCTATTGGTTTTAATTAAGCTTATGGAAATGGATCTAATGACGCAACAAAATTGCGAATTACCTCTTCAATTTTTAATTTCTCCAAACCAAAACCCGATATACAGGATCTAAATAAAAAAACATGTTATTATGAGCTATACCTTGATAAATAATAAAGAGGCACAACGATTTGAGGTAGTGGTAGAAAATTATACCGCTTTTGTGGATTACAAACTCCATAATGATGTTATTAGCTACCTCCACACCGAAGTTCCAAAAGAATTAAGCGGTAAAGGAATAGGTTCCTTTCTTGCAAAAAATGTACTTGAATTTGCGAAAAATGAAAACCTTAGAGTAAAACCATATTGCCCGTTCATTAGGGCTTATATAGATAAACATAAGGAATATCAGGTTATTTCAGAATTTCATAAAAATAAGAAATAGCATTTTGTATCTTTAAATTTATTCCGGAATTATCTAATAGGTTTTGAAAATTTACCGATGCAGGATCTCCTTATAAAACATATTGAAAACACCTTGGGCGAGCCTGTTTCCCCTGAAATGATTGCTTCGTTGAGTACCCTTTCCTTTGAAAAATCCTTTGACAAGAAAGAACTCCTTGCTGAAACCGGCCAACCCTGCAATTATCAATATTTTATTCTGGAAGGCTCCTGTTTTTCCTATTATCTCAATGAAAAGGGATATAAGAATGTGATAGAAATGGCCATTGAAAATTATTGGATCACAGATGCATCGGGTTATTTTAGAGATACTCCTGCAGTTTCAACCATTGAGACCCTGGAGCCAACCCGGGCCCTGCTCATCAATAAAAAGAATTTTGATAAACTGTGCTGTTCCCATCCCCTTTTTGACCGGTATTTTCGCATACTGCTTCAAAATGGAATGGCCTTTTTACATACGCGCATTGCAAAAACCATAAGTGAAGAGGCCGAGGCCCGGTACCGCGAATTTTCCCAAACCTATCCGCATTTTATACAACGTATCCCCCAATACCTTATAGCCTCTTTTCTGGGCATTAAACCCCAATCTTTAAGCAGGATACGCAAGAAGGTTCAATGAACTTCCAGCAAATTTATTAACATAGGTGAATGAGGATAAAAAACTTCAACCGGATCTTTGTATTTTAAAATATCATAAAACCGTATTATGAAAACAAAGAGAATCCAATGGATCATAGATCCTGCTCATAGTGAGATCACCTTTAAAGTTAAACATCTTATGATTAGTTATGTAAAGGGAGAATTTCAGGAATTTGACGCAAAAATTGAAACCGTAGGAGATGATTTTCACCGGGCCGCAATTGTTGCAAAAATTAATCCCGCGTCCCTTTACACCAATAATAAAGACAGGGATTCACATTTGAGAAGCAGTGATTTTTTTGATATTCAATATTATAACAAAATTACTTTTAAAGGCACCCATTTCGAGAAACTTGACGACGATAATTACCTGTTACGCGGGGTTCTTACTATTAAAGGTATAAGCAAAGAAATTATTCTTGATGTAGATTATGGCGGCCAAATACAGGATCCCCTGGGAAATGAAAAAGCCGGATTTTCTTTTACCGGAAAAATAAACAGGAAAGACTGGGACCTCAACTGGAATACACCTATAGGAAATGGAGGCGTTCTGGTAAGTGATGAGGTAAGGATAAATGGCGAATTACAATTTATAAAACAAAATTAAAACTAAAAAAAATGAAAAATACCATCTTAGGATTGCATCATATTACTGCCATAGCAGGAGATGCCCAGCAAAATTATGACTTCTATACCGGGACCCTTGGTTTAAGAATGGTGAAAAAAACGGTGAATTTTGATGATCCGCACACCTATCATCTCTATTTTGGAGATGAGGTTGGCAGCCCGGGAACTATCCTTACTTTTTTTCCCTGGGCGGGAGCAAGACCGGGAAAGGATGGAGCAGGAATGGCTACTGAAATTGGATATTCTGTTCCAAAAGGCAGCCTGGAATTCTGGAAAGATCGTTTTGAAGAGAAAAATGTAAGACATTTCCAGATCGCTGAAAAATTTGGAGAGAGGAAGCTAAATTTTCAGGACCCGGATGGCTTAAAGCTGAGCCTTATAGAAACTACAGGAGATACCAGAAAAGCCTATGAGACAAAAGATGTGCAAGCCAATGTTGCTATTAAAGGGTTCCATACCGTTACCCTTACCCTGTTGGATATTGAGCCTACTGCTGCCCTGCTCACCGGGGTTTTAGGTTATGAAAAAATAAAAACCGATGGAAATCTCACCCGCTATGCAACCAAAGCAGTAGAAAACGCCGCTTTTGTAGATCTTCTTGAAGCCCCGGGTGCTGCCAGGGGAATCAACTCTGCCGGAACCAACCATCATGTGGCCTTTAGAGTGCAGGATGAGGAAAGCCTTATGGAAATAAGAAAAAAAGTGCTTCAATATGGCCTGCAGATCACAGAGAAAATAGACCGGAATTATTTTTATTCCCTATACTTCAGAGAACCGGGTGGGGTATTATTTGAGATAGCAACAGATAATCCTGGATTTGCAATAGATGAAAGTGTAGAGAATCTGGGAACCTCACTGGTGCTGCCACCCAGATATGAAAACGCAAGGGAACAAATTGAAAAAGCTTTACCTGTATTAAAAAATTGATGTATACGATAACCCGAATATTTACCGATGAAAATGGGGATAGCCATTTTGAAAATGTGTTCATCCCCTTAAAAGACGAGGGAGAAATAGGCTTTTTAAGCGATCTCATACAGGTTAAAGGAATGGTCCTCCGGGAAGTTTTACCCTCTTATGATTTCGATTTTCACAACACTCCTCATCGCCAATATATCATATTGCTGGATGGGAAAATAGAAATAGAAACCTCATTAGGTAAAAAGCGGCAATTTAGCGCCGGGGAGATCCTTCTTATGGAAGACACCACCGGGAAAGGCCATAAAACCCGTAATCTTATAAAACAAACAAGAAGATCTATCTTTATAAAACTTGATTAAGAACTATTAACTCTTAAGTATGGTCAAACTAGTTATTGAAGCCAGGCAGGCCTCCCTGGGAGAAGGAATGAAGGTGAAAAGAATTTTGCCTTTTAGAAAACAGAGAATGGTGGGCCCTTTTATATTTATGGACCATGGAGGACCGGTTAACCTGCGGCCCGATCTTAAACGATCTATGGATGTGCTCCCCCACCCCCACATTGGGATTTCTACAGTGAGTTACCTTTTTAGTGGAGAACTTGTTCACAGGGACAGCCTGGGAGTGAAACAGGTAATACGCCCCGGGGAAGTGAACTGGATGACTGCAGGTAGTGGGATCTCTCATTCTGAACGTTTTGAGGATCCCGGGATCCTTGCTGAAAATTCTCTGGAACTCATTCAAACCTGGGTGGCGCTTCCTGAAAAGAATGAAGAGGATACTCCCTCATTTGAAAATTATAAACCCGAACAATTACCGGTATTTACCGATACTGGAATATGGATGAGACTTATTGCCGGGGAGGCCTATGGTCTCCAAAATGACGTAAGTACCCATTCCCCGCTTTTTTACCTCCACGTGAAACTGGATACAGGCGCACGTTTTGGCCTTCCCAAACATCACATTGAAAGGGGAATTTATATAGCCAATGGAACACTGGAAATTGCGGGGATAAGCTATGCTGCCGGGCATATGCTCGTTTTTGATCCCGGTGCAGATCCCGTAATAATAGCCAAAGAACCTTCAGGTATTATGATCCTTGGTGGGGAACCCCTTGGAGAAAGATTCATCTGGTGGAACTTTGTCTCCTCCAGAAAGGAAAGAATTGAGCAGGCAAAAGAAGACTGGAAACAGGGTAGGATCCTTTTACCCCCTACAGATAATTATGAATTTATTCCCTTGCCGGAAGATCCTTTTAAACAAAGATCTAACCCAGACCCCGAACCGCTTTCTTAAATAGGGAAAGCAAACTTCTTTAATTAAATTTACTATTTTTATAAAGGAAAAATTACCTTCCAATTCTTAAAATACCTGTCATAAAAAATTCATGTATGTTCGAATTCCTTCAGAAAAAAATAAATGAAACCATCAATATAAGCGATGAGGAATTTGAATACGCCAAAACACTTTTTATTCCGAAGAAATTACGTAAAAAACGATTTCTCCTTCACGACGGCGATCCTTGTATCTATACAACGTTTGTGGAGAAGGGATTACTACGCAGCTTCAGGATAGACGATAAAGGAAATGAACATATTCTCCAGTTTGGATTGCAGGGATGGTGGGTGGCAGATCTTTACAGCTTTCTCACCGGCGAACCTTCAGAATACAATATTGAAGCCCTGGAAGACAGTGAGCTGCTGCTCATAACAAAACCCTCCTGGGACAAGTTGCTGCATGAAGTACCGGCTTTTGAACACTACTTCAGGATCCTTATACAGAATAATCTTATTGCTACCCAACGCAGGCTTATGGGAACCATGAGTTCTACCGCCGAGGAGCGCTATAACAAATTGCTTCAGGAATTTCCCGATATTGCCCAACGGGTACCTCAACATATGATAGCCTCATATATAGGTGTTACCCGGGAAACGCTGAGCCGACTTCGCAGTCAGCTTGCTTCGGGTTCCTAGCCCCGAATAATCACCTCCTCCACCCTTCTCCGGAATTCCTTAACAAGCCATTAGCAAAAGTTCGTGACATAGGTCACGGTCATTTCTTATCATAGGTCATTGGCTGTGGCGGCGTTTGCCTCTAAATTTGCAGAGTAAATATTAATTAACTTAAAAAATAAAAATTATGGCAACTACAAAATGGACCATTGACCCAACGCATAGTGAAGTAACTTTCAAAGTAAAACATTTAATGATCTCTACCGTAACCGGGAGGTTTAAAGTTTTTGAAGGCCAGGCCGAAACTGAGAATGAGGATTTTAAAACCTTGAAGAACATTGAGTTCAAAGCAGATGTTAAGTCTATTGACACCAATAACGCACAACGTGATGAGCATTTAAGATCGGGTGATTTTTTCGCTGCAGATGATCACGCAGAAATGATCTTCAAAGCAGGACATTTTGATGTGAACAGCGATACATTGGAGGGAGAGTTAACTATAAGAAATACCACAAAACCTGTAACTCTTGATGTTGATTTTGGAGGCGTGGTGGTAGATCCTTACGGGCAAACCAAAGCTGGATTAACGGTGAGCGGTAAAATAAGCCGTAAAGATTTCGGGTTGACATGGGATGCTGTTACTGAAGCCGGAAGCGTAGTTGTGAGCGACCAGGTGAGATTGAGCGTTGAAGTTCAGTTTGTAAAACAAGCTTAAATAATAATTGCAGCCGCGGAAGGTGATCTTTTCACTTTCCCGGGACTGCTCTCAAAAAAGAAAATGATGGTGGAAAGAACAATAGCAATTTTAGGGGACACAGGGGAATTTCCTCAGGTTCTTATGGAAGCTTTTGCAAAGCAGAACCTCCGGTTGCTCTATGTTTCTGAAAATGAAGAGAAGAATGTCGCTGTACAGCAACAACTGGAAAACCTGAAAGTTTTAGCCGAAGTTGAATTTTTAAGCTGCGAAAGGGAAGGATGCTGGGAAGCCGATATTATTGCGTTTTCTAAACCTGAAAGCATATCCCCTGCCCTGGTTGAAAAAATTAAAGAAGTAGCAACCCAAAAAATTGTTGTGGTTGTTACCGGCCAAAATCAATCAGCCAATTTCGATGCCTTATTCCCTAATTCCAAAGTCGTGGAAGTTTCGGTAAACACCACCAAAGAAATTTCAATTTCCGGTAAGGATAAAACAGCAAATGCGGAGGTGCAGGAATTAATTGAAAGCACTACCTATAAATCAAATAAATAACAAATTATGGAAATAAAAATCTGGTCAGATGTGCGATGCCCTTTCTGCTATATAGGGAAAAGGAAATTTGAAGCAGCCCTGGAAAATTTTCCACACAAGGAGGAAGTAAATGTGGTTTGGAAGAGCTTTCAGCTGGATCCAAACCTGAAGACAGATACCAATACAAGTACCCTTGATTATTTTGTTAAGACCAAAGGAGTTAGTGTTGACCAGGCCCGGCAAATGTTTAGTGGTGCCGCCAATATGGCGCGGGAAGTGGGGTTAAATTTCAATCTTGAAGCTTCTGTTCCTGCAAATTCATTTAAGGCACATCGCCTTATTCAAATGGCAAAAACAAAGGACCTTGGAAACGAAATTGAAGAAGCCCTTTTTAAAGCCCATTTTGAAGAAGCTAAAAATATTGATGATGCTGAAGTTCTGTTACAGGTAGCCACGTCCATTGGAATGGATGGCTTAGAAGTGAGATCTATGCTGGAAGCAGATGATTTTGCTTATGAAGTGAAACAGGATGAAATGGAAGCCCGCAATATTGGTGTAAGAGGAGTTCCCTTCTTTGTTTTTGATAACAAATATGCAATTTCCGGCGCACAGCCTGAAGAAGTTTTTTTAGAACACCTTGAAAAATCCTGGGAAGAATTTCAAAGCAAGAATCCCGCCCTGGAGATCACCCCGGGAGATTCCTGCGATACCGATGGCAACTGTAATTAAATTAATAAACATTATACTTTTTAACTTTTAAACTTTTAAACCTTTAAACATAAACATCATGAAACAACTACTTTCTATTCTATTCGTTGCTTTTTTAAGCATCAACACATTTGCACAAACAACCTGGAATGCAGATCCTGCTCACACCCAGGTAACGTTCGAGATCACTCACCTTGGAATTGCCGATATTAAGGGCAGTTTTAACAAGTTTGAAGGCAATATTGTAGCCTCCAAAGAAGATTTTAGCGATGCCCAATATCAAATTTCCATTAATGTTCCTTCTATAGATACAGGAATTGAAATGAGGGATAATCACCTGAGAAGTGCCGATTTCTTTGATGCTGAAAAATATCCTGAAATGACATTTAAAAGCACTTCTTCTGAAAAATTGAGCGAAAATAAATACAAAGTAACGGGTGACCTTACTTTTCACGGAATTACCAAACCGGTAACTCTTGAAGTGTTGTACCGTGGAACTATTGAGCATCCTCAAAATAAAAAGATGATCTCAGGTTTCGCGATCACCGGAAATGTAAAAAGATCTGATTTTAATTTAGGTCCTAAGTTCCCGGAACCTATGCTTAGCGATAATGTGGTAATAGATGTTAACGGAGAATTTATAAAGCAATAAAGTTTTTTATGAGGGGAAGCCGCGGATTATAAAAACCTATTTTATGATCACCCTACCGGCTTCCTTTCTTTAAAAGAAATCCAAATAATAAAATGAATAAAATATTAAATACAGAGATTCAATCAACACAGGTTGATGTTGTGCTTTTGATCCTAAGAATTGGGGTTGCAGCTTTGATGCTTACTCATGGCATTCCCAAACTTCAAATGCTACTTGCAGGGGGAGAAATACAGTTTCCCGGGGTAATGGGCCTTAGCCCCGCAATTTCCCTTGGTCTGGCGGTTTTTGCTGAAGTTATTGCCTCAATCCTAATACTTTTTGGTTTGGCAACACGCCTGGCCGCCATACCACTCATAATTACGATGATGGTAGCAGTTTTTATGATACATGCCAACGATCCTTTTGCGATAAAAGAATTAGGCCTGCTTTATATTTTCCTATATATCCCGTTGTTAATTCTGGGAAGCGGGAAATTTTCCCTGGATGCCGTGATAGGTTCGGTTGAAAGGCCGGTACCGGCAAACAGATAATTTTTCAATAAATTAATACTCAGAGCCCCGGTACATTGTGCGGGGCTCTATGTGTTTAATAAAAACCTTGTCGTGACATGGTTAAAAAAAGGGTTAAATTAGAGAAACTAAAGTCCCTTTACCATCCCTTAGATAATAATAGTGTTATTGTTATGAATGATAAAGATAACCCCCATAAAAAAAAGAAAACCACCGAAACTGTTGTTGGGTATGGAAATATTTTGATCCCGGACATTAGCGGATTTACAAATTTTGTCACAGGGATAGATATTATTACAGGACAAGAAATTACCCAAAGACTATTGAGATCTCTTTTGGAGAATGACCTTTTGGATCTCGAACTTTCAGAATTAGAGGGAGATGCGGCTTTGCTTTATAAATTCGGAAAAAAGCTAAAACCCAATGCCATTCTAAAGCAATATGAATTAATGTTGGAAAACTTTTATAGAGAACAGGAGTTGATAAATAAAGAACTGGGTCTCAAAGTGGAACTTTCGCTAAAACTTATTGCTCATTACGGAGAATTTGGACAATACGAGTTGGGCAGCTTTAAAAAGTTATATGGCATCCCTGTAATAGAAGCCCATCACCTGCTTAAAAATGAAGTAAAGAGTTCCAGGTATGTTTTAATAACAAATGACCTGCTGGAGGGTTTGCCTACAACAGCTGCAGTAACCAATCCTGATTTTTTAAAAGGAAATAAAATGTGTCAGGCTCACGGGGATATTAGAAATATAGCATACACAGTTTTTGATTATGAAGCAGAGTGTTCTCCCAGAGAGATCCTGGAGAGAGGGGAGAATTTGCAGTAATGACTCATAAAGCCCCCTACCTTCCTGGGTTAAGGGGATGAATTATATTTTGACTAACTTTAATCACATTAATCCTTATAGTATGAAGAATATACTTGTTGCCGTAGATGAGCCTAAGGAGGCTTCGCAATTAATTGACCAGGCGGTTAAAATTGGAAAACTTACCCATGCCAAGATCTGGATCATTCACGTTACTGAATCTACCCCTCAGGATTTCCTGAGCAGGGAGGCCGGCCCGCAGTATGTTTATGATAAAAGGACAGAAGACCGAAAAAAAGAAACCGCAGCAATTAAACAATGGGCTTTAGATGTGGTTAATACTCATAAGGTGGATGCCGAAGGGCTCATCATTGAAGGCCCTGTAATCAAATCTATCAAGAAAATAGTAGATGAAAACAGCATTGATCTTATAGTGGCAGGCCATAAGAAAAACGATTTTCTCTTTAACCTTTTTACTACCAATAAAAAAAAGGATCTTATTGATGAACTCAAGATCCCCTTGCTGGCTGTTCCTCTGTTATAAGTTTTAAAAACTTCCTGAAGCAGAAAAAGAATTTATCCTTTTTAATCCGCTACAGGAATTTTTTAATCCACTCAAAATATTTAAAAGGTGCATATTTAAAGGCAAGGTCAATCCAGGTAGGAGTGCTCACCACGGCTCTACGGTTGCTAAAGGCCAGAAAACTTTCTTTCCCATGGTATTTGCCGTGCCCGCTATTTCCCACCCCACCAAATGGCAAATTGTGATTGGCAATATGCATCAGGGTATCATTAATACATGCACCACCGGAACTGGTCTTGTGAAGAACTTCTCCCGCTTTGTCCTTATCACCGAAATAATAGAGCGCCAGGGGTTTTTCCCCGGAATTGATGTGGCTAATAGCCTCCTCAAGAACTTTAAACGTTATTATTGGTAAAACAGGTCCAAAGATCTCTGCCTTCATTAGCTCATCTTCCGGCTGTATCCCGTCAAGGATAATGGGTGATATATAAAGATCTTCCCTGTCTTTTTCTCCTCCCGTACGTATATTTCCCCGGGTGTTTTCCAGAAGCAGGGAGATCCTGTCAAATGCATCTTCATTTACAATGCGCGGATAATGGCGACTACTGCTTATTTCCTGCCCGTGCATGCTTTCAAGATGCCCGGTCATTTTCGCGATAAGTTCCTCCTTAATATTTTTGTGTACCAGGAGATAATCTGGTGCGATGCAGGTTTGGCCCGCATTAATGGTTTTTCCCCAAATGATCCTTTTTGCCGCTACCTCTATATTGGCTTTTTCATCTACTATACAAGGGCTTTTGCCTCCCAGTTCCAGGATAACCGGGGTAAGATTTTCAGCAGCCGCCCGCATCACAATTTTACCAACCCGCGTGCTCCCCGTGAAAAAGATCTTATCAAAACGTTGCTCCAGCAAAAATGCACCGGTTTCCTGATTTCCCTGAACAACTGCAATATAATTGGTCTCAAATATTTCCTTAATAATACCCTCCATTAGCCGCGCTATATGAGGAGTGTTTTCTGAAGGTTTCAGGATGGCACAACATCCTGCAGATATTGCTCCCACCAGGGGTGCCATAAGCAGTTGAAAGGGATAGTTCCAGGGTGCAATAATAAGCGCAAGGCCCAGAGGTTCATAGTGCATTGCTCCCGAAGAAGGTAAAAGATGTATTGCCGTGGAAACCTTTTTGGGTGCAGCCCATTTCTTCAGATTTTTTATATGTAGATCAAGCTCGCTGTTTACAATACTTATTTCGGTAAGATATGCTTCTTCCCTGGATTTTCTCAGATCTTTCCAGAGCGCCTCGAGGATTTGTTCCTCATTCCTGTCTAAGACAGCCCTTAGCTTTTTAAGCTTCTCAATGCGAAATTCAATATTTTTGGTTTGATGCGTGGCGAAGAATTTTCTTTGCTCCCTATGTATGTTTAAAATTTCCTGCTGTGAAGTATTTTCCAATATGTTATTTTTAATTAGTGGTCTTATCCTTTCGGCCTTCAAAATGATCCATAGTTTTGTACATGCCCAAAACCTTCCCAACAAATAAGTCGAAAAACTTTACAGGAAATAACCCCTGACTAAAACGAACCAAATGCATGCTCCAGGGCATGGTTAAAAAGATCCTGTCCTGTTCAATGGCCTTAATAATTTTCTTTGCCACTTTTTCCGGTTTTAATATGGGAACTTTTGATCGTACTCCCTCAAACATTCCTGTATCTATATAAAAAGGATTTACGGTGGTAATACCAATATTCATTTCAAGTTCCTCCATTTCCAGCCTTAGACTGTCACTCCATCCTATCATAGCCCATTTACTCGCTGCATATACGCTCATCTTTGGATTGGAAACCAATCCCGCCGAGGAGGCAATATTGCAAATATGTCCCGACTTTTGCACCATCATCCCGGGAAGGAATTCGGCCGTTACATACATGGGTGCCAGGGCGTTGATGTTCATTGTTCTGTTTATTTCTTCAGTACTGTGGTCATGAAAATATTTCCCTACAATTATTCCGGCATTATTTATAAGCACATCCACCATCCCGTGTTCCTGCAGGACCATGGCAGCCGTTTCCAACACTTCTCCTTCATTGGAAACATCCACCCTGTAAGAGCTTATTTTTCCCAGAAAAGAAAGTTCGTCCAGGGTTTGATCTATATTATTGGAATTGATGTCCCAAATAATGAGGTTGGCCCCTTTTTCAAGAACCAATTTTCCCATTAATTTCCCAATCCCGGATGCTCCTCCGGTTATAAGAACATTTTTACTTTTTAGGTCTTTCATAATTCGTGTAGAATTTCTTAAAGATAGCAAAGCTTCAAAGCCTGGACAAGGGAAAAGAAAGCTTGCCAAGGATCATACATAGTAAATTTACTAGACCTCACAGGTTTTTGAAACCTGTGAGGTCTGTTACAATGAGATTGGGGAAATATTATAATATCCGGGTAGGCCCCGTCTTTTCAAAATCCGAATTCCGGGTTTCTTTTTGTAATTTTATTCTATGGAAATTTACCTGCCCTCATATAACGAAAGAGTTCCTAATTCACCAGAATTAACAACTAAAAACGAACCACTACCGACTAATGACTACAGACTAACAACTAAATAAAAATGCACAAAAAAAACATAATCACAGCAGGACAAGACATCGCCCAAGCAAAAAAAGCTCTAATCCTCCTGCACGGGCGCGGTGCAAGAGCACAGGACATCCTCTCGCTGGCAGATCATTTTCCGGTAGGAGACTTCGCCCTTTTTGCACCCCAGGCGACGAATTACACCTGGTACCCATACTCCTTCCTTGCACCTCCGGCACAAAACGAACCCTGGCTCTCCTCGGCTCTTGAGATCCTTGGGCACCTGGTTGAAGAGATCAAAAGCAAAGGCATTGCCGCAGAAAATATTTATTTTGGCGGATTCTCTCAGGGTGCCTGCCTCACTGCCGAATTTGTTTCCCGTACCGCGGAAAAGTTTGGAGGCATATTCATTTTCACCGGCGGACTCATTGGCGACAAACTTTATCCTGAAAATTATTCGGGAGATTTTGGAGGAACCCCGGTTTTCATAAGTACAGGAAATCCCGATTCTCATGTACCTGTGGAAAGGGTGATGCAAACCGTAAAACTTATGGAATCTATGAATGCAAAGGTTACCGTAAAAGTCTATGAGAACAGGCCCCACACCATTTCCCGGGAGGAAATAGATCTTGTTAATGAATTAATTTTTGGCGAGGTATAAAGATTAAACACCGGTTCTAAAGGTGGTTTCAAAAAGATTGATTATTTTAAGTACTGCAATCTGAAACATATTATTATGGAACAAAAATGGCCGGTGCTTTCCTATGAAAAGGGAAAGGATACCTATGACACCCAGCATATGTGGACACAGATCCTGGGAAAGATCAAACTGGGCACCCTTCCCTGGATAAACCATTCCTGGCATGTGACCCTAAAGATCACTCCCACAGGTCTTACCACCTCTACCCTGCCTTACCGGGACCAGTTTTTTCAGCTGGACCTTGATCTGGTAAACCATTTTTTAATAATATCTACCAACAAAGGTGAAATTCGCCAATTTGATTTACCCGGGCTTTCAGTGGCAAGCTTTTATGAAAAGCTTTTTACACTTTTAAAAGAACTGAATATTGACCTGGAGATCTATTCAAAACCGGTTGAATTGCCAAATCCAATTCGTTTTGAAGAAGATACCCTGCATGCTACTTATGAAAAAAAACAGGCTACGGCCTTACATAAAGCTTTGCTTGCGATGCAGGACGTCTTTATAGGTTTCAGATGCCATTTTAAAGGAAAGTGTAGTGATGTTCATTTCTTTTGGGGAAGCTTTGACCTTGCAGTATCCCGGTTTTCCGGGAAGAAGGCTCCCAGGCACCCCGGTGGCATTCCAAATCTTGCCAATTGGGTGGCCGAAGAAGCCTACTCTCATGAAGTAATGAGCGCGGGGTTTTGGCCCGGAAGCGAAATTCTCCCCGAAGCCGCTTTTTATTGCTACCTCTACCCGGAACCTGAAGGTTACAAGGATGCCCCCATTGAACCTAAAGAAGCTTATTATCACGAAGAACTCAGGGAATTTATACTGCCCTATAAAGTTGTCCAGGAAAGCGAAGATCCTGAAGGCAAACTGAGGGAATTCCTTGACAGCACCTATGAAGCTGGGGCACGCCTTGCAAATTGGGACAGAAATGCCCTGGAGGATTAAAAAACCCAGGTAAAAAAATCAGCCGATATAATTAATTGTTTTTACAATATATCGTAATATTGCAATGTTTTAATAAAGTAATTCTTCCACAAAATGAAAATAACCATTTTAGATCCCGCTTTATGCTGCAACACGGGAGTATGCGGTCCCGATGTTGATGATGCCCTGGTCCAAACCGCAGCCAATGTGAAATGGCTGAAATCCCTAGGATATGAAGTTAACAGACATAATATTTCAAACGATGGAGCTGCCTTTAAGGAATATCCGGTTGTCATAGAAAAACTTAAGGCCGAGGGAGTAGATTCTCTTCCCTATATCCTTATCAATAATAAAATGGTGAAAACCGAAGGATATCCCACAAAAGAAGAATGGTTACAACTGATAAGTGCAGAAACCGCGACTGCTTCAGAAAATAATATTCCCGAGAAAGAACAGTCTTCAAAAAGAACAGAAACCCTTATTGGAATTGGGGCTGCAATAGCGGCTTCCAATGAAAGCTCTTTGAATGAATATGTTTCAACTGCTAAGGAAATGGGAATTGAAATTGGGGAAATAGCCCAGGCAATGAATATTGGCAATGAAGCAAAAAATTCCCTTAGCAGTAAAGTGATCTCACAGGCCAATTCTTTACTGAAGGATTTTCAGCCGGCTGAAAGTGCCTGTGCACCCGGTTCCGGATGTTGTTAATATCAAACCAAATCATTGCATCATGAAATCTTCTGAAACAAAATATTTATTTTTTACCGGCAAGGGCGGGGTAGGAAAAACATCTCTTTCCTGTGCAACAGCTGTGAAAATGGCCGATGAAGGCAAAAAAGTGCTGTTGGTAAGTACAGATCCTGCTTCCAATTTGCAGGATGTTCTGAACAGCCCTGTAACCGAAAAAATAGCCCCGGTAAACGGACTTGAAAATCTTTGGGCCATCAACATTAACCCTGAAGTTTCTGCAGATGAGTACCGCAACAGGGTTACCGAACCTTTAAGGGATATACTTCCGGAAGCAGCCATAAAAAAAATGCAGGAAGAACTCTCGGGAGCCTGTACTACTGAAATTGCCTCCTTTGATGAGTTTTCGCGCTTTATTTCAGGAGAGAACGAAGGCGGACATTTTGATGTCATCATCTTTGACACCGCTCCTACCGGACACACTCTCAGGTTACTGGAATTACCTGCAGCCTGGGCTTCATTTTCAGAAGAAAACCCCGACGGCGCATCCTGTCTGGGACCAACTTCAGCATTAAAAAGCAGTCAGGATCGATATAACAAAGTGGTAGCAACCTTGAGAGATGCTTCCATAACCACTTTTTATCTGGTTTCCCGGGCTGAAAGACCCTCTTTAAAAGAAGCTTCCCGAACCAGTGAAGAGTTGAAAGAACTTGGATTGAAGAATCAGAAATTATTGGTCAACGGCGTTTTTAAGGCATTGGATCATAGCGACGTTTTTGCAGTTAAAATGGAAGAAATTGCACAAAAACAACTAAATTCTATTCCGCACAATCTTGCCACCTTAGACCTTCAACAATTTCCATTATTGCCTTATAATATACTGGGCATTCAAAAACTTCGGTCCCTGCTGGATAAGAATATACAGGAAAAAGTGGTAGGAGAAAACCTTTCAGAAGCAAAAGAAATAATCCCATTTTTAAATGGGATCGATGAACTGGTAAATGATCTTACAGTGGGCCAGGACCACGGGCTTATTATGACGATGGGCAAAGGTGGGGTGGGTAAAACGATAACAGCCTCGGCCCTCGCAATTATGATCGCGCGCAAAGGTTTTGAGGTACATCTCACTACTACAGATCCTGCTGCACATGTTCAGGATTTTATAAACCAGCTTGGAGAATTGCCTCCAAACCTGAGCATAGACCGCATTGATCCAAAATTGGAAACCCAGCGTTATATCGAAAAAGTATTAGGACAAAAAGGGGCAAATCTGGATGAAGCGGGGAAAAAACTTCTTTTAGAAGATCTTAAATCTCCCTGTACCGAAGAGGTTGCAGTTTTCCACGCCTTCTCAAAAGCCATCCAACAGGCCAAACGAAAATTTGTGGTAATTGATACCGCTCCCACCGGTCATACTTTATTATTGCTGGATACCGCCGGAAGTTATCACCGCGAGGTGATACGAAATACAGGAATGGATGTTTCCCGAATAAAAACTCCTTATATGGCCTTACAGGACAGCAGTCTTTCTAAAGTCATTCTGGTATCCCTTCCTGAAACAACTCCTATGCGGGAGGCTACTGCCTTGCAGGAAGACCTGAAACGGGCCGGTATTACTCCGTATGCCTGGGTGGTGAACCAGAGCTTGTCAATGCAGGCCGGAATTAAAGATCCATTGCTAAAAAGCAGGGCACTTGCAGAAGGAGAAGTAATTCAAAATATTGAAAATTCCCTTTCCCAAAGGATCTATGGGATCCCATATATCCCAAAGGAAGATTTATTACCGGCTCTGCTGGATTTTTACAGCGAGGAACAACTAGAAAAAACACATTAAAATGGGCGTTACAAAGACCGATCTTTTTACAGAAAAACAAAATGAACTGGCCACCATAGCCAAGGTGTTTGCACATCCTGCCAGGGTGGCAATAATCCAGTATTTGCTTAGATCCAACACCTGTTTTAACGGTCACTTGGTAGAGGAACTGGGCCTGGCGCAGGCGACTATAAGTCAGCATTTAAGAGAACTTAAGAACAGTGGGATCATACAGGGGACCATAGAAGGTGTTTCTGTGAGCTACTGTATTAATTCCCAAAGATGGGGTGAAATAAAGGATCTTTTTGCTGACCTTTTTGAAAGCTACAGCGCTCCTCAATGCAGCACCAATTGTTAAGTTTATAATTTAAAATACAGAGATCATGAGTACTTCAGAAGAACTTAAAAAGATCGTCCAGCAGAAATATGCTGAGATTGCAGAACAAGATAAAACTTCCTGCTGCGGCAGCGGTCCCGGTGTTGCGGAAGTCTGCAACATTATGACCGATGATTATTCAGATTTGGAAGGTTATAATGCCGATGCCAACCTGGGATTGGGTTGTGGATTGCCAACACAATTTGCGAAAATTCAAAAGGGAGATACCGTGATAGACCTGGGATCCGGTGCCGGAAATGATTGCTTTATCGCGCACCATGAAACCGGGGCCACCGGGAAAGTGATAGGAATTGATTTTACCTCTTCAATGATAAATAAAGCACGGATAAATGCTGAAAAACTGGGGTACAACAATGTGGAATTTCGCCAGGGGGATATTGAAAATATGCCTGTGTCCAGTGATTTTGCCGATGTGGTTGTGAGCAACTGCGTGCTCAACCTGGTGCCCGATAAGGAAAAGGTTTTTAAGGAGGTCTATCGCATTCTAAAACCCGGAGGACATTTCAGTATTTCTGATATCGTTCTGTTAGGCGACCTCCCGGAGAAACTTAAAACCGATGCCGAAATGTATGCAGGCTGCGTAGCAGGGGCAATTCAGAAAAACAATTATCTGGATCTTATTGAGAAGAGCGGATTTCAAAATACCACTATTCAAAAGGAAAAACCAATTATAATTCCCGATGAGATCCTGGACCGCTATCTAAATTCCACTGAAAAGGAAAATTTCAAGAATGGTACTACAGGAATTTTTAGTATTACCGTTTTTGCAGAGAAGCCGGGAATAAAATACTTAAAAACCGCTACAGACACTATTGAAATTCAAAGCGACTGTTGTGG
Source organism: Gillisia sp. (assembly GCA_039989915.1). Lineage (GTDB taxonomy): Bacteria > Bacteroidota > Bacteroidia > Flavobacteriales > Flavobacteriaceae > Gillisia. The sequence goes on from JBDXGW010000020.1 coordinate 77,104, forward strand.
CCCGGTGAGTAATTCGGCCTGTTGCTAATAAATTTTCTGACTCTAACTTTCCAATAAAATGACCCATACCAAAAAAGATCTCTTTCAAAAAATTCAAGAAAATATAAATGCTTTTGATCTCAATTCTATTAACGAAGAAAGAAAGAAAACGCTTCAGCCCCTTATTGATTACATTCAGGAGAAAGTAAAAACTCAGGAGCCGATAAGGCTTAATTTCATTTGTACACATAATTCCCGCCGCAGCCATTTATCACAGGTCTGGGCACAGGCGATGGCTGCGCATTATAACATTCCCTGTGTGGTTTGCTATTCGGGGGGCACTGAGGCTACTGCACTGTTTCCTAAGATTGCAGAAACTCTTGAAAAACAAGGTTTTGAGATCACGAAACTTTCAGAAGAAAAAAACCCGGTGTACAGCATCAAATTTGCCGAAAATGAACATCCGGTAATTGGCTTTTCAAAAACCTTTGATCATTCCTTTAATCCCATCTCCCATTTTGCAGCCATCATCACCTGCTCCCAGGCCGATGAAGGATGCCCCTTTATTGCAGGTGCTGAAAAACGCTTTCCCATTACTTATGAAGATCCAAAAGCCTTTGATGGCACAGAAGAGCAAGGCAGGAAATACCTGGAAAGAAGCATCCAAATTGCAACCGAACTTAAATACGTTTTTTCCAATATTAAATTATAAGAATGGCAGCTAAAAAAGAGATCGCGTTTTTTGAAAAGTATCTTAGTTTATGGGTAGCCCTGTGCATTGCAGGCGGAATTTTTATAGGTTTTATTGCAGGCGATGCCATTGAGGTAATGAGTCGGTGGGAAATTTACCAGGTAAATATCCCAATTGCTATCCTCATCTGGATGATGATCTATCCTATGATGCTTCAGGTAGATTTTAGCAGTATTAAGAAAATTGGAAAAAGACCAAAGGGAATTGTTCTAACACTGGTAATGAACTGGCTGGTAAAACCCTTTACCATGGCATTTTTTGCCTGGATCTTTTTCACCAAAGTATTTGCAGCTTTTATAGATCCTGCCCTTGCAGGGGAATATATCGCGGGAGCTATTATCCTTGGAGCGGCGCCCTGTACAGCGATGGTTTTTGTATGGTCTTACCTTACAGACGGGGATCCCAACTATACCCTGATGCAGGTATCTGTCAATGATCTAATTATTCTGGTCGCCTTTGTTCCCATTGTGGGATTGCTTTTGGGCATCACAGATGTGGTGGTACCCTATGAAACTCTTATTTTAAGTATTTTAATTTATGTGGTAATACCGTTGGTCGCCGGGATCCTCACAAGTAATCTACTGATAAAAAAACATGGAGACGACTGGTTTAAAACCAGTTTTTTACCCAAACTGAAGCCTATGAGCATCATCGCGCTTCTTTTAACCCTCATCCTTCTTTTCGCTTTCCAGGGTGAGAACATCCTCAACAATCCGTTTATAATTTTCCTCATTGCAGTTCCTTTGATCATTCAAACCTACTTTATCTTTTTTGCCACCTGGTTTGCAGGTAGAAAAATGAAGCTTTCCCATCCTGTTTGCGCCCCGGCGGCAATGATTGGAGCGAGTAATTTCTTCGAACTATCGGTAGCCGTAGCAATTGGCCTTTTCGGGCTCCAAAGTCCGGCCGCCCTCGTATGTGTAGTTGGAGTGCTTGTAGAAGTGCCGGTGATGCTTTCGCTGGTGGCGTATGCTAATAGACAGAAAGGTTCGTTTGAGGAGAGTAGGTTGTAGGTTGTAAGTTGTGGGTTGTCAGTTGTGGGTTGTCAGTTGTCAGTTATCGGTTGTAAGTTTTAGGTCTGCCTGCCGCAGGCAGGGAGACTGTTCAAAAAAGTGTGTCAATTTTATAAATTAGACACATGAAAGATAAAAAGAAGAAAAATGACTTTGAAGCTTTGGTAGCTGAGCTTGCCAAAGGTGTTTCCTCTGGTCAATCCCTGACTGGTAAGAATGGTGTT
>JBDXGW010000021.1:0-174586 GCA_039989915.1 Gillisia sp.
GAGAAAAAAACGAAGCACAACAACATATAAAAACAATGCTTAAACTTGTGTCTAATCGAAGTTCCGTGTTCGCTTGCAATGCCTGATTGTCCTGCGGACAATCAGGCTCGCCAGCTCGCACAGTTTTTATACGAGACGTTGTGAACCATAGGTCCCGACGATAGAACAAGAAATAAATTGTAAATACTAAATTGTGCTGCTAAAGGAAAGAAAAATGAGTTTAATTAAATTTTATTGTTATTTGGATTACCAAACATTTAATTTTTTTGAGAAAGTATTAAAGTATAACAAAGGAATGGCAACAATGGCTACTGGTTATACTATTGGTCTGAGCTTAATCTCTCTTTGTTATTCATTAGATCTAATTACCAGGAAAATCTTTGATGTAGCTGGAATATTTACGAATAATTATAGAATTTTTGGATTAGTCATTGTTATAATTCTGTTTAATTTTATGGTGATTTTTTCCTGTAATTATGAAAAGCTCGAGGCAAGTAACCCTTCTATAATGAAAAAGCAACCTGTACGGACTTTTTTCTCACTTTTATATGTCTTTGGATCAATTTTTTTAATGATATTTTTAATGTTTTTAGGGTGGTAGTAGAATCAGACCTGAGAAAAAATTAGGTACATAATAAGAAGGATGGAAGAAAAATGTAAAAATTGAAGTTGAGTTATATCCATTACTCATTCAATTAACGCTACGGTTCACAACAACATATAAAAACAATGCTTAATTATTTCTCGAATCGAAACTTGGTGCTCGCTTACTTAGCGGATTGTCCTTGCGGACAATCTCGCTCGCCAGCTCGCACAGTTTTTATACGAGACGTTATGCTACATATGAAAAAAATATATCTATCACTTACAATCTTAGTGTTTCTGATCTCAGTTGATTCTTTTGCCCAAAAAGTAATAACAGCTGAACAGGTCAAAGCGGATTTGAAAACTTCGCCTGAATCTCTGAGCGTAACTCTTATGGTACCTGATTCGGACTTTTACATCGCACTGGTAACGGACCAAATAGTGGAAAACATTTATCTCAATCCTTGTATCGACATTAAATCCGACATTAAGAAAAATCAAAAAGTTTTAAATGTCCTGGAAAAACACAATTTACTGGATCAACTTTTTATAGAGGTGGATAATCAATATCAAACAGCCGACTCAAAAGCCATTTTTGAACCTGACGAGACAGTTTTATATTTAGAGTTATTTGTGGGAGTAAATAAATCAGTGTCTCAAATATTTGTGCCAATGTATGACAAAGAAAAGGCAGTTGTTCTCATCGCGGATTTAAAAAAAATTTTCTGCAAAAAAAGGTGCTTTAAACTGCTGCAGAGAGAAATTAAAACGTAGCATAACAACATATAAAAACAATGCTTAAATCAGTCTCAAATCGAAACTCTGCGCTCGCTTGCTTAGCGTGATTGTGCTGCCGCTGTTCCCTTCGGTTGGAACCTGCGGACAATCACGCACGCCAGCTCGCACAGTTTTTATACGAGACGTTAGGCAATATTTGAAAGTAATTAATGAAAAAAACCGGGATAGTTCTTATAGTCGGATTAGTATTTATTGCTTTCGGCTTTGTTTATTGGTATGATTTAAAGACAAATCCCACCGATTTTGCTCAATCAACGGACATCGGACAAACCTATCTTGAATTTCGAGATGGCGGAGACATTAGTTATACATCTAAATTTCAAGACACTTATTTAAAAATAACCGATCAAAAAGAATTGAGTTTCATAAAAAATGAAATTTCTAAATTGGATTTTGATTGGAAAGCATCCCACCGGCCATCTGACTTCTCTGTCTATTTAAATTTTGATTCTTATAGAGAAGGGAAATGGGAAATTAAAATGTCAAGAATAAATGATGAAATTGTGTTCTTTATGGGGCGAGGATTATACAGAAATGATTCCCTTGCTAATTATATTATTGAGAAACTAAAAATCGATAGAAAATAAACATTGCCTAACAACATATAAAAACAATGCTTACACCTGTCTCGAATCGAAGCTCCGTGCTCGCTTGCAACGCCTAATTGTCCTGCGGACAATCACGCTCGCCAGCTCGCACAATTTTTATACGAGACGTTGTAAACAATTTTAAACACAATAAACTATTAACTAATTAAATTAAACATCGATGAAAAAGATCTTACTATTAATTGCCGTAATACTTATCGCAAGTTGTACTACCGATGAGAAAGATTGTTGTACAATTATAGACACAGGAGTCTCTATAAAGTACCTTAATGAAGAAGGAGAAAATCTATTCGAAATCGATGGTGGATTAAACGTAGCCGATATAAATATCTACCACAAAATAAGTAATGAATGGGTAAAGTATTTTGAAGGGAATCTGGATTATCCCAAAGGACTTCGTACTGTTGAACGAGAAGACGGAACCTATCTAGTTATCTTTCCAAGTACAAATATCGTTGAAAACGGTTATTCAGAGACAAAAATTGAATTTTCAAACTCTGATTTTGATATTCTTAAAACCGAAGTGGACAAAAAAAACTCCAATGAAATTGTGACTAAAGTATGGTACAATGATGAACTGAAATGGGAAGGAAATCAAAGCGCAAGGATAATTGAAATTGTCAAATAGAAAACTGTTTACAACAGCATATAAAAACAAAGCTCAAACCAGTCTTGATTCCAAATTCTGCGCTTGCTTTCTTAGCAGATTGTCCTGCGGACAATCACGCACGCCAACTCGCACAGTTTTTATACGAGACGTTGGCAGTAAGTCAAACTCAATCTTAAAAACAATGATAAAATACGCATCACTAATACTTCTTGGATTAATACTTTCTTGTGCAAACGATTCATCAGATTCTCAACAAACGGATGAAACCAATGAAATGTATCATATTATAGCAAGGGAGTTAGAATATGACAGTAATTTTCTCCAAGAGAAAATAGATTCTATTTCCAATCAGACGACGGATTCTTTAAAGCTCAGGTATATAGAATACACGGGAGATTACTTAAAATTCAATGAAAAACTGATCAAAGACTTTCATAATTCGGATAATTTAAAGGATGATTTACCGGAATTTGAAAGCCAATTTGACAAACAAACATTAGAATATAAAAATCGGATTCTTCAAATAGTGGAAAATCCGGACTTTAAAAAGAAAATAAATCGAGTAATTGATCTTAGGGATATAACAAATAGAGAAGGACAAGACATCAGATATTTTCAATATATTTTTAGTGGTAAATCCGGACTGGAATCGGCGGTTTATCTAACATTAAAAGAAAATCAAATTTTAAAGTTAACCTCAGAATATCTGAATCCTGATAGGAAATAAAAAAACCTACTGCCAACAACATATAAAAACAATGCTTAAACCAATTTTGAATCGAAACCCATTGCTCGCTTGCTTAGCGGATTGTCCTGGGGACAATCACGCTTGCCAGCTCGCACAGTTTTTATACGAGACGTTACCATACATTCGAAAAAACTAAAATGAAAAATATTAATTCTAAATTACTATTAATACTCCTACTATTTATTTCTCATATAAATATCTCCTGTAATTCTGATTATACGGACAGCGAACTTGTAGAAATTAAAAGAGAAAGAGATTCCTTACAAGTCATACTGTCTGAAATAGAACAAAAATATGTTTTTGATAGTATCCGATTAGTTGTTGATCAAAGTCCTGAAAATTTACTGACTCCAGGATCGGAATACAATATGAAATTCTACTTCATTGGGTTTAATAAGAATAGTTACTTCGCTGAAACAGACTCGCTTAATAAAGCCTTGGAAGATTCAATTTTTTCTGAACGTGGAATTTTCCATTACCACACCGTATTGGATGGGGATAATAATGAATTTAAAGGCTTTATTTCGACAAACAGCAGATTTGGAAAAAATTATGAGGCGGTATTACATAATCCGGATTTACGGGAAGAATGATTTATCCTTCGCCTGACTTTAATGAATCGGAAAGGAAAACGTATGGTAACAACATATAAAAACAATGCTTAATTTGTTCTTGAATCGAAACTCTGTGTTCGCTTGCTCAGCGGATTGTCCTGCGGACAATCACGCCCGCCAGCTCGCACAGTTTTTATACGGGACGTTGGCAACAATTTGAAAAAGCAAACCGCTAAATGAAAAAATTAAGCTTAATACTGGGCCTGATTGGAATATTAGGAATAGTATATTTTATTGGAACCACGGATCCAAAAATAGAATGTGAGTCATTGATTCAAAATGAAAAATCGGACCAGTATAGCGGAATAGTAACAGACAAGTATATTGATCAAGATCAACATATGTATGAAAAGGTGGTTTTAAACACGGACTTAGGAACTGATGTTGTGCTTACAGACTGGGAAACCAGCGGATTTTATGATTTTCTAAAAATTGGCGACTCAATTTCAAAGAATCCAAACAGCCTTGAAGTCAAAATTTGGCGGAACAATAGAGACACCATTTATAACCTCAAATTTTATTGCTTAGAGGATCAGTAAAGATTAAGAAACAAAACTGTTGCCAACAATATATAAAAACAATGCTAAAACCTGTCTCAATTCGATACTCTATGCTCGCTTGCAACGCTGATTGTCCTGCGGACAATCACGCTCGCCAGCTAGCACAGTTTTTATATGAGACGTTATGGGCAACTTAAAAAAGTAACGACAAAATGAATAGAGCTTTAAAAGGACTTTTAATCTTTTCGGGAATAATATTGTTTGTTTTGGGTGGTTTTTATCTCTTTCTACATTTTGCATTTGATGGAATATTTACCGGACCATCTTATGATAAAAAAGATCTTATAGAGAATTACGAAGAACGTACAGAAGAAATTCTTGATGCTAAAGATTATTTCAAGTCTATTCTTCCTGAGGGTGCACGTGTGACAATCGAATTTGACAATGATAAGGAATTAGGGATTTTTCACGTTAAGATCGACAGTATTTCTCAAAACAACTGGAATTTAAAAATAAATTCATCCAAAGTTGACTCTTTACTGACCGAACTAAGATGGACAACAGAAACCTTAAACACCCTAAAGTATAAATTGGATAAGGCCAAATGTATATCAATTGCAGGTAAAGACCCAGTAGTCGTAGGTTGGCAAAGAAGCGGAATGGGAAAGTTTAGCTATGTTATTTTTGACCAAAATTTAAACCAAGATAAAATGGAAAGTTATAATGACGGTTGCACCTATATTTTTTACAAAGACAACTTGGTTTTGGAATATGGTGGGGGAGCAATTGGAATGCAGTGTTTTCTGGAATTTTACAAAAATAAAGATCAAATTTAAAAAGGCAGCCCATAACAACATATAAAAACAATGCTTAAATCAGTCTCAATTCGAAACATTGTGCTCGCTTGCTGCGCTGATTGTCCTGCGGACAATTACACTCGCCCGCTCGCACAGTTTTTATACGAGACGTTGTACAACATTAATGAACATTAGATTATGAGTTTAATCAAAAAAATTGCGCTGGGATGTTTTTTAGTATTCGGACTGATAATAATCTGGCTTTTTTACGGACTTAATGCTGATGAGAAAGAGGAGAAGAAATTTCTGAGCATTAAAATCCCTGAAACTATGAATTTTGATAAACCAGTTGAATTTCTGACCACTGTTCAAATAGACTCTTTAGAATCCATAGGTGTTGATCAAGAAAAAATTGTTGTAGTCGGAAATGGATATAATGGTTATGATTTTTATATGTGGCACAAACCCACTGAGAAAGGAGAAGTATTTATTAAAGCATTTGAATTAACGCAAAACGTACAATTGTCAGAAGATAAATTAACAGAAAGAACTAAAAACGAAATTACGGATTTAGATGATGCCTATAATTTGTACAAAGGAAGTTCAGTTATCTACGAAGGAACTTTTTCAAATTTTTATCCGACTCGGTTTGAGTTATGGTTTAAATCTGAAGATTCAGGAAGTGAAAAAAAACTGACTGAGAAAAATTATCTGATTGATGGTTGGGATAGATAAAACGTTGTACAACAACATATAAAAACAATGCTTAATTTGTTCTTGAATCAAAACTCCGTTCTCGCTTGTTAAGCGGATTGTCCTGCGGACAATCACGCACTCCAGCTCGCACAGTTTTTATACGAGACGTTGCCAGTAATTTAACCAAAACAAATGGAAGTCACAAAAAAGGACGTTGAGAAATTAATTGAATTGAGGACAGAAAACACTTTTCTCAATCATTTATGGAACGTTTTTTCTCGTGATATGCGACCGAAAGGGGAAATTAATTGCAATGAAATAAAGGTGTGGAGACAAAATATGTGGAATATGACTTTCTATCCGATATTCACATTTGAATTTAATGCTAACAATCATCTGACAAACATAACAGATAAATTAAATCCAATCGGGAAAACACTAATTGGAGTTTTTATGTTCGGCTTTTTGTATTTCATTTTCCCAAATAATCCGACTGAAATTAATCCAATAGACAATTGGCAATGGATTACAATAGTTGCTGTTTTTTTCTTTTTAGTTGTTTGGGTTTCTCGGAAAATTTATAAACTTGAAAAAAGCAATCAACTTGAACAGATTTATGAAGTTTTAGATATAGAAATTGAGCATAAAGTACCTGAAAAAGAATGGTCATTAAAAAACATTCTGATTAGATTATTTACTTATCCTTTTTCAATTTTTGTAATCTCAATTTGTGTTTGGAGTTTATTTGCCAATGGAATTAAAAGTATATTTATGACCTTATTCGGCATTGGAATTTGCGGAACATATCTGTACTCGGACATAAAATTGATAATGAATAATAAAAAAACTACTGGCAACAACATATAAAAACAATGCTCAATTTGGTCTCGAATCGAAGTTCCGTGCTCGCTTGCTTAGCGGATTGTCCTGCGGACAATCAAGCTCGCCAGCTCGCACAGTTTTTATACGAGACGTTGTAAACAATACCTAACCACCTCTGAATTTGATAAAACTTTTCGACCAAACTGAAGAAATATTAAAAGGTCCATCGAATAACAATTCAAATGCTTTTAACTATTATCATAAAAGTGACAGAGGGGATATTGCTGTCATTAGGGAAGTTTTAGAAAAATGGTTTTTCAATTATCCAAACAATGAAAAAAAGGAATTGAAAAACAGATTCAAAAAAGATATGGATTCCGCATTCTTTGAACTATTTCTTTTTGAATTGTTTAGATGTCTAAATTTTAAAATAGAGATTCATCCAAAACTTAATGAATCTAATAAAAGACCTGATTTTCTAATTCAAAAAAACAATCTAAAAGCTTACGTCGAAGCAAAAATATGTTTTGATAAATCAGAAAGCGAAATGGCTTTTGAACGTCGACAGAATGAATTCTATGATTCTCTCAATAAAATTCGAATTAAAGGCTTTTTATTAAGGATTGCCGAATTAGACTTTAAAACAAAAAAACAGCCAAGAACTAAAGAATTAATTTCAAAAATCGAAAAAGAAGTATCTCTTCTCGACCCTGAATTAATTACCATACAGATGGAAAAATATGGATTTGATGGTTGTCCTTACATTAATTATGAAAATGAAGATTTTAAAATCTCCATTCAACCTATGCCATTAATCAAATCTAAAAGGGACAAAATTAGTAATAACCCCGTTGGAATGTTTCCTTTCGAGACCTTTTGGGGTGGGGGAGAAAATTCTTTAAAAGAATCAATTATTAAAAAGGCAAAACGCTATGGTAAATTTGATATACCATACTTAATTTGTATAAACGCACTTGGAAAAAAAACTTCAGGAAAAATTGATGTAGAAAATGTTATTTGGGGTTCTTTACAATATACCTATTCAACAAATCCTGATAATCGAGATGGAAGATTGACAAGAGCTACGGATGGAATATTCTATAATTCTGGTAAACCTAAACTTACAAATGTCAGTGGAGTTTTTGTAACAACAGTATTTCCTTCAAATATACCTAATGCCAATTATTGGCTATTTGAACATCCTTTCGCCGAAAACAAACTGGATTTTTCAAATCTTGATTTAGTTTATAGCTATGTGAAAGAAAATCAGATCGTTAGTTTGGAAGGAAATGATTTAGACAAAATATTCGGATTATCAAAAGATTGGCTGAATTGAAAAGTACTGTTTACAACAACATATAAAAACAATGCTTAATTTGTTCTTGAATCGAAAATTCGTGCTCGCTTGCTAAGCGGATTGTCCTGCGGACAATCACGCATGCCAGCTCGCACAGTTTTTATACGAGACGTTGTGGTGCATTTAAAAAAGCATATGGATAACGATAAGGTATCAGATTTTGAATTACGAAAATTTTTTCTTGAATATTATGAGAAATCAAGAAATACTGCAACACAGCATCCTGATTTTAAATTAGGTCAAAATAATTATCATCTGTTGTCTGAGGATGCTAAAGAAGCAAGTCAAGTTTTTAAATTTATGAATAAGATTTATGGATTGACTTCTGACCTGGAGAAGACCCATATTTTTATGAGACGATTTCCGATAAGAGATTACTATGAGAAAAATGATATCGATCAATTAGATTTTATCAAGTATCACTATGAAGTTTTTCTTCATAAAATTCATACTCTTTTAGAAGTCAAAAAACTTTGGTTAAATGACTTTTATAATATCGGACTGAAAGAAGAAGATTGTAACTGGAATAATTTGAAAAGTTACTCAAAAATACAAAAATCACCTGCAAAATTCATAATTGAATTTTACTTCAAATCATTTGAACATCTAATAAAATTCAGACATTTAAATACTCATCGAGCCTTTTTCAAAGACACTAAAAATGAAGAATTAAAATCTGACCTGATGATTTATAATGGATTTAAAAAATACGGGATTGATGTGGGTGAAGATTTTAGGAGGATGAGACCAAAATTTCTTGTGGACTATCAGATCAAAAAGTATCGAAAGGAAAAATTGGAATATGTGAAAAATGGCGTTGAAATCGCTAAAACTTATTCAGAACAATTTATAACAATTATCCAGACGGAATTTTTCGCCAATAAAATGGAAAAAAAACGTACCACAACAACATATAAAAACAATGCTTAATTTCTTCTTTAATCGAAATTCCGTGCTCGCTTGCTCAGCGGATTGTCCTACGGACAATCACGTACGCCAGCTCGCACAGTTTTTATACGAGACGTTGTGCACAAGGCAAAAAAATTATCCAACAAAGAAGATAAATGCAAAAAAACGCACACAAAAAGCAGCATTTTATTCCTAAAGCGTATTTGAAAAATTTTTCCCCCAACGGGACAAATATTTTCGTTTACAATAAACGTATTCCTAAAGAATTTAGAAGCACAATTGAAAAGATCTGCTACTATGATTATTTCTATCAAATACCAAAAAAATACATAGAGGCATCACAACAGGAAGTCCATAGTCAAATTTTTGAAAAAGACTTTTTCTCACAAAGCGTAGAAAATTTGTTCGAGGTATTATTAACTAAAATTAATAATGCTGCAAAAGATTGGGATGAACGGACAAGAAAAACCAGCCTCTTATCAAATAATGAAAAAGAAGAATTTTCAAACCTTTTAGCAATTCAATATTTACGAATGCCCAACATTCGGGAAAAATACGGGGATGCAAGAGAAAAAGCAACAGACCAAATTATTAAAATAATTGCAAGTGGTTTAGGATACAAAAATGGAGGGGATAGTTTATCGTATGATAAGGAATACAATTCAATTTTACATTCTCAGTTATACACCAGCGAAAAACTTATTTCTCAAATTACAACTCAATTACTAAATAAGAAATGGATATTTTATTTCTCTCCCATTAATGATGTTTATACTTCGGATAATCCTATTCTGATTAAACCACATCTCCCAGATCAACCGTTCTTTTTAGAAGGTTTTGCAATGAAGGGTTCAGAAATTATCTTTCCTATAGGTAATTCCGTAATATTATCAATAATAGCAGATGAATTCTGCGATCCCAAACTCTCTTTAGATACGTTTAATTTAATAAGTGCAAAAAAACTGAGAGAATACAATTGTTTCCAATATATATGGGCAAATAAGGAAGTATATTCATATAAAGATGATTTTGAATTGATTCATCTTCTTAAACAGACGAATGAAAACAAGGAGATCTTTATGAAAAAATCGAGTATTAAAGTAAATGGGAAGTAAGCCCAGTGCACAACAACATATAAAAACAATGCTTAAACCATTTCTAAATCGAAACATCGTGCTCGCTTGCTTAGCGGATTGTGCTGCCGCTGTTCCCTTCGGTCGGAACCTGCGGACAATCACGCACGCCCGCTCGCACAGTTTTTATACGAGACGTTGTAAAACATTTAAAAACATATGAACGAAAAACAAGGATTAGACATATTTGGGATTCAACCTATTGCATCTGCTATAGATTTCACAGTAAAAAAAAGCTTAGAAGGTATTGGGGAATTTTTGTCTTTAACCTGCAAACCTGCTTTGGGAGAAATCGGACAAATGGCTAAGGATAAAGTTCGTTATTGGAGGCTAAACAACACCATTAAAATGCTCGAAAAGGCGAAAGGGAAATTAGATTTCCAAAACAATAGATTTGAATTAAAATCACATCCTCGTATTGGATTATCAATTATCGAAAATAGTTCACTAATTGACAATGATTTTGTCCTTGATCTATGGGCAGGACTCTTTGCTTCCTCTTGCACTATTGACGGCCAAGACGATGAAAATCTGATTTTCGTAGATATACTTAAAAGTTTAACCACAGCACAAGCAAGAATCATTCAATATGCTGTAGAAAATTCAAGAAAAGTTCTTTATCCAAACGGTCTGGTAACGGCTGACGGTGATTTAAAGGTACACGCAGACGAACTAAAGAGAATTATGGGTGTGGAAAATATTCACAGAATTGACAGGGAATTAGATAGTTTAGATTATATGGGTCTAATACCTGGAGGTTTTAATACTTCTGGTCCAGATTTAATCGCAAATATTTCTCCATCTTATTTAGCGTTAAGTCTTTATATTCGATGTCAAGGTTCTTCTCTTGATCCTGACATCTACTGGAAAGGCATTTTAATAACAGAGGAAGAACTTAAGGAGGAAGAAGAGGAAAAGGCAAAAAAGGAAGCTGAAGACAGAAAAAGAGAGGCTGAAGAAAAGAGAAAATTTGCGGAAAATAAGGATTAATAAAAACGTTTTACAACAACATATAAAAACAATGCTTAATTAGTTCTTGAATCGAAACTCTTTGCTCGCTTGCTTAGCGGATTGTCCTGCGGACAATCACGCTTGCCATCTCGCACAGTTTTTATACGAGACGTTACCCAACATATGAGAAAAGCCACTTACATAAAATTTAAAGCTCCAAAAACGGACAAAAAAACTCAATCAGACGGAGTTTTTAAACGAACTTTTAAAAGTGCAATCATCGGAATTTTATCCTCTATAATTCCCAAAGCGAATCCTGATTTTGATGCTAAAATTGACCTTGTAGAAAACTGGCTCGTTGAATTGGATTTAGAAACTGGAATTCCTGAACGTGAAATCGGATTAAATAAAAATGGGCAAGTGATTGTAAAAATGCCATTTAAAAAAAATTATGGGTACTGGACTGACAACAACTTGATATTAAAAGATTTCAAAAAGCATTTTAAAACTTCAGAAATCAGTAATTCGGATTTTGAAAAATACTGGAAATCTGACCTTATAACGGTCAAAGAAACGTTGGGTAACAACCTATAAAAACAATGCTTAAACCAGTCTTGAATCGAAAGTCCGTGCTCGCTTGCTTAGCGGATTGTCCTGCGGACAATCACGCTCGCCAGCTCGCACTGTTTTTATACGAGACGTTACCTGCAAGCTAAATACATCGTAAATGAATTTTAAATATATACTTCTGATTTTATCCTCACTTACAATTTTCTCTTGTCAAAGTCAAGAAGAAATCGATTTCAAAGTAGGATATCTTCCGAATCACACCTATACCTTGACCCAGAATCAATTCTCGGAAAATAAGGTTAAGTACACTGGTTCGGACGAAATATTAAAAAGGTTTGAAAACAACGGAATTGAAAATCCGACAATAACGGAAAGCAATAACAAAATAAAAAGTATATCAAAAACGGGCGCATTAATTGGAAACCAATTCCCGATTGGAATAGAACTTTTAGAATCATCCAATAAGACCCTGGTTGTCGGAACAAAATTTTTTGGAAAATCAACTGACGGAATAACAAAAATTGACTCTATCTCATCGTCAACTATGACAGAAGAAAAGAAGAATGTTTTATTACCAGCTATGGAATCTATGATGAATCAAATCAAATACCCTAATAGAACCATTAAAGTTGGAGAAAGTTTTGAGCAAAAAAATCCAATGTCAATGCCAATTGCTAATGTTACGATTGAGATTGAAATTAATTCAATTTATACTTTACAAAGTATTAAAAACGGAATAGGATATTTTGATCTCGACCAGGTTTATAAAATTAAATCCGCAAACAAAGTTTATGAAATGAATTTGGACGGTACCGGAAATGGACAAATTGAGTATGACATAGAAAAACAATTTTTTACGAAATATTATATTGAAATGGAAATGAATTTAACAACAGATCTAGAGGCATTCGGAATTGAATTGCAGACGAAGAGTATTACTGATCAAGCAACCGAGATAAAAGCCAGCAGGTAACAATATATAAAAACAATGCTGAAATCAGTGGCAAATCGAAACTTCTTGCTCGCTTGCATCGCCGATTGTCCTGAGGACAATGACGCTCGCCATCTCGCACAGTTTTTATACGGGACGTTGTAGCAAATTTAAATCCGAATAATTTTAATAAATAAATAAATCTAACTAAATGAATTTAAAAAAGTATTTAGCCTTAATTATCCTTTCAGTTACCCTTTTCAGTTGTGAAAAAGAAGAACCACCAACACTTGAGGATAGAGAGATTCAGTATAATATAATAGAACGAGGCAATTTTGTTGTAGCCGATAATAATACAATAAATGAACAATATTTAGTTTTTAACAATAAAGAGGAGTGGTCCAGTTTTCTAAGTGAATTGAATTGGAAAAGTCCTGGAAAAGCTGAGCATTTTACAAAACTAAATTTTAATTTCAACGAGAAAACCTTATTAATTATTACAGCTGGATATGACACTTCTTGTTGTAAAGAGATTACAATTAATAAAGTTTATAGAGATCAGGGAAGGATATATGTTACTTTCGAAGTAGGTGTATCAACAGGTGAAGAGCAATTAACAAGTCAATCATACCTTCTTTTTGAAGTCTCTAAAAGTTAAAAAATACACAGTGGCTCTGAAGCCAAGAGTAATATTGAAATATCCGATTGTAGATTAATTTGAAATTCTTTTTGTTTTCAAAGCCCTTAATAGATTAGAAATAAGAAAAAACTTGCTACAACATTATATAAAAACAATGCTTAAATCAGTCTCGAATCGAAATTCCGTGCTCGCTTGCTTAGCGGATTGTGCTGCCGCTGTTCCCTTCGGTCGGAACCTGCGGACAATCACGCTCGCCGGCTCGCACAGTTTTTATACGAGACGTTGGCCGTAATTCCAAAAATATGAATCGTAAAGAAGATAAGATTAAATTGTATGAGAGCTTATTCATTTTATATAAATGTCAAAATACGATGAATACAATTTGGGAGAAATTGCATCAGGATGGTAAGACCATAAAAGGTTTTAATTATTCTGATTCCCCATTACTTTACCATATAATATTAGAAGTAGCGAACTTTCAAGAAGAATATAAAAATTTCAATGGTAAGAATTTAGATGCCTACGCAGACAGAATTAATCAAATAAGAACTATCAATAAAAGTATTATTAAGAAGATTAATCAATGGGATTTACAGAGTTTTAGAAATAATATAGTTGCACATCCTTGGAGAAAAAACGGCCAATTTGTTATTCCAGATTCATTAGAATATAATATCCCAAGAAATGCTTTTGAGTTCCAATTATTAATAAATTATATAGGATACTCTTGGGAAATGATAGAATCTGAGTTTGATAAAGAATTTCAAGCAGCAATTAAATATATGCTGACATTAGAGATTAAACCCAAACCAAAAACTGACTATAATTCAATAAACGCTGAACAATTAAAGTTAGTAGATGAAGTCAATACAAAATGTAAAGACCTTAGAAAAGAATATTTTTTAAAAGTCTTTTTATATGACTTTGACAAATAAAGAACTACGGCCAACAACATATAAAAACAATCCTTAATTTGTTCTTGAATTGAAATACTGTGCTTACTTGCTTAGCGGATTGTCCTGCGGACAATCACGCACGCCAGCTCGCACAGTTTTTATACGAGACGTTGGCAGCAATTTCTAAACAGACTTCTATAATATAATATATGATTTATATTGAAAAAGGCACTGCATCAAAATTGCCCGAAAAGTATCATTCGATAAATAATATCTGTGCAATAATCTATGACCAAATAACAGAAATCTTCGCCGCAAAAAATTATGAGGAACTCAAGTACACAAACTTCAATTATGATAGGGAAAACCACATTTTAGTAGATGAATTTGAAAAAAAAGAAATCCACATTTTAGATTGGCTAAAGGAAAATAACAAGAATGATGAAATTTCCGATTTTTTGTCTAAACATCTAACTCTTTCCATTAGCTCGGACTTTTCCAATTTTATTTATGAAGCTTTAAGTTGTGCTCAACGAGGAAAAATGACTGTAGCATATGCTCTTCTAAGAAAACCGTTTACAGACGAATTATTACTTTTAGAACAAATACTTAATGATCCAAAAGAATTCATTGATAGATTTTTTCATTCTGGAGATCCAAAAGATTATGATCCCAGTTCTCGAAAAACTGATAAACTTCAAATCATCCAAACTGCTGTTGATAAATTAAAACCAAAGTATATATTTTCAGCGGACCTTATTTACAAACTACGCTTTGAAAAAGATTCTCTTTCGGGTCTTAATGGTTTAAGTAATCAAGCATTACATATAGTCACTAATGACAAAAATTATAAAACCCTCGATCAAAATCTTAATTTCGTCTTCAGCAATAAAGATGACATCAATAAATATTGGGACTATTTCTACCACTTTATACCTTATTTGATTATTTATAGTGCAAGTGTTATTGATTCTATTATTTTTTCTTTCCTACAAGATCAGGAGAATCAAAATTTGAAATATCTCAAATCCTTTCAAAGATTTATTGCAATCATAAAATGGACAGAATGTATAACTGATCCAAAAGATAAAAAAGAAGAAGAATTCTATTACGGATTTCAAGATGATATTCAGCTCAAGTGTGACAAATGCAATGAAGAAATAAAGCTTGAAAAAGCTGACTTTGAGCTATTTTTAGAATCAAGAATGATCCTCTGCCCAAAATGTTTTAATAATGTATTATCATCGCAAAATTCATTAAACCAGATTAAGAGATTTTTGGATAAGGTTTCATAATTCACCAAAAAAAAACAGCTGCCAACAACATATAAAAACAATGCTCAAATCAGTCTTAATTCGAAATTTCGTGCTCCCTTGCTTAGCGGATTTTCCTATGTACAATCACGCACGCCAGCTCGCACAGTTTTTATACGAGACGTTGTAAACAATTCAAACCATAATGAAAGAAAATTTTTGCAATTTATATTTAGCTAAAACAAATGGAATTCCGAAAGATAACAGCGGGACGGACTTTGAAGTTGTTTATTGTATTGAAAACAATAATGAAATTTCATCTGACTTAAAAGAGATAGCCGATTTGAAGTATTTCTTAATTGTTCTGCAAAAAACAGGAGCTGATTTGGAAAATGGAATACGTAAAGTCGAGGCGGAATGGAAAAAATTTTCGGACTTGAATTTGGAACTTGAGTTCATCACTGATAATCTGACAAAAATGACCAAAAGTTTTAAAAACCTTTTAAAAGAGTGTGATAACGAAACAGTAATCTTTAAATCTCAAGCTGTTGGTTTTCACGAAAATTCTGTGAATGAAACAAAAGAAGCGAGAAAATTGCTATTAGGAGTTGCGACAAAATCTAAATTGAATTTTTGGGAATAAAAACTGTTTACAACAACATATAAAAACAATGCTCAAACCTGTCTCAAATCGAAACTTATTGCTCGCTTGCATAGCGGATTGTCCTGCGGACAATCACTCTGGCCAGCTCGCACAGTTTTTATACGAGACGTTGTACAAAATGTTAAATAAAAAACATAAAAATTGACTGAAACAGAAATTACCACTGAAAATAAGACTTTGAGAATCAAAATTGACCAGAGATGGTCTTCCGCAGATTTTTCTAATCTATTTGAAAGTCTCACTTTTTTATACCAAATATTCATAGAAATTGATTCACTAGACTTTATGAATGTTCAGCTCTACAACACTGTTGCCAAAAGCAGTATTTCAGAAAATTTAAGCAACATAAACGGCTTGTTATATCGGAGATTACGCTATTCAGATATTTTTGAAAACGAACAAAGAGTTGAAGCTGCTAAATTTGGCTTTGTAGTTCCAAGGGAAAGAGAATATTTCCCTGATCTGGAAATCACAAAGATTAAATATTCGTCTCCTGGATTTTCAGATTTCGTTGGCTTAGGAAAAATTATTGAACAAATATTTGAATTCATCAAATATTACTTACCGAATAAAATGGGTGAGTTAGAACTTGAGGAAAGGGAGCAAGATATTCTGTATAAGAAAATAAAGAACTTAGAAGAACTAGGATATTCAAAGAAAGAGATTCGAAAACTATTTGAGATTAGAAATACAATCGCTCCTTCAATTTCCGAATTGTATCAATTAAAGAAAATTACCGGAGTTGAACTCAAAAAGGAAGGTGATATATAAAACACTTTGCACAACAATATATAAAAACAATACTCAAACCTGTCTTGATTCGAAGCTCCTTTCTCGCTTGCTTAGCTGATTGTCCTGCGGACTATTACGCCTGCCAGCTTGCACTGTTTTTATACGAGACGTTACCCAACATTAAAAAAACCATAATATGAAGAAAATACTATTAATAACATTTTTACTTCTTCAATTCAGCTTATATTCTCAAAATACTACACACTGGAATATTGGAATTGAATTTTCTATTGATAACATATCCTTTTCAGATGATATAGATGGAAAAGATTATATACTCACGGAAGGTTCTTCAACTGGATTTGAAGGGATAGATTATGACCAAAACAATTACACTGTAGGTCTAACTATCAGACACTTGTTTGGAGAGAAATTGGGTATATCCTCTGGAATTCTTTATTCTAATAAGGACTTTACAGGAGCCTACACTTGCGTAGTGTGTAATGCATTAACTGCGCCCACTCCGGAAATAATAGAGCAAAGGTTTTTGGTTGTTCCTGTTTCAATTTATTATTCCTTGCTACCTGGCAAACTAAAACCAATTTTAGAAAGCGGATTTAAAAATAATTTTGAAATACAGAATAATGCGGAGGGAAAAAGTAAAGGATATTTTTTAGAAGCTTTCATAGAAGCCTCAATAAATTATCAATTTACAGAAAACTTACTTGCAGGAATTGGATATAATTATCAAACAACTCTAACCGATTTATATAATTCGAATGATTATAATTTGACAACAAATAGTTTCTTGTTTCAAATAAATTACGTGCTAAAATAACGTTGGGTAACAACATATAAAAACAATGCTAAAACCTGTCTTTAATCGAAACTTGGTGCTCGCTTGCTTAGCGGATTGTCCTGCGGACAATCACGCACGCCAGCTCGCAAAGTTTTTATACGAGACGTTACCCACAATTACAAGAAATGATCTGCAAAAAGAAGATTAAAATATTCGCCATATTCCTTGGTTTCCTGATTGTTTCCTGCGAAAGCCAGGAAAAGTCTGAGCCAAAGGAAAATTTTCTGACATCATTAAATGAATGGCAGGAATTACAACTGATCCAAACTGATGATAGGTATGGCGAATGGGGAGGTAATACTTATATTTTTAGAATTTATAAAAATGCAGACTCAGGTTCAATTTTAGTGGACTATAAAGAGTTGGAAGGTTCACCGGATCCACCACCGCCACCTGATCCTGATTCTATTATCAAACCGTGGTATGACTACAAGCCAGTAGTTATGGAGAAAAAGGGAATCAAGCTTTCGGCTGGAGAAAAAGAGTTAATTCAAAAATCAGTGTTAGAACTGACAATAAATAAACTGGAAAATGAAATTAGGATTTCGCATAATGGAATATCGAATGCTGTAATTTTTCAGGATTCAAGTTTAATAATAAAAGATTACCCATCTATAAAATGGTCTAATTTTCAAAAGCTTAAAAAATCAGTTTTAGAAAAATAAATGTGGGTAACAACATATAAAAACAATGCTATCTTAGTGATAAATCAATGTCAGTGTTTGTTCGGCTTAGCTGATTGTCCTGGCGGACAATCATCGCCGTCAACGGCACTGTTTTTATACGAGACGTTGTGTGCCATTTAAAAGCAACTGATTAAAAGCTAATTAGAAGGAAGTGAATAAAAATCAAGAAAATATACTAAAGCTATTGTCAAAGTTAAGTGACGGACAATATTATAAAATCGAACCGGCAGGTCCAGAAAAAATTAAAATTTTTAAGGAAAAGTCAACTGCCAAAGGAGTTGATGCCAAAGTAATCGATCAATTAGTCGATCTATATGAAGTCGCTGACGGATTTTATAGTGATATCGTGATTGGATTTCACGGCTGCACCGAGGATATATTATTCGAATGGTGGGATGAGAAGGAACTTTGGTTAGGACAAAGAGACTTTAATACTCTTCGATGGGCGAATGGAAAATTTTGTTTAGGAGATGCCTCAAGTATTAGCTATTCGGATGATTATGAATCTGACAGTCTGATTGGATTAATAGAGATTTGTATGAAAGAAATTGAAAATGCGGACAACCAGGATAAAAGCACAGGTCAATAAACGGCAACACAACAACATATAAAAACAATGCTTAATTTGTACTTGAATCGAAACTCTGTGTTCGCTTGCTTAGCGGATTGTCCTGCGGTCAATCACGCGCGCCCGCTCGCACAGTTTTTATACGAGGCGTTGTGCGTAATCAGACCTCAAAAATAAGGGATGGAATCAAAGGACTTTAAGGAATTAATTGAAAGGAACTTCCAAAAACTTAATCTGGAAAAATATAAAACATCGTATTATTCAGAAAGTGAGGATTCCATAGTTTTCCTGATTTTAAGAAGTTCAGGTTATTCAAACAAATATTACTTAAGATTAAAAACCGAATTAAAGCCTCTTGAAAAGGAATTTGACAAAAAGGAATTTATAAAACACGATATTTCCGACATTCTATTAAGTCTTGATTCTGAATCACCAGAAATATTTGATCTGGAAAATCAGTTACCGGATTATGAAAGACGTGAAAAAGTGGAAGAATTTTTTAGTAATAATGTGGCGAAGTGGATAAGCTCTATGCTTAGCAAAACCTCTATTCTTGATAAACATAATCAGGAAAATCTTTTTCTTTTCCCTTACACGAAACTAAAACTCGGACTTAAATAAACTACGCACAACAACATATAAAAACAATGCTTAATTTGTTCTTGAATCGAAAAACTGTGCTCACTTGCTTAGCGGATTGTCCTGCGGACAATCTCGCTCGCCAGCTCGCACAGTTTTTATACGAGACGTTGTGCAAAATTTTATAGATGATTCAAGATATAGAAGAAATAATTAAATATGACTCAGAAGGAGTAAAAGTTGACTATAAACAAGAAGAATATTCTTTAGGTAGGAATGCTAATAAATTTGAAATTTTAAAAGATATTTCAGCTTTTGCAAATCATCATTCTGATGAGGATAAATTTATAATTATTGGAGTCAAAGAAGAAAATGGAATTGCCAAAGATATATTGGGAATTAGCCAAATAACGGATGAAGCAAAATACCAGCAATTTGTTTTTGAGAATATTGAACCCAAGATAAATTTTGAGTATAAATTATATGAATATCAGAACGTACAACTTTCTTACTTCAGAATATTTAATAATACCTCAAGACCCTATCTTTTTAAAAAAGAATTAAAAAACCCAGTTCATCATAAAATTGAATACAGAAAAGGAGATGGTTATATTAAAATAGGTTCTTCTTCAAAAAAAATTGATAGATCCGACTTAGAACATATTTATAAAAATCGATATGCTTTAAAAGATCGCAGAGAAGATATTGATATAAAGGCTTACTATGGTAAGCCTGGAGAAAATAGTGAGCTTTATAACTGGGATATCAATTATATTGACATTCAGATAATTAACAACTCAAATAAATCAATTGACTTTGATGTGGAAATGAAAGTCAATAAGAGTGACTTCTTTGAGTTAATTCCAGAGGATCAACTTGTAAAAGAAATCAAAGAGAAGAATAGAAAGAAAAATTCTCATTTTGGTGTCAATTTTGATTTTGTTCAAGCACCAATTTTTAATCTGGACATTGGTTTTAAGGAAGAAGATGATTTTGTAATTATTGAAAGATATCCACGCGCAAATAAAACTGCAATTACACTTTCCCAGAATTCAATGGAAAATGATATTTTTCAGGGTCACTTATTTGTTTTACAAAAAGAATTTAATGAAATAGAAGCCACCGTTACAATTAGAAGTGATGACTTTACTAACGGGGCACTTACAAAACAAGTAGTTTTCAAGAACTAAAACTTTGCACAACAATATATAAAAACAATGCGGGAGTCTGTGCCTAATCGAAAGTCTGTGCGTACTTGCTGCGTCTGATTTTCCTGCGGAAAATCATTGCTGGCATTCGCCGCACAGTTTTTATACGAGACGTTAGGCGCAATCACAAATCAAATAAACTAAATCTTATATTTTCAAAATGAAGCAACGATCTTTAATAATATTATTAGTTCTAATAATTAGCATACTCAACTCGTGCGGAGAAAGGGTCCAGACCAATATAGTTGGTTCGTGGTTGTACAGTGGCAAAATAATAAATGGAGATAATGTTGATAGAGTGCCGGAGTGTCCAGATACCATTGAGTTTATAAATAACGGATCCTATAGTATATACAACGATTGTTATGGACCTGATAATAAAAGCTCTGTTGTGGAGCGCGGAGATTGGGAACTTAATAAGACATTGGACAAACTGATATTGAAAGAAAGGAGGTTTGTGACGAATTACACATTGTATTCATCATCCCAAGAAATTGAATTAGACATATTGGACCTCCAATCCAATACCTTGAAAATTAGATTTGGAACAGAAGGAATTGATATATTCCAAAGAAATTAAATAAACGCCTAACAACATATAAAAACAATGCTTAAACCAGTCTCGAATCGAAGTTCTGCGCTTGCTTGCTTAACGGATTGTCCTGCGGACAATCACGCACGCCAGCTCGCACAGTTTTTATACGAGACGTTAGCCACAACCTAAGAAAATGAACAACTGGAAAACCCTCAAAGAGGAAATTTATTACGAAGATGGATCTTTAAGGGATGTTTATATTTCCAAAACCAACAAAACAGATTGGAAAAGGTGGAGTAAACTGATCAATGAGAACTTTAATGTTGAATTTTATGACGGACTGACCAATAAGAAGGAAAATCAAATTAATATCGAAAGAGTCTTTCAATTTTGGAAAGATTCGGACCAATTCTCTGAATCCAATAATGCTTCAATAAGCCTGGGCAATGTAAAGGTGAAATGCTATTTTTTTACAGAGGAAGAAATTGAAAATGATATTGAACCACGTGAAGTAAAAACGGAGAAAGATCATCTAACCATAATCGGATATTTAAAAGCGGTTGCAGAGATTTTGGATAAAGACGTCATACTGACATCCGAAAATCTGAAGGAAGAGGTTTTGTTGGAGATAAAAAAAGACAGTGGCTAACAACATATAAAAACAATGCTTAATTTGTTCTTGAATCGAAATTCTGTGTTCGCTTGCTCAGCGGATTGTCCTGCGGACAATCACGCACGCCAGCTCGCACAGTTTTTATACGAGACGTTGGCAAAAATTAAAAAATGACTTTGACAAAAGAAAATCAACTATTCCGACCATTATTTTTGATATCAGTCTTATTACTAATAGTTAATGATCTGTATTTAAAATACGAGTATCATAATTATCTCACTGGAAAATTGTCCGATTTCGCAGGACTTTTTGCCTTTCCGTATTTTCTTTCGTATTTTTTAAAAAAGAGGATTAAACTGGTTTATTTATTAACCGGACTCCATTTTATTTTTTGGAAATCGGACATATCACAGCCTTTTTTTGATTATGCTCAAAGTATAGGGATCGGTATTAACCGGACCGTTGATTATATGGACCTTATTGCCTTATTAATTTTACCTCTCTCATATAAGTATTATACAGATTCCCATTTTTCGATTTGGCACAAATTTACAAGAGTATTAAAACCACTTGTTATGGCAATTTGCATTTTTTCATTTATCGCAACTACGTTAAATAAAGAAATTGGGATGATTAATATGAGATCAGAGCTTAAAGCAGATTTACAGATGGACATTGAAAAAGCTAAAGAATTAAATATTCTATATGAATCGGGGCAAAGCAGATATACCTATTGGGTAAAGGTTCCTGGAAAAAAAGCCAGTATTGCAACTAAAATAGTAATAATGGAGGAATATAACGGACTTGCAAAAATCCGATTAGATAGTATTATAAATTATCAAATTGAAGGTTTTAGAATAAACCAAAAGGATATAGAATACCTGAATAACTTAAGTCAATCTCAAATTGAAAAGCTTTTTGTAGATCAAGTAAGAAAACAAAGCGAAAAAAAATAACTTTTGCCAACAACATATAAAAACAATGCTTAAACCAGTTTTGAATCCAAACATCCTGCTTGCTTGCTTATCGGATTGTCCTGCGGACAATCAGGCTCGCCCGCTCGCACAGTTTTTATACGAGACGTTGTGCAGCATTAACAGTAAAATTTCACTAAAAACTACCTGATATTCGTCTTTCTTTTAATTCCAATTTTAAGTTGGAGCCAATATATAATTTCTGGAGTAGTAATATCAAAAACCGACAATGATTCAATTCCTGGTGTAATAATCATTGAAAAAGGAACAAAAAATGGAACTCAATCGGATTTAGATGGTCGGTTTGAAATTGAGGTATCAGATCCTAACGCAATTTTAGTGTTCTCTTATGTTGGAATGGTAACAAAAGAGTACAAACTAGAAGGAAAGAATAAAATTACAGTAGAAACAAAATGGGATTGTAACAAAGATTTTTTTGATGCATACGACATAAAAGTATACGGACAGACAGGTTTAATAAATAATCCTATTGGCGGAAAAATTGATATATCCTCACCTTACATATTTTTCGGAGGAGTATTAGAAGCTAGTTACAGTTATCAAACAAATTCAGAGGAAAATATTTTTCAAGAAGGTAGCCTAGAATTTAAACATCCAATATCTAATTGCGATTTTGACATGGACTTTAGAGCGAGCTATCGCGATTTTGAATTTGCAGATAAGTTAGCCAACAAAAGTTATTCGTTTGAGACGGATTTTAATATTTCGAGATACAGTTTTATAGCTGGGTACAGCCATTTAGAATTTAATTGTATAAATACTTCAACAAAGTATAATTCTTCTGGAGTATTATTTGGTTTTGGAACTTCCTTCGGAGGACCGCTTTATCCAGAAGTTGTAGGAAAATTTTCGATCTATAAAAATAATATTGAGTACCAAGGTAAAATTCAAGGAGGTTATAAAAGATTTTTGATATTCTTGAAATATTATAAATTGAGTTCATTTAACGAATTTAGTCTTGGAATAGGATATAACTTTAATTACTAATTTTAAGGGTAAACGCAGCACAACAACGTATAAAAACAATGCTAAAACCAGTCTCAAATCGAAATTTTCTGCTCGCTTGCTCAGCGGATTGTGCTGCCGCTGTTCCCTTCGGTCGAAACCTGCGGACAATCACGCTCACCAGCTCGCACAGTTTTTATACGAGACGTTGTGCTTAATTAAACGTAATATTTAAGGATTAAAATTTTAATGAGTTGCCTTTTAAAACACAAAGACTTATGACTTCCCTGGAAGTGGTCACATTTTTACCTTCCTCAAAGATCTTTTTTATTCAAAGTAAGATAATCTTCCTAAATTGTGCTCCGGAATACTCCAGTATATTTTATTTATTACTAAAAAATACTCTTAAAATAAAAATTACATCATGAAATTAAATCCAACAATTATTCCTTTCTTTTATTTAAGGAGCTTAATTCTACTATGCTTTTGTCTGGCCATATTAGGTTGTAAAGACAATGATTCTTCATTAGAAACAAGTGAGAAAAACTTTCAAGAAGACACTCTTGTAGTTAATCTTCCTGATTTGAAAAATCAGACTTTAGAGGATGAGGATACCATAAGAAAAATTCTTTATTTAATTGAAACGAACCAAGGTGGTTATGATAAAGCGAAAATAACCGACGGCACTATGACAATATTTATGAAATACAATTATTTTACTAGGCAACCGGAAGTGACCATAGCTCATAAAGAATAAAGATTTACAAATAAATGCATAGGATTTTATTGAATTATTTCTTTTAGAAAAGCTTTATTTTCATTCTATATTAGTTTAATGTTTTATGAATAATTCAAACATACCCTAATTTCCTATATATATTTTAGGTGGCTTCAATAGACTTATTTCCGGAGCTGAAAAGTATATAGCCCAAATGGAATTTAGTACTCAAAAAACGGATGCTGCTTCCTTCCTCTTATAAGAACTAAGTACAACAAACATATAAAAACAATGCTTAATTTGTTCTTGAATCGAAACATCGTGCGCACTTGCTTAGCGGATTATCCTACGGACAATCACGCCGCCAGTTCGCACAGTTTTTATACGAGACGTTGGCACATATTTAAAAAAAATAAAACATTATGAAATTAATTTGGGCTATCCTGGCGTTTGCTTTTTTAAGTTGTGATTTTACCAACTCATCTTCCAAAGAAATTGAAAAGGAAAATTTTCCTAGTTTCGGACAAGCTACATCTAGAAATTCAGAATCAAATAGTGATATAATTATTCAATTCTATTCAAAGAACTTTACAGAAGACAGTTTATTTTACCTCATTGATGATTTTGATAAAATAATAGATTCAGTTAACGTTAAAAAGAAACTTAATGAAGTAACCGTTAGAAGTAAAATTCCCCAAAGGTTATTTTTAACTCCTGAAAAAGAAGTAAGGAAAAACAATTTTAATTCATTCTATTTCGACAATAAAATTAATAAGATATTTTTTGATGGTAAGAAGGGGATAGATTCAATAAAAATTTCCGGTTCTCAAATAAATGATGAATATGAAGAACTTTACAAAAGTAAATTCGTAATAAATAAAGCTCTAAATTATAATTTAGAATTAATAAATATTTATTCAAGTTTAATTAAAAACTCTTCCTCTCTAACCGCTAATGATAGCATCCAAAATATAATAGTTGAGTTAGAATTGGAAAAGGAGGAACTCTTCAAAAAATCTCTGTCATTGGAGTTAGAATACTTTAAGGATAAACCAAATTCTTTTTTGGCGGCAAATAATCTAGGTTTTTGGATTATGAAACCATTTGCTACGAACTATATAAATGATATTAAAATCATTCATCAAAATTTCACTCCTGAAATCAAAGAAACTGAAAAGGCCAAAATTCTGGAAAATAAAATTAAATCTTTTTATACCAGTAATATTGGTAATCCCGTTCCTGAAATTATTGTAAAAGATATTTCCAATAATTTATTCTCATTCCAAAATTTAAAAGGTAAATACTTTTTAATTGACTTTTGGGCTTCATGGTGTGTGCCTTGTATAAAAGATTTTCCGTTTTTAAAAGATTTAGAGAAGGCCAACCATGAAAAATTAGAGATAGTTTCCATCTCCTTAGATACTGATATTAATGCTTGGAAGACTGCAATTAAAAAGAATTATATTGATAGGTTCACTCACATTGCCTTAGAAGAGAACCCAGAAAATAAAATAAAACTGGATTTTTTTGTACAAGCAATACCAGTTAAAATATTAGTAAATCCTGAAGGAATTATTATTGGAAGGTGGCGCGGTTATGATAAAAAACATCAAGATGAAATAAACAGTCTGATTCGATAGAAAATTAACTTCATTATAAATCCGGTATATTTTTTAGAAATGGACTAAAATTTTATTTCTAAAAAATGTAACCTTCACGGATATTATCAAATAAAACATGTGCCAACAACCTATAAAAACAAGGCTTAAATCAGTTTTAAATCGAACCACCGTGCTCACTTGCTTAGCGGATTGTGCTGCCGCTGTTCCCTTCGGTCGGAACCTGCGGACAATCACGCTTGCCAGCTCCCCCAGTTTTTATACGAGATGTTGTGTGCAAGTGAAAAATAATTAAAATTTAATTAGTAGATTAGATAAAACTTTAAAAACCAAAATGTTGTGAAACCTTCAAAAAAATCCAGATTACAACAATTAATAATGTTAACCTTAGTATTGTCCTTTTCAACTTCCAGTTTGTATGCACAAGAAAGTAAGGAAATTAAGCTGACTGAATTTTTAGTGGTGGTTCAAAATTCGGACAATAACAAAATTACAATGGAGTGCAAAGAAGGTTGCGCTTGGAAAACTTTGTCCTACAGTTTAATCATCAATGATAAACCTCAAGCTATTGATGAATATGGGATGACCGATTTAGATAAAGTTAATCTTCAAGAAGATGCAGACCTTTCAAATTTCCTTTTCACTGTAGAAAGAATGGGTAATAAGCTATTTTTTAAAGGGATTGAAGGTACTGCGTGGACTGAAATAAGTTTCTCTATTTCCCCACAAGAAAAGCAGGCTATTAATCAAATGGGAATGACAGAATAACTACATCCTTCAGGCGTACCTGCCCACAACACGGTATTAAAACAATGCTTAATTAGTTTTGAATTGCAACATCGTGCTAGCTTGCTCAGAGGATTATACCGCGGACAATCACGCCCGCCAGCTCGCACAGTTTTTATACGAGACGTTGGCTGTAATACCGTGAGACCGTTTACATTATTGAGTATAGCAACAGGGTAGCTGAAAACTGAATAGAGTAAGGAAAAATAAAATTTACCCGACATGAATGATAACCCTCCAAAGCGGCCAGCCAGGTTCAATGCGGTTTGGTTGCTGATCGGCATGACGTTCGGAATTATTGGCGGCGTGGTTCTGAAAAACCTATCGGTCGGCATCAGTATGGGCATCTTTATTGGTGTGGTTTTCGGCTTCGCGATACCAAAGAGGCGTCCGTGAAAAAATGAAAGCAAATTTAACCGTATTAGTTTTGTCGATTCTTGTGTCTATTTCAATTTTCAGGTGAACTGAAAAAAAGGAAACACCCAAAGAAGCTACAGCAGAAGAACTTTCACAAATGAATAGCGATTTTGTAAAGGCATTAAATGCAAAAGATGCTGTAGCGGCAGCTAATTGCCACACAGAGAACGCTACTTTACTTCCTCCAAATGAAGCACCAGTTAAATGCCGAGCCAATATTCAAAAATATTGGGAAGGATCAATTGCAGCAGGAGCATTTGATGCAGAAGTTGAGACAACAGCAACAGGCAGTAATGGTGACTTAGGTTATGAAATTGGTAAGTTGGATTACATCTAATTGAAGCTGGTCCCCAGTTTGGATTTTTAACTTCCTCTGAAGTGGATGTTCTAATGGAAGGAGGCGGAAATGTAAATGACTATTTATCAAATTTTGAATACGGAGTGAATTTTGGTTTAGGGTTAAAATGGGTAAATGGCTTTTTCTTCCAGGGGCGATACAACCTTGGTCTTGCTAATATCTTTGATGACTTAAAAATAGGATTTAATGATGATGATTACAAAAAGACCAACAGGGTTATTCAGTTTTCTTTAGGTTATATGTACTAAAAAATGAGGTATAATTAAATGGAGAGTTACTTTTTAGAGATGTTCCCTTTCCCCGAAACCTGCTGAAAATCAACTATTAGTTTCTGTAATATATAATGTTTAATTTATTTTTCTATATTAGAAATCTATTTCATTCGGGCGTTTCAACTTTCCCTACATAACAGGAGCGTGGACATAATGAATAAAGGCCATTACATTTATTAGCCAACCTGACCTTTACAGGTCAAAGCAGGGCGGTAAGTGCAGAATTTCTGTAAGTAAGAACATTGAAATAAATTAATATGAAACCAATAATTTACCTTTTCCTGCTGTCATTTTGTTTTATGGTGAACAAAATTCCCGGAGCAGAAAAAAATACCAAAGATTACAATTTTGAATTGACCGTAATCACTCCGGGTGAGGAGACTGCGAAATTCGACCTGGTAATAACGGGTTTTTCTATTTTGAAAAATGGAGATCAAATACCATTTAAATTAGAAGAACAGAATCTGAAAACCCCCTATAAACTCAACTTAAAGAATGGCAAATACAAAGCTAAGATCAATAACAAATCAACAGGTGTTGTTATTTTAAGTAAGGTGCAGGGAATTAGAGATGGCAAGCGTATGAGCGCCGGCAGGAGCGATTCCAATCATCCCACTTTGAATTTTGGCGTTGGAGGGAAATTTTCAGTTTCAGATAATTAAAATAAAGCCCATATGTTTGGTTTCTTGAGATTTAGTGCTCACTTTCAACTGCAGATTTTGCCTCGCTTTTACTTCCGTGCAAATCTTTGACATACCCACTAACATCGTTTACGGCTACGGGCATTAAGCTCGCCGGCCCACACAGTTTTTATACCGAAAAAATTGAAAGATCAGCACCCAAATTTTTAGATAAGTTTTATGAATTGAAAAAACTATAAATATTGCACAACAACATATAAACAATGCTTAAACCAGTCTTTAATCGAAACATCCTGCTCACTTACTTAGAGGTTTGTGCTGCCGCTTTTCCCTTCGGTCGGAACCTGCAGACAATCACGCTCGCCCGCTCGCACAGTTTTTATACAAGACGTTAGCTATAATTATTTTATTATGAGAAAAATTACAATTATTTTATTTCTTTTTATTACTACAATTGCTAGTAGTCAGGAATTTTATCACATCAAGGGAACAGAAAAAATACTATCTTCAAAAGATTCTATTCAACCTTATTTGAATAAAACGAAAGAAACTTACAATAAAACTTCTGTAGAAAAATACGGTTACATAGCAAATAGTGTGAGTTATGATTTAGGCGAAACCATACAAAGAAATGATTCTACAATAATATCTATCGAATTTATTCTCGATCTTCAAAAAGTTGATTACAAAAAAGAAAAAATTTTTGAATTCAAGGACAAAAAATTACCAGATTTAGACTTGATTTCATTGAAAGGAAATAAAATTAACAACAAATCAATCAAGGGTAAAGTAACGTTTATAAATTTATGGTTTGTTAATTGCCCGCCTTGTTTAAAAGAAATTCCACAACTTAACAAGTTAAAAAAAGATTTTGGCGAAGAGGTCAACTTTATTGCAATCACTTTTGATCCTAAAGAGAAAGTAGTTCAATTTTTAAAGAGAAAGCCTTTCAATTTTGAAATTGCTGTTGATCAAAAGGAACTTTTAGAAAAAGGTTTCCAAATTGAGAGTTATCCGAAAATTCTAATTGTAGATAAGGAGGGGAAAATAAGTTTTATTTCGAACGGACTTAAAGAAAATAAACTAGAGTCTTCTAGTTTTAAACATACTATTGACGAAATAAAGGTACACTTGAAAGAACTGATCAAGTAACTAGCTAACCACATATAAAAACAATGCTTAAACCTGCCTTGAATTGAAATTCTGTGCTTGCTTGCTAAGCGGAATGTCCAGCGGACAATCACGCTCGCCCGCTCCCACAGTTTTTATACAAGACTTTAGGGAATAGCTAAAAAAATGATTGTCCAGGAAGCAAATATTCGAGAAATGGCAGAACTCCTTCTCTGCGGTCAAATTTGTTTTCTAAATATTCGCACAGGTGAATTTGATTATCATCCGTGTGAAATGGACTTTTTTCCAGATGAGGAAAATCCCTGGCAAGAAGTAATACATAAAATTCAAAATAATTGGGGTGATTATATTCGAATCGAACCAATGAACTCCAACCAGTCTTACACTGTAATGGAATCCTTTGCAGACCAGCTCGAAGCGCACGGATTTCGCAAAAAGTTACTTACTGCTCTAAACCGCCCAAAACCTTTCAGGAATTTCAGTTATCTGATTCACGAATCGGATTTCCGACAGGAATGGTTTGACTTCCGACAAGAAAGAAACATTGAGTGGGTAAGAGAGCAAATATCTGACCTAGTGGATGAGTAAAAAAAGCCATTGCCTAATAACATATTATAACAATGCTTAATTTGTTCTTGAATCGAAACTCAGTGTTCGCTTGCTCAGCGGATTGTGCTGCCGCTGTTCCTTTCGGTTGGAACCTGCGGACAATCACGCTCGCCCGCACGCACAGTTTTTTACGAGACGTTGGTACCAAGCTAAAAAAAAAATGATGTATTTAAAAAAAGAATGGTTAGGGAGAACTGTAGCTCTGATCTCCTTTATAATAGGGTCGATCTTAATCGGACTTTTCATCTTCACCGAAAAAGCTGAATTACTTCTCATAGGTTATATTTCTGTAATTTTAATAGTTATTGTAAATATTGCTGTATTCATAGCATCATTAGTAGAAGCAGTTAACAATAAAATTTTAAGGAAAAAGCTACTTTTAAATAGTGGAATTATGTTGCTAAATATTCCAGTTGCCTTTTTTTACTTCTGGCTAATGTTAATACTTCTAAATACCATCCGCCTGACTTTAGTCAATCCAACTGATTCAAAATTAACGGACTTAAATATGATTGGCTGCGAATCGAGAATTATTGATGAATTGAAACCTGGGGAAAGTAAAACTGTATGGATTTCAATTAACAATGATTGTTCTATAATATTAAATTTTAAGGAAGAGGAAATTGAAAAAACCGAAACTATTATTGGGTATGCAACTAATATGGGAGGTCGAAAGGCCAAGCATAAGATAGGTCAAGGAAATCAGGAATTATGATGGATAAAAGGCCAGGTGCCAACAACATATAGAAACAATACTCAAACTATTTTGAATCGAAATTCCGTGCTAGCTTGCTTAGCGGATTGTCCCGCGGACCCTCACGGTAGCCAGCTCGCACAGTTTTTATACGAGATGTTGTACGGATTTGACGCAACCTTTTAATAATATCAGATCATATAATTAAAACTATAACTATAACTATAACTATGAAAAATTATCTAATTGTATTTGTAATGATAGGAATTTTATCATCCTGTTCAACTGATAATGCGGATGAAGATATGATCGAATTCGTTCAAGGAGAAGTAATAGTTGGGATTAAAAGTGGAACGGATATTAATAGAGTATTCGACTTTATTAATCAATTTGACCATAAGGTAAAAAATATAAGGTCTTTAACCTTCACATCAGATTTACCATCTGATAGTTTACAATACGTAATAAGGACATTAAATGAGAAAACATATACGAATGATGGAATAAACTGGTTTGTTACAGGTTACTTACATTATCAAACTAATCAAATTACCATATTTCCCAAGCTTTTTGATATGGATAATGTTGATTTCCAAAATGATTGGCTTATTTCAATGGAAGAATTTGATTTAAAGACTAAACATTATAACAATTTAAATGCTGGTATTATTCATTTCTATGTACCTAAAGGCAGTGAATTAGAATGGGAAAATCGATTTAAAAATTCCGATATAGTTGAGTGGGCTGAATTAAACTATATCCAAGAGATTACCCACGGTATTAATTAAAACTGCTTACAAGAACATATAAAAACAATGCTTAACTCAGTCTTTAATCGAAACTTGTTGCTCGCTTGCTCAGCAGATTGTGCTGCCGCTGTTCCCATGGGTAGGAACCTGCTGACAATCACGCACCCCCGCTCGCACTGTTTTTATGCGAGACGTTGACCACAATACCTGAAATCAATTTTTAATAATCATAAATTTTAACGACAATGAGAAATCTAATTCTATTTTTTGCATTTATTATTTTTACAGGATCAACTGTTAAAGCTCAAGAGTTTGTCCATTTTGGAGTTAAAGGAGGGCTTAATCTTTCACAATTGGATTCCGACAGTTTCACTGAAACAAAAAGCCGAACTGGATTCCATTTAGGTCTCTTAGCAGAAATCCCTTTAGGAAACAGGTTTTCAATACAACCAGAGGTAATATATTCTATGCAAGGTTCAGAAGTTGAGGAAATTATATTTGGAGACATTATCAACCAAGCTGAATACAATTTAGATTATATACAGGTTCCGATTTTGGCTAAAATATACCTTACAGAATCTTTGTCTTTTGAAGTTGGTCCTTCTTTCAATTTTTTAGTGAATGAAAAAATAAATGGAGAAGAAGTAGATTTTGGTAGTAATTTTGAATTTTCTGGTGCATTGGGAGCAACCTATAAGTTTAAAAGTGGTTTCTTTGGAAGTGCTAGATATATGTATGGTTTTACTGATGCCTTTGATCGAGAAAACTTTGAAATTAAAGTAAATAATTCCGGATTTCAATTAGGAATTGGATTTATGTTTTAAACATATTATGTTGAAAATACGGTGGGCAACAGCATATAAAAACAATGCTTAAGTCAGTCTTGAATCGAAAGTCCGTGTTCACTTGCTTAGTGGAGCCGCTGTTCCATCGGTCGGAACCTGCGGACAATAAGCTCGCTAGCTCGCCCAGTTTTTATATGAGACCTTGGCAATAATTAAAATAATATGAAAAACCTTCTTCCTTTTCTAATTTGTCTAATTCTTGTCTCATGTAATCAAGACAAGAAGGAGCAATTTGTTCTCGATGTCAAGGTAAAAGGAGATTATAATGATTATTTGTACCTAATCTATGATAACAAAATTGACAGTTCTAAGATTGTTAATGGGCGTAGTGAATTTAGTGGTACAGTAGACCTACCAATCAAAGCTGGGTTTATTACCAATAGGATTTCTGGCTATGACAGAGATTTTTATCTTGAAAATACTAACATAGCAATGGAAGTGCTAATTGAGGAGGATTCAGTATCTGACTGGATTATTATTGAAAATATTTCAGGTACTCAAACGGAGAGCATAATTGAAGAGATAAAAAAAATTAGAAACTCTGATTCCAGTGGAAATCCGGATCTAAGATTGTATAATAAAGTACAAGAAATAATTCAAGATTATCCTAATCATCAATATCCAGGAGATTTACTAGCGCAGATGTCTAGAGACTCAATTTTTTCTGCAAATAAAATAAAATCCTTATACGCCCAATTAAATAAAGGCGTGCAGGATCCGTATAGCATCAAGGATATTGAACATTTTGCTTTTCCAGAAAGAATTTTAGAAGAAGGTGACGCCTTATATGATTTTAATTTGAGAGACGTTAATGGGAATTTATTATCCACAAATGACTTTCGAGGGAATTACATATTAATGGATTTTTGGGCTAGCTGGTGCAAACCCTGTATTGACCAATTCCCTGCTTTGATCCAAATATATAAGGAATTCGAACAAGAAAACTTTATGATGATCGGTGTTGCCCTAGAAGAAAATGAGGATAAATGGCTTAAAGCTGTAGAAAAAAATAAGCTTTCTTGGCCAAATGTAATTTACCCTGACGGGTTTACTGGAGATATGGCAAAGAAGTACGGTATCCGCTCTATCCCTTTTAATGTTCTTATTGACAGTGAAGGAAAGATAATTGCCAAAGACATCAACCTCTCTGATTTAAAAGAGATTTTAGAGGAGTTAAACTCATAATTTTTATTCTGTAATTACTGTAAAAAACTATTGCCAATAGCATATAAAAATAATGCTAAGCCAATCACTAATCGAGATTATTATTGGATTAATAAAATGGAAGGAAATTTTTCATTATATGAATTTAAACTCTTACCAGATGAGGAGCAATACTACATTACTTTTAACCAGGGTCAATTTTTAGATTCCTATTTGGAGAGAGATAGAAGATTTGCTCTTTATGCCATTTCGAGGTTTTTTGTAGAAGTAGAGTATGATACCACTAATAATAAAATAATTGGTAAGGCAAGTTTTATAAGTGGTGAGAAATTGGATAAATATAGTAATATAAGGAACGTATTATAAGGAATTTATTTTAAGAAATAATATTAATTATTATTGCTTTCAAATTCACTAATTTCTTTTTCCTTGATGGTTACATATATTTCAGCGAAATCTTGAATGGTAAATCCCATAGCTTCAATTATTAAAATTAAAGTAGCGGTTCCCGGATTAGTCTTTGCGTTAAAAATATTGGATACAGTTGCTTTCCTTACAAAAGCCCGAGAGGCAATTCTACCATAACTATTTGCAATATCAACTTTATTAAACTCCGGATTAGATTTATTTCTATTTAATAGGATATTTAAGCAAATGGCAGTCTTTGTTTTAATGTGCTCTTCTAACTCCTTTTCCATAAGTGCAATTAAAGAAGTATGAAATTATTTATCGGTACGTTTTGGCGAACCGAAAATTTATTTTATATTTGAACTGTTATCATATATTTGCGAATCTTCTTTATATAAAATATTAGAAGCATTTCGCTTTGAATCTCGACTTTAAAACTGGTAATTTTATGCAACGAGATGATAAGCAAAGATGCTCACGGCCCGGGCGTGAGTACTCTCTTATCGTTGCAGGGTATACCAGTACCTAAAGTCGGTAAGTTGAGTGCCACGCCTTTTTGTTTCCCCACATTGAGGCACCCCACGGTATTAACTTTTCTTCAAGGCAATCTCTTCTATTCTTAAAATGGTTTCGCATTTATATTAAAAAAATATTTGTGGCGATAGCTATGCCTGCCCTGCCGGTGCATGCTATAACATAAATAACATCAGGCTTGAATTAGCCCCTGGTGGACCATTACCTTCCTTTTCCCTATAAAGGCTGTAATGGTGGGAGGGAGGTGGGACGGCCCCTTAACCCCAAAGGGAGGAATAAAGGAGCGCGTAAAAAAGTACAAACCTTTTAATACCATAGTGCCTATGAGGAAAAAAGCATAAGGAACATTTCAAGAAATAAAAAAATTAAAAAAGGCCTCCTAATCAACTTTGACGGGGAGATAGGAGGCCTAATTAAACAAAACCTATAAGGTTTATCTAACCATTACAATATTATGAAAAAAATTTATGGCAGGTTAATGTTAATCGTGCTTATTTCTCTCTTGCTCTTTCTTTACATCCTAACCGTGGGTGTAAACGCTGCAAATAATCCAACTAGTTATACAATAACAGTAGCCCTGCAGGAAGTAAGAGGAGTAGTAAGCGATCAAAACGGGATGCCCTTGCCCGGTGTAACAGTTCTTGTAAAAGGCAAAAACAGGGGTACAACAACAAACATTGATGGAGAATACAGCATAGCCATAGAACCGGGAGATATTCTGGTATTTTCATTTATAGGCTATACAAGCCTTGAAGAACCGGTGAATGGCCGCCGGGAAATAATGATAAAGCTTGAGGAAGAAATCTCTTCCCTGGGCGAAGTACAAATTAATGCGGGTTATTACAACACCACCAGGCGCGAAAGCACAGGAAACATATCAAGAGTCACCGCAGAGGATATAGAACTGCAGCCGGTTGTAAGTCCGCTACAGGCTTTGCAGGGGAGAATGGCAGGGGTGGAGATTGTGCCCAGAGGTAACTTGCCCGGGCAGGCTTCCAACATTAGAATTAGAGGAACAAATAGTCTAAGAGTGGATGGAAATTATCCTCTATATATTATAAATGGTGTGCCTGTAAATTCCACACCAATTGAGAGCCGATCTATCGCAGGATCGGGTTTGAATGGTTTTGACCCTTTAAACACATTAAATCTCTCCAATATCGAAAGTATAGAAGTTTTGAAAGATGCCGATGTCACTGCTATCTATGGATCAAGAGGGGCTAACGGGGTTGTGTTAATAACTACAAAGTCGGGAAAGCAAAAGGATTTTAGCGTAGAAGCTGCAGTGTATACCGGAGCTTCCAGTTTGCCTAATAAAATGGAGTTATTAAATACTGAGCAGTATTTGCAAATAAGGAGGCAGGCGTTTGAGAATGATGGAGTGGAACCTTCACAGTTTAATGCATATGATCTGGTATTGTGGGACCAGGATAGATATACCGATTGGCAAGACTTTTTTTATGGTGGCACTTCACCTGTGACCGATATAAATTTAAATGCAAGTGTCGGTAATTCAAATACCAGTTTTAGAGTGGGAGGATCTTATCATAATCAGGGTTCTATTTATCCCGGGGATTATAAATATAATAAGTTATCCACAAGTATTGATTTAAATCATTTAACTAATGATGAGCACTTGAGCATAAACTTATCGGTGAATTATGGAATTGATAAAAACGTACTGGCTGGCAGTTTAAATTTGACCACACCTGCCTTCAGCCTGGCTCCAAATGCACCACAAGTTTTTAATGAAGACGGAAGTTTACACTGGGAAGAATGGAGTGCAGCAGGCCAAAACAACCCAATGGCTGGATTTTTTAACCGGAGTGAAACCCAGGTTAATAATCTTATAAGTAGTCTGGGTCTCAATTATAGATTAGCTGATGGTTTAGATATAAAACTAAATGCAGGTTATACAAACCTGCAAAGTCAGGAATTAGTAAAAATTCCTAAGCGCTCTTTTAATCCTTCCTGGAATTTTGAGGACAATTCACAGCATCTCTACATTAGCAGGCAATCCTGGGTTTTAGAGCCCCAAATTCATTTTAATACATCGTTATGGGGAGGGGAAATAAGCAGCATTCTCGGAGCTACATTTCAACAAAATAATGATGAAAATTTAGAGCTCCTGGGCTCGGGTTATTTTGCTGAATCACTAATTGGGAATTTAAATGCAGCAGAAGTAATCTCAAGTCCAAAATTTACTAATACCCAATATAATTATAGTGCGGTCTTTGGACGATTGGCGTATAACTGGAAGAGTAAGTATTTCATTAATCTTACCGGCCGTAGGGATGGTTCCTCACGATTTGGACCGGGGAAACGCTTTTCCAATTTTGGTGCAATTGGTACTGCCTGGATTTTTACAGAAGAGGCATTTATAAAACAGGCCTTACCCTTCCTGAGTTTTGGAAAGTTTAGGGGTAGCTATGGTACCACAGGAAATGATCAAATAGGTGATTACGGCTATTTGGACTCTTATGAAGTTACTTTGGGGCCGGGAGGTTTATATCCTACACAATTATATAATCCTAATTATTCATGGGAAGTCAATAAAAAATTAGAGGCCGGTTTGGAAACGGGATTTTCCCAGGATCGTTTGCGGTTGGGGCTAACCTGGTATCGCAATAGATCTTCCAATCAATTGGTAGGTCTGCCGTTACCGGCTATGACAGGTTTTACTTCTGTACAAGCAAATCTCCCTGCAACAGTAGAAAATAGCGGGTGGGAAATAGAAATGAGCTCTCTATGGTTTAGGTCAGATAAATTTACCTGGGAAACGTCATTTAACTTAAGTATTCCCGAGAACAGGTTAATTAGTTATCCGGGATTAGAAAATTCAACCTACGCCACACGTTATAGATTAGGTGAGCCTTTAAATATAGCACTTCTTTATCGGTACGCAGGCCTTGATCCCAGTACAGGTTTTTATACAGTTGAAGATATTAATGAAGATAGAAGGTTTGATTTTAATGATCGCGTAGATATCAAAGATTTAGGCCGTCAGAATTTTGGTGGAATTCATAATAATCTAAGATATAAAAACTTTAATCTCAATTTCCTTTTGGAGTTCGTGAAACAGGAAGGTAGAGTTTTAAATATGGATGCCGGCCGAATAGGTAACCAACGTATAGAAGCTTTAAAAACTCTTGATAATGAAAGTATATACCAGGCACCTTCCCAATCCATTCAAGCCTTACTGGGATATATTAATGTTCAGGGTACTTCATTATTTTATACAGACGCTTCTTTCGTGCGATTGCGTACTATTTCATTAGACTACGATTTACTATCTCCATTGTTAAATGCCCTGGGATTAAAGAAGGCTACCCTATCTCTCCATGGCCAAAATTTAATTACAGTTACAAATTATCCGGGAGTTGACCCTGAAATGGCTCTTACCGGTACCTCATTTGGTGCGCTTAAGTCGATTACAGGTGGAATTAAACTAAACTTTTAAGCTTAAAAAAAATGAAAAATACACATATAAGGAAAATTGTTTTAGTTCTTTCGCTTTTACTTATAATTTCATG
The DNA here is from genome assembly GCA_039989915.1 of Gillisia sp. GTDB lineage: Bacteria > Bacteroidota > Bacteroidia > Flavobacteriales > Flavobacteriaceae > Gillisia. The sequence continues at coordinate 38,281 of JBDXGW010000021.1, forward strand.
CGAAGACTTTGTTGAAATAGATGCCCCGCCTCATAGAATCAATGGCCAGGAAGTATTTAATGATGCTGAAACAGCTCAAAGTGCTATACGAGGTGTCTACAATCAATTAGTTAGACTGGATTATAGTGGCGGTTGGCAAAATAGTATTACTGCACTTGCCGGACTCTCAGGAGATAACCTTGGAGCACTGAGACCCTCTAATATTACTTATTTAGAATTCACTCAACACGAAATTTTACCCGAGAATTCCCGAAATCTGGGATTATGGTCCAGTGCCTATAATGTAATATATATGACAAATGCCATTATTGAAGGTTTAGAAAATTCTACAATCGCAGAGGATTTAAAACTTTCATTATATGGGCAAGCGAAATTCATCAGAGCTTTCACTTATTTTTATCTAACAAACCTTTACAGTGAGGTACCGCTTTTACTTAGTACTGATTTTGAAGATAATTCTAGGGCTTCTCGAAATTCAAAAACAGAGATATATCAACAAATAATAATTGACCTCACGGAAGCAATTGAGCTTTTACCTGGAGATTACATAAATGATGATAGAACTACAGTAAACCTTCACACCGCCAGAGCTTTGATGGCTAGGGTAAAACTATATCTTGAAAATTGGAATCAAGCAGAAACTCTAAGTTCTCAGGTAATTTCAGAAACTGGAAAATACGAGCTCCTGGATAGTCTAGATCAGGTTTTTTTACCAAATAGTAGAGAAGCCCTTTGGCAAATCTCACCCATTGGAAGGGGGAACAATTTAACCCAAACCAATGAAGGTTCAATATTTATTATTCACCCAACATTTCCCACCTCTTCAGACTTCAAATTAAATGAATCGTTCATAGCCTTATACGAACCAAATGATTTAAGATTAAATCATTGGATAGGTTTTCATGAAGTGCTTGAGGTCTACTATCCTTTTAAATATAAGGATCAGAATAGCACAAACAATCTCACCGAGTATTCAATGGTTATGCGACTCTCCGAACAATATTTAATTAGGGCAGAGGCGAGGATGAATCTAGGAAATATTGAAGGGGCAATTACAGATATAAATATTCTAAGGAAGAGAGCAGGGATAGAACTCATTTTAGCTGAAAACTTAACGGGGGATGAACTATTTCAAATTATTCAGGATGAAAGGAGGAGAGAACTTTTTTCAGAATGGGGACATCGCTGGTTTGACTTAAAACGTACGGGGAGAGCCTCGGAAATCTTTGGGTCTAACCCCTTATGGCAAGATACCGATGTAAGGTATCCAATTCCTGAACAGGAAAGAATGAAGAATGCAAATCTAACTCAAAACCCCGGTTATTAAACATCCCACAATGAAATCTTTATATAAATTAGGTATAACCAATACCTTGATCATTCTATTATGTTTGACCTCCTTAACACTAAGAGCTAAGAACTTAATAGAAACTGATTCGACCTTTATTAAAAAAGTATTACCCAACGGTCTAACTTATTATATTAAAAATATACCTGATGCAGATGAAAAGGTAGAGATGCGATTTATTGTAAATGCAGGATCAAAAGTTGAAACCTCTGGCCAACCTGATGTATCACACGCGATTGAACACTTAGCTTTTGCGGAAACAAAAAACTTTCCAAAAGGAATTTCTAGCTATTCGGCCAAACTAAAAGAAGCTGGAATGGAGGGTCAAGCCAGGGATATGACTGCTTACACTGGGGTAGATGGAACTATTTATTATTATAAAACGCATTGCAGGGATGATAAGGGTATTGAGTTAGGTCTTATTTGGTTTCATGAAATACTCAGTAACTTATCGTTATCTACCAAAGATATTGATATTGAAAGGGAAAGACTTATACAGGAAAGAACAAGCAAAGGGACCAATAAATTCAGAAAATTTGATATGGATTCAAAGAGAAAACTTATAAGTAAACTAAATAGTTGTTCTCAGAATATTGATGATTATATACAAGAAATTAAACGTTTTGCGCCAGATAGTTTAAGAGCTTATTATAGGGATTGGTATCAACCAAGAAATGTAGCTATTCTAGTAACTGGTAATGTATCTAGTATAGATAATCTTGAAGAAAAAATTCAACGGCAATTTTCAGAAGTAAAAAATAGGAGAAACTACAATAAAAAGCCAAATTGTGTAGAGGTATTTAATAGTAAGCCCAATCAATTTGCAATTGCAGATAGGAATACTGCTCAATTAGATTTACTAAAGGATTTTACTGAAATAAAATTTTTCTATCGGGATCCATTAATTTTCTCTAATGAAGGATTAGAAGGTTTCAAAAGACAAATAATTTGGGAGATGGTACACGGTATCTTAGAAAATTCTCTTTTAGAATTAACCCAATCTTATCAAAACCAATTCAATGTGGAAGTGAGAAATGTATTTAAACACAGGGAAAGTATACCGGCTTCAATTTCAATTTCGGTAATTGCGGATTCTACAAATATTAAGCCTGCCATAAGGCAGATATTTACAAAAATAAATGAATTATCTAGTTATGGTTTATCAGAGAAAAGTTGGAATAAAATTAAGAGTAATCAATTGGAGTTATTGAAAATTTATCAGAGTGGCAAAAGGGAAAATCCCAAATTTTGGAATGATGAATTCACAGATGATTTTATATTTGATCTTCCTTTAATCTCGGGTAGATACGAAAAGGTAATAAACTGGATTAACAATTTACAGAGTGAGGAGTTTAACGAATTACTTTCTAAACTTATTAAGCGAATGCCACAAGATATTGGATTAATTTATCCTGAAAATAGTGTTTGGAAAATTCTTGAACCACAGTTAAGAACTTTAATTTCTGAAAATTTGTCCAAATCCGTTACAAAGGAAATTAAGGAAGTACCAAATGAACTAATGACAACCTTCGAAATTAAAAATTTAAATCCTTCATCATTTATATATGGTAAGGAGATTTGTAAAGGAACCAGGGAAATCTTGTTGGAAAATGGTATCAGAGTTATATTCTTACCGGAACCGGACCAAGATAAATTAAAAGTCTGGGGTTTTAAAGCAACTGGTGTCCAGGATTTAAATCTTGATAACCCTTATTCTGCCACTAAGTCTCCGCTTTTTATCAAACACTCTGGAGCCGGTAATTATACTAAATTTGAAATAGAACGATATTTAGAAAATAAGGGTGTCAACCTGCAGTTGCGGCCCTATATACAAATGAAAGAAATTGGAATAAAGGGTGAGGTGAATATGAAAGATTCAGAAATCCTTTTTCAATTAATACATTTGTATTTAACAGCTCCTCGTCAAGATAAACAAGCTTTTGAACATTGGAAAAAATCTGAACTCAAGACATTTTTATTCCCTCCATACACTTTACAGAGCGCTGATTTTAAGAATTTAATTGGTGAGTATCTCGGAGCCTCGAATGTAGATTTTCTAGAAGGAACTGCGCATATAGATGGTGTCAAAAATGCAAACTTGGAAGACGGCTTTAAAGCTTATATAAAGTTATTCTCAAATTTTAATAATTATACGTTTATAGTTCAGGGTTCGGTTAAGGAGAGCGAGGTATATTCATATGTAAGTAAATATTTAGGGAATCTACCTGGAACAGATAAAAAAGAAGAGAAAGATGGATCTTCTGAAGAGAAAGTCAGATTCCCAGATGGACCTAAATTAATCGTTTTTGAACCAACCGAATTTCTCACTCAGGAAACAGTGCCAAATTTCGTGAGGTATATTGATAAGGTAGACCATTATGACTGGAAAAAACATCTTTTGCATGATATTTTAGACGCGATTACCTGGGAAAAAATTTTAAAACTAAGGGCTAATGAGGATGTAGGCTTTTACAATATGTATGTAGGAAGTTATTACAATAAGGATGGCAAATATTTTTATAACAATTTAGGTTTTTCCGCTTCACAGGATGAAATTGATAAGTTAAGTACTGCTTCACATCGTGTATTCCAGAAATTGAAGAATGGGGAAATTGAAACTGATGAGTTTGATAAGGCTTTAAATAGATTAATAGCACAGTACAATGGAAAGAGCAGAAATACCAGATTAGATGAATCGATTTATAATTACTATCGTTTTAACATCCCTTTGGTAAACAAATATGAAAAAATTGATTTTCTGAACCAATTGAAATTAAAGGATATTAAAAAATTTGCACAAAATTTTTTAATCGAAGAAAATCTCTATGAGTTTAAAATGAAGTAATAAAAATAGGCACCTTTTTTAGAGGTGCCTATTTCTTTCAGACCTAAGGGATAATCAATGGATCTCCACTTCCCAGCTTCATGGAAGATAAACTTTTCGAATCATACAATGTGAAAGGGCCGTCACCATTTACGAAGGCTCTACATGTTTCATCTCCAACTCCACAATCCTGCTCTGGAACTGCTTCCCAGGTTCCATTGCGCTGGATATAATCATTGTTTGGATCAGCTTCCACTCCAACAGTGGCAAACGACATCCCTACGGCAAATATCATTGCCAGTGCGGGTAATAAAAATTTAGTTTTCATAATTTTAAAATTTAGTAATTAGCCTACTCTTTATTCAGGTTTTCGGCTTCTCCTGCTTTTGTTGCAACAAAATATTTTTCTAATTATACCGGCTCTAACCGGAAAATTGATGTTTCATATTTTTATTCCTTATAATAGTTTTCTTTGATAATATTATACCCATAAGTGCAATTAACAGACAGGCTATATTAAACACTAAATGTTCATCCCAGGACAACGATGCTATTACACCTCCACAGGAACAAGGGATGATTTCAGAAAAAGTTAAGACGATTATTATATAAAGGGTAAATATTAGTATCAAAACAAAGGAGGCATACAATCCTATTTTTATAAACTTATTAGGGAAGAATAGGAAAACAATGAAAATCTCTAATGCAGGAACAGCCCAGGCAATTAAACCTGCATAAGAACTTATATAAGGGAATTGCGAGAGCTGAGTCTCGAACTGGTAATAATTCAATAATTTGGATACAGCGGAGTAGACAAGAAGAATTATAAAGAAAACTCGAATAACTTGGAGTAAATATTTTTTGTATGTTGCTGGTCCTTCCATCTTACAAGGTTTGCGGTTTGTATAATGTAAAGGTGGAAAATAGTAGTTAACTATTCTGGGAACATGTTTATCAGATCAGAAGTATTTTCTAATAACAATTCCTTAGTGATTTAAGGTGAGCTTTTTTGATAGGTAAGAGGAGAGTAGCCAAATTTTTTTTTAAAATATAATGAGAAATGCGGATAAGATTTATACCCAAGCTTTGAAGCTATAGCTTCCAAAGGAAGGTTTGTGTTTCGAATAAGAGCACGGGCTTCTTCCAGTCTTAGATTGTTGTAGTATTTGAAGGGGGAAGTACCAAATAGGGTTTTAAAACCTTTCTTAAGTTTGTGTTCATTGATTCCATACTTGTGGGCTAAATCTCTGGTAGAGGGCAAGGGTTTATCCAAATTTTGAAATATATAATCATGAATTTCCTGCATAGTTCTTACATCCCATTTTGACATGGATTTTTCCCGGAAAATAAGATCTTTTTCCTTTTGCTGTAAAACAGTTTGGAAAAAGGTGATAAGTATAGAGCCCTTTATTGATAGATTATTGGACAAGAGAGAAACAGAGCATCGTGAAGATACAAGAAGGTTTTCGGAAGTTTTAAATTCAAGGTCGAGGGATTCCTGAATAAAATCGGCTTTTTTCAATTTTAATTTCATATTCTCCCACTCCTGCACACAATTTACGGAAAGTAAATTTGAAAAGGATTTTCCTTTTAACTCATCCTCATTTTTACCAACGAGAGAAGTGGTGTTTTTTGTAAATAATATGATATTATAATTCTTGTCAAGAATAATGGCGAAGGCTACCAAATGTTGGTAAGCAAGATGGGGAGCAACATAAGTTAAGTGATTAAAATTTTCCCTAAGCTCTTCTGCCATCATATTGAGTTGGACAGAAAGAGCCTCAATTACATCATTATGTGCTGTTCGGTCAATTTTAAAGGCAAAATTTCCCTTTGCTATCTCCATAAGCATTTTATATATGTCTCTGAGGTTTTTCCTGTTAATCTCCCGTTCCATTATCGCATTTTAATCTACATTTTTATCCCTGTATTGTTCCAAAAATTTTAGAGCTAAATATTTGCTGGTGAAAATTTTCGTTGGTACTCTGGGTTTATTGGTTTGTATGTAAAAATCCACTATTCCCGAAGAAACGTGCTCTAATGAAAGTGCACTCATGGCCTTAACTAATATAGAACCCTCATTTGCCAGATAATCTCTTGCAGTTTTGGTGGAAGAAGTAATTCCTCTAATATCACAGAATACGGGGTATGCTTTCGTTCCCTGCATCTCAAGCCTTGATTCCACAATCTTCCTGGCTACTTCAAGGTTGATAAAAGTTCCTGGTTTGTACTCAAAGTAGAGAATTCCATCCTCAATCCACATTTTTGCAATCTCGTTTTCAAAGTAATTCTTTTTCATAATAAATCTCCCTATATGATTTGTTGTGAAATAATTAGAATTAATATATAAAATTAGGGGTATTAATTATTTATAATTTATCAAAAAAATGACTCTACTTATCAAAAATCTGAAAAAAACAAAGATTGCCCCCCTTCTTCAAAATTTGTAAATGTGATTTATTTAATTTAAAAAAATGGTTATCAAAAATTAAAAAATAGAGATATGGCAAAGATTAAACATAACAATTTTTTAGATACAGTAGATGAAGTTTTTTCTACCGCAAAAAGAGAAGGGATTCTTCATCTTCATTCTGAGGATACAAATTTTACCGGCAGAACTATTAGGATTAACGGGCAAGATCTTTGGCATTTTGGAACTACCGGATATTTGGGACTCGAACAGGATGAACGCCTTAAGCGGGCGGCAGTTAATGCAATTATGCGGTACGGGACACAGTTCCCTCTTTCCCGTACTTATGTTTCTCATCCACTGTACCTGGAGCTTGAGGAAAAGGTTACTGCAATGTATCAAAATCCGGTAATAATAACTAAGAATAGCACCCTTGGCCATATTGCTGTCATACCTACAGCTGTAAGGGACGAAGATGCGGTAATTCTGGACCACCAGGTGCATTGGAGCGTGCAAAATGCTGCACAATTATTAAAGCCAAGAGGGATTCCGGTTGAAATGATCCGGCATAATAATCTTGAGATGCTGGAAGAAAAAATACGGTCTCTGCGAGACAAGGCTGCAAAAATTTGGTATATGGCAGATGGGGTGTATTCTATGTACGGTGATTTTTCACCAGTTAAAGAACTTGTAGCATTATCTCAAAAATATGAGCAGCTTCATTTATACTTTGATGATGTACATGGAATGAGCTGGAAAGGAAAAAATGGGACCGGATTTGTCATGGATGAACTGGGGGGTAATCTACCGGAAAATGTTATATTATTTGGAACCTTAAGTAAAACCTTTGGTGCCAGTGGTGCAGTCTTTGTTTGTGCAAATCAAGAACTGCAACGAAAAATTAAAACTTATGGTGGGCCACTTACATTTTCAGCACAACTCGAGCCGGCTTCGGTTGCAGCAGCTTCAGCTTCAGCAGATATCCATCTTTCTTCTGAGATTTATGAGTTACAAAAAATACTTTCTTCTAAAATTGCCTACTTAAATAGTAAACTGAATGCTACAGAACTTCCATTAATTGCATCCAATTCTTCACCTGTATTCTATATAGGTACAGGAATGCCCATTACCGGATATGATTTTGTGCGTCGACTTATGAAAGAAGGTTATTTTATAAATCTGGGATTGTATCCCGCAGTCCCAGTGAAAAATACTGGAGTACGAATTACTGTTTCCAGTCATAATGAAATGAAGGAAATTGGTGGACTTGTAGATGCCATGAACTACCACTTCCCCTTGTCACTTGAAGCAACCCAAACCAACGAAAGCCGGGTTCGTCGCGCGTTTGGACTTAATGTTAGTGAAAATGCTACAAACACTTTTCTTCTCAATGATCTTAAATGCTATAGCTATGACTCTATACACGAGGTCAACAAAGATGAATGGAATTCTAAATTAGGGAGGGAAAGTGCGTACGATTGGGAGGGTCTGGTTTTTCTTGAAAAAGTTTTTAATGGTGCAGAACAACCGGAAAATTCCTGGCATTTTTCTTATCTAATAATTAAAGATAAACATAATCAAATAGTTCTTGCCACTTTCTTTACTAAAAGTCTCTGGAAAGATGATATGCTTGCTCCTCCTTCGGTATCAAAAAATCTCGAAGAGATAAGGAAAAAAGAACCTTTTCATATGACTTCACAAACTTTAGCATTGGGATGCTTGTTCACTGAAGGTTCCCATCTTTATTGGGACAGGAAACATAAATATTCTAAACAGGCCTTCACCTTGTTACTTGAATTTCTCGAGAAGAAAGAGCAAAAATATAATTCAACAATGGTTGCACTCAGAGATTTTTTAAAAGAAGATGCGCTCTCTCCTTACTTATGCAGTCTTGGATTTGTGCCTGTCTCTATGCCAGATTCTTGTGTTCTAAACCTTTCCGGGTGGAATTCGGTAGACGAATATATTAACACCCTTTCTTCTCGATCCAGGAGGCATTTTAGAAAAGATGTCGCTCCTTATACGGGGCTTTTTGATATTTCCGTTGAAAACAATGTTTCAAAGGAATCAATAGTTCAGTTTTACGAGTTATATCAAAATGTGAAAAATCAAAATTTTGGTCTAAATACTTTTACTTATCCTCTAGAGTTGTTTTCCGCAATGGCTGAAGATACCAATTGGGAGTTTATCACTTTGCGCTTAAAGGGTGAGATTTATGCACCAGAGAAGGGGCGCCTGGTAGGAGTAATGTTTTGTTACAAAAATCTAAATCATACATATTCACCAAGCCTGGTAGGTATGGACTATAATTATTCACATGAATTTCAGGTTTACCGGCAATTGCTTTTCCAAACTGTTTTAAGGGCTAAAGTTTTAGAGTTTAAAAAGGTAGATTTCGGCTTTAGCGCATCTTTTGAGAAGCGAAAATTTGGAGCTACTATAATTGAAAAGCAGGCATTCATTCAAGCTAAAGACAATTATTCACTTGAATTGATTGGCCTTCTTCAAAATGAATCGCGCTGAAATAGAAAAAGAGGGTAGTTGAATTCCCTTTTAATAGGGCTTGGTTTTACAACTTAATTCACAATTCTTTGGAGAACATATTGCCTTGGTATTATCTAATTTTTCAGGATGAGAATGTTATGTTTAAGGGGATTATAGAGGATTTTAAAAAAGAGATTACCGATATTGTTCAAGGAGAAGGAACCGGTGAACTCAAAAGGGCCGACCTGGCAATTCCTGTTTGCAATGAAACCTTATCAAAAATGCAGGCTCTGGTTGAAAAAGAGGATTTTGAAAATTCTGATTATGAAATATCTTTTTTTAAGAATGTTAAGGTAATTCCTATGAGTTATCTTATTTATTATTCTGAAATAAAAGCATGTGAATTAAACAAACCTAAAGCTGGTATAGACCATCAAATTAGGTTTTTGGAAAAGGAAATAAAGAAGATTAATAAATTTTTTTCCAAGAACAATGATTTCGTGCATTATATGGAACAAGGACATAATTACCTTGATCACCAGTATTTTACCCGAAATCACCGAAATAATTTCCCATTTACACCAACCATCAATTATTATCAATACCCCGAATTCTCTACTTCTCATGATATGCTTTGGGCAAAGATTCAAGCCATGTATAAGTATATTCATTACATCAGGGAATCAATGCAAATATTAAAGCCGGGAAGTATTCCGGTTTATAGTGAAAAAAAGCATCAGCTGCTGCTATGGACCTCTTCCAAAACTGCCCTTATAGAATTGATCTACGCTTTATATTCAAATAAGGCCTTTAATAACGGTGCTGTGGAATTAAGCACAATCACTTCTTCTTTTGAGGATTACTTCAATATTAAACTTGATAATGTATATAAAACATATACAGAGATTAAGGCAAGAAAGGGCAGTAAAACAAAATTTCTGGAGGAACTGACAGTACAATTACAGCAAAAGATTTACAGAGACGATTCCATATAATTTCTCGTAAAAATCGTAACTACGAATTTAAGATTCCCCAAAATAATTCTAAACTAATCCCCGGAATTTGTGCGGGAGATAATTTTTTGTGGAATTAAATGCGGCGATATCCTCCAAAATTATAAGCTGTTAAATTTCCTCGTACTCCGATACTCCTTGTGATAAAACCAAATAAATTCAAGGCAATTTTGTAAAACGAAAGTCAAATTAACCTAATCCCGCTGCTTTAAAATGTTCTAACCTGCAGCGGGATTTTTAAAATCGTTTTAATTATGCCAACATCAATTGTAACAACAGAAGATCTGATTGAATTTAAAGTGGAACTCTTAGAAGAAATCAGGAAAATGCTTAATGAAAATTCAGCATCCTCTACAAAGAAATGGATGAAATCCATCGAGGTGATGAAGCTTTTAAAAATTAGCCCGGGTACCCTTCAAAATTTCCGGATTAATGGAACAATCCCCTTTACTAAAATTGGAGGGATTTTATACTATGATGCAGATGAGATCAATAAAATTTTGGTCTCCAACAAAGTTCAGAATAATTTCTAATAAGCAATTATGAACTACATCGCGCATCTTAATAAGGTTTTAAATCTTTTTGTTAAGGATTTAAATTTAAATCCCACACACATTAGCCTCTATATGGCCCTGTTCAGGGAATGGAATTCAAATAGGTTCTCCCAGAAATTTAAAGTTCAGCGGAATCTCATAATGAATGCTGCAAAGATAGGTTCCAATTCAACTTACCATCGCTGTATCAACGACCTTCATAATTCCCGGTATATTATTTATAACCCCTCTAAAAATCCTCATAGAGGTACAGAGATACAGATGGCCAGATTTCAGTTATGTACAGCACCGCAAACTGTACTTCCCTCACCTCGGGATGTACTCGATATGGGACCCTACAGTTCCAATAATGTACCAGTTACTATATATAAACATATAAACGAAGAAGAAGGAAGACCATTTAATGAACTTGAAGTAATAAAATTTTTTAAAGAAAGAGGTCAGATTCCGGCGCAAGGATTAAAATTTTTCCGGTATTATGAATCAAATCGTTGGATGACATCAAAAAAAGAATTAATAAAAGATTGGAAATCCTTAGCTGCAACCTGGATCTTAAATGAAAGCAGAAAAGGCAATGGTAAAAACCCTCATTACTTCAAAGATCATCTGCAAACCACCAAATTTAAAAACTATGATGAACCCCTCTAAAATCCAGGAAGGGAGTGTAGTGTATTCCCTTGGAGAATTTGATGGAGAAGTTGTAACCTATGACTTTGATAAGATGCTTGCATATTTAGAAGTAAAGGGTAGTTTATTATTCGGAAAAAAATTTAAAATTTTTGAAATGGATAGAGAACTAATTTTCAAGCTTCTTAACTATGTGATTAAAGATGAAGCCAATTGTGAGAAATATGGCTTAGACATCAATAAAGGAATTTTATTAACCGGTCCCGTAGGATGTGGCAAAACAAGTTTGCTTAAACTTCTGAAATTTCTGGTACCCCATCAAAAATCTTATGAAGTTATCCCATGTAGAAATGTAACATTCGCTTTTAATCATTTAGGATTTAAAACCGTGGAAGATTATGGAAACAGTGGATTTTATTGTTTTGATGATCTTGGTGTAGAACCTACTGGACGGTTTTTTGGACAGGATTGTAATGTAATGGGGGAGATCCTGCTTTCTAGATTTGATTTATTACAGGATCACAAGATTAAAACTCATGCAACTACAAATCTTAATGCCGACGAACTGGAGGCTTTATATGGTGAGCGGGTGCGGAGCCGGATGCGAGAATTATTTAATCTAATTGCATTTGAACAAAATTCTATAGACAAAAGAAAATAAGAAATTATGAAAATTACTAGCTTCAACATTCAGAACCTTTTTAACAGGCAAAAGGATTTTATAAATAAACCTGCGGGAAAATGTGTCAACAATTGGCTGGAGGAAATGAATTCCCTGGTAAGAAAGGAGCAAAAAGGGGAAAGAGATTTAAGCCGAATGAGGGAGCTCTCATTCCTTCTCGGGTTTGAAAAAAGAGATTATTCAACCTATGCCGTTTTAAAAAAGAGAGGCGGAGATCTATATGTTCAAAAATGCGGATTTCCAAAGGAATCCAAAGCTTCTCATTTTAATGGATGGAACGGGTGGATTGAACTGCCTTTTATACCTCTGGATCCAATAGCCGTTCAAAATAAAGCTCGTGTAATAGCAGAAAGTAATGCAGATGTGCTACTGCTACAAGAGGTGGAAGATAGAAGTGCACTTAGTGAATTGAACAATGAGTTACTACCTAATTTCAATTGTGTTCCCTATGATGAAATTTTTATTCTTCAGGGAAATGATGATCGAGGTCAGGAAATTGCTATAGCTACCAAAAATGGATTTACCCTCGCAAGCGTCAGATCGTTGATGGGTGAGAGGAAGGGGGATACTTTATTGTTTTCTAAAAATCTTTTGGTCTATGAAATTAATACTCCTTCAAAAAATACCGTTTTCCTTATTGCAGCTCATCTTGAAGAACAAAGGGGGGGAAAAGAAAAGGAGGACAGCCAGCGCTTTATCCAGGCAGAAAGAATAGCTCAGCTCTATAAGGAATTAAGAAAAACAGGACATGAAAATATTATAGTTGCAGGCACCTTCAACACAGTACCATATTGCCATTCCATTTACCCAATAATTCGGGAGACAGACCTTTTAGAAATCACCAAATTTGAATCCTTCAATGTTGATTTTGACCAGGGAAAAGATGCGGGCTATTATCGCCTTGGAGCCTATAGAATGGGAGTAAATATTAAACAGAAAGATTATTTATTATTATCTCCCGCCTTATTCAAAAGGTTAAAAGGTGCAGGCTTAAATAGGAAAGGGGTTTTTCCATCTAAAAATCCACAATGGCCTATATATAACACTATAAGCTCAAAAGATCAGGCTGCGAGTGATCATCCGGCCTTATGGGCTGACCTGGATATCTAGGGAAAGGGATATTTATTACAAGGCTTGTTCCAAATTTTCTCTCATATTTTCAAGATAAGCCAATTCCGTTTCTTCAGCTTTAATATCTATGTTCTCAAGATTATTCTTTTTGATTATCTCAAGTAGTTCTTCTATTCTTTGGTGAATTTCTTGTAAAGTCATTTTTATAATTGTAGGGATTACATATATAACTCATTTTTCATAAAATTTATATAACCAGGACAAAAATTAACTACTTAAGTTTTTCTGTGAAAATTGTGGGAAATCCTAATTAACCTCCCGGTGGTTGTTTCAACTGTTTTAGAATTGTAGTGATGATTTCTATGATCACTTCAACCACCAGGGGATATACATTTTTCATAGAGATTCTAAAATTAGTAAAGCCATTGCTTGAATGATCCCTTTTTTAGACAAAAAGGCTGCTTCCTCTTTATTCGATAAAAAGCAAAGCTCAATTAAAAGAGAGGGAAAATTATTAATAGTATTTCTCAATACCTGAAAATTTGAAAATTTAACCCCTCTTTGGATTATTCCCAATCTCTTGGTGAAATTTAAACTTAAACGATTAGCAATTAAAATAGAGGTTTCTAAATTATGAGAGAGAATTGTATTTGCAACATAAATTTCATTTCCCCGGGCAAATGGATTTGCTGAATGATTGCAGTGAAGGGAGAGAAATAAATCGGCGCTTAAGGACTTTGCGAGGTTTGTCCTGTTTTTTAAGGATACAAGCGTGTCAGTATATCGGGTTAGATATATGTCATAGTTGAATTTTTCCTTATTGAGTTTTAGAATTTCCTTTGCAAGGTTTAAAACTATATCCTTTTCCTTCATTTCATTAATACCAATCGCTCCCGGATCTCTTCCACCATGCCCCGGATCTATTATTATAACTTTTGAGCCGCCCCCAACTTGGGCAGATAGGAGTAGGTTCGACAAAAAAATAAGCATAGCACCAAAAGATCTTATAATTTTTTTCCACTTCATTTTTAATTTTTTTTTGAAGATCGCTTTTCTTCAAAATCCCATTTAAATCCTGGGACGATTTAACTATCGGTTACGCTGACAATTATGGAATCAATTATAAAATCCTGATTCTAATGTCAACATAGTAAACGGGTTGAGGAAAGAATGTTTACAAAAACGCATTACAGAAAAATCTCAAAAAATCTACTTTGATTGAAGAAATCATAATTCTTTGGCCTCTTCATAGTTAAAAAATTGACTTCAGCATTTCACCAATAATTCCTTACATAATTTTCCATAGATGTAATTTAAAAATTAAAATCTATGAAAAAATCTATCTACTCAAGCTTGTTTTTGTCACTGATTTCTTTCCCGCTTTTCGCACAGATTGGCGGGATTGAAAATTCGGTGGCCGATATGGCTTCTACCATTCGCGCTATTTTTCCAATTATCCTGGGAGTTATTTTCCTGGTTGGTTTTCTGTTTAATGCAGGTCATTTTTTTGGTGAAAATGCCGACCTGAAGAAAGGGATCACGCGGGTCCTGGTCTTTGTTCTCATAGCCGGTGCCGTTGTTGGAATTTTTACGTACCTCATTTCAATAGTAGTCTAATGAAAAAATTTGAGCTATATAGAAATGTTAGGAAAAAGGCTATGATTTGGGGCTTGCCTATCTCAATGTTCGCATTGATGATGATAGCGGTAATAGGTTCACTCCTGGTAATAATCTTCTCCTTCAGTTTTGCAATGATTATTAGCGTTGTGGTTTTGAATGCTGTGCTCTATATAAGTTTAACCCGGATTTCAGCAAACCCTCAGCTCCTACAGTATTCCAAGGTTTTTCCGAAGATAATTACTTTAAAAAGGTCAACCGGAATTGATTATGAGTAAGATTAACCTGGCATATCAACCCCTTATAGCAGATATTCAAGGCAATGTCATTTTCGCGGGCAATGGCAATGTGGTATTCGGATTTAAAACTGTACTGCCTGAGATCTATTCTTTATCTGAAAGAGATTTTGAAGAAATCCATAGTACCTGGTTTCAGGCCATTAAATCCTTACCCACAGGAACGGTAATTCATAAACAGGATATTTATGTAAAGAAAAATTTTGACGGTGAGAATCTGCCCATCAATACTTTTTTGGAAAAAGCTACCCACGATTATTTCAAAAATAGGGAATATGTAGAGCACCGCTCTTATGTGTTCTTTCTTTATCCACTTAACAAAGCTTTGAATAATCCAAAATTTGTCAACCCTTTTAAAAAGGTAATTAAGTCTATTCCGCAGGAAATGGACACTAACCTAAAGAGATTCCAGGGGGCGGTGAATGATTCTGTTTCATTTGTAAATAACAGCAGGAAACTGCAGCTAATTCCCTTAAAGGAAAACGAAATCCTTGAGTTAACTGCGGGGTATTTCAATGGATTTAATGAAGGATTTGACACAACTATCCTTCTTGAGAAAAGCAGTATTGAAATTGGAAATAATAATTTTGATATGCTGGCTGTCAACAGTGAACTATGCTTTGCTGAAAATGTACAAAGCAGCAAAACCAATTCAAAATTTACCTCAGATGATTTTGTATTTCATCAGGGATTTATTGATGGCCTTGGTTTAACTCTGAATGAAAACCACATTGTAAATCAGATACTTTATCTGGATGACAAACAGAAGTGGAGAAAACTACTGGATAAGAAAATTGAAGAACTTAATAAAAGTTCCAATTTCGGGTCCCAGAATATAGTGGTTCTGCAAAAAATACAGCATATCCTTGATCAGGTAAATGCCGATGACTCTTCCCGAATTATCCGGGGCCAGTTAAATATTATTTATTGGGATAAGGATCCTGGAAATTTGACAGCAATTGGTTCAAGGATAAAATCTGAGTTTAAGGAGCTGGATATAATTCCTTATTACCCAAAAGGGGAGGAGCGTAAAAATTATTTTCTAAACAGCTATTTCTGTTTCTCTTCCAATTTTTCCAATGAAGATCTTTATGTAACAGATCTTAAACATGCGCTTTGCCTTCTCATCAATAACAGCAATTATAAAAGCGATTCCAAGGGAATTATTTTTAATGACCGGGAGTATAATATTCCTGTGCTTAAAGATGTGTGGGATGAAAATAAAAAGCGAATTAAAGCCAGGAACTTTGCCATCTTCGCCCCTACAGGAGAGGGCAAATCCTTTCTGGCAAATAACATTTTAAGGCAATACTTCGAGAGTGGGGTGCGCCTGGTTATTATAGATCTGGGTGGATCCTATACCAAGTTCGCAAAACTTTATCCTAACGATTATACTATTCTCAGATATGAGAATGGGAAGAATCTGGGGATCAATCCATTTTTTATTAGCACCCTGGATGATCTCACGGCCGAAAGATTGGAGGACCTTTCAATCTTTCTATTTGAGCTAACCGCTCAGGGTCAGCAGGTGACCAAGGCCCAGGCAGTTTCAGTGAAAAAGATCCTACGCAGTTATTACCTGCAGGAGACTGAAAATTATTCCCTGGAAAGCTTTTACCGCTTTATTGAAAAAAATAGAAGTACACTCCTTGAAGAGTTAAAGATCCATCCCGATTATTTCAACATTGATAATTTTCTTCACATCATGTCTGAATATGTGGGTGAAGGCCTTTATAGTTTCCTCTTTGAAATTGGAGAAGACCAGACCTATAAAATTGAGGACAAGCGGCTCATTGTTTTTGAGCTGGATGAAGTAAAGGATAATAAAGAGATCCTCTCCGTTATGCTCAAGCTTATAAAGTCGGCCATTCAGAGAACTATCTGGAGAAACAGGGCAGAGAAAGGAATTATTTTATTCGATGAGTTTGCCAAACAACTGAAGTTTGAAAACGTCCTTGAAAGTGTCGAGTTCTATTACCAGGCCATTAGAAAGCAGAATGGCGCAATCGGTATTATTCTACAGTCTATTAATCAATTACCCAATAATTCCACTTCGGCAAGCATTCTGGAAAACACCCAGGTTATTTACAGCCTTCATAATGAAAAAGGATATGAAGAATTGCGAAAACGCTTAAACCTCTCTGCCCACGATATCAATCAGCTGAAATCTTTAAAAAACAATTTTACGGGTGAAAGAAAGTATACGGAGATGTTTATCAAAATAGGGAAAGAGAGCAATGTCTTTCGGCTTGAAGTCCCCAAAGAAGTGTATGCAGCCTATTTAACCGATGGAGCTGAGAATGATAAGATAATGGAATTCTACCAGGAGCATCAAAATATGGAGAAAGCCATTTTACAATTTGTTTCGCATAACAATAAACTTTAAAAAAGAAAACAATGAAAACAAAAATTTTGATCCTCACTTTCGCTTTCCTCTTTTCAGCAAAGATGGGTGCACAAGGTATGCCGGTTTATGATAACACCAATTTCATTAGCCTGGCAAAATCCTTAATTGAATCGGCCAAGCAAACTTCACAGCTCCTTAAAACCGTGGAATTTCTCAAAACCCAAAAGGAAAACATTGAACAGGTGAATGATGTTATAAAACAACTCAAGGCAGTTAGGGAAATGGCTCGAAATAACCAGATCCTATTTGATGTGATTCGAGATGATTTGAGAGATATCCTGAATTCCCCTTACATCAAACCGGAAGAGATCTCAAGAATTTCAGATTCTTTTAATGCAATTATAGAAAATTCCCTCGAAGATCTTGACTTCATTGACCAGATCCTCACAAGCAATTATTTGAAAATGACAGATGCAGAGAGAGCAATGGTTTTAAAAGAGAAAGAACTGCAATCACGGGAAATGGTCGCAGAGATCTATCAAAAAACCCAGCGCTATAGGGATATTATTTCCTTCAGGGAGATGCAGGATAAGATCAATAACCGGGAATCTAATTACTAAAGGGGTGGGAGGATATTTTTTAGGTATTGGCCTTGAGTATGTTGATGCTGTTTTTCAAACTATAAAAAACAGTGACTTTTCCCAGTATACTATTACGGGGATGAAAACGCTTGCAGTAATATTTTTCCTGGTTAATATCCTTAAAAAGTACAATGAGGGAATTGCAGATAAGGATGGCTATACGTGGGGATTAAGCCCTGGAGAACTTGCCAAAAATTTTGCCGTGGTGTTGCTTGTGATCTTCTCTACTCAAATTCTCTCGGTCTTTGATAGTATTCTGGTAAGTATAGAAACCACGTATAAAGATACCGCTCCTGCACTTATTCCGCTACAATTACAGGACATTGATATAGAACAGGACGTTGGTGCCCTTGAAGCAGCCAAGAAGGCAATGGCGTTGCTATATGAAGCTTTGGTGACCCCATTATACCCCGTTAAGGTGATTTCCTTTGTTATTGGTTTGTTTCTGTGGGTGCTGGACCTTTTTATTTACCCCTTGTTTCTGGCAGAACGATATTTTCTATTGGGAATCATGCAGGCGTTTTTCCCATTGGTGATAAGCCTTGCAGTTTTTGAAAAATTTCGCAGCCTTGCCTATAATTTTTTCAGG
This sequence comes from Gillisia sp., assembly GCA_039989915.1. Lineage (GTDB taxonomy): Bacteria > Bacteroidota > Bacteroidia > Flavobacteriales > Flavobacteriaceae > Gillisia. Next base: position 56,784 of record JBDXGW010000021.1, read on the forward strand.
CTATATGCTGCTGTCTATATGCTGGTTCCGGCTTTTTTTCTGGTCAACGTATTCGTCAATAATCTATATGCGGAGATCAATACAAACTTTTGGGCTAACCTGCTGGGGACTTCAACGGAGAATAACATAATCAGGATAATTATAGAAGCAGGGTCCATTGCCTTTATTGTTTTTTTAAAGTTCAAACTATATACAAGAGCGACTTCTTTCACTTTAAGACTTTTTACCTAATGAAAACACCTTATAAAAATATCTACTCCGTATTAAAACTCAATAGATTTATTGTACTTACGGTGATCACAGGGGCTGTGATCTCAGGTATATTTTTTGGCTGGATGGTTTATGATATCCACCGGTCGGCTTTAAACAGCTCCTTCGCTGTCAATACAGATGGAAGCGTAATTCCTCTTCAGTGGGTGAGCCAAAGAGAAAATTTGGAGGTAGAGGCGTTGGCACACCTTGACCTTTTCCATACTTTTTTCTACCATATAGATGCCAGTAATTATCAGCGCAACCTTGAGAAAGCGCTTTGGCTGGGCAACAGCTCTGTAGATAATCTATACCGGCAAAAGAAGGCAGATGGGGTTTATAACCGGTTGCTGCAATACAGCCTTGTTCAAAAAGTAAAGAGCATCGAGTCAGAAATTGATATTTCGGCAGAACCTTACAGCTTTAAAACAAAGACCGTGTTTGAAATAAACCGCGGGCAGATAACAGATTCCTATGAACTTATTTCAACAGGCAAGCTTATAAAAGTAGACCGCAACTTCCCCAATAATACCCACGGCCTGCTTATCACCAATTATTTCGAGAACTCCTTAAAAAAACTAAATAATGAAAATTGAAAAGAATAAAATTGTCTTTGGCTCTGTACTGGTAGTGGTGGTGATCTTTATTGCCGCTTATTCCATGATGGTCTTTGGTGGAGACGGCGAAGAATCGCAGGATCTTAAGCAAACCCTGGTGCCTGACCTAAAACAGGAACAGGAAGATTTTAAATCTAAACTGGATGCCGTGAACGCTTTAAAAGAGGTAAGGGAAACCAATGCGCCAAGCATCTATGATGAAAGATTGCTTGATTCCCTGGGATTTTATGATCCCGAACTTCGGAATAAACAAAAAATGAGAATAGTAGACAGTATCTATAAGCAGGGCAAAATTAATTATTCTGAAAATTCTTACCGCAATATTCCTGCAGAAAGGGAAACGGAACCTGAAAAAATTGATCTCCCAAATCCTGTTGTTGCTGAAAATTTAATCGAAAAAATCTCGGCAAAAGAACTTGGCCTGGAGCACCAGCTTTTTTATAGTTCAGCTCCTTCTGAAGGAGATCATTTTATTGAAAACTCAGAGGTGCCCATTCCGGTAGAGGTAGACGGTAACCAGGTTGTCAAGGCCGGTTACAGATTACGCATGAGAACCACAGAAGAGGTCCTTATTGGGGACACGAAAATTCCCAAAAACACACCGGTGTATGGCTTCATAAGTTTTCAGCCAAACAGAACATTGATAAATATTCTAAATATCAATCATCAGCCCGTTAAACTAAAGGCCTTTGATCTGCAGGATGGGAGTGAAGGGATATACGTTGAAAACAGTATTAGGGCAGAGGTAGGCAGGGAAATAATAGATGATATCATCCAGGATATAGATATTCCCGGGGTGCCACAGGTAGGAGGGATCCAACGGGTTTTTCAGCGAAACAACCGGAACATCAAAGTAACTATAACCAATAATTATAAATTAATTCTAAAATGAAAAGTCAATAACTATGAAAGCAATCTATACAATTAGTTCAGTCCTCCTTCTGTCTATGAGCTCACTATTTGCACAGGGAAAGGAAATAACACTACCGGCATTGGATACCATTTATGCCAACGATCAAAAGAATGTTGCGCTGTTTTTCCCCGATCCCATAAAGCAGGGAATTACCGGGTCAGACCGGTTTGTATTTACCTATAACAGAGAGCAACGGCAGCATTTGGGATTGCTTCAGGCAACCCCGGGAGAAGAAAGTAATTTACTGGTTATCAGCAATTCAGGTTCGGTTTTTTCGTATATTGTAATGTATTCAGAACGACTGGACAAACTGAATTATTTCATCTGTGAATCCGGAAGTATTGGTACTGAAGATCCCACGCTTAGACAGAATAATGTTGATGGAGTAAAAACCGGTGAAGGAATTCTCACGCCGCATAATATACTCCTGGAGAAAGAAGCGGAATATAGAAATTTCAGTTCCTATCTATTAAGGAGCAAACAGAAGATTAAAAAAAGTTTAAAGACAAAGGAAAGTATAGCATTGAAAGTGAAAAACATAGTTTTTCAGGGGGAGGAACTGTACTTTGCGATGGAAATTGAAAACAGATCACCAATTGATTATGAGGTAAATTACCTTAATATTGCTGTAGAAACCCGGCAGAAGGGCAAGAAAAAATCCATTCAAAAATTAACGAAGGAACCTTTTTATAGGTTCCAGGAACCTGCTAAGATCCTGAAAGGAAAAACCAGCCGATTCGTATACGTTTTGCCTAAATTCGCCATTGCTGAAGATAAAGTTGTGATCATAGATCTAAAGGAACAAAACGGGGAGCGGGACATCAAATTGAAACTCAATCAAAAAATTATAAATAATCCAAATTAAGAAGACTATGAAAAAGATGATTTTTATCGCGATCCTGGGAATCTTTCTGGCCTGTACCGGGACTGATAAATCCCACACCGAGACTGCTCAAATTGTAGTTGAAAGCTTTTACCAAAAAGATTTTCCTACCCTTGAAAAGTATACCACAAAAGAAAGTTTTAGTTCTTTTATGTCCATAAATGACATTGTACCGGTTGCTGAAAAGGGGGATTCGAATTTCTCTGTAGTACAGGAGGAGCAAAATGAGGAGATTGCCTGGGTAAAATTCACCACTTCTTACGAGGAAGAACCTGAAACTTTTAAACTTGTAAAAGAAGATGGGAAATGGAAAGTTACCGAAACCGGGATAGGGGAGCGGGGGCCTTTTTAAAATTTGGATAAGTCAAAGGATTATAATTCTGCACCCTATTCCAACATTTTTAATTAAGAAATTTTAATTGAAATTAAGTAGCTATTTAACGAGTTCAAATTGAAGATCTGGAATTTCTATCATTTTACCATTTTTTAATCTCCCCAAAATCACTACTTCCTTATTTTTATATTCCTCAATGGCGTACAGGAGCCGTTCTTTAGTGTCTCTTCGAATTTTGACACCGGTTCTTTGATTTTTGTTGCGAACTTCAATATAAAAGCCGTCTCTTAAATCTTTAGGTTTTGTGGAGGGTCTTCCCATAAAATTTTAATTCAAATGTAAAAATACTAATTCCTATAAAGCTTAAAAAAGGATAGTATTAACCTATAACGCCATAATTATTGAGCTTTTTCAAAATGTCAACATATGTAGGAAGTAATGTTTATTTAAAATTAAATCTCACCAAACGAAATAATACTTTTTACAAATCAAACCTTGTAATCGAAGAAAGACCAGTGGTTATCAAATGACCTTTTCGGCCAGATAACGTTGGACTTCATAGATGTCAATACTTTTATTGAAACGTTTGCTTACACTGGGAGTATTTTCACTGGAAATCCATATTTTCAATTCAGCATCTAAATCAAAAGTACCGGCAGTTTCAAGGGAGAATCGGGAAATATGGCGGTAAGGAAGGGAGAGATATTCCTGTTTTTTTCCGGTTAACCCTTGTATATCTATTAGAATTAGACGTTTATTGGTGAACATAAAAATATCCCGAAGGAGCGAGAAACCCAGTTCTATTTCTTCAGATGGGGTAAGTAACCTGCCATATTTCTCATTTAATTCCTGTTGTGAAATAGTGGCCGCATTTCCCAAAAGTTTATTTAGTAAGCTCATATATTTTTTAATTTATTTAAATATACCCTAATGGTTATTGGTTTTACCATTTTTCCTATATCTTTATATGAGTTTAATAAGGCCTTGCATTGAAAGAGTTTCTGCGTTATTGGTGTAATTTATTCCTTTATCGCCGGCGGTTCTTGTAACATTTGCAATTCCTGTAAGTGTACTTTCTGAAAGCAAAGTTTGGTTATTAAGATCGTAGATCTTTATCATGATCCCGGCCTCATTGGCTGTGTTGGTGCTGCCCACAGCAGGAGCGGGAGGGAAAGAAGTGGTTTCACTTCTTATGATGTTGGACTGCACATTGATCAAAAAGTCCTTGCCTGTGGCGTTCTTTAAATCTGAAAGATTTTCTTCTGAAGGATCAAAGGACAATTGAGCCGGAAGTATTTTTCCCTGTCTTATTTCTGAAATAGAAAACAAAGAATCTCCCAGGAGCTTTTCAAATTTCCGGTGTGCTATTTTACCTGTTCTTTCCTCATTGTAATTGGTATAAGGCCTGTTTAAGATCCATTCCCCTTTTGTAAAATCTACCATACTTCCCTTTTCAAAATGGTAATGGTATTTGGTGTTTCCACAAGAGCTGAAAAGGAGGATGATTATGGCGGAAAGCAGGTAATTTTTGAAGTGCATTGTTGGTTATATTTTTTTCTAACAGCCACAGAAATGGTAAAACGCAGATACTTCGAGCTTGAAATTCTTCGCAGCAAACCACTTAATAATTGTAGAAATTTGGATAAGTAGAGATAGTTTATTGACGTAATCTAATAAAGGATTGTAAAAAAATATTTAATTAGTGGAATGAATGCCTATAGAATTTCCTTCAGTATCCATTACTATTGAAACAAACCCGTGTTCGCCAATTTGAAACTTAGGTTGTAATACCTTTCCACCGGCATCTTCAACTCTGGCTGTTTCCTTATTACAATCATCAGAAGCGAAATAGACTAATGTGCCCCCTATACCTGGTTTCATTTCTCTGGTTTTGCACAATGCACCACTTATGTTGGTTTCACCTTCAGCCCACGGAAAACTTACCATTTCTAAATCACCAAAGCCGTCCGGAGCCTGCATAGGAGTCATTTTAATCTGTAAAACTGTTTCGTAAAATTTTTGAGCCCTGCTCATATCTTCTACATAGATCTCGATCCAAGTAAACGGATTTTTTGTCATAGTTCCCATCTTTTAATTTATTAATGTTTGAATTTTTTAATGATGTTTATCACTTTCTATCTAAAGTTAATAAAAAATTGGAAGTATAAATTTCCTCCTGTTTGTGAGATCTAAAATCCAGTGTAACTTTTTCCTTGATGCTAAAAATTCTTCCGCTACAATCAGAGATCCTTTAAATTTTTAAATATTTTTGAGATTCAGCCCATATATCTTTATATAAATTTGCTCTATCTTTTTCATTAAATGGACCGGGTATAGAATGAACCATACCTTTCATTTCTCTATGGAAAGTTGGAACTTTGGCGTTTTTAAGTTTTTCAGCAAAATCTCTTCCTGTATCTTTTAATGGGTCAAACTCACTGGTAATGATATAAGCCGGAGGCAGGTTTGCTAAACTATCTGCGTAAAATGGAAAAGCTAAGGGGTTTGTTCGGTCGGCTACATTTGGCAAATAACCATCTATTGCATATTGCATTTCGGGTTCCTGTAGATAATATTCTGTTTTAAAATTTTTGTAGGCAGTTGTTTCAAAAGGGGAGTAGCCCGCAGGGCATTCCAGAATTTGATATTTAATATTGGTTAAATTCTCATGTGTTGCTTTTATTGCTACGAGGGATGCGAAGGTGGCGCCTGCGCTTTCCCCGGCAACAATTATTTTATCTGGGTTCCCACCCCAGTTCTCAATATTTGAAATCGTCCATAAAAAAGTTGCATAACAATCGTTGTTAGGAATTGGGAAAGGATGTTCAGGAGCAACCCTGTAATCTACCGCTACTACAATCGCATTATACAATCTGGATAACCGGGTAGCATAAGATACAGAAAGGTTTGTCCATGGTAAAATAAATGCTCCTCCATGATAATAGACCACCACGGGGCTATTTCTGTCAAAATTTTCAGGCTTAAAAATATATGTTGTAATACTATCGCTTGTTATTTTAAGCGTATCTACACTTAGCCCGTCCAGGTTTATGGGCATTTGATCAATAAAATGGCTTCGATCTTTTACTGTCATCTTTTTTAGTCTGTCTGCTATTTCAGACACACTATCAGTTGCTGTCATTTTTAAAAATACAGCCTGCCCCCAGTCCAAACGGCCGTGCGGGGTAAGCGTCAAAGAGTAAACATACCCACCTATACTTATAATGACAAACAGAACAATTAGAAAAATGTATTTAACTATTTTCATTTTATTTTTTGCGGTTTTACGGCTATTAAGAAGTGAGATAATTTTTTTGCTGTTATGAAATCGGTAAATTTTTTTGGGGGTTGTAGCAATCTATCACCTAACTCCTAACTCATAACGCGAAAAACTAATTTGCACTTTCAATGATCTCTATTACTTTTTCAAATTCAATTTCTTTAATTTTCTCTTCGGAAAGTTCCATATTTACCTCGTCCAGGACTTTTTGAAATTGCTTCCGGGTCAAATAATTCCCGTGGCTGCTGGCATTCCTATTAAGATTTTTTGGAGAAATATCCCGAGTGTCAATGAATATTATCTTTTTCTTATTTCCATTTTTGTCTTTCCAGTTCTTATTCCACTTTAGTGATTCTGCGATTAAGACACCTGCCACACCGCCGCCATAGGTATTGCCGCTTGATTTCAATATGTAAGGGGAATTATCATCGATGATCACTGCCGAATATTTCCCTTCAATGTCCAATTTTGCATAAGAATTCCAATGATTAAGATCGGTGGAATAACCCAGGTTAAAATAATTTTCATCTTTATACTTCAAGGCCCAGGCAGATATACCCTTTTCTATTTTTTCTCCTGTTTTAAGGTCGTAAATTCCCTTGATAGTTATATGCTGGTTGCTTTTGTCCTTTATTAAAACCCCCGCATCAACATTCATGGGCTTATCGTTAAGATAAGTATTGGTGGTTTCGTAAAGTGTTACAGGATCCAAAGTGTGCAATTCGTTTAACGCAATTTTCTGGGTACCGCAGGACATTAGTGTTAGGATTGACAGAATAAATAATATTTTTTTCATTTATAGTGGGGGGTTAAGGGTTAACATTTTTATTATTAATAGTTTGTATTTTTAAGTTAGAACTCAGGTGGAGATGTTTGCATTATTTGCCTGAGATCAGAATACTACAAGCCGTTTCTTTTTTTCATATTTATATCAAGCTCAAACTTGCCTGCCGGTAGGCAGGGTCATGAAATCCTAGAATTGACGAAGTCTGATTTTGCAAAGCGTTTTCTTTTACCAACCAATCCTGTCCTGATTTATCCTATTAACCAAATCTTCATTCATCCATAATCTTTCTCCCTTAAAGAGAAGAATGTAATCATCTAATTGATTTAAATAATTAATTTCCTTCTTAAAGGTATGTGGTCCTTCCTTAAAAGTATACGCTATCTGAAAATTTCTACCCTTTCTTTTATGCAATTTAAAGCCGGTTCTAATGTGGGTATATATATAAAGCGCATTAGGTGTGAGGTATACCTTTTCAAAATCTAAATATTTTTCAAGCCAAGGTTCAAGAATAGGTAATCGAATATAAATATCTTGTGTGTCTTGCTCTTCTATGTTTGTTAATCGTTGGAGAATATCAACAGTAATTATTTCTACTTTATCACTTTCTTTATTGAAAAGAAGACATCCTAATTTTACCTCTTTAGATAAGTTCATTGATATTATTTTATTGGGTGTATTAGCAGTGTTTTATTTTATACTATGTACAGCAGGTACTGTTAACTACTGACTTTTATTTATTCATAAGTTTTCCGATAAAATCATTGGGCATTGTTGGACCAGAATCATCTTTTAACAAACCGGTTTCAGCCCTGCTAAATAATGATTGCAAAATTAATTTTCTGTCTTCATCATTAATTGTTGAATCCTTCTCGGAAAGCAATGACAAATAGAAAAAAGTTAAAGTATGTCTTTCCTCTGCATCCCTAGCCAAGTGAAATGAACTAAACATAATTTTTGTTATTGCTCTAACAGTAAATACTACGAGTGATATAAGTGTTATAAAAATAAGGGACCATCTAATAATGGCAGCTCTATTTTCGGAAAATAATGTTTCGAAAATCCATTTCGGGGAAATCATTAAAATTAAGCCAAGGAAAACAGATGAAAGACCAACTACCCACAATAAAATCCTTTTCATTTTATTAGCATCTGTGTAATATTTCGTTGATTTTTCTTGCCAATATCTTGCTGGTTTAGAAAGCTGTAATTTTCTAAAATATGTTTCTTCTAAACTCGATAATTTTTCTTTGGCATCTGTATCTAAAATATTAAAGTCCGATTGTGCTTTTTCATACCATCCATCAAAGAGTTCCTCTTTTTCTTTTTTATATTCATCTATTTGTTTAACATAACTCGCATAATCTTTATTTGCATTGGCTAAATGTTCGGTTAATTGCTTTTCGGATTCTGAAAGTTGATTTCTAAAATCATTTCTAATTCTGCTAATAGATGATTTTTCTTTATTCCTCCTATTAATTATTTCTGTATGGTCTTTCAGCTGAAATTCGTATGCCAATAATCCTCCCGAAAAATTATCTTTAGTATTAAAGTTGTACTGGCCTATTATATAATGGTAGGCTCCAGCAACATAATTGGGAAATTGTACTTGTAATTCAATTAAAAATTCAGTTACCGGTGAATCGTAAGTAAAAAGATTACTGTTATTTTGCAATTGTCCAATCTCGTTTCGCCAATGACTGCTTAATGCATTTTCAGGTTGTTGATGATAATTATTTATAAAGCTGTCTAATCGGTTTCTTAAATTCGTAAAATGTTGTTTAGATATATTTAATTCGGACGGGATAGTCCCCAGTTTTTCCCATCCTTCAATCTGTTGATTAAGAAATTTGTGAATAGAACTAAATCCCTCAAATTTTTGTAAAAAATTGATGTGAGCATATTGAATTGTGATTTCTACCGAATTAAACCATTTCGGTTCTTTAGACTCCGCAATTTTTTTCCTTACCTCAGTTGTTGTCATATTTTTGGAATAACAGCTCGTAGCTTAATTTAAATTTCCGTGTGCATTTATTCTCTATTAAAGGATCTTAAACATTTTATATTCTTATTTCTACTAATTTTCTTTATTTCCCTCCACAATCCCAATCTCCTCCTCAGTCAACCTATAAAGCTCATAAACCATCCGGTCAATCTCTTTATCTGTCTTTTCTATTTCCCTTTGCAGCTCCTGGGCTTTTTTCTTGTTCTCCTCAAACAGCTCCATCCATTCAAATTCATCTTTTTTGGTGAGAAGCGGGACGGGGGAGAGGCCTTCTTTAGATCTTTCTTTATTGCTTGTTTTTATCGCCTTATTTAACTCTTTTATGAATTCTCCAAATTCCAGTTCGTGCCATTTCTCCAGTTTTTTATTAACGATCATTAAAGCAAAACAAGAAATAATATAATGTACAAATTTATTTTTATGTCTTTCAAGCAATATCCCTGAGTCTTGGATGAAATCAACTTTTAGTTTAATATTTTCCTGAATACTATTATCAGCATGAATGAAAGGTAGATTTCTAATTGCTTCTGGATAAACATGGAGGTTACTACTTAAAATGAGCTTAAAATAAAAATTGTTCAGTTTTGAATTTATTTGAGCCAATATAAATTGTGGATTATTTATTTTTGAGAAATCTATCTGGTCACGAGTTCCCTGAGCACCTCTTTGATTTACATTTTCTAACAAATACCACTGCAGAGCTACAGACATCGTATCGTTACAATAATGATAATTCTCATCAAAAGAAGCCATTAAACCTTCTGTGGTTGAAATATTTCGAACAAAAAGTTTGGGGTTTTCAAATATTTCCGGAAATTTTGGTCGGTGCATTTCCTCTGGAATATATTTAAGATAAGTTTCTGGCCATTCTATTCGAAATCTTCCTACATTTTTCCCTTCAAGATACTTTTTATGATTATCATTAGTCTTTTCCTTACTAATTAATCTGTCTTTAGATGCCCCAGTTTTTGAGTTGTGTGGTACGGCTCCAATAACAACATAACAAACATCATCAATTCTCCTTGCTTGATTTTGAATCTTATCTATTAAATCAGTTAGCGTAGATGTCAAATCACATCTAAATGTAATATTGGGAAGAGACAAGAAAACATCTTTTTCAATTTCTGATTTTTTTATTTCAGAAAACTCTAATAATGAATTAGGCTTAGAGATTGAAATTTTATTTGTCGGATCACTTTTTTGTACAAGTATAATAGCAGTATCTACAGCTACACTTACAAAAACATTAAGATTAGAAAGATCCACCAATTCAATTAAATTCAGCTCCTTTAGCATCCATTCACGTTGAAGAATTGAATACTTCTGGTTAAAAAATGAGGATGGAAATATATAAGATAAAAAGCCATCTCGTTTAAGAATTGATATTCCTAATTCATTAAATAAAATATAAAGATCAAATCGTCCATAAGTTCGAGAGTATTTATCAGTTGATCCTATAAAATATTCTCTTTCCTTCTTATTTATATTTTCAGCTCTTACATACGGCGGATTCCCAATCACCACGTCAAAACCTCCATTGGCAAAAACTTCGGGAAATTCGGCTTCCCATTTAAAGGCTTTTTTACCGGCTACTTTGGGGTCGTCAATTAAAGAATTTCCGCATTTAATGTTGCTGCTAAGGTCGTTAAGCTTCCGGCGGGGCTGGGCGGTGCGCAACCAAAGGCTTAGTTTGGCTATTTCTACGCTTTCCTCGTTAATGTCTACGCCATAGATATTGTTTTCGAGAATGGTGGTCTCAATATCGCTAAAAAGCAGGCTGCCACCCAGCAGTTTGGCTTTCATCTCATCTATATACTGGTGCTCCTTTATAAGGAAATCAAGCGCCTGGTTGAGGAAAGCACCACTCCCGGAGGCGGGGTCGCAAATGGTGAGTTTCAGCAGCCAGTCGCGGTAATCTTCCAGGATCTTTAAAAGGTCTTTTACGGTTTTTGCCTGCCGCTGTTTCCTGCCCCGGTAATATTCTTCTTCCCTGAAGCCCAGCTCGCTTTTCTTTTCTTCACACAACCTGCCCACCGTGTTTTCTACGATATACTTGGTAATGTACTTTGGAGTATAGAAAACTCCGTCCTTTTTTCGCTTACTCTTTTGCTTGTCAAATTCACCTCCTTCAATTTCGGCACTTACGCTTTCTATTTCGTTGAGCGAATTCTCAAAAATATGCCCCAGGATATTCACGTCTACCTGGCTTTCAAAATCATAAGTTGCCAGCCTGGCGGTGTGTTTGTACAGGAGATCATCGTCTATTTCGATCATATCCAGGATAGGATCGGGTTTGAAGAGCCCCCCGTTGTAGGCAAATATTTCAGCTTTTTTGTCGGTTCCCTTTCTACCGGTATCCAGGTAGCTGAAGTAGAGCTGGAAACGTTTATATAATGGAGTTTCGGCATCGAGGTCCTTCAGCTTATTCCAGTCGGCAATAATCCTGTGTATAGAATTGGGCGGGAGGAGTCCACGGTCTTCAGCAAAAAATATGAAGAGGAACCGGTCAATAAGTTTCTGCGATTTTTTGAACAGGCTTAGCCTGATCTGTTTTTTGGTTTCAGCTTCAAATTTTTCCACACTGGTTTCAAAATCCAGTATTCCTTCTTTTTTGATTCGATCTACATTCCGCAGAACAAGGTCCCGGAATAATTCCCTTTTAAAAACAGAATAATCTTTATAGAATTGCTTGGTGATGACTTCTTCCTCTACCAGCGAGGCTTCCTTGATCTTAAGCGGACGGTGGCTAAAAATATTGTCTTTATGCAGGCAAAGGTACAACAGGGAGAAATCTTTGCGGGTTAGTTCAAAAAGATCAAATTCAATAAATTCGGTCGCATCATTGATATAAAAGCGCAGCTTCTCAAAATTGGAGGTGACAACGTACACACAGCCTTTCTGGTTGGCCTTATAATCAAAAGCCTGCTGGCGAATCCCTTCCAGATGTTTGGTGTTGGTGCCCTTTAGCTCTATAACGCCAATTGCGAGACCATCTTTAAGAATGGCACCATCGGCTTTGCGGGCGTTTTTCTGGTTCTTAAATTCGGTAGTGAGTTCATAACCAGGCTGCGGATTCATAGTGTACCCCAGCACCTTGACAAAAAGTTCGCTAAGGAAGGTTGCCTGGAACTGCTCTTCCTTAGAGCTGCGAATATTCTCCTGGATCTCGGAGTTGTGAAAGAATGCGGTAAATTTTTTATAAGCTTTTTCCACCTGCTGCTCTTCCTGCACGCGTAGGTGGTCTTTAAGTACAGAACTCTGGAATAATGCCATCGAGGGGTTTAAATGGTAAAACATTTGATTTTCCTAAGATCTGGCGGGTAGGGTAGTGCCGGAAAAAATAAGGAATAGTAAATCTAAATATTTTCTTAAAATTTCACTCTATAAAAAGAGGAAGTTTTTCAACGAAGTTTAAACTAAAAAGGCCAGGTACCAGGTTTTACGTCCCAAAATGGGAATTGGGGAATATGGGTTTGTTTTTATAATTATGGACATAGAGGGAAACTTGGTTGGTTAACATTCTATGAAATAATTGATTCGTATGTTCGTTTACAAAGACCGTTCTAAAACTTGATTGGGAATAAGAGGATCAGTAATATTTATCATTTTACCATTTTCAGATTTCCCTAAAATCACAACTTCTTTAATGCCCTGATATTCGTCGATAGCGAAACGGAGTTGCTTTATGGTATCCCGGCGAATCTTTACACCAGATCTCTGGTTTTTATTACGTACTTCAATATAGTAGCCATCTTTTAAATCAACCGGTTTTGTGGAAGGTCTTCCCATATTTATTTATTTGGAGAAAATATATAGATTACATTTTTAATATGATTGTGGTCTAACAACCATAATCGAGGAAGATAGGGAAAATCTGCCTTAAAACTCGATTGTAAAGCACTTCGAGGCAAAATGCTAAAATATTCCCCGATCATCTGGTAAGTTTATTAAATGTCAAGGTATCATAAGGAATAGACTTTTTATTATCCACTTCAAAGTCCCTCATTATCCTTCTACAAGACATATCGTCTACTCCAAGATGAACAATATGATTTCTTATATGCTTTGTAATACATTCAATAGAATCTGTTGCTGGTAAAATGTAGTTCCCTTTCCTGCTATATATCTTACCCTGGAAATCTATAACCCAGCTATGGATTAATAAAGTCAATTGATCTCCCAATCTTTTTCCTGCAAATTCATAGTCAAATTCGAGCCCCATATGTGGGTCTTCCAGGATTTCACTTATGGGAAAATCAAAAAACCCGTCTAATGGTCTAAAGCTCATACTAGGAATGTTTCCTACAAATGTAAAATTTTATTTGGAATATTTCCTAATAGAAAAATGTCAAATCTTACATTCCAAATATTGATTTGGCTTCTTTATAAATCTGTGCAAAATTATCACTTAAAACTCCTGAAGAAACATATTCTTCTTTTTCTGGTAATCTACGCGAAATAGACGGAGGTGCAAACTGCACCTTTTTATCCTTACCATCTGCATATGTAATAAACTCACCTTCTTTCAGCCGGAAAAAAACATCAGCCCGAATTTTTGAAACTTCTTTCTCTCCTGTAGTAACTCGCGTATCAAAATCCAGGCTGTAACCCCGGTTGACGCTGGTGGTTTCCTTCTTGATAATTTCAAAGAACTGTTCGTAATACTTCGCAGTGTTGGGATCGTTTACCTTTCCGAAGAACTGATAAGATAAATTACTCAAAATCGCCCTGCTTGCCCGTTCGCCATACATCATATCATTCTGGATCTTATCCTGCATCACATAAATGGTTGCGATATCATAGCTCCGGAGGGTAGCCGGAATCCGATGCATATTCAGCAGTCGAATGGTGGGTGCTTCCTCCATAAGCAGAAATGAAGATCTGGAATTCCGCACACTCATTTGCTTTGTAATGGTATGAATAATTGTTGCAATAGCAGGGGAGTAGGCAGTTTCAAATTTTGGATTGTTTACGATGGAAATAACCGCAGGGTTTATAGCCGAATTAATGTCCAGGGGAACTTCATCTGCAGAAAGGACCATAAAAATTCGCTGCGTACATATTTTTTTAAGCGCGTTGGCCAGGGTGCTTTTTACCCCCGCAGTCTGGCGGTCGGAATCGATTCCGCTTATAAATGCATCGGCCATTGCGCGGGAAGTATTATCCGATTTCAAAAATTCCACCAGACTTTCAGTATCCAGAATTTGATATACCGCGATAAGATGAGGCAAGGTGCAATACTCCGGATAGCTTGTTTTTAATTTCCAGATGAGCCCGCCTATAAGCCCTTCAGCAGCATCATTAAAGAACCTGGAAGGTCCCGTAGCACCCTGTTCCTTTTGCTCCAACAGGTTCTCTATAATTACCCTCGAGATCTCGTTGACACTTTCTTCGCTTTCCAGATATCGTGGGGCAATAGGATTCACCCTGTGAATGATCCTGTCAAAAGAAATAATGTAGAAGGGCACCTTGGCATTTTGAAAAAGGGGATAGGCCATTTCAGTAATTTCAAATTCCTTATAATCGTGAATAATACCACAATAGGAATGTTTGCTAAAATGTTCAAGAAACCCATATACAACGCTTTCGGTCTTCCCACTTCCGGCAGCGCCAATTACAGATGCTCCCCGTCTTATATTGTTCAATTTGAATTTGCCTGCGGTCGTTTTGAAATGCACCTCATATTTGGAACCCTTGTACTGACTTACTTCCTTTTGAAAAAAGACATAAAGGGCAGTATTGCATAATATGATAGGACAACCCAGGAATAGCAGGATCTCAAAAAGATGTTGCCTCACAGGATTCAGGGAGTACAAATGGATAAGAAATCCCAGATACAGAATAGAATTTATACCAAAGGCATGGCGGGAACTCCTATAGACCAATAAGAAAAGTGTGGTCCAACAGATAATTAAGAGAAGGCATAGAATCCACATATTATTTAATTTAAATACCAATGGAGGAAGACCGTATTGCAACAGCCACTCCTCTTTTCAGTTTCTGAATAGAGGACAAGGCCAGTTGGACTTTGTTGGTGGGAATATTAATAACCGGTATGCCGGCCTCTCGCAACATTTTAAATGCGATTGCTTTTTCGCTGGCTGGTAAACCCAGAATAGAAGAAAAATATCGCTGCGGATTTATAATCTGGATTTTTCTTGCAGCGTATGTCTCCACATAATTCCTTTTATAACCAAAACTGCGATCAAAGGTTTTCTCAGCCCTTGAGAAGAACGCATCCCTGTCAAAACCCCTCTTTACCACTTTTCCGTTCATTTCTACTTCAGATGCTTTGTATTTACTCCCCGGAGATAAGCTGAAGGAATTTGAAACGTCTTTCCTGCTTACAATAATGTGGATATGACACTGATTACCTTCCTTTAGCATTCCCTGAACAATCCGCTCTCCGTTCTGTTTATGGGGTGCAGCCATTTCCAGCTTTTCAATTTTTTTGGATATTTCTTTAGGATTGCCTGGTTGTTCTCCCCTTTCGATTTTCCGCAGCTCCGTTTTAAGCTGAAGGATCTTAGTGGCATAAGGCTGATTTTCTTTTACCTGCTTGTCTGTTCCATTAAAGGTTCTCTGGTGTTCAATTTTTGCGTAATACTTTATATCATCAACACTTACGGGTCTTCCGTTTAGTTCCCTGTTGAAAGAAGCAGCGTAATCTTTCATTAATTCACGCGTATATTTCTTTAAATCCTCTGAACTATTTGTTAGTCTGCCGAGTTCATATTTTGAGGGGCTTACTGTGATAGAATAAAACTTGGGTTCTGTTTTTTTTAGTTTTGCTCCATTAGAATCTATCTCCTTTACCACCTCCTTTGGTTCAATTTTCTCACCATACTGATTGAAGAAATATTCCATCTCTCCGAGCTCCTTTCCCTCATTTTCTTTTTCCAGATAATCCACATAATCTTCGACACTTTTGGAGAAGGTTTTAGATAGTTTCTGAGCTGAGATAGTGATATACATAGTTA
This sequence comes from Gillisia sp., assembly GCA_039989915.1. Lineage (GTDB taxonomy): Bacteria > Bacteroidota > Bacteroidia > Flavobacteriales > Flavobacteriaceae > Gillisia. The sequence goes on from JBDXGW010000021.1 coordinate 72,829, forward strand.
ATTTTTTTTCAAAGTTTATTACTGCCGGAAGAGTCCTGATTCCATCTTTTCTTTTCCAGCATCAAAGGTTTTTTTGGAGGCTCCGGTTGTTCCAGTAGCGCATTTAGGATTGCCGCTGAGGGCTTGGTTTGGTTTTTCTCGATGTCTTTTAATATTGCTATGACCGCATTGATCCTGGATTTAATTTTCTTTTCGATTTTGTTCATATTAGGACCTAAGTCTTCCTGGGGAGATACCGCATTGTTTTCAAAAAAATCCATCATCAGAGTTAATGTTTCTGAATGATTACTGCTGATCATTTTCGAAAATGAGCGAAATCTTTTTGCCACAGAACTCTTTAAGCTCACTGCCGAAAACTCATATTTCTTATTTGCTTTTTTTTCCATTTACAGTAAATTTTTTCCCATTTTCAAGAGCTGCCAAGGATTTTACAGTAAAAATTTCATTCTACACCCTTTTTGTAAAATTCAATCAACTGGTAATCAGTATTTTAAAATAAAAAAGGAATACTTAACATCGCGCAGCGTGTTACCCTCTTGCTATTCCTTTTTGTCCCGCGCGGCGGGACAAAAATTTCCATACCCTTCAAATGAAGTTAAGGGCAATATGTATTACGACTTTCTGAAAATTGATTTTTAAGAATAAAAAAAGTCAATAATTGAAGAATAATTATTGAATCAGAAAATACCTGAGAAAAACAAAAAGACTACTGAATAACCAATAGTCTTTTCTTTAAGTTAGGGTTTACGATTTAGTATTCATTAGGGAGCATTAAGGTGCCCTCAATAAAAAATAATCTGAATTCGTCAAAGGGAAAATCTGTAACCCGATACTTCTGAAAAAATAGGTCATTCCCATTTCCATCTCCATAGACAACATAAGCCTCAAAACCTTTTGTTTTCTGTTCCTCTTTTGGCAGGCGTTTAAAATTAATGGTTATAAAATAACTTTTATCCATCAGGCCTTTGGAAATAATTGATGCATCGGTGATTAGCCAAAAACATTCAGCCTTTTCTGCCAAAAATTTAATTCCGGTTGTAAATCGGGTTTTGACCCTAGGGATTAAATAAAACTTATCAGAACCATTAAATTCTTGCAAGCTTTTCCAAACTTCATTAACTTGTCCTTTCATATTCGTAAAAGTTGTGTTAGGTAAAGAGGAGGGCTCCAATTAATAGTTGAGGCCCTCCTTTCTTTATATTATTTATTACCTCCTAATAGCAAAATTTCTTCGGCTACTATTTCGGTAACATATCTTTTCACACCGGCTTCATCTTCATAAGATCTGGAGCTTAATCTACCTTCGATTGCAACCTCTTTACCTTTGTTTACGAATTTTTCAACAACATCTGCTGTCTTACCCCAGGCCACTATGGTATGCCATTGGGTATCTTCCACCTTTTGGCCCTGGGTGTTTCGGTAATTCTCATTAGTGGCCAGGGAGAACCTGGTCACTTTTCTTCCACTTTCAAAAGTGTGACTTTTGGGATCATCTCCCACATTTCCAATTAGCTGCACTTTGTTTCTCAACGTTTTCATATGTATAAAATTTAAGGGTTAATAATTCTGATTATCTTTTTGGATTACTCTGAAAAATTTACTTATTGTATCCTGAGCGTTTTCCTTTTTTTGATTTTTAACTTTAATTCCGTTTCCTTTTTGTGGATTCCATACGATTTCATCTATTCCGCTATTTATTTACTTCCCGCAGAGCCGTCGCTGTTACCTTTTTTTGATGCTTATACATTCTCAGGATTTAGAATTAGGGAGGACTTATAAAAGGGAAAGCGCAGCGGCCGGTTATGCAGTCCGTACTAACTTTTAAATCCTGGTATTTTGCATTTGAAAAAAAGGTAGTAGCAGCGTCGGCCGGGGAGGATTTAGTAGACCGGAGGGGAGAGAGTGGAAGGAACAGGAAGCGGAATTAAGTAGTGTTATGAAATCCGATCTGGCGGACTCTGCAGGGAAAGGGATGCTGGGAGTGAAGCGGACGCTGCTCCCGTTTAATGGAGAGGGTAGCGGCGGTGTAACGGAAAGCATTCCTTTCTCCGGTAGTGTCCAAGACCTTTCGAGCGAAGCTCTTTTCCCGAAATGGAGAGAAACGAAGTGAAGGGGAAAGTGCTGAGTGGGTAGGGGATAATTTTAGGTATTATTATGAAAGGAATTCTCAAAGGTTTAAACCCATAACTTAAGTAGTTGCTTTTATAGATTTTTAATTTCCAAGATAACTAATTGTAAGTCAACATGTTAACCAGGCGGCTTGTATTTATTAATAAAAAAGGGCGTTTTTCCCTTTTTTTTAAAGAAATTAATAAAATATATTTGGATTTTATTAACATCATTTAAATGAATAGTTAAAAATTTAACTCAGATAAATTTCATTAAATAAGTTATGTTGAATTTTTAACAAATGAAACTAATTTTTCAAAGCTTCTGGGATACTAAAATTTCTAATGATACACACTTTTTTAAACATCACCCGTTACAGACCGCATCATTTTCCTATAATTATTTGATTCTACTAATCGAACTACGCACCACCTACATGTCTAAACTGAATTTATATTCAGATATAATAAATTTATATGGCTATGAATAAAATTTCTTCCAGAAGATTATTTATAAAAAATATGTCTTTTGTCTCATTAGGAGCTATTTATCTTTGTTCTACTAATGATCTCAATGCACTAAATCCCAAAAATTTATTTCCCGGCTATAATCCTTATTCACCATATAAAACAGATTTAAGAGATTCCAAATTTTTTGGAGATCATTTAAATATTAGTGGTAGAATTTACTCTAAGAAGGATTTATCATTATTAGAAAAAGTTCGCCTGGAAGTATGGCATCTTTCTCCAATCTCCTTAAAATATAGACATCACGGGAAATTGGAAATAAATTCCAATGGTGAATATTTTTTTCTAACTGATTTTCCAGGAAAGGAGAATGGTAAAAGTGCCAGAATTTATTTTAAACTTTCCAATGAGAATTCATCGTATACCACCCAGTTGTTGGTAACAAGAAGTAATGCTTTTATAACCGGTGATCATTGGAAAGAAAATCAAATTCTAGGAGATCAACTTCTTCCTGTTAAAAATAATACAAACATCCAATTTAATTTAACACTTTAATAATTTAAAACTTTTTTCTATGGCAATGGAACCTTTTATAGGCGAGATTATTTTATTTGGAGGCAATTTTGCTCCGAAAGGCTGGGCTTTCTGCAATGGCCAAATATTGCCAATTTCTCAAAATACTGCATTGTTTTCCATTATAGGTACCATGTATGGTGGAGATGGAAGCACAACATTTGGATTACCAGATTTGAGAGGTAGAGCGCCTATTCATGCTGGTAATGGTCCTGGGCTATCTCCGGTACATATCGGAGAGAAGGGGGGAATTGAGAATGTAACCCTTACTGTAAGCCATATGCCCGCCCATACTCATGGCTTAAATGTTAGTAATACAGAGGGAACAACTTCTACGCCTGTTGGAAACTACCCTGCGGTTTCGCAGTATCAAGCAGATAGGTCAAGCCCCGTTGTGCCTGTTAATTCCTATGGCAATTCACCAAATGAAAAGATGGCACCTTCTACTGTGGATGTTCAGGGTGGAAATATGGCATTTAATATTCGCAATCCCTATTTAGCTGTGAACTATATTATTGCTCTAAATGGTGTATACCCTACAAGGGATTAATTATAAATATTTTATTTCTAGATTTTCATTTTGCCGCAATTCATATAACATCACTCCTGGGATAACTAATCTACATGTATTGTTAGTGTTTTTAAGACAATTTAACTTCTCTTTTCAAATCCTTCCCCCCATGAATAAAAAATTACTTCTTTCCCTTTTATTTACTTTCTTATTCACTTCTTTCTTCGCTCCGATAGCATTTGCGCAGATTTCGGTTATTGATTTTGAAGACCCACCCGAAATTGGTGCAATTAAATCTATTTCAGTTGAGGGATTTACTTTTTCTTCCAATTTGACCAATCAATATAACATTGGATTTGGTCAAAAAGGAGTTGGAGGTTCCTATGCTTTGGTCGATGGAAATTTAATTCCTGGGGGTTTGACTAGATGGACAATTACCAGAGACGGCGGATCAGAATTTCAATTCAGAGAAGTGTGGATTTTTAATCGTGATCCTTTTGCATCAGGATCAGGGACAATAAGAGGATATAAGAATAGCACTCCAACAGGATCAGCTAAACCGATTAATTTTAGCGGAGTTCAGTCTTTTGCAAGTGATCCGGATTTTTATGATGTTGATGAAATTCGAATAGAAGCATCAGATATTTATGTGGCGATCGATAACTTCACTTACGGGTCAGTTTTTACAGAGCATGTAAATTCGGCTCCCACTGCAATTACCTTATCATCAACGAGCATAAATGAGAATATAGCAGCCAATTCTACAGTAGGATCTTTAACCACCACAGATCCAGATGCAGCCAACACTTTTACCTACACTTTAGTAAATGGAACAGGAGATACTGATAATTCAAGCTTTACCATTAGCGGAGCTAATTTAAGAATTACAAACAGTCCAAACTTTGAGGTAAAAAATAGCTATTCAGTAAGAATTAGAACCACAGACCAAGGAGGTTTAATCTATGAAGAAGCGTTTACTATTACAATTAACAACGTAAATGAATCCCCAACCGACATTAGCTTGTCATCAACAAGTATCAATGATGGCGCTGCAGCCAATTCCACGGTAGGAACGTTAACCACAACCGATCCGGATGCCAGCAATACCTTCACCTACACTTTAGTAGCCGGAACAGGAGATTCAGATAATGCAAGCTTTAACATTAGCGGAGCTAATTTAAGAATTACAAATAGTCCAAATTTTGCGGTAAAAAATAGTTACACAGTAAGAATCAGAACCACAGATCAAGGTGGGTTATTTTATGATGAAGCGTTTACTATTACCATTAACGAGATAAACGAAGATCCTACAGACTTATCAATAAACAGCAATACAGTTGCTGAAAATTCGGCAATTGGTACAGCTGTAGGGACTTTTTCTGGAGTGGATCTCAATACTGGGGATACATTCACCTATTCATTCGCACCGGGTGTTGGTGATTTAGATAATGGGGCCTTCAGTATTTCAGGTGATGAACTACAAACAGCAGCGGTTTTTGATTTCGAAACTAAAAACTCTTATAGTATTCGAATTCGTGTGACAGACTCGGGAGATTTGTTTTTCGAGCGTCAGTTCACCATTAATGTCATAAATGTCAATGAGGCACCCACTGTTACGGCTCCTTTGACTATCCAAGTGTTCGAAGATGAACCTCAGGCATTAACAGCCATTTCTTTTAGTGATTTAGACGCGGGGTCAAATGCAGTAACTGCAACATTTAGTGTAGCCAGCGGCACACTATCTGCGACCAGTGGGGGAGGCGTGACGGTCGGAAGCACATCAACTGATAGAACGCTATCAGGTGCAATAAATGACATTAATACCTTCATCTCGGCAGGTAACTTGAAATTCACGACTGCCTTGAATGCGACTGCAAACGTGACTTTAAGTATTACCATCAATGATAATGGAAATACTGGAAGCGGTGGTGATTTGACTGACCAGGTGAATGTTACCCTAAATGTCACAGCAGTTAACGATCCTCCTGTTAACATTATTCCAGGATCACAACAAACAGATCAAAATGTTGCCGTGGTATTTAGCAGCGGGAACGGAAACCCGATCAGTGTAAGTGATGTGGATGCAGGGGGAGGAACTCTTAGGGTAACTCTTACAGCAGGTAATGGTTCTATTACACTTTCAGACATTACAGGTTTATCTTTTATTGTTGGAACCGGTAGTAATGATAGTTCTATGACATTTGAGGGTTCCATAGTAGAAATTAATGCTGCTTTGAGTGGATTAATTTTTAGTCCCACGGAAGGTTATAATGGACCTGCTAATCTTATTGTTATTACCAGTGATTTGGGACTTTCCGGAAGTGGTGGAACACAGACTGATTCTGATGAGATCTCCATCACCGTGAATTCCATAAATCCCGTGATAACAGGCGTAAGTAGTGATGATACGAATGGTGTCTACCAAATTGGAGATCAGTTAACTCTTACCGTGAACTTCAGCGAGGCTGTCTTTTTAAGCACCGGGACAATTCAGTTGAACCTTGAGACAGGGCTTGTAGATCGGGTGGCAACCTATTTGTCAGGCAGCGGATCTTCAACAATATATTTTTCCTATATCGTACAGGAAGGAGATTTCTCATACGATCTGGATTACATAAGTTCATCGGCCTTAGATGCTAATGGAGATTCAGTTCAAAGTGCAACATTCCTGGATGCCGTGCTGACCTTAGCATCACCGGGAGCCGCGGGTTCACTTTCAGCAAATAAAAACCTGATCATTGACGGGATTATTCCTTCGGTTGCTTCAGTGTCAGTACCTGCGGACGGAACATATGTAGCAGGTCAAAATCTAAACTTTACCGTTAATTTCTCAGAAGTGATATTAGTAACGGGTACCCCGCAGATCGGTCTTACCATTGGGTCTGAAAGCCGGCAGGCAAGCTACGTTTCAGGTTCAGGTTCGAGCGCACTTGTATTCAGCTATACCGTTCAATCTGGAGATCTTGATCTTAATGGTATATCTATGGGGAGTAGTATTTCTCTCAACGGAGGAACGGTACGTGATGCAGCAGGCAATAATGTCAACCTCACGTTAAACAGTGTAGGCAGCACTTCGGGTGTATTGGTGGATGGGGTTATACCTTCAGTAATTAGTTTCGTGGTTGACAACACCGATATGGCAGTAGGAGAAATGGCCACTGTTACAATCACTTTTAGCGAAGCGATTACCGGACTGACCTCTGCTGATTTTACCATAGCCAATGGTATTCTTTCAGGCTTAACCACTCCGGATGGTGGGCTTACCTGGACGGCAACCCTTACTCCAACAAATGGGATAGAAGATGCCACCAATGTTATCACACTCGATAATTTGGGTTATACAGATCTTGCTGGAAATCCTGGAACCGGAACTACGACTTCCAATAACTACTCCGTGGATACTGTTAAGCCAGCCGGTTATTCGGTTGAAATTGACCAGTCCCGCATCAATGGCGAGAACCAAAATGCGGTTAGTTTCACTTTTACAAATGCAGAGGTAGGAACTACGTATGCCTATTCTTTCAGCAGTAATAATGGAGGAACTAATGTAACAGGTTCCGGAACGGTCTCAACGGCAATAGACCAAATCACAGGAATCGATCTTAGCGGCCTGGAAGACGGGATTATTACATTAGCTGTAACACTTACAGATGCGTCCTTAAATGAAGGGATGCTTGCTACAGATACTACAATTAAAGATACCAATGAAGCACCATTAGCAGTTTGTAAGGATTTTACCGCCACATTAGACGTTTCCGGAAATGTTACTATTTCCAACAGTGATGTTGATGGGGGATCTGACGATGATAAGGCCGGTTTTACACTATCTCTGAATAAATATTCTTTTGATTGTTCAAACGTTGGAATCAATGAGGTTGAATTAACCATTACAGACAGTGATGGTTTAACTGCAACCTGTTTGGCAACCGTTACCATAGTGGATAATATCGCGCCAACTATTACTTGTTCAGGGGATATTGTAGTAAATACAGATCTTGGATCTTGTGAGGCAATGGTGACGATTCCTGTTCCCCTTTTATCAGATAATTGTATAATAAGCATAAGTGGATCCGGCACAGAATCAGATCCTTTTACAACATTAGAACAATCAAATTCAGTACCTGATGGCACCCATTTCTTTGATGTCAACGGAAATAAATTTTCTACTGTCATTGAAGATGGTTGGATACTAATTGCATCTTCTTCAAAAACTACCTCGATCCCGGAATTACCAACCACCTCCGCCCTGTCCCTGCAATCAAATAAGATATTGGCACCCGCTGTTTATGCAGATGGGTCTATATCATCAATCAGAATTAACGCTACCGGTGTTTCTACAACCGGCGTGAGTCCTATTCTGGATATTTCCACAGGTGATGCTGAAGTGTTAGCCAACCTAAGGGCAAACAGGACATTGACTACGGGTGTTATGGGTGGTATTAATGAATGGAGCGGTGCTGATCAAGGAAGGGCAGATGGAAGTTGCGCAAGTAGCACAGGTGCTCTGGCTAAAAATATTTTCCACGCTTGTGGTAATTTTAATGGTATACATTGGATACCTGAAGGTAATTTATATGCTGATACTTATCAAACCTATAAAAATGATCTTAATCTATGGGTAAAAGCCAAACCTTCAGTAAGCGATCCAGGTAGTTCTTTGGTAAATGATTTTAACGGCACATCGGATGCTTCAGGTGTCTATCCTGTGGGTACAACAACTGTTAATTGGACAGTAACTGATGCTTCGGGAAATTCAGCAATTTGTACACAAACGGTAACCGTTTCCGATAATGAAAATCCAACTTCCATAGCAAGAGACATTACGGTTGAGTTGGACGAAACCGGATATGTTTCGATCACTGCGGCTGATATTGACAATGGATCGAATGATGCCTGTGGTATAGCTTCAATGAGCGTAACACCGGATACTTTCACCTGTGCTGAAGTTGGAGCCAACACGGTTACTTTAACCGTAGTTGACAACAGCGGAAATGAATCTACAGCAACTTCAACAGTGACCATAGAAGACAACATTCCTGCAATAGTAATAGCAAAAGACATTACGGTTGAGTTGGATGAAAATGGACTAGCCTCGATTACTCCAGATCAATTAAATAACGGCTCTACAGATAATTGTGAGATTTCCAGCATTTCAATTGAAGGAGAAACTACAGCATTTGCAGAAGTTGTTGAAAACCAAAACCTTACTATAACCTTACCCGCAGGAAAAGTTGTATCCTCAGTAGAATTTGCCAGTTATGGAACCCCAACCGGGAGCAACGGGAACTATACCCTGGGTTCTTGTCATGCCGCTAATTCACAAAGCATTGTGGAAGGATATGCTATAGGCAAAAACAGTTTTACGATTCCCGCAACCAATGGAGTGTTTGGAGACCCTTGTGGCGGAACTTTTAAGAGATTATATGTAGTGGTAAATTATTCAGCTGAAGCCTTGGACCTGGATTTTACGTGTAATGATATAGGAGATCACACAGTAACTTTAATCGTAACAGATATAAATGGAAATAAAGCTGAAGCCACAGCAACGGTTACCGTTGAAGACAATATTTCTCCCGTAGTTAACACAGTAGGGGAACTTACCGTTCAGCTTAATGAGAATGGTCAGGCTACTATAACTGTAGATGACATTGATAATGGGTCAACAGACAATTGTGCCGTTGCAACCAGGGAACTCGATATTACCGGCTTTGATTGTTCAAATGTAGGTACACCTGTAGAAGTTACTTTGACAGTAACCGATGTCAATGGTAATTCTGAAACTGGTACAGCTATGGTAACTGTGGAAGATAATATTTCTCCGGTAGTTACTACTGTTGGGACTTTAACTGTTCAGCTTGATGAGAATGGTCAGGCTACGATTGATGTAGATGACATTGATAACGGGTCAACAGACAATTGTGCCATTGCAACCAGGGAACTTGATATTACCGGCTTTGATTGTTCAAATGTTGGCACTCCTGTAGAGGTTACTTTAACTGTAACAGATGTTAGTGGCATTTCTGAAACTGGTACAGCTAAGGTAACTGTGGAAGATAATGTTTCTCCGGTAGCTATTGCTAAAGATATCACAGTTCAGCTGGATGTAAACGGAACAGCCACTATCACAGCTGCGGATATCGACAATGGTTCAAATGATGCATGTGGTGTTGCAAATCTCACTTTGGATATTACAGAGTTTGGATGTGCTGAAGTTGGAAGCAACACGGTCACTTTAACTGTAACCGACAACAATGGGAATGAGTCTACTACCATTGCAACAGTAACGGTTGAAGACAATGTTTCTCCGGTTCTTTCTGCAGAGGCAGATCAGGATGTAGCGCTTGATACTTCTTGTAGCATCACCGTTCCTAACCTGGTTGATGGATCAACGGTTACAGATAACTGTAACTTTGTGATCACTCAGCTTCCTATTGCAGGCACTGTGATTTCTTCCGAACACAACGCAACTATTGAAGTGGTTGTAACAGCTACCGATGCTGCCGGAAATACAGATGAAACCACGGTGGTGTTAACCGTTAAAGATTTAACTGTTCCGGTTCTTACTGCAGAGGCAGATCAGAATGTGAATCTGGATTCTTCTTGTTCGATCACCGTTCCTAATGTAATAGGAACAGCAACAGATAACTGTACCGTTGAGATCACCCAGCTACCTCTTGCAGGCACTGTGATTTCTTCCGAGCACAACGCAACTATTGAAGTAGTGGTAACTGCTACCGATGCTGCCGGAAATACAGATGAAACCACGGTAGTATTAACCGCTAAAGATGTAACTGCTCCGGTTCTTTCTGCAGGGGCCGATCAGGATGTGAATCTGGATCCTTCTTGTTCAATCACTGTTCCTAATGTAATAGGAACAGCAACAGATAACTGTGCCGTTGAGATCACCCAGCTACCTCTTACAGGCACTGTGATTTCTTCAGAGGACAACACAACTATTGAAGTGGTGGTAACAGCAACCGATGCTGCCGGAAATACAGATGAAACCACTGTGGTGTTAACCGCCAAAGATGTAACCGATCCTGAACTAACTGCAGAGGCAGATCAGGATGTGAATCTGGATGATTCTTGCAGCATCACAGTTCCCAACCTTGTTGACGGATCAACAGCTACAGATAACTGCACCTTTGAGATCACCCAGCTTCCTCTTGCAGGCACTGTGATTTCTTCAGAGCACAACGCAACTATTGAAGTGGTTGTAACAGCTACCGATGCTGCCGGAAATACAGAAGAAACTACCGTAATTTTAACCGCTAAAGATGTAACTGTTCCTGTACTTACTCCAGTAGAAGACAAAATTGAAAATCTTACTGCCGCTTGTGAGTTTGAGATTCCAGATTATTCTTCAGAAACCCGTGTAACAGATAATTGTGGGGTTTCCACAATCAGTCAAACCCCTGTGGCAGGAACTATTCTTAATGGTCATGGTACTACTCAAACAATTACGTTAACTGCGAGTGATGGAAATGGAAATTCAGCAATTACTGAATTCTCTATCTCACTGGTAGATAAAATTACTCCAATGCCTTCAGAGATTTCCTTAGAGGATATAACTGCAGCGTGCGAGATAGCTGAAGCAGATGTAACTATTCCAACAGCCACCGATAATTGTGGTGGAATTGTGAGTGTTTCTCATAATACCAGCTTCCCAATTACCCAACAGGGTCTCACAGTTATCACCTGGAGTTTTGAAGATGTGAATGGAAATATTTCAAAGCAAATTCAAAATGTGATTATTGAAAATGTGACAGCACCTGTACCGGATGTGCCGGTTCTTGAAGAAATTGTCGTTGAATGTGGGATTTCTGATTTTTCGGCCCCCACAGCTACAGATTCTTGTGGAGAAACCATAATCGCTACTTCTGAGGATCCATTGAGTTATAATGATCCGGGAGAATATATGATCCTTTGGGAATTTAGTGATGGAAGTGGTAATGTAAGCACCCAGGAGCAATGGGTGACAGTTATGGATGTTACGGCCCCGAGTGTGGTAATCCGTGATATTACAGTGTATGTGGCTCTGGATGAGCCGGCGTTTATAACTCCGGAAGATATAGATGGAGGAACAACTGATAACTGTAGTGAAATAACCCTGTCTATAGACCGAGATACTTTTGACCAGCCAGGAACTTACCAGGTAATCCTAACAGCAACAGATGGAAGTGGCAACACTTCCCAAGATCAGGCCACAGTGGAGGTTAAAAGGGAAGGTCCTGATCCTTCAGGAGTTCATGTGGTTCCAACCATATTATCAGGGTCTACTATATCCAAAGTAATTATGCCGTTTAACCATAGGATTGTAGAAGTACAGGTGCTTGAGGTAGAGTCTAAAAAGTATAAAATGTTTCCGGGTAATAAGAGTAATTCTCTGGAAATTAATGTTGCCCCTCTACGTGGAACCTTGTTGGTACGTATCGTAGATCAAACTGGAAAAGTTCATCTTAAAAAATTAATAGTACTGTAATCACCACATTATGAAGATTGAAAATATAATTACAAGTTTACTTCTCGGTTTTGTAGGTTTCTCAGCAATGAGTCAACAGTTAGTGCGTCCGGTGATTACAGGTGCTCCCTTTCTCCAAATCGTGCCAGATGCACGTGCAGGAGGATTAGGTGAAAGCGGAGTTTCAACTTTGCCGGATGCTTTTTCGCAGTTCCATAATCCGGCTAAGTTTCTGTTCATGGAGGAAGGTTCCAGGGGTATTGGTTTATCATACATTCCCAGGTTTATTGGTTATGCAAATGATATTTTTTATGCCAATGCCGGATATTATCAAAAGCTTAATGAGCGTTCAGCAATAAGTGGTTCATTAACCTATTTTAATTATGGTAATGTCGATGTAGAAGAGCAAATGGGGGACCAGATTATTAATCAGGGAAGTTTTGCTCCAAATGAATTTGCAATAGAAGGAGCGTATAGCCTGAAATTAAATGATAAGTTCGGAATGTCAGTTACCGGACGATATATACGGTCTGATATATCAGACAATCAATTTAATTCCAGTATTAATTATATTACCGGCCAGGCGGTGAGTGTAGATATTTCAGGATATTATACCTCCGTACCTTTTAATCTTCACCAGAACAGGTGGACTTTGGGTTTTAATCTAAAAAATATTGGTTCGAAACTTAAGTATGCTGATAATGGATTTGATTATTTCTTACCAACTTATTTAAAAGTAGGTGGAGGATATCATATCGCGAGCTTGGGAAAGGATAACCTTTCATTTTATGCCGAAGCTATGAAATTTCTGGTTCCTTCTTCTGATGATCAATTTAATTTACCAACTAATACTGCAATAGGAGGGATTTTTAGTTCCTTTACAGATGCTCCCGATGGATTTTCAGAGGAATTGAAGGAGATATTATTTTCTTTTGGGTCTGAATTAAAATTTCACGAAAATTTTACTTTGAGAGCAGGGTATCTGACACAACACAAGGACAAAGGATATAATAACCACATTACGGTAGGGGCGGGGTTGAGTTGGAACAATTTTGTTGCAGATTTTGCTTATCAAAGTCCAATCACAGATTATGTAGTACTACGGGAGGATAAGGTTTTAAAACTTTCCCTCACCTATAAGTTTGACAGGCAAACGAGCGAAAATACAATTGATCCTGAACCTATTGAAAATGATTTAAATTAGAAATAAATTATAATAAAAAACCTCTTTACCTTAAAAGTAAAGGGGTTTTTGCATTTTAAAAATTGGGGAGAATATTTCAATTATTACAATCCAATAAAAATCGGAAATGGTATTTTTCTTTAATAGATGATGAAAATAATTTACTTATTGTATCCTGAGCGTTTTCCTTTTTTTGATTTTTAACTATAATTCCGTTTCTTTTTTATGGATTCCATACGATTTCATCTATTCCGTTATTTATTTACTTCCCGCAGAGCCGTCGCTGTTACCTTTTTTTGATGCTTATAGATTTTCAGGATTTAGAATTAGGGAGGACTTATAAAAGGGAAAGCGCAGCGGCCGGTTATGCAGTCCGTACTAACTTTTAAATCCTGGTATTTTGCATTTGAAAAAAAGGTAGTAGCAGCGTCGGCCGGGGAGGATTTAATAGACTGGAGGAGAGAGAGTGGAAGGAACAGGAAGCGGAATTAAGAGATGTTATGAAATTCGATTTGGCGGACTCTGCAGGAAAAGGGATGCTGGGAGTGAAGCGGACGCTGCTCCCGTTAAATGGAGAGGGTAGCGGCGGTGTAACGGAAAGCATTCCTTTCTCCGGTAGTGTCCAAGACCTTTTGAACGAAGCTCTTTTCCCGTAATGAAGAGAAACGCAGTGAAGGGGAAAGTGCTGAGTGGGATGGTAGTTTCAAACTTCCTGTTTAATATTCAAGTTATGGGAGACCTAAAAATAATAAATCAGGTAAGTAAACTTTAACTTAAGAAGGTATTACAAATATCTTAGGAAGTCAGACTAGCGGACTCTGCAGGAAAAGAGCTGAAAGGAATTGAGCAGGCGCTACTCTAGTTATACGGAGAGGGTAGCGGTTGTGAAACGCAGAGCATTCCTTTCTCCTGCAGTGTCCAGGACCTTTCTAACGAAGCTCTTTCCCCGCAATGGAGAGTAGCGGAATGAAGGGGAATGTGCTGAGGATATTCCCACTTCAAATTCCAATTTTCCAATAATTTCAAAAAAACATCTCCATTTATTTTTTGACTTATTTATGAAAAATCCATTCCGGAAGAAAAATCAATCTGATTGGGAGTTGAAATATCTCTTGGCCTTGTAATTGAAAACGGATTAACTATTTGTTGAATAAGATTATCAGGTAATTTTTCAAGAAAATATTTTGAAGAAGCATCCGGGCTATCCGATTTATTTACTGTATTTATAGAATTGGTATCCCGCGTAATAAATAGTTCATTTTTTGCACGGGTAAGCGCCACGTACAAAACACGTCTATCCTCTTCAATGCTTTCTTCACTATGAAGATTCCATGCACTTGGATATACTTTTGGAGATACATTTAAAACATAACACACATCAGATTCCAGCCCTTTTGCGGAATGTACTGTCGATATAATTACATGATCTTTTATTTCGCTGTCACTTAACTGAGATCCTTCCAGAACAGGTTCTCCATTCAACTGTTTTGCATTTTCAAGAATACCTTCCGAAATTAATTGACCAATGGTGGAGTAATTATCACCCAGCATTTCCAATACGGGAAAATCAGATTTTCTTTTCTCTTCCCAGTCTTTTCTGTACTTAAAAGCCAGTGATAATTCCATTTTGGAATAAGTTTCTTGCAGGGCTTTCTTTACATTTCCGGAATTTATAAAGATCGTGTTATAAATGTCCGCTATTTTTTCACCATCCGAGCCGCCAATTGCATCTTCAAGGTTTTGAGCACATTCTAATGGGTCTTTAAATTCTAAAATTTTAGATATGTATTTCCCCGCTCTAATTTCTCCAATTCCGTCCCAAAATGTCAGAAAACGCATCCAGCCTATTTCATCATAGACATTGTTTACTACTCTCAAGGCAGAAATAACATCTTTTATGTGTGCAGCTTCCATAAACTTTCTTCCACCATAGGTTACATAAGGAATTTTCTTCTGAATAAATACAGCCTGTAAAGGTTTGGTGTAATAGGTAGATTTTGAAAGGATTAAATGATCAATGAAGTTTTTATTATTTTCTGTAAGGTTTTCCAGAATATTTTCGGCTATAAAATTTGCTTCTTCCCATTGGCTGGAAACATTTATAAGTTTGGGTTTAATTCCCTCACCACGGGTAGCTATTAATTTCTTTTTATAATCTAAACCGGACTCCTCTAATAGCCAATTGGAAAGATTTAAAATTTCCTGAGTAGATCTATAGTTGTTGTCTAAAATTAATATTTCAGATTCCGGAACTCTTTCTTTAAATAAATGAACATTTTTAAAATCGGCACCTCTAAAAGAATAAATAGACTGTGCATCATCTCCCACACAATAGAATTTTGCAATTTCTAAAAATGGTTCAAGTAAATACCATTGTAAGGGATTGGTGTCCTGAAATTCATCAATCAATAAATGCTTAACCTGGTGAGAAAGTATTGTTCGGGCTTCATCATCATTTCTTAATCTATTTGCAACTATCAGTAAAAGATCGTCATAATCCAGATATCGCCCTTCTCCTTTTTTAAACTGATATGCCTTCAGTAAGACTTCAACTTTTGGTCTAATGATATCTATTTCGTCATTAGTCTCTTCATCGGTTTTTCCTTTATAAACTTTTTCGCGGATAGAATTGGTAAGGTTTTGTCTTGTATTTCTTCCGTAGGAATAAATATCTATTAATTGCTGGGGTTTGATGCGTATTCCTTTATACTCAATTACCTGATCGCCACAGGCCATCTTCATCACGCTTAATTGATCATCCGGATCTATCACAGTATAATTTGATGCTCCAAATAAATTTGGATATCGAACAATTAATTGATTACACCAGGAGTGAAAAGTGGAGCCGTTAAGACTTTGAGCCTGATTAGTGCTTAGGGAAGATTTTACCCGCTCCACAATTTCATTAGCAGACCTTTTTGTAAAAGTGAGGATCTGGATCTTTTCGGGAGGTGTCCCTTGTTCAATTAGATACGCCGCTCTACCTACAATACATCTGGTTTTACCCGTTCCTGCTCCGGCAAGAACAAGAAGATGTTTCCCACTATATTCTACAGCTTTTTTCTGTTTCTCGTTAAGAATATGTTTCTCCAATTTTTTTGGTAAAGATAATAAAAATGTCAGGAATTAGGAATATTTCCAATATGCGGAATATTTCCTATTTTTGGCATCATGATATTTATTTTTGTTCAGTATATACAGTTAGGAGGGAAGACCAAAATTCCATTTCGCCTGTTGCTTTATTCTGAAGATTTTATTGAGGATTATAAGACATTTACTTTTAGACCAGAACTGTTTATCCCCAAAAAGATTTATGCTGAGAATAATCTGGATAGACTGGAATTATTAGCTTGTGAACCTTTCTGTAATTCTGCAGATGAGCTGATAGATTTATTTCGTGATCAAAATTTAATTTTTAGTGAAAAAGAACATTTTCTTTTACTTAAGTCTCAATTTAAAAATATAGGCTATAATTTTAATTTGAAACCCACCATTCTATGGTCTTCCGGTAAAAAAGACAATGAAAAGCTGCAAGGAATAATAGAATTTGTTTCTCAGCGTGAATCATTGAAATCCGCTGGATTTGCAAAAGCTTTTTTGAAAGTGATGCATAATATTAAAGTTCATCAAAATCAACAACTGGAAAGTTATAAAGCCACTGAAATTACACCTGACCGTCATAAACTGTCAGAATATGACAGAACTCCCGGAGTTTACTTTTTTTTTAATGCACAAGGAAAAATTATCTATGTTGGGAAGGCAAAAAATATCCGTAAGAGATTACAAAGTCATTTTATTAATACCGCTAAACACAGTAATATAGACTACTCTCAGGTAAGTACTATTGATGTGATTTATACAGGTAATGATATTATTGCGCAACTGGTAGAATCAGAAAATATTAAAAATTTACAACCGCACTTCAATTCCCAGCAAGTAACAAATCCAGATCCGTTTATTATTACTTTGGATACTACGGCCAAAGGAATTTCAAAAATAAAGATTACCAGAAAGGTATTTGAAGATAGCTTACCCGAGAAATATTTCAATAGAAAATCTGTAATTGATTCTTTGAAGGATTTTTGCAAGGAATTTAATTTATGTAGAAAACATTGTGGTCTGGAGAAAGTAAAGGGGCCTTGCAGTAATAACTCTAAAAATCCCATATCCTGCGTTTGTTCAGGGGGAGAATCAATAGAAGATTATAATAAAAGATTTCGAAATGCTTTTGATGTTTTCCGTGAAAAATCGCACAAAAGGATCTATAAATTGAAAGGCAGAAATCGTTCTGAAGATGCATTTGTATATGAAGTAAATGGAATTTATGAGGGTTACGGTTATATAGAGAAGTCTCAAAATATTTCCAACTTTAATGATATTCTAGGGTATTTAGTAAAACAAAAAAATAACTATGATACCACAAGAATTATTAGTTCCATGAAAAATAGTGTGAAAGAAAAGGATATTCTTTTAATTTAAAAAAGTTGGTTTAGGGTGTTTCCTTTTTAAATCATTCTCTTGGCAAATTTAATTTAGCCATAAAATAGTTTTAAATATGCCCTCGCTGAAATTCAGTCCAATTATATATAGGAGTATCGATTTAAAATTTAGGTAGCACTATTACTATCCTTTTTGCTTTTATTTAATTTCAACCGCTCTCTTAGTGCAGCCATATCATCACTTACTTTTCTATCCAGAATTTTAGCATAGTGCTGAGTTGTTTGAAGATTTTTATGCCCCAACATTTTACTTACGCTTTCAATAGGAACACCATTAGATAAAGTTACTGTAGTAGCAAAGGTATGACGGGCCAGATGGAAGGTAAGATTTTTTGGAATCTCACAGATATCAGCAATTTCCTTGAGATAGGCATTCATTTTTTGGTTGCTCAATACCGGCAAAAGTCTTTTTACGTTGAATTGCGGATGTGTGGAGTATTTTTCTAAAATATCTTCCGCAGTAGGTAGAATAGGTATACTACTTCTGGTTTTGGTTTTCGTTCTGTTGGTTTTAATCCATTTATTACCATCAATTCCAATTACAATATCATCTGAGGATAATTTTTTAACATCAGCGTATGCAAGCCCTGTATAACAACAGAATATGAAAATATCTTTCACCAAATCTAAACGCTCATTAGTAATTTCTTTTTCTACCATCTTTTGAATTTCCTCCTGATTAAGAAATTCCCTATCAACAATTTTTAAGGTTCCCTTCCAGTTCACAAATGGGTCTCTCTTGATCCATTCATTCGCATAAGCAATCCGAATAATTTTTTTGAAATTGGTAACATATTTTATTGCTGAATTGTGGGCGCATTTCCTCTCGGTTTTGAGATAGTATTCAAAACCTGAAATGAATTTATGATTAACCTGGTCTACAGGAATGTCCTGGGTTTTATATTCTTTCTTAATATAATTCTCCACGTGCATCTTAGCAGTACGGTAACGTTCCGCAGTACCTTCCGCAAAATCCTGCCCTATTAATCTGTTGACTTTATCATTATGTTCCTGGAAAATTTCCAAGAGCATTTTATGTTTCTCCTTTTTACCTGAGTAAAGATCTAATATTTGTTTAGCAGTAAAATGTTGATTTTTGTCTACTAAAGACTGGTAGCATTGGTGAATTTTGCTTTCAACTTTATTGAGATGTCTATTAACCCTTTGAGCATCACCTGAATTTCCAATCGCCCTTCCCGTATTTGGATTCCAAAGATGGTTTGCAATCTTCTGATTAGCACTTATTTCGGCCCTTTTGCCCTCATAGGTTACCCTTAGGTAAATCGCAGCCTGTTCCAAGTTATTTTTATTTCTCCTAATAAAGAAAAGATGAAAAAAATTTACACCCATAATTTGAAAATTTTAAAAATTATGAGTACTAATGTAAAAATTTATCTTTAATGTAACAACAAGTATACTAAGGGTTTAAGAATGTTTTTGTAGGAATATTCATCATAAAGGTGTAACTCTTTTTTGAAATACAAGTTACACCGAATTCTACACCGAATAGGATGGTTTTAGATGATATTATTTGATATTATCTAAAATGAAAAAGCCCGAAACACTAGTGTTTTCGGGCTTTTTGTTGTTAGATGGTTGTTAACCAGCGGAGAAAGAGGGATTCGAACCCCCGGAGGTGTGACCCTCAACAGTTTTCAAGACTGCCGCATTCGACCGCTCTGCCATTTCTCCAAAGTGTCTCATCAAGTATTCCTTGAATGCGGGTGCAAATATAGAAAGCTTTTTCATTTATGGAAGAATTTTTTTCCTGTTTTTTTGGAATTTCTTTAATGAAGAAAAGATTTAACCTAAAGTGACCGGTTATCAATTTGGTAATCAATATGGTGCACTTAACAACAGTTTGGCGAAACGGGAGAAACCCGGGGTTAATACCGGGTTCCCCTTCACTTAAAACTACCGGAAGGTTTCTCAAATAGCTTCCAGCTTCTTAAATGCCTCTTTTCTGGCTGCAATAGTACTCTTCTTTGCTTTTTGCTTTCTTCTTCGGGATATAAATTTTAAATAGAAATAGCCCAGCAAGCCCGCTAGCAGGGAGGCAGAAAGTATCCCTATTTTGGCCTGGACCATATAATTTTCATCGTTAAATGCGAGTTCTGTAATGAATAAAGACATTGTAAAACCAATTCCGGCCAATATTCCAACTCCGTAAATATGAGGCCATTTCACACCTTTGGGTAACTGGCATATCTTTAACCATATCATAATCCGGGTAAAAAGAACCACCCCAAAAAACTTTCCTATGATTAACCCTAAAATAACTCCCAGTGTTACCGGGCTGGTAAAAAAAGTAAGGGACTCTGCTGTAATGGTTACTCCCGCATTTGCAAAGGCAAAAATGGGAAGTATAACAAAACTTACAAAGGGATGCAATGCATGTTCCAGCCTTTGAAGGGGAGGAGTGGCATCCTGAGCAAGAGAGGAGAATTTTTCTATGGTGGCCGAGATATGATCTTCGGCCTCAATTTCAGGTTCTTCCTGTTGTAATTTCAGGGTATTTTTGATCTCATTGGTGAGCCATTTTACCTTCCGCAGAAAGACCGGGGTGTTGATGCGCCGACTGGTAGGGATCGCAAACGCGGCAAGAACTGCGGCAATGGTCGCGTGTACTCCCGAAAGCATAATGGCCAGCCAAAGGCCTCCAATTCCCATAATGGCATAAAAGAAGGTGTTTCTAATTCCTATATAATTTGCACTTATAAGCACAAGTAAAAAGAAGGCCCCCAAAGCCAGGCTTTCCAATGAAAGCTCTGAAGTATAAAAAAAAGCGATTACCAGTACCGCACCAAGATCATCTACAATAGCGATGGCCGTTAGAAATACTTTTAATGACAGTGGAACCTTATCTCCCAACAGGTAAAGAATACCCAGGGCAAAAGCGATATCTGTTGCCATTGGAATACCCCAGCCGGAAACTGCAGGTGTTCCCTGGGTGAAAAGATAAAAGATCAATGCAGGAATCGCCATTCCACCTGCCGCGGCAGCTATGGGAAGCATTGCCCCTCGAATGTTTGATAACTCGCCGTGCATGATCTCCCTCTTTAATTCCAGCCCTACCAGGAAAAAGAACATAGACATAAGCCCGTCATTGATCCAGTGAAGCAGGTTTTTTCGTATTATAAAATCATTGAACCCAATATGTATGTATTGTTTCCACAAACTGTGATAAGCATCTGCCCAGGGAGAATTTGCAACTACCATTGCTACCAGTGCCGAAAAAATAAGAAGCAAACCTACAGAGGTTTGCTTTTCTATAAAATTCTTAATAGGTAATAACAGGTAAAGATCAAGGGTAGATTTTCTCATAACCGCAAAAAATTACAGGGGTCCTTAATTAATTGTGTATAGGATCCTACAATTAATTCTCTCCGAAGTTATTACAATTGCCTCATTTAAAATATGACCTATATCACTTTTTAAATTTTAGAACAATCTTTATTGATGGCAAATCCTATAAAATCAATCTTAATAGAAAAGGTTTTTGCAAGATTCTTCATATTATAATATAAATAAAACTAACAAAAGTAATTTAGTTAAAAACAAGGTGCATTGTTTTAATAATTTATCATATTTTTAACAATTAAAAATGAAGTTTCAGGTCCAAATTTGACTTAAAATCATATTACATCCCCCAAAAATGAAAAAAATTATTTTTCTTCCAGTTTTATTATGTTTTATTCTGGCCTGTGACCCTGAAAGTAATTCTACAGGGGAACCTACAATTGTTGCCCCGGTGCTATCTGCATGTGAAGGAAATTTCATCCTTTCCTCAACCTTTGATACGGAAAAGCTGAAAAATTGTTCAACAGTAATGGGTTCCGTTAGTATCAATTCTGAATATGCTGCGGGAATGAATCTGGAAAATCTTAAAAATCTTACCTCCATATCTGGAGATTTGCATATTTCCGGAAAATCCCTTCTAAATCTTAAAGGACTTGAAAATTTGAAAGCAATTGGAGGTGACCTTCATCTTACACAAATTACCAATTTGGTTTCCATGGACTTAGATAATTTGGAAAGTATAGGGGGTAATTTTATTATTTATGGAAGTGAGAAACTTTCCTCAATGGATCTGAAAAAACTGAAGAGTATTGGAGGAAAATTCGAATACCATAAAAATGTATCTGAATTGGTATTTAATAGTTTAAATTTTTTGCAAAGTGTAGGGAATATATCTTTTATGGATAATCCAGGATTAAAGATTATTGATGGGTTTGAAAAATTGGAAAAATTTAATTTGTTATATGTTTCAAATAACCCAAGGCTTAATGAAATTAAAGGATTTGCTGAACTAATAGAGGTGAAAAATGTTGACATTAAAAAGAATGAAGCTTTAACGGCTATTAATGGTTTTGGAGCGCTAACTTTAATTTCCCAAAATATAAGAATGGACTTAAACCCACTTCTTGAAAATATCCCAGCATTTAATACCCTTGAAAAGGTTGGCGGGGTGATAAATCTTTCCAATAATTATCTCAACTTTCAGAATTCTTTTACCGGCCTTAAAGTAGTTGAGGCAGAAATTCACATAACAAACAATTCACATCCGGGAATTTTTCACAGTTTCCGGGAATTGGAAACCTTTACAGGTGAATATTTTACAATTAGTTACAACTCCTTCTCTACATTTCACGGTCCTGACAAATTAAAAAAAGCAAACAATGTAGCATTTAGTGGAGGTATCAGGGAGAAATTGGAGGGCTTTGATCAACTTACAGATCTGGATGGAAGACTTGTGATCTCGCACCATGAGGAATTGCAAGAAGTTACGGCTTTTAAAAACCTAAAAACGGTTGGAGGGGACCTTCAAATCTATCAAAATGAGGAGATTTTGAGTTTCACGCCACTTCTTAATTCTCTTGAAGAGGTGCGAGGAGAATTTCATATCTCAACAAATGCTGCACTGGAGCAATTTAGTGTGGGAGAACAATTAAAATTTATTGGCGGCCCGGTTGTCATCACCTCTAATCAATTGCTGGTTAAAGTTGGAGGTTTTAATGGGGTGATAAATAAGGTGGATCACCTATTTTTGACAGATAATTACGAGCTTAAGGAATTCAACGGCTTTACCGGCATAACATCCATAGGGTATATCCATATAGGTCAAAATATAGTTTTGGAAAAGATCAAGGGATTTTCTGCACTTAAGTTTATTGAAACAGAGTTTATGTTGGGAGGAAACCGGAAATTAACTTCAATAGAGGGTTTTACCTCCCTGGAAGAGGTGGGTAATTATTTTACTATTGGAGAGGGCGAAATATCCGATCTTCGCAACTTTAGTAATTTAAAGAAAATTGGGCTGGCCCTAAGAATTTCAGGAGTAAAGGGAATCAAAACTTTGCAGGGAATGGAAAACCTCACCTCATTCATTGAGATCATTGAAATTAAGCACAATCCTTTATTAACTGATATTTCTGCTTTAGGTAATATAGGAGGGGTGAAAGATTATATCAATGTGGTGGGGAATGAGCGTCTCGCTTCCTGTTCCATTTCCACTTTATGCAAATTCATAGCAGCAGGCGGGTCGGTTGAGTTCCAATATAATGCCGAAGGATGTAACAGTGCCTCCCAAATATTGGAGAATTGTGTGTTTTAATTGACCTATGCGTTAAGGGAAGATATTAGTAAAAATTACTCTTTTATATATTTCACCAGGCTTCTCCCCATAATTCCCAGAGATCCGGTAAAAAGGTCTGTAGTTTCATTGCCCGAGGTGCGCATGGGTACGGTCGCCGGATAAGGATATTCTGTCCAGGTAGTTCCCCCATTCCTGGTTCTAAAGATTTTTTCGGGAGTATAATTTACAAATGCCATCCCATTTTCCTCATCAAAAAAATGTATCCTTGGATAATGGTTGTCAAAGGTTTTGATCCTATCCCAGTTTTCCCCCAGATCTGTTGATTTATAAATATCACTGTTTGCCTGAAGATATCCTGTGTCGCCAAAAAAATGTGGAGCCTTAGGCCATGTATCAAAAGCTGAATAGGTGACATTGCCATTTTCAATTTTAACCAGAAATTCCCGGTCATTAGGAGCAAGGAAGAGAAGCTCCTCATTTACAGCGGTTAAGTCCCAAAAATCAATTGGGGCTATATCGACATTATTAAGTTGAGGATAATATTCATAAAGGTCTATTGCCTCGTTATTCACAAATACTATAACATTTCCATCCCCTTCTATAAGATAGCCCAGGTTTTTATTTACAAAATATATTTTTCTGGAATGACCATTAGCATAGTTTTTTAACCGGACAAGGAGATCAAAATCCTTGCCTCCATTCTCGGTATAATATAACCCCCGTCCACTTATGGGATCGGAATAGGAAATCCACCCCTCGTTTTCATTTAAAAAGAAAAAAGTATCAGGGTAACCCTCTATGTATTCAATAACAGGGCTCCAGGTGTAAAATCCATCGGTAGATTTTAGGAGCTTTTTTCCTTCCAGGAGAAATCCAATATTCTCATCCAGGGTTTGGATTTGTTTTGGTTGATAATTATTTGATAGTGGGATAAAACCAAATAGGTCCACCGGGTACCTCTCAGATCCAATCAGGATTTTGATATTTTCGTGAACCACAGGAGGAATAACTACTTCTATAAGATTATCTTCATGAGTGACAAAAGAGTAGGCCAGAACCTCTTTGTCAAACCTATTATACATTCCTTGTACATGCTCAAATTTTACAAGGTTGATCATTTTTAGATTTTCTCCTTTAATAATTAAAGTATCCCCAATTCTCGACTTTTGTGGACTTATCTGCTCAACTTTAGGAGCTATAACTACTATAGGGGGATTTTGAGTCTGAGGATCATCCTGGCTGCAATTAATGAACAGGCCCAGGATTATGAGGGGGAGGAATTTTTTCATCGGGTAATATAAGTATATATTTTGGGAATTTTTTAATGCTGATTCTGGTATTTCTACTATTGAACCAGCTCTTTAAATAACCGGTTAATGGTATCATCCAGTTTCCCGGCAATACCGGGATGTGGCCTGGAAGTTTGAATTACAGAACTTCTTACTGCGGTAAGCCACCTGAATCTTGAGGGAACATCCATTTGGGCAATGGGCCCGCCGTCCTTGTCTCCATGGGTGATCTTTTCAAATGACTGCAAATTCTTTCTCACCTCTTCAAGATCCAGATCCTCTGCCATCCACTGCAGCCTGTTTTCATTGAGTTCATATTTTACCTGCAGGAATTTTGAGTTTTTGCAAAACAAAATTATGCCCACATTGAGAAACTCTTCGCGTTCTACCCTTGGTACTACGCGTATTACCGCATATTCATATAAGTGTTTGTCTTGCATTTTGAGCTTCTTTTATAAATATTTCTGAATGCGCCAGGCGGGAGGTTAAAAATTCAAAGTAGGCTTGCTTTATTTCCTGAGGTGAATCATCAGTATCCTGCCATTGCAGCCATTCCTGCGGTATCAATTCTACGATGTCCCTTATTAATCTGTGGGTAAGCACCGCGCTGCACTGTGCATGGGCCTCTTCAAGCAAAGTTGCCTGCGGCAAAAGCACATGATCCTTGATAAGGGTAAAGGGGCTTTTGGCATGTTTTTCTCTGTTTGACCAGGAATGATGAAAATAAAAAGCAGCACCGTGATCTATAAGCCACAATTCCTTATGCCACATAAGCATATTGGTATTTCTAAAGGTACGGTCAACATTGGTGATAAATGCATCCAGCCAGACTATTTTGGATGCCAAAAGGGCATCGGGTTGGGTAACTACCGGATCAAAATTAATAGCCCCGCTTAAAAAATGCAGCGCAAGATTAAGTCCCTGGCTTCCTTTGAGCAGGTCCTGGATTTCCTCATCTCCTTCGGTTCTTCCAAATGCCTCATCTAGTTCGGCGAAAACCAGCTCGGGTACTTTTAGACCCAAAGCCCGGGCTATCTCGCCCCCAAGCAGTTCAGCAATAAGAGCTTTGACACCATGACCGGCACCTCTGAATTTTAAAACATATTTAAAATCATCATCGGCCTCGGCCAGGGCAGGAAGGGAACCTCCTTCCCGAAGAGGCATTATGTATCTGGTGACAGTAACCGTGCGCAAATCGCTGGTGGAATTCATTCGCTTTCTATAAGGTTTTACAAATTTAGGAATTTAAACCTAGCAATGTCCCTGTGAAGGAGAATGAAGTGTTTTCCTGCTGTCTGCAAAAAATGCCAACTTATAAAAAGCAGAAAACCGGAGCGTTACACTCCGGAATTCTTGGGGTTGGGGTACATAAAAAAGTTATATAGGCAAATTCCATCTCAAAGTTGTGAGAGAGGAATTGGTGACATCTTAAAAAATAAAAGGGGATTATTTAGGGATGTAGGGAACACAAAAAAAGTAATTTGACAAAATATGCTTTAATATTAATACAATAAAACCAAGGGGATACCTTAGAAAGGTTTTATAAAAATTGCAGAGATAAACAAGCTTTACGTATTCACAACATATTGAATGCCAATATTGAAAGCGCAATTTACGTATATATTAAATACAAATAGGCTAATTTTAATTTTAATTAATCTTTTAAAACAAGTACACTCAGAATTTAGAATTTAGCAATGGTTTTAAGAAGATTATAAACGGAGTAGTTTTCCGCCGTTGGCTGCCGATTCGTAGATCTTTTCCAGGATTGCTATATCCCGAAGGCCATCCTCCCCGGGTACCAACACCGGTTTATTGTTTAGAATTGCCAGGGCATCATTGTCCATTTGTACTGCCTGCTGGTTTTTGCCAAAGGGTGGGAGTATTGTACCGTCACTGGCCTGCCCCTTTACACCTGAGTAGCTTTGAAAAGGCCTTAGATAATACCCTCCTTTTTCGCAGGATATTTCCAGCTTGTTTATGTTTTCTCCAAAACTGGTGCGGCATTTTGCAACTAGTCCGTCGGGAAATTCCAGGTCAAAGATGGTTGTTTCATCTACTTCCCGAAACATTTCAGGGCGCGTGGTGGTATGGGTGGCACAAACTCTCACCGGTTCCTTTCCGGTGGCATATCTGGCTGCATTTAGCGGGTAAACTCCCATATCATACATTGCCCCGCCTCCCATGTCTTTCCTGAGTTTCCACGGAATAATGTTTCTTCCATTGAAACCCGCTCCTGCTTCGAGGTGAAGGATCTTTCCGAAGGGCTTATCTATCGCCCACTTCATGAGGGTTTGGGTATTTGTTTCATGCTGCATCCTGTAACCAATGGAAAGTTTCACTTTATTTTTTTCACAGGCCCGGATGATCTCCCTGCACTCTGCAGCGGTTTTGGCCATTGGTTTTTCGCACCATACATGTTTCCCTGCATTTGCTGCTTTAATGGAAAACTCGGCATGCATACTTACGGGTAATACTATATAGACAACGTCAATCTCATCATTATTGGCAATAGTATGCATATTCCGGTAATTGTACACATTGTGATCTTTGATCCCATATTTCTTTTGCCAAACTGGGATCTTTTCAGGGCTTCCTGTTACAATTCCCTTCAATTCACAGTATTTTGTTTCAAGCAGGGCAGGGCCAAGCTGGCCTGTGCTGTAATTGCCTAATCCCACAAGGGCAACTCCGAGTTTTCTTTCCGGTTTTAAGAACATAGAGTAATTAAAAGGGAGGGCAGAGGCAGCCAAAAATAAACCAGATCTTTTTATAAAGCTTCTTCTGCTATTCATTATTTATGGATTTGAACTCTTATTTTTGTGAGCTTCCGGTTTTAACCCAACCCGCAACTTGAAGGGTTCTTTCAGTTTGATGGGCCACTGCTTTTTGGATTTTTCCGGTTAAGTTATCCTGTCCTGCTGAAACACTAACACCGTAAGGATTTCCGCCGGCATCAAAAAGCACTTCATCTGTATAACCGGGAGAAACAACAATTGCTCCCCAGTGATGCATGGTCTTATAGAGGGATAGGAGCGTGGTTTCCTGCCCGCCATGACGGTTCTGGGCACTCGTCATTCCGCTCACTACTTTATTGGCAAGTTTCCCGGAGGACCACAGTCCGCCCGTGGTATCAAAAAATGCGGCCACCTGCGAAGGAAGATTTCCATACCTGGTTGGTGCGCTAAAAATTATTGCATCTGCCCATTCCAGATCTTCCAGGGAAACTTCAGGAACATCTTTGGTTGCTTCAAGATGGGCTTTCCAGTCCTGGTTCTGGTCAATGGCTTCTTTTGGAGCAGTCTCAGCGATCTTAAGTATTTTAACTTCCCCCGCACCTGCGTCTTTCCCCGCCTGTGCAGCCCACTGGGCAAGTTGGTAATTGGTTCCTGTAGAACTATAATAGATCACGGCTAATTTTACATTTTTCATAACTAAGTTTTTTTATTTTTATTCAATTGCTTTAAGATAAAGATTATAGCACCCAATAGTTTTAAAGTTTTTATAAACTTTTTAAGCATCCTCGCTTCCGGCAAAGGAAATTCCTTAAAAAACTCCTTTTATTTCCCCCTTATCATTTTTACAGGGTATTATCAAATCTTTTATTGCCAGGGGTTTAAAGCTTTTAAAATTCCCCAATTATATTCAACTAAAAAGCCCTATTTTTGCACATTAATAAAAGATTGAAGTCAGTATGGGCAATATAGTAGCCATTGTAGGGAGACCTAATGTTGGGAAATCCACTTTTTTTAACCGCATGATCCAGCGCCGGGAGGCGATCGTGGATGCAGTGAGCGGGGTGACCCGTGACCGGAACTACGGGAAAGCCGACTGGAATGGAAAGACCTTTTCCCTTATTGACACAGGGGGTTATGTAAAAGGAAGCGATGATGTTTTTGAAAGCGAGATAGACAAACAGGTAGAACTTGCTATTGATGAAGCCGATGCCATTATCTTTATGGTAGATGTTGAAGCAGGGATCACCGGGATGGATGAAGATGTTGCGAAACTTTTACGCAAGGTAAAAAAACCAGTTTTCCTGGTTGTAAATAAGGTTGATAATGCCAAGCGTCTTGAAAATGCTGTGGAATTCTATTCCCTGGGCCTTGGAAATTACTTTCCCATTGCCAGTACAAGCGGGAGCGGTACGGGAGATTTGCTGGATGCACTAGTGGAATCCCTACCGGAACTGGAAGAAGATGAAGAAACCGAGTTGCCACGCTTTGCGGTAGTAGGAAGGCCAAACGCGGGAAAATCTTCTTTTATAAATGCTCTTATTGGAGAAGATCGCTATATAGTTACAGATATTGCCGGAACCACCAGAGATGCCATTGATACAAGATACAATAGATTTGGTTTTGAATTCAACCTGGTAGATACTGCGGGAATTCGAAGAAAATCCAAGGTAAAGGAAGATCTTGAGTTTTACTCTGTAATGCGATCTGTACGCGCTATTGAGAACTCAGATGTGTGTTTGATCATAATGGATGCTACCCGCGGATTTGACGGCCAGGTTCAAAATATTTTCTGGCTGGCCCAGCGCAACCGCAAAGGGATCGTTATCCTCGTGAATAAATGGGACCTTGTTGAAGACAAGGAAACCAATTCTTTAAAGAATTATGAGGCTGAAATTCGCAAGGAAATTGAACCTTTTACAGATGTGCCAATTATTTTCATGTCTGTTCTAACCAAACAACGTATTTTCAAGGCTATTGAAACCGCTGTTGAGGTATATAAGAACAGAAGTAAAAAGATAAAGACCAGCGAACTTAATGACAGGATGCTTCCAATAATTGAGCATTACCCGCCACCGGCCTGGAAAGGTAAATATGTGAAGATCAAATATTGTATGCAGCTGCCTACACCACAACCCCAGTTTGCATTTTTCTGTAACCTGCCTCAATATGTTCGGGAGCCTTATAAACGCTACCTTGAAAATAAATTAAGGGAAGAATTCGACTTTACCGGTGTTCCTGTTTCAGTTTATTTCAGAAAAAAATAAATATCTATTAAACCATTATAATAATATCAGGTCTTAACATAATATGTTAGGACCTTTTTAATTTTATTACCTATCCCCCCATGAAGAGAATATTTGTTACGCTGCTTTGTCTTATCTCCCTACAGGTAACCGCACAAAATTTTGAACTCTCCGGAAAAATTACTGAAAACGGTTCCAACCTTCCCCTGGAAGCCGCAACCGTGTATGTTGAAAACCCGGTAGACAGTACCCTGGTAAGCTATTCCATTTCAGAAAAAGACGGAAATTTTCTTATTACCGGGAACACTTCGGCCAAAGACCTGGATTTTTTTGTGTCTTTTACAGGATACCAGGTGCACCGGCAAAAAATTTCACTGGAGGAAGGGCTTGTAAAAAACCTGGGCACCATACAAATGAAGGAGGCAGATAATACCCTTGATGAGATAACCCTTACCGGAAGTCGTGCCCCAATTACTATAAAGAAAGATACCCTGGAATTCAACGCAGCCTCTTTTGCTACCAGGCCCGATGCCAACCTTGAGGAACTAATGCGAAAATTGCCCGGGGTAGAAGTAGATACCCAGGGGAATATTACAGTTAACGGAAAGCCTGTATCCCGCATCCTGGTAAACGGAAAAGAATTTTTTGGCAATGACCCCAAGATCGCTACCAAGAACCTTCCCAAGGAAATTATTGACAAGATCCAGGTGACAGATACCCGTACCCGAAGTGAGGAATTTACCGGGAAAGCGGGAAATCCGGACGATAAAACCATTAATATCACTATTCAGGAAGATAAGAACAAAGGTTACTTTGCACGTGCTACCGCAGGGGGTGGAACAGATGATCGTTATGAATTAAGCGGAATTGGTAATTACTTTAAAGATAAATTGCGGGTAAGCGTGCTCGCAAGTTCCAACAATATTAACAGCTCCGGTTTCAGTTTTGATGAGGTTTTTGATATGATGGGAAGAAATGCCCGAAGTTTTACAATGACAAGCGGCGGTGGTGGCGGTTCTTTTGGAATTAACGGAATGAACTTTGGCAATATGGGCGGCGGGATCACTAAGGCAGAAACTGCAGGGATCAATTTTGTAAATGAATGGGGAAAGAAGGTAGAACTTACTGCCGATTATTTCTTCGGAAGGAATGATACTGAAACGCTTACCGTAATAGAAAGAGAAAATATCCTGCCAGATTCGAGGTTTTTTTACAATTCTACCAGCGCCGGAAATCTGGTTAATGATAGTCACAGGGGTAGTGCACGGTTTGAATTTAAACCCGATACATTAACGCGTATCTCGATCTCTCCAAGATTTAATACAAATTCAGGCTACTCAAATCGCAGCAATAATGCAGCCTCACTTAATGAAAACAGGGAACTGATAAATTCAACAGAGATCCTGGATGATGAATACCTGGAAAGCCAAAACTTTAGTAACCGTCTTGATATTATAAGACGCTATGGAAGCTTAGGGGCATATACCCAAATAGATTTTGAGAACAGGCACCAGGTACAGAACAATGAAAACTATTTTTCTTCAACAAGCCGCTTTTTTGGTGAAGAGGAAAATATCCAGTTCCAAAATCAGTTCATAGACGAAGACGAAAAAGAAAATACTTATTCCATAGGGGCCACCCAGCGATTTGTAATGAAGCCGAAATTATTTCTGGATGCTTCCTATGATTTTACAACTACAAAATCTACCAATGCCAGGTATGTGTATGACCAGGATGGAGATGGCGGTTATTCTACTGCATACAATACTCTTTTGAGCAGTGATTTTGAATCCAGAAGTATAAAGAATATTCCAAATGTAGGGGTGAATTATGAAGGAGAGAAATGGAGAGTAGGATCTGAAGTGGGCTTGTTGAACACCACCCTTGAAAACACCAATTTTTTACAGGAGGGTTCATTTTCCAATTCCTACAACAATCTTTTCTTAAAGGCCAATGTTCGGTATGAAATTACCAGGTCCAAAAGCGTTTATTTAAACTACAACAGTGATGCGGGCGTGCCATCTATAAGGCAGTTACAACCGGTTGTAAATCGTACCAATCCCTTGAATATCATAATTGGAAACCCCGATCTTAGGCCTACTTTCACCCAAACTCTTCGCGGGGGATACCGCAATTATGATTTTGCAAAACGAAGCGGATTCTTTAGTTATGGATCTGTCACCTTTACAGATAACAGCATTGTTCCTGTAACTACCACAAATCAGAATCTTGTAAGAACTACCACGTATGATAATGTTGATGGTGCCATTAATGCAAACGCAGGTGGGTCCTATTCAAAACAGTTCAAAAAAGAGAAAAGGGAGCTAAGCTACCGTTTTGGTTTGAACGGAAGTTATGATAAGAATATAGGTTTTACCAATGGCGTTCTTTATAATGCCGAAAGATACACCCTGCGGCCATCGGCCAGTTTTACCTGGGCCATAGAGGAATATTTTTCCTTTAATCCCGGCTACCAGCTTTCATTTACAGATACCCGTTATGATATAAACAGCAACAGGAATGAGAATTTCCTCAACCACAGTATTTCTCTTGAGGCAACTACCTTCTGGCCAAAAAATGTGGTGCTGGGCAATGACATTTCCTATAATTACTTTGGGAATGTATCTCCGGGATTTGACAATACTGCTTTCCTGTGGAATGTGAGCCTTGGTTACAAATTCCTGAAGGATAATGCTACCTTAAAGCTGAAGGTGTATGATATGCTGAACGAGAATGTCAACACCCAAAGAATTGTAGGGAACGATTTTGTGCAGGATACCCAGAACCTGATTTTAAGGCGCTATGCAATGCTTAGCTTCACTTATAAGATCAGCAAATTTGGAGGAAAAGATCCAAATGCAGGCAGAGGTGGGATGAGAATGATGAGGATGTAGGATTGATAAGTGGACAGAGGAAGGTCTGGCAACTTCAGTCTACCATCTAGATTCTAGATTCTACCGTCTTAAGATTACAGTCTAAAGACTTACGACTAACAACTCCTCGCCCAAAAGCTCCTTCAGAAAGACAACCCTCCCCGGAATGTAATTCTGAGCCTGCCTGCCGGTAGGCGGGTGATAGCGAAGAATCCTGCGTACTCATGACACGTATCTGTAGGTAAGGAAGCTTATTCGTAAGTGTCAATAGGACTAAGCAGTTTTACAATCATACAGTATACAGTATACAGTATTCAATTCTAACTACTCACTACAGGGATTCTTCCTCGCCCAAAAGCTCGTTCAGAATGACAAGGGAAAAGGGAAAAGCCCGTTCAGAAAGACAACCCTCCCCGGAATGTCATTCTGAGTGATAGCGAAGAATCCTGCGTACTCTTTGGACGGATTTGGTTTGTTGGGATCTTCCTCGCCCGAAGCTCGTTCAGAATGACAATGTAAAAAGGAAAACCTCGTTCAGAATGACAAACAAAGCAGAAAGAATAATTCCAACCAAGCAGTTATACAATTATACTTTATACAATATACAGTATACAAGTATTCAATGCTAACTACTCACTACTAAAGCTACCAGCTTCCGCCGGCACCGCCGCCGCCAAAGCCTCCGCCGCCAAAGCCGCCACCAAAGCCACCGCCACCACCGAAGCCTCCGCCACCGCCACCGCTTCCAAATCCGCCGCCACCGCCAAAACCACCGCGGCCAAGACTACTTAGAATAATAACGTCAAGCAGGGAGCCTCCCATGCCTTTTCGGCTTCCGGGTCCGCCTTTTCCTTTATTCTTGCTGCTCAAGGAGACCAGAAAAATAAGAAAGAAGATCCCCAGTATGAGCAAATGAATGGGTATACCTGTACCTCCTGAAGATTTTGGGCGGGAACCCTTAAAACTGCCGTCCAATACCTGGAATATGGCCGATGTTCCTTTGTCCAGGCCACCATAATAACTGTTGTTCCGGAATTCGGGTAAAATTATATTTTCAATAATGTCTTTTGTGGTAGCATCTGTAAGGTATTCTTCCAAACCATAACCGGTGGTGATCCATATCTTCCTGTCACCTTCAGAAACCAGAATGAGCAGGCCATTATCTTCCTTTTCCTGGCCAATTCCCCAGGCATGAGCCCAGTTGGTCGCATAGATGCCTTCATATTCGCCTTCAAGGGATTTTATGGTTACAACTACAATTTGGGTAGAGGTGGTATCGGCATAATTGATAAGCTTTCGTTCCAGTTGCTGTTCTTCAGAGGCAGAGAGAATATCTGCTTCATCATATACGCTCGTCTGGTTGGAGGGTCTTGGGGGAATTTCCCTTTGGGCAAAGCCCAACAGGGAATACCCAAAAATGAAAAATAATGTTATTAAGAGAATTTTATTCCTGTGTAGCATCTCCTCTGGATATGGTATTAGGGAGTTCATTTAAATTTTCACTCCAGGGGAAATGGGCTTTTAACTGCTCGCCGGCTTTTAAGATCCCATCTATAAGTCCCTGTTTATAATTCCCTTTTTTAAACTGCGCTACAATGGCATCTTTGGTGCTTTCCCAGAAATCATGTGGAACCACATCATTGATCCCTTTATCGCCATAGATAACAAAATCCCTGTCTTCTACAGCCACATAGATCAAAACCCCGTTGGATAATTTAGTATTATCCATTTTAAGCAGATGGAAAACCTCCAGCGCCCTCTCGAAAATATCCATTTTTCCATGAGTCTTTTCTAGATGAACCCTTATTTCACCCGAAGTGGAACTCTCGGCCATTCGTATGGCTTCAATAACCTGTTCTTCTTCACCGGTTGAAAGGAAATCTTCTACTTTGCTCATGAATAGTATATTTAGAAATTGAAGTCTACCTCAGGGGCATTTTCAGATCCGGGATCTGCTTCATAACGCGCCATCTGGTCAAATCCAAACATTCCCGCAAACATTGAATTCGGGAATTTACGTATGTAAGTATTGTATTCCCTTACAGAGGCATTATACCTGTCTCTCGCAACATTGATGCGATTTTCTGTCCCTTCAAGCTGCGATTGTAATTGCAGGAAATTTTGATTCGCCTTAATATCTGGATAGCGTTCCACCGTTACCAGTAATCTTGAAAGGGCAGAGGACACCCCGCTTTGAGCCTGCTGGAATTGTGCCAGTTGCTCAGGTGTAATATTGGCAGGATCTACAGTAACCTGTGTGGCTCTTGATCTTGCTTCGATCACATCTGTAAGTGTTCCTCTTTCAAAATCTGCCGCTCCCTGCACTGTATTAACAAGGTTTGTAATAAGGTCATTCCTACGCTGGTAAGAGCTTTCAACATTGGCCCACGCGAGACGTGCATCTTCCTGTTTCTCAATTGCGGTGTTGTTAAACCCAACGGTCAAACTATAAACAATAATTCCAAGAACTACTATTACAATTACGGGGATTAGCCAGTTTTTCATTTTAAAGATTATTTTTTAGGTTGGTTAGTTCTGCTTTTACGCCTTGCAGTTTTCGAATAATATCAAAGTTAGTAAGAGTTTTTTTCTTTTCCTCTTTTAAATGCGTTTTTGCGCCTTCAAGGGTGAATCCGCGTTCCTTTACAAGATGGTATATCAATTCCAGGTTTTTTATATCCTGGGGTGTGAACAGGCGGTTGCCTTTCGCGTTCTTTTTTGGTTTTAAGGCTTCAAATTCCTTCTCCCAAAATCGTATAAGCGAAGTGTTGACCCCAAAGGCTTCGGCCACCTCGCCAATGGCGTAATATCTTTTTTCAGGGAGATTTATATGCATTAATCCAGAGATTGGTTTTCTTGTTGTGCCTGTTGCAATACCTGGTCAAATTCTTCAGGGGAAAGATTTCCGTAGTAGAAATTGATAGGGTTAATTCTCTCACCATCCTTATAGATCTCGTAATGTAAATGGGGAGCTTCAGAACGGCCGGTACTTCCCACAAACCCTATTACATCCCCGCGTTTTACGCGTTGACCTACCCGCACATTGTATTTATAAAGGTGGGCATAAAGGCTGGTGTACCCATAGCCGTGGTTAAGTCTTATATGGTTTCCATACCCTGTAGCACGGTTATCTGCCCGCTCAATACGTCCATCGCCGGTGGCATACACGGGTGTGCCACGGGGAGCAGTGAAATCCATCCCGTAATGGAATTTCTTCACTTTGGTAAACGGGTCATTTCTCCATCCAAAACCGGAAGCGATCCTTTTAAGGTTTTCATTGCGCACAGGTTGTATGGCCGGAATAGCAGAAAGCAGTTTTTCCTTTGCCTTTGCCAGATCTGCAATTTCATCCAACGACCTGGATTGAACCACAATTTGTTTGGTGAGAATATCCATTCGCTTACTGGTTTCCATGATAAGCTTAGAATTATCATAACCCTCAAGGTTCCTGTACCGGTTAATACCTCCAAAACCTGCCCTGCGTTGTTCCTGAGGAATAGGATTGGACTCAAAATAAAGCCTGTAAATATTGTTGTCACGATCCTCTATATTTCCAAGTACATCCTGGATCTGGTCCATTTTACGGTTAAGCATTCCGTATTGTAACTGCATATTTGTGAGTTCCCTTTTCAGGGCTTTTTCCTTGGGGGTTTCTACCAGAGGGAGATTGAGATAAACAACCAGTAATACAAAGGCTGCAAGAAATATTGCTACAAGGCTTAGGAAGGCAATTCCTAACCTTCGGCCCTTTTTGCGCTCTATTTTTTGGTAAGAAAGTGTTTCGCTATCGTAATAATATTTAACCTTCGACATAAATTAAAAATATGCTATTTTTGCGGGTATTAGTTGCAGCAAAAACCTTGCAACAGCTAATGAGAAACGAACAAATATAAAAATTGTTTTCTCACCGGCATAATTTAATAATTATTAGACCTATCCAGGCATATGAAATCTAAGGAGATACGCTCTACATACCTCGAATTTTTTAAGTCGAAATCACATACCATTGTTCCATCTGCCCCTATGGTTATTAAGGATGATCCTACCTTAATGTTCACCAATGCGGGGATGAACCAATTTAAGGAATATTTTTTAGGAAATACCGTGCCAAAATATCCCCGTATTGCCGATACTCAAAAGTGTTTAAGGGTAAGCGGGAAGCATAACGACCTGGAAGAAGTAGGGATGGATACCTACCACCATACTATGTTTGAGATGCTGGGCAACTGGAGTTTTGGAGATTATTTTAAAAAGCAGGCCATAGAATGGGCCTGGGAATTGTTGACAGAAGTGTACGGGATAGACAAGGAGATCCTGTATGTTTCGGTATTTGAGGGTAGCGAAGAAGATAATCTTGAAATGGACAGGGAAGCCCTTGAGCTTTGGAAAAAAATTGTGCCTGAGGAGCGCATCATCTTCGGAAATAAAAAAGATAACTTCTGGGAAATGGGAGACCAGGGACCTTGCGGCCCTTGTTCTGAAATTCACGTAGACATACGCTCTGCCGAGGAAAAAGCAAAGATCCCCGGCCGTAACCTGGTAAATGCAGATCACCCTCAGGTAGTTGAGGTTTGGAACCTGGTTTTTATGGAGTTTAACCGAAAAGCCAACGGAAGTCTTGAAAAACTGCCCGCACAACACGTAGACACGGGAATGGGATTTGAACGCCTTTGCATGGTAATGCAGGGTAAAAAATCCAATTATGATACAGATGTTTTTACTCCCCTTATTCAAAGCATTGAAAAAGTAACTGAAACTCATTATGGTAATGATGAGAAAATAGATATTGCCATACGGGTAATTGCTGACCATTTAAGGGCGGTCTCATTTTCTATTGCCGATGGGCAGCTTCCCGGAAATACCGGCGCAGGATATGTGATAAGAAGGATCCTGAGAAGGGCCATTCGTTATGGTTTCACCTTCCTTGACACCAAAGAACCTTTTATCTTTAAACTGGTGGAAACCCTGAGTGCCCAGATGGGCGAGTCTTTCCCGGAACTGAGATCGCAAAGATCGCTTATTGAAAATGTGATTAGGGAAGAGGAGCAATCTTTTCTAAGAACGCTGGATCAGGGTCTGGTGCTTCTTGAAAATATAATTGAAAAGACAGAAGGCAAGACCGTATCGGGTAAAAAAGCCTTTGAACTATACGACACTTTTGGTTTTCCTATAGATCTTACCGCATTGATCCTAAGGGAACGCGGTTATGATCTGGATGAAAAAGAATTCAATGAAGAATTGCAGCAACAAAAGAACAGGTCTCGCGCAGCTTCAGTGGTGACTGCCGGGGACTGGCAGATCCTGGGAAATGAAGAGGAGTTACCTTTTATAGGTTATGATGAAATGGATGCAGAAGTAAAACTAACCCGGTACCGCAAAGTTGACAGCAAGAAAGACGGGGAACTGTACCAGATGGTGTTTGATAAAACTCCATTCTATCCTGAAGGCGGCGGACAGGTAGGAGATAAGGGAATTTTGGTTACCCCCGCCGGTGAGAATATTAAGATCATCGATACTAAAAAGGAAAACAACCTGATTATTCATTTTGCAAAGAATCTTCCTGAAGACGTATCTTCAAAATTCATCGCCGTTGTAGACCAAAAGAAAAGGTTAAGGACCCAGGCAAACCATTCGGCAACCCATTTGTTGCACCAGGGATTAAGACTGGTGCTTGGAAATCACGTAGAGCAAAAAGGCTCTATGGTGAATCACGACCATTTGCGGTTTGATTTTTCCCATTTTAGTAAACTGAGTGCAGATGAACTTCACCGGGTGGAAGAATTTGTAAATGAAAAGATCAGGGAACAACTTGCCCTTGAAGAAAAACGCGACCTGGCTTTCCAGGAAGCGCTGGACCAGGGTGCAATTGCTCTTTTTGGCGAAAAATACGGAAATTCGGTAAGAGCAATACGTTTTGGAGAATCCATGGAACTTTGCGGCGGGACCCACGTGAAAAACACGGGCGATATCTGGCATTTCAAGATAACTTCTGAAGGTGCTGTTGCAGCAGGTATTAGAAGAATTGAAGCCATTACCGGGGAGGCTGTTCAAAAATATTTTGCTTCCCAGGAAGCAATGATGCAAGAGATCAAAGCCGAACTTAAAAATGCAAAGGATCCTGTTAAAGCAATAAATTCGCTTCAGGAGGAAAACAACAGCCTTAAAAGACAAATTGAAATTTTACTCAGGGATAAGGCCAAAAACCTGAAATCTGAGTTGATAGGCGAATTGGAAACCGTGAACGGAGTTCAGTTCGTGGCAAAAAAAGTAGATCTGGATGCAGGTGGGATCAAAGATCTTGCTTTCCAGATGGGGGAGAAGGAAGATAATTTATTTTTACTCCTTGCCAGTGAACAGGATGGCAAAGCATTATTGTCCTGCTACATATCAAAAGAACTGGTAGCCCAACGCGACCTCAATGCAGGAAAAGTGGTGAAAGAACTGGGTAGGTTTATCCAGGGAGGCGGGGGCGGTCAGCCGTTTTTTGCCACTGCAGGTGGCAAGAACCCAGCGGGGATAGAGGAAGCACTTTTAAAAGCAAAGGCTTATATAGAGTAAAATTTACAACCCTTAAAGAATTTCTTTGAGGGTTTTTTTATGATATGAAACATCCCTAACAACGCGCCGATACGCAGGGGGATGATCAATGGAAATTACTAATGGCCGATAAAAACAATAAAATAAAAAAATGAAGTTAACTACTCCGGTACCGGTAC
Source organism: Gillisia sp. (assembly GCA_039989915.1). GTDB lineage: Bacteria > Bacteroidota > Bacteroidia > Flavobacteriales > Flavobacteriaceae > Gillisia. The sequence continues at coordinate 112,087 of JBDXGW010000021.1, forward strand.
ATCCGCAGCAACCAAAAATAGACCACCATTCAAAGGTCTTTTTAATGGGTTCCTGCTTTGTAGAAAATATTGGTGAAAAACTGGATTATTATAAATTTCAGAATCTTCGAAACCCATTCGGGATCCTATACCATCCCCTCGCGCTGGAAAATTTCTTTCTTAAAATGGTGAAGGGGTATGAATATACCTCCTCTGATGTGTTTTATTACAATGAACGCTGGCATAGTTTTGCAGCCCATTCGGTTTTAAGCAATTCTTCCCGGGAAAAACTTCTTGCCGACTTAAATACGCAATCCCAGACGAGCCGGGAATTTTTGAAAAAGGCCACTCATATAATTATTACGCTTGGAACTTCCTGGGTGTACCGAAGCAGAGAAAGCAAGGAAACAGTGGCCAATTGTCACAAACTCCCTCAGAACAATTTCACTAAGGAAATCACTTCTGTTGAGGAGATTGAAAGATCCCTGTCATCAATATATTCCATTCTAAGGAATATTAATCCTGAGGTGCAGATGATTTTTACCATCTCCCCCGTACGGCATCTTAAGGATGGCGTAGTTGAAAACCAGCAGAGCAAAGCTCATTTAATAACCGCCCTCCAAAAGGTTTTAAAAGAAACGGAACATAAAACTTCCTATTTCCCGGCCTATGAAATTATGATGGATGAGTTGCGGGATTACAGGTTTTATGCTGAAGATATGCTGCATCCAAATGTTACGGCCATTCAATTTATATGGAATAAATTCACTACTGCCTGGTGTTCAGAAAATACCTTGAATACAATTACCGAAATTGAGCAGATCCAGAAGGGCCTTTCCCACCGTCCATTTAATGATTCCTCTGATGCTCACAGGGAATTTTTACGAAAATTAAATGTTAAGATCCAAAGCCTCAATTCCCAATTTCCCCATATCGATTTTTAAAAATCTTAAGATTTAATTAACCCGGTCTCATCTCAAAATGGGTAATAATTTAATTTTTTACGGTAATTGTTTGATTATTAACCGTATAAATTGAAAAATAATAAAAGGTGGAATTAGGCTGCCTTTTGGATGTAATATTTTATAGCTTCCGAATTTGTTGGGGTACAATTTGAAGCTGGTAGAATGGGCGGTGGGGATCGTCCATTCTGCATTTCATAAGCCGATATGAGCCTTACTTATGTAACCCTGACCACTATTACTATATTTCTCCGGGGAACTTTTCTTTAAATGTAAATTTCACATTTTTAACCTATATTTCAATTATGATGCATTATATTCAATATTTTTGTCAATCGATTATTATTTACTTTCCAGAAACCTTTAGTTAACAAACAATTAATTTTTGTTTTAACATTTTTTTCTTGCGGGTTTAAAAAATATTTGTAATTTTATAATAGCTTTAATGGAATATGGAGGATGCGTCAGCTTTCTTCTTTATCTTTTAAAGCGAAGTTTCTAAAATTTGTTGGGGTAGATTTTAGACTTAAAGCAAATAGACGGGTGGGGCCGTCTATTTGCATTTTATAACGTTTCCTGGCTTCCTTCCTTTCCTTCACGCTTCTCAGGAATTTGTATCTTTACCAAAAATCTTTAAAATGAGGAAGATCATCCCTATAGTGTTGCTTTTGCTTGCTGTTTTTTTTGCGTGGAAATATTTTCAAGCTAAAGACGATCAACGGGACCAATTGATTGAAAGTACAGATTTGATCCAAAAACAGATCAAGAATGTTGGGAAACTGGTAGTCACTGAAGGTAATTTTGCTCAGGTATTCACATATAACGACTCAAAACGGTTTTATTTTGATGTGCTTTCTGCAAGAAAAAAAGCCTTAATTATAGTAAATGCAGATGTTACAGTGGCTTATGACCTTAGCAAGCTACAAACCGAGGTGAACCCGGAAACAAAAACGGTTACTATTACCTATATTCCTGAGGAGGAGATCAAAATTAATCCCAACATTCAGTATTACGATATAACGCAGGATTATTTGAATCAGTTCGATGCCAAGGATTATAATAAGATACAGAAGCGCATTGAAAAATCACTTATGGATAAAATTGAAAAATCTTCAATTAAAACCAACGCGAAGAACCGACTTATAAGCGAGCTTCAAAAGATCTATATCCTTACCAATTCCATGGGATGGACCCTTGAATACAATGGAAATACCATTCAAAGCTCAGAGGCCCTGGAAACTATAAAAACCTAAACATTATTATTAAGTAACGAGGTGGGAATCTACAAGTTCTATTCCTCCATCTATTAGGTGACTCACTTCCGGCCGGGTCATTTTAATGCTTTCCAGATGCTCTTTTATCTCTGCTGCCAATTCGGGATCCCGGTCTAAAACCAGTTCATAAATTTCTACAGGCAACAACCAATCCCGGGAGTGGTATTTCTTTACCAAATCAAATGTTGCTTCCAATGAAAATTTGGCATTTTCACCCTGCCTGATGTTTCTTACAGATAGATATAGATCTTCGAGCTCTTCCTTTTCAGGGGTCTTTTTGCTTTTGATAGTGGTGCTGGAAGGGGTGTGAGTTATAAGATTGAAAGAATGCGGATCTGCAGGGCCTGCAAAAGCTGAAATTATCTTTTTGCCTATCGCCATATGGTAATTGCCCATTTTCGGAGTGAAAAGTACCTCGTCAAAGTAGGTTACTGTACAATTCTTTAAACTAATTAAAATGATCTTGCCCTGAAGGTTTCTGCTACCGGTAATTATCTCGCCTTTCACCACAATTCCTCCCTCAAATTCAAAAGTGATCTTTTCGCCCTCATAAATATCATAAGCCCGCAAGTCCCTTGGACTCATATCCTCTATTGCCAGGTTGATGCCTTTAAGTTTTCCCAAAGGCGATCCAAAACCTTGCGGGTGATTGTTCACCCCATTTCCTACCAGTTCCTTCTCACGTGATGAGAGTGCAGTTTCACCGGTAGTCTGGAAATATACAGGAAGGCCTTTATGCGAGATAACCCTGGTAAAATTTCCCGAGATCTGTATCCCGGTGCTTAGTTCTACAGTGCCAATATTTTTTGAATCTATTAATTTATTAATACCCTCAAGACCACCGGTGCGCAAAGCCATGGTATTTGCGAATTCTTCAAGAACCATACTCAAATGAGCAAAATCTGGCGTTACATAAAGTTGCGGTTGGGGTTTTGTTATGTCAAAATCCTGGCGTGCAGCTTCTAAGGTATAGGGAATCTTTTTAACCTTATCTGTCATACACCAGGCGCTCTCTCCAATTGAGGATAGTAACCCGGCTCCATAGATCTTGGGATTTTCAGGGGTTCCAATCAATCCGTATTCCACGGTCCACCAGTGCAGGTTTCTTATCTGGGCCATTTCACTTTGAACCCCCATATTGTTTTGAAGGTAATCTACTTTTTCTTCTGCTTTTTTAATTTCCTCTTCGGGAGTACCCTCTGCTTCTTTAATAATTGACAGGTGTCTTATTGCCTCATACATTTCATAATCTCTTGCGCTGGAGATGGCTTTACAGCCTATCTCGCCAAATCTTCGCAGATATTCGGCATATTCGGGATTCGCAATGATAGGAGCGTGGCCGGCACCTTCATGTATAATATCTGGCGCAGGTGTATATTCAATATGATCGAGCTGCCTTATATCACTGGCGATTACCAATACATTGTATGCCTGGAATTCCATAAATGCTGCCGGCGGAATAAAACCGTCTACCGCTACCGCTGCCCAGCCAATTTCCTTCAGGATGCGGTTCATGCCATACATATTGGGAATACTGTCTATAGAGATCCCGGTTTGTTTTAGACCATCAAGATAGGAGTGATGGGCCACCTTGCTTAGGTAATCTACATTCTTGCGCATCACAAACCGCCATACTGCCTGATTAATTGCATTGTATTCCTCATAATTCTGAGGCTTTATAAATTGCTTTAAATGAGCAGGTAATCTGTCTAAAATTGTATTTGATTCTATATTTTCCAACATAAGATTGCAGTGTTAACCGAATTATAAAGATACTAAATCACTCCTTATATTTGCAAAGGGCAAAAGCTTACCAATAAAAAAGCCTCCAAAGGAGGCCTTAAAAATATATTATCTGTTAGCTCCCGGAGGATATTTTTCCAGGATCTTTTGAACAATTTCGTTAATTCGTTCCTGTTTCTTATTTACCTCTTTGGCTAAAGCGGCTGTTCCCATACCCTGCCATACCAGTTGTTTTGATTTGGCATCAATAAGGTCAAGATAAAGGGTGCCTTCACTGGTGGTGTTCACCGTATTTGGGCCTACACCCCAATACCATGGATTCCAGCCCCACCCGTAATACCCGTACATATTATTCTGGTAAATATTAATGTTTTCTTTGGTTTTGGTGAAAATGCTCACCAACAGGTCCGGTTCTTCAGATTTTGTGAATCCTTTCGCAAGCATTTCATTTTCAATGGCCCGGAGGATCCTTCTTTTGTCAAGATCTGAAATTTCAGCCTGATCTATTCCCGGTTTGAAGAAAGCAAAAGACTTATACTGGGAGAAGTTGGCTTCCTGATCATAATCTGAAGCAACTCTTACAGAGCTACAGGAGGTCATGAAAACTGCAACGAACACGAGTAACGTGGTAATTTTTAAGATTTTCATAAAATAAGTTTTTAGGTTTTGTGGTCTACTTTAAAAATAAGGAATCTTCTACAATATTAGGCATAGTAACCTTAAGTTTTGGTTCGAGTTCCATGGCCCTGGTAATTGAAAAAACAGCTTCCTTATTTCTGGCCCATGAGCGCCTTGCCAATCCATTGTTTACATCCCAAAATAACATAGAGCGTAACCTCATCTCTGACTCTTTGGAACCATCAAGAACCATACCGAATCCCCCGTTAATTACCTCTCCCCAGCCTACTCCGCCGCCGTTATGAATGCTTACCCAGGTAGCCCCGCGAAAGGAATCGCCTATAACATTCTGTATGGCCATATCGGCCGTAAATTGAGACCCGTCGTAGATATTGGAAGTTTCGCGGTACGGCGAATCGGTCCCTGAAACATCGTGATGGTCCCGGCCCAGAACTATTGGTCCCAGCTCTCCGGCGGCTACAGCGTCATTAAAAGCCTGTGCAATCTGTATTCTTCCCACCGCATCTGCATACAGGATCCTTGCTTTAGACCCTACAACGAGTTTGTTTTCTTTAGCACTTCTTATCCAGTGGATATTATCCTGCAGCTGCGACTGAATTTCGGCAGGGGCATCCTCCAAAAGTTTCTCCAACACTTTAGTAGCAATGGCATCGCTCTTATCCAGGTCTTTATCGTCGCCTGAAGCGCAAACCCATCTAAAGGGACCAAATCCAAAATCAAAACACATGGGACCCATGATATCCTGCACATAGGATGGATAGGCCCACCCCGCTTCTTCTTCGGCTTGGGTTGGAGCGCTTATAAAATTCCCTTCTTTATCTTTATAGATCTTTGCACCTGCGCGGGCGGCTTCCAACAGAAACGCATTTCCGTAGTCAAAAAAATAGGTTCCCTTTAGGGAATGTTTATTAATAGCTTCTGTCTGTCGCCTCAAACTTTCCTGAACTTTTTCTCTGAAGGCATCAGGATCATCGGCCATCATTTCATTGGCTTCCTCAAGGCTCATTCCTGCGGGATAATATCCTCCTGCCCAGGGATTATGTAATGAAGTTTGATCACTTCCAAGATCTATATGAATGCTTTCCCTGTCAAATTCTTCCCATACCTCTACGATATTTCCCTGGTATGCGATAGAAACAATTTCTTTGTTTGCAATGGCCTCCTTAACTCTGGTAGTAAGCTCTCCCGGGTTTTTTATCACTTCATCTACCCATCCCTGGGAATGACGCGTATGCACCGCTTTAGGATTCACTTCGGCACACACCGTAATGCAGCCTGCAATATTTCCGGCTTTGGGTTGGGCCCCGCTCATCCCTCCCAGACCTGACGTGACAAATAGCGCACCATCACCTTGTTTTTTGCCAATTTTCCGAAGGGCATTAAGCACCGTTATGGTTGTACCATGAACAATTCCCTGAGGTCCAATATACATATAGCTTCCCGCGGTCATCTGGCCGTATTGGGTTACACCCAGCGCATTGAATTTTTCCCAGTCATCGGGTTTGGAATAATTGGGGATCATCATCCCGTTGGTAACCACCACCCTGGGGGCATTGGGGTGCGAAGGGAAAAGGCCCATAGGATGTCCCGAGTAAACAACAAGGGTTTGATCGTCTTCCATTTCTGCCAGGTATTTCATAACCAGCAGGTACTGGGCCCAGTTTTGGAACACCGCGCCATTCCCTCCATACGTAATGAGCTCATGCGGGTGCTGCGCAACTTTAGGGTCCAGGTTATTCTGGATCATAAGCATAATGGCCCGGGCCTGTAAACATTTTCCGGGATATTCGTCTACCGGCCTAGCATACATATTATAAGCAGGCATGAATCTATACATATAGATCCTGCCATAAGTTTCAAGTTCCTCTCTGAATTCGCCCAAAAGGGTTTGATGGTGTTTAGGCTCAAAATATCTCAACGCATTTCTTAGTGCAAGATCTTTTTCTTTTTCGCTTAATATTTTTTTGCGCCTGGGCGCATGGTTTACACTGGTATTATATTTGTAAGGGGAAGGCAATATATTGGGTATTCCTTGTGAAATTTGATCCTGAAAATTCATGTATGCTGGATTTGTAAGGTTAGGGTTGAAAGTAGCACAAAATTAATACACTTTATTAAACTGAATAGGGGATTTTCTAATTTTACCACAGGTTTAAAATTAGGAAGAATTATAATTAAAAATAAAACACATCCTTATGAAATACATTTTACTTAGCCTTTTCTCCCTTCTCTTTTTTACCGCCTGCCAGAACAATTCTCAAAACAACCAGAATACCGTAGACCTTCCTATAAAATATAATCCATTGGCTGATGGTCATAATTCCCGAAACTCCCTGGATTGGGCGGGAACCTATAGCGGAGTATTACCTTGCTCAGATTGCAGGGGGGTGGAAACTTACCTTACTATCAATACCGATAACACTTATGAAATAAAACGCCGGTATTTGACATCTGATGTGGACTCTCTTGAGGAAGTAGAATCCAGGGGAACTTTTGTGTGGAATGAATTGGGAAGTATCATCACCTTAAAAGAATTACAAGAAGATGTTCCTGAGTTAAAAGTTGGGGAATTGTTTCTTATTCCTGTTGATCCTAACGGATTTGAATTAAAAGCTGAGCCTGGAAACAATTTTAAGCTCCTGAAGCAATAGAGAGGCGGAATTATACTTTTTTAATGGTGTCTGTTTTCTTATCGTACCCATACGGGCAATGCCTGCAACCGCTTTTACAACAATAACCCCGTTTTAAAAGATACTGTGCGGTGAAACACCGGTACCCCTCCGACGTGAGGTAATAATCTCCCTCTTCTAATGGGATATTTTTCTTAAAGAATTCCATTCTGCAAAAATACAAATTCTTAGCTTGCGCTTATGATCGTGGTTGTTAACAAATATCTTTTGGCAAAAGGTTTTAAAGGGGTAAGCCTTTGGCCTTTTGTGGTTATTCGCGACCGGCAGGCGGTAAATGATGTGGTTTTTTTAAACCACGAGCGCATTCATTTAAAACAGCAACAGGAATTGCTGGTGCTGCCGTTTTATGTATGGTATACGGTGGAATTCCTTCTGCGATATGCCTGGTACAAAAATGCATATAAAGCTTATTATAATATTTCTTTTGAACGGGAAGCCTATCAAAACGAATTCAACCCGGGGTATTGCGCAAACCGGAAATTTTGGAGTTTTACAAAATATATATTTTCTACCCCTTAACCGGAGCTGGAGTAAATGTCTCATAAAGTTGAAATATGAACCAAATGCCGGATATTTTTCAAAATAGTTCTGAAGTCCAACTGATAGAAAGGTTTGAAAAGTCCAATATTTCACTTTACGTAAAAAGGGAAGACCTGCTGCATGCGGAGGTTTCCGGCAACAAGTTCAGGAAACTCAAATACAATCTCCTTGCAGCAAGGGCGCAGGAAAAAACCACCCTTCTCACTTTTGGCGGTGCTTTTTCAAACCATATAGCAGCAGTAGCCGCGGCCGGTAAAATTCTTGGTTTTAAGACTATTGGGGTGATACGCGGGGAAGAACTTGAAAAGGAACTCCCTGCCACTTTTGCGCAAAATCCAACCCTAAGCTATGCCGCATCACAGGGGATGCACCTTAAATTTATTTCCAGAACAACTTACCGGGAGAAGGAAAGTCCGGAGTTTATAGAACTCCTCAAAAAGGAATTCGGGGAGTTTTACCTGCTGCCTGAAGGCGGCACCAATTCCCTCGCCGTTAAAGGCTGTGAGGAGATCCTGAATGACGATGATGGAGGTTTTGATTATATATGCTGTGCGGTAGGTACCGGAGGTACCATTGCGGGAATTATCAACGCTTCTTTAAGATCACAACAGGTTGTGGGATTCACGGCTTTAAAAGGAGATTTATTAAAGAAGGAGATATCAGGATTTACTGCTAAGGAAAACTGGAGGCTGGAAAATTCATATCATTTTGGTGGCTATGCGAAGATTTCGGCGCAACTTGTTGCCTTTATAAATGATTTTCAGAAAAAATACCATATTCCCCTAGATCCCGTTTATACCGGAAAGATGTTTTTTGGTATTTTTGATCTTATTCAAAGTTCGGCGTTTCCTCAAAATTCCCGTATTTTAGCCATCCATACGGGAGGATTACAAGGAATTGCCGGAATGAACAAGTTGTTATTAAAGAAAGGTCTCCCCCTAATTGATATTTTGGAATGAAAATTAAGCACCTTATAATACTCACTTTTACCGCCGTGTTCTTTATTTCCTGCGGAAGTAAAAAGAAAACAGTTTCCTCTGAAAAACCCCGTGCCGAAAATCGGGAGAGAGTTGCTACTCCCCAAAGGCCTGCAGCACCCACGCAAAGCTATGCCAATGTTGTTGAAGAATATATCTCAAATTTTGCAGATATAGCTCAGGAGGAAATGCGTCTTTATAATATCCCGGCCAGTATAACCCTGGCGCAGGGGATCCTTGAATCTGGTGCAGGAAGAGGAGAACTTACCCGCAGGGCCAATAATCATTTCGGGATAAAATGCCATGATTGGAAGGGAGATAAAGTTTATCATGATGATGACAGTTCCCAGGAATGTTTTAGAAAGTACAACGATCCAAAATATTCCTACCGCGATCATTCGCTTTTCCTTTCAGAAAGAAAACGCTATGCAGGTCTTTTTGACCTCAAAATTACCGATTATGAAGGCTGGGCTCATGGGCTTAGAAGTGCAGGCTATGCGACCGACAGGTTGTACCCCAAAAAGCTGATCGACCTTATTGAGCGGTACGAGTTGTATAAATTTGATGAAGAGGTACTTGGTATTGAAGGAACTCTAAGGTCTCCCGTTGTACAGCGTGATGGCCGGATTCATCATGTACAGCAGGGAGATACATTATACTCCATTGCGCGACGCTATAACACCACTGTTGAGAATATTCAGAAAAAAAATAATTTAAGAGATACCACAATTTCCATAGGACAGGAGATAGTGGTGCCCTAAAGAACAAATATAGAATGAGTTATAAAAGAAGTAGTGAGCTGTTTGCTGAAGCTCAAAAAGTAATTCCCGGCGGAGTGAATTCCCCGGTACGGGCATTTAATGCTGTGGGTGGAGAACCGGTTTTTATTGAAAGGGCAGAGGGTGCCTATTTATATGATGTAGATGGCAATAAATATATTGATTATATAAATTCATGGGGACCAATGATCCTGGGTCATGCGCACAAACCGGTTGTAGATGCCGTAATTGAGAAAGCCAGATTGGGAACCTCATTTGGAACACCAACAGAGATAGAAACAAAGATTGCAGCCCTTGCGGTTAAAATGGTGCCCAATATTGATAAGATACGAATGGTTAACTCCGGTACTGAGGCCTGTATGAGTGCAGTTAGACTAGCCAGGGGTTATACCAAACGAGAGAAGATCATAAAATTTGCCGGATGTTATCACGGCCACAGCGACTCATTTTTAATACAGGCCGGTAGTGGTGCCGTAACCTTTGGATCGCCCAACAGCCCGGGTGTAACCCAAGGTACTGCCAAAGACACCCTGCTTGCTGTCTTTAATGATCTGGATAGTGTAAGACAACTGGTAGAAGCCAATCCCGGTGAAATAGCCTGTATCATTATTGAACCTGTTGCCGGAAATATGGGGTGCATTCCTCCCCGCGACGGTTTTTTATCTGGCCTTCGCAGGCTATGTGATGAAAATGATATCCTGTTGATCTTTGATGAGGTAATGACGGGTTTCCGTCTTGCGCCAGGCGGGGTTCAGGAAAGATTTGGTGTAAATGCAGATATTGTGTGCTTTGGAAAAGTTATAGGCGGCGGACTCCCGGTAGGGGCCTTTGCAGCCAGGGCAGAAATAATGGATATGCTAGCCCCAATAGGCCCGGTGTATCAGGCAGGTACCTTAAGCGGGAATCCGCTGGCAATGGCCGCCGGACTCGCAATGCTCACAGAACTTGACCAGAACAGGGAGATCTTTAAAAGTATAGATGAAAAAACTACATACCTGCACAAAGGCATAGAAGCAGCTTTGAATTCCTTTAATATCCCGCATACAATTAACAGGTTGGGATCTATGATCTCAGTCCACTTTTGCGAAGGGGAAGTGAGCAACTTTGAAACAGCCGCCCACGGAAACAACCATACATTTAAGCAGTTCTTTCACGGGATGTTGGACAACGGGGTATATATTGCACCAAGTGCTTTTGAAACCTGGTTTATTACAGAGGCGTTAAGCTATGAGGATCTTGACTTTACCATAGAGGCTGTGAAGAAGGTGGCCGCGGAGTTATGAGTTATGGGTTAAGAGTTAGCAGTAATGGGTTTTGGAGTTAAACAAATAAAACCTGAAATCTGAAACTTTTTAACTCTTTACCTCTTATACTTTTAACTCAATTTTATTTATAAAAATCCCGGAACATCTCTTCAGAGATCTTCGCGGGTTTTTTTGTCTCCCGGTCAATTAAACACCAGGTAGATTTAGCGCTAGTAAGAATTTTATTGGTCGCTTTATTCCTAATGTTCACAAAGCGTTGAGAGGTTACATGAGTATGATCACCCACAAAGGTTTGCAGTAAAAGCTCATCCCCCAAAAATGCCTGGCCCTTATAATCAATTTCGTGGCGCACCACTATCCATAAAAATTTATCCCGGTATTCCTCTGCCGCCCGTTCTTCCCAATGGGCTTTGGCAATGTCTTCCATCCATTGCACATAACGCACGTTGTTTACATGCTCCAGCTCATCCAGGTCAGATTTATGGACGGTGAGACTTTGTTCAAATATTTCGGGTGTTTGGCTCATTTTTTAATGATCTCCACTTCAAAAAGTTTATCCCAGTTCTTCCCGGTCACATATAATTTTTTAGTGTTGGGGTTGTAGGCAATTCCGTTGAGCACATCCAGGTCATCGTGCTGGGTTACTTTATCCCGCAAGCCCTGGAAATTTATAAGTCCTTCTATTGCTCCATTCACAGGATTAATAATGGCAACCCCGTCTTTTTGATAGGTGTTGGCGTAAATTTTTCCTTCAACCCATTCCAGTTCGTTCAACTGTGTAGAAATTGATCTATGGGTGGTGGGCTGGATATAGGTTTCTTCAGCAAGGGTTTTACCGTTCAGGATCCAGATCTTCTCTGTCCCGTCGCTTTTATAAAATTGGCTGCCGTCATTGCACAAACCCCAGCCTTCCTTGCTCTGGTTAAATTTAAAACTTCCTTCCCGTTCCAGAGTATTAACGTTGTAAATGAGACCTTCCCCTTCATTCCAGGTAAGCTGGTAGATCTTGTCATTAAGCATAGAAAGCCCTTCCCCAAAATATTTATCGGCCAGGTTTATTTTCATAAGGACTTCCCCGGTTTCAAGATTTGTCTTTCTAAGCGAGGATTTGCCGTACTGCCCGGTGCTTTCATACAAGGTATCCCGGTAAAATTCCAGGCCCTGTGTATAGGCTGTGCGGTCATGAGGATAGGTGGTTATGATCTTATAGGTATATACCGTAGGTGCGGTGTTATTATAGATCTTAACGGGTAATTGCAGGGTGTCCTTTTCTCCTTCTGAAAAGACCATAGCTTTAATTGTCTGGTTTCCCAGCTTCTCATCTTTCAGCTGAAGTTTTAAAGTATTTCCTGAAGTTCCCGCACCAAGATCAATATCGTTGAAAAAGAACCTTACTGAATCTATCTGGCGGTTCCTGGGATTTTTTACCGCCACTTCCAGGGTCTCCCCAAGCTGAAATTCCGCTTTGGCAGAGGCAGCCGAAAGCGAAAAATCGCTGCTTTTATTTCCGGAATTACTTCCGCAGGAAAAAAATATAAGATTTAAAATAAACAGAGACAGGAGGTTAACTTTCTTCATTGAAATATGGGAATTTACTTGGGCTAAAATAATTAATTCAATTCAAAAAAGCCTTGTGAAATGTATCAAAGATTGTATATTTGCACCGGCAAGTCCCACACAACCAGCTCCTGCTGACTCCCCCAGGGCGGGAACGCAGCAAGGGTAAGTGGTCGTAGCGGTGTGATGTGGGTCGCTTGCCATTTTTTGTATCTGATGTTTAAATTTTATCCCATCTTTGTGGTCTATGAAAACAGATACTTCTTCTAAAGTAGTCCTTATCACAGGCGGTTCTTCCGGAATAGGAAAATCAATAGGCGAATTCCTTCAAAATAAAAATTTTAAAGTTTACGGTACGAGCAGGAATCCCGATTTATCGAGGGCTTTTCCATTTACCCTTATAGCTCTGGATGTTACTAAAAAAGAAACTATAACGGCTGCTGTGACTTCTATTATTGAAAAAGAAGGCCGTATTGACGTACTTATTAATAATGCCGGAATTGGAATTACCGGTCCCATAGAAGAAACTCCTGAAGAGGAGATTAAAAAAGCTTTTGACACCAATTATTTTGGTCCGTTGAACGTGACCAAGGCCGTGCTTCCGCAAATGAGGAAGCAGGGTGGCGGATTAATAATAAATATTACCTCCATCGCGGGATATATGGGTTTACCTTACCGCGGGATCTATTCGGCTACCAAGGGTGCCCTGGAGCTCACCACGGAAGCTTTCAGGATGGAACTTAAGGATTTCAACATTCATATGACCAACGTGGCGCCGGGCGATTTCGCAACAAATATTGCCGCGGGAAGATACCATGCCCCGGTACTTGAAGATTCCCCTTATAAGAATGCCTATAAAAATACCCTGGAAATTATGAACAGCCACGTAGATTCAGGAAAGGATCCACTGGTAATGGCCCGGGTTATTTATCATATAATCCAAACCCCGAAGCCCAGGGGCCACTACAAGGTGGGTGACCCGCTTCAAAAATTCTCTATTGCGCTAAAGCGGATCCTGCCCGATAAAGTATACGAGAAAATGTTGCTTAAACATTATAAATTGTAAATTTGTGCCACTCTTTAATTCCCTGATGCAAAGAGAACAATCTTGAAAACACAACTAAATAAACAGATATGAAATTTTTTATTGATACCGCAAATCTCGACCAGATCAAGGAAGCTCAGGATCTTGGAGTGCTTGACGGTGTAACTACAAACCCCTCGCTAATGGCAAAGGAAGGGATCACCGGAAGAGAAAATATTATTAACCACTACAAGAAAATTTGTGAGATCGTAGATGGTGATGTAAGTGCTGAGGTGATCGCTACAGATTTTGACGGGATCATTAAAGAAGGGGAGGAGCTGGCAAAACTTCACGACCAGATCGTTGTAAAAGTTCCTATGATCAAAGAAGGTATCAAGGCAATTAAATATTTTAGCGATAAGGGAATAAGAACCAACTGTACCCTTGTATTTACTGCGGGACAGGCGTTGCTTGCAGCTAAAGCCGGTGCAACCTATGTTTCACCATTTATTGGTAGACTGGATGATATTTCAACCGATGGCTTGAACCTTATTGCCGATATAAGACTTATTTATGATAATTACGGATTTGAAACCCAGATCCTTGCAGCTTCTGTAAGACATTCTATGCATATCCTGGAATGCGCTAAAATTGGCGCAGATGTAATGACCGGTCCTTTATCTTCAATCACAAGTTTATTGAACCACCCCCTTACAGACAGCGGACTCGAAAAATTCCTTGCCGACTATAAAAAAGGAAACTAGATAAAAATCTATAGCATTAAAAAGCCCCCTGATTTCACGATCAGGGGGCTTTTTAATGTTTGGTTTTAAATCCTAATTTTTACTCAGGAATTCAAGGATACTGGTTTCGTAATCCAGGCTGTTTAATTGAACATCGCCCCGCACAATTTTTCCTTTTGAATCAAGAAATACCAATTTGTTCAGGTAATTTTTTAGAAGGACATCATTGATACGCACCAGGCTAAGTTTAAATTCATAATTGGCCGGATATTTTTGATTTGTGATAACATTTGCCCACTCATTAACCTGATCTTTATCTATATTAATTCCAATAAAATCAATTTCGGGATATTTTTCACGAAGATCTTCAATCAACTTATGCTGCCATTTATGATGTCGCTGTGCATTGACAGACCAGTGATATGTAACCTTTGGTTTGTTTGATATATTTTTTAAGCTCACAGTATCCAACCGGGTATTGAGCAATCTCATTTCACCCAGATTGTTGCCGGGAAGGAGTGCATTTTGAATTCCGGCCATTTGCCTCAGGTCTTCCATACGGCCACCGGTATAATTGATGTCCTTTAACAAGTCCAGGATGGCTATAAGCTCTTCCCTGCTTTTGGAGTATATAATTCCCTGTGCAGCCAGTCTGTCTACAAAAGTGTTTTTTATTCTCTCATTATCTATGAGGGAATCTACAAAACTGATCCTTCTTTTTATATTGTTATAATCTGAAAGGTCGTAGCAGCCTTTATTCTTTATATTATTTTCATCACAATATTCCAGGGACCTTGTCCTTAGATAATCATCTATTAAATTTAAATAGACATAATAATCTTCCAGGTTTTCATCATTAAATGAGATCTCCTTGCGGTAATCGTGAAAATTTGCAGGAAGCTGGTTCAGGTATTCCCGGGAATGTTTTCTTAAAAGAAATGCATAGCGTTCCCTTAGGTCGTAATATTCGTAATTTATAGTTGCGTTTGCCAGTTGATAGAAATCTTCAGAAAAGTTATTCCTGCCGTGAACTTTTTCAAGAGTTTGTTTCCGCCTTTCCCGAATAGAATCTGTTTTAGCAGCAAAAACTGCAGGGTCCAGTTTGTAATAAGAGAGGATGAGGTCATTGTTATCCTGATTCAACAGGTACATTTTATTAAGAAAGTTGCTTTTTGCCGCCCCAATACCGCTAAAAGTGAGCGATTCATCAAACTCCAGGGTATTTAAAAGAATAAGGGTGCTGTCTCCCGGCTCCAGGTACATGATCTGATTTTCCGGGGGATGCTTAAAAACATACAAACCCTTTTCAGCATTGATGAGCTTTCCTCCAAACTTGTTTTCACTGTCCAGATAAAAAGTGTCAACCACCACATCCTTTTTAAGCAAAACCACAAATTTACTGGTGGGATTTACAATTAATCCCCCAAAATACATATCCTGTGAAACAGGAGTGTCATTTTTACACGAGAAGAGTGCAAACGTAACAAGAATGCTGAGGATTAATTTTATTTTCATCAGGGATTTGTGGGGCCTAGGGCGTATATTTTGGACTGCAACAAATATAAATTTTGAGCCTCCGGAAGCACGTTAAGTGAATGTTAAAAGGATTATTTAAACTGTTAATCTTTTAGCAATCGGTCAATTATAGCTACTTTTGCAAAAATTAAAGAATTAATACAAAATAATATATGTTATCAGTTTCAAATCTTTCGGTGCAATTTGGTAAGCGCATCTTGTTTGATGAGGTTTCCACCAGTTTCACCCAAGGAAATATCTACGGGATTATTGGCGCCAACGGAGCCGGGAAATCCACTTTTCTAAATATCATTTCGGGGAAAAGCGAACCTACCAGTGGTAGGGTTTTTCTTGAACCCGGAAAACGCATGTCTGTTCTGGAACAAAACCACAATTTATATGATGAGTACCCTGTACTGGAAACGGTAATTATGGGTAATAAGCCCCTTTATAAGATCAAAAAGGAAATGGATGAGATCTACGCAAAAGAAGATTTCAACGATGCCGATGGAGAACGGGTAGGGGTATTACAGGTAGAATTTGAAGAAATGGACGGCTGGAATGCCGATAGTAATGCCGCTTCCCTGCTTTCAAATCTTGGAATAAAACCGGAGTATCATTACTCCCTTATGAAGGATCTTGAAGGGCAACAAAAAGTACGGGTGTTATTGGCCCAGGCTCTTTTTGGAAATCCCGATGTGCTTATCATGGATGAGCCTACCAATGACCTGGATTATGAGGCGATCATCTGGCTGGAGAATTTCCTTGCCAATTATGAAAATACGGTTATAGTGGTTTCTCACGACCGTCACTTTTTGGATTCGGTATGTACCCATATTTCAGATATCGATTTTGGAAAAATAAACCATTACAGCGGGAATTATACCTTCTGGTATGAATCTTCCCAGCTTGCAGCAAGACAACGTTCACAGCAAAATAAAAAGGCTGAGGAAAAGAAAAAGGAATTACAGGAATTTATCATGCGTTTTAGCGCAAACGTTGCCAAATCCAAACAGGCAACTTCCCGTAAGAAGATGATTGAAAAATTGAATATCGAGGAAATTCGACCTTCCAGCAGAAGGTATCCTGCGATCATATTTGAGAGGGAAAGAGAAGCCGGAGATCAGATCCTTAATATTGAAGGTTTGGCTGCATCGGCAGAAGGGGAAGTGCTGTTCAAAGATCTTGACCTGAACCTGAAAAAAGGCGATAAAGTTGTTGTCTTTTCAAGAGATTCAAGGGCAACCACTGCTTTCTATGAGATCCTTAACGGAAATCAAAAACCAACGGCCGGAAGTTATTCCTGGGGAATTACCACCACCCAATCCTATTTACCACTGGATAACTCAGAGTTTTTCAACAACGATCTTACCCTGGTAGACTGGTTAAGACAATGGGCAAAAACAGATGAGGAAAGGGAAGAAGTTTACATTCGCGGCTTCCTTGGAAAAATGATCTTTAGCGGGGAAGAAGCTTTGAAAACTTCCCGGGTACTTTCAGGAGGAGAAAAAGTGCGTTGTATGTTAAGCCGAATGATGATGATGCGTGCCAACGTACTAATGCTTGACGAACCTACCAACCACCTGGACCTTGAATCTATTACAGCCTTCAATAATTCCCTAAAGAATTTTAAGGGAACCGTGTTGTTTACCACGCATGACCACGAATTTGCTCAAACTGTTGCCAATAGGGTAGTGGAATTGACACCTTCAGGAATTATAGACAGGTATACCACTTTTGATGAGTATATGGATGATAAGAAGATCAAGGAAATGCGGGATAAGATGTATTCTGTAAAAGCATAAAAATTTTTTGAAGATTAAAAATAAAAAAATCCGGGAGGCTCAAAGCATTCCGGATTTTTTTGGTTTTAAAATAAGCTTTCTGCACCAGCCCGTTTGGTTCAGAAGGGCGTTAGCTTATAAAGATCGATCAATTATATCTCTCTCTCTCTTAACTCCTACCTCCTAACTCCTAACTTTCCTAAATACCCTTGTTATATTTCCAGAGATCATAGATCCCAAAGGCAATAAACCCAATTCCCAGTACAAATCCCAGGACGTTGGATTCAATGTCACTGGAAAGGGTATACACGCGGTAGCTACCGTAACCAATAAATGCAATTCCCAGTACAAGGTTCCAGATATTTTTCCTGGGTGCCGGGGGTGTATTCTCTATTTTTTGTGAGGAGTGATCCTCCCGGGGTTCGTTGGAAGCCAGATCATCCTGCCTTTCGTTGGTATGGAGATCATTCTTCATCGTGATAATCTTTTGGGAAGGTTGATTTTGCAAGTTTAAGGGCTTCGTCATAATGTGATTTTATCACAAATAATTGTACCTGCCCGGGGAGGCCTCCTCCAAATCCCGCCCGCAGGCCGGAATCAAAATCATTTCTTACCCGCGAGGAAAATCCCGCTTTATTGAACAGGTCTTGCAGGTATTGAACATTTACCTCAGAGCCTGTATATACTCTTTCGTAATTATCTTCTGTACTCATGATGGTGGTTTAGTTCCTCTAATGTACATATTACAGGCCACAACAACCGGATTTTTAAAAAGAGTTTAACGTTCTAGGCATTGGAGAAAGTGCTCCTCCAGATAGCCGAGCTAAAATTCTTTCCAAATTTAAATCCGTAGAAAATTGCAAGTCCCGTGATCCATTTGAACATGAAGAGGAAAAGAATAATAAATTCGGTGCTGGTTTGTTCCTGGCTGAACATTCCGCGGGGAACTAAACCGGTAAGCAACAGGCTTAGCAGCAGTAATGTGAACATAAAATTCTCCAGTTGCCGGAAGGGCCACATAAGCAATTTTCTAAAGGGGTGAAGATCTCTCCCCCAGGAATGAATAAGATAATAATACTCGTTGCCCATAGGAGCGAAGAGGAGGGGGTCATCGGCATTTTTTAACTTAAAGACCGAAGCGGGAGCCATAAGCTTATACCCCTGCAGTGATATTTGATGCGTATTTTCAAGCTTTTTTATTTCAGAAAATACTTCGGAAGGGAATGCGGCTTTATACAATGCCGAATCCAGAAAACGCAACCGGTACTCAATACATATCTTTTCAATATCTGAAAGATGAAAAATGCGATGGCTTTCCAGAAGGTTAAAATTAAAATTATTTGTGACCGAGTCCCTATTAACCTGGAGCAATCCTTCCAGGATCTTCTCCTGCTGAAGCGCACCTGCCTCCAGGAGTTCATACACATTTTTGATAAGATCTGCTTCCCTGATACGGCGGTTGCGGGAATGCAGAATTTTTTCGGCAATATTGGTTCGGCGTAGGTTCATCATCATCCGGCATTAAAAGCTTCTAATTTAACCAATTGATCCTGAAGTCAAAACGGGACAATAGTTAAATTTTTCTATCTAAACAGCTGTTAATGAGTCGCCAATTCTTTAAATTTTAAGAAACGTCTAAATAAAACATAATATCTTTGAACAAAATAAAAATATTGAATTATGAAAAAGTTTAAATTAGTTAGCCTATCACTTATGGTGGTGGCAATGTTTTTTGGAACTGCAGTTCAGGCCCAAATGAAAGAGAAGTCTAAAATGGTAGGTGGAGCAGAGATGTACCCATCCAAAAACATTGTAGAAAATGCAGCCAAGTCTAAAGATCATACCACTTTGGTGGCCGCGGTAACCGCTGCAGATCTTGCCGGTGTTTTACAGGGAGAAGGGCCTTTCACGGTTTTTGCTCCAACCAATGCTGCCTTTGCAAAACTTCCTGCAGGGACGGTTGAAACCTTATTAAAGCCTGAAAACAAGGAAATGTTACAGGGAATTTTGACCTACCATGTTATTGCCGGTGATTTTAAAGCTGCCGACGTTGTTGCTGCAATTAAAAAGAGCAATGGTACCGCAACTTTTACAACTGTAAATGGAGGAGAGTTGAAAGCGATGATGGATGGCAACAATGTAAAAATTAAAGATGCCGCCGGAAATGTAGCTACCGTAACTATGGCCGATGTGAATCAGTCAAACGGAGTTATTCACGTGCTGGATACCGTATTATTACCGGGTAAATAAAAACTCGTCATTTTTCCCATAACCGGGAAAATATAAAAAGGCTGAACATTGAGTGAAATATCACTTAATGATCAGCCTTTTTTCTTTATAAAATTTTTAATTATCTCAATTCTGCCTGCAGCTCACTTTCAAATCGTTGCTGTAGCTTTTTCATCACCTTATCGATCTGTGCATCGGTGAGGGTTTTATGTTCATCCTGGAACATGAAACTTACCGCGTAGCTTTTTTTGCCTTCAGGCAGGTTGCTTCCCTGGTACACATCAAAGAGGTTCACTTCTTTAAGCAGCTTTTTCTCTGTTTGTAAAGCGATCTCCTCTATTTGCTCATACTGTATCGCATTGTCCAGCAATAATGCAAAATCCCTGCGCACCACGGGAAATTTTGGGATAGGGGTGAACTTGGTCTTATGAGTTTTTGCAGCTTCAAGGATCAGGTCCCAGTTAAGGTCTGCATAAAACACTTCCTGGGAGATATCAAAATGTTTCAGGATAGATCTTTTGATTACCCCAAATTCTGCAACCCGTAATTTTCCTATGCTGAAGGATAATCCTTCAGTAAGCACATCGGTTTTAACAGCTCCGGTCTTATAAGAGGTTAATCCCAACCGCTCAAAAATACCAATCAGAATTCCTTTCAGAAAAAAGAAATTTCCTCCAGAAGCAGGGCTGTTCCAGCTTTCATTGAATCGGTTGCCGGTAACAAAAATGCTCAAATGCTTATTTTCAACCCGTCCACTTTCATAATTATGATAGGTCTTTCCAAACTCGAACAATTTAAGATCGTCCTGCCTTCGGTTAATATTATAGCTCACCGCTTCCAGTCCCGAGAACAAAAGGCTTTGTCTCATCACCGAAAGGTCCTGACTCAACGGATTAAGGATGTTCACATTGAACTCTTCCTTTATTTGCTCACTTAATTTGTTATACGTTGGTGTGATCAATGAATTGGCCATACTTTCATAGAAACCCTGACCCACCAGCTGACTTGCAATAAGATTTTGAAGTTTGTAATCCTCAAATCTCGTTGAGGGGGCGATGGTCGCCTGTAATTTTGTGCCAAATTCAATGTTGTTATACCCGTATACCCGAAGGATCTCTTCTATAACATCAGCTTCGCGCTGCACATCTACACGGTAGGAGGGAATGGTCAAGCCCATCCCGGTTTCGGTCATGTTATTTACCCTTATTTCCAGGGATGCAAGAATCGATTTTATGGTTTCCCGCGGAAGTTCCTGGCCAATAAGTTTATTAACCTTTTCAAAATTTAAAAATACCTGGAAATCTTCGATCTTTTTGAAATACAGATCTTCGATATCGCTGGTAATTTCTCCCCCTGCAAGTTCCAGAATAAGCAAGGCAGCGCGTTTCAGCACATATTCAGTAATATTAGGATCTATACCTCTTTCAAACCTGAAGGAAGCATCGGTATTGAGGGCGTGCCTTTTAGCAGTTTTTCTTACGCTTATGGGATTAAAATAGGCACTTTCAATAAATATTTTTTTGGTATCCTTTGTTACCCCGCTGTGTAAACCGCCAAATACTCCGGCCAATGCCAGGGGTTTTTCGGTATCACAAATCATAAGATCCTCCTCGTGCAGTTCCCGTTCCACTTCATCAAGGGTGGTGAATTTTGTACCTGCGGGAAGGGTTTTTACATGAATTTCCCCACCTGCTATCATATCGGCATCAAAGAAGTGCAATGGTTGTCCCAGCTCGTGTAACACATAATTAGAAATATCTACCAGGTTGTTTTTTGGGTTAATGCCAATTGCCTTTAACCTGTTTTGCAACCATTGAGGAGATTCCTTCACTTCAATTCCCGAAACCGTAACCCCGCAATATCTTGGTGCCAGGGCCGAATTCTCCACTTTAATGGGAATTCTAAAACTCCTGCTGTCTACGTGAAAACTGCTTACTGAGGGGGTAATTAATTCAAGGCTAAGGTCCTGTTGCTGGTAGCCTGCCTTCAGGTCCCGGGCAACGCCCCAGTGGCTCATGGCATCAGCCCGGTTTGGGGTAAGACCTATCTCAAAAACATGGTCGCTTTCTATATCAAAAATGGCAGAAACCGGGGTGCCGGGTTGAAGATCTGCTTTCAGGACCATAATTCCTTCATGACTGGTTCCAAGACCGAGTTCGCTTTCGCTGCACACCATTCCTTCACTGGCCTCGCCGCGTATTTTTCCCTTTTTTATTTCAAATGCTTCGCCTTTGGCATCATAAAGACTGGTACCAATGGTGGCAACCGGTACTTTTTGTCCTTCTGCAATATTAGGTGCTCCGCAAACAATTTGCAAAATTTCTCCATTCCCTACATCGATCTTACAAAGCTTTAACCTGTCGGCATTGGGGTGTTGCACACTGCTAAGCACATGGCCTGTGACAATCCCCTGAAGTCCACCTTTAACGCTTTCAAACTTTTTAATACCCTCTACTTCAAGTCCAAGATCTGTTAACAACAGGCCTGTTTCTTCAGGATTGTTGGGGAGTTTAATGAATTGTTTAAGCCAGTTATATGAAATTTTCATGTATGATTTTTTACAGGAGGTAAAGATAGTATTACAAATAGTTTTAGCATAGAAAGAGAATAATTTTTAAACGTATTTTTTTAATCTGAAACCATAAAAAAAAGGGCCCGAAGGCCCTTAAGAAATTTTATTTTAAGAAAAGTTAATTAGTTACAGCTTTTTACGATGATTGGCGTGCTAGTGCTAGTGTTTTTCTTTGAAACACCATTAACTTTGAAATCTGTCCAAGCTTGGCTATTTGGCTGGCTGGCATTACAATCTGGAGTTAAAGTAACTGTCCAAGTATACACTTGACAAGCTGCTAGATCCATGGTTTTTTGTTTGGTTGCTCCTTTATCCTCCCATCCTTCTAATCCAGTATCTGAATCGCTTTGAGCTAATGTAAACACCAAATTGGCATCATCCATATCTTCAGCTGGAACGTAAGTGAAAGTGTAAGATCCATTTTCATTTTCAACATAAGAGAAGCTTTCTTCGCAATCTGAACAATCTACAACAGAAACGCTGATTTCAGTCCAGTTATTTCCAGTACCTATTCTATGTCGTAATTGGTATGTTCCTTCAGCGCCGAATTCATAAGAAAAGTACTGTGGACCTGCTCCATCATAATTTCCCTGGTGAATTTCGTTCCACTCTCCACTTAATTCATTCCATAACTCTAGTATAACTAAAGTTTTTTGAGTGTTACCATTTCCGGAATTATATGCTTGAGGGAAATTAAAGGTAAAATTAGCATCTTCACCAAAACATACAGTAGCATCATATACAACAGAAGTTGCTACAGTTACTTTCGCTTTAGCATCAGCAACCAATAAATTTTCAGTGGAATCGATAGACTCAACACTGCATGCAGTTACGCCTATAGCAAGGAATAACAGATAAGTAAGTTTTTTCATATTAGTAGGTTTTTAGTATTAAGGATGTGAAATTAGTACAAAACCTAATTGACCAATAGGAAATTCGTAAATACTCGTTGAGATTGAAATTTTTCCCGACCAAATACCAAAATTACGGGTTTTCCCCTATTGCGCTGGTTTTCAAACTATATGGAAAACCCATAATTTTAATCTAGCTCTAATGTTTTAACTGAGTATTGTAAAATAAAAAAAGGGCCGAAGCCCTTTTTTAAATCAAATTATTTCTATTATTCTTCCTGGCATACTTCTGCATGCACAATCAGATAGAAATTGCCATTACGGACAAATGGATACTCTTTGCCATCATAGGGATTATCGTCTGTATTTCCATATTGCCCGGGTGCAGCAGTAGTAGGTGCAACACTACTAAAGTAAATATGAGTTACATTTAGGGCATCTTCGTAACCTGGCGCCATATCTATTCTAACGGTTACATCATTCCCGCTTATGGTTGTGGTTACAGTACCAACAGCAGTGGCTTTGGAAGTATTATTTTTTCCAGCACCTGCCCATAAGGTTTTAGAGAAAGATCCCTCTCCACCAGTGTAATATAAGGCCCAACCCCAGTTATTTCCAATATTTAAACTACCAGCCCCATAGAATGTTTTATTACCAAACATAAATGCAGTCTCACAAATCATAACGGGGGGGGGAGGTGGACATGTTTGGATGCAATATTCAAAATACTTCCATTCCGCTTGTCCTGCGGTGAAATCTCCTACCCAATGTTCTCCCTGGTTTGCTTTAAAAATAGATCGGACCGCTATTAAAATACAATCTGTGGTGATTTCGCTCAAGGGTACTTGATAAGTAAATGTGGTTACTCCATGCTCATCCATCTTCTCATCCATTTTTGCTGGTGGTAGGGTTCCATTGTTTGATTCAAACCCTGCAAAATCTTCTGACCAAGCAAACCTGGAGTTCATTAAAGCTCCTGCTACATTGCTGGTTACTTTAACGTATAAAGTCGTTGCACTATTTGTTACCTCTACATATCCCAAATCGTTGTCATAATTCTTGGTAACAACATCGCCACACATCTCTTCTACCACTAAAGTTTCGAGATTCTTTTCCTGAACATCTGTGTTCACATCTTCTACTGAACAGGAGAATGCCACAAAGAGGAATGCTCCTAAATAAATTAATTTTTTCATAATGATAATAATTTAAAAGGTTAATGTTTTTTTTGATACCTGAATTTACGCCTAAAATTTCTCCATAATTCACTGATTATCAGTTAATCGACAAGAGGTATTAACTACCGCTGAGGTACTAAACAGAGATTAAAAAGGGATTAGATTGTAGGGAATTCGTGTAGGAAATTGGAATATTTCCTAGTGATTGTAAGAATTTTTGTCGGAAAAAATCGATGAAAAGCCTGAAATTTTGGATGTTCGGGAAAAATGGGGGAAATCCCCTAGTCCATTTCTCAGTTAACAGGAAATTTTTCCAAGATGAGCCTTTTATAGCTTTCTATATAGGTGTATTTAGCTAATATAATTCCAGATATTCTTATGGGTAGAAAGTTGCTCATAGGTGTAGCGCACCATTTTATTTGCCGGCAATACCATTCCGGAATCCTCGTTTAGAAGTTGTTTTGCGTAGGATCGTGCCGATTGTAATATCTGGTTGTCTTTGACAATATCGGCAATTTTGAGGTTGAGAACACCGCTTTGCTGGGTTCCCATAAGATCGCCGGGACCGCGAAGTTTTAAGTCTACCTCCGCGATTTCAAAGCCGTCACTGGTGCCGGTCATGGTTTGCAGCCTGGTTTTGGCGTCTTCCGAGAGTTTATGGCCCGTCATAAGGATGCAGTAACTTTGTTCAGCCCCGCGCCCCACACGGCCACGAAGCTGGTGCAGCTGGGAAAGGCCAAATCTTTCAGCACTTTCTATGATCATTACACTGGCATTGGGAACATTTACTCCTACCTCTATAACAGTGGTGGCTACCATGATATGAGTTTCGCCTCTTACAAAGCGTTGCATTTCATAATCTTTATCGGCCGGTTTCATTTGTCCGTGCACTATGGATATCTGATAATCGGGCAATGGAAATTCCCGCGCGATACTTTCATAGCCATCCATAAGATCTTTATAATCCATCGTGGCCGATTCCTGTATAAGTGGATATACTATATAGATCTGCCTTCCCTTTGCGATCTCATCCCTGATGAATTTGAACACTTTTAAACGGTTGCTGTCAAACCTGTGCACTGTTTTTATTTCCTGTCTTCCGGGGGGCAATTCGTCTATCACAGATACATCCAGATCGCCATATAAACTCATGGCCAAAGTGCGCGGAATAGGGGTGGCGGTCATCACCAAAACGTGCGGGGGCAATTCATTTTTGTGCCATAATTTTGCCCGCTGTGCAACCCCAAATCTATGCTGTTCATCTATAATTGCGAGCCCCAGATTTTGAAATTTCACCTTGTCTTCCAGCAGCGCATGTGTGCCAATCAGGATGTTTATTTCCCCGTTTTCCAGTTTTTCATGAATTTCCCTTCGTCTTGAAGTTTTAGTTGAGCCAGTTAGTAAGTAGATACTGGTTTTCAATTCTTTACACAATTCCATTAACCCGTTATAGTGCTGTACTGACAAAATTTCAGTCGGCGCCATTAAACAGGCCTGAAAACCGTTGTCAAGTGCTATTAACATTGACATAAGCGCCACAATGGTCTTGCCCGATCCTACATCTCCCTGCAGCAACCTGTTCATTTGCGCCCCGCTGCCAAGATCGGCTCTTATTTCCTTAATTACCCGCTTCTGTGCACCGGTCAATTCAAAGGGTAAATGCTCCTGGTAGAACTCTCCAAAATTTTCTCCCACCTGGTCAAAAACGAAGCCTTTTATTTTTTGTTTATGGATCAAATTCTTGATCAAAAGTTGCAGTTGCACATAAAATAATTCTTCAAATTTCAACCTGAATTGTGCTCTTGCTAGTAGCTCCTGACTCACGGGAAAATGAATATTGAACATGGCATCTGCCCGGGAAATGAGTTTTAATTCCTGCCTTATATTTTCGGGAAGCGTGTCGTAAAATCTTCCGCGGGTTTCAAGAAATAATTGCTGAACAAGTTTACTTATCACCCTGTTGGTAACCCCGGCTTTGGTAAGTCTTTCTGTAGATGGGTAAACCGGCTGCATGGCAGTACGCAGATTTTTTTCGTGCTCTTCCACCAATTCCATTTCCGGATGCGGCATATTGACCATGCCGTTGAACCAGTTGGTCTTTCCAAAGATCACATAGGGAGTATTAAGCTTTAGATTCTCTTTGATCCATTTCTGTCCCCGAAACCACACCAGTTCCATTTTTCCTGTTTCGTCAATAAAATCGGCTACCAGCCGGCTGCCCTTCTTTTGTTCTACGCTGCGCAGGTGCACAATTTTACCCACCACCTGGACTTCAGCAGTGTTCTGCTGCAGTTCATGGATCTTGTAATAGCGGGTTTTGTCCAGGTAACGGTTCGGGAAAAAATTTAGCAGGTCCTGGTATGTGTGAATTTCAAGCTCCTTCCGCAGCAGGTCGGCCCGGTTGGGCCCCACTCCTTTGAGATAATCTATAGGCGTTTGCAACAGGTTTGCACTCATAAAACGAAGATATCAAAAAAGCGATTTTAAGACCTAATAACCAGAGTTTAAAATCTGTTTTTTCTTTAAAGAAGTTTCCGGGATTAAATTTAAAAGGAGGTAAATACAGGTAAACCGGTGCGCACGTACATAATAAGCCCATATTTTGTAATTTGCAGGAATAATCTACCAAAGATCTATGCAAACTATTTTAAGGCTGTGGTTTATACTTCTTCCCCTATGTGGTTTCGGCCAAATGAATTCAGGGTTTGATCAATTATCCAGGGTAGATTTTAAAGAAGTTAACGCAACAATTGCCGTAAATCCCTATCTCAAAACTATAGAGGGCCAGGTAACATATTTTCTGAAAGTCCTTCAACCAACCGATTCCCTTTTTATAGATGCCCGGAACATGGAATTTGAGGAAGTTCAGCTGAATGGAGATCCGGTTAAATTTCACAGTGATGGCCAGCGATTATGGCTGGTGGAGGCTTTCAAACCTTCCGAAGAAAATGAGATTTCCTTAAGTTATAAAACCTCTCCCCGCCAAAGTATGTATTTCATAAACTGGGATGTTCCAAAAGAAAAAGATGTTTCGCGCCAGGTTTGGACCCAGGGTCAGGGCCGCTTTACGTCCAATTGGTTGCCCAGTTTTGATGATCCTCGCGAGAAAACGATCTTTAGCCTAACCTGGATCTTTCCCAGGAACTACGAATTGGCTTCAAATGGAGTTCTGAAAAATAAATCTGCCGTTCAGGATACCCTAATCCAATGGGAATATGCGATGGAGGCTCCAATGAGCAGTTATCTTGTGGCAATGGCCGCCGGAAATTTTGAAACAGATAGTTTCACAACAAGTTCAGGAATCCCCATAATCCACTATTTTGAACCCAAAGACCGGCCAAAAGCCGAGCCCACTTACCGGCATACAAAGGAGATCTTTGATTTCCTGGAAACCCAAATAGGTGTTCCATATCCCTGGCAAAATTATAAGCAAATACCGGTGCAGGATTTTTTGTATTCGGGAATGGAAAATACCGGTACCACTATCTTTTCCTCCTCTTTTGTGATTGATAAAATTGGTTACAATGATATTAATTATGTGAAGGTTAACGCACACGAACTCGCGCATCAATGGTTTGGGAATTACGTTACCGCGATGAATGATGAGCATCACTGGCTGCAGGAGGGGTTTGCTACTTACTACGCCTTGCTGGCCGAAAGAGAAATATTTGGTGACGATTATTATTACTGGAACCTTTATCAAAGTGCTGAAGAACTCAAGGCATTAAGTGATAGCGGGAAAGGAGAAGCCCTTGTAAGCCTTAAATCAAGCTCGCTCACCTATTATCAAAAGGGCGCCTGGGCATTGCATATTTTAAAGGAAAAAGTGGGAGAGGTAGCCTTTAAAGAGGCTGTTCGCAATTATCTTAAAAACCATGGCTACAATAATGCCACAACCGAAGATCTTATGCTGGAATTTGAAAAAGCTTCAGGCCGGGATCTGGGAGACTTTAAAGCCTCCTGGTTGCGTCAATCGGCTTTTCAGGGAACCGAAGCATTGGAATCTTTAAAGAAGTCGGCGTTTATAAGGAACTACATGGAGATCGCGGCTTTAAGGGAGATCCCGTTTGTCAATAAAATGGAACTTCTGGACCGCGGCCTGGATTTTCCGGTCAATGATTATATTGGTCAGGAGGTAGTATATCAACTGGCGGGAGAAACCGGCCCGGGTGTAGAGGAGCTTTATAAAAAAGCCTTTGAGAGCGGGAACCTGTATGTAAGACAGGCCATTGCCTCCAGTATGGAAACCATTTCTCCCCGACTTAAAACTGATTTTATAGGTCTGCTGGATGATGAATCCTATTTCACAGTGGAATACGCGCTGTTAAAATTATGGATGCAATACCCTGAAGAAGGGCCTCGGTGGATAGAAAAAACTAAAAATATTGAAGGCTTCTCCAATAAGAATGTGCGTATGCTTTGGCTGGTCCTTAACCTGGTTACACCATCTACTCCCCGGGAAATGCTAGCCCAATATTATGAAGAACTAAGCTCCTATACCCGGGAATATTATCCATTTGAAATAAGGCAAAACGCCTTCGGGTATTTGTATCAGCTCAATGCCTTTGAGGATGAGAATTTAATAGACCTTGTAAAAGCAGGCCAGCATCATAATACGAGATTTCGGGATTATTCGCGAAAGCTCCTGGAAGAGCTTCTGAAAAATCAGGATTATGTTGAAAAATATTCACGTATCAGGTTGATCCTAAGTGAAAAAGATAAGGTCTTTTTAAGTTCCAGATTAAAGGTTTAATTTTTAAAAAAATTCAAAAACAACAACCTTATGAGAGCATTGGTAATTTCCGGAGGTGGCAGTAAAGGAGCTTTCGCGGGCGGGGTTGCCCAATATTTGATAGGGGATAAAAAGATCAAATATGACCTATTTTTGGGCACTTCTACGGGTAGTTTATTGATTCCGCATCTGGCCCTTAATAAAGTTGAAAAGATCAGGAACATATTTACTTCGGTAAGCCAAAATGATATTTTCAGCAATCTCCCTTTTTTGACGAAACGGGTGCACGGTTATGACCAGATCACCATTAATCATTTTAGTGTGATAAGGAATTTCATTCAGGGGAAAAAAACCTTTGGGGAGAGTCATAATCTTAAAAATCTTATAAGGAATACTTTCACGGAAGACGAATTCCGGCAGCTTAAAGCCTCTCTCACCGATATTGTGATTACAGTTTCCAATTTATCCCTCAATGAAGTTGAATATAAATCGATCAAAGATTTTGAATATGAGGATTTTTGTGAATGGATATGGATCTCTTGTAATTATACCCCTTTTATGAGCCTGGTCCAAAAGAACGGCTGTGAGTATGCAGATGGTGGCCTGGGTTCTATGGTGCCCATAGAGGAGGCTATAAAAAGGGGTGCCACAGAGATTGATGCGATTGTCCTGCAAACAGAGGTCACCTATTTTAACCGCATGCCCTCCAAAAATGTGTTTGCCCTTATTACCAACCTCTTTAGTTTTATGCTGGACAGGATTGAGCACCAAAACATACGCATAGGGAAGTTTGCGGCTGCCAGTAAAGATGTTATTATTAATTTCTATTATACTCCCACTGTTTTAACAACCAATTCCCTTATTTTTGATAAGAAGAAGATGGAAAGTTGGTGGGAGAGCGGGTATAACTTCGGTAAATTAAAGGACGACGAGTTGAACCAAATAGAACCTTAATGCGCGCATTGGTAATTTCAGGAGGAGGTAGCAAAGGAGCCTTTGCAGGAGGCGTTGCCCAATATTTAATTGAGGAAAAAGGAAAGAAGTATGATATCTTCCTTGGAACTTCTACCGGAAGTCTTCTTATTCCACATCTTGCTGCCGGAAATATTCAGAAGATCTACGAAGTGTATACCAATGTGACCCAGCATAAGATATTTAATGTTAATCCCTTTATAGTAAAGAAAAAAGACGGAAGGGAATACGTAACCATCAATTACTGGAACACGTTGTGGCAATTTATAAAGCAGAAGCGAACCTTTGGCGAAAGCAAAAATTTGCACAAGGAGATTAAAAAACATTTTTCTCCTGAAGATTTTGACCTGCTAAAAGCAAAGAACAAAGAAGTTATTGTAACAGTCTCCAATCTTTCCAAGAACAGGGTAGAATATAAATCCATGGCCGATTTTGGATACGAGGATTTTTGTGACTGGATCTGGATAAGCTGTAATTATATTCCGTTTATGAGTCTTGCCACAAAGGATGGATGGGAATATGCCGATGGTGGGCTGGGATGTGTGGTTCCCATAAGGGAAGCAATTAAACGCGGCGCAAAGGAAGTGGATGCCATAATCCTGGAGGCCGAAAATATGGAATACCATAAAGTACTTGGAAAAAATCCTTTCTCGCTTATGATCAACCTGTTCGGGTTTTTGCTGGATCAGGTGGAGTATCACGATGTGGTGGAAGGGAAACTTGCTGCGCTGAATAAAAAAGTAACTCTCACTACCTATTATACCCCCGTACAGCTTACTGAAAATTCCCTTGTTTTTAATAAAGACGCGATGAAAGACTGGTGGCAGCAGGGTTTTGAATACGCAAGGGAAAAAGACCTGGAAAATAAGGCTTCCCGAAAATTCTGGAGAAGCTTTTTCTAGATCATATTGCGCACATCCTTCTTGATGTAATCC
Organism: Gillisia sp.; assembly: GCA_039989915.1. Taxonomy (GTDB): domain Bacteria; phylum Bacteroidota; class Bacteroidia; order Flavobacteriales; family Flavobacteriaceae; genus Gillisia. Next base: position 143,027 of record JBDXGW010000021.1, read on the forward strand.
AGGGCGGCCTCTGTTGGGGAAGCCTGGTCCATTAAACCGGTAAGCAATATTTCCCGCAATTTAGCGGCATCCTTTATATCTTCACGGCCGGATGCTTTCCGAACCATCCCAATAGTGGCATTTTTAGCGGTTTTAATAACGTTCCAGCATTCTCCCGACAAATATATTTGCTGAGCGAGATTATGGTCAAATTCCATATCAATAGTGCGGGTGAGGAGCTCTTCGTAATCTTCAACATTTTCTGAGGTTGGCTTTACCCGCAACAGCAATTTTCCCAGGGAAATTCGTTCCAGGAAAAGCGCCATTCTTTCATAAGCCTGAAGCTTTAAAGGCAGGGCGTTTTTTTGATTTTCCTGGTGAAGGATAAATCTTCTGCGCTTTTCCTCATTGGTAACGTGCATTTTAAAAAAATAGAAGGAAACGGCTCCCACTACGATCGCAGGCAAAAGGTAAAAGAACAATTGTAAAATGCTATTTTCGGTCATAATGATTCAAGGTATAACAGCCTGTAAAGTTACTATTTACTTTTAATTTCAAATGATTTAAAAAATGAACCCCATCCTTTTAAAATGAAGGAATTTACAGGTTTAAATAATCCAGTGCCAGCTGAGACATAACTTTAACTCCCAGCAACATTCCGCTTTCATCAATATAGAAATCGGGGGTGTGGTGGGGTGCGGCATCTTTGGTTCCAAGGGGTTGGCCTCCAAGGAAGAAATAGAATCCGGGGATCTTTTCCTGGAAAAATGAAAAATCCTCCCCTCCGGTAGTTGCTTTTTGAAGCTCCACTTTATCTGGTCCCGCCACTTTTTGTAGGGTTGGTAACATTTGGCTGGTTAATTCAGGATCGTTATAGGTAATTGCGGTGTTATTCTGGAATTCAATAGTGGCCGTTCCTCCAAAGGCGGCCGCTATTGCAGGCACCATTTCATTCATCCTCCTAATGATCAATTCTTTCATAGCAGGATCCAGGGTGCGTACCGTACCTATCATTTCTGCGGTTTCGGGAATAATGTTGAACCGTACCCCGCTGCTTATCTTCCCAACCGTGATCACGGCTGCGCCATCTACCAGTTTGGACTCCCGACTTATAATGGTTTGAAGACCGTCTATTATTTTTGCTGAAATTAGGATAGGATCTACTCCGCTCCACGGGGCCGAGCCGTGGGTGCCTTTTCCATTTACGTTTATTACAAACCGCTCAACCGCTGCCATAGTTCCTTCCGGCTTATAGCGCAGGGTCCCCACCGGGGTGCCGGAGTTTATATGAAGACCAAAAATAGCATCTACTTTAGGATTTTCAAGCACTCCTTCCTTTATCATCAGGGATGCACCACCTTCTTCCCCTGGGGGCGGACCTTCTTCTGCGGGTTGGAAAATGAATTTTACGGTGCCGTTAATTTTATCTTTGTTTTGAGAAAGGACCTCTGCAACCCCCATCAGGATAGCGATATGCGTGTCATGCCCACAGGCATGCATAACTCCGGTTGCTGTGCCCAAAAATTCGGTTGTTACATTAGATTTGAAATCAAGGTCATTTCGTTCAGTAACCGGCAGGGCGTCAATATCGGCCCTTAGGGCTACAACTTTCCCGGGTTGGTTTCCCTTTAGAATTCCTACCACGCCGGTTTTGGCAACCCCGGTTTGCACTTCCATCCCAAGGCTTTCCAGGTGTGCAGCAATCTTTTTCGCGGTTTCAAATTCGCGGTTGGAAAGTTCAGGGTTTTGATGAAAATGCCTTCTCCATTCTATAACTCTATCTTCTATACTTTCAGCAGCGGCAACGATCTCCGGATCTGTTGGCAAAGGTTGTGAATAATTTGGATTGCTAAAAAGAATTCCAAAAAGGGCAGTGAGGAAAAGAAATTTATAATTTTTCATAACAGAAAATGTAATTTTTCAAGAGTTAAAAGGATATAATTTTAAAATTGGATCAACCGGTACCCTTCATTTTGTAGCTGGATCAACGCGGTCATAGCAGAAAGTGAAATTTTAGTTTCCGGGATACGCCTTTCTTCAGATATATTTCTGGATATAGAGGTTTGTCCGCATAAGAGAAATTCAACTCCCTGTTTATTTAAGGCCTCATAAAGGGGAATATTGGGATTGGAGGAGTTAAAAATCTCCTTATAGAATTCATCTTTGAGAAGCGTTTGAGCGGCAGGGCCGTGCATTATCACATAAACCTTCATGGAATTCAGGGGTTTTCCGGCTTCCACGTGCATATTTAAAAATCTCGCAACGGTTTCTACATATTTATTCACTTCAGATGGATCTTCAGAAGCCTTGCTTATGTCAAAAACCACTTTATATTCTTCAGCAAGGGAAGTTTTATAATCGGGATTTTCAATAGGATAGGAAGGGCCAAAATTGGTTATTGGCTTTTCGACTGAAACGCTTTCCTGCGCAAAACCTTCAGAAAAAATGGAAAGAATGCCAAGCAAAATTAGGAACCGCAGCTTTTTGATCATAATTGCAAAAATGAAATGAAGAAGCTAAAAGTATTTAAAATATTGGTATTCGCATAATTTAAGGCTTAGATGTTTAAAAGTAACCTGCCTTGAGGTTTTCAGGTAAGGGGTTTTTTGGTTAAATTCACGGCTTAAAATAAAAAGGAAATATTGGAATCGTATTTAGCCGAATTAAATGATGCCCAGCGGGCGCCTGTCCTTCAAAAAGACGGGGCAATGATAGTGATAGCGGGAGCAGGATCAGGCAAAACCCGGGTGCTTACCTACCGTATTGCATATCTTATGAGCAAGGGAGTTGATCCATTTAATATCCTGGCCCTTACTTTTACAAACAAGGCTGCCCGGGAAATGAAGAAACGTATTGCTTCTATAGTAGGCAACAGTGAGGCTAAAAATCTTTGGATGGGAACCTTTCATTCCATATTTGCAAAAATGCTGCGCTTCGAGGCCGATAAGCTTGGATACCCGTCAAATTTTACAATTTATGACACCCAGGATTCCCAAAGGCTTATTTCAGCAATAATAAAGGAAATGGCGCTGGACAAGGATGTTTATAAGTATAAACAGGTCTATTCCCGCATCTCTTCTTACAAGAACAGCCTGATAACGGTAAAAGCATACTTTGCAAATCCTGAACTTATGGAAGCCGATGCGATGTCTAAAAAACCCCGCCTTGGAGAAATTTATAAGAATTATGTAGACCGCTGTTTTAAGGCCGGGGCAATGGATTTTGATGACCTTTTGCTAAAGACCAATGAACTGCTTAACCGTTTTCCCGATGTACTTCACAAATACCAGAACCGCTTCCGGTATATTCTTGTAGATGAGTACCAGGATACCAACCATTCCCAGTATTTGATCGTTAAGGCACTTTCAGATAAATTTCAGAATATATGTGTGGTGGGAGATGATGCCCAGAGTATTTATGCCTTCAGGGGAGCCAATATCAATAATATCCTGAACTTTCAGAAGGATTATGAGAATGTACAAATGTACAGGCTGGAACAGAATTACCGGTCTACCAGGAATATTGTAAACGCAGCCAATTCTATAATTGAAAAAAATAAGACCAAACTGGACAAGGTGGTTTGGACCGCGAATGACGACGGAACAAAAATTGTTGTTAACCGGTTGCTGAATGATGGGGAAGAAGGAAGGTTTGTAGCGAGTTCCATTTTTGAGAACAAAATGCAGAACCAGCTCAATAACGGCGATTTCGCAATTTTATATCGTACCAATGCTCAAAGCCGAGCTATGGAAGATGCCTTGCGAAAAAGGGAAATTCCATACCGCATCTATGGCGGACTTTCATTCTACCAGCGCAAAGAGATCAAAGATGTGCTGGCATATTTGAGATTACTTGTAAATCCTAACGACGAGGAAGCCCTTAAAAGAGTAATAAATTACCCTGCGCGGGGAATTGGGCAGACTACCATAGATAAGCTCACCATCCTTGCCAATCAATACGGGAAATCTATATTTGAGGTTATTGATAATATAGACCAGCTTAATATCAAGATCAATTCCGGTACCCGAAATAAGCTTTCCAATTTCGTGAATATGATCAAGAGCTTCACGATCCTCAACGAAAATGCCGATGCCTTTACGGTAGCCGATACGGTTGCCCGAAAGACAGGGCTTATCCAGGAACTTAAAAAGGATGGCACGCCGGAAGGGGTTGCGAGAATTGAGAATATTGAAGAGTTAATGAACGGGATCAAGGATTTTGTTGAAGGGCAAAAAGAACTGGCAGATGCTACCGGTTCCCTTACCGAATTCCTTGAAGATGTTGCCCTCGCAACAGATATGGATAAGGATACAGGAGATGATGACCGCGTTGCCCTTATGACAATTCACCTTGCCAAGGGACTTGAATTTCCGTTTGTGTACATTGTAGGGATGGAGGAAGATCTTTTTCCATCGGCCATGAGTATGAACACCCGCTCTGAACTGGAAGAGGAAAGACGCCTGTTCTATGTGGCGCTCACCCGTGCAGAAAAACAAGCCTACCTTACCTACACTCAATCGCGTTACCGCTGGGGGAAACTAATAGATGCAGAACCAAGCCGATTTATTGAAGAGATAGAATCTCAATTCCTTGACTACATGATACCTCAGGATGATTATAAGTATAAACCACTTATTGATACCGATATTTTTGGAGAGGTAGATAAAAGTACCCTGAGACAACAAAAACCCCGGGCGGGATCTCCTCCACCGGCCCACAAACCCAGTGAGGAAATGCTGCGGAAACTAAGAAAACTTCGTCCGGCTACCTCTCCCTCTGCCAATGCTGCAAATACCGATGGAATTAAACTGGAGGAAGGAAATGAAGTGGAGCACATAAGATTTGGAAAAGGAAAGGTTTTAAAAATTGATGGTGTGGGCCAGGATAAAAAGGCTGAAATCGATTTTGAAAATGGCGGGATCAAAAAATTATTACTTCGTTTTGCCAAATTAAAACTGCTTTCCTGATCAGCTTTCTTTTAATCCCCGGTTTAAAAACGGGAAGGTAATTTTTCGCTTTTACTGCTTTCACCTGCAAGTTTATTTTTCATTCGGGCACCACACACTATAAATTATTGTTAATCGGGGGAACGCAGTTTGAAGATTGTTTTACCTTGTATTAAATATGATAAAAGAGGGAAGTCTTGTAACCTGGAAATGGGGTAAAGGAGTAGCAAGCGGCTTGGTTAGAGAAATTTTTGACCGGCCGGTAAGCATTACCTCAAAAGGAGCAAAAGTTACCCGTAATGGGACAGCTCAAAACAAGGCCCTTTTTATTGTACAGGAAAACGGAACAGAACTTTTGAAACTGGAAAGTGAAGTGCAATCCACTAATTAATTAATACAAATTTCAATTTGATAAATATATTTTTATGGCAGAATTGATTAGAATTTATGAAGAGAATCCCAATCCAAAAGACATCAAAAAAGTTGTAGAAGTCCTGCGGAAGGGTGGTCTTATAATCTACCCAACAGATACGGTTTATGGTCTTGGGTGTGATATAACAAATACGCAGGCTTTGGAAAGAATCGCTCAAATAAAAGGTGTAAAGCTGGACAAAGCCAATTTTTCCTTTATTTGTGAAGACCTTAGCAATCTATCAGATTATGTGAAGCAAATAGATACTCAAACCTTTAAGGTCCTTAAACGGTGTCTTCCCGGTCCTTATACATTTATTCTCCCCGGGAATAACAATCTTCCATCCGTATTTAAAAAGAAAAAAACAGTGGGGATACGGGTACCTAATAATAATATTTGCAAGGCAATTGTCAACCAATTGGGAAATCCTATTGTTTCCACCTCTATAAGGGATGAAGATGAGGTAATTGAGTACACCACAGATCCTGAACTTATCCTTGAAAAATGGGATAAACTGGTAGATATAGTTATTGATGGTGGATATGGAGATAATATCCCATCAACGGTGATCGACCTTACTACGAGCACCCCGGAGGTGATAAGACAGGGGAAAGGAAGTATCGAGATAATGTAAATTAAATTGGTTTAATACTGAACATAAAAAAAGCCCCTGCAATTGCAAGGGCTTTATTATTTTGTAGAATCGCTGCTTATTTTGCAGTTTCCATACCTTCTTCAATAAGGTTGTAGAACTGGTCTAATTTAGGAAGAATAACGATTCTGGTTCTTCTGTTTTGAGAACGACCTTCTTCAGTAGCGTTGGAAGCTACAGGAATGTAGTAACTTCTTCCAGCTGCAGTCATTCTTTCCGGTGGTACACCAAAGTCATTTTGAAGCATACGAACAACAGATGTTGCACGCTTAACACTTAGATCCCAGTTGTCTTCGATAATAGCAGTTTTGATACCTTTATCATCTGTATGTCCTTCTACCATAAATTCGATATCAGGTCTGTTTTTTACAACAGTTGCAACTTTTCCAAGTACTTCTTTTGCACGGTTGGTGATAGCCCATTTCCCGCTTTGGAATAATAACTTGTCTGAGATAGAAACGTAAACAACACCTTTTTCAACATTGATAGAGATGTCTTCATCACTCATATTTCCAAGAACACCTTTAAGACTTGTAACCAAAGCAAGGGTTACAGAATCTTTTTTGGTCAAAGCATCCTGCATACGCTGGATCTTCATATCCTTTTCTTTGATGCTTTCAAGTGATCTTGAAAGGTTTTCTGCTTCTTTTTTAGATAAAGTTGCAAGATCACCTACGTTATTAAGTAAAGCAGCATTCTGATTGTTCAAAGTACGAATTTGAGAATTCATATTCTCTCTTTCGTCTAAACATGAATTAAGTTTTACCGTAGCAGTGTTTAACTGGTCTCTGGTTTCCTTGTGTTGAGCTTCAAGTTCGGCATACTTCTTCTGTGAAACACATGAAGATAGCAAAAGTGCCGCTGTCGCCGTTAAAAGCATGATTTTTTTCATAATGGATTTTTGTTATTTATTAAAAGTTAGATTTTCCCAAAGCTATCAATTCTAATGCCAATTAACTATAAATTAACGTTAAACCTTAAAGTTTTGAAAAAGTTTTTTTACCACTTAAATAATGAGTGCAAACAACGGAATTTTTTGAGAAATATCCCAACCTTTTCGGTAATATTTTTCGCTTTCGAGCCAGCGCAGGCCACTGTTTATAAAAGTTCAGATGTGCTTTAAACACGGCCCCGAAGTGATCAAATCTCCCTGCAAATAAAAATTTAAATGCCGCGATCCCATCGAGGATCATTCTAACAAAAAGGACGGGAATAAGATGATGTGACGGAAGGTTTTTTACAAGGTTAAAAAGACTGTTCCTGAAGTTGTAAAAGGTTTTTTTAGGATTCATACTGTTAAGTGTAGCGCCACCCACATGGTAAACAACCGAAGCGGGGGTATATCTAACTTTGTAACCCAGATTGAACAATCTCCAGCAAAGGTCTATTTCTTCCTGATGTGCAAAATAATCTTCATCAAGTGATCCGGCTTCATAATAAGAACTTTTCCTTATTGCAAGGCAGGCTCCGCTGGCCCAAAAGATCTCAATCTCATCATTATACTGGCCTTTATCCTTTTCAATACTTTCAAAAATACGGCCCCTGCAATAGGGATAGCCAAACCTGTCTATGAATCCGCCCGCGGCCCCGGCATATTCAAAATATTCAGGCTCAGTGTAATCCAGGATCTTAGGTTGCACAGCGGCTACCTCTTCCCGGGTTTCAAAGATCCTGAGGATGGGTTCCAGCCAATGCGGGGTTACCTGTACATCGCTGTTTAGCAATACAAAAATATCTTCCGTAACCTGGCTAAGGGCGTCGTTATATCCTTTTGCATAACCCCCGTTCACCTCATTTAAAATGACCTTTACTTCGGGAAAGTTTTCCTTTACATATTGCACAGATCTGTCGGTAGAAGCATTATCTGCCACATAGATAGTGGCTTCGGGAGAAAATTTAATAACATCGGGCAGGAACTGTTTTAAAAGCTTTAAACCATTCCAGTTAAGGATAACAACTCCTATGGTCATGAATTCGGGATTTTTCTCATTTTATTTCTGAAACCAAAAGTAACAACTTTAAATCTATTGAAAGAGAAGAAGGGGACATCATTGCTGAAACGGGGGTAGCTCTTCTAGAAAAATATATTTTTCGGCTTCATAGTCCATCCGGCAAAAAAAATGATCAAGGCCATTGGTAACCATCAGGTATTTTGCCTTGAGGTTCATATTGTAGCGCGCTATCTGGTCAAATGTAGCTTGGGTGATCTTTATTGAAGGGGCTTTACATTCAACAATTAAATGAATACCACCTTCAGCATTAAAAACCACCACATCATAACGTTTTATTACCTTTCCCAGCATCAATTGTTTTTCCACATTTATATAACTTAAGGGAAAAAGTTTTTCAACCTTTAAATATTGAACGGTATGAAGTCTTACCCATTCCTCGGGGGTAAGAATTATGAATTTTTTCCTTATTTCATCAAAAGCTGCTATTTTATTTTCGCTATTTTTGAAGCGAAATGTATAATTGGGAAAATTCAGTTTTTGCATGGGTTCAAATTAACAAAATAAAGAGGGGATGACCCTGAGAATTTTAAAATTTTAACCCACAAGTACTCTCTGTCTTTTTAAAGCTTTCCGCTTTAAGAACATGAAAAAATAGAATGGAAGAAGCAATAAGAATAGTTCAGGCAATAAAAAGGGGAGAGGTTAAACCCATTTATTTCCTGATGGGGGAAGAGCCCTACTACATAGATAAAATTGCCGATTATATAGAAGAAAGTATTCTTACCGAAGAAGAAAAGGGCTTCAACCAAATGGTCCTTTACGGCCGCGATACCAGCATTGAAGATATTATAAGTCACGCCCGGAGATATCCTATGATGGCAGAGCGCCAGGTTTTGATAGTCAAAGAAGCACAGGACCTGTCCCGTACCATTGAAAAGCTGGAAACCTATGCAGAGAATCCACAACCAACAACTACCATCGTCTTTTGCTACAAGTACAAAAAAATAGATAAACGAAAAAAGCTCTATAAGGCAGTTTCCAAAACCGGGGTCATGTTTGAGGGGAAGCGCTTATATGAAAACCAGGTGGCAGATTGGATACAGAAAACCCTGAAATCGCGTGATTACCAAATAGCCCCAAAAGCTGCGCAAATGCTGGTGGAATTTTTGGGCATTGATCTTAGCAAGATTGATAATGAACTTCAAAAACTCCAGTTGATCGTGCCTAAAGGAGCTATGATAACCCCGGAGATCATCGAAGAAAATATAGGGATAAGCAAAGATTTTAATAATTTTGAACTGCGAAAAGCCATAGGAATAAAGGATGAACTCAAAGCGCATCAAATTATCAATTACTTTTCTCAAAATCCCAAAGACAATCCAATGGTAGTTACAGTTTCACTGCTATATGGGTATTTCTCTCAAATATTGCAATATCACGGTCTAACAGACCAGTCGCAAACCAATGTTGCTAAAGTATTAAAAGTGAGTCCCTACTTTGTAAAGGATTATATTGCAGCTGCAAGAAATTATCCAATGAAAAAGGCAAGTCACGCTATAGAATATTTAAGGGATGCCGATGTAAAGGGTAAAGGGGTAGGGGCTGCCAATGTTCCCCCGGGGGACCTTTTAAAGGAACTTTTGGTAAAAATAATGCGATAATATGGCAGCAGCAATTGGATCCTGGATCAACGCAGCAAGATTACGAACCCTTCCGCTCTCAGTTTCAGGAATAATTGTGGGCACCGCGATAGCGGCGCAACAGGGTTATTTTAATATTGTTATTTTTAGCCTTGCCCTGGGAACCACCCTGGGCCTGCAGATCCTTTCAAATTTCGCTAACGATTATGGAGACGGCGTTAAAGGAACAGATAATAAGGAAAGGATTGGACCTGCCCGAGCCATTCAAAGCGGACTCATAACCCGGGATGAAATGAAAACCGGAATTCTTATCACTGCCCTGGCTACCCTTTTACTGGCAATTCTTCTTATATATACAGCCTTTGGAGAGGAAAATTTCATGTATGCCCTTATATTTTTCTTTCTGGGGCTGGGAGCAATTGTAGCTGCCATTAAATACACCGTAGGGCAAAATGCCTATGGATACAGGGGTATGGGAGATGTTTTTGTTTTCATATTCTTTGGGCTTGTTGCGGTATTTGGGTCTTATTTTCTATATGCTATGGAACTTAACTGGCCGGTGCTGCTTCCTGCTGCAGCTATTGGACTTTTAAGTGCCGGAGTATTAAACCTAAACAATTTAAGGGATGCTGCCAGCGATGCCCGTGCAGGAAAAAATACGCTGGTGGTAAAACTAGGCCCCCGGAACGCCCGGAATTATCATTATTCCCTTATTTTGGGGGCGGTGCTTTGCCTGGTGACCTATTCGGCATTAACTGCAAATGAGTTTAACGACCTGCTGTATATTTTTGGATTTATTCCCCTGTTTATGCACCTAAGAAGAGTAGTAACCAACGAGAGTCCGGTTTTGCTGGATCCGGAACTAAAAGTCCTTGCCCTAACCACATTTTTTATAGCCCTACTGTTTGGGCTGGGATTGATCCTGTAAATTTCAGAATAAATAAAAAAAATGCAATCGGGTTGAATAATTCGGTTCAATGCGTATTTTTATAAAAAACAATAATACTCATATATAAAATGAGCATAACGAAAAATTGGGGCTAAAACCAAATAACCTGGCTGCCGGAAGGCAGGTATGACCAATAAAAGAAATAAATATCTACTTATGAAAATTACATTTTACGGCCATAATTCCTTCGGAATTAAAATAGGAGATAATCACTTGCTTATTGACCCGTTTATTACCGGTAATGACATGGTGAAGGATAAAATTAATATTAAGGAACTCAAGGCAGATTATATTCTTTTGACCCATGCGCATCAGGACCACACCCTTGATGCCGAAGCCATTGCCAGAAATACGGGAGCCATTATAGTAAGCAATTTTGAAATAGCCACCCATTATGAATCCAAAGGGCTCGAAGTGCACCCAATGAACCATGGGGGTAGCTGGGATTTTGAATTTGGAAAAGTGAAATATGTAAATGCCGTTCACACCAGTTCTTTTCCCGATGGCAGTTATGGGGGGCAGCCCGGGGGGTTTGTAATTGAGAGTGAACATAAGAATATCTATATAGCCGGAGATACAGCCCTAAGTATGGATATGAAATTGATCCCAATGAGGACCAGGCTCGATCTTGCAATTCTTCCAATTGGTGATAATTTTACTATGGGAATTGAGGACGCCATTATTGCAAGTGATTTTGTGGAATGCGATAAAGTTATAGGGTGTCATTATGATACTTTTGGTTACATTGAAATAGACCATGAAGAAGCCAAAAGAAAATTCTATGAAAAGGGGAAAGACCTTATGTTGCTTGAAATTGGAGAAAGTATAGAGCTTTAATTTTACTCTTAATTAATGCAGGCAACCTACAAAAAGTATATTCTCAACTTCAAACGCCCCAGCGGAACTTCGCGGGGCGTTCTTACTACCAAGGAAACCTGGTTTCTTATTCTTACCAGTAATGGAAAAAAAGGAATAGGAGAATGCGGAATACTGCGATCGCTGAGCATAGACGACCGTCCGGACTATGAGGAAAAACTGAAATGGGTTTGTAATAACATACAGCTGGGAGAGGAAAAACTTTGGGAAATGCTTCCAGATTTCCCAAGCATTCAGTTTGGAGTGGAAATGGCATTTCGATCTCTGGAATCCAAAGAACCTTTTTTGCTTTTTCCTTCTGAATTTACATCCGGGGAAGCTGGAATTCCTATTAACGGTTTGGTTTGGATGGGGGAGAAGGCTTATATGAAGGATCAGATTTCTGAAAAGATAAGGGAAGGTTTTGGTTGTATTAAGCTGAAAATTGGAGCTATTGATTTCCAGGCAGAACTTGACCTTTTAAAATATATACGCAGTGAATTCTCTTCTGAAGATATTGAGGTGAGGGTAGATGCCAACGGCGCATTTCCTCCGGCTGAAGCCCTGGAGAAGCTCAACAGGCTTAGCGAATATCAAATTCACAGTATTGAACAACCTATAAAAGCGGGGCAATGGGAAGAGATGGCGACCCTGTGCCGGGAAACACCTATACCCATAGCCCTGGATGAGGAATTAATAGGTGCTTTTTCTCTCACTAAAAAACAGGAATTATTACAAATAATCAACCCGCAATACCTTATTTTTAAACCCAGTTTAATAGGCGGAATAAGAGGAACGGGGGAGTGGATAGACCTTGCTAAAAAAATGAACATAGGCTGGTGGGTAACAAGTGCTCTGGAGAGCAATGTTGGATTGAATACCATAAGCCAGTGGACGTACACATTAAACTCACCTATGCCGCAGGGACTTGGAACAGGGGGATTATATACCAACAATTTTGAAAGCCCCTTGCGGGTGAAAAATGGAACCATCAACTATGATCCCACATTAAGCTGGGAATTAAATTTATAATTCAACTTATGTATATACAACAAGCATTCAGGTATCAACACGAATTCTGGCGCTATCTCCTGGGAGTTTTTATTGTGATTGCCGCGGTAATCGCAGGGCAAATGCCATTTGTGGTGGCCATTTTCATGGAAAAAGGTTTTGACACCACAGGGATGGATGAATCTGAACTCTTACGAGTGCTGGATTCCAATTTAACGCTATTCCTAATGTTGTTGCCTTTTGCCATAGCCTTGATAGCCTTGCTTGTAGTGGTAAGACACCTGCATAATCAGCCATTTACTACCCTTACAACCACACGGAAAAAAACCGACTGGGGCCGTTTCTTTTTTGCCTTCGGGATGGTAGCCGTTTTTTCCATTGGTGTAACCGCTGTAGATTATTTTACAAACCCGCAGGATTATGTGTTTAATTTTCAACCCGTTCCTTTTCTGATTCTGGCTGTTATCGCTATTATCATGGTTCCCCTGCAAACCAGTTTTGAAGAATATTTCTTTCGGGGTTATTTAATGCAGGGCATTGGGGCGCTGGTAAAAAACAGATGGCTTCCGCTTATTATAACCTCTGTTGTTTTTGGGGGGCTTCATTTCTTTAATCCTGAAGTGGGGAAACTTGGTAATATTATAATGGTGTATTATATAGGAACAGGATTCCTTCTGGGAATAATGACCCTAATGGATGATGGGTTGGAGCTCGCCCTGGGGTTTCACGCAGGAAACAACCTTATTACCGCGTTGCTGGTAACGGCCGACTGGACTGCATTCCAAACAAATTCAATATTAAAGGATGTATCAGAACCCTCAGCAGGATTGGATGTGCTCATTCCGGTACTGGTGGTATATCCCATATTCCTTTTTATAATGGCAAAAAAATACAAATGGACCAACTGGGGGGATAAATTATTTGGGAAAGTAGAGGAACCCGTTGTGTTAAATCCTTCGGAAGAGAGTTAAAAATCAGGGCTTTTTTTGTTAATTTTATCATTCAAGCTACAAATCTGTATTTAGAAGTAGAAATATGAATGATATATTTGAAGTACCTGAGGTTCATCCCGATTTTAAACTTAATAAAGTCCATTATACACTTTCCGATCTTCGCAAAGTAGCTTACAATTATATCAAAGAAGAAGAACCATATGAAGGCTTAATTGGAGATTTTATCCTGGATTGGGTAAAACCTTCAGCCTTTCTTGAGGTAAAGACTTCAGGTTCTACAGGAGTACCCAAGAAAATAAAAGTCAGGAAAGAGCATATGATCAACTCGGCCCTGGCCACGGGTAAATTTTTTGAACTTCCACCCAAATCTACGGCATTGATGTGCCTTCCCGCCAATTATATCGCGGGGAAGATGATGCTTGTTAGAGCAATGGTCCTGGGATGGGAACTGGACCTTGTGCCACCTACTTCAAATCCTTTGGACCAGGTTTATAAAACCTATGATTTTTGTGCAATGACCCCTTTCCAGCTGGACAATTCCCTGGGAAGATTGCATCTTATTAAAAAATTGATCGTAGGCGGGGGGGCGGTTTCATCTCAATTGCAAAAAAGAGTGCAGGGACTTAAGACCAAGGTCTATGAAACCTTTGGAATGACCGAGACTGTTTCTCACATCGCCGCCAAAAGACTTAATTCGGCCAAGAAAAAACTAAAACCGCTTCCTTTTAAAGTATTGCCAGATGTTCATATTTCTACAGATGAGCGGGGATGCCTGGTGATAAAAGCACCCAAAGTAGCAGATGAGGTAATCGTGACAAACGATATGGTTGAGATCATTACCTATAAAAAATTTCACTGGAAAGGCAGGTATGATAACGTTATTAATTCAGGCGGAATTAAATTATTTCCCGAAGAAATTGAATGGAAACTAAACAAGGTAATTGACCGCCGATTTTTTGTTACAGGTATGCCCGATGATTCCCTCGGGGAAAAACTGGTGCTATTTGTGGAAGCCGATTTCTCGGAAGAGTTATTACATCAGCTCGAGGCCGATGTTCGTGGGGTAAAGGCACTTGAAAAATATGAAATTCCCAAAAAAATATACCTTGTGCAAAAATTTGAAGAAACTCCAAATGGAAAGATCCATAGGGAAAACACTGTGAAAAGCAGGAATAAATAATGTGCCTTATCCCAATCCCTATGTTTAAATACCTTTTATTATTTTTTTTTATTGGCTATACCGCGAACTCGCAAATTCTTCCGGAAAAACAGCGCGCAGCGGTGGTTGACAGTATTCTTGCTCACAGATTTGAAACCCTGTTGCCTCAATTGATGGATCGCGCAGGGATTGATATGTGGGTTTTGATCTCCCGGGAATATAATGAAGATCCCGTTATGCGCACCATGCTTCCCGCAACCTGGCTCAATGCCCGTAGAAGAACCATTATGGTTTTTTATCGTGATAAAGAAAAAGACACCCTGCAAAGACTGGCCGTGGCCCGTTACAATATAGGGGATAACATCGCCTCTGCCTGGGATCCTGAAAAACAACCAGACCAGTGGCAAGCCCTGGTTGAGGTAATAACTCAAAGGGATCCCGAAAAGATAGGACTTAATTATTCTGAACATTTCAATATAGAAGACGGGATCGTTAAGACCGATTACGAGGAATTCATGAAGGTCCTGCCCGAAAATTACAGGAATAGGGTAGTTTCAGCCGAACAACTGGCAGTAAGCTGGATCGAGTCGCGCACCCCCATGGAAATGGCATTGTATGAAGAACTGGTGGCTATTACCCATTCCATTATTGCCGAAGCATTTAGTGAGAAAGTCATTACCCCGGGAATAACCACAAGTGAAGATGTGGTGTGGTGGATGCGCCAAAAGGTAACAGATCTTGGCCTTGAAACCTGGTTCCATCCCAGTGTAGATATTCAAAGGAATGATGAGGAATTAAAAGACCATATAGAAGCATTCTCCGGCGGATATGGAAATACGGTGATCCAGCCGGGAGATCTGCTGCATTGTGATTTTGGAATTACTTATTTAAGGCTGAATACAGATTGCCAGCAACACGCCTATGTTCTAAAAGAAGGGGAAAGCGAAGTGCCGGAATTTTTAAGTCATGCTTTTTCAAAAGCCAACAGGCTTCAGGATATACTTACCGCGAATTTTAAAACCGGAAACACCGGTAATGAAATACTCCTAGCCAGTCTTAAACAAGCCAGGGAAGAGGGTTTAAAACCTTCTATTTATACCCATCCGCTGGGATCGTACGGTCATTCTTCGGGGCCCACAATAGGAATGTGGGATTCCCAGGGCGGAGTTCCGGGAGCAGGAGATTACAGGCTTTATCCCAATACCGTGTATGCTATTGAATTAAATACAACTGTAGAAATTTCTCAATGGAATAAAGACATCAGGATCATGCTGGAGGAAGCAGGTTTTTGGGGGGAAAAGGGATTTAAATACGTCAATGGAAGGCAAACCGAAATTATTCCAATTCCGGGAAAGTAAGTTTCAATTGAGATCAATAGATCAATAACCCATTTTCATTATATAGTCGGCGCTGTGTTTTCCCGAGCCATAGAAAATAAAGAATACGCTTAAAAATAAAGCGAGCACTGCAATTATTAAATTTGCAGGCACCATTTCACCTACAAAATTAATAAGAATAGCTCCAATAAGAATAGGGATTTGTACCAGCACCGCCCATCGTGTAAGCAACCCCACAGCAATCAATATTCCTCCTACCAGATGGGCAGGAGCCACATAATGAATTATTAGCATTGCTCCGGCATACCCTTCCAGCGGGCGTATAAGTTCTATTAAGGTTTGGCTCTGGGAAATAAAATGAATCCCTTTCACAAAAAAGAAAACCCCCAATGCCACCCTTAACAAGTCCAGCGGATAATAAGTGTGCGCATTTGCCCACTTATTAAGAGATCTTATCGTCATCATCACTTTTCAGTATTAATTGTATTTAATTTACTGAAAATTAATGAGATAAGAATATAATGCCCTCCGAAATTTTATTGATTATTTGATTAGTGACCTTACTGTTTTTGGGTGAGCCAATTAAAAATATTTTGAACATCCTTTTTACGGCATAGTTCCGTTCCCGGAGTAATGGTCGCGGCCGTACCTGCGGCTACACCCCATTTAACGGCGTCACTGAGGCTGTCTCCCCTTGAAATTGATAATATAAGACTTCCCAACATAGAATCTCCTGCCCCCACTGTACTGGATTGTTTAACCGTTGGTGGAACAATGTATTCAATGGAATCTTTTGTTACCAGCATTGCCCCCCGGGGCCCAAGAGATACAATCAATATTTCCGCTTTCCCTTCCTTAATAAGCTTTTGGGCTATTTCCTCCTGCTCACTTCCCGAAATTTCCTCTTTCCCCGCAAGTTCGCTTAATTCCCCCAAATTTGGTTTCATAAGATACACCCCGGCTTCTGAAGCTTTTACCAAAGCTTTTCCCGAAGTGTCCACAATGCATTTAATATTTTTGTCCCGGGCAATCTCTGCAAGTTTCCCATAAAGATCATCTGGTACCCCGGGAGGGAGGCTGCCACTTAAGACCAGGTATTCAACGTCTGCGGGTAAATTTTTGATGATATCAATGCATTTTTGAATTTCTCTTTCATTCAATGCACTTCCCGGCATTCCAAACTTGTATTGATTTGTGGTGGAGCGTTCAAAAACAACCAGATTTTCCCGGGTGGGTTTTTCAATGGCAATTATCTCCTGCTTTATTCCTTCTTTTGTCAATAATTCCTTTAATTTTTCCCCTTCCGGTCCTCCCGCTGCATAAATGGCCAGAGACTCCCCGCCAAGGATCTTTATAGCCCTGGAAACATTTATTCCTCCACCTCCGGGATCAAATCTGGGTTCGTCGCATCGTAGTTTTTTTTCCGGTTTCAGCCTGTCTATGGCCGTGCTTTTATCCAAAGCGGGATTGAGGGTGAGCGTTGCTATTTTCATAACTTCTTGTAATATTGTTGAATTTCCGGTATACTCATTTAATATGCTTTAATTTATTGACTATTTTCCTAACGCTTCCATTTGAGAATGCTTTTAACTTACTTGAAGAATTGTTTTAAGAACCTTCAAAGGGCTTCAGGGCGCAAGTTTAATATCTTTATTCGATTTTACCAGAAAACAGGAAATCAACGTAATGAAATAGGCTGCTGCCGCCAATAGCATCAGCATTGAGAATCCTACTTCTATAGCCAGTATGGTCGCCAGGGAAGCACTTACCACTGAAAGGCAGCCATTAATTCCCCACGCCCAGGGGACAGCTTCTTCATTCCTTTGGGAAAGATATTGCAGCCCCAGCGGGAAAGGCATTCCCATAAAAAAGGAAGGAATTCCTACCAGCAACAGGGAAAACAAGGTTTTTCCCCAAATAGAAAATCCCATGCCGGCCTGCAAAAGCAATGGTAAGCTCCCCGCGTACACCAATAATAGCAGGACGATGAGCATTACAACAGCGCGTATTCCTGAAAGTGATAATTTTAATCGGGAAGACCACCAGCTTCCAAGCCCGGACAAGAGTAACATCCCGCTTATCACCGCTGCTACTGAATAAACCGGATGGCCAAGATAAAGGACAAACCGCTGGATCAACACTATTTCAACGAACATAAAACCCATTCCCAGCCCCGAAAAATAAATCAGCGTGAATCCTTTGTTCATTATATTTTTTTTCATCCGGAACAAAGGGAGGAGGATAAGCAGAAAAGCAAGTAAAAGTGACTGTATAAAAGTAACCCCCACAATGAGGTAACCCAGCTCAATAAAGGAAGCAGATTGATTCCCGAAGATCTCCTGCAAATGCGGTAAACTTTTTAATCGCAGGAATTGTGAAAAATAAGGTTTATCATCGGTGGCAGGGCGCAGGTGAAAATCGTAAGTTTCATAGATGCTTTCTCTGTTGCCGGAAATAATGGAATCTGTAAGGCTGAACAATACCTGATCTTCCAGCATATTATACCGGTTTCGCTCTTCAGCAGTAATTCCCGGGAGCAACATAGGGTCAAAATACAGGCGATCGCAAAAATCACGTACTGCCTGAACTTCTATTGGTGTAAAAGGTGTCTTTTTTACCAGGAAGGTGAGCGTATTCCAGCTTCTTACGCATACCATATGCTGTTCGGGCAGAGTTATGCCTTTTTCAGCAAGGGTTTCAGAAATGGTAGCGGCGATTTTCAGCGGATTCCTATAAGGATAGTCCAGCCACACGGTGATCTCAAAGAATCCATTGGATTGCAGCCGGTCAAAGATCAGGGAAAAGGCCCGGGTTGTAAGAAGATATTCCTCCTGCAGCGCTCCCAGACCGGCGGTTCCTCCAAAGGCACCAATGGGCGGGAGACTAATAAGATCATAGGATTTTTCAGTTTGGGCTAGAAAAGAGCGGGAATCCTGTTGGTACATAGTTACCGTGTTGTCACTTGCAAGTTCGGTTTGATCTTCGGCAAAACCGTTAACCAGCCTGTGAGATTCCACGTGATCTATTTCCGAAGCACCTTTTAAAGAGGCATATTGGGTTCGCACTCCGGTGCCGGCATCCAGGACCAGCACTTTTTTAGGCGTAGCCAGCTCCCAGGCAACGGCCGAAGTGGTGTAATCAAGTATCCCGCTTTCACGGGGCGATTTCAAAACCGCTCCGGCCCAATCCCCGTTGCTGAACACCGCATCTATCACCGGCACCTCCCCGGTAAAGGAAAGACTTAAGCCCGGGGCATAGCGCAGCACGGGAGAAGTGACGTATTGCACCCACCCGTGCGGACTGTTTGCCGATTTTTCTATACGTGCATTTGGGAGATCCAGGGTTTGGCTCAGGCTTTTATATTGCGAAAGCGGTAAAGTTGAGGGAGGTGAAAAGGCAAGAAATATCAAAATAACCGCCGTAATCCCTATGGAGATCACCCAAATTCGTCTTTTGTGAAGGGGAATGATAAGGAATGCAGATAGCAAAGCGAGAAACCCGGTGAAATAAGGAATTTGAGTGGGAAAAGCGGTCCAGAACAGGGCAATAGCCGCGAGTCCCCCCAATCCTGAACCCGCCAGATTGCTAAAATATAGTTTTCCTATCCTGTTGGTATATTTAACGAAAGCCAGACCAATTGCAAGGGCACAAAAAAAGAAAGGGATAAAAAAGAGCAGTTCATACAGCAATAATTGCCATAACTGACTTCGTTCCACGAACAATAAATAGGTGTCAAACCGTGCAAAAGGCTGTCCCGAAAGCCAGAGGATAAGGGGCATGCATATACCGGTGAGCAGCATGAATAACGGCAGTAAAAAATCAATTTGGCCTAGAAGGGGTTTGCGGAAGATTGCAATAAAAGTGCCTGCAGCCCCAAATCCAAGCAAGGCGATTGCAATTACCATATAGGCAAAATGATACCACTGCACAATGGAGAGGTATTGCATGAGGCTCAACTGGTAGGCTATCATGGACAGCGAGAGCAGGCCAATGGAAATCAATAAACGGTTGAAGTAAGAAAAGGCTCCCATTATTTACGGGTAAAGGGGACAAACCGCACCGGCAGAAGATTGCGGGTTTTGCGGGTACCGTCTTTTTGCTTTTCCACCAGCATAAGTTGCTGGGTGGTAAAGGGGGCACCTACAGGAATTACCATTTTTCCTCCTTCTTTTAATTGTTCTATAAGCGGGGGTGGAATAAATGGGGAAGCTGCAGTAACAATGATGGCATCAAAAGGAGCGTGTTCCTCCCATCCAAAATACCCATCGCCATCTTTTACATGAACATTGGTATATCCCATTTCTTCCAACTTGCTTTTAGCTGTTTTGGCAAGGACTTCAACAATTTCAATGGTATAGACCTCATCCACGATTTCAGCAAGTACCGCCGCCTGATATCCGGATCCGGTACCTATTTCCAATACCTTCATTCCCGCCCGGGGCCTTATCACTTCAGTCATATATCCCACCATATAAGGTTGGGAAATAGTTTGCCCATAACCTATGGGTAATGGGCGGTCTTCATAGGCATATTCCACCTGTGCTTTTGGTACCAGCCGGTGTCGCTCAACATTGCGCATGGCGGTAAGAGTAGATTTATCTTTAATTCCGCGCGCTTCCAATTGAAATGTCACCATTTGTTGACGATCCCTGGCATATCTCTCCTGATCAACCGGAGCTATGAAAAAAAGCAATAAAACTGAAATTAATAGCGCAATTTTCATGACCTTATAATTGGTTCATATTCAATTAAATATAAGAAAAATCAGGGAGATATGTGGGATAGGAGATGTTGAAATTCCCGGGAAATCTTCATGGGGGGCATTGAATGGAAATATTTTTCAATTACAAGCCAGCCCTTCAGAATAAAATGTTTTAAAGTCTTCGCTCTTCAGAAGAAAAGTCGTCGTTGTTAGGTCTGCGGAATTAAATTAAATTCCCTTACCTCGCCCATTTTGAATTTATATACTTCATTGCAAACTCCAATATTTACTTCATTGCTCCAACCTTCCTCAAAGGAGATCTTGATCTTTTCTTGGTCTACAGAAACATAGATCCAATGCTTTTTGTAATTGATACGCATGGAAATTTTCTTCATACTGTCCGGCACCCTGGGATCAATCCATAAGGCGTCATCACATACTGAAAGTCCTGCGAAATTGCGTTGAATAAGGTCCAGGGATCCTGCCATGGCCCCCAAATGAATTCCCTCTGGTGTGGTTCCCCCCTGAATATCTTCAAAATCGCTTATAATGAGGGCTTCAAAATTTTCCCAGGATTTGGCTTTGTCGTATTTTGACTGGATCCAGGAGAAAACCAATCGGCTAAGAGTGGATCCATGAGAAGTGCGTTCGCTATAATATTCAATGTTATTATGGATCATTCCCTCCCTGAATTCATAACCCAGATTTTCAAGAATATTCCTTAATTCATCTTTGGTAAACAAGTAAAACAACATAAGGACATCGGCCTGTTTACTGGCTTTATAATTATTTGTACTTTCTCCTTCTTTTTCCAGGATCCTATCCAGTCGCTGTATATCCCCATATTTTTCCCTGTAATCCTGCCACGGAAACTCCCGGAGCAATTCATATCCCTCAAATTGGTTAATAATACCATCTATAATAAAGGGAACATACATTTTTTTACTAATGTCCTGCCACAACAATAATTCTGCATCATCAATCGCCAGGACACGGAGCAATTCACGTTTCCGGCTTTTTTCAATAAGTTCCAGAATTTCTAAAGCTTTTTGAAATACCCAGGCTGCCATTATATTGGTATAGGCATTGTTTTTAAGGCCCTGCTCCTTAGAATCAGGGTAGGAGGTATGATATTCATCGGGACCCACAACTCCGTGTATTTCATAACGACCCCGCTCTTTGTTAAATGTAACTTTACTTGCCCAAAATGAGGCGATGCTCAGGAACATTTCTGCTCCAAAATAGGAAAGAAAAAGTTTGTCATCTGAGGCTACATAATAGTTCCAGATATTAAATGCAATGGCCGAATTAACGTGTCTTTGTAAATGGGTATTATCAGGGATCCAGTTTCCCGATGCAGGATTTAAATGTATTATCTGGGTTTCTTCCCGGCCGTTGCTGCCACTTTGCCATGGGAACATGGCTCCTTTATAACCCTCCAGTTTAGCGGCGTGACGGGCTTCGTCAAGCCTGTAATACCTGTACATCAATAAACTCCTGGTGATTTCCGGAAACCTCAGGTTAAGAAATGGATAAATATAAAGTTCATCCCAAAAAATGTGTCCTCTGTAAGCTTCTCCATGCAAACCCCTGGCCGGCACCCCTACATCAAGGCCCATAGTATTTGGAGAAATAGTTTGCAAACTGTGAAAAATATGA
The DNA here is from genome assembly GCA_039989915.1 of Gillisia sp. Classification (GTDB taxonomy): domain Bacteria; phylum Bacteroidota; class Bacteroidia; order Flavobacteriales; family Flavobacteriaceae; genus Gillisia. Next base: position 165,233 of record JBDXGW010000021.1, read on the forward strand.
AGACGTGTTAATTGTTGAATTTTTTTGTTGCCTATTATTCCTATATCAGAACGGTGCCACAAAAATCCATAGGTTTCTTTTTGCCCTAAAAAAATTTCTTTGAATCTGCCTGTACGCTCAATGGCATTACAGGCTTCCAGGGAAGGTTCTGTTATTCCCCTGTCACGGCTTGTATAGATGGCGACCATCTTTTCTATCAAGTATTTCTTTCCTTCTTTAGCTGGAAACCGAAAAGCCTGTTCTATATATCCTTCTTTTTGCCGGGTGCTTATCTCGCTTTTAATATTTTTTTGTCCGGAATAAATTTGGGTTCTGGCCGCCTGGGCCATTGTAATTTTTGATTGTTTGGTTTGCACCTTTAAAAGCATGCTGTTCTCACTTAGCACTTCAGTTTGGAGTGGTTCAAGGTGTTGACCTTCCAGCGCCCTGTACCTGGCCACATTATCATTTATAACAGTACCATCCAAAGCGGTACGTATTTCTATATTTCCACTCCAGTTTTGCGGTATGAACTGCCATTGGATTGCAGCAAGGTGCATATCTTTCATACTAACCAGGCGGCTGCTGTGAATAGAAGTTATACGGCCATTGGGATCTTTTATTTTAAATATTCGCTCGAGAGTGCCTTTTTTCATTTCCAGGACCTGCAGGTAATCAATAATTTCTACCTTTTCAAGGTCAAGCCATTCGCCACCTTCAGGCCTGAAACTAAGACAAAGCCAATTGGGGAAATTTACGAGGTCCTCATTTTCAATAATTCTACCCGAAATTTCTGTTTTTGCGCGGTTATATCCTCCTGCCACATAAGTTCCGGGATAGTTAAATTGATTATTGGAATTCTCTTCAGCAGCTCCCCGGGTTCCAATATACCCGTTCCCTATAGTACACAGTGCCTCCCGGAGTTTTTGTTCTCCCGGTTTCCAACCATTATAGGTTAAACTAAAAGCTGTCATAATACATTGCTTTCCTTTGGTTATTTTATCCTGTCTTTTAGATGTTTTAGGAATTTGGTCACCTCATTTGTATCACGAAGGGAAAAGGTGGCCGACGTTTTTTCACCATGAGTTCCTACCAGGATCCCGATCCCATCTTTACCAACCGCGTCAAAGCCATCTTCATCTGTAATATCATCACCTATATATACCCGAAGATAATTTTCCCTGTCCCAACCCAGTTTTTCAGTAAGCCAATCAAGGGCATACCCTTTATTCCAGTTTATATTGGGTTTGAGTTCCAGCACTTTCTTGCCGCTCCCGGTTCTTAATATTTCATATCGGGCTGCTTCCTTTTGAACTGCCTCTTTAACTTGCTCCACATACTTTTCCTCTACGTTTCTGTAATGCACCGCAATCGCAAATTTTTTTCTTTCAACCTTGACTCCGCTTATGTCTTTAAGTTGCTGTTTTAAGCGGCTTTCGGCTTGGTCGAGAGCGGGAGTAACTTCAGGTTCAGATTCGTGTACCATCTCCAAACCATCTGGCCCGGTAATATCAAACCCATGACTTCCCGCATATATAACTGTAGCTATTTCAATTTTTGATCTCAGATCCCTTAAGTCACGACCGCTAATGATCGCCACCGGAATAATATGGGCCAGTCCCGTAATTATTTTCCTGTTATCCTCCGGTAAATTGGCGGCATCAGGATCTGAAACGATAGGTGTTAATGTTCCGTCATAATCCAGAAAGATTGTGATCTTCCTTTTGCCTTTTATTTCGAATAGTTCCTCAAGTTTATCAAGGGCATTTGGAAGGGTTTCGGGTTTTGTTTTATTCATATTAAATTTTTTTTACCAAGATAGTTGTGCAGGCTACATTCAAGGAAGCTTTTTCACCTTTTCCGTGGCTATAACCAGGGAGGCATTTTTAAATAAAAATTAATGCTTTAAATTAATTAATATTTTCTGAAAAAAGAATGACATTCACTTATCCGGAATATTTTATAGAGCTTACTGAAATAGCAAGCACAAAAAAACCGACTGCTTTTTAAAGTAGTCGGTTGTATTTTAAAACGGCAAGGAATGCCTATACCGAAATTATTATTTACTGAATTTTCTTTCGGAATATTTACCAAGCCAATAAAATGCGAGCAATGCTACCACTCCAAATTTGGCAGATTTCTCCAATAAATCAAGCTGATGTAAAACCAGTAACAACAACGCCATTAAAACTATCATTAGAATATCAAAATGGATTTTTTTCATGATTTTTTATTTGATGTAGAACAATTTTGTTACATAGAATTCCTATACTCACCATTCCCGAATTTCAGGATTTTAATTTCCTGTCTGGTTTCCTTCAATAATTCGTCACAGTCTTCATTCAATTCACTTAACTGGATGCAATCGGTAAATTGAAGATCGGCATATTGATTTGTATAGGTTTTTAAAATTTCCAATTTTTTCGAATGCTCTTCAAATGTTCCCCTGCATTTAGTGTCTGTTTCTCCGTTAAATGATTTAATGGGATAATCTTTTAATATCTGCTTCAAATCAATTCCTTCCCGGGCGTATAATGATAGTTCTGTACCTGAATAAGGGTTTGGTTTACTTTGCCCGGTATAAAATATATTGAGTCCATAACCAAATGTTGATTCATTCAATTGATAAAGCTTGGGTTCTATTTTTATGTTGTCAATAGAAACTGCATCGATATTCCAATCTTTTTCTCCCCGGAATTTCGCTTTTATTGCACCACTTTCATCATCGATTAACACGATATGGCTGTTGAAGGTCACATATCCGTCTCCCTTTTCAGCAATTTCTGGAATCACTATTAATGTTCCGTTTTCAAATTTATGGGAGGTTGTAAGTCTGGAAAATATATCAGATGTTGGAATTCCAATTTTTTGAGCAGTTTGTTCAATGAGCTGTTGAGATTGATTTTGTCCTTCACAGGTAAAGGATAAAATTAAAAATATCACTTTTAGCAGATGTTTCATAAATGGATTGTTACTACTCTATAAAATTAATTTCCACATAAAATTTCAAATCGTTTACCATAATTGCTTCTTTACCCGATACCCGGTGCGGCAATTTCTGCCAGGTGGCAGTAGGATGCAATCTTACTTCTTTCTCATTTATAAATACGTCTACAGGCATTTCAAAATTTTCAACATCGGCCTTCCAGCGGTAAGTATATTTATTCCCCGATTTTTTGAATTCCAGAACCGGCAGGGCAGCATTTCTAAGATACTGGTCAAATACCGGTTTTAAATTTACCGGGGTGGCTTTATTAAAAAATGCTTCGGTAGTTTCGGTATCAATGATCATGTGTTTATAGGTTTCGGTGTAATCTTTAAGGGTTTTCCACCAAAGCGCATCATTATTATAGATACTTCTTAAATTGTTGAGAAGGTTGGCTCCTTTGGGATACATATCTCCCGAGCCTTCCTGGTTCACACCGTAATCTCCAATGATGCGCGAGGTGTTGGAAATATTATTTCGTAAACCTCTCAGGTATTCCAGCCCTTCTTCCTTTCCCCAGCGGCATTCCACGTAAACGGCTTCGCTATAGGAAGTAAAGCCCTCGTGAAGCCACATATCGGCAATATCACGTGCGGTCAAACTGTTGCCGTACCACTCGTGGCCTGTTTCGTGAATTATTATGAAATCCCATTTCAGGCCAATTCCGGTGCCTGAAAGATCCCTTCCCAGGTACCCGTTCAGGTATTTATTGCCATAGGCCACTGCACTTTGGTGTTCCATTCCCAGATACGGAGTTTCCACCAGTTTGAACCCATCCTCAACAAAAGGATACTCCCCGAATTTTTCATAAAAACATTCCATCATTGGTTTTACCTCTTCAAACTGCTTTTTTGCCTTTTCAAGGTTATAGGGCAACACATAATAATCAAGGTCCAGGTCTTTATAGGAATCGGAAAAATGAACATAATTGGCGATGTTCACCACTATATTGTAATTATTGATGGGATTATTCACTTTCCAGCTCCAGAGGGTGTAGCCGTCTCCCAAATCCTGCTTCCCAACAAAACGGCCATTTGAAACATTCATAAGTCCGTTTGGAACCGCAATTTCAATTAAGGCTTCGCAGGGTTCAGCACTTTGGTGGTCAAGGTTTGGGTACCATAAACTTGCCCCGGTGCCCTGCACTGCAACAGCGATCCAAGGATTGCCATCTTCATCCTTGTCAAAAACGAATCCGCCATCCCAGGGAGCATTTTCAGCAATAACTGGGTTTCCCGAATAATGGAAGGATAGCGAATCCACATTTTCTGCAGGTATTGCCCGGTCAAATTGGACGAAAACAGCATTGTGTTTGCGTTCAAAATCCAATTTCGTGTTGTTATGAATTATAGAATCAACCTTCATATTCTCAAAAAGGTCAATTTGCATTACAGGTAAGTCTTCTTTGGTTTTGAAGCTGATGGTATTAAAACCCAAAATAAACTTTTCTTCAGGGTCTACTTTTACCTGCAAGTGATATTTAAGCACTTCGTAAGCCCTTTCTGCCCTTAGCGAACCCCGCAGGGTATCTGCTTCGGAATAGGTTTTTTTATGGTTCAATACCTGGGAATTTCCCTGGATTGCACAGAAGGCAAGCAGAAAAAGGAAAAAATATAATGGTTTCATCAATATGAAATTTTATGTCTGTATCACCCCGAGGTTAAAATCCTTTGTGATTGGTGCGTTGTTCGCGGCTTCTATTCCCATTGAGATCCATTTACGCGTATCCAGCGGATTTATGATCGCATCTGTCCATAATCTTGCCGCGGCATAATATGGAGAGGTTTGGGCATCATATCTCGCTTTGATCTTTTCAAAAACTTCTTTTTCTTTTTCGGCATCAACGGGTTCTCCTTTTTTGGCCATAGAAGCAGTTTCTATCTGGGCCAATACTTTTGCGGCCTGGGTCCCGCCCATTACTGCGAGTTCTGCACTTGGCCAGGCAACAATTAGTCTTGGATCATAGGCCTTCCCACACATTGCATAATTACCGGCACCGTAGGAGTTTCCTATAATTACGGTGAATTTAGGAACTACCGAGTTGCTTACCGCACTCACCATTTTTGCCCCGTCTTTTATAATTCCGCCGTGCTCACTTTTACTGCCCACCATAAACCCGGTAACATCCTGCAAGAATACCAGCGGGATCTTTTTCTGGTTGCAATTGGCAATGAAACGAGTGGCTTTATCGGCCGAATCAGAATAGATCACTCCGCCAAACTGCATTTCTCCGCGCCGGGTTTTTACGATCTTGCGTTGATTGGCAACAATTCCCACGGCCCATCCGTCAATACGGGCATACCCGGTGATAATGGTCTGACCGTAACCTTCTTTATATTCCTCAAATTCAGACCCATCAACCAACCGGGCGATGATCTCGTGCATATCGTATTGTTCGGTCCTCAATTTTGGAAGGATCCCAAAAATATCATCCTGATTTTCTTTTGGTTTCACCGCTTCTTTCCTGCTGAACCCCGCTTTATCAAAATCCCCGATCTTATCCATCAGGTTTTTAATTATTTCCAGGGCATCTTTATCATCCTTGGCTTTATAATCTGTCACCCCGCTTATTTCTGAATGCGTAGTGGCTCCGCCCAGGATCTCATTATCTATAGATTCGCCAATGGCTGCTTTTACCAGGTAACTTCCCGCCAGGAAAATACTTCCGGTTTTTTCAACAATAATAGCCTCGTCGCTCATAATGGGCAAATAAGCACCCCCTGCAACACAACTTCCCATAACTGCTGAGATCTGGGTGATTCCCATACTGCTCATCACCGCGTTGTTGCGGAATATCCTTCCGAAGTGTTCCTTATCGGGAAAAATTTCATCCTGCATAGGAAGATAAACTCCCGCGCTGTCTACCAGGTAAATTATAGGCAAACGGTTTTCAATGGAAATTTCCTGTGCCCGAAGATTCTTTTTTGCAGTAATAGGGAACCAGGCTCCCGCTTTCACCGTGGCGTCATTTGCCACAACGATACATTGCTTACCGGAAACATACCCTATTTTCACAACCACCCCGCCACTGGGGCAACCACCGTGCTCCTTGTACATCTCATCTCCTGCAAAAGCACCTATTTCAATGGCATTTTTAGGGTCATCAAATAAATAATCGATGCGCTCACGAGCCGTCATTTTACCTTTTTCGTGATGTTTCTCTATGCGCTTTTCACCACCGCCGAGTCTTACGCGGGTGAGCCTGTGCCTTAAACTTGAAACCAGTAATTTATTATGATCTTCATTTTTATTGAAGTTGATATTCATATGTTGTAATTTATTGTTTTTTTTATTTCTCTGTAAACCTTTAAAAAGCTTTCTAATATTGGGTTCCGTTGTTGCTTGTGTGGGTAACCTTCGAAATGCCCGCTTTTGGGAACTTGGCTAAAATACAAAAACGAGGGATTTTTTGGAGGCTATAAAATCATTAAAATATGCGATATTTGTACTAAACAACGCCACCGGATCTTGATTCCCTGCTTTTGAAAGAAAAGCGGGAAATACTTTTTTAAAGAAAACAGGTTGGGCGGTTAATATTTCAGGAATCTATGGGAATGAATAAGAATTCCATTTTTGCGTGGGCATCATTTTTTATGCTGCTTATTGGGATAGCGCTTGTACTTTTGGGGGTACTTAAATATCGTGATTATGCCATCGGTTTTTCTACTGTAGGAATAGGATTTTTTGTGATGTCCTGGGCTTTCAATGCGCTTAAAGGTCGAGTTTAAAATGGATGAAACAACGCAGGTAAAGGCACGGTTGGGTTCTCATTTAAAAGGAGGCGAGGCGTTTATAAGCATTGATGAGTTACTCAAAGAAATTCCATTTGACAAACTTAAGATAAGACCCAACAATCTTCCCTATTCGTTATTTGAGCTTTTTTATCATATCAGGTTTACTCAAAAGGATATTCTTGAGTATTGTTTAAATGAAGATTACAGCGAACATACCTGGCCTGAAGATTACTGGCCAGGGGATACAATTCCTCAAAATGAAGAAGCCTGGGAAAATCTGAAACTGGATTATTTCAGGGAAAGGGAACTGCTCATAGAACATCTTCTTAAGCCCGATACCAATCTACTTGCCCCCGTAAGAAGCAACCCGGACCATAGCCTCCTGCGCGAGGTGCTTCTTGTAATAGAGCATACTGCATACCACACCGGTCAAATGCTTGTTTTATCAAGGCAATTGGGAATTCATCAATAGGAATTTAGAGTTGCACTTTGGTTTAATGCAATTAAAATATTGATATTTGTAAAAGAAAATAAGGGTGTTTTAAGTCTGATTAATGGCTTAAACTGAATATATAATCAATAATACAACAAGAAATGGCAGATGATAATAAGGTAATATTCTCCATGAGCGGGGTGACCAAAACCTATACGGGAGCAAACACCCCGGTATTAAAAAACATTTATTTAAGCTTTTTTTACGGAGCCAAGATCGGGATCCTTGGTCTTAACGGGTCCGGGAAATCTACTTTGCTTCGCATCATTGCAGGTGAAGAAAAGAACTTTCAGGGAGATGTAGTTTTCTCGCCGGGTTATACAGTAGGTTATTTGGAACAGGAACCCAAGCTTGATGATAATAAAACCGTGCTTGAGGTTGTAAAAGAAGGTGCCGCAGAAACTGTTGCCATCCTGGATGAATACAATAAGATCAATGATATGTTCGGTTTGCCCGAAGTCTATGAAGATGCAGATAAGATGCAGAAACTTATGGACAAGCAGGCGGCCCTACAGGATAAGATAGATGCCAGCAATGCCTGGGAACTTGATACCAAACTTGAGATCGCAATGGATGCTCTTCGCACCCCTGAACCTGATAAAAAGATTGGAGTTCTTTCAGGTGGTGAGCGCCGCCGGGTGGCTTTATGCCGACTGTTATTACAGGAGCCGGATGTTTTGCTTCTGGATGAACCTACCAACCACCTGGATGCCGAATCTGTTCACTGGCTGGAACATCACTTATCACAATATAAAGGAACCGTGATCGCCGTAACCCACGACAGGTATTTCCTGGATAATGTTGCAGGATGGATCCTGGAACTGGACCGCGGGGAAGGGATCCCATGGAAAGGAAACTATTCTTCCTGGCTGGATCAAAAATCCAAACGACTTGCACAGGAACAAAAACAAGCCAGTAAGCGCCAGAAAACTCTTGAACGCGAACTTGAATGGGCGAGGATGTCTCCAAAAGGAAGACAAACCAAGCAAAAGGCCCGTTTGAATAATTATGATAAATTATTGAGCCAGGATCAAAAGCAAATGGATGAAAAGCTTGAGATCTATATTCCGAACGGCCCACGTTTGGGAACAAATGTTATTGAGGCAAAAGGAGTAAGTAAAGCCTTTGATGACAAATTGCTTTATGAAGATCTCAATTTTACCTTACCACAAGCAGGTATTGTAGGGGTTATTGGACCAAACGGTGCGGGTAAAACCACCATTTTCAAAATGATTATGGGTGAGGAAAAACCCGATAAGGGCAGTTTTGAAGTAGGTGAAACAGTAAAGATCGCGTATGTAGATCAGGCCCACTCCAATATTGATCAGGAAAAATCTATCTGGCAGAATTTCAGCGACGGGCAGGAATTAATCATGATGGGAGGAAGGCAGGTAAATTCTCGCGCCTATTTAAGCAGATTCAACTTTGGAGGAAGTGAGCAAAACAAAAAGGTGAGCATGCTTTCCGGGGGAGAACGAAACAGGTTGCACCTGGCAATGACTCTGAAAGAAGAAGGTAACGTGCTGTTGCTGGATGAGCCTACCAACGATCTTGACGTAAACACCTTGCGTGCATTGGAGGAAGGTCTGGAAAATTTTGCAGGTTGTGCTGTGGTGATCTCTCACGACAGGTGGTTCCTGGACAGGGTATGTACACACATCCTGGCATTTGAAGGAAATTCCCAGGTGTATTTCTTTGAAGGCAGTTTCTCAGATTATGAAGAGAATAAAAAGAAACGTCTTGGCGGGGATTTAATGCCGAAGCGAATCAAGTATAAGAAACTGGTGCGATAAGAAATTGGAATAAATTCAAAAAAAGCTTCGGGATCCCCGGGGCTTTTTTTATTTAGTGATTAGACGGTAGACGGTAGACGGTAGACGGTAGACTGTAGACTGTAGATTGTAGTCTGTGGTAGTTGGTGGTCTTTCGTCCTAGTCGATAGTCATTAATTCCGCTCTAAATAAAACCATAACTTTTAACTTTGAACTTTGAATTTTCAACTTTGAACTTTCAACTTTTTTAACTGACTAAGACTGAAATAGGTTGCCCTTTTTCACAAACTTTTAAACAATGGAAAAAAGCAAAGAAAAAAGGATTTTTAGTCTTGAAGTAAAATTAGATTTAGTCAAGAAAATTGAACAGGGAGATCTCCGGGTTTTAGA
>JBDXGW010000022.1:0-9037 GCA_039989915.1 Gillisia sp.
CTACCCCGTTGGGCGGTATTTCTTATTGATATTTTTCTGGTCCTGATCTCTTCGGTATTTACAGCTTTAATAATAATTGACCTTACCCCGAATTATTATACATTTTTAGATTTCCCTGCTAAAATAATTCTGGGAACCGCAATTCATATTTTTTACTTTTTCATTTTTAAAACTTATGCGGGCATAATCAGGTATTCTTCCAATATTGATGCATTAAAACTGTTACTCGCCACAACCTGTTCCTTCCTTACGTTGATTCTCATCAATTATATTACATTTTTGATAATTGGGGAAAAATTATATCTGATAGGCGGATTATTGATCAATCTATGGATCACTTTTTCGTTATTATTCCTTTTCAGGCTTGGGGTAAAACAGGTTTATGAATACTTCAAGCTGGCTCATAAAAATGAGGTGCTTATTAGAGCAGTGATCCTTGGGGCCGATGAGAATGCAATTTCTATTGCCGGGGCTTTGGACATTGAACATCCCAAAAGGTTTAAGATCGTGGGTTTTTTGACTAAAACAAAACATCACAGGAGTATTCGGATACTTGATAAACCCGTAATAAATTATACAGATACCCTTCATCACCAGGTGAAAGCGCTGCGGGCCTCGGCCATAATTCTTTCTGAAAATAAGTTTACTTCTGAAGAGAAATTTGCAATTGTCGCAAACTGCCTCGAGAACGATATCAAGGTTTATAATGCCCCGATTGTTTCCTATTATGAAGATGAGGAAAAACCTATAGCCCAACAGGTAAAAACTTTACAGATAGAGGATCTCCTGGAACGGGAACCCATCCAACTGGATAAGGAGAACAAAGCTGCACAGTTAACGGGAAAAACCATATTGGTTACCGGCGCTGCAGGTTCCATTGGAAGTGAGATTGTAAGACAGGTGGCATATTATAATCCGAAAAAGATCCTCCTTCTTGATCAGGCAGAAACTCCTTTGCATAATTTGCAGCTTGAGGTGGAGGCCAAATTCCCTGGATTGAATTACAAAGCGATTATATGTGATGTTGGAAACCAGCGCAGGCTGGAGATCATGTTCCAGAACCAAAATATAGATGTGGTATATCACGCTGCAGCGTATAAACATGTTCCTTTGATGGAAGAGAATCCGCATGAGGCAGTTTTTGTAAACATCAATGGTACAAAGAACCTGGCCGATCTTTCAGTTAAATACAACGTGGGCCATTTTGTGATGGTATCTACAGATAAAGCTGTAAACCCCAGCAATGTAATGGGAGCCAGCAAAAGGGCTGCAGAAATGTATGTACAATCCCTGTATCATAATCAGCGCCTTATTAATAAAAATACCACTAAGTTCATTACAACACGATTTGGAAATGTTTTGGGCTCAAATGGGTCAGTGGTACCCTTGTTCAGGAAGCAAATAGAAAAAGGTGGCCCTATTACAATTACACATCCGGACATTATCCGTTATTTTATGACCATCCCCGAAGCCTGTCAGCTGGTGTTGGAAGCTGGAACCATGGGAAAAGGTGGCGAGATCTTCGTTTTCGATATGGGCGAACCTGTCAAGATCATGGATCTTGCTATCAAGATGATAAAATTGGCCGGTTATATTCCCAATAAGCATATAAAGATCAAGATCACCGGATTAAGACCGGGAGAGAAACTTTATGAGGAATTGCTGACCGATGAATGTAAAACCCTGCCTACCCACCATAAGAAGATAATGATCGGGGTAGATAAGGTTCAAGATTACGAGCAAATTAATGAGAAGGTGGAAAACATAATTAAGTCGGCCCACAAATTTAAGAATGACAAAGTAGTAGCAAAATTAAAAGACCTGATCCCCGAATTTATAAGCAATAATTCTTCTTATGAAAGACTGGACAGAATTAGTTCTGATGCGTAAAAAAATGCTGATATTAAGCTTTAAAATATAAATTTTTACTTTTACCCCTTCATTCCCAATATATGAAATGAGCATAACGGAAACACGATACAAACACGGATGAAGAAATGCGAATTACATATGCCCATTAAAAAACAATAAATTTTCATATGAAACATATTTTTTTGATTTTGTTTTCTTTATTTCTTCTTACCGGTTGTTCTACCAAAAAAGAAATTCTTTATTTCCAGGATGCCGAGAAATTGCAGAATATGCAAATTCTTATGGATTTTGAGCCCGTATTCGAAGTTAATGACATTTTACACGTCAAAGTATCTTCTCTTAATCCTGAGGTTGCAATGCCATTTCAAATGATTACCGGTGGCCAAGCCGCACAAGGAGGGGGAGGGATGCAGCAAAATGCTGCTTTAATGGGTTATATGGTGGACATAGATGGTAATATTCAATTTCCTGTTTTAGGAAAGATAAAAGTTGCAGGAAAAAGCCGTAGTGAATTTGAAGAATATTTAACCAAGGAAATTAAAAAATATGTAACCGATGCAGTCATTTCTGTGAGGTTGCTTAATTTTAGAGTAATAGTGTTAGGAGAAACAGGCCAGTCTGTTGTTTCCGTAGAAAATGAAAGGATTAGTGTCCCTGAATTGCTCGCAACTGTTAGTGGTATAACTTATGATGGGAAACGTGATAATATTTTAATTATTCGGGATATTGACGGAGTAAAATCCATAGGGAGGGTAGATATGACCAATGCCGATGTTTTTAAAAACCCGTTTTATTATTTAAAACAGAATGATATTGTATATGTAGAACCAACTTATCGTAAAGTAAAATCGGCAGGGTTTATTACAAGTTGGCAGGGATTGGTTTCTATTGCAACTACAGCATTTAGTTTAATTATACTTTTGACCAGATAATATCAATGGAAGAATTACAGGATTTTTCGGAAGAAAAACAATCAAATTTTGATTTAAAGGCTGAACTTTTTAAATATTTAGGTTATTGGAAGTGGTTGCTATTTGGATTTCTTCTTGGAGGTTTAATTGCATTTCTCTATAACAGATATACAATTCCTCAATATTATACCGAAGCATCGATGATGATTCTCGATGAGAATGAAAATAATATTGCTGGGGCATTACCTTCGGGTGGTGGAGGAATATTACAGTTAAAAGATAATTCCCTGGAGAACCAGATTGTAACGCTTCGATCTAAGCGTCTTGTTGAACAAGTAGTTAAAGATCTAAATCATAATATTCTTTATTACATTGAAGGGAATGTCATTGCTACGGAAGCTTATAAGAATAGCCCCATTTTAATTCAGTTTATCTCCCCTGATTCTATAGTTCATAATGCATCGCGAAATTTCTTTGTGACCCCTATTTCCGAAACCAATTTTGTTTTATTGGATGAAAGCAAAAATTATGAAAAATCCCATGAGATTGGGGAAATAATTCAGCATGACGGATTGGAGTTTTCTATTTTACCCAGGACAGGGGCCGAGTCAACTTTTGACAAGACCAGGACAGTTCAAATTGCAATTGTTCCAGTTTCCCAAATGGCAAGCTTCTATAGTTCGGCTCTTGCCATAGGACCAAAAGGTAGAGCTGGGGCAATTTTATCTCTTGGGATTACGCAACCGGAGAATCAAAGATCCGAGGATTTCCTTAACAATCTCATGATACAATTTAATGAAGATGGTGTTGCAGATAAACGGCAAGTCGCTCTAAGCACTACCGAGTTCATCCAGGAACGACTTCAATTAATCACGCAGGAACTGGATTCTGTTGAAGGTGGGTTGGCCGATTTTAAACGCGATAATCGTTTCATGGATGTGGGAAGTGGAGCCCAGGAGTTTAAATCGAAATCGCTACAGGCAGAACAGCAAATCTTCGATATTGAAATGCAATTAAATATTATAAGCTCTGTAGAAGGCTTGTTGAATTCGCGGGAAGGATTTCAACTGCTTCCGGCAAACTTGGGTATTCAGGAGGGAAGTATTTCGGGGTTAATATCTACTTATAATTCCATGGTTTTGGAAAGAAATGCCTATTTACGTACTTCCACTACAGAAAACCCTGTAGTGGCAACTATAACTGCACAACTGGAATCACTGAAAGACAATTTACAGGACAATATTAATAGTACAAAAAGAACCCTTAATATTCGTTTAAATGAGCTTAACCAAAAGGAGCGAAGTGCTCAGGGAAGTTTCAGCACTTTTCCGGGAATGGAAAAAGGAATGAGGGGGATTGAACGGCAACAACAAATTAAAGAGCAATTATATTTATTCCTTTTACAGAGAAGGGAAGAAGCGGCTATAGCATTTGCTGTAACTTCTCCCGTTGCAAAGGTTATTGATGCTGCCTATACTTACCCATCTCCGGTAGATCCTAAACCCTGGCTTATTCTGGTGGGTGGATTCTTAATAGGGTTGATATTACCAATCCTGATCCTGTTCATTAAATTCATGCTGGACTCCAAAGTACATCATAAAGGTGATCTGGCTCCACTCATAAAAAATATTCCATTTTTAGGGGAGGTTCCCAAAATTGCCGATGAAAATCAGGAAGTGATCCAGGTTAATGACAGGTCCCCACTGGCAGAATCTTTCAGGATATTGCGTACAAACCTGGCCTATTTAATGAAGGCGAAAAATGAAAATCGAGGGGAAATTATATTTGTTACTTCTACTATCAAAGGGGAAGGAAAAACATTTATTTCCTATAACCTGGCACGGACTCTTGCAACCACCAAGAAGAAAGTTATAATTATTGGGGCCGATATTCGAAACCCGAAGCTGCACAGGTATATTGATCTGCCAATGGATACCCAGGGATTAAGTGATTACTTATATAATTATGAGATCACTGCAATGGATATTATTAATTCCTCTCAGGATAGGGAAATAGAAGTGGATCTGATCCTTTCGGGCACCATTCCTCCCAATCCAGCCGAGCTTTTTATGAGCGACAGGATGGAATTATTGCTAAACCAACTATCGCAGGAATATGATTATGTGATTGTAGATACTGCACCAACGATGATTGTAACCGATACACTTCTTATAAGCCCGTTGGCTGATACAACCTTGTATATTACACGGGCGGGATACACCGACAAAAAGTTACTGGATTTCCCCAAAGACCTTAAACAACAAGGAAAACTTAAAGGCTTGGCCCTTATTCTGAACGATGTAGATTATTCCAAATTCTCTTACGGAGCGAAGTATGGGTATTCCTATGGGTATGGATATGGATATGGGGTTGATAAAGAACCAAAGTGGAAAAGAATGCTTAAAGGCAAGGTTAAATCGTAAAAACGGCTTTTGTTTTTTCGATCACCTTTTGAACCTGGCCGGTGAGCTTTTTGTTCATCTTTATGTTTTCCAGTTTGTCAACATGTTGTTCCCTGTGGGTATCACTTCCAATAAAATCTATCATTCCGGCTTCAAGAAGTTTAAAGCCTATTTGCTGCATATTAGTCCCGTAGTGCGGGGAAAGGGACAAAGCATTTATTTGAAAAAGGCAGCCCCGGTTTTTTAATTCCTCATATTTTCTCAGATCTTTTGAATGATAAAAGGCATAACGCTCGGGATGGGCAAGGACCGGTTTATACCCGTGGGTTTGTAATTTAAAGAGAATTTCTTTCAGATTAATGGGTGCCTGGAAATAAGACATTTCAACCAGCACATATTTGTCCTTTAAAGGCATCAATTCCTCTGCTTCTAGCATTTCCAAAAAGCTCTGGTCCATCATATATTCCGCAGCAGCTTTGATCCTGATATCTTTTAAAGCGGGATTGGATTGGATTCCCTCTAAAATTTTATCTAATGCTTTTTGGATACTCTCGGGCGTATTTGGATAATAGTCGTTCATAATGTGAGGGGTGCAAATAAAACTTTTTACTCCCAATTGGCTGAACCTCAATAATAGCTGCAAAGAATCTTCTATACTGGCAGCCCCGTCATCTATTCCCGGGAGAATGTGGTTGTGAATATCTGTAATTCCTTCGAGCTGGTCTTTAAGAAATTCTTTTTTCTGAAAAATGCTTATCATAGCTAAGTTTGTACAGTAAATTTACATATTTTTAACACGCATTCCACGGGAGCTTTCACATCTTTCAATGATAGAAAACACCCGGCAAACGAACAAGGATTTTCTCTTTAAACTGAAAAATCAAAATTGCTACTGAATTTGCGACTGAACCACTTATTGTACCCCTATGAGAATTAAAGTTTTTTTCCCCCTCTTCTTCTTTATAATTTCTTCATCCTTCGCCCAACTTCAGTTTTCCGGAAATTTTACCGGGAAGGGAATTGTGTATTCAGGGGACGAATCGCCTTTCTGGATCCATAGCAATCAACGGGGGAGAGTGAATGAAAAATCAAATGTATCTGGGGTAATTTCGGGCCTGAGTTCTTTTAATATTTCTGAAAATGCCAGGTTCAGCCTTGGATTGGGTGCGCTTTACCAGGATGGTTATATTGATGCACTTCAGCTGGATGAATCCTATCTGGGATTCGACAATTCCTGGCTTGCTATTCACATTGGTAGGAAACAAAGAGCCGAGTTATATAAAGGTTTAAGTGCTTCCAATGAAAATATTCTCTGGTCGCTTAATGCCCGGCCTATGCCCGGAATAAGTTTTAAAACCACCAGGCCGGTTTATTTTCTTAAAAGTGCTGGCCTTGCATTTGAGGCTAGCCTGGAGGAATTTATTACCGATGATGAGCGCTATGTAAAAAATACCCGCGTGCACCACAAAAGCTTTTATTTGATCTTTGACAAGATCCCAAATTGGGAATTTACGGCAGGTATCGAACATTTCGTCCAATGGGGTGGTACCTCTCCTGTTTTTGGAAAACTCCCCGGAAGTTTTGATGATTATTTAAGAGTGTTCACCGGGAAAGAAGGAAGCGATGATGTAGGAGGGCAGGAAGCAAATGCCCTGGGGAATCATTTGGGTAGTTATATAGGCGGAATCAAAACCTCCATAAACAATTACAATGTCGAAATTATTTACAATCATCTTTTTGAAGATGGTTCGGGCAGGGTCCTCGCCAATACCCCTGATGGCCGCTATGGAATTTTTGTTTCAGCACCGGAGCAGGGAAAATGGATAGATGCTTTTATGTATGAATTTTACTATACCAAAAACCAGAGCAAGAACAGCCCAACTACCGATGGGGCTGATAATTATTTCAACAATAACTTATATCGATCGGGCTGGACCTATGAAAGCAGAATCCTGGGGGTTCCCTTTATTTTTCTGGATGAGGACAGGTTCCGGGTTATAAACAATAAAATGATGGCCCACCATATTGGAATTTCCGGGGTGGCTTTTTCTAAACTTCCCTATAAACTCCTGAGCAGTTACCGCAAGAATTATGGGGCGAAAGGTGGCGGACAAATAAGAAACAATATCTTGTCTTCTTATGTCGATCTTAATGTATACCAAAATCTATTTCAGGTGAATGTGCAACTGGGTGCCGACTTTATTTCAGACGCTTCCCCAAATTTTGGAGCAGGACTTCAGCTGAGTAAAACTTTGTTTTAAAATGCCGGTATCGGGATTTTGCGTATTTTGATCATTTGAAACCGATTCACCCCTAATCCAAATTTCATGCGTAGTGATCCTCCAGGCCCTGAAAGAAACCAAATTATTGAGAAAATCTTCGCCGAAACCCTGAAAATTAAATCTCAGGAAGTTACCCTTCCGGTTTTCATTACCAATAAAAAGGGTGAAATTCTTTCCATTTCTGATCCTGCCATAGATTTTTTAAAAGAGAATTTTGAATTAAAAATTTCTGTAGGTGATACAGTCTTTAAAATTATCCCGGAAGGAATTCTTAAAGATTTCGGGAAGAGTTTTCATAAAGTTCTCCATTTTTCAGAAAGTCAAAATTTTTCTTGCCCTATGGGAGCAAATGAAGTTTTATTAAAACTCATTCCGGTGCTGGATAAGAAATTCCGGGTTAAAAAGATCCAGGTAATAATGGATAAAAACAGGGAAATTGAGGTTGGTTCAAAAAACCGGTTTCAAAAGATTCTGGAACAATCCCTGGATCTTAAGGTTACTTTAGATGAATTTGGGGTATTCCGGGAGGTGAGCGCGGCTTCCTATAAAATTCTTGGATATCGTCCTGAAGAATTAAAAGGGAAAAATTACAGGGATTTTATTTTTCCTGATGATAAAGAAATCTCGACCATTATCGAAATATCTGTGAGGCAGGGGGAAGAGAAGACCTACATTCCCAACAGGTTTATTCATAAAAAAGGATCTCTGGTGCACCTCATTTGGTCGGCTAAATGGGATGCAGAGGATAAACTCATGTATTGTATTGGGAAAAATGCTTCAGACCTGCGGGAAATGGAAATGAAAACCCAGGAAGAACGGTCTATGCTAAAAGCAATTATAGATAACATTCCAGACCATATTTTTGTCATAGATCAGGACCATAAGACCATTCTCACCAATAAAAAATTTTATTCAGATTATCTTGGTAAAAATTCTGAAGAAGAAACTCTGCAATTGCGGCCTGTTGATTATTTCCCTGAAAATGAGGGAATAGCCATTATGGAAGATAATACCAGAGTGATGGAAACCGGAATCCCGGTGATAAATCGCCTGGATACTGTGTATGACCATAAAGGCAACAAGGATATTATATTACTTACCAAAGTGCCTTTTAAGGATGAAAGCGGGAAGGTTTCCGGCCTTGTGGGAATTGCACGAAATATCACCGATTCCTACAACCTTGAAAGGGAACAGAAATTTGTTTATAAACTTATTAATTCCCTGGGAAATTCAACTTCCCTGGAATCGGCATTCCGAAAAACCATAAAACTGATCTCGAAATTTTTACATTTTGATGCTGCAGAAGCCTGGGAGGTTGGTTATGATAATTCAACACTTTTAAGAAGTGCCGGTTATAAAGATCCTTCAGAAAATATGCTTTCCAATGCTGAAAAAAGCACTTTTAACATAGGTGAGGGGCTTCCCGGAACAACCTGGAAAAAAGGAAAAATCCAGATATGGCATAATCTGGATAATGATGACCGCTTCGTGAGGAAAGAGACTTTTTCAAAAAGAAAACTGGATATGGGAATTGGGGTTCCTATTATTTTCAACGAAGGAGTGATAGCTG
>JBDXGW010000023.1:0-2497 GCA_039989915.1 Gillisia sp.
CGGAATATTATATTTTGCCGCTATTTTATGAACTTCATCAACTTTATAAGGCATCCCGTATAAATGAACACCTATAATAGCTTTAAGATTTTTCCCTTGAGACAATCTATCCTTAATGGCCTCCTCGAGACTTTCCGGAGAAATATTTAAAGTATCCTCCTCACTGTCAACAAAAACAGGAGTGGCCCCTAAATAGGCAATAGGATTGGCAGATGCTGCAAAGGTCATGCTTTGACATATCACTTCATCTCCCGGTTTTACTCCCAGGAGGATCAATGCCAAATGCAAAGCGGCAGTACCACTGCTTAATGCGGCAACTTCAACCTTGGTTTCTGCTGAAGATAAATACTCTTTAATATCGTTTTCAAAACCGGAAACATTTGGACCTAAAGGGGCTATCCAATTATGATCAAAAGCTTCGTCTATATATTTTCTTTCTGTTCCTCCCATATGGGGAGAAGAGAGCCAGATTTTGCTCTGTTGCATACTTTTATGTTTTATTTTTTATGATGCGGCCGGGATTTCCAACCACAACCACATTGTCCGGAATATCTTTAAGGATCACGGCTCCGGCACCAACTGTTACCCATTTCCCGATTTTGATCCCGGGTATTACTACAGCTCCTATCCCTATATGGGTTCCTTCCCCAATTTCAACTCCACCTGCCAGGGCGGCATTGGGAGAGATGTGCACGAAGTTACCCAAAATACAATCATGCTCTACTGCCGCCCCGGTATTAATAATACAATGCTCTCCAATAACACTTTCACTATTTACAGAAGCATTGGCCATCATTACAGTCCCTTTTCCTAAAATTGCAGAAGAGGAAACCACCGCGCTTTCATGAATAAGAGCGGGATGAATTTTCCCGCCAAAGATTGAAACAACTTTCTTCCTTATGGTATTATCGCCAATTGCAATAATGAATTCGTTTTTTAAAGCTTCCGAAGAAATGCTGTGCTTCACTTTTAAACCCAGAATTTCTTTAAGATTACGGTTATCATCAAAAATGGATTCGATTTGAATCTCATTCGATTTCGCAATATCCATAATTACTTTCGCGTGACCGCTTGCCCCGTAAATATTCATATTAATTAGTGCCATTAAATGGCTCTGTTGTTGCCATATTAGCCGTATTTATGTCTTCAGATAACAGTACTTTTTTCACCGTTTTTATCAGGATCTTTAGATCCAGTAATGGCGAAAGGTTTTCAACATACCACACATCATATTCAAATTTCTGATTCCAGCTTATGGCATTACGGCCGTTAACCTGAGCCCATCCCGTAATTCCCGGTTTCACGAGGTGCCTCTTTTGCTGCCTTTCATTGTAAAGTGCCAAATATTGAGGCAACAAAGGTCTTGGTCCTATCAAACTCATATCCCCTTTAAAAACATTGAACAACTGCGGAAGCTCATCAAGAGAGGTTTTACGAACCAGTTTCCCGATCCCGGTTAATCTTTTTTCATCGGGCAACAAATTTCCTTGTTCATCCTTTTCATTGGTCATGGTCCTGAATTTCACAATTTGAAATATCTCGCCAAATTTTCCCGGGCGTTTCTGAACAAAAAAGGGATTTCCTTTATTTGCCAAAGCTAATAAAAGAGTTACCAATAATAATAACGGACTTAAAACTACAATTGCCAAAAACGCTATAAAAAAATCCAGTAAGGGCTTAAAAAAAGATCTGTACATTTAGTTTTTCAAAATTTCAACAATTGCTCTGCAGAAGATTGCAAAAGTACAAAATGCAATCTTAAGATTTTCTTAATCTTATGCTCTGTTCTTTTCGGCTTTCTCTACCAGGCTGGCATATTCATTCTTCAGAAGTCGCCAAAACTCTGTGCGTTCAAAATTTTCAGAAATTTCCTTACGCGAGCTTGCTGCCATTTGTTTTCTTAACCCAGGGTTTTCAATCATCTTAAGCATTGCATCATAAAGCTTTTGTTCATCTTTTACAGGAATAATTACCCCGTTAACCCCTTCCCGTATAATTTCATTGCACCCATTAATATCAGTAACAAGAGAAGGTAAGCCCATAGCGCCTGCCTGCATCACCACATTTGGAAATCCTTCCCTGTAACTGGGGAAAGCGAGCACATGGGAAATCGCCAAATATGGTCTTACATCCTGTTGATAACCGGTTGTAAATATCTTTGGATTAACCTCAATAACCTTTAAGGTTTCCGGCGAAAGGGGATCCAGGTCTTCTTCCAAAGGCCCAACTAATAATAGGGATGTATCGGGATTTTGAATTTGAAGTCGATTAAAAGCGGATACCAGTTCATTGATCCCTTTTTCAGAAACCAATCTTCCTATAAAAATAAAAACCAGGTCGTTTTGCGGAATTTCCAAAGATGCTTTGAGGTCATTTTTAAATTCTTCGGAATAATTCTCCGGATTAAAATAAGCGGTATCGATCCCATTGGAACTACCCTTTCCCAAAACTTTCAATTTATCTCCCGAAGCAAATCCTTCGGTTTCAATAATTTTTT
>JBDXGW010000024.1:0-32891 GCA_039989915.1 Gillisia sp.
AATTTCTTTGCTTTACTACCTAAGTAGTAAAACGCGCTGTCAATTCAATATATCAAAGAACTTTTTGTCGCAGTCAAAACCACAACTTCTAGCCGGAATACAAGGACTCGAACCTTACTCTCTCACCCTACCCGGGATCCCATTTTTAATCTCAAAACCTAATGAACAATCACTCGCTTTGTAAGCGGCTGCAAATATACAACACTTTTTCTTTACCAACCAAACTTTATTTTAAAGTTTTTTTTAGGAAAATTTTGGAGCAAGAACAACCCGCCGTTCACAATTAAGCGGCTGCAAATATACCATGCTTATTCTATATCCCGCAAACTTTTTTAAAGTTTTTTTTCTCAGGAAATAACCACATCATAACCTATGCCCTGTAACCCCACAAAACCAGTAACCATCAATGAACTTCCGCCTCCGCATAACTACAAAGCCATCCCGTAAGCGGCTGCAAATATACACAGCTTTATTTCTTGAAAACAAACTTTATTTCACCTTTTTTGAAATAAAATTTTAACGCCCGGTTAACATATTGAAGGAGGGGATTTTAAGAAAATAAATTTAATTGAAAACTTAATTTAAAACTCCTATAAGAAACATTATTGGGGGTTTCGGGAAGTCATATCCCGGGGAACAGAAGCCGGCCTGGAAGTAACTGTCCATTTATTGGTGAGTTCTAGAAAATTAAAATCCAGCGCACTGGGTTGCGGCTCCAGGACCTTAGCCTGGAAGGACCTTTGCAATATATCTTCTATCAAAAAATCCTCCTTGTTCGCATGTGGCCGGTACTTTTCTTTTAGGGAAATATCAAATACACTCGCGGTAGAATTATACCAGAAAGCCCTCCAGCCACTTTTAAGCTCTTTTATAAGATCAAAAGTTGTTACCCCGGTTTGCCTGTGAACCAGCTTTACCAGGATCTGGCCTTCAGTTTTTGTTAGTTTCTTCAATTCGGCAGAAAACTCATCCTCAATATAATCCTGTACTATCTTCGTATATTTCTTCCTGTCTCTCTTGGTCTTGATCTGGTCCAGGCGGCTGTTAAGTGCAACCAATCTTTCAGAAGCGAGTTTTGCATAAGGGTATACTTTCCTGGTCTTCCTGCGCAATATCAAATATTCCCGGCGATCCTTTTCAGAAGCAAAACGCAATTTTTTAAGGATCACCACTTCATCAAGATCAATAGTTTCCCGTATGATGGTATCTCCCAAAACAATGAAATATTCCTTCTTCAGGGTATCCTCAACCGGTTTGGTTTGGGCAGATACTCCTGAAAGAAAACTTATGCATAAAAGTGTTAGTAATAACCTCAAAATGAAACAAATTATATTTCCAACTTCTTAAACCAAAACCATTCCAAATTTACAAATATTGCTCTTGTCATCCATTTAATTCTTATTAAATTCGTGCAAAATAAATTACAATGAAGCAAATAGAGATCCTTGATCAAAATTCAATAGACTTTCTGGAAAAGTACCTTAATAATGCCTCCCCTACCGGCTATGAATGGGAAGGACAAAAACTCTGGATGGATTACCTGAAGCCTTATGTTGATGAATTCATAACCGATACGTATGGAACGGCTGTAGGAGTTATAAATCCTAAAGCTAAATTTAAAGTAGTTATAGAAGGACATGCAGATGAAATCTCCTGGTACGTTAATTATATTACCGATGACGGATTGATCTACGTAATACGCAATGGTGGTAGCGACCACCAGATCGCGGCCTCAAAGAGGGTAAATATCCATACCAAAAATGGTATTGTAAAAGGGGTCTTTGGATGGCCGGCCATTCATACCCGAAACAAGGAAAAGGAAGAAGCTCCTAAAATGGATAATATCTGTATTGATGTGGGTTGCTCAACCCGGGATGAAGTTCACGAATTGGGTGTTCATGTGGGATGTGTGATCACCTATCCCGATGAATTCTTCATTTTAAACCACAATAAATTTGTGGGCCGGGCACTTGATAACCGTATTGGCGGATTTATGATCTCGCAAGTGGCGCGACTTCTCAAGGAGAATAAAAAGAAACTTCCATTTGGATTGTACATCACCAACTCGGTACAGGAAGAAATTGGCCTAAGGGGAGCACAAATGATCACCCACCGAATTCAACCCAATGTTGCCATTGTGACAGATGTTACCCACGACACTACAACCCCAATGATTGAAAAGAAAACCAACGGATATGCTAAAATAAGCAAGGGTCCCGTGATCTCCTATGCGCCTGCTGTACAAAATAAACTGAGGGAACTTTTAATTGATACAGCCGAGAAGAATGAGATCCCTTTTCAAAGAGCAGCATCAAGTAGTTTTACAGGAACAGATACCGATGCCTTTGCATATAGCAACGGCGGGGTGGCATCTGCACTTATTTCCCTTCCCTTAAGGTATATGCACACCACCGTAGAGATGGTGCATAAAGATGACGTTGAGAATGTAATTCGACTCATCTATGAAAGCCTTCTTAATATTAAGGACGGGGAGACTTTTAGTTATTTCGATTAATATATAATTAGCACCCATTTTTAAAACTCTTTTCCCAATTCGGGAAAAGAGTTTTTTTGTGGAAGAAATTTTCACTTTTATTTATAATCCCCTTATTCCTTTAAAATATATCTTTTCGAAAAAATTGTATGACACTTTCTACAGATGATATTACCACCATTATTGAAAATCCCCTGGATGCAATTCAAATGGCTAATCTTATATACATTTCTGAAAGGGACCTGTCTATTGAGCGCAAAAAGGCAGGAAGAGGATTTACATATCTGGAAAAGAGCGAAAAAGTAAACGACCCTGAAATCCTGAAGAGAATAAACAGCCTTGTAATACCCCCCGCATGGAAAAATGTGAAGATCGCAAAGTCCAAAAAAGGGCACCTTCAGGCAGTTGGTCGGGACGAAAAGAACCGCAAGCAATATATCTACCATCCTCTTTGGTCCAATTTAAGGAATCAAACCAAATTTTTTAAAATGTCAACTTTTGGCAAAAAGCTGCCTAAAATAAGGAGCAGGGTTGAAGAGGACCTTGACCTGCCGGAGATGAATCAGAAAAAAGTAATGGCGCTGGTAATAAGGCTCATGGAAGAAACACATATACGAATTGGGAATGCTTATTATGCACGTGAAAATAAAACCTACGGGCTTTCCACCTTACGGTCCCGTCACGTAAAGATCTCAAAGAACAATATGAAGTTTGAATTTGTGGGAAAAAAGGGAAAGGAACACTCGGTCACCATTAAAAATAAAAAGCTTATTAAATTGGTGAATCAGTGTGAGGAGATCCCGGGCTGGCAATTGTTCAAATTCTATGATGAAAAGGGGCAAAAACAAGCACTGGATAGCGGGATGATAAATCAATATATCCAGGAAATAAGCGGGGAGCAATTTTCTGCCAAAGATTTCAGGACCTGGTCTGCCTCCAAAATATTTTTTGAAACTCTTCACGAACTCGGTTATACTTCAGAGGAAAAGGAGAATAAAAAGAATATACTCACAGCTTATGATGCCGCGGCCTCGGGCCTGGGAAATACCCGCACCGTTTGCCGGCAATATTATGTGCATCCCGCAATTGTGGAAAATTATGAAAATGGGGAGATACAGGCTTTTTTTGAAAAGGTCAAATTAAGAGACGAGGAAGATTATGCTTCCCTCTCAGGTTCAGAAAAAGTAATGCTTAAAATGATAGGGGATTATGAGATAAAGCTTTAAAAAAAGTCCTTAAGTCAGCTGAAACTCTTCAAAAAACTCAAAAAAAATATCCCATTCCGAAAGCGAAATGGGATATTTTGTTTGGAATATGAAAATCTTACATAGATGCGGGATACAAAGTAGTATACCCCGCAGCTTTTACCGGCGGAAGGTTAGATCCAAATTTGGCATTTATGGCTTCAATAAATTTATTGGCAAGAAATGCTTTACCTCTGGATGTTGGATGTACCCCATCTAGTGAAAAAGCTCCTCCAAAAACAAGTCTGGCATTTAAGGAAAATTCATCAAAAGCCAAACCTGTAACCGCTACCTGGTTTAAAATACTGTTTGCATCAACAAATGCAAGTCCGTTTGCCTCTGCCACAGTTTTAATAGTCTGGTTAAATGCGGTGGTAGCAGCAAGAACTTCTGCTTGTTCTGAAGGAGTTAATACCCATTTATCTCCCAGCGGCACAGATACCCCATTTATTAACTGAGGATTTCCTCCCACAACTGTTCCTATAAAAGAAGATGCAGGAAGCACTATAAGATCCTGCGCGGTTGCATGTCTATATGATGGCAGCCCAATACTGGTGCTAAGATTTGTTAAACTTTCGTCTTCAATTACAACAGCATTCTGGCCTGCAGCAAAGGAGATAGTTCTTTTTGCAGCTTCCTCTGCACTAATTAGGTTATTTTGCACAGCCAGTTGTAAACCTCCATTATATTGCAAAAATCCCTGGTTAACTGCCCCTGCCGTTGCCGCATCCAGAGGTACAGGATTATGAGGTACGGTTGTAAAATAAGGAATGGTCATTACATTAGGAATATTTGCTACAACCCCATCTGCTCCGGTTGATTTTAATGTTGCCACGATCCCGGCATACACCTGCGCAAAAACTGTGGGATCTGTGATATCATCACTTCCATAGGTCGCGGGATTTGTATTTCCTGCCTGGTTCACTCCTGCCCCTCCACTGGTGGCATAGGATAGCACATCATTATTCCCTATCCATAAAGAAAAGAAGGTAGGCTCCTGGGAAATAGCATCCCCCAGCATGGAAGCGGCATTGCTACTTGCAAACCTTGCGAAATATGGATTTGCCTGGCCGGTAGCAACTCCGGCTACATTGCCATACCCCTGGGCCATTAAATGAAAACTTTTTGCACCAGGAACTCCCATATTGTTAAAAGGTCCTGCAAGACGGGTTGAAACTTCGGTAGTTGGAGTTGCACTTCGCCTAACGGGGGCGCTGCCGTTAAAATATAACCGTGGCTCTGCAATTACATTACCTCCCAGTAATAAGCCTCCAATATTGTCTGGGATAAGAGGTTGAACGAATTCCCCTCCTCCGGCCAGCTCAAATTGCTGTGCAAGAATATTGGGAATGGAATTCAATTGTCCTGCTCTAAATAAAGCACCATCTGTATATCCTGCCGTTAGACTATTTCCTATAGCCACATAGGTTGAGAAATCGGCTGAGCCTGAGGTATATTCTACCGGTTCAACGATCATCTCATTATCATCATCTGAACTACAACCTACCACCACTCCTGCAAGGAGTAGTATTAAATATTTATATTTATTTAATTTCATATGAGTGTTTTTATATATTTTCAATAACATAAAATTGATTTCGACTATAAATTATTAAAGATCAGGGAGACGTAATACTGTTGTCCAATTAATCCGGTCCCGTAGGCAGTAAAATAATCCTTACCTCCAATATTGGTTGCACCGGCCTTGATCATAGATTTCCAGCTTGGGATCTTGTAATTTACCTGAGCATCTACCACTGAGAATGAAGGTACAAATCCATCGGCAAAAGTAGCTTGCCAGAAATAAGAATCGCTCCAACGATAATTGATGTTAAATCCAAGATTTTTGTATACATCAGTATTTCCGAAAGAAAGCTTCACCTTGTGTTTTGGAGTATTAAAGGCTGTTCTAAAATCGGGTGCGGTTGATTGGTCAAAATCCTGTTCAGCAAAGGTGTAGTTCCCTTCAAGATCATAATTTCCGAAAACTTTAGAGCTCAATCCCACAGAAGCACCAAAAGATTTAACCTCTGCGGGGGAATTAGTATAGGTTTGATACGCCCTGAAATCTCCGTTCTGTAAAGCCAACAATGAAAGGGAATTATCTCCTACATCACCATATAATGGCACCAGTACAGTTTCGTTTGAAATAAAATCCTGGTATTCGTTATAGTAGGCATTTAGATCTACAATAACCCTACCTGCACGCCCGCGGTAACCCACTTCATAAGCAGTAACCTGTTCCGGTTTTACTATTTCCACATTCGCTTTTGCCGGCGATCCGGACTGTACAGAATTAAGGGAAAAAGAATTAAAATATGCTTCCCGTCCCAAAATGGTTTTTGTTGGATTGTTGTTGTTAAGTATCGTACCGGCACCACTTAGTTGAAAAGTTCTTTGGTCCCTGTCCAGGTTCGATTCAGCAGATCCTACAAGGATTGCGCGTCCTGCATCAAGACCAATAAAAAGATCCTGGGTGGTAGGATATCTAAAACCGGTTTGTACAGATGCTCTAAGGTTATGACTTCTTGAAGCTCCGGCAGTATATGCAGCCGAGATCCTTGGCGAAAAGTTCCCGTCAAAAAGTTCAGATTTGTCATATCGCAGGGAGCCTGTTAACTTCAGTCTTTCTTCTATGAATTTCTTCTGAATTTGGGTGTAAACCCCATATTCCTTATAAGAAATAGGACCATCATAATCGGTAAAAATTGTACCGAAGGAATTTAAACGATATTCCCTGAAAGAACCTCCAACCTGGATCTCTGCGATATCGGCAGTTAAATGGGTAAGGTTATAATTGGCGTCAACGTGTCTTAATTGGGAAGCATCCTGAAACTGTGATCCTGTGGCAAGATCGGGATCTGTAGTAACCTGGTCAAATGCATTCTGAAATTCTGTAGTTCCCGGCAGGTATCTTCCGGTATCGGCCGTTTGTCTTGCTAACGCATGGGCTGCATCGGGGTTTAGACCGCCAAGTGTTCCCTGAATGAAGGCTCCTGCGTATTCTCCAAACCATTGTTGGTCAGATTTCCACCTTCGGTTAATGTTGATGGCGGTGAAACGGGTATCATAGGAATCTCCTGCATCTTCATCTGTAATATATCCTCTCACAAAGAAATTGGCATTTTGTACCTCTATTTTATGTTGTTGTAAAAAGAAATCTTTGATAGAATATCTGTTGGCCCCCTGGTAAATAGTGGTTCCAAGACCAACCTTTCCTACATAGCTCACTTCAAAATCGTTTGCAAATGGACGGTAATGTAAAGCCGCATCAAGTTTGATACTTTCAGCATTATAATCTGTCAAAGCGGTTTCGGCATAGCCGGTACGGCTTACCGATGAATTAGGTAAAAGGTTCTCTGCTCCTGCAGGCACAAGACCGGCTGCAACCAGCGCCTGTCCTACCCCGCGAATATTTGTGGATACCTCATCACCGTAAATATTCAATCCGTCATAATTTGGGTGAGAGCGATCTCTTCCCGGGTTCAAGACATCCTCTTCACTTACAGCCCACCAGTCTGTTCCCTTTAAATAGGAAAAGTTGGCTTTCGCGGCAAATTTGTCTGAAAATTTATGGGCAAGTCGCACTCCAAGATCGTAAAAAGCATTTGTTCCTGCAGCATCCTGTGAAGTTAACCCCTGCTTGTAGTAGGCGCTTATCCCGGGAAAATCGAACGGATTCTTACTGGTCATAAAAAGGATCCCGTTGAAAGCGTTGGCCCCATAAAGAGCAGAGGATGCCCCGGGTAGTAATTCAACATTGTGAACATCCAGCTCGGTCATCCCCAAAAGGTTCCCCAAGACAAAGTTAAGTGCGGGAGAGGAATTGTCCATTCCATCTACCAACTGTACAAAACGAGTGTTGGCGAAAGTCGCAAAACCTCTTGTGTTGACTGACTGGAATGTCAAACTGTTAGTATTAACATCTACTCCTTTCAGGTTTTCCAAACCACCGTAAAAGGAAGCAGCAGTAGTATTTTTTATTTGAGCAAGGCCATATCTTTCTACTGTTACCGGCGATTCAAATATTCTCTCCGGGGTTCTTGAAGCAGAAACTACGATCTCATCAAGAGAGGTACCTTCTACCAACACCACGTTTACTTCCTGATTGTTGGTTGTGATCCTAAAGGTTTGAGATTCAAACCCTACATTGCTTATTTCAATGCTAAAAGGTGGGGTCTCCGTAACGGAAAGAGTAAATTTCCCGTCAAAATCTGTAATGGTACCCTGCGTAGTTCCTACTGCGATCACATTTGCTCCGGGAAGTGGGATTCTATTATTATCAACCACAGTCCCCGTAATGGTCGTTTGGGAAAAAGAAGAAATTACACAGAAAAAAAGTAGAATAGGTAGTAATGCTCTCATATATTTCTAAGTTGTTAATTAGACTAGGGCAATATAAACAAATTATCAGTTCTTAACATTATTTAACAATCGATAATGAAAATTTCCCCTAAAAACCAAAACTTCCCATTTTAGTGGCTTCTTTTAATATTGTAATTAGAATATATGACACAAATTTTGTGGCTTTCCTGATAATTTAGAATGTTTTACCCATAAAAAAAGAGCCTTAAAGAAGGCTCTTGCAAAATATAAATTAATTATATTTTAAAAATTCTGTTGGTCAAACCATTCCAGCATCCTGGTATAATCCTGAACGGTTTTGACTTTGTTATCCTTAAAATACTGGTCAACCTCTTTTGAACCGGTAAGGGCATTTTTAAAATCCTTATCCTTTAATTTTACATTTTTCAGGGTGCCGTTCAGGCCAATGTAATATTCGGTTTGTACACTTAAATGAGCCGCTTTATCTTTTTCATAACCTGTTTTGGCTTTTTGCGCAGGAGTGATATCCGGCATTGGTCTGGCATAAAACTTTACATTCTTACCATCATAATAATTTATAAAATAACCTTCCATGGTTTCCCCTTTATCTGTGCGGAAAGAATCCAGCACATAAGTATAACCATTCATTCTATAGGAGATATTTTTTAATTTGGGCAATACAAATGTGTTGGGCTCATCCAGGGAGAGTTTTACTTCCACTACATCTTCCACTGCGTTATATCGTAAAAAAGCGGGATGGGTCTTACCATCGGTATCCATTATAACTCCATTTACAAAATCTTTTTCCACATAAGGTGAACCTGTAAATCCTTCAGGGGTGTTATTGGTTGTTAAAATTTGAAGAGGAGCGTTCCCTGGAAGATAATCGCTCACCTGGGAAAAACCGGAAAAACTGAATAAAACGGATGCTAGAAAAAGGAAGTAAAATTTCATTTTATGGATTTTATAGTTGGATATACATTAAAACAATTATGATGCCACTAATCAACGTGTGCATCTTCAATAATCTTATCAATTATCTCAGGATTCAATAATGTTGAAGTGTCCCCGAGATCGGCAGTGTCGCGTGATGCGATCTTCCTTAAGATCCTTCTCATAATCTTTCCGCTTCGGGTTTTTGGGAGACTTGTAACAAACTGGATCTTATCTGGTTTTGCAATTGGACCTATGATCTTGGCAACCTCAGCCCGTATTTCCTCTTTAAGTTCTGCAGATGGCTCAATATCATCATAAAGGATCACATAGGCATATAGCGCATTCCCCTTAATGTCATGAGGGAATCCCACCACGGCACTTTCCGCAACCTTTGGATGTTCATTTATGGCGTTTTCTATAGGTGCAGTTCCCAGGTTATGGCCAGAGACTATTACCACATCATCTACCCGCCCGGTGATCCTGTAATTACCGGTAGCATCACGATATGCCCCATCGCCTGTAAAATACATGCCTTCATAAGCTGAGAAATAGACATCTTTATATCTTTGATGATCTCCATATATTGTTCTCGCCATAGAAGGCCAGGGGAATTTTATTGCGAGCCTTCCCTCTGCTTTTTCATGAAGGTTGGTAATTTCCTGTCCGTTTTCATCCATCAATGCCGGTTGCACACCAGGGAGCGGAAGGGTAGCAAATGTAGGCCTCGTAGGGGTAATACCTGCAATGGGAGAGATCATGATCGCCCCGGTTTCAGTTTGCCACCAGGTATCTACAATGGGGCTGTTCCCTTTTCCAATATTATCATTATACCAGTGCCAGGCTTCCTCATTGATTGGTTCTCCTACGGTCCCCAATACTTTTAAGGAAGAAAGATCATGCTTTTCAACATATTTCAACGGGTGTTTTGCAAGGGAACGAATTGCTGTAGGTGCGGTATAAAAATGGGTTACTTTCAGTTTTTCCACAATCTCCCAGAATCTTCCATGGTCAGGATAACTTGGTATACCCTCAAACATTACTGTGGTTGCACCGGCCGCCAGCGGGCCGTAAATTATATAGGAGTGCCCGGTGATCCAGCCAATATCGGCAGTACACCAGTAAACATCCCTCCCGGTGGGACCCTGGGTAGGGGTTTCGGCATTGTATTGAAATACATTAGTGAACGTATATGCGGTCCCTATAAGATAACCTGCGGTTGTATGCACCATTCCTTTAGGTTTCCCCGTTGAACCGGAAGTATAAAGTATAAAGAGAAGATCTTCTGCATCCATCACTTCTGCGGGACATTCGGCCTCAGCTTTTTGAAGTTCATCAAACCAGAATTTATCCCTTCCCTCCTGCATAGGAGTTGGTTCTACAGTTCTCCTGTAAACTATCACGGTTTCAATTGAAGGCGTGGTTTTAAGGGCTTCATCACAAATCTCTTTAAGATTCACCGGTTTGGAGCCTCTGTAAACCTGGTTGGCAGTAATAAGCATTTTACATTCAGAATCATTGATCCTGTTGGCTATTGCCGTGCTTGAAAATCCTGCAAACACTATGGAATGCACTGCACCAATCCTTGCGCAGGCCAGCATTGCAATGGCGAGCTCAGGGATCATTGGCATATAAAGACACACCCTATCCCCTTTTTTGATACCATTGTTCTTAAGCACATTTGCAAACCGGGAAACCTTTACAAATAACTGCCGGTACGAAATATACCTGGATTCCTCATCGGGATCATTGGGCTCCCAGATAATGGCGGTTTTATTTCCAAGTGTTTCAAGGTGGCGGTCCAGACAATTTTCGGTAATGTTGAGTTTTCCTCCCTGGAACCATTTGATCTCGGGTTTTGAAAAATCCCATTCCAGGGTTTTATCCCATTTTTTCTGCCATTGGAATTCCCCGGCTATCTTATCCCAAAAAGCCTCTGGAGATTCTACGCTTTCCTTATAGGCCTTTTTATATTCTGCAAAAGATTTAAGCTGTATGTTTTTCATTTTCTAAAAATAGAGAAACCGAAATCAAATTCCAATTACCAATTATAAATTACCAATTACCAATTACCAATTACCAAAAAAAGGAAGTGAATTCCAAGCACCAAATTCCAATTTCCAGGTTTCCCCTAATCAACATTCACAAATCACAATTCACCCAAACAACAAACCCCAAACCAAAACGTTTCCTGCAGATAATTCAAACTTAATGAAGGTTCAAGGTGTAAGATTCAAGGTTCAAGGTTCAAAATTCAAGGTTTAGGGTTGGGGATCAAGGCTCAGGATTCAAAATTAAAGGTGGAGGCTTTGTTTTAAACCATAAACAACAAACTCCAACCTACCTGGGGCAGGAAGGCAATTAATCCCTTTCAACATTTACTAATCACAATTCCTTAAAATAAGAGACCCTTCGACTCCGCTCAGGGTTACAACTAGTGGAAATTCAAAGTTTAACGCCTGCCTGCCGCAGGCAGGTCCAAAGTCCAAGTAAACAACAAACCACAAACCAAAACGTTTCCCGCAGATAATCCAAACTTAATGAATGTGTAAGATTCAAGGTTCAAGGTTCAAAATTCAAGGTTTAGTGTTCGGGGATCAAGGCTTAGGATTCAAAATTAAAGGTGGAGGCTTTGTTTTAAACCATAAACAACAAACTCCGAACCCCTCAAGACTAACGCCTAACTACTAACTACTAACGACTTTTCACTACTCACTATTCCCTATTCCCCAAATAATCCAGAACATTCTTTTCTATTCTCGCCTCAATATTCGAAACATCGGCTTTTATAAATTTTGAGCCCGTGATATTCTCGTAAAGCTCGATATACCTTTCAGACACGGTTTGAATATATTCATTGCTCATTATAGGAACGGTTTGACCCGGAAGTCCCTGGAAGTTATTTTCTATGAGCCATTGCCGTACAAATTCCTTGGAAAGTTGTTTTTGAGGCTCCCCCTGGTCCTGCCGCTCTTCATATCCTGTCATATAAAAATAGCGGGAAGAATCCGGTGTATGGATCTCATCAATCAGCACGATCCTGCCATCGGGGGTTTTGCCGAACTCATATTTGGTATCTACCAGAATAAGGTCTCTTTCAGCCGCGATCTTTGTTCCGCGTTCAAACAATTTATAAGTATAATCTTCCAGTATCCTGTAATCTTCTTCACTTACTATCCCCCGTCGTATGATCTCATCCCTGGAAATATCTTCATCGTGGTCCCCCATTTCGGCTTTGGTAGCGGGAGTTATAACCGGTTCCGGAAGTTCATCGTTTTCCCTTAATCCGTCAGGCAGGGTCACTCCGCAAAGGGTTCGTCTTCCTGCTTTGTATTCTCGGGCCGCATGGCCTGCCAGATAACCGCGAATCACCATTTCCACCTTAAAGGGTTCGCATTTTATTCCTACAGCCACATTGGGGTCCGGGGTTGCAACAAGCCAGTTGGGAACGATATCCTTTGTAGCATCCATCATTTGGGTAGCGATCTGGTTCAGGATCTGGCCTTTATATGGAATGCCTTTGGGCATTACAACGTCAAAAGCCGATAACCTGTCGGTAGCGATCATTACCAGTACATCGTTCTCAAGTTCATAGACCTCGCGCACCTTGCCCTTGTAAACTCCCTTTTGACCAGGGAAATTAAAATTTGTATCTGTAATGGTATTGCTCATAGCAAGGGGTTGGTTTTAAATGGAACAGGAAATTTTAAAGTGCCCTTTAATATTTCCTGTTTGATATTAGTTTATAAAAATTGTATGATCTGTAATAGTCTATGTTTCGGTAAGTTCAGTTTCTTTATAGGCTGCAATAATGCTTTTAACTAGTTTGTGTCTAATCACATCCTTGTCATCCAAATGCACCACTCCAATTCCCTTCACATCTTTTAAAATAAGCAAAGCCTCTTTTAAACCTGAGATCACCCGGCGCGGCAGATCTATTTGCCCGGGATCTCCGGTGATCATAAATTTCGCGCTTTTCCCCATTCGTGTAAGGAACATCTTCATTTGTGCATGGGTGGTATTTTGCCCTTCATCCAGTATTACAAAAGCATTGTCAAGAGTACGACCCCGCATAAATGCCAGGGGAGCAATCTGGATAACCCCTTTTTCAATAAGCACTTCCAGCTTTTCATGAGGGATCATATCCCGCAGGGCATCATATAAAGGCTGCATATAAGGATCCAGTTTTTCTTTAAGGTCCCCGGGAAGGAATCCCAGGTTCTCACCCGCCTCTACAGCAGGTCTTGTAAGTACGATCCTTTTTACCTGTTTTTCTTTCAGGGCTTTAACGGCCAGGGCAACCCCGGTATAGGTTTTTCCTGTTCCAGCCGGTCCAATGGCAAAGACCATATCGTTCTTCATCATCAACTCCACCAGTTTGCGTTGATTGGCAGTCTGGGCTTTGATAAGTTTTCCCCCTACCCCATGCACCAGTACCTGCCCGCTTTCGGCAGAGGTGGAATACTCTTCCTTATTGTTACTGGTAAGCACCCGCTCTATGATATTTTCATCGAGTTTATTGAATTTCCCAAAATGATCCATTAGCATATTAAAACGCATATCAAATTCTTCCAGCATATCCTCATCACCAAAAACCGTGATACGGCTACCGCGTGCAACAATCTTTAATTTTGGAAAATACTTTTTTAGGAGTTCAATGTGTTCATTTTGATGCCCAAAAAATTCCCTTGGGCTAATTTCGGAAAGTTCAATTATGAGTTCGTTCAAGAGCAGTGGGATTTATAATTAATTTATCTATAAGGGTTTATATTTTTTGATAATTGGTGCACAATTATATAGCTTCACACAGCTGGAAATTAAAGAAATTTCTTTTAATTTTGACATAACCGCAGGAAATAAAATTATCTTCGCCTGTATTACAAACTTACATAAAATAACAGGTAGCTAACCTTAAAAAATTATTAACAATCCTCTATGGCTATAATAACTTTAACTACCGATTTTGGAGAAAAAGATCATTTTGCCGGGGCTGTTAAAGGGACTATTTATTCTGAAATGAGTGATGTGAGAATTGTTGATATCTCACATTCTGTTTCTCCTTTCCATATTACCGAAGCTTCCTACATTATAAAAAACGCCTATAAATGCTTTCCCCCGGGAAGCATACATATTATTGGGATAGACAGCGAACTTACCCCGGAAAACAAACATCTGGCTGTCCTGCTGGACGGGCATTACTTTATTTGTGCCAACAACGGGATCCTTTCTTTAATAGCTTCTGAAATTAATCCTGAAAAAATTGTTGAAATCAATATTCACAATACGGTAGACCGCAATTTCCCTGTTCTTGATGTCTTCGTTCGGGTGGCCTGCCATATCGCGCGGGGCGGAACATTGGAGGTCGTGGGAAAGGTTATTGAAAACCTCAAATATCAAAAGGAAATTGAGCCTTATGTAAATGCTGAAAAAAACCAGATAGTAGGTCATGTTATTTATATAGACAACTATGGGAATGTGGTTACCAACATTAACCGAAAGTTCTTTGACGCCACCGGCAAAGGAAGAAATTTTGTAATGACTGCCCGTACCGCCAAATTTCAGGAGATCTATGAAACCTACAGCGATGCGATCAATTTTAAACTGGAAAAAGATAAACGCGAGGAGGATGGAAAAAAACTCGCCATCTTTAATTCGGCAGGATATATAGAACTTGCCATTTATAAAAGTAACTCCAGTACAGTAGGAAGTGCTTCTACTCTCTTCGGGCTCGAATTACGAGATACCATTACCGTAAAATTTGAATAACATGTTTGTGAGAATTGTGAAAATGGGTTTTCAACCCGACAAAATAGATGCTTTTTTTGAAAATTTTGAAGCCAATAAGAATCAGATAAGAAATTTTCCGGGCTGTTCATTTCTGGAATTATACCGCGATAAAAACAATACAAACCAATTTTTTACGTATAGTTACTGGGAAGATGAAGCTGCCCTGGAGAATTACCGCCAATCTGAATTATTCCAGACGGTGTGGGCCCAGACCAAAGTTTGGTTCAGCCAAAAACCTGAGGCGTGGAGTGTGGATAAGGTGGTTAGTCTTTAGTGATTAGGGATTAGTTGTTAGTTGTTAGTTGTAATAGTTAGTTGTTAGACGGTAGACGGTAGACAGTAGACGTTAGTCAATGATTATTAGTAAAGCATCTGCGAAATCTGCAGGTTTAGATCTGCCAAATCTGCGAGAAACATTTTGGTTCGTGAATCGTAATTAGTGATTAGTGATTAGTGAATAGTGATTAGTGGTTTGGTGTTTATTGTTAATTGTTAATTGCTTATTGTAAAACCTTGAACTTTGAATTTTAAATTTTGGAATTTGGTGCTTGAAACCTTGAACTTTGAACTTTGAATTTTGAATCTTGAATTTTTAAACTTTTAGAATTTGTTTGCAATATTAAAAAAAGAAATTACCTCCTTTTTTTCCTCTGCCATAGGGTATCTCGTGGTGGGAATATTTCTTGTAATAAGCGGATTGTTCCTGTTCGTTTTCAGCGGTCCCTACAATATCCTGGATAATGGTTTTGCCGATGTGGCTCCGTTCTTTGAACTGGCACCCTGGATCTTTATTTTCCTTATCCCTGCCATTACCATGAAAAGCTTTTCCGAAGAATATAAACAGGGAACTATGGAGCTACTGCTTACCAGGCCCGTGGGCATCTGGAACCTGGTTTGGGGAAAATTTCTGGGCGCTTTTTTCCTTTGTGCAATCGCTATCATCCCCACTTTCATATACGTTTTTACGATCTCACAACTGGGCGACCCGGTAGGCAATTTTGATCTTGGAGCAACACTAGGCTCCTATTTTGGACTGTTCTTGCTGGCATTCACCTATACCGCTATTGGCCTGTTTGCCTCGGCACTTTCCCATAACCAGATCAC
Organism: Gillisia sp.; assembly: GCA_039989915.1. Lineage (GTDB taxonomy): Bacteria > Bacteroidota > Bacteroidia > Flavobacteriales > Flavobacteriaceae > Gillisia. The sequence continues at coordinate 15,889 of JBDXGW010000024.1, forward strand.
CGCTTTTATCATTGCAGTTTTTCTCTGCTTCTTCCTCTTCTTTGCTTTTGAGGGGCTTGCAGGTTACAACCTTTTTGGCGATTCTTCCTATGGGATAGAATACCTTGGAATGAGCTATCATTATAAAAGCATGAGCCGCGGGGTGTTGGATACACGTGATATCATCTATTTTGTAAGTCTTATAACCCTGTTCCTCGCCCTCACGTATTTCAAGGTGCAGCCGGAAATCCAAAATGAGCCAAGCAATTCTTAAGATTTGAAAAATAAAACTACATATAAATACATTTTATTCCTGGTGGTCTCCCTGGTGCTTATTAACTGGCTGGCATCCATGTACCACCACCGGTTTGACCTCACACATGATCAACGCTATACCCTATCCCCTGCTGCCCGCGAAATTATTGCTGAAGTAGAGTCGCCCCTTATCATAGATGTTTTTATGAAGGGGAATTTTCCTCCCGAATTCCGCAGGCTGCAAAATGAAACCCGTCAATTCCTGGAGGAAGTAACCGCTTATAATTCCAATATCTATTTTAATTTCATTGATCCCCTGGCCGAAGGGGATGATGCTAATGCAATTGCAGAGGAATTCTATGCCCTGGGAATGACCCCGGCCCGGCTAAGCGTTATGGAAAACGGAAGGGCCAGTGAAACCCTTATTTTCCCCTGGGCTATTGCCAATTTCGGTGACCAGTCGGTCAAGATCCCGTTATTAAAAAATAAACTTGGAATTTCAGATGAGGAACGCGTAAACAGCAGTGTACAACAACTTGAATATTCCTTTGCCAATGCGATTAGTCAGTTAGTGAAACCTCGCGAGAAAAAGATCGCAGTAATGCGCGGAAATGGCGAATTGCCGGATCCTTATATTGCCGATTTCATCTCTACCCTGCGGCAGTACTATTTTATAGCCCCTTTCAGTCTTAATTCTGCGGAAGTTGATGCACAAAGGACTTTAAAAGATCTAAGCGAATTTGACCTTATCATAGAAGCAAAACCCACAGAGCCTTATACTGAAAATGAAAAATATATCCTCGATCAGTATATGATGCAAGGCGGGAAAGCATTGTGGCTGGTAGAACATACCGCGATGGAAACCGATAGTTTGTTCAATGAAACCGGAAGTGCTTTTGCCCTACCACGCGATCTGAACCTGGGAGATCTTTTCTTTTCCTATGGTTTCAGGATCAATCCCTTGTTGGTGAATGATCTGTATTCGGCGCCTATCGTACTTGCAAGCGGCAGCGGGAACGATACACGATTTTCTCCCTATCCCTGGTTTTACAGCCCGCTAACCACCTCGCCCAACACTCACCCGATAATCAACAATCTGGAAGCGGTGAAATTTGACTGGGGAAATCCTATTGATACCCTGCGCAACGCAGTTAATAAAACCATCCTGCTTTCCAGTTCGCCACAATCGAAACCTGAGGGAGTGCCCCGCGAGATAAGCCTTAATATTCTTAACAGCACGCCAGATATGACCACATATACCGGCGGTGAACAACCTCTTGCAGTTTTGCTGGAAGGAACATTTACTTCGGCTTACCGCAATAGGATAAAACCTTTTGAATTGCCCGGCTCCCGGGACCAAAGTGAAACAACGGGAATGATCGTGGTATCAGATGGTGACGTGATCAAAAACCAGCTGCAACAGGGAGCACCGCTGGAACTTGGATTTGACCGCTATACCGGGAATACTTATGGCAACAAGGAATTTCTGCTCAATTCGGTAAATTATTTGCTGGATGATTCAGGGCTTATAGACATTCGTTCCAAGGAAATAAGCATCGCCTTTCTGGATATTGAAAAAGCTTCGGCCGAAAGGGAAAAATGGCAGATCCTTAACCTCGGGGTTCCATTGCTGTTATTGCTTACAGGAGCTTTCGGCTTTAATTATTTCAGAAAGAAACGCTACATTAAAAAGTAAGCTCCCTCCTGCCCGCTTTCCGAAGAAAGAAAAATATTAACAAAATTTGAAAATAACTTTTTGCATTTAATTAATTTTCAGGCGATTAGATTACACAAACCCTATTTTGTTGTTAATAAAATAAACCTGTATGCCCTTCCATTTTTAGATGATTAGGATATATTTGTAATGATTAAACTAACCGATACTTCCATGAAATTTATTGTATCCAGTACCTATTTACTTAAACAGCTTCAAATCCTTGGAGGGGTTATTAACAATAATAACACCCTGCCTATTTTAGATAATTTTCTTTTTGAATTAAATCACGATGAGTTGACGGTGTCTGCGTCAGATCTTGAGACTACCATGTCTGCAAAGCTTAAGGTAGAGTCAGATTCTCAGGGTTCTATTGCGGTACCTGCAAAACTGTTATTGGAAACCCTTAAAACTTTTCCCGAGCAGCCGCTTACCTTTGTGGTAGAATCAAACAATACCATTGAACTTAGTTCAAATCACGGGAAATATGCCCTGGCCTATGCAAACGGTGAGGAATTCCCAAAAGCGGTGGAGCTTAAAGAACCAAGCAGCACCATTATCCAGGGAGACGTTTTGGCAACCGCTATAAGCAAGACCATTTTTGCTTCGGGTAATGATGATCTAAGGCCGGTAATGAGCGGGGTTTTCTTCCAGTTCTCTACAGAAGGTCTTACGTTTGTAGCCACAGATGCTCACAAACTGGTAAAATATTCACGGGAAGATGTTTCCGCCTCTCAGGCTTCTGAATTTATTATGCCTAAAAAACCTTTGAACCTTCTAAAAGGGATCCTTGCGGGCAGCGAGGCCGATGTGCTTATTGAGTACAACGAGTCCAACGCTAAATTCACCTTTGACGATACCACATTGATCTGCCGACTTATAGACGGAAAATATCCAAACTACGAAGCGGTGATCCCAAAAGAGAATCCCAATAAACTTATCATTGACCGCAGCCAGTTCCTTAGCTCGGTAAGAAGGGTTTCTATTTTCTCCAATAAAACAACCCACCAGGTGCGATTGAAAATTGCCGGTGCCGAGCTGAATATTTCAGCAGAAGATATAGATTACAGCAACAAAGCCGAAGAACGGTTAACCTGTTCTTACCAGGGCGATGATATGCAAATAGGCTTTAACTCGCGTTTTTTAACCGAAATGCTGAACAACCTGAACGCCAACGAGGTGCAGCTTGAAATGAGCCTTCCCAACCGCGCCGGGATCCTTACCCCGGTTGATGGACTTGACGAAGGTGAAAAGATCACGATGCTGGTTATGCCGGTGATGCTTAATAACTAGTTAGGAGTTAGGAGTTTAAATAGACTGTAGACGGTAGACGGTAGACTGTAGATTGTAGACTGTAGACTGTAGAAGGTAGGCGGTATATTGTAAAAAAGTATAAAAAAACACCATTTGGAAAAAACCGGATGGTGTTTTTTGTTGATTTAAATTCACCGCAATTCTGCGAATTCAAGGGGGAGATGAAGGCCTGCAGGATTAAGCTGGAAAAATCTGCACTTCCTGACGGTTGACTTAGACTGTAGATTGTAGACTGTATATTGTAGTAAAAAATTATAAAAAAAACACCATTTGGAAAACCGGATGGTGTTTTTTTTTGATTTAAAAATTCTGCGAAATTCTGCGAATTCAGCGGGAAATTTTTTTAGTGATTAGTGAATAGTTAAGGGTGAATATGAGGTGGTGTCCCTCCCTGTCTCTCCTCTGTCCTCTGGCCTCTAATTTCTATTTTAAAAACTGAATAGTAAGTGGATAATCTACTCGTTCTCCATTACTCACTTTAATAGCATTTATAATAGGAAAAACAATTGCAAGAATCCCTATTCCAATTAAAAGGAAGATCCCCAGACCGAATAATAAAATTAACGGGACACTTATAATTGCATAAATAAAAAGACTTATCTGAAAGTTCAGGATCATCTTTCCGTGCTCGTCCATCCCATACACCTTATCCTTTTGGGTTAACCACAGAATAAGTGGAACTATAAATCCGCCAAAGCCGGTTACCAGGTTAAGTAACTGGCTCAAATGCGTAAGCAGCAGTAATTGTTTGTCTTCTCTCATGATGATGTAGTTTTGATGGTCCATTATTTTTTGATTGATGATGATTTAAAATGTCGACTCTTGCTATAAGTAGTACTATGTAATACAAAGTTACATAATATTTTGTAAAAAACAAAGTTAGGGGTTGTCATTTTGATTATAAGATGGTGAAATGATGAGATGGTTTGATTATGTGATGATGTGATGGTCTAACTGAATCCGGTATCACTATTCCCTTTTTTTACCATTCACCAATCACGAATCACCCACCTAAGAGACCCTTCGACTGCGCTCAGGGTGACACGGAGTTAAATTCCAATATCCAATATCCAAATTCCAAATCTATCTCCAGCTATAGACTAATGACTAACGACTAATCCCTATTCACCAATCACTATTCACCAATCACTAACATTTCCTTACCTTTGCGGCATGAGAATACATGACACCATTGTAGCCCTTGCAACCCCATCGGGGGCGGGAGCTATTGCGGTTATAAGAGTTTCGGGACCGGAGGCTATTGAGATCGTTTCCAGGCTATTTATTGCCAAAAGCAAAAAGATCCTGAAAGACCAGCCCACCCATACACTACACCTGGGAAATATTATAGATGGAGAGCGTATCCTGGATGAAGTCCTGGTCTCTGTATTTAAAGGTACGCGGTCCTATACCGGTGAGAATACTATTGAAATTTCCTGTCACGGGAGTTCCTATATTCAGCAGGAGATCATACAGCTGCTTATAAGAAAAGGCTGTCGCAGTGCCGAAGCCGGGGAATTCACCCTGCGTGCCTTCCTTAACGGAAAAATGGATCTAAGTCAGGCCGAGGCAGTGGCCGATCTTATTTCTTCTGAAAATCAGGCCTCCCACCAGATCGCTATGCAGCAAATGCGCGGCGGCTTTTCAAATGAAATTCAGCAATTGCGGCAGGAACTGCTCAATTTTGCCTCGCTTATAGAGCTGGAACTCGACTTTGCTGAAGAAGATGTGGAGTTTGCCAACCGGGATCAGTTTCGGGAACTGGTGACAAGGATACAGAAAGTGCTATCACGCCTTATAGATTCCTTTGCCGTGGGCAACGTCCTTAAAAACGGAATTCCGGTAGCTATCGTAGGTGAACCCAATGTGGGGAAGTCTACCCTTCTTAATGCCCTGCTCAATGAAGAACGTGCCATAGTTTCAGAAATCGCGGGAACCACAAGGGATACCATTGAAGACGAAATCTCTATTGGCGGAATAGGATTCAGGTTCATAGATACCGCCGGGATTCGCGAAACCCAGGATGTGGTGGAAGGAATGGGGATCAAAAAAACCTTTGAGAAGATAAGTCAGGCGCAGGTTGTGGTGTACTTAGTGGATAGTGAAAAGTGGAAAGTAGAAAGTGAAAACCTGAGCCAAAATGGTACCTCTCAAATAATTACAGAAGCCGAAAAGATCAAGAATCAGTTTCCCCTGAAACCGCTGCTTATTGTTGCCAATAAAAGAGATCGTATCTCACCTGAAGATCTCAAAAAACTTACTGTTACCCTGAGCGGAATTGAAGGTGCTCATTTTTTACCCATTTCGGCCAAAAACAATATTGGTGTAGATGAATTGAAGTCAAAATTACTTGCTTTTGTGAACACCGGGGAATTGCGTAACAACAACACCATTGTTACCAATAGCAGGCATTATAACGCCCTATTAAAAGCCCTGGAAGAGATCAACCGGGTACAGGAAGGCCTTAATGCAAATCTTTCCGGAGACCTGCTGGCAATAGATATTCGCCAGGCGCTGTACCATTTTGGTGAGATCACAGGCGAAGTCACCAATGATGAGCTGCTGGGGAATATTTTTGCAAATTTCTGTATTGGAAAATAAACATGTAATTTTTAATGATATTATTTAATATCAAATGATACTAAATATTAGTAATAGAGAGGCCTTAGAGCCTCTTTATTTTTTGCGTGTTTTCCGAATGTAAACCTTTTTTACACCTCCATTTACACTTTATTTACACCTCGTTGTTAAAATTTCTATATGAGGTGTAATTTTTTACACCCCAATTATTTTTTTCCTTATATTTATGAAAACGAGGAGTCATGAAAATAAAACTAAAAAAGAAGAAATTAAAGACGGGAAAGTATAGTCTTTATATTGAATATTATAAAGGCTTCATTCAGGATGATAAAGGCAAGATTGAACATAACAGGGAATTCGAATACTTAAAAGAATACCTTATTATAGAACCAAAAACAGCAAAAGAACGTCAGGAAAATGCCGATGTCTTACTGAGAGCCGAGCAAGTACTTTCTATTCGTAAGGCGGAATACGCCCAGGGAAAATATGGAATTAAGGATCGGTCAAAAGACAAATTATTATTTCTTACTTATTATGATAAGATTAAAGAAGAACGCTTCGAAAGTAAGGGGAACTACGATAATTGGGATGCTGCCCAAAACCATATAGAAGATTACTGCAAAAAGAAAAAAATAACTTTTGAGGACATTGATGAAGATTTCGTGCTGGGATTTAAAAAGTTCTTAAACAAAAACTCCAGAACAAAATCAAATACTCCTTTATCTCAAAATTCGAAGTACACCTATTATAATAAATTTAAAGCTGCCTTAAGACAGGCTTTTGAAGATGGCTATACCCGTAGAAATTTTGCAACGACCGTAAAAGGGTTTGCACAGGGTGAAACATCCAGGGAATATCTTACCCAGGAAGAACTACAGGCAATGGCCAAAGCAAAATGTAAACATCCAATACTAAAATCGGCTTTTTTGTTTAGTTGTCTTACCGGACTCAGGTGGAGTGATGTTAACAAACTAACCTGGTCTGAAGTGCGGGAGGAAGAGGGAGAAACCCGGTTGATTTTTCAACAGAAAAAAACGGCAGGCCAGGAATACCAGTTTATTTCAAACCAGGCAAGAAAATTACTGGGGAAAAGAAGGCAGGAAAATGACCGTGTCTTTCAGGGTTTAAAATATGGAGCTCATTTTAATGCCGAGATTCTAAGGTGGTGCATGCGTGCAGGTATTACCAAGCATATTACTTTTCATAGTGCCAGACATACCCACGCCGTTCTCTTGCTCGAAAATGGTGCAGACATCTATACCGTTTCAAAGATTCTGGGACACAGGGAAATCAGGACTACCCAGGTATATGCAAAAATAGTAGACAAGAAGAAAAAGGAAGCAGCCTATTTGATTCCTGAACTCCAAATGGACTATGAATTTTGATCTGCTTCAATATCTGTTTACTCTTGGGATTCTTTATATCTATGGAAGATTAATTCTGCATTACGGATTGATCTTCATCCATTTTATGCTGGACCAAGGGATGGTTTGGAAATCCCAATTTGAAAAACCCCGTATTCTTTTTCTCCTGACAGGACTTGTATTTATGCACTTGATGCTTTATGCCCAAGGAACTTTTAATGGGGAAAATCACCTTCTACAAAGCATCACCATTGCTGTCTTTTCAGCGGCACTATTTTTCTCCCAAATGGCCTGGACAGATGAATTTGAAGGTCACTTACTAAAGCCAAAAAAATCTGGTCAACATAAAAAAGGCAGAAATTTTAATCTACGAATTTCTGAAGTGCAAATGCAAAAGCTCTATGATGATTTAGTAAGGTTTGATCTTGTGCGAAGGGATAAGACTTCATTGGAAGATTTCATTAATGTTCTTACAAAAAATTGGGATACCCATAACTCCAGAATCTATTTCAAAATGGACAGTCCAAGTTGCCGGGAATTTTATGATTATCTGGTAAAAGCTTTTCCTCATAATGATTTAACACTGAAATCCTTCTTTGATTCCTCTAAACTAATTCTAAGGCCAGATGGAAGGAGCTATAAATATAATACGGTCAAAAATGCACCTACCAAATGTAGCTTTTCAAAAAAACATTCAGATCTGGAGGAGATTTTTCAGAAAATTAATAATTAGAAAAATGGGTTACTAATAGTTTTTATTGACTATAAGTTTAAGTTCCTCTAAAATTCTTTCAAACCTTGCCATTTGATCTTCGAAATACAAATTTGCAATAATGGCTTCCTGTAATTTATCCTCCTGTAAAATTTTCCTGAAGGATTCAATGAGATATTGCTTAACATCCTCATCGGATGAGTTTATTATTTCTTCTTTAAAATTTAAAGTATAATTCAATAAGTAAACTATATCCTCAAAATCATGACTCATTCTTGGATCACGGCCACCTCGGGAAGTAAATGCAGAAAATTTGGTGGCCAGAAAATAAGTGTAGGGTAAAATCTTAATCGTTTTTTCTTCGATTTGGACAGAAATTGCCTTTTCAAATCCAGGTGCAAACCAGGGATTAGCCGGAGCCCAACCAATTTCTTTAGTAGACATAACATCAACTTTAATATCCTGTAATCTAAATCTACAGATGACATTATCCTCGGAAGATTGGGAAAAACCAAGACTTGTTAACCTTTCTCTTATTTCTTCAAGTTCTCCTATATTGACTATTTTAAAAGTTAGGTCAATATCTTTGGTTGGTCGAACATCTTCTGCCGCGGGATCATCAATGTAAAGACTAATCATAGCTCCTCCGACAAAGATTACTCTTTCATTAAGTTCCCCAAGCGCAACAGCAACGCGCTTGGTAGCTTTTCTATTTATTATGGTATTCTTCAACTTAATCTTTTTTCTAATTCTTCAAGTGCCATATTTTTTTCTCTCACTCTTCCCAATCGTATGGCATCACAAAGTGCCATATATTCATAAAAATATTTATCTTTTAAAGAAGCTTCCGGAACATTAATATGAAGAGGTTCTATCGCCTGACCTCTTACTGTTCCTTCGGAATATGGCCAAACATATGGTTCTTCACTCTGAATTATTTTATTTAATGGTTCTGCAGAGTGTGCAGTAGGAATTCCTCGCACCAAAGAGCCTGGCTGTTGTGGATATACATAAGACAATCCGAATCTGAGAAAATCTAAAAGGGCGGACTTCATTAATTTTTTTTTATCTGGAAATATGAGTCCTGCTATTACTGATCGGTTTATGCTTTCACTTACTTCGCTGTTACTTATTCCAAGTTCATATGCAAGATCTTTCATGTACCAGGGATTTGTTTGCTTTGAAGCAATTTTCAGCAAAACCACAACGTCATGAGGCCGCATTCCACTGTGCTTTTTCATAGTGATTAATTTTAATCCTCAAATATAAGAAATAATTCGCAATTCGCGAATCGCGAATCGCGAATTGCGAATAGATAAATTGGTTATAGTAATTCTAAAACATTGCTCAACATTATACATACTCCAAAAGCCAGTTTACATACCTGGCATCCATTGTACGACTTTTAAATTTCTTCCCTTCTTAGTTTCGCTCCAGAAATCGAATAACAAAAGCGCTTTTTCTTTTTTCAACTTAAAAACTTTAATAATGAACGAACTAAAAATTATGGAGCAACTAGATCGTATTGAGAACCTGGTACGGGCTGGAAAAACGGTGCTATCCTTAGAGGAAGCAAGTGAATACACAGGGATTTCCCGGAGCTATCTTTACAAACTTACAGCTCGGGGTGATATTCCTTTCTCCAAACCCAGGGGGAAAATGATTTATTTCTCCCGTGAAAAGCTGGATCAATGGCTGCTATCCAATGGAAGCCAATCGAAGAGTGAACTAAAGGCCCAGGCTTTGGATTATACTTTCAGGAATAAGAAACGCTTCTTATAAACTCCTCTGCTATGGCTACTCAACACGAAAGGCTTTATGGAGTAAGAGAGCAGAAAAAGAAGACTGTTTATGACTTTATCCTCGAGTACACGATTGAGAAATATGATTTGAGGTATGATGAGTTAGGACACGACTTTCAGATTTCCTTTAAAGGTAAGAATCAATGGGAATTGCTTGATATTAACTCGTTCCTAATTGAACTGGCTCAATCCAACATTGAGGTTACTCCTGCAAAACTGGAAATTTTCCTTAGATCTCATTTCATTGGCAAATTTAATCCTATCGCTGAGTATTTCATATCCCTTTCCGGATGGCAAGGGGAAGACCATATTAAGGCACTAGTATCTTATTTACCTCTTAAAGAACCTTCGCTTTTTCTTTATCACTTTAAAAAATGGCTTGTCCGGGCCGTTAGGTGCGGGATGGAGAAGGAATATTTCAATAAGCAGTGCCTGGTTCTGGTCCACCCACAGCAAAATTCGGGAAAGTCAACCTGGTGCAGGTTCCTCTGCCCTCCTACCCTTTCCAAATATTTTGCGGAGGATATGGCTACAGATAAGGATGCCAGAATTCAGCTGACGAGAAATTTTCTTATCAACCTGGATGAGTTATCTATCCTGGCTAAAAAAGAAATAAATGCACTTAAAGCTTATTTCTCAAAAACCATGATCAATGAGCGATTGCCTTATGACCGGAAAAATTCCACCCTCTACAGGACCTGTAGTTTTATTGGGTCTACTAACCGAGCGACTTTCCTGAATGATGAAACAGGATCTGTTCGTTGGCTGTGCTTTGAGCTGACGGGAAAGATAGATTTTGCTTACTCCAAAGAGGTCGATATAGATAAAGTTTGGACACAGGCTTATTACCTGGCATATAAAAAGGAACATTTCTGTCCTGAACTGAGCCTTCAGGATATAATGGAGAACGAGGAAAGAAATAAATCCTACCGGGAAGCCAGTATGGAGGAAGAGCTGCTTTGTAAGTATTATGAGATAAGCGAAAATCCCGAGGATTTCCTCACAGCTTCAGATATCGTCACACAACTAAGCTGCATTAATTCCCGACTTAATATTTATAATATGGGAAGGGCTTTAAGAGCCAGGAATTTTCAGAGAATAAAAGAACCTAAACGACAGGTTTATGGCTACCACGCCAAGCCTTTGTTCGTGTCTACACCCTTAGAAATAAAATAATTAATAATCTATTTACCTAATTACCTTATCTGCTACAAGGCCTTGATTTCGCTTGGGTTTTCAAAAGGTAAATTCAAAAAAACATCAATTACCTATTCTACCTTCTTAGGTAACTGGTAATTGCGAAAAAAGTAGTAATTGTTGTCAAATCCTTAGTGTTTACAAGGGCTAGGTAATTAGGTAGTTAAAAAACTAATAAGATGAGTTTGAGATATATATCGTGTGAAAGAGCCCGTAATGTTTGCATCGTAAAAACGCTTGCAAAATTAGGGCACTTTCCCACTAGAAAATCGGAGAAAGAAGCCTGGTTTCTGAGTCCCCTGCGGTCAGAAACACAGGCATCTTTCAACGTCTCTTTAATAAAGAACAAATGGTATGACTTCGGAACGGGAAAAGGAGGTAATGTAATAGATCTGGTAATGCAAATTTTGAATTGTAATTTTCAGGATGCATTACTATATCTCTCAGATGAAAAATTTTCTTTTTCTTTTAGCCGGGAAACCTTTTATCCAAAAGAAAAATGTAATGATGTAATTAAACTAGTCCAGGTAAAAGATATCACTCATCCGGCACTGAATAATTACATAAAATCCAGAGCAGTTCCTGTTGACATAGCCCGGACCTGGTGCAAGGAAATACACTTCCGTTTAAATGGGAAAACATACTTCTCTTTAGGTCTTCGGAACCACCTGGGAGGTTGGGAATTGCGCAACAAATACTTCAAAGGTTCCATTGCTCCCAAATCACACACCCACTTTAAAACAGCTTCTAAAAAAGTTTTGATCACCGAAGGGATGTTTGATTTTCTTTCCCTGGCTACTCTGGAGAAAGAGGGGGTACATTCTTCAGATTGTATAATTCTTAACTCCCTTTGCTTTTTGGAAAAGGTAAAAACTAAACTCTCCAAGTATGACCAAATCCAAATTTATCTGGACAATGATCCAGCGGGGGATATAGCAACAAATGAGCTTATCTGTCAATTTGATAAAGCCATAGATCTACGTAATACCTACAGAAATTTTAAGGACTTAAATGAAAGACTTCAAAATGAAATACAGGGAAAGAAATCTTAGGTTAACTATAAAGGAAGAACCTGAAACCAAATTTGTCATTTCAAAAGAGGTTTTAAAAGAACAGGATGCCTTTACTGCAGAGGACCTGGATATTAAAAATGAAGATTCCCCTCAACTTCGTATGAGGAGTAATTCAAGATGTGTGCCTGTGGGCACAAAAATGATTGCTCCCGGTGGTCGCAAGAAAAAAAAGATGTTTAAGGAAAAAAGGGTTTTTATCAAATTTAGATGTTCTGTCTATGAGAAGAAGCTCCTGCTGGTTAAGGCCAAAAGAAGTGGATTATCCTTGAGTGAATACATCAGACGAGTTGCGGCGGAAAAAGATATAAAGGAACGACTCTCTGAAGATCACCTGGAGATCTATAAAAGTCTTGTCAAATTTCATAACAATTTTAAGTCTATAGGAAATATGTTCCGGAAGAAGAACCCCGGACTTTCAAAGGAAGTTTACAAACTTGCAGAGAAAATAAAGCTTCACCTTCAAAAAATAGAAAAATGATTGGCAAGGGAAGAGCTATATCGCACACCAGGGTTTCGATGAAGTATGGCTGGAAACAGGAAAAAGAAGCAGAAGTGGTTTTCAGACAAAATCTGGCCGGAGAGAATCCGGCGGAGATTACCGATGAGTTCCGGTTCATCCAGGAACAAAACCAAAACTGTCAGAAAAATACCTTGTCCTTTGTTTTAAGTCCAACCATTGATGATGGAAAGACTTTGCAAAAAAAAGAGCTGGAGAAGATATGTGAAAAATTTATGAAGGAGATGAAGCTGGGGGAACGCCAGGCCATTGCTTTCGTTCACAAAGACAAAGAACATAAACACATCCATTTGTATGTGAACCGCATTGACTTTAACGGGGAAGCCTACAAAGACAGCTTTATTGGGAAACGTTGCCAGATGGCTGCAGAAAAAGTTGCGGAGGAAATGAAACTTACCACTGTAAAACAGATGCAGGTGGAAAGAGAATTTAATCTGAGGGATATAAGATCTGAAATAAAAAGACGGCACGATGTGGTAATGAAGGAGCATCATCCAAAATCCTACAACCAGTATATCGATTTGATGAAAGCCAATAAAGTGGAAGTGATACCCTGTATCAATAAAGCCGGAAAACTACAGGGCTTTCGTTTTGAGTTTGACCGTCATAACTTCAAAGGAAGTGAAGTTGACAGGATGATGAGTATTAGCAACATTGGGAAACAGATGGCCGCAACTGTTGGAGTCGAAAAATTCATGAGGAATAATACGAAAATCCTTCTGGTGGACAAAACTGTACAACTCTCAACGAAGCTTGCGATGAATATTTTAAAACACGCAATTAAAAGAGAAATCACCCACGGGATTGGGTACTAAAAACTAAAATTATGGCAAAACTTGAAGAAATATCGGAACTGTTGGTCTCAGAGATTAGGGATTTTGAAGAAGTGGTAAAACGCCTGGAAGAAGTTCAAAAGGCGAGGATCTCTATTGACCTTACCGAATTAAAGTCGGTGCTTTCCCTTCACGAAGTGGAATTAAAAAAGCAAAATTCGGCTGTGCAGGAGACTTATTACAAATTTTCGAATTTAATAAAGGATGCTAAAATCTATCCGAAATGGGCGGTGATTATGTTTATCGTTTCCTTGGCATTGAATTGTATTGGGGTTGCTGTAATGTTGTTTTTATAGTGGAACTACAGAACATCACAAGATCTATCCTGTTTATTTTTTTCTCATCTCTATTGAAGTTTTAAATTTAGGCCTGTAAGTTTAAAACCAAATTTAAAATTTCAGTAAATGGAATCGAAAGTTTTCTCCCGTGAAGAATTATATAAATTGGTCTGGAAAATACCTGTTAAACAAATAACAGAAGATTATATGGTTTCCTATCAAAGCTTCAAAAAGTTATGCAGTGACAACAAAATTCCTCTTCCTCCTAATGGTTATTGGTCCAAAAAAAAGTTTGGAAAAGAATCACCTCCTACTCCATTGCCAATTCAGGATTTAAAAGAAGAAAAAATAACACTTTACAAAAGGAAAGAAGGGGATCAAAAGGATTTAGGGGAGTTGTCTGATTTTGACAAACTGAAACTGCAAATTGAAAACGATCCCAAAGTAAATCTCCAGGTTTCTAAAAAACTTTCAAAAAATTTAGATCCAATTGTTAAGGCAACCAAATTTCCGGATACTGTAAATCATCCAAAAAAAGACGGAATTTGGGATTTCACTAAGCGCTATGATTATGGGGGAATTGCTGTTTCAGTATCTGACAATTTATTACCCAGAACTTTGCGAATCATTGACACATTAGTGAAAGCTTTAAAGGCTAGGGGTCACACTTTTTCCTTTGTGTATAACCGTTCATATATAGTTATATCCGGTATAGAAATAGCTCTAAGATTCAGGGAAAAGCATAAACGGGTAGAATATGTAAGTGATTATGGCTGGAAAAGAAGTAAACTTGAATCTCTGGGATTGTTAACTTTAATTACCGGGGAATACTCTTCAAAAAAGGAATGGAATGAAACAAAAACTATTTCTCTTGAAAAAAAATTATCCCAGATTATCGCATTCCTGGAGTTAACAGCAAAGGAGAAATTGAATTGGAAAATTGAAAGTGATAAACGGGAAAAGGAAAGGGAGGAAAAAGAAGAAATAGAAAGGCATAAAGCAGAAATTCGGGCGCTTGAAGTTAAAAAGCTAAAAGACCTCATTGCCCTGTCCCGTCAATGGCATGAAGTTCAAAAGTTGCGAAAATTCCTAACTTCTCTAGATAAAGAATCCACTAAAAAAGACATTTTTATTCCAGAAATAAAAGAGCTAATAAATTTTGGGAGGGAAAAAGCGGATTGGTTGGATCCAACAATAGAAAAAGAAGATGAAATTTTAGAAGGCGTCGATCCTCATGATTTCTTTTGATTTCTTTAACTCACGATACCCTTAGATTACGATTGACTTGACTGAATTGAAGTCTATTTTATCAAATCACGATACAGGAATACGGCAGTTTCCCAATTGATTAAGTAACTGGTGAATGATAAAAATGTTAATAAGTCCCTTGAGTTATTTGAATGTGCAACCCATTAAAAAGTTAAATTTGTTTCAAAAATAAACCTACAGGTTGATTTAATGGAAATATATCGTACATTTGACAAACAATATCAAGGTATTTATTTAGCATGCTTTGTTGATTGTACTATTTATGAAACACCTGAAGATTATGAAACTGAACTTGATAAAATACAGGATCAACTTCAAGACCCCCTCTATGTTCGTAATTTTATCAAATCTCCGAGATCTGGCTGGAAAAAAGGAAATTACAGAAATGAACCTCTTAAATACTTAGCAGAAAACATTCTTGAGGAAGCTGGAGATCTATTTGATAAATTGGATGAAATTTCGAATCAAAGCCAAAATGGAAACCCCTTTGAACTTTTATTCGACAATTTTAAAGAATTATCCCCAAATGAAAAATATAATGATCCTGGCCGGCGTAAAATGTACACCTATGATTACAATTCTTTATTAAGACTTTATGGGGTTCGCCTTAACAATGATTGTATTATTATAACAGGAGCAGGCTTAAAATTTGTAAAAGCAATGCAAGATTGTAAAGCTTTACAATTAGAATTAGATAAAATGAATTATTTAATTGAATGGTTGAAGGAAAATAAAATAACAGATTGCTCAGATTTTTAATATGACTAAGAAAACTAAAAACCTAAATCAAATTGTTACTAAGACAGCTACGCAGTGGAAAATCCGTGCTACGAAGGATCGAAGTAATAGGCGTGAAATTTCGAGAGCGCAACAATTTGCTCTTGATTTATTGGACTATATGGAATTGCATAAGATTAAACAAATTGATCTTGCAGATAAAATGGGGGTGAGTCCACAACAAGTTAACAAAATACTCCGTGCAAAAGCTAATTTGACTTTTGAAACCTTGGATAAAATAGCCGATAGCCTGGGGGCAACTATAACTTCACCTAGAATAAAAACAAACAATAGCAATTATACTCAAACCGTTGGAAGTACAATGCAAGTGGTCCATAGACGACAACCAAAAATTATTCAAGAAAATTCCAAGATTTCATCAAGAACTAAAAAAAATCCAATCCTTGAAACTTCTTTTGAAAATATGAATCCTTATGGATATACTGCAAAACAAATTTAAATAGCAAAATGACTTATAACCAATTAGGCTTTGCACTTACAGGATTGCGAACGGTATCTTTTGCTATAATTGAATCCGCTTTGAAAAAAACAGGAGAGACAAACCTTTTTACTTCTATAGGTTTTGGATTAGATATTGATGATAATACAATCACTTGTAGTGTTCGATTTAATTTTGAGAAAAAGAAAGATCAACCTTTTCTTATTCTTGAGGTCCAGGCCCTTTTCGAAATAGAAAAGAATGATTTTTTAACCAAAGTAAAACAGTTGGATAACTCTTATTTAATTGCAAAAGAACTTGCTGTACATTTTGCTGTTTTAACAGTAGGTTCTGCCCGCGGAATATTACATGCCAAAACGGAAAACACGATTTATAATGAATATTTACTTCCTACTATTGACATTACTCAATTGATACCCGAGGATATTGTTCTCACCCCTTAGCACAAAAAATTTCACTGAAATTGAACTTTTATATCCAATATCTCCCTCCCAATATCCGTCTTCAATCTTCCTTCCTAATTGCAGTCAACAAAATATTTCCAACAGATAACTGATAACAGAAATAAACCTGCAACCAAACTCATAAGCAATCATATTTCTGAAAAATTTTGTGGCTGATGAAACCGGAAACCTAAAACGGCAACAAATCAAGATGAAGAGTATTATTTTCTTCCTTAACTTTTAAATTTATCCGGGGGTATTTATTAACCTCATCGTAAAAATTATACGACAGTACATTTTCCGGGTCCCAGGGTTCTCTCTCGATTCTAAGTTCCAATGTCCTTTGGGAGTCATTTCCCGCACACTTTAAAATACTTTTTAAAAACCCGTAAAATTTAATTTTATTTGGGAAATCTACAGTTACAGAGGGGGATAA
>JBDXGW010000025.1:0-144117 GCA_039989915.1 Gillisia sp.
AATACAAAAGCTGTTTTACGACGCTTGGCATTTCAAATATCAAATGATGTACAGCGAAAAATCACAGAGAACAGGCTAAATGACCTTTTTGAGCATTCTCCAAATTTGATTGCAGTTGTAGGTAAGGATGGCTACCTAAAAAAGGTTAATCCCGCATTTACAAGGGTTTTTGGGTATAGCGAAGAAGAATTGTTGGGCAGCCCTCTGGTTCAGTTTTTACACCCTGCCGAAAAGGACGCCACTCTTGCCCGCTTAAAAGAGGTGACAGAAGGATTACCACCCCGGTCCTTTCAGAATAGATGTTTAACTAAAGGGGGAGAATGGAAATGGATTTCCTGGACCCCCTCATTTCTCCTGGAAAAAGGGATTGTTCACGTTTTTGGAAATGATGTAACTTCTATTAAATCTACCAATCTTGAACTTTTAAAATATAAAAATATCATAGAAAGCTCCAGGGATGGTATAGGACTTTATTCGGTTGGCTCCCGCAAAGTTTACCTGAACAAAGCATTCAAGGAAATTCTTGGTTATGAGGAAGCGGAATTGACCGAGGAGAATTCCATGGAAAAAGTATATGTTGATATCAACCTTGCTTCCCAGATTTTTGAGATTCTTATCTCCGGAAATTACTGGGAGGGCGATTTACGAGTTAGGAGTAAAAACGGAAGTATCCTCGATTATTATTTTAGTGGCGGTCCTATTTATAACCAAAAAATGGAGCTTATTGCAGTATTTGCAATTCATACTGATATATCTGAAAGAAAGACCTATGAAGCAGCCTTAAAGAACTATGGTGCACGGATAGAAAATATCCTGGAAAGTATTACAGATGGGTTTTTCTCCCTGAATTCTTCCTGGGAAGTAACTTACTGGAACAATACAGCCGAAAAGCTTCTGGGAGTTTCCAGGGAAGATATTTTAAATAAAAACCTGTGGGATCATTTTCCTGCGGCCAAAACACTTCTATTTTATAGCAAATATGTGGAAGCTATGGAACTGCAGAAAAAAATGTTTTTCGAGGAATATTTTGAACCCCTGGAAATTTGGTTCGAAGTAAATGTTTACCCGGCAGACAATGGAATTTCGGTCTTTTTTAAAGATATAACCGACCGGAAAAAGGCAGATATGGAGATCAAACTGGCCAAAGACAGATATGATCTTGTTGCCCGCGCAACAAGAGAAGCGGTATATGACTGGAATATTGAAAACAATGTTTTAATATGGAGTGATTCCTATTATGAGATCTATGGTTATCCTAAAATCTCACCTGAAGATGCCTTGAAACAATGGGAATTGAATATACACCCCCGGGATAGGGAATCGGTTATTGAAAAATTGAATAGATCTCTTAATTCAACTGAAGATGAATGGAATTGTGAATACCGCTTACTCCAGGCCGATAAAAAGATCGCGGTAATTTTGGAAAGAGGTTTTATATTAAGAGATAAAACGGGTAAGGCGATACGAATGATTGGTTCCCTTCAGGATATAACCGAATTAACCCAAAATGAAAGAGCCCTGGAGGAATTGAATTTTAAACTGGAAAAACATTCACAGGAACTCGCAATGTCCAATGCAGAGCTGGAACAATTTGCTTATATAGCTTCGCATGACCTTCAGGAACCTTTAAGGATGGTTACCGGTTTTTTAACCCAGTTGCAAAGGAAATATGATGAACAACTTGATGATAAGGCCCGGCAATACATACATTTTGCTACAGATGGAGCAGTAAGAATGCGACAGATAATCCTGGATCTTCTGGATTATTCCCGGGTAGGCAGGATCAATTACGGTTATGAAGATATTGATCTTAATATACTGCTCAGCGATATTATTAAACTTCATGAAAATTTAATAAAAGAAAGCGGGCCCCAAATAGAATACAATGACCTTCCCGTTATTCGTGCGGCTGCAATCCCCTTACAACGGGTGTTATCAAATTTAATTACCAACAGTATTAAGTATGCCAAAAAGGGGATTTCTCCTTTAATAGGAATTCAGGTTATTGATAAAATAAAGAAGTGGGAAATTATTGTTAGTGACAACGGTATTGGCATTGATGAACTATTCCAGGACAAAATATTTATAATTTTCCAGCGGTTGCATTCCCGGGATCAATATTCAGGAACGGGGATTGGCCTGGCTATTTGCAAAAAGATCGTGGAAAATCATGGAGGAAAAATTTGGGTGGTTTCAAAGGAAGGAGAGGGAAGCGCTTTTCATTTTACAATCCCAAAACATTTTTAGTATATTTACGATGCCCCAACTTTTAAATTCTATGAAACCTATTGATGTACTGCTTGTCGAAGATAACGAAGGTGATATATTATTAACTACGGAAGCCCTCAAAGAGGGAAATTTAGTTAATAGCGTAAGGGTTGTGAGAGATGGGTGGGAGGCCATAAATTATCTATTGAAAAAAGGAGAATATTCCGCCTTTTCCACCCCAGATCTTATTCTACTCGATATTAATTTACCCAAACTCAATGGGCACGAGGTTTTAAAGTACATAAGGGCAGAGGAAGATTTAAAGCATATTCCAATAATAATGCTTAGCACATCCTCTTCCCAGGAGGATATATTCAATTGTTATAAAAATTATGCCAACTGCTTTTTATCAAAACCCGTAAACGCGGAAGATTCCTCGAAACTTATTTCTTCGATCAAAGAATTTTGGATGTCAAATGTTCACCTACCCCAAAATTCTTAATCTCGTATGAAAGAAAATTACCCTTCCCTCCATATTCTTGTTATTGAAGACCATCTTGGAGATTATGTGTTGATAGAAGATTACCTTAAAGAGGAGCATGGGCAAATTGAACTTACCCGCGCAATCTCCTTTCGCGAGGCCAGGGAATTTTTGAGATCCCAAAAATATGATGCAGTTATGCTGGATCTTTCATTGCCTGATTCGGGAGATATGGAAGTGCTTGTAAAAGAGGTGGTAAATCTGGCAGGTTCATCTCCCGTAATTGTATTAACAGGAAACTCCAACAAAGATTATGGTGTCAGGACTCTTTCAATGGGAATTTCAGATTATTTACTGAAGGATGAACTCAATCCTCTACAGCTTTCTAAAAGTATCTTTTATAGCATTGAACGGAAAAAAATAGAAACCCAGTTAAGCGAGTCTGAAAAAAAGTATAAAAACCTGTTTGATAAAAGCCCTTTGCCCAAATTTGTTCTGGAGATGCACAGTCTGGATTTTTTAAATGTAAATAGGGCTGCAATTGAGCTATATGGATATTCCCTGGAGGAGTTTTTAAATATGAATGTAAGGGATCTTTGGGTTCCCGAAGAATATGAGGAGGTAGAAAATGAATGGAGATCTAAGTACAAGGATTGGTTCCAGGTTGCCCTGCGCCATCGTAAAAAGAACGGGGATATAATTTCTGTAGAGGTTACCAGTAATCCTATTGAGTTTGACGGCAAACAGGCACGGGTAAGCCTTATTCATGATGTAACCGCACAGTTACAGGCCGAAAGAGCCTTGCAACATAGCGAGCAGCGATTTAAGGCCCTGGTTCAGGATGGCTCTGAACTTGTAATGATCATGGATTTTAAAGGAAATCTATCCTATGCAAGTCCCGCTTCCCAGGCAGTATTGGGGGTAGAAATGGATGAGTTGCTTCGCAATAATTTCTTCTACCTTATTCATGAGGAAGATATAAATAAAGTTAAAGATTGTATTGCCGGGCTTAAAAGGCAAAAAAGGATCCAGATACCTTCCTACAGGGTTAAAAGAGGAAAAAATGAATGGAGATGGATTGAGACCATAGTAACCAATTTATGTAGTGATCCTGCAGTAAATGGTATTGTTGCAAATTCCCGGGATATTACTGAATTTGTGGATCAGGAAAGAGAATTAATGGAAAGCTTAAAAAGGTATGATATTGTGGCTCAGGCTACCAGCGATACTATCACAGATTATGATGTGATAAATGACAGAATGGAATACAATGAAGGAATTCAGAATATGTTTGGTTATAACCCCTCAGAAATTGGCAGGGATGGATGTTGGTGGGATGATAAGGTTCATCCCGATGATAAGGAAAGGGTGAAGCGTAAAACCCGGGAGGTTTTTCATAATAAAACAAACCAACTGCAAATAGAATACAGGTTTAAATGTGCAGATGGTACTTATAAATATGTTTTGGACCGGAGCTATCTTATTAAAGATGAAGAGGGGAATGCCGTACGAATGATTGGTTCTATGCAGGATATCACTAAACTGCAAAATTACATTCAAACTATTGAAAACCATAATGCCCGGTTAAAGGAGATCTCCTGGACCCAGTCTCATGTAGTAAGGGCCCCTTTGGCCAGAATAATGGGTTTAATAGATCTTTTGCAAAATCACGAAGATATTGAGGACAGGTGCCATCTTATGGATAATATTTATTCATCTGCCCGGGAATTAGATGCCATAATCAGAAAAATTAGTAGTAAAGCAGAACATCCCGCTGAAAAAATTAATAGATGCTGAAGATCCTTATTATAGACGATGATGAAATTGTATTATTGGTGGAACGAAAAATTCTCCAACGATGTGGGTTTGATCAGGAAATATTTACATTTAAAAGCAGTGAGGCAGCCCTTAAGTTTTTAAAGGAAGAAGGCGAGGATCAAAAGTTTCTTATCATGCTGGACATTAATATGCCGTTAATGAATGGCTGGCAATTTTTAAACAAAATGGAGGAACTGGGGAGAAATGATAACATTTTCGTGATTATGGTAACTTCATCAATTGACCGCTATGATAAGGAGATTGCTGCGAATTATAAATCGGTGATAGGCTTTATTGAAAAACCCATCACTACAGAAAATTGTCTGCAAATAAAAGGTTTAACCCAGGTAGCCGAGTTTTTTAAAGTCCTTTAAACATTCGTTTCGGTAGGATTTCCATTTTCAATTTTTTCATCGGCCCATTCCTTTTCATCTTCAGTCGCTTCTTCAGGTTCTTCCTGAATATCTTCAGCACGGGGTTCATAATTAAGTTTGATGAACATGGGGAAATGGTCTGATCCTATATGCGGGCCCCGTGAAAGTTCTATAAGGGTGAAGTCATTGGTATGAAATACGTGGTCAAGTGGCCACCTTAAAAGCCTGTAATCTGCATGAAAGGTATTATAAAAACCCCTTCCAATACGTGGGTCCAGTAATCCGCTTAATTTTTGAAACAATTTTGTGGTACGCGACCAGGCTACATCATTGAGATCTCCAAACACTAATACAGATTCCTGGTCCTTCTTGACATCTTTGCCCACAAGAAGCAATTCTGCATCCCGGTTTGTAGATGTGGGGTCTTCCGTTGGACTTGGCGGCTTTGGATGGAGGGCGTGAAATTTTACCTTCGTATGGTTATTTAATCTTAAATAGCCGTGAATGGAAGGAATATCTTCTTTAATTAGATATTTCACATCAACTTCTTCCAGTTTTAATTTCGAGTATAAATGCATCCCATACAAATTATCCAGGGGGATCTTTACTGTAAAGGGATAATATTTCTCAAGAATGCTAAGTTCCTCCTCCCATTTTTTATCGCTTTCCAATGTGAGAAGAATATCGGGTTTTTTCTTATTTACAAGGTCAATAAGTTTGTCATATCTGGTATTTGTTGTCAAAACATTGCTTACCAGTATAGAAATTATAGCATTTGGATCATTTCCGTGAAATGAGAGTACCTGTTTTCGGGAAAGGAGGGTGTAGGGGAAAATTTTAATTAGCTGGTATACCAGGCTTAACGCGAGTAAGCTTGTCAAAATAATTTGCCATAAATCTTCATAAGACCCTATGAGTGCAGTAATGATCAAGACTGCCAGGATAAGAATACTAATTTGAATTCTGGGAAAATCAAATGCGCGTACCCACCATTCATCAAATTTTGTAAGAGATGCAATAGTTGGTATCAACATCAGCACATTCAAAAAAATAAAAAATATATCTGATAATTCCATCAAATAGGGGGTTGGCTATTAATAAACCTTAAAATTGGTAGGATATACCCACTCCCTGGGTATTAAAATCCTGGCCTTGAAAATTGAAGCCCATGGTAGGGTAAATTTCAACATTTTTATTCTTTTTTTTATGAATTTCAGGAATTAATATTCCACTTGCTGCTCCAACCGCAAAGCCTACTATATTATCTGAAAGGAAATGTTTTCCGCTCTGAATCCTTAAATACCCTACTGTTGCAGGAATAGCTGCAGCTACCCCCCAAACCACCGGTCTCCAGGGAGAATCGGGGTAGAAATCGTGAAATACTTTTGCCGCAAAGAATGTGGCAGCTGCCGTAGATGCCGTATGCCCGGCAAAGAAAGATCGCTGTTCGTCGTTATCCATGCGCTCTTCTGCAGGGATTGAAGTATTGTAAACTAAGGGACGACTCTTTTCTACCAATGCTGCTGTTATACTGAATAATGCCCCGGTTGTAGCCATTGATTCTACAAAAAGCACAGAAAGCTGCCCGGCATTGGAACGGCCCTTTTCATCTAACAGTAGGGCTAATGGTAGTGCATAGGATGTAAACATTGGAATGTAGCTGGCGCTGTTTGCTTTTTCAGAATAATTTCCCGCGGCCCAGCGATCAAATGCCCAAACATCATCTTTGGAAAGGGAATTAAGATCTGCTTCAGATAAATGGGGTTTATTCTGAATTAAGAGAACACCTAAAACATTCAGCCCAACCCCTGTGGTGATCCAGATCCCGTCTTTTATAAAGTCTGTTTCATATGGAGATTCCCTTTTTTGCTGGGAATAAGAATTTACATTAATACAAATAACAAGGAAAGAAATCAAAAATGACTTAAGTCTCATATGGGTCTTTTTTTTTCAAATCTCATATTTCTCCTTCAATAAATAAAAGCTTTAAGAAAAGAATAACATCGGGATAGTTGCTGAAGGGAGCGGAATGAATCTCTTCCGCTTTGTATTTTCAATAAAGGGGTCGGGTTAATTAACAAAAGTTTAGTCCGTGTTGAGATTGGTTTCCTTTTCCATTGCGACTAAATTCCTTTAACTTTAAAGAATGAAAAAGAAGGAATCACGAATAGGTAGTGGCTTTGTTTTTAAAAAATTTGAAGAACCCAACCGGTCACCATTTGAGAAACTCTTTGAGATATTTAAAGAGTTGATCACCCATACTTCGGGCGATTTTGATGAAGCTATTGAGTGGCTCAGGCAGCTGGATGTGGAATACAAACTTACCGACGAGAATTACAGTATTGATGATTTTATTGAAGACCTTAAAAAGAAGGGGTATATACGGGAGGAAATAACTCCAAATGGTCCGGGGATGGCTATTACAGCCAAAACCGAACGCGCTATAAGGCAACAGGCATTGAACCAGATCTTTGGGAAACTTAAAAAAAGCAGGTCGGGCAATCATTCTACAAAATATCAGGGGAGGGGCGATGAACATACAGGAGAATTCAAAGAATTTCATTATGGTGACTCTCTGGACAGGATCTCAATGACCGAGAGTCTTAAAAATGCCCAGATCAATCATGGTGCAGGGGAGTTTAAAATGACCGAAGATGACCTAGTGGTTGAGGAGACACATCATAAATCCCAAATGAGTACGGTGCTTATGATTGACATAAGCCACAGTATGATCCTGTATGGTGAAGACAGGATCACCCCGGCCAAAAAAGTCGCAATGGCCCTGGCCGAACTTATTACCACCAGATATCCAAAAGACACCCTGGATATTCTGGTTTTCGGGAATGATGCCTGGGCAATCTCAATTGGAGATCTTCCGTACCTGCAGGTAGGACCGTATCATACCAATACAGTAGCAGGTTTAGAACTGGCTATGGATCTCTTACGCCGAAAACGAAATACCAATAAACAAATATTTATGATCACCGATGGGAAACCCAGTTGTATAAGAGAGCGCGACGGAACCTATTATAAAAACAGCGTGGGCCTTGATCCTTACATTATTGATAAATGCTATAATATGGCACAACAAGCCAGAAAACTTCATATCCCAATTACCACCTTTATGATCGCGCAGGACCGATACCTGGAAAGATTTGTGCGGGAATTTACCCAGGCAAATCATGGAAAAGCGTTTTTCACCGGACTTAAAGGCCTGGGTGAAATGATCTTTGAAGATTATGAAACAAACAGAAAGAAGAGGATTAAAGGGTGAAAGGATATAAAATTTCAAACTCTTCCAAAAAGGATTTTATAATGACATTGATTAAAATCGATAAGAAAATTGAAAAGCTCCTCCCTTTATTTTCAAAGGGAGGTGGCAAAATTCAGAAGGAATTTTGACGGAGGGTTAAAACTTTAATAGAGTAAAAGAATACTGGGTTTTCAAACTCCCCAATTTCCCTTCCTTAAACGGAAGTGAAATTTCCCCCTCTTTATCTAAAGAGGGGAGTTAAAAAGTTTTTATGAAGAACAAACAAAACACTATGAATAAGGACAAAATAAACACATTAGGAGAATTAAAAAAGGCGGGATATAAGTCAAAAAGTATCAAGGAGGAGCTTAGACAAAACCTTTTGCAAAAAATTAAAAAAGGTGAGCCTGCATTTGAAGGAATACACGGTTATGAATACACGGTAATTCCTGAACTTGAAAGAGCAATCCTTTCAAAACACAATATAAATTTACTTGGGTTAAGGGGCCAGGCTAAAACCCGGCTCGCGAGGCTCATGGTAAATCTGCTGGATGAATGGATCCCAATGGTAGAAGGATCTGAAATCCATGATGATCCGCTCCAACCTCTTTCCCGGTTCGCCAGAGATCTTGTAGAAGAGAAGGGTGACCAAACTCCCATTAGCTGGATTCACCGGGAGGATCGTTTTTTTGAAAAACTCGCCACCCCAGATGTAACGGTGGCCGATCTAATTGGAGATGTAGATCCTATCAAGGCAGCAAATTTAAAACTGAGTTATGCAGATGATCGCGTGATACATTTTGGGATGATACCCCGTGCAAACCGCTGCATATTTGTTATCAATGAATTGCCCGATCTTCAAGCAAGGATACAAGTGGCGCTTTTTAATATTTTACAGGAAGGTGATATCCAAATACGCGGATTCAAATTACGCCTCCCGCTTGATATGCAATTTGTATTCACTGCCAACCCTGAAGATTATACCAACAGGGGGAGTATTGTAACTCCGTTAAAAGATAGAATAGGGTCCCAGATCCTTACCCATTATCCGCACGAAATTGAAACTGCCAAGATGATCACCAGGCAGGAAGCAAAGATGGATGCTTATCAAAGCGAAATGATCCATATTCCTGAGCTGGCACGTGATCTTCTGGAACAAATAAGTTTTGAAGCGCGGGACAATGAATATATTGATGCACGGAGTGGTATTAGTGCCCGCCTGAGTATCTCGGCACTGGAAAATCTATTGAGCACTGCAGAGCGCCGGGCATTAAAAACCGGGGACGAAAAAACTCTAATAAGGTTTGGAGATTTTATGGGCATCATCCCGGCTATTACAGGGAAAATTGAACTTGTGTATGAAGGAGAGCAGGAGGGAAGCGCAGTAGTTGCCCAGCAACTAATTGCCGATGCCGTGAAAACCCTGTTTCCTAAGTATTTCCCCAAGATCGAAAAACTCGAAAAACCCAATGCTGAAAATCCGTACAATGAGCTTGTGGAATGGTTTTTTGCTGAAAGCGGCTTTGAGCTGTTAGATGATATTTCAGATAAAGAATACCGGGAAAAACTGGACTCCATTCCTCCTCTTAATGACCTCATTAAAAAGTATCAACTCGCAATTGCCGATGAGGATAAATATTTTCTAAAGGAATTTTTATTGTGGGGTCTGGTTGAATTTCAGAAACTGAATAAATATCGCTTTACCAAAGGGATCCAATTCAAGGATCTTTACGGGAGCTATATTAGTGGCTTATAGTTATTAAATATCCCCTGCGCTGGCAGGGGATATTTTCATTAATTATATTTAGCCGATTGGCCTTCGCGCGGAAGGTTGTTTTCTATAAAGGTCCTTATGTCATCATTGGCATTTTTTAGGTCCTCACTCCTCAGGTACATCATATGGCCGCTACGGTACCCTTCAAAACTTATCCTGTCCTGCATCCTGCCAC
This sequence comes from Gillisia sp., assembly GCA_039989915.1. Lineage (GTDB taxonomy): Bacteria > Bacteroidota > Bacteroidia > Flavobacteriales > Flavobacteriaceae > Gillisia. The sequence continues at coordinate 10,084 of JBDXGW010000025.1, forward strand.
TTGGATCCAGTTGCCACATGGTATATTTTGCATTAAAGTACGTGGTTGCACCATCAAAGTAACCTGCCTGAATAAGCACCTCAAGATTGGGGTTTTGTGCCATTGCCTGTCTTAGATTCTCCCCGGAGTTGTCTCCGCTTCGGTCCCAGGGATGTACGGGACCAAACATAAAATATTTCAGGTCGGTTTTAAATTTCAATTCCTCCTGCAGGTAATAATTTATTGCCGGAGTAAAGGAATGCAGCCAGGAGGTAAGTTCAGCATTATAATCTGGAGCATCTCCAGATTCTTTTGAATCAATTCCCAGGTATCTCGAATCCAGGCGACCTACTGTAAATCCGCCGTCTTCCCGCATTAATTCCTTCCAGAAATACCTGAATGGCACCGCAAGGTTGTTTTGTAATATTACCTTTTCTGAAATACCGGAATAAGCCGCCATTTGAGCGGCGATCTCCTGTTTTTTAGCTGAATCTGTAAAACCTCCTTTTACTAAAACCGGAAGCAGGGTGTTGATTGCATATTCTTCCACTTCGGGTAAAAGAACATCCAGATCTTTGTTTTGCAATTGAGCAGGAAGTCTTTTGTGGTACCAGGCCGCAGCTGCAAAATAGGGCAACCTGTTGGCAATTTCAACCGGGCCGCCCCGTTCAATACCAATATCTGTTGGTGAAACCAGGATCACACCGTTGAGGTACATCCAGTGGCTGTTCTGTAATTCCAGCGCAAGTCCGGAAACCCTGTTGGTTCCAAAACTTTCCCCAATTAAATATTTGGGAGATAACCAGCGATTATTTCGCGTTACGAAGGTATTTATCCAACCTGCCAGGTATTTTATATCGGCATTGGTGCCAAAAAAATCTTTGCGATCCTGCTTTTTGTCCCCTTTTTCTATTAACCTGGAATAACCGGTATTCACAGGGTTTACATAAACAATATCTGCAATATCCAGGATGCTATGCGGATTGGCTTTTACGCCATACGGCTGCACGGGAAAACCTTCATCGTCTATTTTTAAAACACGAGGCCCGGTATAAGCCAGATGCATCCAGACAGATGCCGATCCAGGCCCGCCATTAAAGGAAATAACCAATGGCCTGTTCTCGGTATTTTGGATCCCGCTCCTCTTATAATAAGTATAAAACAAGCTTGCTACAGGTTCACCTGCCTCATTCCAAACCGGTTGGGTTCCGGTTTGAGCAGTATAATTTATCGACTTACCCTTGATGGTAACAGAATGATTGGTAACAACTGTAGTGTCTACCGGGAGTTCAACTTTTTGAGAAAATAATGAAAGCGAAAAAAAACTTAGGGCAATTATGTAAAAGTATTTCATAGGGGAATAGATAATGTAAATTGAAGCTATAAAAATGATGATTTTTTCGGTAAAATTCCTATTCGTCCTTAAATAATATAACATAACTTAATGCAATTCCTCCTACAGCTGCAATCATAAAGAATATAATGGCAAGCCCGGGATAGCCAAAGATCATAAACGGGGATGGTACACTCATTAACATAGCCGCACCAATTATCATGGCGGCAATGATCAACCCCAGAGTGATCCTGTTTGCTACTTTTTGAAAACCATCTGTCCAGCGTTTTTCGTCAATGGCATCTATCTTTATTCTGAAATTATTGTTGGCAAGATTTTCAGAGATCTTATTTAGTCGCTGCGGAAGGTTTTCAGCAAGATTTTTGGTTTGCAGAGCTAATGCAAAAAGGTTTTCCGGTTTCAATTCGTGGTAAACCTTGGAACGCATCATTTTATTAACGTGCTCTCTTATTGCCTTCCGAAGATCAAATTCAGGCTCCAGCACCGCAACTATCTGATCCAAATTTAGAAGGATCTTCCCAAGGATATTTACTTCAACCGAAATATGTATCCCATTTTCAGCAGCTACTCTATTCATTTGAATAAGCAATCTTCCGGTTTGCATTTCATGAGCCCTTGTATTCTGGCTGTCCATTACCAGGTGGTTGATGGTTTTCTTGAACTCTTTTAAGTCGGCATCTTCTCCGGCTTCACTCATAGACAAAAGAACATCGGCAGAAGCTTCACCATCATTCTGGCTTAAAGCGATGAGCAATTGCAATAATTTCTCCTGCATAGAAGGAGTGAATTTTGCTACCATTCCAAGATCAATAAGCGCTATTTTATTGTCACTTGTTAAATGAACATTCCCCGGGTGAGGATCTGCATGCACAAATCCATCTGTAATTAATTGTTTAAGGTAGGCATCTACAAGTTCATCAACAAGGGGGCTAAGATCATTCTCAAGCCTTTTGATGGGGGAAATTGAAGTGATTTTGGTCCCCTCAACAAAATCCATTGTAAGTATTCTGGACGTGGAATAATCCAGAACAGGCTGGGGAACTTTTATATTTTTATATTCCTGAAGGTTTTCTCCCAGGGTCATTAAATTTTGAGCTTCCCGTACATAATCCAACTCCTGCAGAAGGATGTGACGTAATTCTGCAAGTACTTCATCAAAGGCATATTTCTTTGCTACTTTGGTATGTTTCACCGCGAAATCTGCCAACTCTTTCAAGGTATCCAGATCATCCAGAAATTGTTTTCTTATTCCCGGTCTTTGAACTTTCACCGCAACCGGTTTTCCCGACCTTAGGTTGGCTTTATGTACCTGGCCTATAGATGCACTTGCCAAAGGTTCTTCACTGAAAAATGAAAAAGCCTTTGAGATACGGGTTCCTATCTCCTCCTCTACTAGTTTGTGAACTTCTTCATAAGATATAGGGGGCACATCATCCTGTAAGGATGCGAGCGCTTTTAAATAAGCATCTGGTAAAAGATCGGGCCGGGTGGAAAGTAACTGGCCCAGTTTGATATAGGTGGGCCCCATTTTCTTAAGGTCTTCTACCAGCTCCTCCGGTGTTTGATCATACACATCAGATTCTTTATCTTCTGTTTGATTTTCATCCAGGGCCGTAGCTGCGGTTTGTTGAAACAGGTCACTGTTCCAGTACTTTAGCATAAAGCCAATGAATTTTTGATAACGCACCAAATTATCAGGCAGTACAGACATATTTTTGTATGGATTGTTTAGTTAAAATAAAGATATCCAATAAAAATTATCCCACAAACAGATTGGCCGGGGAGCATTGATGTTTTACCGTTTTTGGGAAAAATTTAATATCTTTCTTTTAAAACCCCAATTACTTGTGCTCTTTTAATATTTTCCTATTTTTACGAAAAGCCAGTTTTTCTGGATTAGCACCAATTAATTGAACTACCGCCCTTGAAGAACCTTCCAAAATTTAATAAGATAGTAGACAAGGTGGATATGGATCAACTTCATAAACCTATCTTTTCAAGATTAAATAAGGATATTCCTGCCAGCATTGTGGTATTTTTGGTTGCCCTTCCCCTTTGCCTGGGAATAGCATTGGCAAGTGGTGCCCCTCTGGTATCGGGACTTATTTCAGGAATAATTGGCGGAATCGTAATAGGAAGTATCAGCCATTCCTCTGTAAGCGTTAGTGGCCCGGCAGCAAGTGTAACTGCAGTTGTTTTGGCTGCAATTATTTCTCTTGGAAAATTTGAGGTTTTTTTAATGGCAGTAGTGTTGGGAGGAATTTTTCAGCTTGGACTGGGACTGCTTAAAGCTGGTCTTATTGCAGATTATATGCCTTCAAATATTATTAAAGGCTTACTGGCAGCTATTGGAATTATCCTTATTATGTCCCAATTTCCCTACGCCCTGGGAATGGTCGCAGATACCGAAAGTTATTTCGATACCTCTGTTGGGTTTTTTGAACAGCTAAGCCTTATTACTTCTTCCTTTTTTAATTCCCTTACCGCAGGGCCAATCATTATTACCATTATTTCTCTCGCAATAATGGTTTTTTGGGAAAAGTCTCCCTTAAAGAACTTTAAACTTTTACCTCCCGCTCTTGTGGTTGTTCTATTTGGAGTAGTATTAAATTTTATTTTTGGAATTTTTATTCCTGCTCTTGAACTGGAAGCGGTTCACCTGGTTAATATTCCAAAAATAGATCACATTTCTGAACTTATCACCTTTCCCGATTTTACCTCAATTACAAATCCCGAAGTTTGGGGCGTTGCCATAAGTATCACCTTAATCGCATCTATTGCAAGTTTATTGGCTATTGAAGCGGCAGATGAAATTGACCCTCATAAACGAAACACACCTCCCAACAGGGAATTAGTAGCTCAGGGAATAGGAAATACCTTAACCGGATTAATAGGGGGAATTCCAATTACATCTGTAATAGTTCGCAGCTCGGTAAATATTAATGCCGGCGCGGAGACTAAACTCTCTGCAATCCTGCATGGCTTTTTTCTCTTGTTAAGCGTTTTATTTCTTAGTTCAGTTTTAAATCTTATTCCACTTTCCAGCCTGGCAGCAATATTACTGGTTATTGGCTATAAACTTGCTTCCTGGGAAGTGATCTCATCTATGTTTAAAAAGGGATGGAACCAGTTTGTACCTTTTATAGTTACTGTGATAGCTATAATAGCAACAGATCTTTTAATAGGTATTTTTATAGGCACCCTGGTAAGTATCTTTTTCCTATTGCGAAGTAATTATCACAACGCCTTCTTTATTGAAAACACCAAAATATTCAAAGGGGAAACTATACGGTTGGAGTTATCCAACGAGGTTTCGTTTTTTAATAAGGCTTCGATAAAAAATACCCTTTGGAATGTTCCAAATAATTCCACAGTGATCATTGATGCTACATTTGCAAGTTATATAGACCACGATGTGCTGGAGATCTTTAAGGATTTTAAGGAAACCTATGCAAGGGAGCACGAGATCAATCTTAGCATCATTGGATTAAAAGAAAAGTATGATCTGGGTAAGGATCTTAAATTCGTGCAGGAAGAGCTACAGGAATTCAAAGAAAAAACAACACCTGTTGAAATATTTGAATATCTGCGGGAGGGAAATCAACGCTATGTAGATGGCAAACTAGTTTCCCGCCGTTTGCGCAATAAGGAATTAATGGACTTTATAAATGCTCCTCCGCTGGCTGCAGTTGTAAATTGTATAGATATGAGGGAACCCCTCAATGTTTTAATGAATACCGGAATTGGAGACCTCATCCCTATACGTACAGCGGGCAATGCAGCTGAAAGTGAGGTTATAAGAAGTATAGAAGTTGCCTGTAAAAATCAGGGCGCTAGATTAATTCTTTTTATGGGGAATTCTTCCAATAAAATCTATGCTGAAGCACTTCGGGAATACCGGGATTCTAATTGCAGTTATTTGGTTCCTCTTATTAAGAATGCTGTTACCGCTTTGAATATTTCTAAAGAGGAAATAAATGACGATACCATTTTTCAATTTGCCGATAAAATTACCAAATGGAACCTTGAAAATTCTAAAAACCGGATTATTCAGGAAAGTCCCTATTTAAGAAATGAGATAGAGAAAGGAAACGTGGGCATGGCCTCCGGATTTTTCAGGCGAGGAAATGGTAAGATCGAATTTTCCAATATGTATTCACTCTTACCTGTAACGAACTCTTAGGTTAATTGAATTCTGCACAGTTGGTAGTTGGGATATAAACTCCTGCAGCCTGCTGGTATACTAACCGGGCACCCAAATGACCTACATAGGCCAAATAGCCGGAACCTGTTATCATTAAAAGGATCAAAACTCCCTTTGCCAGGTAAACTTTGAATTTGGAGAAATTAAATTGGTAAAAGATATCAATGATCACTGCGGCAGTGAATAACCAGATCATGATATATCCATTATTTTCATGAGCTTTTAAAACTGTGGGATCACATATAGTTCTTGAAACCGCACCATCTGCAAGGTCTCCCGTGTATATTGCCAGCCAGCCCCCAAGAGTACCAATTACCAATAAAATAGTGCCGGGAAGATCAAGGAATTTGCCTTTCACCCATAAGGTGGCAATTTTAAAGACGGTTGCCATGAGAAGCAACGCAATGGGAAAATGGACAAACAGAGGGTGTAAAACCTCTGTTCGCCAGAAATCCGGTATTTGTTCCATTTTAGTTCAGTATCCTTACGGCTATAGGGTCCAGACGTTTTCCTGATTTTTCAACATCTACCTCCACTTGTTGCCCTTCTTCCAAATTGGAGAACTCAACAGTTTCCCCATTCCGGGTTAGCGTAGTATTTTCAGTAAAGTAAAGCTCCAGGGTTTTATTATCTGAAGTTTTTACATAGATCTCTGTCTTGGATGGTTCAACTTTATCTACAGTACCGCGATAGGTACCGGAATCTACCACATCAGTTTTTTCTCCGCAGGCGGTGAACAGGAATGCGATCACCAAAAATGCTGTTGCAAGTTTAAATTTCATAATTTATTATTTAGATTAAAATTTTTTGGCCCGTTGGCTATATAAATTTAATGAATTTATAAGAAGCAATTCAATTTCGGGATATGTTTCTTTAGACTGAAATAAGCTGATTAAGCTGATTGATATTCGCAGGATTTCCGAAGAGATAAAGGAGATCGCCCTGTTCAATTACGGTAGAGTTTGTAATATTGGTCAAATATTGGGTTCCTCTTTTAATGGTAAGCACAGTAACCCCATAATTCTTTCCTATTCCAGATTGTTCAATGGTTTTTCCTACTATATTATTATTGCCCCTTTGAACGCTCAGGGTAACAATTTCTTTATTGGGAATATGTAGATGCTGGTAAGCCGGGGTGTGCGGGCCTTCTTTTAAAGTAGTAAGCATCTCATAATCTGAAGACCGAATCTGGTTTATGAATTCCTGGATCTCATTATGCGGAATAAGATATTTGCGAAGGACCCGGCTGAAGATCTCAATGGAAGTTTCAAATTCTTCAGGAATGACTTCATCTGCCCCCAGGCGCAGGTTGTCTTCGATCTCCCGCACATATCTTGTTCTTACTATAAGAGTAGCTGTTTGCGTTAATACTCTCACGCAATTAATGATCTTTTTGGTGGCTTCAGGATCTGATATTGCAATTACAATCACCCGTGCTTCCTGCACATGTAAATGTTTAAGTATTACAGGATTGGAAGCATCTCCATAAACAATTGGTTCTCCCTTTGCTTTGGCGCTTTGAAAGGAATCGGGATCAAGATCTGTTATAACATAAGAAATTCCGGCAAATTTGGCGGCCTTGGCAATGTTCTGTCCGTTAATTCCATATCCTATAATTACCAGGTGATCTTTTAACTCCTCAACAGGTATTGGTTCCTGCCGGTGAAATTTTCGCACATTATTTAAACGCTCCCTCACCTGGGGGGGAAGTGGAATTCGTACCAGGTAATACGTAATTCGGTCAGAATAATTTATGAGGAAGGGGGTAAGCCCCATTGTAATGATGGATATTGCCAGAAAATACTGGTATACATTGGCAGGTAAAATATCATTCTGCACTCCAACGGTTGAGAGCAGTAAGGAGAATTCTCCCACCTGGAACAAAGCGAAAACAGTCATGAACATAGTTCGGGCAGGATATCGCAGTGTTAATACCGTTATAGCCAGAATGATCATTTTTAAAAGTATAACCCCAATCACCAGCAGAAGGATAAGCAGAATGTTTTCGAAAAAGAATTTCAGGTTAAGAAGCGAACCTACTGAAATAAAAAAGAAACTGATAAATATTTCACGGAAGGGCAGCACATTTGCCGTAGCCTGATGGCTATAATCTGATTCTGAAATGATCAAACCAGCAAAGAATGCGCCTAAAGCAAGGGATAGTCCAACCGATGAGGTTAACCAGGCAACCCCAAAACAAAATACGATGGTGGTAAGGATAAATAGTTCCCTGTTCTTGGTTTTAACCACCATTTTAAAAATGCGCGGCACAACATAAATCGCAAGTAAATAGATCACAATTCCAACCCCAAGGATCTTGATAAGAAGTCCACCAAGAGTTCCCAGAATATCATCAGATTTTCCGGCAAGCAATGGGGTAAGCAGCATCATGGGTACTACTATTATATCCTGAAAGATCAATATGGCTACAGAAACCCTCCCGTGTGGAGATGTTACCTCCCCTTTTTCCTGAAAGAGTTTTAAAACTATGGCTGTACTGCTAAGCGAAAACAGAAATCCCAGAAAAATTGACGTATTAAGCGGTAAACCTAAAAAAGTTGAGATCAAAGCAGTAAAAAGAATAGTGCCTCCTACCTGCATCCAACCACCAATTAGAATGGTGTTTTTTATGGAAGCCAGGCCTTTAAGGGAAAGTTCTATTCCAATAATAAACAAAAGGAAAATTATACCAATTTCACTAAGCAATTCCACCTCGTGCTGGGAGCTTATAAGATTGAAAGCGTGAGGTCCTGCGATGATCCCCGCCAACAGAAAACCGAGCAGGGAGGGAACCTTTATTTTCTGAAATAGAAGAATTATAAAGATCGAAAGACCCAATACGATGACAATTTCCTTAAGAAGTGGTATTTCCATTTAGTCTATGCGCTGCTTATAATTGGTATGGCATTTAAGTTACAATATGCCTTTTACAAAATAACATTAAATTTTCATTTCGTTTTTATAATTTGATCTAATACGGAAGAATCTTTCAAAAAATAAAAAAGGCGATCCCCCACCGGGAATCGCCTTATCTAATCAAATAGGGAAATCTAGCCTTTAAGCCATTCATTTCGCAATTTCACCCGGGGATCATTTTCGGGAAGGTTCATTGCGCGGAGTTTTAATTCGTTATCGGTGGGTTTGGAAATTTCCCCTTTAAGTTCAATTACTTTACCGTCCCTTTCTACTATCAAAATAAGATCCTCGCCCTCTTCCCAGCCTTCCGAATCCATAACAAGTTCATATACATTCTGTACATTGTAGGTATTTCCGTTTATTGACTTGATAATATCTCCATTATTAACACCAAGCCCAATCCAAAAGGAATTCAGGCTTATGTTTTTTCTGAAAAAAAGCTCTCCGCTCAATGGCATCGCATCAATATAAGGGATCTTCCCTTTGATGAAATAAGAAGTAGGAATGGTGGTTTCTGCCATTTCCACTCCAACAGCTTCAAGGAATTTTTCATAAGGAATTGGTTTTTCCCCGGTAATATATTCCCTGAAGAAACCGTCAATTTCTGGATAGGTCATTTCAACGATTTGCGGGATAAGATCATCATCTTCAAATGGTTTATCCTTACCGTACTTAGCACTTAGATCTTTCATTAAAGTTAATATCCCTTTTTCTCCCCGGCTCATTTCTCTCAATTTAAGGTCAAGTGCCATCCCAATAAGTGCTCCTTTTAAATACACGTTGTAATAATCGTCTTTATAAGGTTCTTCCAGGATCTTTTGACTCATTAAAGTAAAGGGAACCGTATCATTATAATTTTTTGAATCCTCAATTTTTGAGGACATCCTGTCGTAAAATTCCTGCTCTGTGATGAGATCCTGGTTTACCTGGAAAAGATGCGCAAAATATTCGGTCACCCCCTCATACAGCCATAGATGCTGTGACATTTCAGGATTGTTGTAATCGAAATAATGGATCTCCTTTGAGTGAATATTTAAGGGAGTGAGAATATGAAAGAATTCATGCGAAACTACATCTGTCATGGTCTTGTTTAGGTCATCGATGGGCATCATTTCTGGCAATACCACTACAGTTGAAGTATGATGTTCCAGCGCTCCATAACCCTGTGCATCAATTTCTTCGGGATTTGAAAGATATAATAGGATCGCATAGTTGGAAGTATTATCAATTTCGCCTAAGAAGCGTTTCTGGGCATTGATCATTTTTTCTATTTCCGGCTTTATGCTTTTGGAGGTGTACACATTATTTGGAGAATACACGTGGATCAATACCTTCATATCCTGAATATTAATATGAGTAGTATCTGGTGCGGCATACATTATAGGGTTATCTATTATGCCAAAATAACGGTTACTGTTAAAGGTATCTGTCCTTGAAGTAGAATTTTCAGGGTGAATAGTGGTTCCGGTTAAAGGCAAAGAAGTACCGGCGATTAAATTTGATGGCCTGTGGATCTTTAATTTGTACGGAAGTTCTTCATGATCTTTAAAGTATCCTACAAATCCGTGAAGATTGAGCATGAAATTTTCGTTTTCAAGGATGTTGGTACCTGCAGGTGAAAAGATGCCTTCTTCCCCCTCCACATCAAATGAATCGTTCACCCAATAGGTGATCTTGTCAAGTTGTATAGCATTATTGAAAACCCAGGTATTATTATCGGTTTGAGATACCAGCAGTTCCTTTCCATTGTAATCAAAGGCTTTCAAATCTTCAATGAATTTCCCATAATTATCTACAGAGTAGGTCCCGGGAACGGTTTTAGGGATATAAAAGGTAGTATTGCTATCTGTAAATTTTCCCGGATCTACAGTTACCATTACTTTATCTTCCTCAACATTTATTAGGTCCAGGCTTACTACAATTTGGCGATCTTCACCCGGTTCAATAACCTGTTGGGTTTTACAAGCCGACATTATGCCAAGAACAGCAAGGGAATAAATTATTTTTCTCATTTGAAAATTCTGTTTTTATAAAGACTTTTAAAAGGGTGGAAAGTTACTGTTTTAGTAAATAAATTTTAAAAAAATTAGAACAATTGATATTGCTTCCCATTGTTAACACTTAGTTAATAAGTAGATAAAGCAATAATTATAAAAAAGTCATTACTTGCACCGGTAAATAAAACCCTACAAAATGAAGCAAAAATTACTTCTGAGAGGCTTTTTTCTAGCCTTTCTGTTTATTACAAATGTCATTTATTCTCAATCTGTCTTTATCAATGAATTCCATTATGATAATGCGAGTACAGATGTGGGTGAAGCCATTGAAATTGCGGGCCCCTCGGGAACCGATCTTACCGGGTGGAGTATTGTGCTGTATAACGGAAATGGTGGTGCCAGCTATAGTACAATTAATTTAACGGGAATAATTCCAAATCAACAAGGGAATTTCGGAACCTTAAGTTTCGAAAAAAGTGGTATTCAAAATGGAGATCCAGATGGACTTGCCTTGATTAACTCAACAGGAGCGGTGGTTCAATTCCTAAGTTACGGTGGAACCTTCACGGCTATTGGTGGTCCGGCTGATGGAACCGAAAGCGTAGATATTGGAGTTAAACAAAGTGGAACAACCCCGGTTGGCTTTTCCCTGCAACTTGCAGGTGAAGGCCAGGATTATACCCAATTTACATGGCAGGCCGAAGCAGCAAACACCTTTGGAAATGTAAATAACAATCAGAGTTTTGGAGGCGATCCCGTAGATCCAAACCCCGAACCGGAACCGGAACCAGAACCAGAACCGGAACTTCCTCCTGCGCCTGCAGTGGATATAGTGTTTATAAATGAGATCCATTATGATAATACAGGTGGGGACCTTGAAGAAGGTGTTGAAATTGCAGGAACTGCGGGAACAGATCTAAGCGATTACCAAATTCTGCTTTATAATGGATCTGCTTCGCAACTTAAGTTATACAGTCCTTCAACAACTCTTACGGGAGTAATCCCCGAACAACAAAATGGGTTTGGAACAGTTTTCTTTCCAATTACAGGAATTCAAAATGGGGATCCGGATGGGATAGCCCTTGTTGATCCAGAAGGTAATTTGTTGCAATTTTTAAGCTACGGCGGGACATTTGTTCCGGTAGATGGTCCTGCCGCAGGAATTGAAAGCACAGATATAGGGGTGAAACAAACTTCCTCTACTCCTATTGGATATTCTCTTCAGCTTACCGGCGAGGGTAGTTCATATGCTGATTTTACCTGGGCACCTGAAGCTCTAAAAACTTATAGCGCAGTTAATACCGGCCAAACTTTCCTTTCCCCCGAGCCTTTGTTATTTATCAATGAATTCCACTACGATACTGATGGAGCAGATAAAGACGAGGCTATAGAAGTTGTCGGTACTGCAGGCCTGGACCTTTCAGATTATAGTATTATTCTTTATAACGGAAGTAATGGAGCTTCTTATGCAACCATTCCTCTTGAAGGGATTCTTGAAAATCAGCAATCGGGATATGGCACAAAGCAATTTACCCATTCAGGTATTCAAAATGGACCTCAAGATGGTTTTGCCCTTGTGAAAGGGGAAGAAGTTCTTCAGTTCTTAAGTTACGAAGGGGTTTTTATAGCCACGAACGGTCCGGCAAAAGGAATGGAAAGTACAGATGTGGGTGTTTCAGAAAATTCTGCTCCTGAAGGAACTTCCCTTCAGCTTGGAGGCAGCGGATTTAAATATGAAGATTTCACCTGGCAGGAATCGCTTACCAACACTTTCGGAAGCGTAAATATTAACCAGTCTTTTGGTGGCGCAGTGGTTGAGCCGGAGCCTGAAGTTCCCGGGGAACCCGGCACTATTGCCTATGCACGTGCAGCAGAGCTTGGCACAAAATTAACGATCACAGGTACTTTAACCGTTGCTTCTGAATTTGGAAATACCGCCTTTATCCAGGATGAAACCGGTGGGATAGCCATTTTTGGAAACCTGGTTACAGAAGCAGGGTTAAAAATAGGCGACAGTTTAAAAGTAACTGGAACCAGGGCGGTTTTCAATGACCTTGTACAGATCTCAGACCTTGAGAGTGTGGAATACCTTGGAGAGGCTAATGAACCAATTGAGCCAAAAAGTATTACCCTTTCACAATTGGAAGCACACAGAGGTCAGCTGGTAAAAATTACCGATATGGTATTCCCGGGCCCCGGGAAACTTTTCTTCGGGAATTCAAATTACCTGGTTTCAGATGCCAGTGGGGAGGGTGAACTAAGAATAACTTCTACCGTTGATGGCCTTGTAGGTAAATTGCAGCCTGCAACCTGCGCAGAGGTTGTTGGAGTAGTGGGGCGTTATAAAACCACAAATCAGTTACAACCAAGAAATGAGGAGGATCTTCCTTGCGCAGAACCATATGATCCTACTTTCCCGGGATCCGAAATTTCTAAAGATTTCACTTTTGATGCGGTAACCTGGAATATTGAATGGTTTGGAGATGAGGCAAATTCCCCCGCTGCCAGGAATGAAAATTCAGATGAGATCCAGAAAGAAGCGGTAAAAGCTATTTTACTTGAGCTGGATGCCGATGTGATCGCGGTTCAGGAAATTTCAGATGAGGTTCTTTTTGAGCAAATGGTTGGCGAAATGGAAGGTTATGATTTCCTTCTTTCTGAAGCAACATCGTATCCGGACAGTCCGGGTGGTCAAAAAGTTGGATTTATATATCAAACAGCTACAGTAAAAGTGATAAATGCACAGCCACTTTTAACCGAGCTTCACCCTTTCTATAATGGAGGTGATTTCTCATTGCTTCCGGATTATCCTGAGGCTGCAGATAGATTCTTTGCCAGCGGAAGGTTGCCATATTTAATGGAAGCCGAAGTAACAATTGATGGACATACCGAGGAGGTGAAGTTGATCGCCCTGCACGCAAGAGCAAATGGAAGCACCGGTGCCCAGGGTAGATATGACATGAGGAAGTATGATGTAGAAATTTTAAAAGAATTTCTGGACCAAAATTTCCCCAATGATAATGTAATGATCCTTGGAGATTATAATGATGATGTGGACTTCACTGTAGCCAATGTAAGTACTACTGTTTCAACCTATGACACTTATGTTACAGATACAGCAAATTATTCGGTTTTAACCTCAATTTTGAGTGAAGAAGGGTATAGGTCATATGCCATTGGTGATTATGATGATATGATTGATCATATTATGGTAACCGATGAGTTATTTGATAATTATATAGAAGGTTCAGCGCGGGTGCATTATGAATTTTATACCAGTGATTATGTGTACACCGCATCAGACCATTTCCCGGTTTCAGTGCGATTGAAACACAAGGAGCTAATGGTGAGCGCTGTTGAAATAAAGGATGCCACCTGTAATGGTAGTGAAACCGGAACCGCTTCAGTTTTTGTTAGCGGGGGTATTGCACCATATACTTATTTATGGAGTGATGGGCAGGAATCCCAAACTGCTATAGCTTTGGGGGCAGGAATGTATACCGTTACTGTTACAGATTACCTTGGAGACGAAATTACGGCTAATGTAACTATCAATGAAGCAGATGCTCTTTCCCTCTTGATGGAAGATCAAAAACTTTTCCTTGGGTATGAAAATTCATGCACCACCCTTCAGCCTGGTGAAATTACCGGTGGTATAGCGCCTTATACGTATGTATGGAGTACCGGGGAAACCGAAGGTTCGATATCGGTTTGTCCTTTAGAAACAACTGTTTATGCCCTTGAAGTTACAGATGCAAATGGTTGTAGTATTTCTTCTGAAGTTACTGTAATGGTTGAAGATATTTCCTGCGGAAATAATTTAGGTGCTAATAAAGTTTCACTGTGTTTTAATGGAAAACCCATGTGTGTTTCTCCAAAGGCGGTACAGGCCTTGTTGAAGAATGGTGCTGTGTTGGGTTCATGTGAAAATGCTGAAGTTGTGATCCTGGAGCAAATAACTGTATCTCCGAATCCAACTTCCGGGGTTACGGTAGTAAGAGTGAAAAGCACGAATAATAAAAAAGCTCATCTTATTGGATATAACTTAAGCGGAAACAGAATTTTCGGGCAGGAGATTTACCTGGAAAAAGGATCAAAAGATTTCCCGATGGATCTTAGTAGAATAATGCCCGGCATTTATGTTGTGGTAATTGAAGGTAGAGGATTTGAAAGTGAGCCTTTGAAGATCATCAAGTATTAAGAATAAAATGAACCAGTGAAAAAATGGCTGCCGGATGGCAGCCATTTTTATTTCTATATTCCAGGAATTTTAAACCCGAACGTGTCCTTCACCAAGAACATAGTATTTATTGGTAACCAATTGCTTTAATCCAAGTGGGCCGCGGTGATGTAGTTTATCTGTACTTATTGCAAGTTCTGCACCCACACCCATTTGTCCACCATCTGTGAATCTTGTAGAAGCGTTGTGATATACGGCAGCACTATCAACCTGTTCCATAAAGTTCATAGCCTCCTCTTTATTGGTAGAGATAATAGAGGCGGAATGCCCTCCCGAATATTTGTTGATCTTTTCAATGGCCTCTTCCATATTTCCTACACTTCCAATAACAATTTTCATTGCGAGGAATTCTTCGTACCAGGTGTTTTCTTCCGGGATTTTTTCTTCTTCCGTAAGAACCTTGCTTACCACATCATCGACCAGGATTTGTACCTGGTTTTTCTTCAGAAGCTCCTGTAATTCCTTTAGCCTCTCCTCATAATTGGGAAGTGATCTATCAATCAAAACTTTATCCAGTGCATTGCATCCCGAGATCTTATCTGTTTTAGCATTCAGGATCACTTTTTTGGCTGTATCAAAATCGGCATTCTTTGAAACATACAGGAAATTATTCCCACGGCCACTCACAAGGACAGCTCCGGTAGCGTGTTGTTTTACAAAGGCTATGAGCCTTTCTCCACCACGTGGAACAATAAGGTCCAGTTTCTCCGGGGGATTTTTTAGAAATTCCTGCGTTTCCTCCCGGTTTAGCTGGAGCAATTCTATCCAGTTGGTGTCCAGTCCATTCTCCTTAAGCGCTTCATGCCAGCATTGCACCAGGATCCTATTACTGTTATTTGCCTCTTTTCCACCTTTTAAAAAGATCTTGTTATTGGCTTTAAAAGCAAGCACCGCTGCTTCAATAGTCACATCGGGCCTGGATTCGTAAATAATCATAATTGTTCCAAAAGGAGCCGTTTTGTTTGTAATATCCAAACCGCTGTCCAGCACCCGGTGAGAGATCTTCTGTCCCACAGGATCTTCCTGCTCCATTACCTCCTTCACACTTTGGATCATTCCATCCACTTTTTTATCATTTACGATAAGGCGATCATACATCGCACCCCCGGTTTCCCCAAATGCCTCAAGATCGTCTTTATTGGCTTTTATTATTTCCTCTCTTCTTCTATCCAGGATTTGAATCATGGATCTAAGAACATTGTTCTTTGTATTTGTATCTATCAACTTCATAATTTCAATTTCTTAGTTCTTATTTTATTTTCACTAACGACTATCGACTAACGACTAACGACTAACGACTATCGACTAATTCCTAAGCCGTAAACTTCGTTCCTACCTTTTTACCCGCTACAATATCCAGGATGACATTTGGTCTTTTCCCATTGGCGATATAGGTAGTAATATTTTTTGCCGCAGTACTTTTAGCGATCCTGATCTTGGATTTCATCCCCCCGCGGCCTTCACCCTCACCTTTACCAGATTCCTGAACATATTTCTCAACATTTTCATGAATTTGCACCTTTGAAAGTTTCTCAGATTCGTCATTATCAGGATGTCCTGTGAATAAACCTTCGGTATCGCTCAAAATAATCAGGGAATCGGCATTAATAAGTTCTGCCACTAAACTCGCCAGTTCATCATTATCAGAAAACATAGACATGGTTACTGAAACCGCATCGTCCTCATTTGCAATTGGAATAATTCCTTCAGAGAGAAGGGATTCATAACAATCTATCATTGTTTCCCGGTGTTCTCCCGGAGAAAAATCTCTTTTAGTTGCCAACACCTGGGCACAGCGCATTCCATAATCATGAAATAGGCTGTAATAGTGCCTCATCATTCTTGGCTGTCCCACAGAGGAATAAACCTGTCTTCTTTTAGAAGGATCCTGAATGTTTATTTCGCCAAGGATCTCTTTACCTGCAATCGCAGACCCAGAGGAAACCAGGACCACCATAATATCCTGTTCATATAGCGTGGCAATTTGCTCTACCAGATGTTTTAGAACCGGCCCCAGAATTCTGTGGTCTTTGTTGGTCATTACATTGGTGCCAACTTTAACTACAATTCTTTTCATTTCAATATTATTCATTTTCAAAAACTTTTATATTACCGGTTATTGTTTGCCTAATTCCACCGCCCTGTCAAATGCAGCATAGGCGGCATCTTTGATCAATTCCTTAACATTATTGTCTTCCATGGAATCCAATGCTGCCCTTGTGGTTCCACCTTTAGAGGCCACACGGTCCATCCAGGTCTCGGGAGAAAGATCGCTTTGATTAAAAAGTTCTACGGCTCCTTCAAAGGTTTTGCTCACCAATACCTTGGAATCGTTTTTGGAAAAGCCCATTTTCAAGGCTGCTTCCAGCATAGACTGCATAAAATAAAATACGTAAGCAGGACCACTTCCCGAGATCCCGGTGGAGGCATCAATAAAATTTTCGTTTTCAACTTTTATAGATTCCCCGGTGGTGTCAAGCAGATTTCGTATCATTAAAAGCTCAACCCTTGAAACCTCTTTGGCTTCAGTATAAGAAGTAACTCCTTTTCCTACCTGTGCGGGAAGGTTGGGCATTGCTCTTACCACCTTGGTTATCCCCAGACCGTCTTGTATTTTTTCAATAGTAACCCCGGCCATAATAGAAACAAATATTTGATCATTGTTCACGAGGGGTTTTATCTCTTCAAATAACTCATCCACGTGGTATGGTTTTACAGCCAGAAAAACCACATCTGCATCTGGCAAACACTCCTTTATATTATCGTAAACATCAAAATGTTCCATTTTGCTAAGCGATACAATAAGCTCGGGAGATTTGTCATAGATCATCAATTTGTGGCGGTTCAATAATAATGATTTTGCCATTCCCTCTGAATAGGTCAATCCCATATTTCCGGCTCCAATTACTAGTAATCTCATTCCTTATTTTTTGATTATTAAATTTACAGACCTAATTAGTAGATCAATTCTATTACCCCTGAAGGCGCAAAGACCATGCAACCCACAGGAACAAATAAAATATTTTGAGTTTTTTTTTAAAAAAAGTGGGTAAAAGCGGACTTTTAGGGAAATTGAAGATTATTAGTGAATAAAAACATCTCTCTTACCCACTGCTATGGGGAAGCTAAAGGGAGAAGGTTATTAAAAAACGGGAAATTTTACCGGGAATAATTCAATTAACCCGGAAAAGGAAGAGCGATTTAATAGTTTAAGACGAAACCTGCATATATGTCCTGTTTCTGAAACTTTGACAGGTTTCTCTACTCTTTTTCCTTAAGCAGCGGAGAACAGAAGCTATATATTTTTAGTTTTAGTTGTTTAAATTTTTTAAGATGCTTCCAGATTTGATTGGAAAGTTGCTGGTGTTGGGTATGATAAAAAGTTTCGCAACTTATATCCTCACATTCCATCATTCCGGCAAGGTCATTTTTATGATTTCTCATTAACTCATGAAGTTCTATCTTTTCATTTTTGATCTCAGTCAATTCATTGAAGAATTCCTGGAGCCTTTCAAACAAATTGGGTATGTCACTTTTAAAGACAGGAGCTGTAAGGAGAGCTTTTAGAAATCTTATTTCCTCCGTATTTTCCTGAAATTTTTCATCCCAGTATAAGGTATCTGCCTGAAGTTCATCAATGTTTTTTTCATTGGCAGAGCGGCGGTGGTGTGTAGTTGTAGCCATAATTGTAGTATTAATCTGGTGATCTTAATGCTTTATTAAGATAAGAAATTTTATAAGAAATATGCTCTGTAGACTCAAAAATATATATGCGGTAAAATTATGAACATCTGGTTCACAGTTATTTAGCTTTTTAAGAGAAAAAGGCCATCTGCTCGCGCTTTGGTTTGGGCCAACCGCGCAAATCTTTGTTGGGCTAACCCGAAAAACCCTGTGTTTACAGGGCTTCCCTGGTATAATAAATATTTTTGTAGCCGTGTATTATGTGATGTAATTTCGCATACATTTGCCCCAATAATCAAACAATAATTATTTTTAAAATGAAAAAATCAATTTTAACTTTTGCAGCTATCGCTCTAATTTTTGGCTTTACATCTTGTAAAGAAACTACAGTTGAACAAACTGAAGAAATAGAGGTTATTGAAACAGAAACTGAAACTCCTGTTGAAGTAATTGAAGAAGCTCCAGTTGAAGAGATGGAAGATACCATTTCTGATGAAGCTGCTGTTGAAGTACAATAAAAATATACGATTTCCGGATCTTTTCGGAATTTCCCGTTATTTTAATGGGGCCTTATTGGCCCCATTTTTAATATCCAAAATTTTCGTCATTCCTGCATTTAGAAAGGATATCCTATTGCAAGGTTGAAAATGAGGTTCTTTTGTCTCCAGCTGCTGTCTCCAAAATCTATTTGATCAAAAACCCATCGCTGTCCTTCGGGTAAATGGGGTATTCTTAACGGAAAAGCAAGATCTGTACGCAAAATTAAAAATTGAAGGTCAAAGCGAAGTCCTATCCCGGTACCTATAGCGAGTTCTTTTAAAAAATCTTTGGAAAATTCGGCGCCGGGTTTATTTGGATCCTCATTCATCAACCAGATATTACCTGCATCAATAAAAACAGCACCTTCTACAATACTAAACAGATCTGCCCTAAGTTCTGAGTTGATTTCCAGTTTGAGGTCTCCAGACTGGTCCGGTAGAAAGGAAGAAGCTTCCACATCCATATTATAAGTCCCGGGGCCAACAGATCTTGCCCTGAATGCCCTCAAACTATTGGTTCCTCCCACGAAAAATTGTTTAATAAAGGGAAGTTCCCTGGAGTTACCATAAGGCAATCCCGCCCCAATTATTATCCTGCTCGCAAGGTCAAGCTTTCTATTGAGGTTCATATAATGCCTGAAATCTGTTTCAGCTTTCACATATTGACTAAAGGGAACATCAAAAATGGTTACGGGATCCCCGGAATCTATATTGGCACCGGTAAGCAATCCGGTAATATTTCCTGCCAGATCCAACGCTCCCTGGAAATAGAAAGTATGTGTTTTGGCTGTGGCCATTGTGTTGGTGAACGTATAAGTATAGGTAGGGCCAAAAATAAGTTGCTCCTCAATGATTCGTCCCAAATTTGGATTCAGGGCTATTTGTTTTTCATAAAGTTCTGTCACATTAAATGGTTTTACAAATGTTATGTCCATAACATTTAACCTGTGCTCCTTTCTAATACTTTCCTTCCACAGGTATCCAAAAGTTGTATTAAATGAATTAAGTGAATAAAGTTTTGTCCTGGCCTGGTATTCATATCCCAGGGAAGCCCTTGTTCGCGGTACAAATGCGCTGTTTGAAGGGGTTTTAAATGGTGAAATGAGCCGTGGCCATGTAAGCGTGGCATCAGACCCTATCCTGTAAATATTATAACCCTGGTTTAATCCTGAAACCTGTACTTCAAATCCCCCATGGGCCGAGATCTTTAATTCTTCGGCTCCCCTAAAGGTATTCCGGTTGCTCCAGCTCAAATTGATCTCAGATCCCGCATAATTGGCAGAATTTGTTTTACCAAGTAATTCCAGTCGTATGGATTTTTTAGGTAGTGGTGTTAGATAATAATACGTATCCAGCATATTGGATGCCGAATCTGATACCCTGAACTGGTTCTTCACAAATTTAAAAGTTCCAAGGTTAACAAGGCGGTTAATGGATTTATTATGATCTGTCCGGTTATAGAGTTCTCCCTTTTCAAACAGCAAGGTTCTTTCAAACAGTTCCGGTTTGAATTTTTCCTCGGGATCTACAATGGTGAAATCGCCAAATCTATTGCCCACAGGCGGGGAGGGGATTAATGAATCTGTAGCGAGGGAATAATCGGGAAAAATGTAAATATTATTGATCCTGTAAGTTTCCTGTGCCTCTATGGGTGTTTCATCCTTCAACACCATTTTAAGGGAAACCTCTTTTTCACCTGCAGTGCTGTCTACCTGGGCAAGAAGGTAATCGGGGTTAAAATAATAATAGCCATTTTCCTTCAGATTGGCATCTATTCTCACCCGTTCTGCTTTTATAACATCAAGATCATATGGCTCGCCAATTTTCAATAAGGATTTTTCTTGTGTTGAACCTATGGCAACAGTTACCGGGATAGAATCTTTAGGGAAGATCACTTCTTTATAAAGATATTGGCTACCTAATTCCACGGTATATTCTGCGGTGGCTTTCTTATTTTTGGCTGTAGAATCGGCCGTAGAACGGGCATTGAAATAGCCTTTGTTCTCTGCATATCCTCTTATAAGATCGGCATTATAATCAAGGTCTACCTGGGAAAATAAAACAGGAGGTTCTCCCATTTTATTCTTTAACCAGTGCCTGAACCCTTTTGTCCCTACAGAGTCACCTGCTATATTATAAAAGAACAATTTTGGCCGCAGCCCAAGAAAACTTGTATTGGGTTTTGGCCTTAATAAGGTTTCCATATTTTCTGCCAGGCGCTTACGATCTGCCCGCGGGGTGTTTTCACCTTTTACGTCCACTTCCCCACCTACATAAAGCAGTTCTCCTTCATTAAGATATTTGGTGTTGCTACAACCTGACAGGAGGAGGGAGATTATTAAAATAATACACAGAGAGCTATATTTTTCAGTGAATGGTCTCATTTTATTTTTCTACGTTCTTACCAAAAATTTCCATAAAATAATTGTAATCCATGGTGATTATAAAGCCAATTCCGGTTTCAATTATTTGCCCTTGTAAAGCAACCTGGTATTGATTTTTCCTGTACGCCCTCAACATGTATCTTCCATCTTTTGATAACTGATAATCCAGTGCAATATCCCCTGCAATATTATTAGCCTGCTGATTGGTTTGCTGGGGTCCTTCGAGACCAAAACTGCTGCCAATAGTTACCTTCAACCTGTCATTTAAAAGTCGCCTGGAAAGGCCTACATTAAGATCTGTGCGTTGTTCCCGCTGGCCGGTGGTATAATCTTCAGTAGATTCCAGGTCAAAATTCAGTTCTACTCCCGCAATAAGGTCTCCGGCAAGGTCATTTAGCTGCTGTGAGAGAATTTTACTTACACTTTGCATCGCAAGAGATTCGGCACTGGACCCTCCACCTTCACTTGAAAATGGATTTTCTCCAATGAACCTGTTGAGTAGCAACAGGGCAAATACCTGCTTATTAAGCTCTGATGGTTGTTCCCTTATCTGGGCCAGCTTCACTTTGGTATTATTTATTACGTCTGTAGAAACATTGTAATTTCTTTCAGGCAATCTAATGTCAAAAGTGAGGGTGGGTTCAAGGAGTTCCCCCTTCATTTGAAGGAGTGTTTGAAATGGTAATTCCTGTTTATAATAATTTCTTACCGCCGGAGTAAGGTTGGCCAGTTGATTTCCTAAAAGATCAATAGGTGGCGCATCTGTCTCGTAAATAGCAGTAATATTAATATCTGCAGTGGTGGGTTCCCCGGTCCATAAAATATAACTGTTTTCCTGGATCTCAAACCTGCGTCTTATAAAATTAAAAGACATCTCATAGGCTCCTTTTGAGAACTCATACCTTCCCACTAAAGTAGTTTTTCCTGAAGGATCAATTCCAGCAGTAAGCTGGGCATCCCCCTGCAAATTCAAATAATCACCATTTCCTTCATCAATGATAAGGGTAAGTTTTGCTTCGTCGTTTACATCGATATTGACAGATACATCCATTCCCTGTAGAGGAGAGGTATTGAGGGTTTCTTTCATTTCCTCCATAGCAGCCAGTCTCAGGCTGCGTTCATCTACAAATTGCACAACCCCCTCGCGGTCTGCAATCGTAGGATCTTCCTGGGGCAATACAACAGTAAGGTCTGTTCCTTCTTTAATATTGATACTGCCATTTACAACCGGTTGATCCAGGTTTCCTCCTACGGTAAGCCGCGTATCAAGGACCAGAACCCCATAGTAGAATTCGTTGTCAACCTCGGTAGAATTCATTGCCCTGAAATTATCTGCATTAACGGTTAATCCAAATCCGTAATCAATATAATTACTGGTACTCAAAGAACCGTTGATCACCAGTTCGTTGTTCTCATCATCCTGAATGGTAAAATTATTCAGGAGAATTCCATCCCGGCTAAAAGTTATGTTGTCATTTATAGATTGAAAATAGCTGTTTAAGGGGGTAACCCTGAATGCAACGTCATTAAATTTCATCTCTCCCAGGATCACAGGGGAGTCCATGGTACCTTCTACTGCAAGGTCGCCAGAGAGATACCCGGACCCTTCGGTAATATTCCCCATGGAAAATCCCTGAATGCTTTTAATATTGAGATGGCGCAGGGCAAGGTCAAAATCAAGGTTGCCGGAATCGGTGGAATATAAGCCGGCCAATTCTACATCGTTTCCATTTCCTGTGAGGTCAATTTTAGCCTGCAGGGTATTGGCCGTTAAATTATCAACATTAATATTTAAGTCTCCTACAGTATCTCTTTTAAAGGTGAAATTTTCTACAGTAAGTTCAGAAGTAAATTCCGGAGTGGTGAATAAATTATTGAGAAGGATATCCCCGTTGATGGTTCCCCCTGCGATCAGGGTGTCTTTAGAGATCATTGCACTTATGGTCTCTATCTGGAAATTTTCAAATTCAATTTCCATAGGAGATGCAGGATCCTGTGACTGCGAATTGATCCTTATTGAATTATTATTATGACTTAAATTAAAATTGGTGGCCTGTACTCCGGTAGGGGTAATGGTAATGCTGTTATCTTCAGGTATAGTCCAGGTATCGTAATTGAGCAATAGGTTGTCTATTTCCAGTGTAAACCTGTTGGAGCGATCCTCGGTTTCCATAAGGCCTGCCACCCTGTAATGAGGGTCTCCTTTGGAATCATCAATTTGAAGCCTGTAGGAAATGGAGTTATCCTTTATGTTTCCGGTCAATTCGGTCTGGTATAACTGGATCTGTGGGCTGTTAACGTCGTCAATTATAACCTCATAGCTAAGGGCATCATCGTTGTTTTCAATTTTAATCGTGGAATTAACGATCTTATAGTCCAGGTATCGCATTCGGGTAATATTTCCATTAACCAGAATGCTGTCATTAATACTGTTATATCTACCCGTAATGGTAATGGGTTCCATAAAATCCATTTCAGGAATTAACTGATTGAATATGGGATCATCCTCTATCCTAATATTAAAACTCAATTGCTGGGCGTCTATTACCGCAGTATCACTAACCGCATAGGGTGTAGAAGAGAGGTTATAATATTTTGAAATAGTATTAGAAAGGGCGGGGCCTATTTTGGTGAGCTGATAGTTTCCTTTAATTTCTGCATTTATCAATTGGGACCTCAATATCAAGCTGTCCCGGGGTGAGCCGGCATAGGATATTATAGATATTGTATCCAGCGGAAAACTTTGTGTGGCATTTGCCGCTATAAAATTGGTTAACAGGATCTTTCCATTTAAATGGTCGGGATCTGCTGTTTGAAGATCGGCCGTGATGGTGCCTTGAAATTTTAATGGAGAACCATATAAGTTAAGAGAATCCAGGACTACGTTTCTAAGATCTGCCGTCGCCTGAATAGCTGGATATTCTCCTGCAAAGTTTCCGGTGATATTAAGATCAAAATCCAGGTTTGGATCCTGAGAGGTGGCTTTAGTGGTTAGATCTCC
Organism: Gillisia sp.; assembly: GCA_039989915.1. GTDB lineage: Bacteria > Bacteroidota > Bacteroidia > Flavobacteriales > Flavobacteriaceae > Gillisia. Next base: position 34,382 of record JBDXGW010000025.1, read on the forward strand.
GTTTTGCATGCTGCCCTCAATTCCTAAATTCCTATAGATATAACTGTTATAACCTGCTTCTTCAATAGTACCGGAAAAACTGCTATTTGCGGTGGCGGGCTCAAACCCTGTTCCTTTAGCCTTAAAATTCAGGCTTAATTTTCCTATAGAATCATTTTGTATAAGCCTTCCCAGGTCAAAATCCTTAAGTGCCACATCTGCATCATAACGCTCTGCCCCTTTGTTGCGCATATCAACGCTTGCATTTACCACGGCATTCCCGGAACTGCTGTTCAGGTTCATTTTTGTTCTGAAGTTCTCCGCTGTTCCGCTAAAATTTCCGTTTAGATTAAATCTTTCAGGCAGCGTGATACTATCTGGAATAGTGCCGGGAGGGAGGAACTGGTGGAGGTCCCGCGAGGTGGTTTGAAATTGCCGAATATTAAGATCATAATAGGCATTTTCAACATTGGGCAGACCTTTAATATTTCCACTTACCGCAACAGAAGTCGCTCCAATTCCGTCTGCCTCAAAATTGGATATTGACAGGTCATTTATCTTTCCTGTTACCTTTCCATGAATATTCACAATGGCATTCGGGTTGCTTTGAAAAGGACTGGTATTTCGCAGTTGCGGGGCCAGTAGTAATACATCGGAAAAAGCGAGTTTGCTGTTTACAAGGTTGGCATCAATATAAACCTCTCCCAGATCATTTTCCAGGGTTTCAAGGGAATTATATTCAGCTCCAATCCTGTCCTGTAAAAGGGTGTTGGGTGTTTGTAAGTAAAGGTTTTTTAAAAAGGCCGATTTTTCAGAATATAAAAACTCGGTTCTAAAAGATTGGATATCAAGTCCGCTTTTATCCCTTAATGTAAAGGAGTTCACCTTCCCCGAAATAGAGTCAAGCCGGTAATATAGATCTTTGGCCTCCAGGTTCAAATTGGTAAGATCCATATCCATAAAATTCATTCCATTGGAAATTACCGGGGAATTTTCATCCCTGAACTGCACTGCCAGATCCTTTAAATCTGCCCGACCCAGTTTTACTTTCCAGTCGGGAGAAGATTGACTGGTGGTATCCTGTAATACTGCTTCGGAAGGTTCACTTTTATCAAGAATAATAGTTCCTATAAACCCTTTTACTTCCAGAAAATCAAGATCGGCAAACTCATCATTTAGCTGAAGCTCATTTACCTTCGCGATCAATTCCTGAATATCAAAACCTGAAGAGAGTTTTAATTCTTCATTATTATATAAAATTTTGGCAGCCTTTACTGAAATATCACCCAATCTAAGATCGGGCAGGGGAGATTCTTCCGGTGGAATCCCGGTTGGATCCCCGGGTGTTTTTACAACAATTCCCTGGTCCATTCTTATCCTTATGCCTTCAACAATTAAATCCTCAATCTCGTAGATCATCTTATCGGGGTCAAAAACACCAATTTGAGCATCCAGATTTTGCACCCGCGCCGCAATTTTACTTTGGCTCAAGGCATCATCCCATCTAAAATTCACACGTTTTAACCCAACAGTGCCAATGGAAATTTCCATAGCCGCTGTGGTATCCTGTGGAGTATCTGTAGCAAATGCTTCAATGATATAGTCAAAATTAAAAACTGAATCGCGGCCCCGGGAAATATTAGCAACAGCACCTTCGAGCTCAATTGAACTTATTTGCACTGAATTGCTTAGCAACTTATAGAAATCTATATTAACCGCAAGTCTCTCCCCGGCGGCAAGGGTATCACCGCGCTGATCTTCAAAGTAAAAACCGGAAAGGATAATTTTTTTTGGGAAGCCTATTTCAAGATTGTCAATTTTTACAGGAGTTTCAATTTTGCCTTTTATAAAAGCCACCGCCTCGTCTTTGAGGAAATTTTGAACCGCGGGAATCTGGATAAGCAGAAGCAGAAGCAACAAAATAGTAATGATGCTTCCTAAAATCCATAAAATAACTTTAAGAAATTTACGTAAAAACGATTTCAAGCGTCCGGGTTTATTGTCAAATATAGCTACTTCTCACAGGAACACTGTTAAATTTAAGCGAAACCTACTGCAGGTATTGGGAAAAAAAAGAGGTTGCCGGAATTTTTTCCAACAACCTCTAATAATTTTAAAACCAGTTTCCTAAATATTACTTTTTAGGCTCATTTTCTTTAGCCTTTTCGGGCACCGGGAAACCCCTGTCTCTCATAAGGGCATCAATACTGGCATCCTTACCTCTAAATTTCCTGTAAGCTTCAGCCGGATCCATAGCATTTCTTGGAGCGAAAAGGAATTCTACCAATTTGGCAGCAACATCCTTGTCATAAAAACCTCCGGGAGATTCTGCAAAAGCTTCTGCTGCATCAGATGTTAAAACATCGGCCCATAAATAACCGTAATATCCTGTTGCATAACCTTCACCTGAAAATACATGGCCAAAATGGGGAGAGCGGTGGCGCATCACAATTTCCTCCGGCATATTAAGCGCTTTAAGGGTTTCTTTCTCAAAAGTCCTCGGGTCTATGTTTTCAGGATCTGTGGTGTGATATTTCATATCCATAAGGGCTGAAGCCAGAAACTCTGTTGTTGAAAATCCCTGATTGAAGGTAGATGCTTTTTTGATCTTCTCTACCAGATCTGCCGGAATTGGTTCTCCGGTTTCGTGGTGTAACAGGAATTGGTCTATAACCCTATCTGTAGACAACCAGCGCTCAAGCAATTGTGACTGAAATTCTGTATAATCCCTCACCCCGCTGTTTAGCGTGGGGTATTTTACATTGGATGCAAGGAAATGCAACGCATGCCCAAATTCGTGAAAAAAGGTGGTTGCATCATCCCAGGAGATCAAAGCTGGTTCTCCGGGAGCAGGTTTTACGAAATTTGAATTATTTGAAGAAAGAACGGTTTCTTTCCCATCAAAAGTGGTGTGACTTCTATAAGTAGTTGCCCATGCACCGGAGCGTTTCCCCTGGCGCGCATAAGGGTCAAGATACCATAAACCTATATGCTCTCCGGTCGTCTTATCTTTCACTTCCCATACCTTTACATCTTCATGGAAAACGGGAACAGACCCGGCCGGTACCGGTTCAAATTTGAAATTGAACAATTCTCCGGCGGTAAAGAACAGAGCCTGGGTGAGGTTATCCAGTTGCAGGTATTGTTTAACTTCATCACTGTCCAAATCATATTTGTCTTTTCTTACCTTTTCAGCATAATAGCGGTAATCCCAGGGAGCGATCTTGATCCCGGCTCCTTCAGCATCGGCAAGGGCCTGCATATCTGCAACCTCTTCTTTCACCCTCGCAAGAGCTGCGGGCCATACAGCTTCCATTAACTGCATGGCAGTTTCAGGATCTTTGGCCATCCTGTTTTGTAGTCGCCATTGTGCATAATTGTCATAACCCATCAAACCTACGCGCTCATCGCGCAGTTTAAGAATTTGGGAAATGATCTGGTTATTGTCGAATTCATCCTCATTATCACCCCTGGAGTAGTAATTATTCCACACTTTTTCCCGTAGCTCCCTTTCATTGGAATAGGTAAGAAAAGGATCCATAGAAGATCTGGTATTGGTAATGGCATATTTCCCGGGCATATCCCTGTCTTCAGCCGCTTTGGCAGAGGCTTTTATGAAAGATTCCGGCAAACCGCCCAGTTGGTGTTCCTCAAGAAATACTACATAATTTTCCTCATCGGCAAGGATGTTTGTTGAGAATTTGGTGTAGAGCTTCGAGAGCTCCATATTGATCTCGGCATAACGTTTTTTTGCAGCTTCATCAAGGTTTGCACCATCCAGCGCGAAATTCTCATAAATAAGATGTACCACGCGTTGTTGATCATATGGCAATGGCTTTTCCTGGGAATCGTCATAAACCTTTTTTATGCGTTCAAAAAGTTTTTTGTTCTGGGAGATCCTGGAAGAAAACTCAGAGATCTTAGGGGCCAGTTCTGCCTGGAGGGTTCTAAACTCGGGAGAAGAAAGATTGCTACCCCAAATACCGTAATAGGTAAAGGTTCGGCTTAGGGGTTTTCCCGCCCGTTCCATTGCCTCAATGGTATTTTCAAAGGTTGCGGGTTCAGGATTATTGGCAATTTCGTCAATTTCCTTCAGGTGAAGTTCCATCCCTTTTTCCATAGCAGGGCGAAGGAGGTCCAGGTCCATTTTATCAAATGCCGGAACCCCGCCGTAGGGACCTTTAAACTCTGCCAGCAATATGTTATCCTGGATAGTGGTTTTATTCATTTCTTTTTTGGGATGAGGTGTTTCCTGGGCATCTAAGCGGTGGGGGTTACTTATAACCGCTAGAACCACCATAATGCCAAAGGCATTGTTTTTGAGGTTTACCAAACTTTTATTCATATTTAGTTATTTAATGTTTTATTGATTTCCCCAAAGCTATCCTGAGAAAAGCACTTTTTTTAAAGCTTTTAAAGATACGAATTTGACTTTTATATAATTAACGCAAATGGGGCAAAACTAATGAGGTAACTGTTAAAAATCACTTAATGACTGCCAAACAACTGGATTGAATTTTATTATTTTTACAAAATATTTCATTCCATTATTATTAATAATAAATTAAAATTCCCCTTTATAGCGTATTACCACCGTATAAGATGACAAAAAATCACTCACCTGTAACTTCTGAAACCTCAGTATCAACTTTAACCACATCAAGAATTATAGCCGTTGGTGCCAGTGCCGGCGGTTTGGAGGCTTTAAAAGCTTTTTTTCAGAATATTCCGGAAAATGATAATAATTCTTATGTTGTAATACAGCACCTGTCACCCGATTATAAAAGCATGATGGGGGAGTTGCTGGCCAAATCTACAACTCTTAAAATTGAGCAAATAAAAGATAATATGGAGATCCTTCCCGGGAGGATCTATTTAATCCCCCCGGTTAACAATCTGGTAATCCAAAACGGAATGTTACACTTACTGGATAAACCCAAGGATCAAAAGCTCAATTTGCCTATAGATATGTTTCTGCAATCCCTTGCCGAGTTTAAAAAGGAGCAGGCTATTGCCATTATTTTAAGCGGAACCGGAAGTGATGGTAGCAGAGGTATACGTGCAATTAAGGAACATGAGGGGATGGTAATGGTACAGGATCCCGAAGAGGCCAAATTTGATGGGATGCCCAAAAGTGCCATTCATACAGGTTTGGTTGATTATATAGTAGGTGTGGAAGAAATGGGGGCAGAGCTTAAAAACTTTATAAATGCTCCTGTAGTACTTCATTTTACTGAAGATGATATTGAATACGATGAAAACACTCTTGCAAAGATCCTGCACCTGGTAAATGAAAAAACAGGACTTGATTTCAGGGAATATAAACATTCAACCCTTGCCAGAAGGGTTGCCCGCAGGGTAAGTGTTTGTAAATGTGCTACGTTAAAGGAATACTTCCAGCTCCTTGAATCAAACCCTGAAGAAATCCCTATCCTTTACCGGGAGTTTTTAATAGGGGTCACAAAATTTTTCCGCGATTCCAGGGTGTGGGATATATTAAGAGATGAGGTAATACCACCTCTTATCAAGAATAAAAAAGACGGCGACGTCTTTAAAATATGGGATGTTGCCTGTAGTACAGGTGAGGAAGCCTATTCTCTGGGAATGCTTCTGAATGAAGAGATGGAGCGACAGGGTAAGAATCTGGATATAAAAATATTTGCAACAGATATTTCTAAAAAACATCTTGATATAGGAAGCCAGGGGATCTATTCAGAAAGCATCGTAGCCGATGTGGATATGCACCTGCTTCAAAAATATTTTTTAAGCAAAAGCAAAGGGTATCAGGTTGTTGAGAAAATAAGAAGAATGGTCATCTTTTCAAAACATAATGTTTTGAAGAACCCCCCGTTCAGCAACATGGAAATGATCTTTTGCCGTAATTTACTTATTTATTTCCAGCCATCTATTCAAAAAAGGGCACTTAATGTCCTCCATTATGGCCTTAAAGAAAATGGTATTCTTGTGTTGGGAACCAGTGAAAGTGTTCAAACCCACAGGGAATATTTTGAAGATGTAAACCGCAAATGGAAAATTTATAAGAACGTGAATCCCAGGAAGCGCCTCAATGCAGAGAATCTGCATTCTTCTTCCAGCAGGTTGCTGGAAAATCTTCCGGAAAGCAGGAGAAGAGAGGTAAAACCTTCAAATACTTCGGGAAAACAAAAATTTGTGGGGGAGCTTAGCGAGGCAATTCTTGAGCAATTTGGAGGTGCAAGTGTTTATATAGATTCTGAATATAACATTTTACAGGCTATTGGTGAATTCAGGAAATATGCTAGTTTACCTGTGAATGGTTTTTCTATAAATTTAACCGATATGCTGGGGCAGGACCTTAAACATGTGCTTCAGGCTACTGTAAAAAAAGCGGAAAGGATCAATGAGAAAACCATTTATAAAGACGCCACTTTTACTCATAATGGCGAGGTAAAAGGTCTTGACCTTATTGTAAAACCCTTTAAACAACATAATCTCGACAATGAGGTTAATTTTGCCATTACTTTTATTGAAAAAGAGATCCAGCAGGAAAATTTAAAGGAGGTTGAAAAAGTCACCCTTACCAGCAGGACCCGGGAATATATTCAGGAACTCGAAGAAGAACTTAAAAAGACCAAAGAGGAGCTACAGACTTCACTTGAAGAAATAGAGACCAGTAATGAAGAGTTACAGGCGGCCAACGAAGAGTTACTTGCTTCAAATGAGGAATTGCAAAGCACCAATGAAGAACTGCAAAGTGTAAACGAGGAGATAAACACTGTGAATGCAGAAAATGTTCAGAAAATGGATGATCTCGCGGGATTAAATGCAGATATGAACAACCTTCTTGAAAGCATAGATATTGGAACAATTTTCCTGGATAATACGCTTCGTATAAGAAAATTTACCCCTGCCATAAAAAAGCATTTTAGCCTTATAAGCACAGATGTGGGAAGACCAATTGAAAATTTCACCACCAATTTTGGTACTAATAAGGGTAGAAAAGGATTGGTAGAAAGGTGTAAAAAGGTAATGGAAACCGGGAAAAAAATTGAAAGACAAATAATTTCCAAAGAAGGTCACCATTATTTGCAACGTATTTCCCCATTTATCAATTCAGACCAGAATATTGAAGGCGTTGTGATCACCTTTGTTGATATAGAAACTTTACAAAAAGCTCAGGACAGGCTGGTAGCCAGTGAAAAACGATTCAAATCTTTCTATGAAAAAGATCCGGTCCTGCATTTTAGCGTAGATCCAAATACAGCACTTATTATTGAGTGTAATGAGAAAGCAGTTGAAAAATTGGGGTATTCATCAAAAGAGGAATTAATAGGCAGGCCTCTTTATGAATTGTATGATGATGCTTCCCAGTTAAAAGCGGTGAAACTAAACAAGCTTTTCCAGCAAAACGGGGAGTTGAATAATATTGAGCAGGAACTTATAACCAGAGACGGGGAAAAATTACCGGTAATAATGAGTTCCCGGGTTGAAAAAGATGAAGAGAACAATGTTTTAAGCAACAGGTTTACCTGTGTAGATATCTCTGAACTTAAAGAGGCACAGGAAAGGCTTAAAAAGAAAAAAGTTGCGCTTGAAAGGGCCAATAAAGATCTTGAACAATTTGTTTCCATTTGTTCCCATGACCTTCAGGAACCTCTAGCTACCATTAAATTTGGTAGTGATATCCTTGGGAAGATCTATTCCAGTAAGCTGGATGATAAAGGGAAGGAGTATATTTCCTATATCGATGCGGCATCAGACAGGCTTGCAAACCAGATAAGGGCACTTTTGGAGCATTCCAAGATAGGCAGGAACAGTGATAAAACCCTTGTGAACACCAAGGAATTGGTAGAGGTTGTAAAATATGACCTCTCTAAACGCATTAGAGATACAAATGCCCAAATTCATGTTGGAGCACTTCCAAAGATCAAGGCGTATCAGGTAGAACTTAGATTGTTGTTCCAAAATCTTATTAGCAATGCTATTAAATATGTTCCTAAGGAAAGAAATCCTGAGATCAGGATCTCAGCTTATCCCGAAGGGGATTTCTGGGTATTTTCTATTGTAGATAACGGGATAGGAATTTCTGAAGAAGATCAAAAAAATATTTTTACCATCTTCAACCGGGCTCCTACTCAAAACAAATATGAAGGAACAGGAGTTGGTCTTGCACACGCTGAAAAAATCGTACTATTGCATGAAGGAACTATTTGGGTAGATTCCCAGGTAGGTGTTGGAAGTACCTTTTATTTCAAGATTAAAACAAGTTAAAATATGAATGGTCCCCATCACGGGTATCCTAATAATGTTGATATTACAAACTGCGACAGGGAACCTATACATATTATAGGTTCCTCTCAGTCTCATGGGGTTATAATTGCCTGTGACAGGGATACTTTCACAATTACCCGGTGCAGTGAGAATTCAGGGAAATTACTCGGGATTGAAGCGGAAGATTTGTTGGGAAGATCAATTGAAGTTCTTTTTCCAAAAGATATTCTGGTCGGCCGAATTCCGGCCCAATTTGAAAAATTTGTTTTAACCGAAATAAATATTTCCCAAACTCAATTTTTGGTCATTGCCCATTCCAATGATAATCATATCATACTGGATATTGAACCCGTGGGAGTAGATATTTCCCCGATAAAATTTCAGGAGCAGCTTTCCCGCATTTTAAACGAGTTAAATTCGGCTACAACTATAGAAGAAGTTACATCCAGGGCAGCGGCCCTTGTGAAGTCTATTTTTAGATATGACAGGGTGATGGTCTACCAGTTTGATGATGAATGGAACGGAAAGGTTGTAGCTGAAGAAAAAGAACATAATATGGAAAGCTGGCTGGGTTTACATTACCCGGCCACAGATATTCCAAAACCTTCCAGGGATCTTTTTTTGAAACAGGAAATAAGAATTATTGGCGATGTAGGTTATACTCCATCCACCATAATTCCGCAATTATCCCCATTGACCCAAGAGCCACTGGACCTATCCTTATCTGAATTAAGGGGCGTATCCCCAATTCATATTCAATATTTAAAAAATATGAAGGTGGGCGCGTCCCTTACTGCGGCAATTGTTCTAAACGGTAAATTATGGGGCTTGCTGGCTTGCCATCATTCAACATCCAAATTTGTAAATTATTACCAGAGGCAGTCAGTTAAATTCCTTACTCAAATTTACACCAACACCTTATCTGTAATAACATCCAGAAACTTTATTGCTGAAGGTGAGCAATCTCAAATTTTAAAGGAGAAATTTTTCAAAGAACTTGAATCAATCCCAAATCTTACCAAGGGGCTACTTCAACTAAATACACCATTTACTTCGCTTATCTCAAGCACCGGTGGGGCGCTTTTTAAAGATGGGGAATTGTACCTGCAGGGTCTTACCCCTTTAAAGGAGCAAGTTCTACGGTTAATACAAGGGTTTTTAAAAAAAGAAATTGAGGGTATTTTTCACACCCAGAATTTTGAAAAAATTTATGCCCCTGCCGCTGCGTATAGGGATAAGGCCTCCGGGATCCTTGCAATAAGTCTGGGGGAGAACGGGGAAGACCTAATGATCTGGTTTAGGCGGGAATCATCAAAAGAGGTGAACTGGGGAGGAAATCCAAAAAAAAATGCGGAAGAAAAGGATGGGATACAATATCTGCACCCCAGAAAATCCTTTGAAAAATGGACGCAAAAAGTTTCAGGAATTTCAGCGCCCTGGAAGGAGCAGGAGCTCAATCTTGCAGCTGCTCTTCGGGAAGGGATCATTCATATTATCGTAAAAGAGCAAAAGGAAAGGATAAAGGATTTAAACAGTGTTCTCACGCAGGTAAACGAAGATCTTAATACATTTGGTTATAGTGTTTCCCATGATCTAAGGGCTCCCTTAAGAGGAATTAGCGGTTATGCTAGAATTCTCAAAGAAAATTATTTTGACCAACTCGATGATAGCGGTAAAAAATTTCTGGGGAATATTATTAATTCGGCAGAGGAAATGAACGGATTAATTGAAGATCTTTTATCCTATGCAAAAATTGGTCAGGCCGAGATCTCTATAACCCCGGTAAATATTTATCTCCTTGTACAAAATATCCTTGACAGCCTAAACCCGAAAGAGGATTACGGCAATACAAAAATAATTGTTGAGAAGAATTTACCGGATTGTACGGGAGACAGAAGACTAATTTTTCAGTTGTTTTCAAATCTCATAAATAATGCCCTTAAATATTCAGCAGAAAAACCGGAACCGGAAATCAAAATTGGTTTTTTAAAGGAGAATAATTCTGTGGTATATTTTGTAAAGGATAATGGAATAGGTTTTGATCCCTTGTTGGAAGAAAAAATTTATAAAGTATTTTCCCGGCTTGTTGGAGATGAATATCCCGGAACGGGGGTAGGATTGGCTACCGCTAAAAAAGTTGTTGAAAAACATAAGGGTAAAATATGGGTAAAAACAACACCGGGACAGGGTTCATGTTTTTACTTTACACTTGGAAATATTTAAAGGGGGCTGCCTTCCCTTATTCTAAACAATATAAAGATGATAACGATACCCCTGCGCATATTACTGGTAGAAGATAATAAAACTGATATTGATCTTACAACCTACCATATTGAGAAAATTGTAGAGAATCCAGAGATAAGAACAGTTGATAATCTTGAGGAATTTGACAGGGAGTTGATGAATTTTGTTCCAGATGTGATAATTTCAGATTATAATTTACCCACCTGCACGGGGCTGGATGTGCTGGAACATGCAAGAATGGTAGAAGAAACAATTCCTTTTATTTTTCTTACCGGTGCAATTGAGGATGAGGAACTTGCGGCCAACACCATACTCTCGGGAGCCAACGGGTTTGTTTTAAAGAAAAATATGGATCGCCTCAATGAAAAATTAAAACCCCTCCTTAAAAAAATTGTTTTTCATATGGGAGAAAGGGAGGAGATACGGGACAAAATAAGAAGGAATAAGGTTGTGGTGAATCAGATCTATAATTACCTTGATAAAATTAATCTTGATAATGCGGAACAAAGGGAAAATATAGAAAAGATCAAGAATAATATGAGACAAATAGACCTGGAAAAAGATGATGAATAAATTAAAGGAAGCCACTGCCCAGCTTCATAAGGAAATTGAAAAAGATAATCTTGCGGGACTTATAATGAGCCACAACATTTCTTTAAAAGAATATAAACTTCTCCTGCTTCAAAATTATGTGGCTTACAAAGTAACAGAAATAGCTTTAATGAGAAAACTTCCAAACTATTCTGAGAGTAAATCTCAAAGACTACTGGAAGACCTTAATAATCTAAATATAGATACCTCTATAGCCAGGGAATATTCCAATAAGTTTATCATAACCAATAAAGCAGAAGCTCTGGGTGCAGCCTATGTTGTTGAAGGTTCCTCCCTGGGGGGTATGATGATCGCTAAAGAAATCAAGAATTGTGAGGCTCTCTCTCATATAAAATCACACCACTTTTTTAATGGAGACCGGGGTAATGTGAAATCCTGGAACACATTTAGTAAAACTCTAAAAGGTGAGATCTTTACCCCGCTTGAAGAGATCCAGGCTATTGATAAGGCCAAAGAAACCTTTCTTTTCTTTGGAGAAGTCTTTAATACGGTAGAACTTCAGGAAATAACCGAATTATAGGTGTTTACCCCTATAACCCCATATTGTATTTAAGTCTACATTTATAATTGTTGATTATTTTCGCTGGGGTTCGCAATCCCCTACATTCATTTTCCCGGTTAATATAAAACTATCTCAACGTGTTTTGTCAAATACTCAAAGTATTTGACAGAAAAGCCGGCACCTTGTCGGCTTTTCATTTTTGGAAATGGTGGCCCTGTTTTTATTTCAGATCATTTGATAGGATGTGTAAAAGAAGGAGTTGTTTCATGAAGGTATTTTCTGTAGGTTTACTTTTTCCATGCATAATAATTATTCCCCTATGAAACAGTTTCATTATCCAGTATTCACTCTTTTCTTCGTATTTTTTTCAGTACAAATATTTTCCCAAACAGGCAGGATTCCTGCCAGGGCAGAGAGGGGGATGGTTGTATCCAGTCATTATCTTGCTTCCCAGGCCGGGAATGAGGTTTTGAAGGAGGGAGGCAATGCAATAGATGCAACCGTTGCCACCGCATTTGCGTTGGCAGTTACATTACCTTCTGCAGGAAACATTGGTGGTGGAGGTTTCATAGTGTACCATGGAAATGACGGGCAACAAACTACTTTCAATTTCCGGGAAAAAGCTCCTTTGGCTGCTACCCGGGAAATGTTTCTGGGTGAAGATGGGAAGATAAAGGATAATTCCAATCACGTTGGATTATTATCTGTAGGAGTTCCGGGGACGGTGGCCGGGCTCTATAAAGCACATCAAAAAATGGGCAAATTGCCCTGGTCCAGGTTAGTGGCACCGGCAATTGACCTGGCTGAAAATGGATTTCCTTCTACCTATGATATAAACTGGTTTCTTGAATGGGTAAAGGCAAACAAAAGTGACTACTCTTCTACTGCTAAAGCATTTTTAAAAAATGGGGAGGAACTCTATAAACCGGGCGAACTTTGGAAACAACCCCAGCTTGCCGCTACCCTGAAACTTATTCAAACTCATGGCGCCGATGGTTTTTATAAAGGCCAAACTGCCGATCTTATTGCAGATTTTATGAAAGCTAATGGAGGTTTAATTACCCGTGAGGATCTAATTAAATATGAAGCTGAAGAATTAAAACCTGTTACCGGAAATTACATGGGCTATGAAATAATATCTATGCCCCCTCCCAGTTCCGGTGGAATTGCAATTATTGAAATGCTTAATATCCTGGAGGGCTATGACCTGAAACAAATGGGACATAACTCGGCCATGTATCTTCATGTGCTTACCGAAGCAATGAGACGCGCTTTTGCAGACAGGGCTTTGCATATTGGTGATCCCAATTTTAATCCGGGTTTGCCCCTTAAGGAATTAACCTCTAAGGATTATGCAGCCCGCCTTAGAGAAACTATAGAATTGGGAATGGCTTCAGTAAGTGATTCAGCTAATTTTAATGCAGCGCACCTTGTTCCTGAAAGTCCGGAAACCACACATGTTTCGGTTGTAGATAGTGAAGGAAATGCTGTTTCTATGACCTATACCCTTGAAGCCAGTTATGGTTCAAGGATCGTTGTAGAGGGAGCCGGGTTTCTTTTGAATAATGAAATGGGAGATTTTAATCCTGTTCCCGGTTATACAAGTTCGGGCGGACTCATTGGAACTACTCCTAATTTGGTAGAACCTGAAAAAAGGATGGTCTCCAGTATGACGCCTACGATTGTTGCAAAAGATGGGAAACCGGTTATGGTAATAGGAAGTCCTGGTGGGCGCACCATTATTAATACGGTCCTGCAGGTAATTTTAAATGTGATAGACCACGATATGGATATTGCAAAAGCAATTGAATCTCCCAGGATACATCATCAATGGTTACCTGATATCACTTCTTTTGAGGATTGGGGAATCTCGCCAGATACCCGCGATCTTTATGAAAATATGGGGCATAAAGTGAGATACATTACCAACCAGGGACAGGCTATGGGTATATTTATAGATAGCATAAATGGTCTTAAATATGGGGGTGCAGATTCCCGAAGTTACGATGGCCGGGCTGTGGGTTATTAATTAATGCTTCCTCTTTAAGTTGAAAAAGGGAGAAAGTTTATAAAATTATATTAAGCCTGGTTCGCATCGTGGAACAAAATATCAAAAGTAGTTCCTTTGTTAGGCTTACTTGAAACCCCAATTTGTGCGTCGTGGTCCTCAAGGATATTTTTAACTGAATTTAGCCCTATCCCGGTACCGGTAGCTTTATTGGTGTAAAAGGCATCAAAAAGCCTGTCAATTTGCTCCTTCTCCAGGCCAATTCCATTATCTGAGATACTCAGTTTGAAATCTGACTTTTCACGGGTAATTGATATTTTTATTATGCCTTCTTCCGGAGGGGTCGCTTCGCTGGCATTCACAATTATATTAAGCAGGGCAATTTGAAGTTTCTCCTTATCGGCCAAAATAAAGTAAGGGCCGGTATATTCTTTTATCACTTTAATTCCCGTAAGATAAATTCTGTCGGCAGCCATTGCAAGGGTTTTATTTACACAATCGGCCAGATCGGTTTTCTCAAGCCTGGCGGTAGAATAGTTGGCTGAATTCAATAGGTTGGACACCAGGTTATTAAGGACTTTTGTGCTTCGGGAAAGAATGTCAAAATAATTGCTCAATAATTTCTTTTGAGGCAAATCAATTTTATGCTGTATAACATCTGTTGCCATCCTGATACTAGCCAAAGGATTGCGCAATTCGTGTGCAAAGGTCCTTGCAATTTCTCCCTGAATAGAAAGTCGTTCAGCATTAAGAAGGGCTCTTTGAATAGTTTTTTGTTCGGTTATATTTCTTACTAAAAGCACATATTCTTCAACCCAGGTTTCATTTTTTCGGTTAAATATTTTTCCGCGTGCATTGAACCACTCCCAATCATTGCCTTTGGTTTTTACCCTAAACTCTATATCCAGGACATCTTCTTCAGAAGATTTTAAAATTTTCCTGTGGAAATCCATTATAGATTCCCTGTCCCGCGGATGGATGTATGCCAACATATCGGGGAGGGACATTCCCTGAATCTTTTTGCTGGTCATTCCTGCCCGGGTAAGCATATCTTTATTAATGTATCTCACATTAAATTTATCCAGATTGATAATTATAATAGTATCTGGGGAAGTTTGAACCAGCTGGCGTTTAAATCTTACAGCATCCTTTAATTTCTGTGCCTCCAGTTTCCGCGAGGTAATATCTTCTACAGTTGCAATTAATAATGTGCCCTGTGCACGTGCAATTACACGAAACCAATGGTTAAATCCTTCTTTGTCATAGAAAATTTCCCTGTCCAGGGGAACTTTCTTTTCCATAACTTCTTTAAAAGCGTCAAAGAATCCCATTTCAACCCCATGTTTGGAAGTTTCCAAATAGGTTTTTCCCACCGGGTCATAATCAATATACTGGCTTCTTAATACATCATTGGTACGTATAAAAAGGAAGTCCTGGATATTACCATTTTGATCGTAGAGGGTTTTAAATACTGCGATCGCCTGGTTCATGGTATCAAATACAGTTTGAAGCAGTTCATTGTTTTCAAGTAATTCCTGTTCCCTTTGTTTCCCACGGGCTTCCAGTTCTTTCTTGGTTTTTATCAAGGCTTCTTCGGCTTCCTTCCTTTCGGTTATATTATGAAACATAACAGCAACCCTTCTGCTTAGATCACCGCCAATTTTAAAAGAATAAACATCCAGCCATACTTTATCCAGGGTAGCGGCCTGCTCCTGGAATCTAATTGGTTTTCCCGTAAGTGCTACATTTCCATAGGTTTCAAACCAATGCTCCTCAAGATGGGGGCTCATTTCCCGCATGGTTTTCCCGACGGGTTCTTTTAGGTTTACATTATTTTGAAAAGCGGGATTGGTCTCCACAAAAAGATAATCTACGGGCTTCCCTTTTCGGTTAAAAATTAATTCGATGATGCAGTATGCCTCATCTATTGAATTTAATATTTGTTCATGGAGATGTGCAGTTGGATGATCAAATTGATCAAGACCGGTACTATCCAATCCCTGTTCTTTCGTCCATTTATACCCTAATGATAAAATTGTTTGTTGAGCTTCATTTTCAATTTTCCAGTTATATAACCGGTCCTTGAATGTATATTTTTCCCAAATTCCATTACCATTTTTTAATCTTATAACTGCCTCTTTTTGCTCTAAAGGCTCCAGGGAATTTAATTGAGAAATGTAAGTTGGGTAATCTTCGGGATGTATAAGCTCTTTGTAAAAGTCCAGATCACTGGAAATAAATTCCTGGGCTTTCCTGTCACACAAAACCTCTACCATATTATTGATATAAACAGTACGGAAAGTTTCTACTTCGGCAATTATTAAAATAGGGGTAGGTATTAAGGAATTATTCACATTTGAAGTGTGTTCCTTGACTTGAATTAACCCCAACTTCTCCCGGCTATGGCTCATCGATTTTTCCTGTTTAAGAATCTCCTTAACAAAATTTTAGAAATAACGGATTTAAAAATACTTTAAATTTTCTTAAAATTTTCATTTACAATAAAAAATGATATTAATATATCCCTGGATACCGGATTGAAGATTAATGGATTATTAAATGTCAAATTCATTTACTTCTACCACCTCACCCGGTAAGAGATTCCCCAGGCGCTCGTTCCCAATTCTAACCCTAACCAGCCGCAAAGTGGGAAATCCTGCGGCAGCGGTCATCTTTTTAACCTGCCTGAATTTTCCTTCTGTAATAGTTATAGAGATCCAACTGGTGGGCCCGTGCCGTTCGTCCCTTATTCTTTTACTTCCTGCAGGAAGAAGAGGAGGGAAATCCAGTTTAAATGCCGCACAGGGAAGTGTTGTATATTTTTTGCCATGAATCCCTATTTCAACCCCTTCCTTTATCAGTTTTATGGCCGCAGGATCTATATTTCCATCTACCTGTACATAATATTCTTTCTCAATGGTTTTACTGCGTACTTGTTCGCTTATCTTACCATCCCGGGTGAGCAATAACAATCCTTCAGAATCCTCATCCAGTCTACCTATTGCCATAGTATCTTCCGGGAAAGCATATAATTCTCCAAGGAGTTTTTTATTCTTACGGGTAGATTGATTATTAATAAACTGGCTTAGATACCCCTGAGGTTTATATACCTTAAAATTCATATAGTTAGCTTTTTCGTTTTGAATTTTTTTGAAATCTATTTTAAGCCCGAAAGGAACTTTGGATAATAGCTTAATAAGTTTCAAAATAACCCGTTTTTAAAGGCTTTAATAGGATATTTTGGTCAAATAATTTAACTTTGGATTGGATTGGATCCCTGGCCAAATTAGGTAATTTTTATTAAAGTATCAGACCATGAAAATACTGAATAAGTACATATTTATTTTGAGCTGCCTGTTTATTATAAGCTGCGGTAATAAACAAAAAGAGAAAGAGGAGATCAGGCTTAAAACTCCCGATGCTATTGAGACGCAACCTGTTGTAATTGATACCACATCTAATAAAGGTATAAATGAAATTTATTTAACCGCAGATGACCTTATGAGATTCAATACAAAGGAAATTAAGGTAAGGGCAGGGCAAAAGGTAAAATTGACTTTGGAGCACCTCGGTATAATGGATAAAAATGTAATGGGTCATAATTTTGTTTTACTGGCACCGGGAACAGATATCAACCAATTTGGGCAGGAAGCTGTAAAGGCTGCCGAAAATGATTATATCCCGGCAAATTCAAAAAATGTGATAGCTCATACCAGGATGATAGGTGGCGGGGAAAGAGTGACCATAGAATTTGAAGCTCCGGCTCCCGGCATTTATGATTTTATTTGCAGCTTTCCGGGCCATTACGCCGTAATGAAAGGCAAATTTATTGTTGAATAATTGCTTTAACCTACTTCGGGTTCATCTTCGCCGTAAAGGAGATCTTTAAAATCCTCTTTCGGGATGGCACCAAAATAATCCTCGATTATCAAAAATTCAAGGGCTTCAGAAATTTTTTCCTTGTCATAACGCACTCCTTGTAAGATTTCTTCCAGCTTTTCAACGGGTTCTTTTCCAAAAAAATCTCCATAGATCTTAATACTCTCAATATGGCCTTTCTCTACAAAGAGCCTTAAGTCTATCTCACCAATTGGAAAACGCCGGGTACGCTGAATGTTGAATTTTGGGGAATTTCCATAGTTCCAGTTCCACGTATTATACTTCTCATCTTTTAATTCATGAACTCCTTTCCATTCCTCCGGGGTGAGGTGATATGTTTCAAATTGAGGCTCTTCCCGGTATAAACCTTTTAAGATCAAAGACCTAAAACTATGAATATCCATAGGTTCATTTAAAAACTCGCTAATGTTGGCAACCCTGCTTCGTACAGATTTATGGCCTTTGGAAATTATCTTGCTCATTTTAACGTTCAATGCCCGTGTTACCTCTTCAAGGTCACTGTCCAGCAGGAGCGTTCCATGGCTAAACATTCGTTTGCCTGTAGAAAATTGAGCGTTTCCGGATATTTTCCTGTCATTAACCACTATATCATTCCTGCCTTTTAATTCTGCCGGTACCCCAATTGAATTCAGGATCTTGATCACCGGCTCTGTAAATTTCAGAAAGTTATTAAGGCTCTTAACGTGATGGTTGGTAATAAAACTGAAGTTGAGGTTCCCAAAATCATGGTATACTGCACCCCCTCCAGAAACCCGTCTAACCACGTGAATATTTTTTTCTTCTACATAATTCTGATTGATCTCTTCCAGGGTGTTTTGATTCCTCCCAATAATTATAGAGGGTTCATTGATGTAAAAAAGTAAATAATCTTTAGCAGGAAAGTTCCTTAGTGCATATTCTTCCAGCGCAAGGTTTACCCTGGGGTCTGTAATACCTTCATTTTCAATAAATATCATAAAGTGAGATTTGGGATCCTTTAATTTAAGGGATCATTTTTAATGGCATAGGAACAAAGTTACCAAAATCGTGTCATAAGCCCTTATTTAACCTGATTAAAAATCAAATGGAAAGTTGTACAATACCATCTTCAGAAGAAAAAAATCACGATATTTCTCTTTCCGAAAAAAAAGAATTTTCCCCGAATGGTATCACAATAATCTGAAACGTTTTTCCACTACTCCTCTTGTATCAATAAAGCGAGGTCTTCAGCTATTTCTGCGCTTGGGGTTACTCCGTGAACCTCTTTCACATGAATAGTTGCTTCGTTGAGGACTTCCTGAGCAGTTTCTGCTCTTATTACCGCATCGCAATCAAACCCGGCATCCCTGCAATAGATCGTTTTCATTATAAAAAATTTAGATAAATTAATAGAAGGTTCCAGCAAGAAGTATCCTGTTTTAAACACATCACTTAAATATATGAAATCCCAGTGAATTATTATTGGAGGGTTATTAGGTAGAATTTACAACAGGGTTTTCCTTCCATTTCTATTTTTATCCTTCTTTGGAAATTTTAAAACTCACCACTTCGTTTAATTTAGGCTGGTGGGTTTGCCAGTTGTACACATCCTTTATTTTAACCCGAAGGCCGTCTGCGGCGGGTTCTTCCCCGTGAATTAAAAAGATCTTTTCAGGAATATTTTTTAAATGGGAAAGCCAGTCTAAAAGTTCCTGTTGATCTGCATGAGCCGAGAGGCTTTGTATATCTTCTACCCGGGCTTTTACCGGAAGGTACTCTCCAAAGATCTTCACTTCGTGAACGCCTTCCTGCAGTTCCCTGCCGCGGGTTCCTTCAGCCTGGAAACCTACGAGGAGCAATGTGGTTTCTGGTTTTGAAATTGCATATTTGAGATAGGTAAGGACCCGTCCTCCGGTAACCATTCCGCTGCCGGCAATTATTACCTTGGGACGTTTATCATCTATGGTATCCCAGGTTTCCTTATAGGAAGTTATTATATTAAAATGTTCCTGCATTTCATGCAGGTCTGCGGAAGTTAATTTATGCCACTCAGGAAAGTTCCTGAATATATCATATACTTTGTTGCCCATAGGGCTGTCAATAAAAATGGGAATATTTGGGATTTTCTTTTTCCTGTAAAGTGTGAAGAGAATATACATAAGTGTTTGCATACGCTCAACTGCAAAACTTGGTATTATAAGGTCGCCCCGTTTTTCCAGGGTTTCCAGTATGAGACCGGAAAGTACTTCATTGGTATCATCATCGGGATGCAACCTGTTACCATAGGTGCTTTCCATAAAAATATAATCGGCCCATTCGGGTTTGTGGGGTGGTTCCAGCAAAAGGTCCTTGTCCCTGCCAATATCTCCTGAGAACAAAAATATTTTTCCGTAGATATCAAATTCTATATAACAGGCGCCCAGGATATGGCCGTTTTTTTCATATTTATATTTTACACCAGGCGAGAGTTGTATCCATTTGGAGATCTCTGTATGTTGAAACAAATTTATGGTCCTTTGCGCATCTTCTACCGTATAAAAAGCTTCGGCGGGTTCGTGAATGCTATAACCCTCTTTATTAGCCCTTTCGGCTTCTTCTTCCTGGATCCTGGCACTATCTTCAATGATTACCGTAGCAATAGCCAGGGTGGGAGCACTCCCTATAACCGGTCCTTTAAATCCTTGCAATACCAGGCGGGGTAAATATCCTGTATGGTCCAGGTGCCCGTGGGTAAGCAAAACCACATCGATTTTAGAAGCGGGGAAATCCAGGGGTTCCCAGTTGAGCAGTCTTAATTCTTTTAAACCCTGGAACATTCCGCAGTCTACCATAAAGTTGAACCCGGGTGTTTCCACTACAAATTTAGAACCCGTTACGGTACCAGAGGCTCCCAGAAAATGGACTTTAATATCTATAATTTCATTCATTTTCGGGGTTTTTTAACGTGACATAATTCATTCATTTCAAGGAGGATCCTTGACTTTCTTTCTGCTGAAATATCCAGATGGTCCAAATAAAAATCATCATCTATCAACTCTTTGCACAGCACTACATCCCGGCTTAAAAGGAATTGTTTTTCCCGCTGGCTAAGCAGGGTTGATACTGTAATGGGATATAGCCCAATGTGGTCTATTCTGTCTTTAAGGGAATTTCCCTTAGGCAGGTCCCAACTCAATAAATTTAAACCCACACATTTGCTATATAATATGGCATCATGGGAAAAACGAGTATTGGTAACCACCCAGCTTTCATCAAATGGAGGATGTGTAGGATCAACATCACGGCTAAAATTCAAAATATCATTAAAACGCGAATGAATATAAAGTGGTGTTTTTACATCACAGAATTTTCCCTGGTCACTATGGAATTTGCATTCCATAATATGGATTTCCTTTTCATTTCTGGCAATGATATCAACTTCGTGTTTTACACACTTACCCTGCACAATTTTGCCTATTTGAACTGTGTAGCCACTGTTGCGAAAAATAGCACCAATAAATTTTTCAAAGGGGAAGCCTGTTGGCCCCAGTTCATATAAAGCTTTCTTTAATTTATATCTTGAAGCCGAGTAACTGTTTTTTTCTTTTAATAAATTAAATGCCCGGTTATAGATCTCACGGGTTGTAATCCCTTCATATAGTTCATGTTGCAGTTTATCAAGGATTATCTTAATAAGAGCATCTTCTGTACCGGCTTTTCTAAGGGAGGCCGCCACTTTATCTATTGAGAATTTAACCTTTTCTCCCGATGCTTTAGTTATATATAGGTTTTTTTTCCTCATTGGTGAATATGTTTTATTTCCTTACACAGGAACGATTTTTTAGTTATGTTCCTGTAAAACTAAAATAGGAAATTGGGGAGCTTCACTTAGTTCTTTCACCAGTGAGGTAGTAAATAATGATTTAAAAAATCCATGTTTGCGGTTGTATAATGCAAGGATGGTACTTGAACGGCTTTCCATAAATGCATGAATTCCGGGTGCGGTAGACAGGTGGGTAAGAGTATGAAAACTATAATCTATACCTTCAAAATAATCTGTAAGTATTTCTTTATTGCTCTGCTGTTCATCGCTTAGTTTCCCTTCCCCATTTACAAATAAGATCCGGATGGGGGCCTTTAGCCTGTTGGCAATATCAATCATTGTATTAAGTTCCCGCCTTTTGTAATAATATTTAAAATTGGAGGCAAATACCACTTCCCCGGGGCCATCAGGAATTTGGGAAATTTCGGGGATTACCAGGATAGGACATTTACGTACGTTTTCAATAATTGTAACCGCATTGCTTCCATACAGCACATTCATGGGATTTCCCTCTCCCTTTGTACCCATAACAATAAGGTTTATTTCTTTGCTTTTTATAGTCTCCTTTACTGCTTTAAGCACATTGTTATACACAGAGATCATTTCAAATCTATGGTTGGGATTATCCATAGAAGACTGGAGACCATCCAGCAAATCTTCCAGACCTTTTTCAGATTTCTCCCGGGCCTCTTCATAAGACTTTTCACCGGGCTCGGGCACAATTACACTATCTGTGGTAAAATGATATAACTGGTAAGCATTAAGAAGGTAAAAACTGCATTCATCTTCTTTAAAGAGCTCTATGGCATAATTCAAAGCGTTCCATGCGTTTTTGGAAAAATCGGTTGGAATTAGAATGTGCTTTTTCATGTTATTTTGTTTTTAAATAGATTTAAAAGTGGTCTGTTTTTCCTTTTATAATTGTAAAACCAGTACCGGGATCTGGGAATAATTTCCAAGGTTTTTATACAGGGGTTCCAGAATTACATTTTCGAGGAAACTATGTTTCTTATTTAAAAATGCGATCATATCGCTTCCCCTGCTTTCGGTAAAACAATATATTCCTATAGGTACTGTAACATAAGCGAGGTGGTGAAAACTGTGCGGGGTATCTTTAAGGATAGCCTCAAGAGAATTTTTTTTAAGTTGCTGCTCTTCACTTAATGCTATGTCCTCTTCAATATGTAAAATTCTTAGTGAGGCCTTATTTCGTTTTAAAAAGCTTTTTATGAAATTAAAATATTCATGCCTGAAGTCCATTTTATAACTAGTTGGAAGGACTACTTCATTAATACCATGGTATTTTACATGAGAGGGAATGGCCATAATAGGGCAATTGCGAACATTTTCCATAATATTTATGGTATTCCTTCCATAGGCCACATCCTGGGCGGCCGTGCTGCCCTGAGTTCCTATAATTACAAGTTCAATATGGGAGGCTTGTATTTGAAGGTTAACTGCGGTAACGAGATGATCATTCTGTGAAATTGAAGAAAAGGTATGATATGGATTGGAATTTTTTTCGCCCAGATCATTAATTAATTTTTCAAGCTTTTCTACTGAAAGATTTTTTGCCTCTGTGAGGGTATGGTTTCCCGGGATGGGCATTAGAATACTGTTTGCAAAATAACCGTTGACATCATAGGCATTGAGGAAAATAAATCTGCAAGGTTCATCTTTATAAAGATGGAGCGCATATATTGCCGCATTTAGAGCATTTTCAGAAAAATCTGTAGGAAGCAATATATTTTTCATCTTAGGTATTGTATTTCCCTGAAGGTATAACCAAAAAAGGGGTTTTAACCTTAAAGCCTATCTCATTAATCACCGGCCTGAATAAAAGATTTTCAAAAAATGAATGTTTGTTGCTTATCATCGCCAGCAAATCCGGATGATGTTCCTCCTGGAAATCATAGATCCCTTCACTAACTGTATTTTTTTCTATGCTATAAAATTGGTGTGGTACATCTTCAAAGTAATGAGCCAGCGTTTTTTTTGATTTTTCCTGTTCGGCTCCAAGAGGATATCCAAAAAACACATGCAGAATATGAATGGTGGAGTTATTTTCCTTGACCAGGTGTTTTAAAAATTTCAAATGATCCCTGGTGTAGTTTATCTCATAATCTGTAGGAAAGAGAATATTTACGGGAGTTTTGTAATCACAGCCGGAGGGGATTGCCAGTACAGGGCAAATTGCCCGTTTAATAGCGTGAACGGTATGGGTTCCAAATAAAATTTGAACCGCCCCTGTAGCGCCTTGGGTGCCCATAACAACAAGATCAATGTTCCGGGTTTTAACCTGTTCCTTTATTTCCTCATTAAGTAAGCTAAAGGATGAAATGAGTTTAAAGGAATGCAAATCATTAGGAAACTCAGCAAGAATTCGTTTCTCTACCTTTTCGAGTCCGCCTTGGGAATTATTCTTATAAACCTCATCCAGGCTTAGGGAAGATGACGGGCTATACAGGATATAATCTGAATCATATAATACCGGAGTATAGGTGTTCAGTAAAAAAAATGTGCATTTTTCTTTTTTAAATAACTGCACAGCATATTTAATGGCATTAAATGCGTTTTCAGAAAAATCTGTTGGAAGTAATATTTTTTTCATGATATACAGCTTTTTAACCCTGATTCCCTAGTTCAATTACACTCCCGATAAAAATTTTGCAGCACCAGGAACGGTATTTTAGGATAAAGGCTTATTTTATCTATGGTTGATTCATACAGTATATTTTCCAGGTAGGTGTACCTGGAGTTTACCATGACAAGCAGGTCTATTTTTAATTCCTCCAGTTGATCTATAATTACACTTACTCTGTCTCCTTCATCAACACGATGATATTGGAAATATTTATCCATAAAATGGGCTTTAATAAACTCCATTTTTTCTTTTTGCCTTAGGGATTCTATGGGAAATTTGGATATATAAAGCATATGAATATTTGCCGGAAAGGATTTGCTTATTTCGGCAACCAGTTTTAATTCTCTCTTTTGATAGGGCAACATGAAATTTGTGGGGAAAAGTATATTTTGAAGGTCATGGAATTTATAATTTTCCGGAATTACCAGAACCGGGCATTGTACATATTTTATTACCTGCACGGTATTGCTGCCAAAGGTTAAGTTCCTGTCATTGGTCTTTCCACGGGTTCCCATAACTGCAATATCTGCCTCTTCCTTATCTACCACTTCATTGAGCTCGTCTATGAGATATCCAAAAGAAACATGGGAATGGAACCGGTGCCTGGGATTTGGAGAAAATTCCATTATCTCTTTTATCACCTGTTGCAGCTGATCCTCATATTTTTGCTGAAGGTCTTCCTTTGCAGAATCCATAGCGGCTTTGGTAAGAATATCTTTATTGTTGTAAACCTCTTCAGCAAAGGCATGTAGAATATGGAATTCACTTAATTCATGTTTAAACAACTCTACCGCATATTTTAATGCGTTCATTGCATTACCTGAAAAATCTGAAGGGATCACAATCTTTCTCATAGCATGAAAATTTAATTCACTCAAAGTTATTTAAAAACAGGCATTTAAAATATGACCGATATCAGTTAAAAAGTTAGGTAAAATCCCATAATTTTTGATAAAACCATTTTTCAATACTTAATAAGGCCGGGATATTTTAATTACGCTAACCTTCTAATTTAATGCTAAAATTTTACATTTTAAAAGGTCTTGCCGGCCCTATTTATTGTAGAAGGGGTGATCAATATCATAATATTTCTTGTATCTTACTATTAAATTTAACCCGTTAAAAACATTCAATTTTTAATACTACCCCTATGATTAGTTCAGTAGAAAAATTATATGAAAACCTTGGAAAATTATTCTACGCAATTGCAGCTGTAGATGATATAATTCATAAAGAAGAGATAGATACCCTAAAAAAAATTGTGAAAAGAGATTGGGTGAGGGTAGATGATCATCATGATGAGTTTGGAACAGATGCTGCCTATTTCATCGAAATTATTTTCGACTGGCTGGAGGAGAATCAACCTCCCGCATACCAGGCATTTTATGAGTTCAAGGAATTTAAGCAGGATAATGAAAAATTATTCACCCTGCGTATAAACAAACTCATTTGGAAAACTGCCCTTAGTATTGCAGAATCTTTTGGAGAGAGAAATAACGATGAACAAACCATGCTTTCCAAATTAAGAGAACTCCTTGAATAGGCCTAAACGAAATGAGAATTGATCCCGATAACTATGGGTAGACCTATTAATAAAATATATATCTATGAAACCATTACAATGTCAAAGTTGCGGAATGATGTTTCCAAAGGAAGATATGGGAACCAATCGTGATAAAACCCTAAATGAGGATTACTGCCAAAACTGTTTTCAGGACGGGGAGTTCACCAACCATCATTTAACCTTGCATGGTCTTGAAATTCATCTCCTGGAAATGGCCAAGGTTCACAATGAGATCACCCTCGAAGAAGCTCAACAGATCATCAGGGTTTTGCCAGATCTAAAGAGATGGCGAATGAACAATATATAATCTTGAGATCCTTGTTCAGGATTGAAAATTGCAGTTTTTGAAGATGTCTCAAAATGTGAAAGAAAATCCTTTTCCTTTTTCCGGACTCACCTCCCGGGAGGTGATCAAATCCCGTGAAGTACATGGAGAAAATACTATTGAAGATAAGCGCAGTGGTCATTTTTGGCATACTCTAAAGGAGATTGTCCTGGAACCAATGTTCCTGTTGCTTCTTGCAACATCTATCATTTATTTTATCCTTCAGGAATATTCTGAAGGTTTATTTTTACTGGGAGCAATAGTCCTTATTTCTACAATCTCCATTTATCAAAATGCCCGCAGTACAAAAGCCCTGAATGCCTTAAAAGAATATACCCAAAGCTTATCAAGCGTAATAAGGGATAATCAACTACAGAAAATTAAATCGGAAGAAATAGTAGTTGATGATGTGGTAATTGCCAATGAAGGCGAATTGATCACTGCCGATGGGGTAGTGCTTCAGCAAAATGATTTTTCAGTAAATGAATCCATCCTTACAGGAGAATCGCTTAATGTTGTCAAAACTGCTGAAAATCATGGCAACAACCTGGTTTTTAAAGGTACCGCCGTTGTCTCAGGACAGGGAGTTTTCAGGGTGACCCATATTGGAAAAGAAACAAAACTTGGCCTTATTGATGCTTCCCTGAGCGGGATTAAAAAAATAAGATCCCCACTGCAAATGCAAATTACCAAATTTGTGAAGCAAATGGCCATTGGCGGATTTTTGATCTTCCTTATTATCTGGGGAATAAGTTTCTATAATTCCCGTGATATACTCGATAGCCTGCTTAAAGGGCTTACCATCGCAATGTCTGTATTGCCTGAGGAAATTCCCGTGGCCTTTGCAACTTTTATGGCGCTGGGAGCTTACAGGCTTATGAAACTTGGGATAATAGTTAAGCACACTCAAACCATTGAAACCCTGGGATCTGCCACGGTATTGTGTACAGATAAGACCGGAACAATTACCCAAAATAAAATGGAGTTGTTTCAAATATATGATCACAAGATGGGGATAAGTGGGGAAAAAGAAGATTGGGAAAATGAAGATTTTCATAATATCATAAGAGTTGCGATGTGGGCCAGTGAAATTGTTCCTTTTGACCCCATGGAAAGGTCATTGCATAAAGCCTATAAGACCTATCATCCAAAAGATGAAAGGCCAGATTTCTCAATGATCCATGAATATCCACTGGGCGGGAAACCACCCATGATGACCCATATTTTTGAAAATAAAGCAGGGGAAAGAATTATCGCTGTAAAGGGCGCACCCGAAGCCGTGGTAAATCATTCCGGACTTACTCCTGAAGAGAAGGAGATCATACTTGAGGAGGTCTCCAAAATGGCCTTATTGGGGCTAAGAGTTCTGGGAGTGGGGCAAACAACTTTTGAGGGAAGGAATTTCCCAGAAAACCAGGAAGAATTCATCTTTGAATTTTTAGGCCTGGTGGGCTTTTATGATCCTCCCAAGGAAAATATTGAAGAAACTCTCAATCAACTGTATGATGCGGGGATCAAGGTAAAACTCATTACGGGTGATAATCCTTTTACCACCAACACAATTGCAAATCAGGTAAATTTCAGGGGAAGTAATGATTCTGTGACCGGAGAGGAATTAATGCAGCTTACGGAAGATGATTTTGATAAAAAAGTTCATAATAGCAGTGTTTTCACAAGGGTATTCCCTGAAGTTAAGGTGAAAATAGTAAACAGCCTTAAACGACAACAGGAAATAGTGGGAATGACCGGTGATGGGGTAAATGATGCCCCTGCTTTAAAAGCGGCGCATATAGGGATCGCTATGGGCAAGCGGGGATCAGATCTTGCAAAGGAGTCTTCTTCACTTATCCTATCTGACGATGACTTCAGTAAAATGGTAGACGGGGTAGCAATGGGCCGCAAGATCTATTACAACCTTAAAAAAGCAATACAATATATAATTTCCATTCATATTCCTATAATACTTACCGTAGCCCTTCCGGTGATTTTGGGCTGGATCTATCCCGTTATATTTAGTCCGGTTCACGTAATATTCCTGGAATTGATCATGGGTCCCACCTGTTCCATTATTTATGAGAACGAACCTTTGGAAAAAAACAGCATGTTAAAACCACCCAGGGCCATGGAAGAAACCTTTTTACGGTGGAAAGAGTTATCTCTAAGTATCATTCAAGGTCTGGTCATCACAGCCGGTTGTCTCATCATGTATCAATATTCAGTTCAAAACCTGTATAGTGAAGATCTCACCAGGACCATGGTTTTTAGTACGCTTATTATTGCAAATATTTTTCTCACCCTTGTAAACAGGTCTTTTTACTTCTCAATCTGGACCACTTTTAAATATAAAAATTCGCTCATCTGGATAATTATTGCCGTTAGCTTTGGGATATTACTTCTTATGATCTATGAACCCACTATGGCTTCATTCTTTAAACTTGAGCCCTTATCCTGGAGACAATTATCGCTGGTGCTCGCTGCCGGGTTTGTAAGTGTGATCTGGTTTGAAATATATAAGGCTATTTTGAGAATTAGAAAACCTCTAAAAAAATATCAGGCTTCTCAAATGGAAATACAAAGCAATTAGAATTTCCGGGACTGGGCTGGTGGTTATAAATGACAAAGAAAAACAAAATATTACCTCTCCTTACCGAAGAGAAAAAATTCCTCTCAGGGGCGCGTACCCGCTATCGTAACTTTATATTTATTATAAAAGTTTTCTGGCATTTTGTGCGCGGATTTAGAAAAATGCATTTCCTGGGTCCCTGTGTCACTGTGTTTGGGTCTGCCAGATTTAAAGAGACGGGTAAAAATTATAAAAAGGGGGTGGAGGTTGGGACGGCATTGGCAAACCTTGGTTTCACGGTGATGACGGGGGGAGGGCCGGGAATAATGGAAGCTGCCAACAGGGGAGCTTATGAGGCCGGGGGATATTCTGTAGGGTGTAACATTCTTTTGCCTAAGGAGCAAATTCCCAATCCATATCTTCACAGGCAAATTACAATTCCATATTTCTTTGTGAGAAAAGTATTATTGGTCAAATATTCTTATGCATTTATTGTAATGCCCGGGGGATTTGGGACCATGGATGAATTTTTTGAATCCCTTACATTAATCCAAACGAGAAAGATCAACTTGTTTCCGGTAATTTTGTTTGGTAAGGAATATCATAAGGACCTTATTGCTCATCTTGAATTGATGAGCCGAAAAAAGACTATTGATGGGAAAGACATGAAACACCTGTTGATCACAGATTCTGTAGAGGAAATGACCGAATTTTTAAAAAAGCATTCTATCTTTAAATATAATTTGAAAAAAGCAACCCACAAAAGAAGGTGGTGGTTGTGGGAGTAGAAATTTTACCATTATTGATTTTTATACCCCAGCTTGGTTTTGATGAGCGGTACTTCCCAGCGTATCATTTCTTTTAAAAATTCATCCAACTTTTCTACAACCAGTTTTTCATTGATCTCAGTTGGAGGATAAGTTCCCAATTCCTCCATATCCTTGTCAAAATCGTTCCAGTTTTCCATCACCGGAAATAGCACAAAAATTTCGATGTCCCCGTTGTACAATTGTGAAAATATAAGAGAACCTCCTTTTAAGAACTGGTAGGCCGGGATAAGATTTGTTTTTTCAATTAAATCGGGCGGGAAGGAATCAAAGGTAATGTTTACCGCTTCATTGGTGTGTACCCAGCTTAATTCCTGCACCCTCCAGCCAATATTATAGGTTTCTTCAGCTTTCCTTAATACATCGGTAATAAGGTTTTTTACCTGTGTATTCCACAAAATGCGTTTTTCAACAACGGTTTTAATAGAATTCCTATACTCATTAACCCGTTCTTCTATATGTTCTATTTTCATGGTGGTGGTATTAGATTACAGCAGGATATTGGCAATAATTATTCTTCTATAACGCTATTTTGCTGTTTTTCCCTTCTTAATTCCTGCCTTTCCAGTTTTCTGAAATAACCCCTGAAGAAAAAATTGTGCTTAAGTGCCTCCATATTTTCATTGAACTTAATACTGGCTTCTTCAACATTTTGCATAGTGCTGTCCAGATTATTTACAAATGCGGTGTCTTGCATCACAAAGTTCAGCACTCCTTCTCCTTCCTTTAGGTTAGTGGAAAACTCACTAAGATTTAAACCTATGGTGTTTATTTCGCGGGAAGATTCCTCCAGTTGGTTAATTATAGAACTGATCTTTCCTGCAGCTGCAGTATCACTTAATAAAACATGCACCGCACTTTCCTTATAGTTAACTTCAGCAAGGATTCCATTCAGGCGGTTTACTGATTGTAGGGCGGCACGACTGGTTTTGTTTAGGTTGGCAATACTTTGTTTAAAATCATTAGTCATCGCCTCGTCTTTGATTAAAGAACCCAGTACACCTTCCCCCTTGTTAATGGCTGTAGTTATTTTGAGGAGATCTGCTGTGAGCAGCGCGGCATTCTCATTGGTGATATTAAGGGTTGTCAGCATATCTGCAGTGGCGATCTTGCTTATTGAGGGAATAGTATCTCCGGCTTTAACGTAGTTGTGGGAACCGGCATTCCCGGGAATAATATTTACGATCATACTTCCTACCAATCCGTCAGATCCTATGGTAGCCTGGGAATTTTTTTTAATAAGCGCAATGGCTTTTTCATCAATTACCATATCTACCGCTATAGAGGTATCATTGAGGATGGTGATTCCCTTTACGGTACCTACATTTACCCCCGCATATCGCACATTATTGCCCAATTGAAGTCCGCTTACATTTTTAAATACTGAATGTATGCGGGTGGTCTTTCCAAATAAGTTTTGTCTTTCCCCAATGAAATACACCCCCAGCACAAAAATTATTATTCCGATGATCACGAAAATGCCCAAAAGCACATTGCTCCTTGTATTCTTTGCCATAATACTAATTTTTAAAAAAAGCCTGAACCTTTGGATCATCTGAAGTTGATAATTCCTCAAAAGTTCCTTCGGCATAATTTATTCCATCAAGCAACAGGATCATCCTGTTGGAGATCACCCTGGCACAATCTACATCGTGAGTAATTATAAGTGATGAGGTATTATATTTTTTCTGAATGGTTTTCATCAACTCAATGATCTCTTTAGATGTTATGGGATCCAGCCCGGTTGTGGGTTCATCATACAGTATAATTTTTGGCTGAAGGATCAAGGCTCTCGCCAGGGCGATCCTGCGTTGCATTCCTCCTGAAAGTTCAGCCGGCATAAGGTCTACGGTTTTTGGTAATCCTACATTTTCAAGAGCCTCATGCACCAGCCCATCTGCGTTTTTTAGATCGAATTTTTTTGTGTGCCTGCGCAGGGGAAATTCCAGGTTTTCGCCTACGGTCATGGAATCATATAGCGCACTTCCCTGGAATAAAAATCCAATCTCTGTGCGCAGTTCATCCATTTCATGCCTCGCCAACTTTGAAATATCATTACCCAAAACCTCAATGCTGCCCCGGTCCGGTTCCATAAGCCCCACAAGGCATTTTATCATTACAGATTTTCCTGAACCCGATTTACCCATAAGCACCAGGTTTTCTCCTTCATATAATACCAGATTAAACCCATTCAAAACCTTTAGATCTCCAAATGCCTTATACACATCCTTTATTTGGAGAACGATCTTTTTGTCGGGAGCGGGTACAGGTTTTTCCATTTAATTTTTAATAAAATATATCTGCTATAAAAACGGCAATAAAATCTATTACAAACAACAGCATGGAGGTATAAACAACCGCGGCGTTGGAGGCTTTTCCAACCCCCGCGGTACCTTTTTTACTGTTGTAACCTTTAAAGCAACCAACCAGACCAATTGCAAATCCAAAGAAAAAAGTCTTAATGGTCGCAGGGAAAAGATCACTATACTCCAGGGCATTAAAAACCTGGTTAAAATATAGCTGAAAAGAAACATCACCCTTAATGTGTTCTATGATTGCAGATCCAATAAGGGCGATAAAATCTCCAAAGATCACTAATACCGGCAACATAAGAATTGCAGCAAGGATGCGGGTAACTACAAGAAATTTAAACGGATTGGTGCCTGATACTTCCATGGCATCTATTTGTTCTGTTACCCGCATTGAACCCAGTTCAGCCCCAATCCCGGAACCTATTCGGCCTGCGCAAATAAGTGCTATGATTACCGGCCCAATTTCCCGTACTATAGAAATACTAATCATAGAGGGCATCCACGCTACAGCTCCAAATTCTATCAAAGTGGGCCGGGATTGAAGTGTAAACACCAATCCCAGAATAAAACCGGTAACCCCTACCAGCAAAAGGGAACGGTTACCCATATTATAACACTGTTTCAGCAATTCCCGAAACTCAAAAGGAGGGGAGAATAATTCCATAAAGAATCTTCCGGCAAAGCGCGCAAGCTCACCCGCTTCCTCAAAAAAGGAAGTTACATTGGCATAAAATGGAAGATTTGTTCCCATAGATCCAATTGTTATTCTTCTTCAAATTTACCTAAGAAAATACAGTGTAAAAATGATATCTGTCAGCTATTTAGCTTGTTACCTGAGGGGTTTCTATGTAATGATATCTAATTGCACAATATTTTCTGTAAAACATCCAAAATTTTGACAGCATATTATTTTACAATTATAATTTTATACCTGCCCAATAAGCCGGCTATATTACCTTCAGAAAACCGTGCTCCTTTTATAATATTTTCTTCAGGATCCAGTGAAAAATTCTCTGCGGTTGAAAGATCTGCTTTTAGTAAAATCGTATTGCTGAACATTGCCCCGTTGAGATCACAATGTTCAAACACCGAATTTGATAGGTTGGTTTCAGTAAAATCTGTTTCCCGCATTTTACAGTTGATATAACGGGTGCCTTTAATTTTAAGCTTATAAAAGGAAGAGAAATCCAGGGTACAGTCTTTAAAATGAAAGGAAAGTAAAAAGGGATCACAAATATCAAATCTTAATCCCATGAGTTTGCAATTAATGAAATTTACATCTCTAAAGCTTGTGCCCTGAAAGTGGGACAAGCTAAAGTCGCAGTTTTCAAAGGTGGTTTCCACAAAGGTGTAGGCTCCAAGATTTCCGCGTGAGAAATTACAATCTATAAAATCACAGGAGTCGTATTCCCCTGGAAGCAACATTTCTTCAGAAAAATTCTTCTTTTTATATATTTCATTTTCAATGTAAATCTGCTCCATACAATTGGTTTGAGAAGGGGGGTATTGGACAATTTGAAAAAAAAACAGCGGTTAGGAGATGAAATTAACATTGGTATCTATAGCCTAAAAAGGATGATGTTCTCCCTTTTCCGCCCCCCCTTTGCACTTTAATTAACTTTACTTAAATGTACCACAAATTCCTGTTATCCTGAAATAAACCAGATTCAGATAATCTCTTAATTAGTAGGGGAAGAGGTCAAAGAATTGATTGGAATGTGTGTGGTTTTTTAATTTTAATAATAAAAATGATTTAAAGGACGGGAAAGAATTCTTTAAAAATTAAAATAAAAAAAGGGATGATTTTTTTAAAATCATCCCTTTATCGTAATATCAATAATTTATACTCCCACGGGCATTACGGTGATTCCCATAACTTTTGAACGTAGATCCTCCAGCTCTTTCAAAATTTCATTTTTACCAAGTGTAAAGGAATCCTGTTTTTCCCGGAAGAGATCTTTATAATAAGAGATCCCATCTATCAGGTTGGCCCTGAACTTTTCCATTTTTTTAATTTGGGGTACGTTGGGAGAATCCCAAAGATCTTCCAGTTCATTCTGGAAATAGTCTACATAGATCTTAAGTTCCTTAATGAACATATTAGGTCGGTTTTTATGTTCAATTACAGATGTATTTCCATAAATATGTTTTACCATATTGCGCAGGGAAACTACTTTAGAAAAATATGCCATATTTGGGCCCGGGCATATTGCCACCCCTTGTGCCTGGCCTTTTATACGAAGGTCATTTTCTAGGAAAGCGGTATTTCCCAAACCAACACATAAACAGGATTTCTCTGTGATCTTGTTTTTCTTCTTTTCGTAAATTCGGGTGGAAATACTATCTTTTTCAAGCTCCAGTTCGCCAAGTTTTATGTCCTGGAATTTCCTGGAGGCTGAACATATCCCTTTAGGATTATTGTAATCCTTGCTAAGGGCCAGAAATTTTTTGGGGCAGGAACTTCCACCTTTATTTTCGGCAATTCTTTGATTTCTTAATTTTTCATTGGTAGTACCTCTCACTGTATTAAAAGGAATTCCCAGGGGTGATATATGGCTTAAATAGAGATCTTCTTCTTTGGCTTTGGATAGTAACTGCCGGGTTTCAATATCTACAGAGGTTGCCTCGGGTACCAGAAGGAAAGGAGAACCCCATCCTACAGAAGAAACCTTGTAATGGTCCAGTAAAAATTCATGTTCGGCTGCGGTACCAACCCCTCCCTGAACCGTTATTTTTAGTTCCAGAGGTTCTGTAGGAACCGGTAATTCCTTTTGCAACAAAGCCTTGCTCATAATCTCATGAGCAGATTGAATGAGCTCTTCCTTTTTGGTCTTAAATTCTTCCAGAATAGGGCCCAGCAGGTAGCCATCGGTCGCGAAAGCGTGACCACCGCAGTTTAGACCAGATTCTATGCGGTATTCAGAGATCCAGAGGCCTTTTTTGGCCAGATAATTACCCTGTATCCAGGCCGATCTAAAATCGCTTACTTTCAAAATGATCTTTTTTCTCAGATTGCCGGAGGCATCGGGGAAGAAATCGGGGAAATTTTCAAAGTAACTGTACAGCCTTGGATTCATACCTGCAGAAAGTACAATGGAAGAATTGAGATTTGAGTTTGCAAATCCGCGAAGGGCAGCATGAGCATCATTAAACTCAACCGGAAGCTGTTCATTTTTAATAAAATTATCCTTGTCAATCTTAGACATGATATTTACATCAATACTTCCCGGGTGAAGGTGATCTTCAATATATTTCTGAATTTGCTCCCGGGCACTGCTACCATTTTCCAGTAGTTGATGCAGGCCTTGTTTAATCTCAGATTTATTAGGGAGCATGGAAATGTAATTTTCCATAGTATCCCGGCTTTCAACCAGATCTTTTTTAAATTCTTCAAATTTGTCTTTCACAATTTTATCAACCAAATTCAAATAGGAGGTAATCCTCAATGCCCGGAAATCGTGAATCTTAGCACTAATTTCCTGGTATTGAAGGTTGAATTTACTGCTGTAAAAAGCATTCATTTTTTCTATTAGTTCATCATCTATAATAGAAATAACAGAAGAAATTCCATACTGGGCAACCCTTATTGGGCTGTCAATGGTAAAAGCGGTTCCCATTACGGGGATGTGAAAGGAATGCAGGGGTTGTTTCATATTTGCTTTTTTTATCAAACCTGGATTTACCGGGTTTACAATAATTAATTTTAAAAGGGATTGCTGTTTAATCCCAATCCAGGAGTCGTTTTTCTCCCTCAATTTGTTTTATATCTGTAATGTCCTGAGACATTTCAATTACCCCTTTATAATTCCTTTGGGCATCGCGCACTGCGAAGTAACGTATGTAAATAAGCCTTCCTTTGAAGTTTATCCAGAAAGAAGACTCGTTTTGAGTGCCTTTTCTAAATTCTTCCAGGATCTTTAACACGGTACCCACACTTTTGGGTGGATGACAAAATTTTACTTCGCGACCAATAATTCCTGCGCTTCGTGGAAATACCCTTTCTGCACCACGGTTATAAAAAATTACTTTGTCATTCTCATCAACGTAAGTTATGTCCAGCGGCATCGTTTTAAGAAGCAGGTTCACCTGTTCTACAGTCATATAGCCTTCATCGTAATGCGAAGTATTTTCAGTAGAAAAGGCTAGTTCCCTTTTTGTATGGTCCTGTGAAGGATGAATATATTCCTGTGGTGGATAAGCTTCAGGGGTGGTGGGCAGCATCCAACCAATTTCCTCTTCTCCCTCCCGCATTTCAATCCAGTCCTTATCAGAAAGAAGTTCGAGTGCATTTGGAAATAATACCGTTTCTTCAGTATGTAGCAGGCGTTGGATCCCGTTAATTAAATAAGGTGCATCGGTGCTTATCTTATCATATTCCCGGTTTTCAATTTTTTTCCGAAGTAATTTAAACTGCTCCCTTAAATTGTCATGAAAAGACCACATTCCCAATGAGGGGCCATTCCATCCCCGTTTTTCCAGAAAGGGAAATAATTGGTTTTCTTTCCGCTCAAACCTTTTTTCAATAGTGTTAAGTTGATTGAAGATATTGTAATATTTCTGGTTTTCTTCGGAAGGGTTGATCCCTTCCAGTTCTTCCAGAAGTTTTTGTATCAATTCAGTTTCCTGAAAGTAAATCTTTATAGGATGCCCATCCGGAAGAGATATCTTTTCAGTTAGCTCATTTATTTTCATATAAACTTTCCATTATTGGCTTCCCCAATGGAAATGAAAATTTTGCCAGATGCTGCACATATGGACAAAGTTCAATTATAGTGGGGCAGTCGTATTTTTAATTCAATAATTTTGAGGGTAAAGAAAGGAGTAAATACACTAGTTAAATATGACCTGAATCACCTTTTGGAGGTTTTTCCGCATTTTTTACAGAACCATTCCCTGAATTTAAATTCGGTTTCCATCCAAACCTTGGATTTTTTTATTTAGATGTAATATATTTAATATCAATTATTTACGTGGAGTTCTTTTTTTTACTAAATTTATAGTAATCCAATATTTGAAAGATTTTTTGTCTTTGGATCCTTCCATTGTAAACTATTAAATATTGGAATTAAACTACTGGATCCCCCTGCAATTATTTATAATTGTTTTTTGGGGTTCAGTAATTTTTTTGCGAAGAAACAGCAAGTAACAGGCGTGGGTCTTAATCTGTTATATTACTGTTTCTTCGTTTTTTATGGGAGCAACAGTAATAAGGTAATGGCCACGGTTCTGTTAACAAATGTTGCTTCCACAAGCTTCCAGGCTGCTGGAAATGGAAGGGTTGAAGAAAGGATTTAACTTGTGACACCAGCTGTGGTTGGTGTATTTTTCTACCGTGGTAGCAACCGCAAATATTGGTTGCATTAACAATTGTAAGAATGAAAAATATTAAAGGTCGCAGTTCATCTGCGGCCTTTTTAGATATATGCATTGGATACTTGCTTAATCAAACCTCACGAACATCTGGTCAAAATTAATGGTCATTTTACTGAATTTTCCAATGAAGTCCTGACCAATATTTCCCAGGTATTTATTTTCTTGGTTTATAACTTCAGAAAAAACACTCACTGAATCTAATTCCAATACATTGCCATGAACAACAGGTTTGAAAGTAATATAATAACCCTTTTTTGAACTTTGCCCACCTGCACCCCCAAAATTGTGCGATACTTCATTCAGGAATGTCCCATCCTTTACCAGATATTTCTCAAAATAGGTGTTATAAAGCATTGTTTTATCTGCCCCGGTATCAAAGGTGTAAGTTCCTGTTCCATAATGGTCTTCCAGTAGGAGCAAAGGCGTAAGAAAATCTAACGCCAGATTCCTCTCAAAAGGTCGGGACGGGGTTTTTGGCACCAGGAAGCGATCATCTGCCGTGATCTGGATTTCATTTAGAGCCTCAATAACAGGGAAGCCAATGATTCCTGATATCTGGTAATCTATTTGGGGAAATGCGAGCGCTTCATCTGGAAACACAAGGAACACCGCATTTTTAATTATTATAGTACCTAGCTTGATTTCCGGGGCAATTGCAACCCGGGATTGGATTTTGTCTCCGGTAATGCTCTTTACCTCAAAAGTGCCCTGCAGCATTTTCATTTGGAAAAGTTCTGCCATGGATTCTGTAATTGTAGAAAAATTTGCTCCAGTATCAAAAACAAATTTTTCAGCGGTGCTCCCACTTTTTACTTCAATTGTCTTTAATCCGGCTTTATCTCTAATAATTGGAAGATTTACTTCCCTTGGAATACGTACTTCCTGTTTTGGCTGATCCTGCAACGCCTTCCAAATGTGAAGCATATTCTGGTGATCTTCAATTTTTTCAGCGGTCATTACCCGGGAGTAATGGGTGAGGAGATCTTCAGCTGTTTCTTTAGCTCTTTTATACTCGTATAGCCTTATATAATTATTTAGAACGATACTTTTCAATCTCATTGCCAGGGTATCGTTTAATGCCGCGGAATGATCCCTGAATAATTTTTCTACTTTTCCAGCCGAAATATTTGGCCGATTAAAAGCATTGTCTAAAAATGCACCGGTAGCCAAAAGCTGAAAGGTGGAGAGCCTTTTCCTGCTTTGGCGGTACTCTTCCCTTGCAGTAAAAAAATCTTTATGTTCAATTAAAGAATCAATTCTTGCATAAACCGCATCACTCTTATCCTGCACGCTGCGTTCCTTTTTACAGGAAGAGAGGGAGATGCTTAACAGGAATAAGTAAATAAACGGAAGGGTAACAAATACCTTTTTCATTGGGAAAATATTCAAATTTTGACCCTTACAAGGTAAAACTTTTAAGCGGAGGATTTTTTATATGGAATGATGCCAAAAAAAAAGCAGGAAACCGAAGTTTCCTGCTGTGTGGAAAATAAAATCCCTTCTGTAAATATATGGGATCCTGTGATCTACCTTTCGGTATAAGGCAGTGATCCGCCAATTTAAACTGGGTTTTTATTCATCCCCCAATAATTATTTGTATGTGGTATCCAATAATAATCGGATAGCTTATTCAAAATTCTATTAAACTGAAGTGGTAACGCTGGACTTTTTCCCATTGGAATTACTTCTTCCCATTTTGGTAAGTGCAACCACTCTTTGACCATATTGGCCCATTCTTACCATATCACATAAAGCATCTTTTTTACAAACGTATAATCTTGCCTCCTGGATCTTTCCAAAAACAGGAGGTCCTGATACACCCTGGAACTCTTTAAAGTACCAGCCGTCTCGTTGAGCTTTAATTACATACTTCATTTTAAAATGAACTTATAAATTATCAATGCGTAATCAATGCGTGTAATAATGCGGGGATAGGATTCGTAAAAAAAGTAATTGGAATATTAGGGATTCCCGGCCTGGGGTGACCGAACTGTTATATAACATTTACGAATTCTTAAAAATAATAAAAATGATTTAACGAAAACCTAACCAATTGATTATTAACAAATTATTAACGATTAATGTTTTTAAATATAATTGGCGATAATAATTTTACCACAACCCTTCTGTATTTAATAATCCTTTTTGAGAGATGGGGCCTGTGATGATACCTATTGTGGTTCTATTGGCAAAAAGTAGCCTTTAATCTTATTTATATTTGACAATTAATACAATTAAATTAAAGCAATATGTTAAATTGCTATATTTATATTAATTCAACTTTGCGTTAATCTACTATTTTGAGAATATGAACTATGCAATATGCTATGTAAGCACAGCAAATAAATCCCTGGAGCCTACCCAGGTAACGGAGATCCTGGACCAGACAGAGGCCAGGAATAACCAGATTGGTATAAGGGGCTTTTTAATTTATTCTGAAGGCAATTTCTTTGAAGTTCTTGAAGGGGAAGAGCAAATGATAAAGGAACTTTTTTTGACAATAAAGGATGATCACAGGCACAAAAATATTATTATAATCTTTGAGAAAATATGCGATAAGGAATTGTTTGAGAAAGAGGATGCCGAGGTGGGTTTTATCTCACAAAGTACAGAATTCCGCAAAATAAAACTTGAGAATTTTTATGAATGTATTATTAATCTGGATAAAGGAACTCAAAGTGTTGTGAAGAAAATTTTGACTCAGTTCGGCAAAAACGCTCCCAACGAGGGGAATGAACAGGAACCCGGGAAAGATAATCCAGATCACACCTTCCTTTATTAAATACCGCAACCCTATTTTCTCCTCTAAAGTTTTAAAATCTTCCCTGTAATTATCTGAAGGAATTTATCCATGTATATTGCCTTGTCCTAAAATGGTTTAAATTTGTGAAACTCCCGGATGCTTTGGAAATTATCTATGGCGGCGGGATGAAAAAAATGGAATTGAACTTTTTTAAACGTATAACAAACGTTAAAAAATATTTCTTTTTAAACTTAATCTATTAAGAAGAGTCTAAAAATTTGGAGGCTTAAAGAATTAACCCTGTTCCTTTATTTTTAAATGAAAATAATGGGAAATTGATCCAAATTTCCGGGATTGTGTGCAAATAGCATAGAAGCCTTAAAAAGCAATTATTATAAGTATATGAAATTGAGATATATAATTTTTACCCTTATAGGTGTGGGGTTGGTAGCTTTAGTAGGTTACAGGATTTTAGATAATAAAGAGAAAACCGGAGGCAATCAGGGAGGTGGAGCGCCCCAGGCGGTTAAAGTTGTTGGGATGGTATTACAACCACAGGCCTTTGAAGATAATCTTTCCCTTTCCGGAACCCTGGAAGCCAATGAACAAATAGAATTGCGAAGTGAGATCTCCGGGATCATTGAAAACATCAATTTCACTGAAGGAACAAAGGTTTCTAAAGGACAAATCCTCTTCAGGGTAAATGACCAGGAGATGCGCGCACAGCTTGCAAAGGTCCAAACTTCTCAAAACCTCGCGGCTGAAAATGAACGCAGGGCAAAACTCCTTCTTGAAAAAGAGGCTATTAGCCAGGAAGAATATGATATGGCTCAGGCCGATTATCAATCGGCACGGGCAGAGTCCCAGCTTATCCAGGCACAACTTAGTAAAGCCACCGTAAGAGCCCCATTTTCAGGAGTGATTGGGTTAAGGTATGTTTCCCAGGGAACGTATGTAACTCCAACAACTCCAATAGCCAGCCTGGTAAATACAGATAAATTAAAGATCACCTTTTCTATCCCCGAAAAATATTCCTCACAAATAAAGGTAAATGATAATATTACTTTTACTACTTCCAATTCCCCTGAAGAATACACGGCCACTATTTATGCAATGGAACCCGGGGTAGATATATCAACCCGTACGCTCAAAATGCGTGCATTGGCTGATAATAAAGAAGGTAAATTAATTCCAGGTTCATTTGCCAACGTGTTTTTGCCGCTCTCTGTAGTTGAAGATGCCTTAATGGTCCCTACAGAAGCCCTTATTCCTATTCAAAACGGGAAGAAAATATTTATATCTGAAAACGGGAAAGCAAAGGAAGTAATTGTAGAAACAGGTGCAAGAACCGAAAGCGACATTAGAGTCATTTCAGGTTTAAAAGCCGGAGATACAATTCTTACATCAGGAATAATGGTATTGCGAAATGGATCCCCTCTCAATATAGATCTACGTCAACCCATCGCTAAAACACAGTTATAATGAGTTTACCGAAATTAAGTATCAAGAGGCCGGTCCTAACTATTGTAATGAACGTTGCAATAGTGCTTTTTGGGGTGATAGGTTTCACTTACCTTGGAGTAAGGGAATTCCCTTCTATAGACCCGGCCATAATCTCGGTTAGGACTAGCTATACGGGTGCCAACCCAGATATCATTGAATCCCAGATCACTGAGCCACTTGAAAAAGAGATCAATTCCATTGACGGGATTAGGAATATAAGTTCTACATCCAGTCAGGGCTCAAGTAATATCAACATTGAATTCAATCTTGATAAGGATCTTGAAGCAGCGGCGAATGATGTACGGGATAAAGTATCACAGGCGGTGCGACGCCTTCCGCAGGATATTGATGCTCCTCCGGTGGTTTCTAAAGCCGATGCCGATTCACAGCCTATCATTGCAATGACGGTTCAAAGCA
This sequence comes from Gillisia sp., assembly GCA_039989915.1. Lineage (GTDB taxonomy): Bacteria > Bacteroidota > Bacteroidia > Flavobacteriales > Flavobacteriaceae > Gillisia. The sequence goes on from JBDXGW010000025.1 coordinate 75,908, forward strand.
AGGAAAAGAATGTGCTTGAATTGAGTGATTATGCAGAGAATGTAATCGCTCCAAGATTGCAAACAATTCCCGGGGTTAGTAGTGTAAGCATTTGGGGACAGCGGCGTTATGCTATGCGACTGTGGATAGACCCGGCAAAACTTGCTTCCTATGGTGCCACGGTAAGTGACGTAAGAGCGGCTCTAAGTGCCCAAAATGTCGAGTTGCCCACAGGAAAATTATCCGGTTCCAATACCGAACTTGCTGTAAAAACACTTGGGAACCTTTCAACTGAAGAGGAATTCAACAATATTATCATTCGGTCTGAAGGAGATAATCTTATAAGATTAAGCGACATAGGGACTGCGGCACTGGAAGCAGAAAATCTTGAAACAAAACTTAGCGATTCAGGGCAGGAAATGGTATCCATGGTTATCATTCCGCAGCCCGGAACCAATTACCTGGATATAGCCGATGCCTTTTATAAGCAGTATGAATTGCTCCAACGGGATCTGCCTGAAGATTTTGAGCTTAACATTGCTTTTGATAATACCCTTTTTGTTAGAAAATCTGTAACCGAGGTTGTTGAAACCCTTGCTATTGCTATTCTTCTCGTTATTTTAGTGATCTACCTGTTCTTCAGGAACTGGTCTATAGCTCTAAGGCCGCTTATTGATATTCCTGTTTCACTTATCGCCACGTTCTTTATTATGTGGATGTTCGGGTTCTCTATTAACGTATTAACCCTTCTTGCCATAGTGCTCGCAACCGGGCTGGTGGTAGATGACGGGATAGTTGTGACCGAAAATATCTATAAAAAAGTAGAGGAGGGCATGCACCCAATCCAGGCTGCAATTAAAGGTTCAGAGGAAATTATGTACGCTGTACTTTCTATTTCTATAACCCTGGCAGCAGTGTTTCTTCCTGTAATTTTCCTTGAAGGTTTTGTGGGTAGTCTTTTCCGGGAATTTGGGGTGGTATTAGCCGCTGCGGTGCTTATATCAGCATTTGTAGGTCTTACTTTAACTCCTATGCTTAACGCATATTTGATGAAGCCGGGGAAACAGAATAACTCTAAATTTTACAATTTTACTGAAAAATATTTTGTAAAAATGAACAGGGGGTATGCCGACTCCCTTAGATCCTTTATGGGTAAGAAATGGCTTAGTTGGCCAATCCTATTTCTTTGTCTTGCCGCTACGGTTGTATATTACAGTCTGCTTCAAAAAGAAACAGCCCCTTATGAAGACCGAAGTTTTATAAGCCTGAGCGCCACCGCTCCTGAAGGAGCTTCTTATGAATACATGGACCGGTTTATGAATGACCTTACAGAGCTTATTAACGATTCCATTCCCGAGAAAAATGTGAGCCTTATTATTACTTCACCCGGTTGGGGTTCTGGTTCCGTGAATAGCGGGTTTGGCAGGATCGCACTTGTACAGCCAGGCGAGCGGGAACGTTCCCAAACTGAAATTGCACAAAAACTTACCCAGTGGACAAAACAATATCCCGGGGCACGTGTAAACGTAAGTGAAAGCCCAACTATTGCGGTTAACCGAAGGGGAGGAATGCCTATTCAATATATAATTCAGGCGCAGAATTTTCAGCAACTGGAGGAAAAAATACCGCTCTTTATGGAAGAGGTTCAAAGTGATCCTACCTTTTCCAATTCAGATCTTAACCTTAAATTCAACAAGCCTGAAATATATGTAACCATTGACAGGGAAAAAGCTCAAAGTCTTGGAGTTTCTGTTCTTGATGTCGCACAAACCCTTCAGCTTGCATTAAGCGGGCAGCGGTTCGGCTATTTTATGATGAACGGGAAGCAATACCAGGTCATGGGGCAATTTGATAAAAAGGACCGTTCAGCACCTATGGACCTTACCTCCATGTTCGTGAGAAACCGCGATGGGGTTTTAATTCAGTTGGATAACCTGGTTACTACAGAGGAGCAAAGCAGTCCCCCTGCCTTATATCATAACAACCGTTATATGAGTGCTACGGTATCTGCAAGCCTAGCACCGGGACAAAGTATGGGTGACGGGATAGAAGCTATGGAGCGCATAAGGGGCAAAGTGCTGGATGAATCCTTCACCACAGATCTTGGTGGGGAATCCCGTGATTTTGTAGAAAGCAGTTCCAATACTATGTTTGCATTTATGCTCGCATTATTGCTTATTTTCCTTATCCTGGCCGCCCAGTTTGAAAGCTTTATAGATCCTTTGATCATAATCCTTACTGTTCCTATGGCAGTTGCAGGAGCCTTGTTTTCGCTGTGGCTATTTGGACAAACCTGGAATATTTTTAGCCAGATTGGAACTGTGATGTTAATAGGTCTTGTAACAAAGAATGGAATTTTGATCGTAGAATTCGCCAATCAGTTAAGGGAACAGGGAATGCCTAAATATGAGGCCATTTTAAAGGCATCTGAATCCCGTTTACGCCCAATTCTTATGACCAGTCTTACCATTGCACTGGGTGCTATGCCTATTGCGGTGGCTTTTGGAGCAGCATCTACCAGTAGAATTGGTATGGGGGTTGTAATTATAGGCGGAACCATGTTCTCCCTTATCCTTACATTATTTATTATTCCTGCGGTTTACCTTATGTGGTCCCGCGAGAAAAAACACCGACCGGAATTTGATGAACCTCTAATAGAGGAACGGTTAAAAATGGAACCCCAATTACATGAATAATATCTTAAAATTTATTACAGTTTTTTTTATTGTATTGCAGGCGCAGGGGCAGGAGTTACTTACTCCCGAAGAAGCAGTAAGTATTGCCCTTAAAAATAATTACGAGATTAGGATTGCCAGCAATGAACTAGAAATTGATAAGGAAGGGGTAAGTATTGGAAATGCCGGAATGCTCCCCGCAGTAGGCGCTGTATTTAACAGCAATAACAGTATTCAAAATAGTTCTCAAACCCGGGCAGACGGGAATACCATTGAACTCGATGATGCCCGCAACAATAACCTTGGTTATGGGGTGGTAATGGACTGGACCATTTTTGACGGGTTCAGGATGTTTGCGCGGTACGATCAGCTTAAAGAACTGGAGAAACTCGGGGAGGCCCAGTTACAACAAACGATTCTGGCAAAAGTGAGTGATGTAATGATCACGTATTATGACCTGGTTCAACAGCAACAGCAATTAACTGCCCTGGACAGTACACTCGTGATCTCGAACCAGCGATTAACCCTGGCAGATAACCGTTTCACTATTGGTAAAGCTTCCAAGTTGGAAGTGTTAAATGCCCAGGTTGATTTGAATACAGATCAAACAATGCAACTTCGCCAACAGGAATTGTTCAGAAATACCAAAATAAGACTTAATCAAATCCTTGCCAGGGATACCAAGATTGATTTCAGGGTAATTGATGAGATCCCGGTAGAAGAAGATCTTTTTCTTCCTGAACTTGAGAAATTGGCAATGGAACAAAATCCATTATTGCAGGCCCAGGTTATTGCAAATAATATTGCTAAGCTTGAGTTAAAACAGGTGCGCGCCGGGAGATATCCCACTCTTGTTGCAACTACAGGTTATCAGTTTAGTGAATCTGAATCCAGTCTTGGATTTATTAGCTTCGGTAAATCGCGCGGATTTAATTATGGGTTCAGTGCCAGGATGAATTTATTTGACGGATTCACCCAAAATCAAAATGAAAAGATTGCAAAGATCCAGATAGAGAATACCGAGTTGGTGATTGAGCAACAATCCCTGGATCTTCAAACGCAACTTGGTACAGCATATCAAACCTACCTCACCAATATTAGTTTAATTGAGTTGGAACGCAATAATGAAGCTATCGCCAAGGAGAACCTGGAAATAACAATGGAAAAATTCAGGATTGGAACAATTCCCACAATCGAATTCAGGACTGCCCAGCTAAATTATATAAATGCTATAGTAAGACACAGCAATGCTCGTTTTCAGGCAAAATTATCAGAGATAAGTTTAAGGGAATTTGCTGGAAATCTAACTTTTTAGATAATAAAGGATCAAAATAATTACCTCAGTAGGATCCATATAATTATAAGTGAAATTGCAAACAGCCCGATAAAAATACGGTCACGTGGTTTGAGTCTATCTTTTATTTTCACTTGCTAATTAAAGGTTTTAGGAAATACATTTTTATCTAAAAGAAACTTGAAGTTATTACAATTAAAGTTATAACCGTAAAAAACAGTAAAAACAGGCTAAGATAAATGTAGATCTGGTTTCTTTTACAGCTTTCATTAGAAAATTCATCCATATCCTGAAGCATTTGCAACTTCTCTCCGGGAGTTAAAATTTTTCTTGAATTACCTGGTGGTTCTGTATTTCCTGAAAGCATTCCGGCAAGTTTATCTCCGGAAGCTTCGTTCCATTCTTTTACCATACACCTAAATTTATATGGAATTAATTTTCCATTGAACCCTCCCTACGGAGAGAAAAATATGTTTTTTTGTGGGTATTCTTTAATTACCTTACATTGAAGCAGCAAAGTTCGTTGAAATCATATTCCTAAAATATGATACCAATCATATTGCTGAAGTTCAAAGTATTATGAATTAATATATCCTATATCCTGCATCAGTATGCAGGGAAAAACCGGTATTCAAAATATCCTTATATGACGAAGGTCATATTCTTCCTTTAAAAATCCTGTTTCCTTTGTTCCTTAAAATTTTTATGCAGAAAATACCCATCATCTGCACCCACAGGATAATTTTCTAATTTATGACAGCTTTTTCAAAAATTGAATTAATGGCCCCGGCCGGAAACTTCGAATCTCTTCAGGCTGCCCTGGATAATGGGGCAGATTCAGTTTACTTTGGGGTGGAGCAACTCAATATGAGAGCAAGGGCTTCTATCAATTTTACGCTTGATGATCTTCCGGAAATAACAAAAAGATGTAATTCAAAAAATGTTAGGTCCTACCTTACCCTGAATACAATTATATATGACCACGATCTATCTCTTATCAAAACTTTGCTTACTAAAGCAAAAGAAGCGGGTATTACTGCGGTTATAGCATCAGATCAGGCCGTGATAGCATCTGCCAGGGGCATGGGTATTGATGTTCATATATCTACCCAGCTCAACGTAACCAATATTGAAACTGTAAAGTTCTACAGCCTATTTGCTGAAACTATGGTGCTCTCCAGGGAGTTAAGTTTAAGGCAGGTAAAGAAAATTACCGAAGCGATCAAAAAGGAACAGATAAAAGGACCTTCGGGAAAACTGGTGGAAATTGAAATATTTGGCCATGGAGCTTTGTGCATGGCGGTTTCGGGAAAATGTTATCTTAGTTTGCATTCCTATAATTCTTCGGCAAACCGCGGAGCCTGTAAGCAAAATTGCAGGAAAAAATATACGGTCATAGATCAGGAAACCGGATTTGAAATTGAACTGGACAACGAATATATGATGTCACCAAAGGATCTGTGTACAATAGATTTCCTGGATGAAGTAATGGATGCGGGGGTACAGGTTTTAAAGATTGAAGGCAGAGGCCGTGCTCCTGAATATGTTGCAACGGTAATAAAGACCTATAGAGAGGCAATAGATTCGTGGTATGATGGCACCTATTCAAAAGCGAAAGTTGATGGGTGGATGGATGAACTCAATAAAGTATATAACCGGGGGTTTTGGAGTGGGTATTATCTGGGGCAAAAACTGGGAGAGTGGAGTAAAACTTCCGGTTCCAGTGCATCTCAAAAAAAGGTCTACCTGGGAAAGGTTGTTCATTACTTTCCTAAATCGGGGATTGGGGAATTTAAAATAGAGGCATTTGATCTGAACAAAGGCGATAAAATCCTTATTACGGGTCCTACAACAGGAGCCAGGGAAATTGTAGTGGATACCATGTTCGTAAATGACGTTGATGGCCCTACGGCTTCCCAGGGTGCCAATTGTACCCTTGAACTGCCCTTTAGGGTCCGGTTAAATGATAAACTTTATAAATTGGTAGCCACTTAAATGGTAATAATTACCCTGCAAAGAAATAAATGTATAGGCTGTAATTACTGCGTTGAACTTGCCCCGCAGCAGTTTCAAATGTCCAGAAAGGACGGTAAAAGCGTTTTGATGAAAGCAGTAGATAAAAAAGGTTTCCATACCTTAAAATCTCCCGATCCAGGCATTTTTGAAGCTGTAGAATCTGCCGTAAAAGCCTGCCCCGTTAAGATTATTTCGGTTAGGAAAACTTAATTGCTCTTTCTTTAAATGGGCAGGATCTTAATTTTTACCTTTTAATTTAGTTGAAGGTCCAATTTCCTATTCCCTTCCTAGCGGTAAATTTTTTCTTGTAGAGAATTTAAAGGGAGCATACAAAGGACAAAAACCTACAAAACTTGTAATGATCAGGATTCCCGCTACTATAAGCAACAGTATGGCAAGGGTCCCTGAAATGCTGCCGGCAAAGTATAAAACGGCGATTACTATTGCTGCAGAGATCCTAATGACCTTGTCTACAATTCCCAGATTTTTTTTCATTTTGATTTGATTTTGGTTATGAAAGAGTATTATATTTTTTCCTTTAATTTATTTTCTTTCTCAAGTATAAAATCTACTGCCATCCGGGCGTGAAGGTGGGTGGTAGCAAACAAGGGCAATTCAAAATTTTCCTGTTCTATTAGCAAAGGTAATTCTGTACAGCCCAGGATAATTCCTTCGGCTCCTCTTTCCCGGAGCAATTCCATTTGTTTTACGAAAAAAGCCCGGGCCTCATCACTGTATATTCCCCTGGTAAGCTCGGCTGAAACATAATGATGTGATCTATCAAGAAATTCCGCCTGGGGAATTATAGTATCTATTCCATAATTCTCCTTTAAATAGCCGGATATAAAATCCCCTGTCATTGTAGGTCTGTTACCTAATAAGCCTAATGTTTTTAAACCCTTTTTCATAGCCTCTCTTCCTACAGCATCGGCTATATGAAGAATTGGAATATCTATCTGGGGCTGCACAAAAGGATAAACCATATGGGGGGTATTAGCGCAAATTATAATGGCCTCAGCTCCCGCAGCTTTCAGTTTTTTAGAAATGTCCAGGTAAGCATTATTGATCTTTTCTTTATTTTGTTCCCGCATCAATTCTATATTGAGACTGTAAATGATCAAATCCGGATTTCCCTGAGACCCTATTTTTTCCCCGGTAAGTTCGTTGATAAGGCGATAATATTCAATAGTTGAATGCCACGAAGTGCCGCCTATTAATCCTATTTTTTTCATATGTAACAATTTTGTCTTTTACTGATGCCGGTTCCTGGTTTGTGAACCTGATTTTCCGGGATGCTCATTTCATAATAATTTGATTTTATAACCCAATTAACCCAGACAAAAGAGACTGTTCTTTTCTTTGTGGAACTACCAAGGATTAAAAGTTTTTGAAAAACCAATATTTTTCTGCCCACCATTTGTGCCAGTGACCAAGGGCTTCCGGGGTTTTCATTTTTACATGGGTTTCCTTTGGATCATCATAAAAACTAACATCGGTGGTACTCGCCAATCCTTTTCCGTATTCGATATAATATTGACCTTCCCCTTTAAAGGTTTGATCTGGCAAAGTATTGCCCATTTTTCTTCCTATGTTATGCGCCACGATCTCTGCCTGCTGTCTTGCGAAAATTCCAATTTTGGGCAGAATGACCCCATTCTCAAGTTTTATGTTGGTAATATCTCCAATGGCATAGACGTTTGGAAATTTTGTTTCCAGGGTTTTAGGATCGGCCTCAATCCATCCTGAATCCCCGGCCAGAGAACTATTTTGAATTACTGCAGGAGCCTGATGTTTTGGCGTGTATGCAAGGAGATCATATCCATAACTTTTTCCATTGCTAAATTCCAGTTTATCTTTAGTAATACCGGTAATTTGGTGGTTAGGAAAATATTTTATGCCTTTGTGTTCAATAAGACTTTTAAGTTCCCGCGAAGCTTCTTCACCTGCAAACTCCATAGGGCCACCCTCGGGAGAATATAACGAAACTTCCACTTTGCTGCTTAAACCCGCTTTACGTACATAATCCTCAATTAGCATAGCTGCCTCATAAGGTGCCGCCGGACTTTTGAAGGGCAGGGAAGACACCAGGATTGCTATCTTGCCAATAATAAGCTTATCAAGGTCTTCATTAAATTTTGTAGCTCCATCCAGGGTGAAGAAATTATACCCATATTTATCAAGGTCAAGATCACTTTTTTGTTCCACGCCCAGGGAAACAACCATATAATCCCCTTTGTATAATTTCCCGTTAACAGTTACCGTTATATTTTCAGGATCTACGTTTTCAATTTCCCCATTTATGACTTCCAGCCCTGATGCATCAAGTTTTTTATAACTTTCATAGATTTGTTCAGGTTTTCTCTGGCCAACCATTAACCAGGGCAGGGAAGGAGAGAAAACACTTCTTTCCTCTTTCTCAAACACCAGAATGTTTACAAGATTTATGTCATCTTCATTACCACTGTGTTTGCTAAGTTCCCGGGCGGTAACTATTCCACCTGTTCCTGCACCTAAGACTAATATTGTTTTCATAAGTTGATTTTTATTGTTTTTAAATGGTCTCCCTATAGCCGGGAATAAATCGCATAACTTCTTTAGTGTTTACCTCCGGTTAATGGTATGCTCATTTCATAACCAGGAGATTTTAATATTTTTATTTTAAAGAGGACTGCACGTTTTATTTCGCAGGCCCGGGAATTTTTTATGGGTTAACATAAATTTACAAAGAATAACATATAATGAATCGCTGCCTGGGTATTTATAATTTTTTAATCTTCAGGTTTCCGTCTTTATATAATTCAATATCCCACGATTGTAAATTGTTCTGTTTTTCTGATTACAAAGGTGGAAACAAAAAAAGATAATCTCTGTAACTTTTGTTACTGCCATCGCCTTGTGTACAAATTACTTTTGCATCAAATAAAAAAACGAATATTTTGGACTTACTTGATCTTTTAGGATATTTTGGCGCGTTAATAATAGGAATTGTACTTGGCCTTATTGGCGGGGGTGGTTCTATTTTAACAGTACCGGTACTGGTGTACCTTTTGGCAATAAACCCAGTAACTGCAACTGCCTATTCATTATTTGTGGTGGGGGCTTCTTCCCTTGTTGGGGCCTTTAACAACATGAAGAAAAAATTAGTTGACTTCAGGACGGCTACTGTTTTTTCTATTCCTGCATTTATTGCAGTATACATTACCCGGAAATACATTGTTCCCGCTATCCCCGATCATATTTTTACCATCGCCGGTTTTGATGTGACCAAGAACATCGGGATTATGCTGTTTTTCGCTATTATTATGGTAGCGGCCTCTATCTCTATGATCAAAGACAAAAAGAGCGAGGTACTAGTAGAGACCAAAGTGAAATATAATTATCCCCTTATAATTATAGAAGGGGCTGTAGTGGGAGTTTTAACCGGAATTGTTGGTGCAGGCGGCGGATTTTTAATTATTCCTGCTTTGGTACTTCTGGCAAAATTGCCAATGAAAAAAGCAGTTGCAACCTCGCTGCTTATCATAGCGGTTAAATCACTTATTGGGTTTATTGGAGATGTTGAAAATCTTGAGATAGACTGGCGCTTTCTGTTGATCTTTACCGGTATGTCTATTGTGGGGATCTTTATAGGAGGCTACCTTAATAAATTCATTGATGGGAAAAAGCTTAAAACCGCGTTTGGATGGTTTGTCCTTGTAATGGGTATATACATCATTTGGAAGGAAATTTTTTAATAGAATAACCTTGCCAATACCGGAAAATGAAATCCCCGTGGTTTGCTTTTCCGGTATTTTTTTGTGAAAAAATAAAAAAAACATCGAGGAGTATAGTTTATACAACCCTGAAAAATATTTCAGGGTTGATCAAAATTTTATTACTTCGCACTGCATTTAAATCAGGGACTTAAAGCCGCATATGACCATAAACAGAGATTTTAATAAAATACTCTTTACGGGTATTGCCCTGTTCACATTATTACCGTTTATAAAAGCACCTCTTGCCCTGGTAATTGGTGTGATATATTCTTTATTATTTGGAAATCCATTTCCCCAATTTACTTCCAAACTTTCAAGATATCTTTTACAGGCTTCTATTGTTGGATTAGGATTTGGACTAAATGCAGTAAAAGCTTTTGAGGTAAGCCGGGACGGATTTCTTCTAACCCTTGCAACCATTTTGCTGGTTTTTGGATTGGGGTGGCTGTTCAACAAAATTCTCAAAATAGACAGGATCACCGCGTTGCTAATTTCTGCAGGAACCGCAATTTGCGGGGGTAGCGCAATAGCCTCTGTGGCGCCTGTAGTAAGGGCTCAAAACAATCAAATAAGCATAGCGATAGGCACGGTATTCATTCTCAATTCAATTGCGTTATTAATCTTTCCCGTAATTGGTAGATTTCTAGAACTCTCTGAGTATCAGTTTGGACTCTGGGCAGCTATTGCAATTCACGATACTAGTTCTGTAGTGGGGGCGGCCCAGGCATTTGGAGGAGAAGCACTTGAAATTGCAACAACAGTAAAATTGACCAGGGCACTATGGATCATCCCGGTAACTTTTATAATTGCTTATTTTTATCACAAATCCTCAAAAGTAAAATTTCCCATATTTATACTTGGATTTATAGCTGCAATAATCATAGCTACGCTTCTGCCACAAATGTATTTTATTTATGAACCTATAACATTCATAGCCCGGCAAATACTTGTCACCACCTTATTTTTAATTGGATCAAATATCTCCCTTACCCAAATCAAAAAAGTAGGAACCAGATCTATGAGTTATGCCACAATTTTATGGGTATTGGTATCTGTTTTTTCATTGGTTGTGATCCTGAATAATTTTTAAATCGGAAAAATCTGAAACTTTATCTCCTGAATTCTCAAAATCAAAAAGTGCTATCTTTAATTTTAAAAAAAAGAAATATGAAATGAGCATTCCGGAAATTCAATTACCACAACCAAATAAAAATATGCGAATTGCATATGCCCATTAAAAAACAATAATAACTTCATATGAAAATAAATGCGTTCCTAACATTCCTGGTCATTATAAGTCTTAGTGTAATTTCCTGTAAGGCCCAGGAGGAAAATACAGATGTGACCATTTTATCTGTTGAAGAGGCCAAAACCGTCCTGGCCGAAGAACCCGGGGCTGTTTTCCTTGATGTGCGTACTCCCCAAGAATTTAAGGAGGGCCATATTGAAGGTGCCGTGCTCATCAATTTTTTTGATGAAGACTTCAAAGAGCAGGTTGAGGCCCTGGATAAGGATAAACCGGTTTATATTTATTGCCGTAGTGGTAACCGCAGCCAGAAAGCGGGGATGATCTTAACTGAAATGGGCTTTCAGGAAGTTTATGATATTGAGGCTGGTTATATAGGCTGGGAATAGATAACAATATTAATATCAGGAAATGAAGGAATTTTGGAATGAAAGGTACGGTTCCCCTGAATACGTCTATGGCAAGGAACCCAATGAATATTTAAAAAAGAATCTTGGCCCGCTTCAACCCGGTAAAATTTTATTTCCGGCTGAAGGGGAAGGTAGAAATGCTGTTTTCGCCGCCGGCCTTGGCTGGCAGGTAACCGCTTTTGATATAAGTGAAGAAGGAAAGAACAAGGCCCTTAAGCTGGCCGGGAAAAAAAATGTGCAAATAGATTATCAGGTACTTGAATTGGGTAAAAATACCTTTCCTACGGAAGAATTTGATGCCATTGCTCTTATCTATGCTCATTTTTCACCAGCGGTAAAGGAGGAATATTTTAGATATTTAGTTTCCTTTCTGAAAGTTGGCGGATATATTATATTCGAAGGTTTTAGCCGGGAACATTTGGAATACCATAAAAAGGATCCCGGGGTAGGCGGACCAAAAGATCTGGAAACGCTATTCTCCAGTGAAGAATTAAAAAAGGCTTTTAAGGATTTTGAATTTTCAGAATTTCTTGAAACCGAAATTCTTCTTGATGAGGGCCGTTTTCATCGGGGTACCGGTGCAGTAATTAGGTTTGTGGCGAGAAAACTTCCTCCTAAAAAATAATCTAACCCCCTGCTGGCCTAAGTGTAACTTTTGTTACAGCAATTTTTCTCCCGCATATGTATCTTCGCAATTGCCGGCGGGATTGCCTACTTCACTTTGTAGATTAACCCTTCAGCAAATTTACTCTTAAAGAAATTGCATAATGAATAACCCCATATGAATAAGAAAACAAAAAAGAACCTGATAGAATACGGAATAATTGCTGCTGTAATGGCGACGCTATATTTTACAGGTTTACATACAGAAGTCCTGGGTTTCCTTCAACGCGGTGTCCTTGCAACCGGCCTTATGAATCCCGACCTTGAACAGGCTCCCCCTGAAAATTCTGATGAGGTACGCCCTGCAGCCGATTTCACTCTACGGCTTATAAATACAAAAGGTGAAAAAGTAAGTATGGAGGATTTAAGAGGAAAGGTCATTTTCTTTAATATATGGGCTACATGGTGCCCCCCATGTATTGCAGAAATGCCCGGGATAAACAACCTTTATAATGATGTTGATAAACAGGAGGTAGCTTTTATCATGCTTTCAGTAGATCAGGACTTTCAAAAAGCGGTAGATTTTCATCAAAAGAAAGGTTATGATTTTGAAGTATATAAGGTAGATGGTGCATTGCCCCAAATGTATTACACCCAAACCATTCCCACTACTTATGTGATTGATGCAGCCGGAAACCTGGCCTTAACCCATATGGGTATGGGAGATTATAATACATCTAAATTCAAGGATTTTCTCCTTTCTTTAAAGTAACCCCATTAAAGAAATTGAATTTTTTTCAGGCTTAATCATTTTTTGTAAATCATCTTTATATGTAACAATTGTTACCTATCAATTCTGCAAGAAAAATTATGTTTGTCATTATGTAGGGAATTACCTTAAGATCAGTTGATTATTGGGGTTTTAAAAAGATCTTACGGGTTGTTACCTATTACAGCAAATTTTAAATGATATGAAAGATTTCTCTACCCTTGTAAAATCGGTAACCTATTTGTTTGGGGCAGTAATTGCCCTGGTGGTGGTTGTTTTTATAGGAGTATTCATATACCAGTCCAACCCGGCACTTTTTATGAAAGATAAAATAGCTGAGACCATTAAGGAGTGGTCACCTAAAGATATTGAACTTGCCCTTATTGAAGGTTTTGGGGATAGTGAAGTTGAATATGGATATCATTTAATCACAGATAGTCCTAATACGATGGGACCCGGCGCTGATGACCCAAATATGAGATTGGCAGGGAATAATCTTGCATGCGCAAACTGTCATTTGGAATCTGGCACCAAACCCGGATCTGCATCCTGGATTGGAATTACCGAAAGATTTCCCCAATTCAGCAATAGGTCCAATAAGGAAAGCGCCCTTGAAGACAGGATCAACGGCTGCATGGAACGAAGTATGGATGGCCAAAAATTGGCCGATGACTCCAGGGAAATGAAAGCCATCTTAGCTTATATGAACTGGCTAAGTGAAGATATTCCTGAAGATCGTAAAGACGAATTTATAGGCTTTGCTAAGATTGACATACCCGATTTTCCGGTTAACCTTGAAACCGGAGCGGCATTGTACAAGGTACAATGTGCAAGTTGCCATGGAGATGATGGCCAGGGTGTAAAAAAGACAGGGGCCGGAAATGGATATTTATACCCTCCACTTTGGGGTGAGGACAGTTACAATGATGGCGCAGGGATGCACCGTGTGATCACTGCAGCCAATTTCATTAAAGCAAATATGCCTTTTGGTGAGGCTACCAGAGAGAATCCAAAATTAACCGATGAAGAAGCCTATCATCTTGCAGGCTATATAAACAGTTTTAGCCGTCCTGAAAAGAAAAACAAAGCCAACGATTTCCCAGATCGTAAACTAAAACCCGTTTCTACATCCTATGGACCCTGGGCCGATGATTTCCCTGCAGAGCAACATAAGTACGGGCCATTTAAACCCATAATGGAGTTTTACAAAGAGACTTATAATCTAAATAAATCTCAATAATTTCTACCCACCTTCTTTAAGGATCAATCAGGATTATTAGAATTTTCAGGTATATATTTCCGCAATTCTGCCGGGAATAATCTTTGGTAGTTATAATTTCCGAAGAAATTTTCATTGATCGCGTGCATGCTCCTCGCCCAACAACCAAAAGAAGGTCTCACCAATTATTTTTTTTGACCATTATTTAATCCCTTCCTACATTTTGACCTACGGTGAAAGGCCTGGAAAATCAACATTGGATTTTTATATATGCGCGTTTGCATCGGGAATACATATTCCTTTTTTAATTTGAAGGATTGCAGGTGGGGCTATCAAAAGATACAGGCTGGAAAATTAAAAATAAAAAACCCTCACTGCTTGTGAACAGTGAGGGTTAAGTAATTAAAAGTTAATTTTATTGGAACTTATAATCGGTTCCGGGGACGGTAGAGAAAGAATTTGGACCTAAATAATCACAATATGCGCGCTTATCCAATTTTGGCGACACAGGGGAATTCTTTTGTAAATATTCTTCCACCACTTCGTGAATGGTGTAATCTTTTACCTCTATATCCTTAACATTGGGCATACGGCAAAGATTATCCTCAGGATCTCCAGGGCGTACACAGGCTGAAATTGTGTAGTATTGGTCATCCTTCATTTCCTCACCCTTCACTTTTATAGATTTGATTCGCTCTCCCCTGGGGTTTTGAGAATTAAAGTCTACTTCCATACCTGAGAAACGTACCAGCCATCCTCCAAATCTCTCTGTTGAAACTTCGGCAAAAGCATTATGCATTTCTTTTTCAAGCCAGTCTTTGATCTGTTTTCCGGTTGCCTTTCCTGTTTTAACTTTTTCATCTACAGGAATCAGGTTCCATAAATTTGCTCTTGTAATTGGTGCAGGTTTCCCATCTACCGGCACAACCGGGTTGCCAAATCTAAATCCGTTCGAGATCGAAATATCTGCTCCGGTTTTCCACCTTGCAGCATCGGTGATCATGTTATCCATTGGATTTTCAACTGTAAGATATCTGTAAATAGGGGTGGTGGTATATCCAACTACGGTTTCCAGATGTTCCTTATAAGGTGCCTTGGCTTTTTCCACAAGATCAGCAATTAAGGGATCGGCTTTGTAACGTTCAGGATCTACATCCATAAGTTCATATTCCTCTCTTACTATCTTGCCGTTTACAAAGTAGAGATCAAGTTTTCCAACAAAGGATCCAAAAGCTCCGGGCTCAGTCACTTTTGCATATTTACCTTCTATAGGTTTACGTATACGTTCATGAGTGTCATTACCCAGGATATAATCAACATCGGCCACCATTGGATTATTGGCAAGTTCTACCTGCTTAAAGATCCCAATATGGGTAACCAGGAAGAGGGCATCAACCTTCTCTTCATGTTTTACTTTTTGAATAAGTTCTTTAACGCCATCATCAATTCCGCTAAAATTAATCCCTTTGCTAAAGATAGGGTTCTGTCTTATGGGAACATCGGGATCATTGATCCCTATAAAGCCAAGTTTAACTCCGGCTATCTCCTGTATCCAGTATGGTGGGAATAGTTCCTTTTGATCATCTTCGTGGAACATATTCTGGGCAATAATGGGGGTTTCAAATGCTGTCATTACCTCCATCATCACATCTTTCCCGTAAACCACTTCCCAGTTACCCGGGATTATAAGGTCAAAATCCATATTTTTTATAATATCAGGAAAAATTGATCCCTGTGATAAAGCGGCGTAACCGCTTCCCTGGATAAGGTCTCCACCATCAACTATAAAAGTGTTGGGGTTTTGTGCCTTTTCCTCTTTGAAGAGGGTTTGTATATGTGCAAGCCCCCCCCGTTCTTTAAATATGATGCTGTCATTCTCCCAAAATAGTTCAAGGTGAGGGTCCAGCTGCCCATGTATATCGGCAGTCTGCAACAACGTGATCTTTACTGTGTCCATTTGGGTAACATTGGACTGTTCGCCATTTTTCCCGATCATATTCTGGCAGGAACTTAAAATTCCTACGCTTAAAATAGTTAGGGCAAAAAGCGCTGTTTTTTTAATTTTCATATGTAGATGCTTATTTCTTATTTAATTTTTAAAGTCCTAAACTGTAGTAACCTTTTTTCTGAAGCTGAAAATCATATAATATTCCATTTTCAACAACTTCAAATTCCGCCGGAATATCCTTCACGTCCACCCCGAATTTTTTCATAGAAAAACCACAGGCAATTAATTTCACACCGGCTTTCTCAGCCTGGGTTATAAAATCCTTCATTTTTTCCTTGTCCTTAAGTAGGCTAATATCCTGCCCGCAAACAATAGCCTGGAAATCTCCAAAATGCTCCCCGTCTTCCTCTTTTAGAGATTGTGCCGTGAGAATTATGGGTTTCAATTGGTCCACTTTTTTTGTGAGAACCACATAGTTGTTTAATTCATGACCATGGTCCTGTGCCTGTAAAGGATTGGTAAATAGGGTAAAAATTATTGCCAGGCTGCTTAAAATTAATGTTCGCATAGTTATTTGGATTTAAGGCTCAACTCGGGTTGAGCTGTTTCTAAAATTTTTAGTTTATTAAAATCGTTTATTATAAAGAAAAGGAGAGCACCCATAATTGCTACGTTCTTAAAAAGCGGGCCAAGGGAACTCATTTGCCCCACCTGTACGGTAATTGTGATAGGTATTAACACCAAAGCCAGAACTGCTGCTGCATAGCGGGTTTTGAACCCTATGAGCAGGGAAATTCCTGCAATAAGCATTACAATACCCGATAGGATCACCAAATATTCGGGATTTCCAATTGCGTAAGCCATTCCCTTAAGGCTGGCCTGGTCCATTTTATTAACGGTTCCCTCAACATTAAAGAGATGATTGGCTCCTGCAACCAGAAAGATACCACTAAGCAGGATCCTTAAAACTTTAATGGAAGTATAGGATACTAATATTTTATTTTTCATTGAATAGAAGTTATTGAACAATTACTTTGAATCCCGACTCTCTTTAAAGATAGCAGAATATCAAAATCAAATTGGGATTTGCAGGGTTTTTCATCAACACTGCTGTCAATTAATGAAAATCTAAACAACTTTGGGAGGCGGGTAGAACCTGTCTTGAAAAATTTGTGGGGTTCCGGGGGTAGTGTAGGAGTAAAATTGAAATGTTGGCTGTTCAAACATATGTTCCCAGGTAACTATTTCAAAATGAAAAGGGGCATTACAAAAGTTATCTATTGAGATACTTTGGGTTTTTGATTCGGGTAAAAGGTCCTGGAAAATTCCGGATTCAGAAACTTCAGTATTATTCTTCTCACAAAATGGGTTCACATAAGCAATCTCGTTGGAGTCAAGAATCCCTTCAAGGAATTTTGCATCCAGCATAAGAAATTTTCCGAAGAAAATTAGTGCAAAAAAAACTGCTATGTATGATTTTGTATCCATAGTGAGACCAAATATAGAAATTGAGAATCATAAGAACTGTGACTTTTGTTACATAAGGAGAAAATTAAAAAGGATTTTTATGGGTTGAACGTAACCATTGTTACTGAAATTGAAGTATCGTTTGGAGACTTTTGCATAAAATCACAACTTAATCTTTTACAATGTTTATCAGACATACAATTTTGACTTTTTTCTTTTTCAGCGTAGGTTTCGCCGCGTTTTCACAACACGAACCCAAAGACACCGTGCCAGAAATTTCCCAATTAAAGGATATTTTCACCCAGGCCCATTTTCATGGCCATTTTCGCAATTATTTTATGAGTACCCATAATCAGGGTGATCTACAGGATTATTTTACCAATGCAACCGGGGGAGCGGTAGGTTTTACTACCGGTAATTACAAAGGATTCGAGATTGGTGTAAAGGGAATTTTTACCTATAAAACCTTTGGCAATGATCTGGGGAATGAGGATCCTATTACAGGGAAAAATTCAAAATGGGAATATGAACTCTATGATGTTTTAAATCAGGGGAATTTCCGGGACCTGGATAGGCTGGAGGAATTGTTCCTGAGATACCGTTTTGGGAATTCTTACGTGAGTTATGGAAAACTTGAAACCGAATACACCCCTTTGCTTAATCATAGCGATGGGAGAATGAAACCCTTTGCACATCGCGGTGCCTGGGCTCATTTAAATTTTACACCCCAACACCAGGTAAACCTTGGATGGTTAAACGGGGTATCCCCACGTGCCACTACCGAGTGGTTCTCGATAGAAGAGGGGATAGGCCTTTTTTATAATGGATATCAGCCCAACGGCGAATTGGCCGAATATCACGAGCATTACCCCTCTTCGGGAATTGGTATTGCCAATTATAACTTTCAGAAAAATAATTTCAGTTTTAAGTTTTATGACCTTTATATAGACAAACTTATAAATACGGTATGGGCTGAAGTTGGTCTGGATGTTAATAGATTCAATGTAGGGGTGCAATATGTTTACCAAACCCCAATGAAATTTAATGAGGAGCAACATTATGAAAACCGGTACGTGCAACCCGAGGAGAACGGCCAGGTTTTGAGTTCACAATTGGGATGGAAAAATGATAAACTGAATTTTGCATTTGCCTATACGCATGCATTTGATTCGGGAAGGTTTTTATTTCCGAAGGAATTGGGAAGAGACCATTTTTTTTCTTCCATTCCCCGCTCACGACTTGAGGGATTGGGCAACGTAGATGTGTATACCCTAAAAGGGGAATATCTCCCTATACCGCAATTGCACCTGGGGGTAGAGCTTCAACAAATAAAAGGGGCCGAGGCCAATGTACATCAGTTCAATAAATACAATGTTGATGAATCCTTTCAGGTAAATACCCACATTCGTTATGAGGTTCACGGGTTTCTGGAAGGGCTTAGTTTTGATCTATTGTGGATTTATCGTGAAAATCAAAATCATATGGATGCCCAAAGCATTTTTAATAAGAGCAATTTCAATCAGCTTAATTTTGTAACTAATTTTCACTTTTAGGCCTGGATTACTTAGGTAAAAAAATTCATTAAAGATTTTAAAGAGAGCCGGCCACGGTTCTCTTTGCTTTTCAGGTAATACCAGGGGGTTAGAATATTTCCTTGACCTTGTTCATTTGAACCAGGACCCGGAAGTAAGAAATACTTTTATCCCTGTTATATTTTAATGTCCTGGCGAGTTGTTTAATGGTTTTTTTCTTAACCTCTAATAGTAGGATGGAAGGATGGAATTTCCGGTCTTCTTCCTCTGCGGTTACCCAACCTTGTTGCAGCCTTATTTAGGTAGAGATCCTTTTGCTGTTTCCTTAATTGCTTCGGAAGGATCCTGAGACTGTATAACTGTCTTGAGTTTTGATAATATCCTCGAGTTTATCAATATTTACCCGATGCTTAAACTACTTCCGAAGAGGATATTCCTGCGGCCGAAGAGATTGTAGAAAACAATTATCGCAACCCATTTTTTCCTGCCTGGAGCCCTGGATTGGGGAACCAGACTATTCAGTCCAGACTTATTAAAGTAAAATTTGAGATCACCCTCAGCCATAAAAAATCCCGGCAACCTTCAGGCTGCCGGGATTCTGTTGTTAAGAAAAATTGTATTCCTATTTAAGCTACTACAGGCTCTTTTTTTGCAATCCATTCACTCATTCCACCGGGATAAACTTTTACGTTTTTCACTCCGTTACGGGAAAGAAGGGATTCTGCAATGGCAGCTCTTGCACCGCTCTGGCAATGTATTACTACTTGCTTATCCTTGTCAATTTCATTAATATGATCCTGAATGGTTCCTACAAAGATATTCTTTGCACCTTCAATATGCTCTTCTTTAAATTCTGAAGCACCACGTACATCTATTACCTGAACATTATCTTTGTTCAGATAATCCTTGAACTCTTCAATATCAATTAATTCCTGTTTTTCCAGAGAAATACCCATTGCATTTACATCTGATATATATCCCTGAATATTGTCAAGTCCAATACGCATTAGTTTACGGGTAAGGTCTTCCATTTGGTCATCCTCTGCCACAAGTATGAACGGCTCCTCATAGTTAAGTACCCATCCTGCCCAGGTTGAAAATGAATTATTTCCCTGGATATGAATTGTGTTTGGAATATGTCCTTCGGCAAATTTAGCTTTATCTCTTGCATCAATTACTTTAACGCCTTTATCATAGGCCACTTTGAATTCTGCCGGAGAAAGTTTTTTGTGTTTAGGAACTGTGGTAAGCAATGGCCTGTCAACTTTGTTCAGTTTTTTCATCATTGCAAAATACTTTGGCGGTTCCGGTTGGCCTTCCAGTAAGTAATCTACAAATCCTTTCTTATTGTCCTCATACTGGAATGCCCAGTTGCGTATCAATTCATACCCAACAGTGGTACTTGGAACAGCACCAAGTGCTTTCCCACAGGCAGATCCTGCACCGTGACCCGGCCATACCTGAAGGTAAGGAGGCAGGTTGCTGAATTTTTTAATTGATTTGTACATATCCTCGGCTCCTTTGTCCTGGGTGCCTTTTAAACCGGCTGCTTTTTCCAACAGGTCAGGACGTCCAATATCCCCTACAAACACAAAGTCTCCTGTAAATAACATTACCGGTTCTTTTGTAGCAGGATTATCTGTTAACAAAAAGCTTATACTCTCCGGTGTATGGCCGGGGGTATGAATTACTTCAAGGTTAAGGTTTCCTACTTTAATATTGTCTCCATCCTTTAAACCTATGTGATCAAACTCATAGCTCCAGTCTGGTCCACCTTCGTCAGAAAGGTACATTTTCGCTCCTGTTACCGCAGCAATTTCACGTGTTCCCGCAAGGAAATCGGCATGAATGTGTGTTTCGGTAACATGGGTAATGTTCAGGTTGTTTTGTTTTGCAATGTCCAGATAAGTATCAATGTCGCGTTTTGCGTCAATTACAATAGCTTCGCCGGTTTTTTGACAACCTATTACATAGCTTGCCTGTGCAAGGGATTTGTCATAAACGTGTTGAAAAAACATAATTAGGTATTTTTTAGTTATTTAATATTTTCTAATTTCTGAGGCAAAAATAGTACAGGATTAAAGGTTTCACAGTAACATTGGTTACAATGCCTCCAAATTTTAGTTTCCAGCGTAGTTAAATATTCTTGCTGCAATTTAAATTAAGCATTTTAAATTTTTGGTAAAAATAAAAAGATCCCGAATTCACCTAGAATTCGGGATCGTGTAAAAAAAGGTTAGTTTTTATACAGCTAATACTTCTTCTACAATTACATTGGGTTTAAGTATAATCTCCGAGGTAATAGAGTTAGAAATAAGACAGGCTCTTTCAGCTTTTATAATGATCTTTTCAGCTTTTTCGCGATCAGATTCGTTGGCAATGGTAACTACCGGTTCAAGCAGCACTTCACTCATTACAAATTTTCCCTCTAAACGATCAAGTTTCCCCTTTGCAGGGCATGAAAGACTTATGAATTCAAGACTGGAATTTTCGGCAATAGCCAGAAAAGTTGTCATAAAGCAACTGCTTACGGCAGCGGTAAAAAGATGTTCAGGAGACCAGATCCCCGCCATTCCTTTTGGAAATTCGGGTGGGGTGGCTACTTCTATTTTTTGAGTTAGTTCCGGTGAGGAGATCTCTCCTTTTCTGTCGCTTTTCCAGCTAAGGTCTACGTTATATAAATGTGCATCCATTATTAAAGTATTTATTTATTGATAATTGATTTTTCAAAATTATAGGTTATTGGGATCACTTATTATGATTTTGGTCAGGTTTGGTTTCACAGCTTCCGGTTGAACAATTTCCTGAAGCACACCCAAATGCGAATAGTCCCATGGCTCCAAGGTACGAACCCAGTAAAATGCCAACCCATTCCCCATTCATCCCCGCCTGTATGGCCATCCATAATCCAATTACTAAAAATGTAATCCTTGTAAGATTCCAGCCGGTTAAAATTCTATTTTTTATCATAGTATTTATTTCTTGGTCAAAAGTAGATAAATACAAAAAAGGTCACTGTCACATTTGTTACCAAGGGCACTTATTTTTGGGTACTTTTTTGGCTAAAATTTGATGATTATTAAAGACAATCCCTCAACTTCTTTCTTTTTTCTAATCATTGATTTCCGGAGGCTTAGAGATAACCTGTAACATTTGTTACAGATATCCCTGTGAAAACTTCTTTTCTTTGCGGTTGAAAAAAATAGTTTTATGGAATGGATTTTTGAACCCTGGCCGTGGTATGTAGCTGGCCCATTGATAGCTGGAATAATGTTTTTGCTATTGTTTACCGGTAAGAATTTTGGAATGTCTTCAAACCTGCGTACCATGTGTACTATAGGAGGAGCAGACAAGGTTGCCGATTTTTTCGATTTCAACTGGAAATCCCAAAAATGGAACCTTGTGGTGGTGCTTGGCGCAATTGCCGGTGGGTTTATTGGTGCCAATCTTTTAAGTAATGATACCGCTGTGAATATCAATCCAGATACGGTAGCAATTCTTCAGGATTACGGGTTTGAAAGCGCGGGGGAAGCCTATCTCCCGTCTGAATTGTTCAATATGGAAGCCTTGGCAGATCCCAAAGCACTGGCTATTCTATTGATAGGAGGCATTCTTATTGGTTTTGGAGCCAGATATGCAGGAGGTTGTACCTCGGGTCATGCGATCTCGGGACTTAGCAATTTGCAATTGCCTTCCCTTATTGCCGTAATTGGATTTTTTATTGGTGGCCTTGTAATGGTTCACCTGCTTTACCCTTTAATATTTTAAGACGATGAAATTATTGAAATTTTTATTTATAGGAATCATTTTCGGGATAGTAATGTATAAAAGTGAAGCCGCTTCCTGGTTTCGCATATTTGAAATGTTCCAGTTCCAGTCATTCCATATGTACGGGATAATTGGTTCTGCTTTATTTTTAGGAGTCCTGGGTACCTATCTTATTAAAAAGAAAAATTTAAAAGATATTGAAGGTGAACCTATCACCTTTACTCCCAAGGATAAAAGCTTTAGTCGCTATATGTATGGCGGAATTATTTTTGGACTTGGATGGGCTTTGGCAGGCGCTTGCCCCGGGCCAATCTATACCCTGATAGGTGCAGGATACATTTCTATTTTTGTAGTTCTTGCAGGATCCCTGGTTGGGACATTATTATACGGTATCTTCAGGAAGAAGTTGCCGCATTAAACCATTATACCTCTAAAATTTATAAACAGCACCCCAACGGTGCTGTTTTTTTTGGTTTAAATTCTCATTGATTAGGTTTTCTCCCTTCTCAAAAATATTCCTAAAGCATTTTTGTCCATTTTTAATTTAAAATGAACATTCCTACAAACTTTATACAATCCGCTATGGAGTTATGAGAAACGCGCTCTCCGCATTTAGGTCCTTAAAAAAAACAACAATGCCTATCTCTGAAAATAGATTTATTTTATTATTTTAGGTTTTTGTTAAGAATACAAGTCCTTCTCCTTCTTCGATATTGTCCATTGCTTATCTTTTTAAGATAGTTCATATAGGATAGTCTCCCGGAATTTGCACTTAAAGTGCGGGGTCTTTATTATAAACCTATTATTCATTTTTCAAATAACAGCAGCTTTTTTATGGAAAGAAGAAAATTTGTTCAATTAGCGGGATTAGGCGCGGGGGCTATTATGATGCCCTCTCTCTTCCTGGGAAATAACATACCGGTAGAAGCAATGCTGGACCCGGGTATGGATGTGGCTGTCAAAAAAAGGCTGGCCGATGTTGCCCTTAATACTGCCCGTTCTCTTGGAGCTTCCTATGCAGATGCCAGAATTGGGAGGTATCTTAACCAGTTTATTTCAACCCGGGAAGACAAGGTTCAAAATGTGGTAAATACTGAATCCTTCGGTATTGGAATTCGCGTAATTGCCAATGGCACCTGGGGTTTTGCCTCCACCAATGACGTTACTGAAGAAGGAATTAAAAAAGCTACCAACCAGGCAGTGGCAATTGCAAAGGCCAACGCCATTATTCAAAAAGAGCCGGTAAAACTGGCCCCGGTTGTATCACACGGGGAAGTTTCCTGGAAAACCCCCATTAAAAAAGATTTTAAAGAAGTTCCGGTTTCTGAAAAAGTAGAACTGCTTTTAGGAGCAAATGCTGCGGCGATGGCAAACGGTGCAAATTTCGTGAACTCAAATCTTTTCATGGTGAACGAGCAAAAATATTTCGCTTCTACTGAAGGATCTTATATAGATCAGGATATTCACCGCATATGGCCAACATTTGGAGTAACTGCAATTGACCGTGCCGCCAATAAATTCAAATCCCGTGATGCGTTAAGCGCTCCAATGGGAATGGGTTACGAGTATCTTGATGGCCTGGCTTCAGAAAAACTTGAGGGACCAAACGGACTTACCCTCTATAGAAATTCCTATGATATTGTTGAAGATGCGACCCTTGCCGCAAAACAGGCCAAGGAAATGCTCAAGGCAAAATCTGTTGAACCCGGCAAATATGATCTGGTTCTGGAGCCCAATCACCTTGGATTAACCATTCATGAATCTGTGGGACACCCGCTGGAACTGGATCGTGTGCTCGGTTATGAAGCAAATTATGCAGGAACCAGTTTTGCAACGCTTGATAAATGGAAAACAGGAGACTTTAAATACGGAAGTGATATTGTAAACCTTGTGGCCGATAAAACCCAGCCTGGATCTCTTGCCGGCGTTGGATATGATGATGAAGGGGTAAAAACCAAACAGTGGGATCTTGTGCGTAATGGAATTTTGAAAAATTACCAGGCTACCAGGGATCAGGTTCATATGATAGACCAGAATGAATCCCATGGTTGTTCCTACGCACAAAGCTGGAATGATGTTCAATTCCAGCGTATGCCAAATGTGTCTCTGGAACCCGGGAAAGATAAATATTCCATCCATGAAATGATCAAGGATGTAGAAAAAGGAATCTACATTGCGGGAAGAGGTTCCTATTCTATAGACCAGCAACGCTATAATTTCCAGTTTGGAGGTACAGTTTTCTTTGAGATCAAAAATGGGGAGATCGTAGGAATGTTGGATGATGTTGCCTACCAGTCAAATACTCAGGAATTCTGGAATTCCTGCACAAAAATTTGTGATGAAGGTGATTATAGAATGTTTGGATCATTCTTCGATGGTAAAGGTCAACCATCACAGGTGAGTGCTGTTTCCCACGGAAGTTCTACCACGAGGTTCAACGGTGTAAATGTGATCAACACAGGCCGAAGCGTTTAATTATTGGTTCACTAAAATCTTAAAATTACAATGGCAATATATACAAAAGAAGAAGCAAGAAGAATTATGGAAAAAGCATTGAGCTTTTCCACAGCCGATTCCTGCGAGATCTCCCTTGGAGGCAGCAATAGCGGAAATATTCGTTACGCGCGTAATACGGTTTCAACTTCGGGATACAGTTCCAACCAGAATTTATCTGTCACTTCAAGTTTTGGTAAAAAATCCGGCTCGGCTACCATAGATGAATTTGACGATGCATCCCTTCAAAAGGTGGTGCAAAGGGCAGAAGAGCTGGCAAAACTCTCTCCTGAAAATCCGGAATTTATGGCACCACTGGGGCCTCAAACCTATGATGAATCTCCGGGCTTTATTGAAGCCACCGCCAATATCACGCCGGAATACCGGGCCCAGGTTGCAGCCAGCAGTATTAACCCTGCTGAAGCAAAAGATGTAACTTCAGCCGGTTTCCTCAACGATTCGGCAGGTTTCCGGGCAATTCTCAATTCCAACGGACTTTTCGCCTACAACAAAGCAACGAATGTTGAATTTACTGTAACGATGAGGACTAATGATGGCACAGGGTCTGGTTGGGTAACAAGAGATTACAACGATATTTCAAAATTTGATGCAGCCGAGGCTTCTAAAGTCGCAATTGATAAAGCAGTGATGTCCCGGGAAGCGAGAGCTATAGAACCCGGTAAATACACGGTGATCCTCGAGCCGGCAGCATCTGTAGATCTGCTGCGCAATATGAGAGGTTCGTTCAATGCACGTACGGCAGATGAAGGCCGAAGCTTTATGTCTAAAGATGGAGGCACAAAACTGGGTCAAAAGATCGTTGATGAACGCGTGAATATTTGGAGCGATCCATTACATCCGGAAGTTCCTACTTCCACCTGGAATGGGGAGGGTATGCCATTGAAGAAAACTTCCTGGATCGAGAACGGAGTTGTAAAAAATCTTGCCTATAGCCGCTATTGGGCGGGGCAAAAAGGAGTGGAAGCTGTGCCTTTTCCTCCTAACTTGATTATGGAAGGTGGTAGTGCATCGCTGCAGGATCTTATCAAAAGCACCAAAAAAGGAATTCTGGTAACCCGCTTATGGTACATACGCGGGGTAGATCCTCAAACCTTACTCTATACCGGGCTTACCCGTGACGGAACTTTTTATATTGAGAATGGGGAAATACGCTACCCGGTAAAGAATTTCAGATTCAATGAAAGTCCCATCATTATGTTGAATAACCTTGAGGCTCTTGGGCAACAGGTTAGGATAGATGGAAACCTGATCCCTTATATGAAAATAAGAGACTTTACTTTCACCAGTTTATCTGATGCCGTTTAAACCAAATAAGATTTAAAAACTGGTTGTGGTGATTTCCTCATTGCGACCAGTTTTTCATTTAAATGAAGCTCATACCCATAACTGAGAACCGACAACCGAGAACCGAAAATGAGCAAATTTTTCTTCACAAGACTTCAATACGAATCCGGAAACTGGGATGTTGATCAAAGGATGCCTTCCAATCTCCTCAATTCTCTTGTAGAATACACTACTTTGGAAGTTGAGAAGGAGGAGAATATCATTCCGTTGGCAAGTGATGAGATCTTTAAATGCCCTTTTTGTTATATCTCCGGGCATAAACTGGTTGAATTTACTGCTAAAGAAAAGGCCAATTTTGAAAAATATGTTCGCAACGGGGGTTTCGTGTTTGCCGATGATTGCAATCACGATATAGACGGATTGTTTGCCAAATCTTTTGAACGGCAAATGGAAGAAATTTTCGGAGGGGGCGCACTTAAAAAGATCCCAAATAATCACGAGATTTATAATGTCTTCTTTGAATTTGAGAACGGGCCTCCTACCACCTCCCAGGAGTTGAATGGCTGGGGAGATGATCTTGTTCATGATTATTTAAAAGCTATTATTATCAACGGCAGGATAGGGGTGTTGTACAGTAATAAAGATTATGGATGCGAGTGGGATTATGATTTCAGGAACAAAAGATTTTATAAAATAGATAACACCCGCTTTGGGGTGAATATAGTGATGTATGCCCTTACATCATAAACAATAATAGTATGAATAAAGAAATGGAAGATCTGGACCTGGAAGTTAGAACCCTTACGGGAAAACTGGAAGATCTTAAAAAAGAGATTGGAAAGGTCATTATAGGGCAGGAGGAGACGGTAGAGCAGTTACTCACCACCTTCCTTGCAGGAGGCCATGCCCTGCTGGAAGGTGTGCCGGGACTCGCAAAAACTTTGATGATACGCAGCCTTGCCCAGGCTATTGAGCTAAAGTTTAAGCGCATACAGTTCACCCCAGATCTTATGCCATCTGATATTATAGGAACAGAGATCCTGGAGGAAGACCATACCACCGGCAGGAAATTCTTTGAATTCAATAAAGGCCCTATTTTCGCCAATATCATTCTGGCCGATGAGATAAACCGTACTCCACCCAAGACTCAGGCAGCTCTCCTGGAAGCCATGCAGGAATTTGAAGTGACCTACTCGGGTAAAACCTATAAACTGGACAGGCCGTTTTTTATTCTTGCAACTCAAAACCCAATTGAGCAATCGGGAACTTTTCCCTTACCCGAAGCCCAGCAGGACAGGTTTCTTTTTTATATCAAAATACGGTATCCCACGGAGCTTGAAGAAACCAATATTTTAAAACATACAACAGGGGGTAAAAAACCTGAAATACAGCCGGTAATTAATGGAAAAGAGATTTTACGCCTGCAACAACTCGTGCGGGAAATACCCATTAGCGATGAGCTTGTTTCCTTTGTAAGCAGTGTAGTGCGCGCTACTAGGCCGGAAACTTCCCTGAGTGAATATGTGAAGGAATGGGTTAATTGGGGAGCAGGTCCCCGGGCAGGACAGGCAATGATCCTTACCGCCAAGGCAAGAGCATTGCAATACGGCAGGCTTGCTGTTACCCTTGAAGATCTCAAACATGTGGCATATCCCGTGTTGCGTCACAGGATCATTGTAAATTTTAAGGCAGAAGCTGAAGGAATTACGGCAGATGATGTTACGCGTAAACTTTTGGAAGTAACTTCTATCGCCGGGGAAAGGAAATAAATGAGGCAGGATTATCATCAATTACTAAAACCCGAGGTTATTGGCTCGGTTAGCGGACTCGCACTTATTGCCCGCGTGATAGTTGAGGGCTACCTGGCAGGACTCAATCATAGCAGGCGGGTAGGTGCGGGGATGGAATTCAGTCAATACCGCGGCTATGAACCCGGGGATGATATGCGGCTGCTGGATTGGAAAATGCTGGCCCGCTCGGGCAGATATTACATCAAACAATCTGAAGTTGAAACAAATATTGCAGTAAAATTTATCCTGGATTCCAGCAGGTCTATGTTGCATGAAGAGAGTGGCCTCTCTAAAATGGACTATGTACGGGTATTGGTGGCTTCCCTGGCATATCTCGCCGGCCAGCAGGGGGATGCGGTAGGCCTCTTTGCACTCAACGATCAAAAACTGAACGCCGTTTACCCACGGGTTCAAAAACAACATTTCAACAGGTTGCTGCAGGAATTGATCACTATTAAAAATGAAGGGAAATGGCCGGCAGATAGTATTTCTATTGAAAAACTTCACGACCGTAGCCATAAAGAGCTTATTTTCTTTATTACAGATATGTATGAGGAAGCTTCAGAAATTACCAATCTTATTTCACGCTTAAAAACTTCCCGAAATGAAGTTGTGGTATTACATGTTGTAGGTAAGAATGAACTGGAATTCGGTTATAAAGGCACGGTTACCTTTGAAGACCTGGAAACGGGTGAAAGGATGAAAGTCGATGCCAAAGAGGCCAGGGCTTACTACCTTGCCTCTCTGGGCCAAAAAATAAAAACCACCCGCGAAAAACTGCTTTCGCAGGGGATTAGCTATGAGATTTTCAGCCTTGATGAACCTATGGGTGAGGCCCTGAAGATTTTTTTAAAAAAACGTATGAGCCTTTTATAAATGATCTTTCTTAACCCTGCATATCTCTGGGTTTTACTGGGACTGGCCGTCCCGGTGGCTATACATTTATGGAGCCGGAAGGAAGGAAGGACCATAAAAATTGGCAGTATAGAACTTCTAAGGGAAAAGGATCCAAAACGTTCCAGCAGTATTAGCCCAAACGAATTCTGGCTTTTGCTCCTGCGAATGCTGGCAATCACCCTGCTGGTTTTTATCCTGGCAGAACCTCGTTTAACAGCTAAAACTGAAAACTCTCCCATCACCTACCTGGTGGAGCCATCCCTGCTTTCTCAGGAGGATGTTTCAGCCATTCTGGATACTCTGGACCCTGAAGCTGTAATGCTTTTACAATCCGGTTTTCCAATATATAAAAATGGGGATTTAAAGGAAGTAGAAAAAATTCCAAATTATTGGCAACTCGCCGCTGAAATGGATGCGTTGAAGACAGATTCCATCGTGGTCTTTACCAGGGCTCTTGTCTCCGGACTAAAAGGGAAAAGACCCCGGATAAACCGAAATATTAACTGGGTGATGATTAATCCTGAAGAGACCGGAACTTCGCTGTTAAGTGCCAGGATGAAGGGAGATGAAGTTGTTCTTACTTCTGTTGCAAGCGACCAGCAAATATTAAAATTTGAAGAGGAGTTCCTATCCCTTTCAGGCGAAGGATTGAATGTTAATGCATTTGGGGATAGTTTATCGGTTACCAGAGGGGGAACCACAATCCAAATCCCTCTTCAAAAAGCTGATCCAATAAAGATCTTACTGGTTCATAACGATAGTTTAAATGATGAAAGAAGAATTCTTGTAGCGTCCTATGCCGCAATTGGCACCTATCTTGAACAAGCCGTTGAGGTAGATGTAGTTCAGGAAGAAAATATTCCTGTAGCAATTGATGCTTACAGCACGCTTATTTGGTTAAGTAACAAGCAGGTGATCAAAACCGAGGTTCCTACGATTATTTTCCAACTGGACAGCCTGGCGAGTTCCCTCCTTGAAAAGACCTCCAATCCCAATCAATATTATCTTACCCAACCTCCAGATCCTGAAAACATAGTTGAACATAATTTACCTGAAAAACTTCTGAACCTCCTTCAACCCGATAAGGACCTGGAAGAAAAACTTCCGTTTTATGACAAACGGATTATTGATCTAAAGGAACTGCAACCGGTACTTTCTGAAGAAATTTCTGAAAAAAAGATTGTTGAAAGCTCCGGTTTTTCACATTATCTGTGGTTGATTTTGCTGGCTGTTTTGCTGGCGGAAAGAGGTCTTGCTTATCTAAGGAAACAATGAACAGGAAAACAGTCATATTACAACAATTTCAGAGAAAGTGGCAGCTTTTGCTCTGGCTTGAAGTGGTATTGTACGCCCTTGGAGCCGCGGTTTTTGCAGTATTACTTTTCGGTAATTTTCTTGTGGGCATAGCAGTCTTTGTATTTGCAGGGAATATTTTTTCAGCATTCATAAAGCCGTGGGCTATTAAATTGCAAAAGATAAACAGTTTTATAGACCGCGAACTTCCGGAGATAGAAAACAGCAGTGAGCTCTTGCTAATAAGAACAGAAAACCTGAGTCCGGTGGCACAACTTCAGCAAGAGAAAGTATTTGCCAGGTTGGAGGAAAAAATAAAAACCCTGAAACCCGAAAATAATTTATTAAGAGCTTCAGTAATCGCGGGCTCCCTTGTTTTAATGGGGCTCCTGTTTTTTAGGTTTGGATGGATGGATGATATAGGAAAAAAAAGTTCAGAAATAGATAAGACTGAAACCATCGTTTTGCGGCCCGCAGATTCCGCAGCCACTTTAAGCAAACCACCGGTATTGGAAAGTCAAAAAGTTATAATTCGTTTCCCGGCCTATACGGGCGTACCTCCATATACAACTTCCAAAATGGATATTGAAGCGGTGGAAGGTTCCCGGGTTACCTGGGAAATAACCTTTGACACCAAAATTGACAGTTCTCTAATGGAGAGCATGGGAAACAGCTACCCAATGAATTTCTCCACAGGGAATTATAAGAGATCTTCAATTCTTAATTCTTCCGGATTTTATAATTTCAGATTCAAGGATAGCGCCGGGGCTTCCTATGGGACAGACCTTTATTCTATCACCGTAACCCGCGATAAAAGTCCGGAGATAGAAATCCCCGAACTTCCTCAATTTACTTCCTTTGATTTTGATGATGAGAAACTTGTAAGTTTTACTGCGGTAATAACCGATGACTTCGGGATTGACACTGCCTATATCATTGCAACGGTAAGCAAAGGCACAGGAGAATCGGTAAAATTCAGGGAGGAAAAACTCAGTTTTGATTCTGAAATTAAACGTGGCAATAAAAAATTGGAATTGAAAAAAAGGATCAACCTGGACCAGATGAAAATGGAGCCCGGGGATGAACTTTATTTTTATATTGAGGCCCTGGATCTTAAACAACCGCAGGCCAACCGCTCCCGCAGCGAAACCTATTTTGCTGTTATCAGTGACACCGTTTCTTATGGAGCCGGGGTGGAAGGAACCCTTGGGGTTGACCTAATGCCGGATTATTTTAGAAGTCAGCGGCAATTGATCATAGATACCGAAAAACTTATTGGTAACAGGAAAAAAATTCCGCAGAAAGAATTCAATACTACCAGCAATGATCTTGGTTTCGATCAGAAAGCACTTCGGCTGAGGTACGGTCAATTTATGGGAGACGAATCTGAAGGAGGGATGGCAACTTCTGAAGCCACAGTAATGACCCGGGTAGAGGAAGGAGCAGACCCTTTGGCAGCATTCACTCATGACCACGATGGGAATAACGAACACAATCTTGTAGAGACAGATCACGAAGATCATGAGGATCATGAAGATGATGAAAATGAAAACTCAATTGACAAATTCCTGCATGACCATGGGGATCCTGAATCGGCAACGCTGTTTACA
Source organism: Gillisia sp. (assembly GCA_039989915.1). Taxonomy (GTDB): domain Bacteria; phylum Bacteroidota; class Bacteroidia; order Flavobacteriales; family Flavobacteriaceae; genus Gillisia. The sequence continues at coordinate 107,977 of JBDXGW010000025.1, forward strand.
GATAATTTAAGAAGCAAACTTAGGCAGGCTCTGGATATTATGTGGGATGCAGAACTGCATCTTAGGTTGTATGAACCTGAAAAATCATTGCCATTCCAGTATAAAGCGCTTACACTTATACAAGAGATCAAAAACAGCGCCCGCATTTATGTACACAGGATTGGCTATGATCCTCCACCCATTAAAGAAGAGGTACGGCTCACCGGAAAGATTGATGATGTTTCCGGTTACCGGAAAACTGCAGATCTTAGGATACCCGATTCAGAACCTTATTTACGGCAGGCCATTCAAAGACTTGAGAAGTTAATTACAGAAAGCACCGGGATTACCGCCGAAGATAGAAAACTCTTTGAATTTGCGGGAAATGAACTGGCTTCAAAAGCAATTGAAACTCCGGGGAAATACCTGCAAACCCTGCAGCAGTTGAAATGGCTCACCGAGGATCGATCTTTTTCCCGGGAAGAACTTTTAGAAGTACAGCGTGGCCTTATAGACGCAGTCTCAAAGCCTGCTGCCAGTCCGGGAAAAGGCAGGATCTTTCCCGGGGCAATTAATAAACTCGTATTAAAAGAGCTGGAAAAAGATGGTCAATAATACAGTGTTTTTAAATGAAAGCTGGGTCTGGCCTGTTCTGGTGGGAGCCATTATGCTCGTGGTGACTTTTCTTTGGAAGGATTTGGCCCAAACCGGGAAACACAGAATTTATTTAAAAAGTGCCCTGGCTTTGTTGGCAATCACATCATTAGTGCTTATAGCCCTTCGGCCGGGGCTTCCATCTTCCCGGGCCGGGAATAACTATGCTTTGCTCACTCCGGGTTATGAATCTCAACAACTTGATAGCCTTAAAAGGGAGATGAGAAAGCTGAGGGTGGTGAATTATGAACCGGGCGTTAGTTTGCCTGGTGAAATAAGTTCAGCAGAAAATACATTTCTCCTGGGACAGGGAATAAAGGAATTCGACCTCTGGCAACTCAATTCAGTTCCTGTAACTTATTTAAAGTCTGAAATCCCCCCGGGAATAATAAAACTCAAATATCAGTTTGAAAACAGGGTTGGTGATAATTTAATCCTGAAGGGACTGTATAATGAGCCAGAGGAAGGAAATCTATTGGTGCTGGAGGGTCCAGGAGGAGCAGGGCTTGATTCTTTGGTGCTTACCGATGGAAAAGAAATGCAGGTACAACTACAAACTCCTTTGAAAGCGTCGGGAAAATATGTTTACTCACTTGTAGAAAAAGACGCTAAAGGGAGGATTGTGAACAATGACCTGCTCCCTGTGAAAGTATCAGAAAAAGAGCATTTAAGGATCCTGATCGTTAATAGTTTCCCCACATTTGAAACGCGCTATTTAAAAAACTTTTTAGCTGAAGCCGGTCATGAAGTGATAATTAAAAGTCAGGTAACAAGGGGCAGGTACAAATTTGAATATTTAAATACAGAGCGCATTGCCATAAGCAATATCTCAGGAGTCCTATTGGAACCCTTTGATCTTCTCATTGCCGATGCATCATCTTTGCGAGGATTTTCCGGGGGGGAGATAAGTGCTATAGAAGACCAGGTAAGGGAAAATGGATTGGGACTATTTATTCAGCCCGATGAGAAATTTTTCAATTCCAGAGGAAAATTAAATGCTTTGAAATTCGAAAGGAATGCGGGCGGTGAAATAACTGGCTTGCAGTGGCCTGCGCTTAAATTATATGGTTTTCCCTACAGGATCAAAAAGGATTTTGAAGTGACTGCAATCCATACCGCAGGAAATTCAATGGTGGCAGCTTATAAAGTTCAGGGAGAGGGCAGGATAGGGACTGCCGTTTATTTTGATACCTGGCAATTGGTGCTTGAGGGGAAGAATGAAATATATAAAGAACTCTGGTCGCGGTTAATAGAAAAAATGAGCAAAAAGGAAGTTTCAAAGGCCCTCTGGAATTCGGCACAAACGATTGTCAAGATAGATGAACCTTTTCAATTTGAACTTAGCACCGAAAATGTAGATCCTCGTATAAAAACCGGAACCGGATTTCATATTCCTCTTATGCAGAATGCCCGTTTGCCCTATAAGTGGAAGGGAATTACCTGGCCAAAGGAAACCGGATGGAATTCTTTGGTGCTGGATACTATTTCCAAATTTGATTTTTATGTACAGGATAATTCCTCCTGGAGGGTGATGGCAGCAATTGAAACCATGAGGGCAAATGAACGTTATTTTAAGCCTGCTAAAAGAACAGGGAAGGATTTAGGGACATTGGTAGCCATTAATCCATTATGGTTTTTCAGTATATTTCTGTTATGTATGGGTGGGTTGTGGCTGGAACCCAAAATTTAGATTTCTTTTGAATTTTACCAAGAGAATCTAATTTAATGTTCAAAAAAATGATTCGGTTAAATTCCTGTCTCAGTTGAGCAAAGTTTTCGAAAAAAATGAAAACCCTCTGTAGGGAGAGGGCTTTAATATTCATTCTAAATTTCGAGAGTTTAATTTTCGAAGTATTTGTTTATTTAATAAAATTTGATACTGGTTGGGAAACGGGACAATGAATAAGGCACCACTTTCTGCTTTATAAATTTACATAAAGCAATAATGAATATAACAAAATGAGAGCAAAAATCGTTTAAAATCCAGTTTAATCGGGAAAGTACATCGCTATAATAAAAGGAATTATATGGTGTAATATAAATGCCTTTAAAATGCCATTTTTATGCAGTGAAAACTTTAATGGTTTCCCATTGTGTAATCTCGGGTGGTCCCGCTAAGAATTCCCTGGAATTGCGTATAAATTCCATTAAATGGGAGGTTTTCCTATGATCCCCATTATAGTACCCTGCATCTTTCCATTCTTCATATAAGAAAAGGTTATGTGGGTCTTTAGGGTCTAAATGCATCCTTATGCTTACAAAATACGGCTCCTCCAGAACTTTTTCTATCAGGGTGGTTAACCCTGCAATTGCTTCTTCACTTTTACCGGGCAATGCCTTATATTTTACAAGTACCACCATTATTTGTTTTTGAATTTTGTTAGGAATCATTTTTTTCTACCATCACCCTATCTTTGACCATTTGAAGGTTTTTCTGTTTTATGGGTTCCCTGTGTTCCCTGCAAAAAACCGTATGGTAAGAATGTTTGGTAAGAAAATCAATTTGTATCTCATCCCATTCCTGTTGGCTTAGGTTGGGATTAAAATGAAGCAGTTCTTTGTATAGATTCCCGCCAAAAACTTCAAATTTATCGGTGCCCAGATATTCCAGATCGGCATCTGCCACTATTTTTTCAAGAATAGTTCGCGGGCGCTGGGGTATATTGGTGGCCTGTATCATTCCGCACACCTTATATATCTCCTGTTGTGTGAGTTTGGTTCCAAGAAGTTCCCTGGATGCCAATTTACATCCCAAAGCCTCATGATCCTGATGGTTAATAAGAAATCCTGCATCGTGGTATAGTGCCGCTATTTTAATAAGAAGAAGGTCCCGCCCTTCAATATTTTCGTGGAGGGCAATGGTTTCGGCTTTATCCAGAACATATTTGGTATGTTCTGCATTATGATAGGTTAACCAACCGGGAAGATCCCGTTCCAGATTTCCTATTACCTTTTCATAGATTTCTTTAAAAACACTCATACTAAAGTTCATGATTATTATGTTTTCCAAGCCCACCCTTCACTTCTTTGATCCTTTGCACATAAAAAAAGGCTTGTGGGTCAATATTCTTAATAGCCTCCTTTATCCTGTGAATTTCTATTCTTGTGACAATTGTCATAACGATATCGCAGGGATGTTTCACATCAAAACTACCCGGAAGATAGCCTCTTTCTCCCTTATAAACTGTTATAGCTTTACCAAAATCTTTTACAATCAATGCTTTAACAGCATTACACTCCTTAGAAATTATTGTTAATGCAGTAAATTCTTCAAAACCGTCAACCACATAATCTGAGGTTTTCATGGCGGTATAATAAACCAGAATGGAATACATAGCTGTCTCGATTCCAAATTCAAATGCTGCTCCAATAAATAAAAGCGAGTTAAAGCTCATAATTATCTCGCTGGTCGAGAATCCAATTCTTTTATTGGTATAATGGGCTATGATCTCAAGCCCGTCTATAACCCCACCACCGCGTATTACCAAACCAATTCCCAGGCCAATGAAAAACCCGCCAAACACGGCAATCAATACTTTGTCACTTGTAACCTGGGGGAAGGTTATAAAGGTCATTAAGAATGCCAGCAATAATACAGCCAAAAGAGCATTTATACTAAACGTCTTCCCAATGTTACGATATCCCAAATATAAAAATGGAAGGTTAAACAAGATAAGGGAGGCACTAAAAGGGATATGAAACATCTCTTCCATTAAAATAGAAACCCCCGTTACCCCTCCATCGAGGAAATGATTGGGTATCATAAACCCCTGTAGGGCAATAAGTGCGGAAAAAACCCCCAGTATGGTATATGCCATGGAAGAAAATGAAAGGATAGATTTCCAGTTTACAGAGGTAGAACTATTCATAATTTTATTTTAAGTATTTAGTTAACATTCCCGCTTTCAGCTTAAAACTTCATATGCCTTTACCGGATCTTTTTTGTTCTTCATTGTTATGGTGCCAATCTCCCTACAGTTAAAGGATTCTTTAATAAGATGGTAATTTGTTTCGCTTATAAGGATCTGGTCTTCGGTTGCAGCGCCCTGAAGCCTTGCTGCTACATTTACAACATCGCCAATGACGGTATAGTCCAACCTGCGCAGGGTGCTGGATCCAATGTTGCCTGAGATCATCTCACCGCTGTTAATACCTATTGAGAGTTGGGGTTTAAAGCCTTCTTCCCGTTCGGGGAGTTCCTGAAGTTTGTTGCGTATGGCAAGGCAGGCATCAACGGCCCGGTCAAGGTGAAAATCTCCCTTAAAAACAGCCATGATACAATCGCCCATAAATTTGTCAATTATCCCATTTTGATTAATGATCTCCTTGACCATGATATCAAAATACTCATTAAGAAGGTTTACCACCACATCCGGCGGTTGTGTTTCACTTATTTTGGTAAATTCTATGATATCTATAAACGCCACGGTGGCTTCCAGATTTTCATTTTCAAAAAGCGAACTTTCAACTTCTCTTTTCCCCATGAAATTGAGTACATTTTCATCTACATACATACGAAGGATATTATTCTCCTTCACAGCCTGCAATGTTTGCTTGAGTTGTTTTACATGGGCAATAGTACGGTCTATAGTAATTTCCAGATCCTTGAAATCTACCGGCTTTGTAACAAAATCAAAAGCCCCGCGATTCATGGCAATTCGTATATTTTCCATATCTCCGTAAGCAGATACGATGACCGATTTTAATAGTGAATGCTTTTCATTGATCTTTGATAGAAGCGTAAGGCCATCCATTTCCGGCATATTAATATCGCATAACATCACATCAACATCTTTATGAAGTTCCAGTTGCTCAAGCGCATGCCGGCCATTTAAGGCAAAAACGAACTCATATTCGTTCTGCCTTATCTTTTGCCTGAACTTTTGTTTGATCAGGATCTCAAGATCGGCTTCATCATCAACAACTAAAATTTTTGTCATAATCAAATTATTTATTTATTCCGCCATAAAATCCCTGATCTCTTTTTTAAGGGATATAAAATCAATGGGTTTGGTGAAAAATTCTTTTGCGCCGGAAGACATCGCCTTATCGTGATTTTCAGAATCGCCGTAGGCAGAGATCATACTTACATTAATTCCGGGAAACCGTTGTTTGATATTGTCCAGCAATTCTAAACCCGTCATACCGGGCATATTTATGTCTGAAAACACATAAACTACATTTGGAGGATCTGTAGCTCCCAGTAATTCGAGGGCTTCATTTCCTGAAAATGCAAACATTAACTCCAAATTTTCGTTTTTTGTTTCCTTGCGGAATTTCTGCCGAAATAACATTTCCACATCCCTTTCGTCATCAACAATTAAAATTTTCATATAAAGTAATTTATTGGTCTTTATTAGTTAAATACAACTCGAATGTTTTCAATGTTATCTACATCCAAATGCTTTTTAAGTTTTCTTCAACTTTATTGTGAAGCGGGTAAATTCACCTTCTTCTGAATCTATTTCCAACTCCCCGCCATGGGATTCTATAATATCCTTAGAAATGCTTAATCCCAGGCCTGTTCCCTCGGTTCCTTTTTTAGTGGTAAAAAATGGTTGCATCAGTTTTTCCCTTATTTCCTCTGGAACTCCCGGGCCGTTGTCTTCTATCTCCACGATTATCCTGTTTTCCTTAACCCCGGTGCGCACAACTAATTGAGGTAAATAGGTTTTATTTTCTGTCTGCTGTTGTTTTTCCCGCATTGCATCAAAGGCATTTTTGCACAAATTGAGAATTACCCTGGAGAAGTTTTCAGGATTGATCTTTACAGGCCCCAGGCTTTTATCGGTTTCCAGTTTTATATCAACATTAATAGCATTTTTGTTTGCCCGCATACCGTGAAAAGCCAGGTTTATATATTCCTTTATGAGTTCGTTCAGGTTTACGTCCTCCATTTTTCCGCTTCCGCCCCGGCTGTGCAGCAACATAGATTTTACAATCCCGTCTGCCCGTGTTCCATGATGATGGATCTTGTTTAAATTCCCTTTAATATCTTCAAGTAATCCCAGGATCTCTTCGGTTACTTCTGAAGGTGACAATTTTTGGACATTCTCCTCTATTTCTTCAATAAATTCAGCACTTAGTTCAGAAAAATTATTGATAAAATTCAGCGGATTCTTTATCTCATGAGCGATTCCTGCAGTTAGCTGCCCCAGGCTTGCCAACTTTTCCTGTTTAATCAATTGCTCCCGGATAGCCTGCTGTTTTTTCCCGGCCTCGTTCAGCGCGATAGATTGTTCCTCGATTATTTGCTGCATTTCGGCAATTCTTTTTTCAAAATTGTTTAAGGAAGAGGACTTTTCTTTTACCGGGATTTTGGAGGGGGTAGAATAATGGAGATGCGTAACCCTCCACCCCATATCGGTTTTATTAAAAACGGTTGATAGCCGGCCTGCTGTCGTAGAACCTTTTGTTGCGCCGGCTCTAGTTTGAACCTCATCTACATACAAGGCGGTGGAACCATCTGGGGAGTAGGACCTGAAAACAGGAATGCTTTCTACACCGGGGTTGAATTGTTGACCTTGTTTATTTTTATCCAGATCTTTCTTCAGCTCCCGGAAATCATCAAAATTCATAAATATTTCTTCCCCGGAGGCCCCATATACAAGAAAGGAGGGGGCAAAGATCTTGCTTAGGGCTGCGTTGGTAAACATATCCCGGGAATAAGGTTCTGTTATAATCTTAACCGCAGCCTCAAAGACTGCATCGAGTTCGCTGATTTTAGTTGCTTTCATCCTTGAGGGTCTTAATTTTTAGGATATATTTTAGCTGATGAATATTTTTTAAATACACGTATTATTGGGTTCTTTTCACTTTTTCTTTTCGGTTGTACAAAATCACTTTACCGTCTTTAAAAATATTTCGGTAAAAGTGTATCCTGAAGGTGAGGGGAAGATCAGGATGGTGTCCGGCGGCTTTAACACAACAAAAAGCCATAGCAGGGGAGCTTTTTATAAATCTCTCAGGATGGCGTAAGATTCTGAACAATTTTTTCACTTCAGAATAAAAATCATGAGATGAACCAAAGTATGTGTAAAGTATAAGTCGAAAATATGAACTTATGTTAATGTTTTAAATTGTCAATAAACAAATTTATAATTAATATTGTTAATTGTTTTTAAATTTAAGAATTTAATTTTATATCTTGCGAAAGTTATTTTCCTAAAGGTTAATGACTTAGCCCTACCTCAAAATGCGCTAATACCAAATAATTCTCTACAATTGTTTTGGTTATTGAAAAATAATTTGTGAATTCTTTCAGGTTTTCACACTGCATTTTTCAATTTTTTTGTTAAAAATTTTCCTCCCGAATACTTTTTATATCATTTAAATCTTATTATTATGAGAAGAGATCTTCTATTGACCGGGATGGTTGTATTTGGGGTAATGGCTGGCTGTGAGCCAACCGATGAAAGTTTGAACCTTCAGGATGTTGAACTAAAAACCAATGAGCAGGAAAATTTAAGTCCTGGCAAACTTCAGGAAAGTTCGTTACCCGATTATTTTGTGGCCCAACTGGAAAATTTCGAGAATTCCTTGGTAAATACCTATGTTGTGGAATTTACGGGGAGAGAGGTTAAAGGAACCGGGGAAAACCTTACTACCACTTTTAACTATCTTGTAAGCGGTACGGGAATGACTCCGCAACTGGATAGTTTTACACTTGAGCTTCCCAATTGTGCGGGAGATCTATTAAGCTGGTTTCCCCAGCAACCCACTACAGTCCAATCAACTTCCATTAAATGGAATAACTCGGTAAGCAAAGATGGAGGCCAGGCGTACTCTTTAACTTTTACAGGTGATATTCCTTTGGGTATTATAAATTCTATTGTAACCAGGGGTAGTAATGTTTCTACTGTAAAGGTCCTGGGTCCCTGTAAAGATGTATTTACCCTCTCGGGAAGTATATTTATTGATGCCGATGCAGATGGTTTGAAACAAAATGAGGAATCCGGAATTCCTTATATCAATGTAGACCTTTTTGACAGTAATAATATAAAGGTAGGGACGGTACCCACTATGTATGATGGATCCTTTTCTTTTATGGTTTTAAAGGGGAGCTACCGGATTTCTGTGGGCCAGGACCTTTTAAATGATGCCAATTATACCGCGGTGGGAGATACATTTGTTTCAATTCCTGAGATAACAGAAGATATTACTAATCTGAATTTTGGCTACCTGGTGAATTCAGATAAGATCATTCGCGATCTTGAAAACAAGGTTTTAAGAGTAAATACAGAACCTACTAAATACTGGGTGGCCGCTATTAGAAATGCAGGGAAGAAAAATTCACCTTATAAAGTTCAGGAAATACGCGATTTATTAGTGGAGATAGAAACCCTGTTACTAGAAGAACCATTTCAATTTGGTTCAAATAAAGAAGCCCAGGCGCTTAACATTCTTTCAAAACCTATTAGGACCCCCCTTGATGAATTTTTACAACAACTTCTCACAGCCGAACTTAATATCGTAAGCGGCAGGGGTGCTCTTTTAAGCAATGGAGATCAAAATGACGCATTCAACCAGGCACTTTTAATATATGCTGAAGCCGTTGCCTGCAGGGAATCTGGCGATTGCCCAAATGAGAATGTTACATCTGCCATGAATCTTGAAGTTAAAGCAATAAGGAGTAACGATACCAAATTGCTAACATCTTTCAATGGTTCAGGCGGAATATGACCAAATGAAAATTTAAATAATCCCGGTAATTAATGAATTGGAGATATTTTATATCCTTGATCATCCTTTTATCCGGATGGTGTAAAGCGGGAGCTCAGGAGCTTCCGCTTACGCACTTTACAAGCGATAGTGAAGTGAACGCATTGCCCTCTGCCCTGGTAACAAATATTTACCAGGACAGGATGGGCTTTATGTGGTTTACGGTATTTACCTCGGGCCTTGTGCGTTATGACGGTTCCAATATGGAATTATATGATCAAAGCCACGGTCTTAGAGATTTGGGGGTATGGCAAATGCTTGAGGATGGGAAAGGACACTTGTGGGTATCCTCCATTTCCGGACTTGTGGTTTCCGAAAAACCCCTTCATATGTACACCGGCGGTAAAAAAGTAAAATTCACCCCAATGTACAGAGGCACACTTCTAACCCGTGAGGCTGTAAGCAGAAATCAGCAACTCGCGGTAGATAATCGTGGTCGTATATGGACCGGCCTTGCAGATAAAGGTATAATAAGATACTATATAAATAAGGAAGGAAAAATAAGTACAGACACCATTTCCACTGCTGTTAATTCTAAAAACAACCGCAGGGTAAACTCTTTAAGATCAACGCTAGATGGTGGTATGCTGGCGGGACTTGAAGGAGGTATTCTGGCCGAATTCCGGGAGGGGAAAGCCCGGGCTTTGTACGGTGCAGGTACAGCTACAGAAAATGAAAATTTTAATGCTCTTTATGAAGATGATTCCGGTGGGATCTGGGCGTACCGGCAAAATGGGGAAATTCTGCATTTCCGAACTAAAAACGCGCCACCTGAAATAATTCTGGGAGGGCTACCATCCAATGTCACGGGAATTACATCCCTTAGAGATGGAACTGTTCTTGCGAGCAACCGGGAATCCGGGATCATACGTATTGATCCCGAAACCGGAGCAATAACTGCCTCTTATACCCGGGCCAACGGACTGTTGAGTGATAATGTATTTCACGTGCTTGAAGACCTGGAAGGGAATGTCTGGATTGCCCAATCTGGGGGGATATCTAAATTAAGATATAACTTTAGTGCCTTTGAGAACTTCACAGCAAGATCCATCTCGGGGGAGAAACCGGTGTTACCATCGGGTAAGATCAATACGGTATTGGTTCCAACTTTTACCGGTTCACCCTGTAGATTTTGGGTAGGCACAGAGGGTGGTTCAACCTGTGTAAATGAATACGGAGCATCCAAATTTATCACGCAGGCCGACGGACTTTTAGGAGATTGGGTGAATGGTCTGGCAAGTGATGAAAAAGGAAGGATCTGGATCGCAACTACCCGGGGGTTGAATGTATTGGTATTTGAAAAAAACCTGATAATTGATGAGGCCTTTAACGTTAGGGAAATAAATGTTTTTGGAAAGGATGCTTATTTGTATTCCCTGTGGGATAGCCCCCCTTTTATTGCTTCTGAAAATTTAAGAATTAAGGACAGATCAGGCAATAATTTTTCTGAAAGTCTATGGTTCCCCGGTTTAAGAAGCCTGTATGTGTTTGCGGGCGGAAAAATTTATAAACTTGGTCCTGATACCGGACTTCCACCCACTTTATATAAATCTGTAGCGCTTGATGAAACAGGCCAGTTATGGGTAGGAACTCTGGACAGGGGATTATATAAGAGCACTGTTTCCATTGATATTGAAAGACTGGATGAAATATCAAATTCCGCCAGGGCGGTTTTTGAACAGGTATGGTCTCTCGACAAAGGTTCCCCTACAAATCATATTGAAAAATTGCTGTGGCATAGGAACCGCCTATGGGCCGGGACCCAACAGGGACTTTTTATTCTGGATCCCGCCACAACAAAAGTGCTGGACCATATTAACAGGGCTAAAGGCCTCCCGGCAGATAATGCGGTAAGTTTTGCCCTTTCGCCTGTAACCAATACCTTTTGGGTGGGTACTAATAAAGGCCTTGCCCAGGTTTCTCCCGAAACAGGGGAGGTATTAAAAGTAGTAAACCGGCAGGCCGGGCTGGTAGACAATGAGGTTTGGTTATATGGATCGGTTAAAGTAGATAAAGCAGGAAAAGTCTATTATGGCACCTCCAATGGATTGTCAATTTATGATCCATCCAAAGATAAACCTAATACAGTACCACCTCAATTACAACTTACATCGGCAGAGATCACATATAAAAGTGACAGCCGGAATGAAGCCATCTTTGAATATACCGCCCTTAGTTTTGCCAATGTTGCCGGGGTAAAATATAAGACCAGGCTTAAAGGATATGATGAGACCTGGTCACAACTTTCTTCAGAGAAAAGATTGCGATATACCAACCTGCCGGCCTATCTCTGGTCAAAGGAATATACCCTTGAAATAATGGCTATCAATGAAAGCGGAGTGCAGGCAACAGAGCCATTGGTTTATAAATTTCATGTTCGGCCGGTATGGTGGCTGCAATGGTGGGCCTTTCTTTTTTACTTCCTGCTGGCAGGGGTACTTGTATTTGTAATTGACCGTATTCAACGCCGCCGTCTTATTAAAAGGGAGAGGGACAATGCCAAACTTCGCGAAGCAAAACTTCAGGCTGAAACTGCCATTGCCCGGTCCAATGCTGCAGAATCCCGGGCTCTGGTGCTAAAGGCTGAAAATGAGAAAAAGGCCATCGAACTTGAAAAAGCAAGGGAACTTGAAAGGGCATATAACGAACTTAAAACCACCCAAAAACAATTGATCCAGGCCGAAAAAATGGCATCCCTGGGAAGGCTCGCCACAGGCGTTGCCCACGAGATAAAGAATCCGCTTAATTTCATCAACAATTTTGCAGAACTCTCAGTAGATCTGGTTGTTGAACTGGAGGAAGCAAGAAAAAATGGCGATGAAGAAGAAATAGGCATGATAATGCAGGATCTGAAACAAAATACCTCCAAAATAGAAGAACATGGGAAAAGAGCAGATGCTATAGTACGCTCCATGATGCAGCACGCCAGGGGTGGCAAACCTATATTTGAACTTTTCGATCTCAATGACCTTATTGTAAAATATACCGAATTGGCGTTTAATGGAAAACGAACACAACATCCCGGTTTCAATGTTATAATTGAAAAAGAACTTGATAAATCCTTGGGAATGGTAAAAATAGTGGGCCAGGAAATTGGCCAGGTTTTGCTCAATATAATTGGAAATTCCCTTGATGCAGCCCTGGAGAAGAAAAATAAACAGGGGGATTCCTATGAGCCACGGTTAAAAATTTCCAGTCACAATGCCGGAGATTTTGCCGAGATTACAATCGAAGATAATGGGCCAGGGGTACCCGAAGAGATAAGGGAAAGGATCTTTGAACCCTTTTTTACCACCAAACCCACAGGGGAAGGAACGGGGCTTGGTCTAAGCCTTAGTTATAATATTATTACCCAAGGCCATAATGGTTCCCTGAAACTACTTAATAATAGGGGTGAGGGAGCAACCTTTTTAATCTCATTGCCAATTCTTCGGGAAGATTTACCAAATCCTGAAACCAAAGAAGAAGTTCAGGTAGATAAAGTATAGTATCTATATGTGATTTGGCAGAGCAGGAGCAATTGCTTTATTTTTGAAACAAAGAGTAAACGTAGTCCCTTTATTAACTTTATAATTTACTGTTACAGTACCTCCAGGACTTTGCATATTGTAGGATAGGGGAATGGGGTGTAGGTAGTATGAACCAGGTTACACTACCTGAAAACTGCATTATAATTGACTTATTTGAATGATTATACCGCCAAACAAACTTGAATTTTATTCTAAGGATTAGTTTTAATAATCCAGGCCATAGCTGAAGTGTTTATTTTGCGATCATATCCTCCCACCACCAATACGTCTCCGTTATTGAGGGCTGAGGCTGTTGAGAATTCCCTGGGATCTTTATAATCACCTTCAATTGGATCAAAAACATTGTTTACCGGGTCATATAATTCAAGGGGAGCTTCCCCTCCTGCCACCACAACTTCTCCTGCGTTTGTAATAACCACCGCATCGGGGATCTTGAAGCGGGGATGGTTCATATCGGGTCCCGGGGAGAATTGCCCGGTGCGGGGATCATAGATCTCAGTGCTCTGGTATCTTCCGGAAAGGTCCCTTTCATTGGCTCCACCCACAATTAAAACCTTTCCATCCTCAAGGAGAACCGCTGCATGTTTATGGCGCCGAAATGCCATTTCCCCGGTTTGGGAAAATTTTCCGGTTGTGGGATCAAAGATCTCTGCGGAAGAAAGCACTTTCCCGTTTCGCGCATTTTGACCTCCCGTGATAAGGACCTTCCCATTATGCAATAATACAGAAGCATGTCCGGCCCTGGGAGTTTTCATGGATCCCACCTGTATAAAACCCGAAGAAGGGGGATCAAATATTTCAGCGCTGGAGAGAGAAATGCGCGAAGCTTGTTGGCCGCCCGCAATTAATACCCTCCCGTTTTGGAGTAGGGTAGCGGTGGGCCCACCGCGGGCCTGACTCATTTCGATCACAGGTCGAAAATTTCCATTTTGCGGGTCATAAATTTCAGCAGCGGCGGTTACATTTCCATTGCTCCACCCTCCGGCGATCAGGATTCGGCCGTCATTTAACGCAATCGCAATATGACTTGCCCGCGGAAGTTGCATGGGGGGACTTTGAGCAAATGTCTGTTTGGAGGGGTTATAAATTTCGGTATCGGCCAGCTGAGTGTTGCAATTTCCCGAGCATCCTCCTGTGATCAAAACTTCACCAGATGGGAGGAGAGTTGCCTGATGTGCTGCCCGGGCTGAAGTCATATCAGTAATTCGAACAATTCTGTTGGATTGTTCAATATTGAAGGTCTGCATCCCCATAAGGAGAATTATGGACAGGGTTACCCCGGCAACAACTATATATTTTAGAAAGATCATTTTCATTTCCTGAATTCTTAACGTGTATTTTAAAATCCCTTAGGTTAAGTTACAAAAAATTAAAGCAGCATTTTTATCCCGGGTTGATCCACTGAATCGAAAGATCTGGAGAAGATAAAAATTTTAATACCGGGTCGTTGCAAACGGTTGTGAAGAGTTGGTAAGTAACGGGAAAAGCAAAGGATCTTTCAAAACGTCCTCATAATTATATTCACAGTTATCTATAAGCACTTTATTGGATATGAGGCGCGCCCCGTGACTATAATCTACATAGGTATTAATGTGGATATTGCTTTCGGGCTGAATTGGCTTCCCGGGACCCGTATGCCATCCGTAAATTATCACGTGCCCGGGACGGTTTTTGTCATTCAGTTTTGTCGAGATCACGATATCTTTCTTGATCCCTGCCACAAAAGTGCCCGGTTCCAGTCCTGCCGACTTAATTTGAGCCTGGATAACCCTGGAATGATCGTAAAAAAAATCAACGGTCTCATTCCGGTTTTCCCGTGGGTAATAGGTAAAGGGTTCCAATTGAAGAATAGCTGCATCATAAATAATATCAGAAATAGCGGGGGTAGGAAGGGAGGAATTTAAGGTCATGGCCAATTCCTGAGCAGTGTGCGGTAAAAGCGGAATTATAAAATAATTTTGTGTAGTCCCAATAGAAATATAGCCAGGCGAAACCCATATTTTGACCTGTTTTATGGCTCCGTTTGCATCTTTCCTCGAAAATTCTACGGGAATAAACTGGGTAATAAAATCAGGATAATTGCCGTTAAGAAGCTCTTTTTTTATCAATTGCTCTCTTTGCCCTGCGGGAATGTCCCTTACTATCTCATAAAATTCAGCACCGGTTAGATTGTTTTGTGAAACTACTCCAAAAGGTATTAGCAGAAATACCAACAGCCCTTTTCTAAGCTTCATTTTTAATCATTTTTATAAAATTAATTCCTTTAAAACATAAGAAATAAAAAAAGCAGGGCTAAAAGCCCTGCCCATTTTTTCAATAATAAAATTCTTAGAAGTCGTAATTGCATTTCACATTACATGACTTGGCAGTGGCAAACCACAATACTTCAGTAGGAATAATTACAGAAGATTTTCCACCTGCTTTGGCACATACATCCAGGGCAGCCTGGCAGTCATTACTTAAGGCATTATAAGACATTTCAATCATGGATTCAAGAACTACAGCGGCTATTGAAACGCATGGCCATTCATGACATTTTTGATCTTCACTGGTAAAAGCCTCACCGTACTTAAAAATAACAGATTTATAGCTTTTCCCGTTGCTAAGGTCTACATCAAATTTAAGCATACCTTTTTTTAATTCCTGAAAATGGTAGAATCTGATAAACTCTTCGGTATCAGGATTGGTGACCACCAACTCTTCACCTTCATGTTTGGAGGTACCACCAGAGGCTTTGTAAGTGATCTCACCGCTGAAAACAAAGTCGAAAGCTCTTTGATCGTCAATGAACTTAACGGTTTCCCCAGTTTTTTTGAAAATGTAGGTGGTGTTTTCTACCTCAAGAAAACCGTTGTTTTCAAGGGCGAGTTCTTGATCCAGAGCACTTGGCGCAGGAGTTTCCTCAACTTCACTTGTGCAGGATTGCAAACCAAGGGAAATAAAAAGGATTCCGGTGATCAATTTAAGAGTAGATTTTTTCATTTTTTTTGGTTGATTTGGGGGTTTAATTTTTAAGGTTGATAATTAATTTTAATGAATTAAATCCGGAAATTGTTCGGAATTAACATAATCCATACTGTAAATCTATTAAAAAAATGTTAATCAAAAACAAATTAGTTTAATTTTATCGGAATAATGTGCTTATTATCGGTCATTTCTGCATTATTTTCCCACTTTTGTGATACTAATTTTATTGAAAGCTTATATTTTCCGATGGGTGTAGGTTATAAATACCCTAATCTCTTCAATATTTCTTACGCGGAGATTAAATATATTTCGTAAAGGTTTTCCTACAGGTTTCCAGGGTTTTTAATAAAAGCATGTAATTGCGTAAAATCATCAATTCCCTTCTTTCCTTAAAACTTCTAAGGGTGGACTTTTAATTACACTAATGCTGTTGCTTAATCCTATAACCATAACCAAAAGGCTTATTCCCGGAAAAAGTATAAAAAATGGGAAAAGCGAAGGGAAAAACGGAGTTTCAAAAACCAGCCAGGCCAGTAGCTGACTACTCAACAAGGACAGGAGGATACCGGAAAGAGCTCCCAATACTCCCAGGTACATATATTCCAGCGCTAAAATTTTGAGTATCTGTCTGCTTTTGGCACCAAGGGTTCTTAATAGAACACTCTCTTTTATTCGCTGAAATTTACTGGTACGCACAGCCCCTAGAAGCACTATGATCCCTGTAAGAATACTGAAAAATGCCATAAAATTGATAAGCCAGGATATTTTGTCCAGCAAACCTTCAATCACAGTGATCACCTGCCGCAGGTCTATGATTGTTACATTCGGGAAATCCCTTACCAGGTCTTTTTGCAGTGCTGCTGCGGCTGTCTCATTTTCAACATTGGTTGTAAGAACTCTAAACTGAGGGGCATCTTCCAATACTCCCGGGGGGAAAACTATCGAAAAATTGAGCTGCATACGGCTCCAGTCTACAGTACGAATACTTGCTACCGTTGTGTTTAGCAGTACACCCTGTACATTAAAACTGAGTTTGTCACCTATGCCCACTTTTGCATCATCTGCAAAATTATCGCTTATCGAAATAGGTACCAGGTTTCTGTCCGGGTTTCCACCAATCCATTCTCCTGCTTGTATACTTTCAGAAGCAATCAAAGAATCCCTGTATGTAACCCGAAATTCGTGATTCAATATCCATCTATTCACATTGGCGGTGGAGTCTTCCCTTATATCATTCACCAGTCGGCCATTAATGCTGTGCACCCTCATGGTAACAATTGGGGTATCATCAATTACAATAAGGTCTTTCCCTGTAATGGTAGCTGAAATGGAATCCCTTTGTGCAGTCTGAACATCCAGAAGGATCAAATTGGGACTTTCTGCATTGGATTCTATGGAGGCCTGAGCCAATAGAATATCCTTTGTAAAATATAAGGTACTTATAAGAAATGTCCCTACACCAATTGCCAGCACCAGGGTTATTGTCTGGTTTTGTGGCCTGAAAAGATTTAGCAGACTCTGTCTTGCAGGAAACCCCCAGGTAGAAGGAAAAAATTTTCTTATTGCCTTCATGAATAGTTTTGCAACCCCGGCCAAAATGGAAAATGTGATTATAATCCCTGCTACAAAAGCCAGAGAATACCGCCAGTCTCTTAATAACCAATAAGAGAATAGCATAATAAAAATAAAGATGCCCAGTAAAACAAGATATCCAGCTTTCCCCGATTTTGATTTTGTTTCATCCTGTATTCTCAAAGCCTGCAATGGCGAAATGTATAGAGTTCCCATTAAAGGGTAAAGAGCAAAAAGAATAGACATGGACACTCCAAGCAGGATTCCCATTGCAATTACCTGGGGCGAAAAGCTCATAGCTACATCTACCGGTAAAAGATCTCCCAGTAAAAGGGGAAATAACTGTTGAAGGAAAAGCCCGGCAATAGTTCCCAGGATCCCGCCAAGCAATCCCATTACCGCAATCTGGATAAGATAAATGAGAAAGGTTTGTTTTTTAGTAGCACCAATACATTTAAGTACCGCCACTGCCCGAAGTTTCCCTTTTATATAAATATTGATCGCGCTGGCTATACCCACACAACCAAGTAACAGCGCGATAAAAGCAACAAGATTCAGGAACTTCCCGAAGTTATCATATCTGCGCCCAAGTCTTTCACTGGTGGAGGTATGTGTATCCAGATCTGCTTCCAGGTTGTCAAGAACCGGTGCAAGTGTTTTATCGAGTTGCTCCATATCCATTCCGGTAGGCGCTACAAAATAATATTCATAATTTACCTTGCTTCCGGTTTGCACCAAGCCAGATTGTTCAATAAACTTAAAAGGAATTAGCACCGGCGGGGCTACCGAACTAAAAATGGCAGTGCTACCGGGTACAGATTTTAAGGAGCCTTCAATAGGGAGGCTTATATTTCCAATTTTTATACTATCTCCGGGTTTAATTCCCAACTGAAGCATAACTGTTGCATCCACCAGAGCGCCATTATTGAATTGGTATTGCATTCCGGCTTCCACGGGAACTGTCTCTACCAATCCGTAAAAAGGGAAATCGCCTTCAATACCGCGCACCTGGACCAGTTTTGTCGCATTATTGCCGGTAAAGGCCGCCATTGAAACAAAACCAATCTCTCTGGCATCTGCGCCACCAAGGGAATCAATTATTGCAAGTACTTTTTCATTGGGTTCTTTGTTGCTGTCTATTTTATAATCTGCACCCATCAGGGATTTAGACTGCAATGCAATATTGGTCTTTAAATTCTCCCCAAAAGATTGAATAGAAACCACAGCAGCTATCCCTAAAACAATGGAGGCCATAAAAAGGCTCAGTTTTCTTCCGCTGGCCTTCCCATCGCGCAAGGCCATTTTTAAGATCCAGCCAAATCCTGCTTTTGAAAAATTACGGATATTATTTTCCATTAGATAACAGGGGTTGGGTTCTCCATGATTCGGCCGCCTTTTAACCTTAAAATTCGTTGCGTTTTTTGTGCCAGCTCGAGATCGTGGGTAACTATCACCAGGGTAGTCCCGTGTTCTTTATTAAGGTTAAACAAAAGTTCGATCACTTTTTCTCCTGTTTCGGCATCCAGGTTTCCGGTAGGTTCATCGGCAAAAAGAATAAGGGGCTTATTTGAAAAAGCCCGGGCCACTGCTACACGTTGTTGTTCCCCGCCCGAAAGTTGGGAAGGGTAGTGGTGAAATCTGTCTCCCAGGCCTACTTTTTCCAGTAGTTCTTTGCTTATTTGGGAAGCATCCTTAGCACCCTGTAATTCCAGGGGTACCGCTACATTTTCCAGTGCCGTCAAAGTGGGTAACAACTGGAAATCCTGAAACACAAAACCCACATTGCGATTGCGCAGTACAGCGCGTTCATCTTCAGTAAGACTGCTCAATTCTGTACCACAAAGTTCTATTTTTCCTTCATCGGCCCGGTCGAGGCCGGCACATAATCCCAGGAGAGTTGTTTTTCCGCTGCCCGAAGGCCCTACAATGGCAAAGGTTTCCTTTTCTTCAATATCAAAACTTATATCGTGCAGGACCGTTAATTTTTTTGATCCGCTCGTATAGGTCTTCTCCAGGTGGTCAACCTTTAATATCTTTGCCATCTTCTGTTGTTTATTATATCTTTCTTCAAAATAAAGAAATGTATTTGATTTAACCTTCTGTGCTATGAGAAACTTGTTAGGAATTTATGTTTTGTTGGGCTTTTTTTTATTGGTTTCCTGTGGTGATAAAGCCAAAAACGAAACCACACCCGGCGGGGAGCAAACTGTTGAAACCTCAGCTGAAATAGCGGAAGATCGTGGCGTGATCCTTTTCTTTGGTACCAGTCTTACGGCGGGAATGGGTTTACAAACTGAAGAAGCCTTTCCTGCGGTTATTCAGCAGAAAATTGATTCTGTCGATCTTAATTATGAAGTGATAAATGCCGGCCTTAGTGGGGAGACCAGCGCAGCGGGGAAAAACCGGATTGGTTGGGTGCTTAATCAAAAAGTAGATGTCTTTGTGCTGGAGATTGGAGCTAATGATGGGCTTAGAGGTGTTCCCCTGGACGAAACCCGAAGGAATTTACAGGCGATCATTGACACGGTAAAGGCTAAAAACAAGGATACGAAAATACTCATTGCGGGAATGCAGATTCCGCCAAACATGGGCGAAGCATACACCAGTGGTTTTAAAAATATTTTCCCCGAGCTGGCCGCTGAGAATGATCTTTTTTTAATTCCCTTTTTACTGGAAGATGTAGGTGGTAACCCGCAACTCAACCAGCCGGATGGAATACACCCCACTGCCGAAGGTCAAAAGATCCTGGCCAATAATGTTTGGGAAGTCCTTGAGCCTGTGCTGCGTGAGAAAGTTCAAGGATCCCTTTAAGTTTTTTTATCAAATCCGGTCCTGGTCATCTCCCCCCAACCTTTGTTTCCACTTATTTTTTCCCAATTTCCTTTAAGCGCAGCATATACGGTAAATGGGTGAAAAACTATGGGTTCAATTATCGCGGCAATACTTAATTTTTTGAGATCGCGAATGGTCTCATAACGTTTAAAAGTGGCTTCCTCAGTATACAAAGCGATCATTGAAAACATCACGGCAAAAATATAAACCAGTAAAAGGAAGAGGAGGAAAAATTTCCAGCTTATTATCCCCATTGCAACCAGGATGATTGTAATTAAAATACCCGTAAATTCTATAATAGGTGCATAATATTCGGCAAAAAGCCAATAAGGATAACTTAGAAGCCCCAGTGTTTTATATTTTGGATTGAACATCATTTTTCTATGTGTCCACAGGGTTTCTATTGTTCCACGCATCCAGCGGCTGCGTTGCTTTCCAAGAATTTTATAATTTTCAGGGGCTTCAGTCCAGCAAAGAGGATCTGGAATATATTGGACAACATATTCTTTTTTCCGGTCTATCATAAATCTTCTCATTCTTACAATGAGTTCCATATCCTCACCAACCGTTGTGGTGTCATACCCACCACTTTTTATTGCGATCTCACGGTCAAACATCCCGAATGCCCCACTTATGATAAGCAAACCATCAAGTTTACTCCAGGCCATCCTTCCCAGGATAAAAGCTCTAAGGTATTCTATAACCTGTATCCTGGCCAGGAAATTTCCCGGTGCTTTTACCTCAATTAATTTTCCCGATTTTATTATACATGAGTTGGCAATTCTTACTACACCACCTGTGGCAATCACTTTTTTATCAGATTGCTCAAGGAATGGTTTTGCAAGTTTTAAGAGTACATCCTTATCCATAATGCAATCTACATCTATACAAACTACATAGGGATTTCTGGAAATATTTATACCTGTGTTAAGGGCATCAGCTTTACCCCCGTTATGTTTATCTACCACAACAAGTTTAGAAAAAGCAGGGTTGGAAGAAATATATATATCCTTTACCTGTTTTGTTGCTATCTCAGGTTGATATTTGATGGAAGACCTAACCAACTCAAAGGCTTTTATAAGTACAGGTATTGAATTATCCTTGCTACCGTCATTCACCACAATTACATCATAATTGTTATAGTTTATTGCCAAGAGGGAACGTACATTTTCTTCAATTGTTCTCCCTTCATTATAAGCAGGTGCAATTAAGGAAACTCTGGGTGCACTTTCCAGAGATAACAAGGCATTGTAATTTACAAACCTGTTCTTTTTAAGGTAGGCCTTTAGAGATACCCCTGAAATTATTGCAAGAATAATATAGGAGAGCATTACAAACCCTGCAAAAAAGAGGATGAGATAATTGAAAATAAGAATAAAAAAATCCAGGGAAGAACTCATGTCCATATTACTCTGTTTTTTCCAGTTTATTTAACTCCAGGTTAATTTCTTTTTTTAATTGGAGGCTTTCGGTTTTTTGATATAAGGTAAACAAAGCATCATATTGAGGGGTCATTTTATAGTGTGTAATAAGTCGTATTGCAAGTAATACCAGGGATTCGTTTTTGCTTTGTAATAAAAGTTTCAAATTTGGGGGTGCAGGGATCTTATATTTTTTAACCAGAAAAAGAATATTACTTTGAATCCAGTCGTTCAAATAAAGGTTGGAATTGCTGAATTTAAAAAGTTCCTGCAAACCTTTTAATTTTATCATTCCCAACAGGGCTTCGGTTTGGACCATTTCATTCTTATGATTCCTTAAATATTGTATTTTTTGGTAGGCCTTAACATAATTCATACTTGAAAGATCCCTGATGCCCTCTACAACAAAGGTCCATTTGGAAGCATTGAGCTTTTTCATGGAATAATTTGCAAGGCCCCAATCAGAATAAATTTGTTCAAGCCTGGCACTGTATTCGCCGCTATAATTATGGTGAAGGGAAATAATTGATTTTATCGCAACTCTTTTATAGAGGGGGTTCAACAGGTTTTTGGTGAAGTGGGGAAAAGAGAAGGTGTTCTCATTTTTTTTGTTTTCAAACAGGAAAGCAAAGAGAATTTCATCAATCTCCTCCTGATACAGCTTTTTAAGATTTAATTCTTTAAGCCTTCTCATTTTTTTAAAAAGAGTCATTAAAAAGAACAACACAGCACTAAGGAATACCATTGAGATAGCAAGAAGGAGTATGTCCAGTGGATGAATAGCCTGTATAAAATAAGCTGAAAAAGATAGTATCATCTTAAAAACGTGAGCTTAAGTTCAACTGTGCATTGAATCTGTTTCTATACTCATTAGGGGTGAATTCTTCCAGTTCATACATAAATATAGGTTGAATAAAAAAATTGTCGAGTAATCGAATTCTAAAATTTATACCTGCTCTATAAGAATTCAATTGTGAAAGGTCATTGCTTATTACAAAATAAAAAGGGAGGCCGCCATATTGTAGGTCAAGTTGAACAAAGGATTCACTGTTAAAAACACTTCTTCTTAATTTGAGGGCGTGAGATACGAACCATGTATTCCCTTCTGAGATTAAAAAAGGCCTGTAGCCTAATTGATAGTCACGTACTATAGCAGAAATACTTCCGGTGAACATAAAAACCTCAGCACTACTAAATTTTAAATAGCGCACCCCGGCCGAACTGCTAATTTTATTGAAATTATAATAATATTCTCCACCCAGGCGCAGCGAAGGAAAGACAGGATTATTATCAGATAATCCCAGATTCAGATAAAAATAGGAGTTAGAAGTTAGTTTTGGATAAGCATCAACTTCGCCTTGCAATGCAGAATTCCCAAATGTATTCCCATAATTAAGCCGTAGGGTGAATGGAATTAAAATTCCCTTTCTGGCATACTCCACATTGGCCAGGTGCCAGGGTGAACTCCCGGGATTGCTGAAAGAGGTATTTAAATATCCTACAGTAAGAAGATTTTTTTGACTCTGCAGTATTTCTGAGCGAAGGTATGCGGCGGTTTCAAAAGCTTCAGATTTCCGTGAAATCCGGGAAAGGTTTTGTAATGCCAGGCCTGTTTCCCCTGTTTTTTCCAGGGCGATCGCATTGTATATGGTATATTGATCTTTATCTTTTGGAAATACTTCAATGGCTATTCCAGATTTTAAAAGTAAACCGGGATAATCACGTGTAGCCAGGTCTAATTGTAACAGGAGATCCAGTACCTCCTGCTCCAGGTTTTCACCAGATATAAGGGATTGGAGAACCTTTTTAGAATCATCATAATCCTGGTTCCAAAAGTAAAGCCGGCCCAGGTACAACCTATATTCCCTGTTCTCGGGATATGCTGAAACCAGGTGAGCCATATTTACTATGGCCTCGTTGTATTCATTTTGAGCTGCAAGTTCCCGGGCTATTTTAAATTCTTTTTCAGGATCCTGCACCTGCGCAGTGGCCTGAAAAATTGAAATATAAAAAAATAAAAAATAAAAAAGTAAGGGATAGGATTTTTTCAATTTTTGATCTTTAATTTTTCAATTCTTTTTAAAAGCACATTAGGGCTAAAGGGTTTTGCAATGAACTCATCTGCACCCAGGTCAAAAACCTCAAGTTCTGTTGATTCCACACCGGAGGAGGTAAGAACAATTATAGGCAGGTCTATCCCTGTGATTTTTCGCGTGGTATGAATTACCTGTTGCCCGCCGGCAAACGGCAGGTTTAAATCTGTTATTACAAGATCAATGGCATCAAAGTGGGACTCTATGTAAGAAATTGCGTCAAGGCCGTTATTAAAGGGAATAACCTTATGGGAATTTGTGTTTAAAAAAAAGGTAAGAGATTTCAAAAGCATTTCATCATCTTCAACAAGTACAATATTCATAAGTAGGGGTCTTAAAATATTTTTAAATTTTCAAGGCAAAATAAATTTCTTCCATTTGCCCTTTTAATTGGGTAAACGATGTTAAAATTTGTGTCTCGTGAGGATCCTTTAACGAAATTCCTTCAAGTACATTTAATAATGAAAGATCTGCCCCAATAATTCCAAAGGAAGTTTTCAGTTTATGAGCATTGGAGATCACTAAGTCATAATTTTTAAATCGTATATCCTGTTCCAGTTCCTCCATCATTATTTTAGACTGGGTACCAAAGAGGGTTATCATTTCATGTTCAAAAACTATATCCCCACCGGTTATCTCCTTTAAGATATTTAGGTCCAGCACCGGTTCGTATTTAGTTTTTTGATCGATTTTCCTGGTCTTTAAGTTTTCACTCCCAACTAATTGTTCAATCTTAGAAAGCAAATCTTCTTTGGTAAATGGTTTTGCCAAATAATCTGTCATTCCCTGTTCAAGGCATTTTTGTTTCTCGGCAACCATGAAATTAGCTGTAAGAGCCAGAATGGGAATTTGTGAATGTAGGTTATTGCGTATTTGTCTGGTCGCCTGGTACCCATCCATTACCGGCATTTGTATGTCCATTAATATAAGGTCATAAGTATGGGTGCTAAGAAATTCTATCCCTTTTAATCCATTTTCTGCAAGATCAACTGCGCAACCGGCCTCATTAAGGATGGCTTTGGTAAGACGTTGGTTAAGCTCATTATCCTCGCACATTAAAATCCTTAAACCCTCAATATTACGAGATGTTCTTTCCTGCTTCACTTTTTTATAAAGGGGGATTTCAACACCCAACCTATAGGGGATTGAAAAAACAAACACCGAACCTTTTTCCAATTCACTGCTTACTTCAATAAACCCATTTTGTCTTTCTATAAGTTGTTTGGATATATTGAGGCCTAAACCTGTGCCCCCATATTGTCTTGTTGTTGTATCTTCGGCCTGGGAAAACCGTTCAAATATCATATCCAGTTTGTTAGGGGGAATTCCAATCCCCGTATCCACAACTTTAAATTCAATCCAGACTTTATTCCTGCTCTTACTTATAAAGGAAACAAATAGTTCAACACTTCCACGGGAGGTAAATTTGATGGCATTTCCCAAAATATTTATAAGTATTTGGGTTAGCCTGTATTTATCTCCCAGCAAATAATACTTAAGGCCCTCCGGAAGGTGGTGTTGAAATGTTATTTTCTTTTGATGCGCTTTTAAATGTAAAATGGAAAAAACATTTTCAACTACATGTTTAAGGTCAAAAGCTTCAGAATCCATATGTATGATCCCCGCCTCGATCTTGGAAAGGTCAAGAATATCATTTATAATGAACAGCAAATTATCTCCGGCAGTCCTTACAGATGTGAGGTAAGTTTTTTTCCGCTCATTTTTTTCTTCCTCCAGCAAGAGGTCTGTAAAACCTAAAATAGCATGAATTGGAGTCCTTAACTCGTGGCTTATATTAGCAATAAAATTATCCTTTTGAATATTAAGAGCCTCGGCACTGTTTTTAGCTTTCTTAACTTCCTTCTCTTCCCCAACATCCCTTGTTATGTCCTGCCCAATTTTAATGATCTTAATAATCCTATTCTCTGAATCATATATGGGATTATAAGTTGCCTGGATCCAAACATCAGTTCCATTTTTATGCAGCCTTTTCATTCGGCCGGATTTATGGATACCTTCTCTAAGTTCCCTCCAGAATTCATGATTTTGCTTTTTTGATTCTTCATCCAAAAGCAAACTGTTATTTTGGCCAATTAGTTCTTTTTTTGGATACCCAAACAAATCAAGAAAATACGGATTGATCTTTTGAATAATTCCATCAGGTGAAAATTCAATGACACCTCCGGATTTTTTAATGGCTTTTAGTAAATTATTATAATCGTTTTCTTTTTGCTGTAGTTGCTTCTCAGCCAGGTTGATTTTTGTTTGGAGAATACTATCTACTTCATTGCCTAAGGAATGGTTCTTTTTCCGGGCATCCAGCAACATCATGGCTTGATCTGTTAATAGCTGAAGCGCTTTTTTCTGGCTGGAGTTAAGGTGTTTGGGCTTTGTATCTACTACGCATACAGTACCTATATTATATCCCAATGCTGTTTTTAAAGGCACCCCGGCATAGAACCTTATTCCATTCTCTGCAATTACATGTGGATTGTTCTTTACCCTGTCATCCAGACGGGCATCAGGAATTTCCATTATATCATCCTGTAATAAGGTAAACTGGCAAAATGTTTCCTGTCTTGCAACCTCATTTTCCTTTATACCTACCTTTGCTTTGTACCATTGTCTTTCTGCATCAATCATAGAGATGATTGCTACGGGAGAATCACATATAATAGAAATCAATTCTACCAACCCGTCAAAGTCTTTTTCATACGGAGTATCCAGGATATTGTATGAAAGAAGTTCTTTTAAACGATTGATCTCCTTAAGCGGTGCATATTCATTAAAAAATTCCAATTACTGCAAGAGGCTAATAGCTGTTTCCAGGTGGCAATAACCAAAAGAATTAAAACGGTTAGGAGATGTAGGTGATAAGGGGGTCATGGTAAATGGTTTAGGGTGGGGCAAGTTAGGTTTTTAATAACTAATAATAATATTTAGGCATCATAAAATTTGAACGAATTCTCCCTGCCTAAATAAGTTTAGGCACAGGCAGATTCTCCAATTTCATAACGTTGATTTTACCAGATTTAGTTACATAGGTGCGCCTTCAACTCTGCACGAGTCCTTTTTGAACGTTAGGAGGTACTGGTTGATAGGAGGAAAATTCAGATACATAAGTTGCCCTGCCTTTGGTAAGCGATCTCAATTCCGTAGAAAATCCGAACAATTCAGCTTCCGGCGCGAGGCACTTTAGCACCTGAAATTTGCGTGTACTGTCTATTCCCTGGATCACCGAACGCCGGGATTGCAGTTCTGTCATAACACTTCCCACCATTTCTTCCGGGACGGTTACTGTTAGTTCCAAAGTAGGTTCCAGCAATTTTGGATTGGCATTTAAAAAGGCCTCCCTAAACGCGTGCGCACCGGCTATCTTGAACGAGATATCATTTGAATCTACCGGGTGCATTTTTCCATCATAGACCATTACCCTCACATCCCTGATAAATGATCCTGTGAGCGGACCTTTTTCCATCACCTCCAGAATCCCTTTCATAATTGAAGGCAGATATCGCTGGTCTATAACTCCCCCAACTATACAGTTGTAAAACAACAGTTTCCCATCCCAGGGAAGATCAATTTCTTCCTTCCCGCGAATGTTGAAACCTTCGGGTTCGTCCTGCCCCTCAAACCACGGCTCGATCTTCATATGAACCTGGGCAAACTGCCCTGAGCCGCCCGATTGCTTTTTATGGCGATAATTGGCTGCAGAAGATCGCTGTATAGTTTCCCTAAAGGAAACCTTGGGTTTTTCAAAGCGGGCTTCAACTCCATAAATATTTTTAAGGGTCCAGTCTATAGTTGCAAGGTGCAATTCTCCCTGGCAGGAAATGATCAATTCTTTTGTTTCTCCTGAAAAACTTATTACTGTTGTAGGGTCCTGACTATGGATCTTTCGCAGGGATTCGCTTAGCTTTTCTTCATCCTTGGTATTTACTGAAAACACAGCGCGACGTATCCTGGGTTGAGGATATTGAATAGGTTTTATGGTAATGTTCAAACCCTCCCTGGTCAAAGTATCATTGGTCTCTGTGTGTTTCAATTTTAGCGTGGCACCAATGTCTCCAACGGTAAGTTTTGAGACAGCATTCCTTTCTTTCCCATCCATTATAAACAGCTGGTTGAAGGTTTCGGTTTCACCGTTACGGGAATTTACCATTTTGTCATTTAAATGGATCTCCCCGCTCATAACTTTAAAAAAAGTCACCTGTCCAAGATTTGGCTGGTGTACGGTTTTGAAAATAAAAAGAACGGGAGGACCATCTTTTTTGGCCTGGATCTCCTTTCCCTCCACGCTTTGTTCGGGTTGCAGTTCTCCGGCAGCTGGGGCTACATTGTCTATAAAACCCATAAGCCTTCCGGTGCCCATGTCGTTCAAGGCAGATACGCAAAAAACAGGGAAAAGGTCGTGGTTAAGCATACCGGCTTTTATTCCCTTGCGCAGCTCATCTTCATTTAGGCTTCCTTTTTCAAAAAAAAGCTCCATCAATTCCTCATCATTTTCGGCAGCTTTTTCTACCAGTTCATTATGTAAATTTTCTGCTATCTCTTTTTGTTCTTTAGGAATTTCCAGTTTTTCGGGTTTTCCACCTTCCGCAGAGAATTTATACATCTTCATTTTCAAAACATCTATAATGCATTGTGCCCCTCCAACAATTAATGGATACTGGATCTTTACGGCATTATTTCCTACCAGCCCTTTTATGGTCTTAAAACTTTCTTCGTAATTTAGGTTGGGGTGGTCTATCTGGTTCACTACAAAAATGGTGGGTTTATGGTATTTGTCAATATAATTCCAAATGATCTCGGTGCCTACTTCAACCCCTTGCTGCCCATTAAGCACAGTTACTACAGTATCTGCAACGCGAATTGAGGAGATCACCTCACCAATAAAATCATCAAGGCCCGGGGTGTCAATTATATTGATCTTGTAATTGCGCCACTCCGTATGAAGTGGGGTTGCGAAAACCGAATTTCCCTTTTCGTGCTCTATCTCATGGTAATCTGATACCGTATTTTTTGCTTCAACGGTTCCGCGGCGGTTGATAAGTCCGGCCTCAAAAAGCATAGTTTCAGCCAGGGTAGTCTTGCCGCTGTTATGAGCGCCTACAAAGACCACATTTTTAATGTGCTTGTCATCGTAAATTTTCATGATAATTGGATTTAGATTGAAAATAAAAAAAGGAAATCGCGGAATCCTGGGAGTAAATGAGATGGGATATGAAAGTTTGGAATTTCATTTCTTGATCCTGAGGGTTTCAGCTTTTTAAATTTAAGAAATATCCTGGAATATAAATGCCCGACAATTGCTGATCTTTATCATATTTAAAGAAAAAATACCGGAAGAAAAATAGGTGTACCTGTAAGGACCGTTTAAACTAAGTTTTTAATTCCCTTAACACTTCCCACATATAGGAGATGATGCCACATTCCTTTTCCATCCATAAAATGAATCCAATGAGAAGCAGAATACTCACTACAAAAAAATACCCGCTAAAATTCCAAAAATGCCGTGTAAAGGGCAAGGTAAGGGTCCCCCATTTCATTAGTTCCTGTATAAAGTAAATAGTATAGTTGTGGGGGGGGATGTATTACCGGATTTTTGTGGGGAAGATCTCTATTAAATTTAAGAAATATTTTTGAAAAAAGAATGCTTGTTCCTTAAATTTTTAAGAATTTGGGTAGAAGAGAATGGGAAGCCCTATTTACCTCTCCCAGACACCTTTTCAGGGGGAAGTAATGGTTTGTGAAAATGGGTGTTTGCAGTTATTTAAATGGAGATCTATTCATAATTTCCGTAGACCCGGGTAACAAAATTTCCTTTTAAAAATTCAACAGGATCTATTTTGCTTTGAAGAATTACTCCTTTGGAGTCTTTTTCAAGCAATAATTGTGCAGCCTGCAACAATGGTACGGCGGTGGTGGTTTGGATAGCGCGTAATACATGTTTTCCAACTTTTTGCGGTAGGATTTGTTTAGCAACTTCCCGCCGTTTTCTAATTCCATTGGAATCCTCCCCTTCTACAGCAGCGTAGAGTACAATTTGATCTTCCTCTATATGAGGAATTAAGGCTTGCATTTTTTTCTGAAGAACCTCTACATTTTTATGGGTTATTCCGGCCCCGGTAATTTGTTCTTCTACCCATGCATAATGTCCCGGATGCCGAAGGGTTTTATAATCCAGCGTGTTCACTTTTCCTTCAAGGGCTTCGGGAAGATCGGCCGCTCCACCAGAGGTGAGATCTTCCTCATAGCTTATCCCGTTTATGATAATGACCTTTCTTTCAGTAAGCGCAGGTCGGGTTGTTTTTTTTGCATCCCGTATCACTATTGCATCATTTAAATATTCTGTTGCAACTCCTACAGGACTCCAGGTAAATCCGTAATAATGCGGGGCAACCGCATTGCGGGTTAAGGCTCCTACCTTAAATTCCAGTTTATCTACTTTATTTACCCCAAAATCTTTACAAAAGTCTGTAAAGAGCTTGTGCGCAAGGATATTAATATACCCCGGGGCGAGGCCTGTTTGCAAAACAAATCCTGTGGTTGCATCTTTAGTCATTTCAATGATCTCGTTAGTCTCGGCCACATACTCGGTAAGATTGGCATAATGTAGATCAAATTCAATGGCGAGGGAGGCTATTTTTGGGGCCAGACTCCCGGGTAGACAATCCAGGATTATATCGGCTTTATTGAGGATCTCCTTCATTTGCGTGCTTACCTCCTCTGTTGATAGGGTGAAAGCATGAATTTCGCATTTTTTGGTGGTACCCTTTTCAATCCAACGGGCTACTGCCTTTGCATTGGAAAGGGTACGATTCCCTATATACAGAGTAGGAGGGAACTTGCTCCATTCCATTAGGAGAAGCCCGGCCGCTTCGGCAATTCCGCCGGCGCCTGCGATAATAATTGTATGGTGATTGTTCATAAGCCTAAGGTACAAATTTATTGTGTTCACGGGAGATTAACCCCCCCTTGCTTTTCCTAATCTATCCCTGGAATTAGTGGTTGGGTTGAACAAAAAAATGAAGTGTGGTTTTTTCGGAAAAATTACGGGATTTCCCCCCTTGATTGATGGTTAAAGAAAAAGGTATATTGAATGTGATCTTAATGAAGCAGATAATTTAAACTGAAGGGATGGTATAAAAATTACTCTTATATTTTCTAAGCGCCGGGCATTTATTTTCAATTTGCCCTTTCGCCTGTTTTCTAACCCTACAATTGGATTATCCTCTTCCTCAACCGGAATTGGAAATTTTATCGTTTCCTCTATTTGCGGTAAGTCCTGAAATTAACCCTAATACCTGTATCATGAAAACACTACAAGTTTTTGTCGATAATTATCTTAAAGCAACCCAGGGTTTTAATATCCTGGTAAAGATCCTCGTAGCCCTGATCCTGGCCTTTATTTTTATTGCCGTGATTTTTGCTATAATAGGGATCATCCCTGATTTTTTAAGATATTAAAATGGCTTAACGCACAGGGGGAATTTGAAGCTTATCTGAAATTGAAAAATTTACAGATTGATATGTTTTTTAATACGGAATAGCAGATCATTTAATTCGAATGGCTTGACAATAAAATCCCGCGCTGTCTTATCTACAATGTCTGCATGGGCCGACATTAATATCACCGGGATATCATTAGTTTCCTTGTCTTGTGCCAGGTTCTTACACATTTCCTGCCCGTTGCCATCCGGCAACATTATGTCCATTAAGATGAGTTTTGGTTTCCCTATCTTAATACTTTTTCTAAATTTTTCGGCATTGGGAAAGGAGCGCACTTTATACTTGTCCATTAAAAGAAGTTCGAGCAACTCCCGTATAAATTTATCATCTTCTACAACATAAATCTCTTTCATTCGGCTAAAATAAGTCGGCAGAATTCTAATATTGGAAATTTTTTGTTAAACATTCGCTATTGTAAATCGTCGCTTTCCGGCTTCCAACTTCGTTTTAAAATTTACCAATCCGGTTTCAAGGTCTTAACCTCTCATCTAATCAAAATTCAATATATTTCAAGCGACCAAACACCTGTAAAGCTTATTCTTCATAATCAGATTTTGAAGTTTTTTCATGGAAGTTTTTTCTCTTTCCGTAAACAGAATTATAAAGAGTAAACCAGTAAAAAATAGCCAAACTTAAAGTGAGGAACCCGCCTGCATAAAAAAGAATACCATAGATCATGACGTAGAAATTAACAGTGAAGGAAAAACTAAATATATATTAATAAAAGGGAAAATGGGTAGGGATAAAGGCTTTTCAGGCTAGGGGAATTCCTGTATTTTCACCAAAAGGAAGAGGGTTTCCTTTACTTGATAATAAAAAGCTAATGATTGGCCCCACCCGATCATTAGCTTTTTAATTCTGAACTCTACCCCTAAATTTCAGAATTGTGACATTTACCTGGAAACTTTCACCCCAAATTAAGAAGGTTTCCAAACCTTTATTGTTTTCACTTATATAAAGTTACTTAAAAGACTTAAAGTGTAAATGGAATTAGCTGTGCTTAGCCGCACATCGTAATGTGATTTAGCGCACATTTTTAAATTTTATAGTATATTTATGTACTTAATCTCCGGAAGATGTTAAAGCCTCATTGTAAGTTATGTAACCAACGATCCGGGCCTTCCCATATGCTGAATGATTGCCAGCTAGATGTTCTAAATGAGAATAGTTCTCAAATGATATTCCAGGCCGGTGAGGCGCTTATAAAACAGGATTCTCCTACCAACAACGTGGTTTATATAAAATCTGGCCTGGTGAAAATTCATACAAAAGGTCCAAACAGGGAGAGGATCATGAACATAGCTAAGGCCCCTTCCTATTTATGTTTGCACAGCACCTTTGGCGATAAGATAAACCACTTTTCGGCAACTGCAATTGAGCCTACAACCGTATGTTATATTGACAGTAAAACCTTTACAAATTTCATTGAAGAAAATGGGAAATTCGCCTATCAGGTGATTCAAAGTATGGGCCGGGGTGAACTTCAAAATTTCCATTATCTTATTGATATTGCGCAAAAACAGAACATGGGCCGGGTGGCTCATACTTTATTGTTTTTTTCAAAAGATATTTATAAATCCAATAATTTTATCCTTCCTGTTTCACGTCAGGAACTTGCAGATCTCACCGGAATAACCCGCGAGAGCATAAGCCGGATCCTTCATAATTTTCATAATGATAAAATCCTGAAAATCGAAGGCAGAAAAATTTCTATCGAAAAGAAACAGGTGTTGGAAGATATTAGTGAGAAAGGTTAAGCGCAAATATTTTTCTTATACCCTTTCCCTGTAATCTTTTATTTTTCCCGGGATTGTGGTTTTTCTTTTGCTTTAAAAATTTTATATCGGGAAATGAATTTTATAAAAAATATGAGGAAGGTGAGGATTATAAAGAAAACCGACTTTTTGTTTTTGGAAGAAGTAAAGGATGGGATCTCCGTCACACTTTTGTTCATTTCATTACGCCGGGATTGTGAAGGGGACTCTTCATCTACTTCGGGTTGAACACCGGTTTTTTTGGCATTTTCTCCTTTTTCAGTGAGAAAAAACTCTTCATTTTTAACTACCACATAACCGCGCCGAACCAGGTCATGCAAACCATCCGGAAATTTAGAATGGGATATAATTTTTTCGGTTTGTTTTTTCCCTATCAGCTTCAATAATTCATTCATCCTTTTCTGTACTAACCTTATTACCTTTACTCATTCTCTTTTTTCACCGCATGGGAAATCAAACTTGAATTTTGGGGGAATGGTAAATATACCCTTGTTATATGCGGGGGCAGATTATAAAACGTTAAAATAATGAAATTTTTCAAATCAAGAGATAATTCTGGTAGAAGGAATTTTGTAACAAAATACCATTTTGGGCAACAAACATGCAAATTAAAGATCAATAGAAAACAGTATGGTGAAAATGTTCTTTTCCCTGGAATGGAAATCTTTTGTGCGGTCGGCCGGATTTAAGGCCAATATGTTTATTAAGATAATTATGGTGCTGGCAGCACTTTATTTTATTTTGGTATTTACAGCATTGGGTGTGGGGATGTACTACATTCTTCAAAAACAAGGGCTGCCGCCGCTGGAAACAGTAAACCGTTTTTTAATTATTTACCTGCTAATTGATCTAGTTATAAGGTACTTTCTGCAAAAAATGCCGGTGATGAACATCAGGCCTTTTCTTGTACAAAACATTTCACGAAAAAATATTGTTGCTTATTCCCTGGGCAAGACGCTATTTTCTATTTTCAATATTCTTCATTTATTCCTTTTGCTGCCATTAACAATTGTTCTTATTGTTGAAGGTTTTGATCCTGCCGGCGCCATCGCCTGGTTTATTGGGGTTTCTTCCCTCATTCTGGTAAATAATTTTTTAAATATTCTTAGCAATAATAAAAGCCTTGTACTGTACAGTATCGCTATGATCCTTGTAGCAGTGGTCCTTTTCACCTACTATGGAATCCTGGATATTACAGCTTATACCCAACCCCTGTTTGACTCCCTGTATGCAAATCCTGTTTTAGTGGCAATTCCGGTTTTACTATTGGTTTTTATCGCCTGGATCACCTTTTCTTTCTTCCTTAAAAACCTGTTCCTGGATTCCGGTTTAAAGGAAAAGAAGAGCGATGCTCAAACCGAAAATTATACCTGGCTTAACCGCTACGGTGTCCTTGGCACTTTCATTAAAAACGATATAAAACTTATTAAGAGAAATAAGCGTTCCCGAACCACTATAATCATGAGCGTGCTGTTTATTTTTTACGGACTCCTTTTCTTCACCGGGGGGATAGAAGCTTATGAAGGCCCGGTGTGGCGCATTTTTGCAGGCATTTTTGTTACGGGAGGTTTTATTTTCACCTTTGGACAGTTTGTGCCAAGTTGGGACAGTTCGTACTATCCGTTAATGATGAGCCAGAATATCCAATACCGGGAATATCTTAATTCCAAATGGTGGCTTATGGTGATTGCAACAATCTTTACTACTATAATTGCTAGTTTCTACCTGTATTTTGGATGGGAGGTATACCTGGCTATTTTAGTAGGTGCTGTTTATAATATTGGGGTCAATGCCCACCTGGTTTTATTGGGAGGGGCTTTTATTAGAACTCCAATTGACCTGACAAATAATAAAAATATTATGGGGAATAAACAGGCCTTCAATTCGAAAACATTGCTGCTCACCCTTCCTAAACTTATTCTCCCGCTGGGCTTGTATGTACTGGGGCATTATTTATTTGAGCCGAATGCAGGATACCTTATGGTTGCAGGCGCGGGTGTACTGGGTTTTGCCCTAAAAAATAAAGTCTTTACTCTTATAGAGAAGATCTATAAGACCGAAAAATATAAAACAATAGCTGCCTACAGCCAAAAAGCATAATTCTTTCTGAATATGATACACGTAGAAAATTTAACCAAAACGTATGCAGGCACTACGGTGCTTAACATCCCAAATCTTGAAATTCCCAAAGGTGAAAGCTTTGGGTTAGTAGGTAACAATGGGGCAGGAAAAACCACATTTTTCAGTTTATTGCTCGATCTTATTTCACCAGATTCAGGAAAGATCACCAGCAATAATATTCTTATAAGTACAGATGAGGGCTGGAAACCTTTTACAACCGCTTTTATTGATGAAACTTTCTTAATTGGATATCTCACCCCCGAGGAGTATTTCTATTTTATAGGCGAGCTAAGAGGCCGCAAGAAACCCGAAGTAGATGAGTTTCTACAGCGTTTTACCGAATTTTTTAATGGGGAGATCCTGAATGGCAAAAAATACCTGCGGGATCTGTCTAAAGGGAATTCAAAAAAGGTTGGTATAGTAGCGGCATTGATAGGGGAGCCGGAGGTGGTGATCCTCGATGAACCTTTTGCCAACCTGGATCCCACAACACAGTTCAGGCTTAAAAAAATAATAAGGGAAATTGCCGCCCAAGGCGATGTGACCATCCTTGTGTCAAGTCATGATCTTCAACACACGGTTGAAATTTCCAACCGCATCGTGGTACTTGAGAAGGGAGAAATTGTGAAGGATATTCAAACCACCGTTGAAACTATGAAGGAATTGGAGACTTTCTTTGCAGTTTAAAATTTAGGGAATAGTGATTGGTGAATGGTGAATAGTTGTTTGGAGTTTAGAGTTCAGAGTTTAGAGTTCTGGGTTCAGGGTTCAAAATTAAAATTCAAAGTTCAAAGTTCAATGTTCAATGTTCAATGTTTGTTTTGGAAGTGTTCAATTAAGTGTGTCATTGGTTAAAAATCTATTATCAAAATATACTACCAGATCTTTACGAACTGCTGTCCATCCATACATACTACCATTCCATTTTGTATTAGCATTAATTGTAGCTAAATAAATTTGCTTT